>NZ_JBIWLG010000002.1:1066914-1105141 GCF_044766085.1 Streptomyces sp. NPDC102360 | reverse complement strand
TTGATAGGCCAGATCTGGAAGCACCGCAAGGTGTGGAGGTGACTGGTACTAATAGGCCGAGGGCTTGTCCTCAGTTGCTCGCGTCCACTGTGTTGGTTCTGAAACCACGAACAACCGTCGTAGCCATGTGCCACGGCTCCGGTTGACAGTTTCATAGTGTTTCGGTGGTCATAGCGTGAGGGAAACGCCCGGTTACATTCCGAACCCGGAAGCTAAGCCTCACAGCGCCGATGGTACTGCAGGGGGGACCCTGTGGGAGAGTAGGACGCCGCCGAACTAATTTTATAGAAGAGCTGGTCCCCGAACCTTTTGGTTCGGGGACCAGCTCTTTTTTGTTGCGCTTCACCCGTCGTTCACGTCGCCTGGGCACGATCCCTGTCATGGGCACAGTTGAAATGCTGCGAGCCGCAGGTGTTGGTACCGGGGACGAAGTCATCGTGCCGGCCTTCGGCAACGCCGAGGTGGCCGAGGACGTCGTGCGAGTGGGGGCCGTGCCGGTCTTCGCCGACATTCACCCGGAGACGTACTGCATCGACCCCTCCCACGTAGCCGCCGGCGTGAGCGCCCGTACCGCAGCGGTTGTCGCCGTTCACCGTTTCGGGCACCGGGCGGATCTCGCCCGGCTGCGGGAGTTGGGTCGCCGTCATGGCCTGCTCGTACTGGAGGAGCCGGGCGAGTCAGAGAAGTCGTACGACGAGGTGGCTCAACGTCGCGTCCACGCCGCCTATTTGAGCGCGCGGCTCACTGGCGTACGGACTCCTGTCGGGGAGGAAGGGCACACGTATCAGCAGTACGTGGTGCGGGTGCCGGGCAATGGGCGGCCGGATCGGGATGCTTTCGCGCGGGTGTTGCGTGGAAAGGGCGTCGAGTGCCGGGTGCCGGTGAAGACGCCGGTGCACCGGTTGCCCGGATTGCGATGCGACATTGCGCTGCCGGAAACCGAGCGGGCCGCCGACGACACGCTTGCGCTGCCGATCGAAGCGGCAATGTCACGGCGGGAGTTGCAGCGGGTCGTGCATGCCTGCAATGCATTGGGCGGACTGTTGCAGCCGGCCTTCTAGAGCTGCACCGTCGGTGGTCCGGAGGGGGCTCAACATCAGGTAAGCTTTATTCCGTTGCCGAGCGGGAAACCGCGAAAGCGACAGGCCCCTATAGCTCAGTCGGTAGAGCGTCTCCATGGTAAGGAGAAGGTCAGCGGTTCGATTCCGCTTGGGGGCTCCTCAGATCAAGGCCTCCGCCCCATGGGCGGAGGCCTTTTTGTTGTTCCGGCCCGGCGGCCTCAGTCGTGGTGCAGGCCAGGCACGCGCATCGCGAGGATCGCCATGTCGTCCGACGGAGCGTCCGCGGCGAAGCGCTCCACCGCGCGCATGATGCGGGCGGCAACGGCCCCTGCCGTGAGGCCCGTACAGGTGGAGAGGACTTCCGCCAGGCCGTCGTCGCCGAGCATGCGGCTGCCCTCACGGCGCTCGGTGATGCCGTCGGTGACGCAGAGCAGCACGTCACCCGGGTCGAGCGTCAGAGTCTGTTCGTACAGCTCCAGGTCGTCCATGACGCCGAGCAGCGGCTGGGGCTCCGCGTACGGTGCGACGGAGCCGTCCTGGCGCAGGCGCAGCGGGAGCGGGTGGCCGGCGCAGACCATCTTCAGGATCGCCGAGCCGTCCTCCTGCGGCCACAACTCCCCGTAGAGCAGGGTCAGGAAGCGGCTGCGGGCGCCCTCGTCGAGGATCGCCGCGTTGAGGCGCTCCAGGACCGCGGGACCACCGAAGCCCTCACGGGCGAGGAGGCGCAGCGCGTGGCGGGCCAGGCCGGTCACGGCGGCCGCCTCCGGGCCCGTACCGCAGACGTCGCCGATGGCGAAGCCGTACGCGCCGTCCCGGATCGGGAACAGGTCGTAGAAGTCTCCGCCCACCTCGTTGCCTTCGCCGGCCGCGCGGTAGATGACCTCCACCTCGACGCCGGGGACGTCGGGGAGCTCCGGGGGCAGGAGGCTGCGCTGGAGGGACTGGCTGATCGCCATGCGCTCCGAGTAGAGGCGCGCGTTGTCGAGGGCGAGGGCCGCCCTGCGGCTCAAGTCCTCGGCGAGCTCCAGGATTTCCTGGCGGAAGTGTTCGTCCGTCGGTTTGCCGAGGGTCAGCATGCCGATGACGCGGTTGCGGGCCACCAGGGGGAGTACGACGGTCTCGCCGCCGACCGCGGAGGCCGTCTGGAGCGTCGTGCCGATGCCGGAGCTGACGCTCGCCGGTTCGCCGAGGCCCAGGCTTCTCATGGACGTACGCAGAGCTGCCTGATGGGCGGCTTCCGCGGGGGCCGCCCAGACGCGGGCACCAGGAGTCGGGACCGGGTCCGGTGGGGCGATCTTCGAAAGGAGTGCCTTCAGGCCGTCGATGCGCTCCTCGTCCTCGTGCAGCACATAGGAGAGGTACGGCTCCGAGGCCTGATCGGCGATCGTGTAGACGGCGCACCACGTGGCGAGGGTCGGAACCGTCATCTGGGCCATGAGCGCCAGGGTTTGGTCCCTGTCGAGCGTGCCCGCCAGGAGGTCGGAGGCTTCGACGAGGAAGCTGAGAGAGCCGCGGCGGAGCTTTTCGAGTTCGCCGAGACGGGCCGATTCGACGGCCAGCGCGATGCGGTCGGCGGCGAACTGTAGGCGCAGTGCTTCTTCGTTGGAGTAGCGGTCGGGGGATTCTGCCGCCACCCCCAGGGAGCCCGTGAGACGGCCTTCTACCTTGAGGGGCACCGTGACGACCGAGCGCATGCCCGTGCCGTTCAAGAGCGGTACGGCGCCCGGGACTTGGGACAGGTCCTCGTGCACGGCCGGCATACGCGCCGAACCGTAGCGGTTGGGGCCGACTTCGACGGGCACGCGCGCGAAGCGCTGCCGTGCGGAGGGCAGGCCGGTCGAGGCGCGGACCTCCAGCTCCGTTTCGTCGTCCGTGGCGAGCAGCAGGAACGCGGAGTCGCCGTCGAGCATGTCGCGGGCGCGCTCGACGGTGCGCTGGAGCAGCCCGTCGAGGTCGTCGGGCGCCGGCGAGCCGATGAAGACCTCGAACGGGTCGGAGCCCTGGCTCTCGGAGTGCGATCCCGGGTCGGGCGAGGGGAGGCGCAGCGGGGTCTGGAGGATGGCGCGCTCGTGGTCGCGTACCAGGAGGCACACTGTCGACGGGTCGCCGTCGGTGTCGCGGACACGCAGGTGCGAGGCGTACACGGGCGTCACGCGGCCATTGGCGGTGCGGATGCCGTAACTGCCCTCCCAGCGCGAGAGCTGCAGCGCGTCGACGATGCCGGTGCTGGTGCCGGGCGTGTGCGGCCATGCCGCGAAGTCCGTGAGGGGCTTTCCTGTGACCTGCTCGGCCGCGTACCCGAAGAGCTCCTCCGCGTCCTCGTTCCACCCGGTGATCGCGCCGACCCGGTCGATCTGGACGACGGCCACGCGGACCCGCTCGTCCGCCAGCGGGAGGAGGTCGATGGGGAGGGTGGGGCCCGCGGCGCGGGTGCCGACCGAGCGCTCCGGCAGGTCGAGTTGGAACCAGACCCGCTTGTGGGTGGCCGAATAGTCGACGCCCCAGCGTCCTGCGAGCGCGGCGCAGAGCTGGAGGCCGCGGCCGCCCTCGCGGTCGGGGCTGCCCATGTTCATGGCGGACGCCTGTAGCGGAATCTCTCGCTCCGGATAGCGGTCGGAGACCTCGATGCGGACGTGGTCCTCACTTCGCAGGCACAGGACCTCCGCGGATGTGCCCGCGTGAACCACGGCATTTGTCACGAGTTCGCTGGTCAGAACGACGGCGTCGTCGATGATGTCCGCATGGCCCCACCCTTGGAGGGTGTCGCGTACGAAGGAGCGGGCGGTCGCGACGGAGCGTCCGACCGGCTCGAAAGTGGCAGCCGCGCGCGCGGTGATCACAGAACTCCCTGTACGAGTTGTACTCGTTGTCCGAGTGTCGAGGCCCAGGTCTCCCGTACCCATGTCTCGGCCGCCCCTCCGATGCCCGCTCGTTTTTCGCCACCGCCCAGGCCGGGCAGACCGGGGTGGGTGGACAGCCGCTGCCAAGGTTACTTACCTTCGCCGTCCATGCGGATGCCGGTCGTCTGTGTTTCCGCCCGGAGGGTGTGCGGACGGTGTGCGAAGCTGCCGAACTGTTATGGCCTGGTTCAGCCATGGTGAAACACTGGGCAAGCTTCCATGGAAGAACGCATTGAAATGTCGATGCGGCGGTAGAAGCGAATCCGAGAAACCCGAGCTACCCGAGCAGTACAGGTCGACCCCTGCGGGAGGGACACAGTGGAGTCTGGCGCAGCGACGCGGAGCAAGAAGACGCGCGCAGAAGACGGACAGTCCCTGGCAAAACGGCGCAAAACGCGCGGTGGCAGCGGAACGACGACGGTGGATACCGCGGCGCTGAACAGGCTGCTCGCAGGTCTTGTCGCGATGAGAGACGGCAATTTCCGCAAGCGCCTGACCGTCAGCGGCGACGGCGTGATGTCGGAGATCGCGGCCGTCTTCAACGAGGTGGCCGACCGAAATCTGCACTTGACGGGTGAGATGTCACGAGTGCGCCGCATGGTGGGCCGCGAGGGCAAGCTCACCGAGCGGCTCGAGACGGGCGCCTGTGAGGGTTCCTGGGCCACCGCGATCAATGCGTCCAACGCGCTCGTGGACGACCTCGTACGGCCCGTCTCAGAGGTCGGGAGGGTGCTCTCGGCGGTCGCGGACGGTGATCTGTCGCCCCGGATGGAGCTGAGGGCCCAGGTGCCGGAAGGGAAGCCCGAGGGGCACGGGCATCCGCTGCGCGGCGAGTTCCTGAAGGTCGGCCGGACGGTCAACAACCTGGTCGATCAGCTCTCCACGTTCACCGACGAGGTCACGCGCGTGGCCAGCGAGGTGGGCACCGAGGGCAAGCTCGGCGGGCAGGCGCGCGTACGTGGAATGTCCGGTTCGTGGAAGGATCTTACGGATTCCGTCAACACGATGGCGTACCGGCTGACCGCACAGGTGCGTGACATTGCTCTCGTCACCACCGCGGTGGCCAAGGGCGACTTGTCCCGCAAGGTCACGGTTCACGTCGCGGGCGAGATGCTCGAGCTGAAGAACACCGTGAACACGATGGTGGACCAGCTGTCGTCGTTCTCCTCCGAGGTCACGCGTGTGGCCCGCGAGGTGGGTACGGAGGGTGAGCTCGGCGGTCAGGCCCAGGTGCCCGGTGTGGCCGGGGTGTGGAAGGACCTCACCGATTCGGTGAACCTCATGGCCGGCAACCTGACCGCGCAGGTGCGTGGAATCGCACAGGTCACCACGGCCGTGGCCAATGGTGACCTGTCGCAGAAGGTCACCGTGTCGGCGCGCGGCGAGGTCGCCCAGCTGGCCGAGACCATCAACCAGATGACCGAGACCCTGCGTACTTTCGCGGACGAGGTCACGCGTGTGGCGAACGAGGTCGGTGCCGAGGGTCAGCTCGGTGGCCAGGCCAATGTGCCGGGGGCTGCCGGCACGTGGAAGGACCTCACCGATTCGGTGAACACGGTTTTCCGAAACCTCACAACTCAGGTGCGGGACATCGCGACCGTGACGACGGCGGTGGCGAACGGTGATCTGTCGCAGAAGGTCACCGTCGACGTCGCGGGCGAGATGCTCGAGCTGAAGAACACCGTGAACACGATGGTGGACCAGCTGTCCGCCTTCGGTTCCGAAGTGACGCGTGTGGCCCGGGAAGTCGGTGTCGAGGGTGAGCTCGGCGGTCAGGCGCTCGTTCCTGGCGCCGCCGGTACGTGGAAGGACCTGACCGACTCCGTCAACACCGCGTTCCGGAACCTCACCGGACAGGTGCGCAACATCGCCCAGGTGACGACGGCGGTGGCGAACGGTGATCTGTCGCAGAAGGTCACCGTCGACGTCTCCGGCGAGATGCTTCAACTGAAGAACACCGTGAACACGATGGTGGACCAGCTGTCGAGCTTCGCCGACCAGGTGACGCGGATGGCGCGAGACGTGGGCACGGAGGGCCGCCTCGGCGGTCAGGCCCGCGTGGACGGCGTGAGCGGCACGTGGAAGGAACTGACCGACTCCGTCAACTTCATGGCCGGAAACCTGACTTCACAGGTGAGGCAGATCGCCCAGGTCACGACCGCGGTGGCGCGTGGTGACCTGTCACAGAAGATCGACGTGGATGCCCGCGGCGAGATCCTGGAGCTGAAGAACACCATCAACACGATGGTCGACCAGCTCTCCGCCTTCGCGGACCAGGTGACCCGAGTGGCCCGTGAGGTGGGCACGGAAGGCCGCCTGGGCGGTCAGGCGCAGGTGCCCGGCGTGGCCGGCGTGTGGCGCGATCTGACGGATTCCGTGAACGGCATGGCCGGCAACCTCACGGCCCAGGTGCGCAACATCGCCCAGGTGGCCACGGCGGTGGCGCGTGGTGACCTGTCGCAGAAGATCGACGTGGACGCGCGCGGCGAGATCCTGGAGCTGAAGAACACCCTCAACACGATGGTGGACCAGCTGTCGGCCTTCGCCGAGCAGGTCACCCGGGTGTCCCGTGAGGTGGGTACGGACGGCATCCTCGGCGGCCAGGCCGAGGTGCAGGGCGTGTCGGGTACGTGGAAGGACCTGACGCAGTCCGTGAACGGCATGGCCAACAACCTGACGCTTCAGGTGCGGAACATCGCCGAGGTCACCACGGCGGTGGCGCGCGGTGACCTCTCCAAGAAGATCACGGTCGACGCCAAGGGCGAGATCCTCGAACTCGTCACCACCGTGAACACGATGGTCGACCAGCTCTCCGCGTTCGCCGAGCAGGTGACGCGGGTGGCCCGTGAGGTGGGCACCGAGGGGCAGCTGGGTGGTCAGGCACGGGTTCCGGGTGTCACGGGCATCTGGAAGGACCTGAGCGACAACGTGAACCTCATGGCCAACAACCTGACCATGCAGGTGCGCAACATCTCCCAGGTCGCCAACGCGGTGGCCAACGGTGACCTGACCCGGCAGGTCACCATCGAGGCGCGCGGTGAGGTCGCGCAGCTCGCCGACACGTTCAACACGATGGTGCGGACCCTGAGTTCGTTCGCCGACCAGGTCACCAAGGTGGCCCGCGAGGTGGGCACGGACGGCATCCTCGGTGGCCAGGCCCGCGTACCCGGAGTATCCGGTACGTGGAAGGACCTGACCGAATCCGTGAACGGCATGGCCTCGAACCTGACCGGACAGGTGCGCAACATCGCGATGGTCACGACCGCCATCGCCAAGGGCGACCTGACCAAGAAGATCGACATCGACGCGCGCGGCGAGATCCTCGAGCTGAAGACCACGATCAACACGATGGTCGACCAGTTGTCGTCCTTCGCCGAGCAGGTCACCCGGGTGGCCCGTGAGGTGGGCACCGAGGGCCAGTTGGGCGGCCAGGCCCGGGTGCGCGACGTGGACGGCACGTGGCGCGACCTGACCGAGTCGGTGAACGAGATGGCCGGGAACCTGACCCGTCAGGTGCGCGCCATCGCGGCGGTCGCCACCGCGGTGACGCGCGGCGACCTCAACCTCAAGATCGACGTCGACGCCGCGGGCGAGATCCAGGTCCTGCAGGACAACATCAACAAGATGATCTCGAACCTGCGCGACACCACGATCGCCAACGAGGAGCAGGACTGGCTCAAGGGCAACCTGGCCCGTATCTCGGGTCTGATGCAGGGCCGCCGCGACCTCGACGACGTGGCGGGGCTCATCATGAGCGAGCTGACGCCGGTGGTGTCGGCACAGCACGGCGCGTTCTTCCTGGCGCTTCCGCTGGACGACAGTGCCGACCCGGCGATCGCGGACGAGGACGCGTACGAGCTGCGCATGTGCGGGAGCTACGGCTACTCCATGGGCTCCATGCCGACGGCCTTCCGGCCCGGCGAGACGCTCATCGGGACGGCCGCGCAGGAGCGGCGCACGATCCTTGTGGACAACGCGCCCAGCGGCTACCTGAAGATCGCCTCCGGCCTCGGTGAGGCGCCGCCCGCGCAGGTCATCGTGATCCCCGTACTGTTCGAGGACACGGTGCTCGGTGTGATCGAGCTGGCGTCCTTCACGCCGTTCACGCAGATCCAGAAGGACTTCCTCGGGCAGATCGCCGAGATGATCGCGACGAGCGTCAACACGATCTCCGTCAACACGAAGACGGAGGTCCTGCTGAGGCAGTCGCAGGAGCTGACCGAGCAGCTCCGTGAGCGCTCCGCCGAGTTGGAGAACCGGCAGAAGGCGCTCCAGGCTTCCAACGCCGAGCTGGAGGAGAAGGCCGAACTGCTCGCTCAGCAGAACCGTGACATCGAGGTGAAGAACACCGAGATCGAGGACGCACGGCAGGTCCTGGAGGAGCGCGCCGAGCAGCTCGCCGTCTCGATGCGCTACAAGAGCGAGTTCCTCGCGAACATGTCGCACGAGCTGCGTACGCCGCTCAACTCGCTGCTCATCCTTGCCAAGTTGCTGGCCGACAACGCCGACACGAACCTCACTCCGAAGCAGGTCGAGTTCGCCGAGACGATCCATGGAGCGGGCTCCGACCTGCTCCAGCTGATCAACGACATCCTGGACCTGTCGAAGGTCGAGGCGGGCAAGATGGACGTCTCGCCGACGCGCATCGCCCTGGTGCAACTTGTCGACTACGTAGAGGCCACGTTCCGGCCGCTGACCGCGGAGAAGCAACTCGACTTCTCCGTAAGGGTGTCGCCGGAACTGCCCACTACGTTGCACACCGACGAACAGCGGCTCCTTCAGGTGCTGCGCAACCTGCTCTCCAACGCGGTGAAGTTCACGGACTCCGGTGCCGTCGAGCTCGTCATCAGGCCGGCCGGCGCCGACGTACCGAACGCGATCCGTGAACAGCTGCTGGAAGCGGGCTCGTTGACCGAGGTCGACGGCGACGTGATCGCCTTCTCGGTGACCGACACCGGAATCGGCATCGCGGCCAGCAAGATGCGTGTCATCTTCGAGGCGTTCAAGCAGGCCGACGGCACGACGAGCCGCAAGTACGGCGGTACGGGCCTCGGCCTGTCCATCAGCCGCGAGATCGCCCGCCTCCTGGGCGGCGAGATCCACGCGCAGAGCGAGCCCGGACGAGGCTCGACCTTCACGCTGTACCTGCCGATGCACCCGAGCGAACTGCCGCCCCAGGGGTACGCGCAGCTCGCGCCCACCATTGAACCGGGGGAGCGGCTCGCCCTCGACGCGGCGCCCGAGCCCGCGGAGGTGGAGACCCCGGCCGAGGTGAGGTCCTACCAGGACACCCAGAACGGGCCCGCGGCGCTGTTCCGGCGCCGTCGTAGGTCGACCCCGACGCCGCCCGAGCGGACGGCGCCGCAGGGGCCGCCGCAGGGCCAGCCGCTGCCTGCTCAGGAGCGCGCGGAGGAGCACTGGGACAGCGGCATGGCGGGTGCGACGGGTGCGGCCGAGAAGAGCTCGCCCACGCCCCGGAACGGGCTGCTGTTCGTCGGCGAGAAGGTGCTCATCGTCGACGACGACATCCGTAACGTGTTCGCGCTCACCAGCGTCCTGGAGCAGCAGGGCCTCTCGGTCCTGTACGCGGAGAACGGGCGTGAGGGCATCGAAGTCCTCGAACAGCACGACGATGTGACAGTCGTGCTGATGGACATCATGATGCCGGAGATGGACGGCTACGCGACGACGACGGCGATCCGTAGGATGCCGCAGTTCGCCGGGCTGCCGATCATCGCGCTCACCGCGAAGGCGATGAAGGGCGACCGGGAGAAGGCCATCGAGTCGGGTGCTTCCGACTACGTTACGAAGCCGGTCGATCCGGACCATCTGCTCTCTGTGATGGAGCGGTGGATGCATGGTGAGTGACAGGAATCCGGAATGTTCAAGATGAGTTGCTGACTGAGTGTGGTCGAAGTCGTGTAGAGGCGCGGGATTCGGGGAACCTTCTGGTCTCCCACCGCGTTTCTGCTACGTGCACGGTGACATCGCGGTGACAGGGTGTGGCGACAGGCGGGGTGCAGCTACCATGACCGGCACAAGGACGGACGACGCAAGGGAGTCGTTCCCTGGGGCGGCGAAAGGAGCCTCCCCGAGTCCTGCGGACAGGGGCGGCCCCATGCCGGGGCGAGGAGGGCGGGCCATGGTGCAGAAGGCCAAGATCCTCCTGGTCGATGACCGGCCGGAGAATCTGCTGGCGCTGGAGGCCATCCTCTCCGCGCTCGATCAGACACTGGTACGGGCATCGTCCGGGGAGGAAGCGCTGAAGGCGCTGCTCACGGACGATTTCGCGGTCATTCTGCTGGACGTTCAGATGCCAGGAATGGACGGGTTCGAAACCGCTGCGCACATCAAGCGCCGCGAGCGGACACGGGACATCCCGATCATCTTCCTCACCGCGATCAACCACGGACCGCATCACACGTTCCGTGGCTACGCGGCAGGGGCGGTCGACTACATCTCCAAGCCGTTCGACCCCTGGGTGCTGCGCGCCAAGGTCTCGGTGTTCGTCGAGCTGTACATGAAGAACTGCCAGCTCCGGGAGCAGGCGGCGCTGCTGCGGCTCCAGCTGGAGGGCGGCGGCAAGGCCATCGGGGACAGCAAGGAGCCCGCGGGGCTGCTCGCCGAGCTGTCGGCGCGGCTCGCCGCGGTCGAGGAGCAGGCCGAGGCGCTGTCGAAGCAGCTGGACGACGAGTCCGCGGACGCCGCGGCGGTGGCCACGGCGGCACATCTGGAGCGCAAACTCACCGGACTGCGCAGGGCGCTTGACGCCCTGGAGCCCGGGACGGGCAGCGGAGCGCCCTCGCTGCCGTCGCAGAACTGAGGCGGCCGCCCCGGAATCGGGGGCGGCGCTCGGGCTTTGAGGGCACGTCAGTTTCCGCCCCGTCAGTTCGCGACACGATCGGGTGAAGCGGTGGGCACACGTGTCCAAGGTCGGCTCCCCCGGTAACCTCACACCCATGGCCTCACGTCCCGCAGCCAAGAAGTCGCCCGCGAAGAAGACGGCGGCGCCGACCAAGGCTCCGGCGAAGAAGGCCGCTGCCAGAAAAGCCCCCGCGAAGAAGGCCGCGGCCAAGAAGCCGGCGCCCAAGAGGGCGCCCGCCAAGAAGGCCGCGGCGAAGAAGCCCGCCCCCAAGGCGGCACCCAATCCGACCGGGGGCCTGTACAAGCTCGTACGCGCCCTGTGGCTGGGCGTCGCGCACAGTGTGGGGGCCATGTTCCGCGGCATAGGGCGTGGTGCGAAGGGGCTCGACCCGGCACACCGCAAGGACGGACTCGCGCTGCTGCTGCTCGGGATCGGGCTGATCTGCGCTGCCGGTACCTGGTCCAATCTTCAGGGCCCGGTCGGTGACCTCGTCGACATGCTGGTGACCGGCGCGTTCGGCCGTCTCGACCTGCTGGTCCCGATCCTGCTCGGTGTCATCGCCGTGCGCTTCATCCGGCATCCCGAGAAGCCCGAGGCCAACGGGCGGATCGTGATCGGCCTCTCCGCGCTCGTCGTCGGCGTGCTCGGGCAGGTACACATCGCCTGCGGCTCACCCGCGCGCGGGGACGGCATGCGCGCCATAAGGGACGCGGGCGGACTCATCGGCTGGGCCGCCGCGACACCGCTGAGCTTCACGATGACCCAGGTGCTCGCGGTCCCGCTGCTCGTTCTGCTGACGGTGTTCGGTCTGCTCGTGGTGACCGCGACACCCGTCAACGCCATCCCGCAGCGCCTGCGCCAGCTCGGCGTGAAGCTCGGTGTCGTGCACGAGGACGCGGCCTTCGCCGAGGGGGTGCCGGACGAGTACGACGACGAATGGCGCGAGGCCACGCCCGTGCGCTCGCGCAAGCGCCCCGGCGCCCCGGCGCCGGAGTCGTACGACCCGGATCGGGCCGAGGAGGAGGCGTTCGCCAAGCGGCGCAAGTCGCGGCGGTCCGTGCAGCCCGCCATGGAGCGGCCGATGGACGCGGTCGACGTGGCCGCGGCGGCGGCCGCCGCGCTCGACGGGGCCGTGCTGCACGGAATGCCGCCGTCGCCGCTCGTCGCGGACCTCACGCAGGGCGTCTCCGGTGAGAGCGGCGGCGAGAACAGCGGTGAGACGTCCACAGGGGAGCGCTCGGCACCCGTGCCGGGGGCCAGGGCCAAGAAGGCCCCGGCAGGCGCTCAGAAGGAGCCTGAGCCGACGCCCACCTCTCTCGGCGTGCCGGACCTCACCAAGTCCGCACCTGACGCGAGGGGGGACCTCCCGCCGCGCGCCGAGCAGCTCCAGCTCGCCGGCGACATCACGTACGCGCTGCCCTCCCTCGACCTGCTCACGCGCGGTGGCCCCGGCAAGTCGCGCAGCGCCGCCAACGACGCCGTCGTCGAATCGCTGCAGACCGTCTTCACCGAGTTCAAGGTCGACGCGGGCGTCACGGGCTTCACGCGCGGCCCCACGGTCACGCGGTACGAGATCGAGCTCGGCCCCGCCGTGAAGGTCGAGAAGATCACGGCCCTGGCGAAGAACATCGCCTACGCCGTCGCGTCCCCGGACGTCCGGATCATCTCGCCGATCCCCGGGAAGTCCGCGGTCGGCATCGAGATCCCGAACACGGACCGCGAGATGGTCAACGTCGGCGACGTGCTGCGCCTCGCGGACGCGGCCGAGGACGAGCACCCCATGCTGGTCGCGCTCGGCAAGGACGTCGAAGGCGGCTACGTCATGGCCAACATGGCCAAGATGCCGCACATCCTGGTCGCCGGCGCCACCGGCTCCGGTAAGTCGTCGTGCATCAACTGTCTGATCACCTCGATCATGATGCGGGCGACGCCCGAGGACGTCCGGATGGTCCTCGTCGACCCCAAGCGCGTGGAGCTGACCGCGTACGAGGGGATCCCGCACCTGATCACGCCGATCATCACCAACCCCAAGAAGGCCGCCGAGGCACTCCAGTGGGTCGTGCGAGAGATGGATCTGCGCTACGACGACCTCGCGGCCTTCGGCTACCGGCACATCGACGACTTCAACAAGGCGGTCAAGGACGGCAAGCTCACCACGCCCGAGGGCAGTGAGCGGGAGCTGAAGGCGTATCCGTACCTGCTGGTGATCGTCGATGAGCTCGCCGACCTGATGATGGTCGCCCCGAGGGACGTCGAGGACTCCATCGTCCGGATCACGCAGCTCGCGCGCGCGGCGGGTATCCACCTGGTCCTCGCCACGCAGCGGCCGTCGGTCGACGTCGTCACCGGCCTGATCAAGGCGAACGTGCCCTCGCGGCTCGCCTTCGCCACCTCCTCGCTCGCCGACAGCCGGGTCATCCTCGACCAGCCGGGCGCCGAGAAGCTCATCGGCAAGGGCGACGGCCTGTTCCTCCCCATGGGGGCGAACAAGCCGACCCGTATGCAGGGTGCTTTCGTCATAGAGGACGAGATCGGCGCCATCGTGCAGCACTGCAAGGACCAGATGGCGCCCGTCTTCCGGGACGACGTCACGGTGGGCACCAAGCAGAAGAAGGAGATCGACGAGGACATCGGCGACGACCTGGACCTGCTGTGCGCGGCGGTCGAGCTGGTCGTCTCCACGCAGTTCGGCTCGACCTCCATGCTGCAGCGCAAGCTGCGCGTGGGCTTCGCCAAGGCGGGTCGGCTCATGGACTTGATGGAGTCGCGAAACATCGTCGGACCCAGTGAAGGTTCGAAGGCTCGTGACGTTCTTGTGAAAGCAGATGAGCTGGAGGGAGTGCTCGCGGTGATCCGCGGGGAGGCTCAACCGTAAGGTGACCCCTTCGAACGACGTCACCCGTACGGGCATCGGAGCAACCGTTTCCTCGTCGGCTACGTCAAGTTGAGGAGGAGGCAGCCGTGTACGTCGCCAGCGGGATGGCGGGCCATTCTGATGGCGTACAAAGTCCGACCGCCCGGTTGCCTCACCCATTCACACCCCCCCTACACTGAACCTCCAGCAGGTGGCTACACGCTCGAAAGGCGCCCCCGTGTCCATCGGCAACTCCCCTGAAGACGACCGCCCTTCGGAAGACCGCATCCCGCACGCGGACGACGACCGGCCGTCGATCGGCCGTGTCCTTCAGCAGGCACGCGTCGACGCGGGTCTGTCCGTCGACGAGGTCAGCCAGTCGACCCGGGTGCGCATCCCCATCGTGCAGGCCATCGAGCAGGACGACTTCTCGCGCTGCGGTGGCGACGTCTACGCGCGAGGCCACATCCGCACGCTCGCGCGTGCCGTGGGCCTCGACCCCGAGCCGCTGATCGAGCAGTACGGCGACGAGTACGACGGGCGCCCCGCGCCGACGCCGGCCACGCCGCTGTTCGAGACCGAGCGGATCCGCTCCGAGCCGCGCAGGCCCAATTGGACGGCCGCCATGGTCGCGGCGATCGTCGCGGTCGTCGCCTTCGTCGGCTACACCGCCTTCAGCGGCGGCGACAGCGACGGCGGCCAGCAGCAGGCCGCCGAGGGTTCCACCCCGGCGACCAGCAAGCCCACGACCGCGAAGCCGAGCCCCAGCACCAAGAAGCCCACCGACCCGAAGCCGGACCCGACCGACAGTGCGATCGCCGCGGCCCCCGCGGACAAGGTCACCGTCAAGGTCAGCGCGGCGGACGGTCGCAGTTGGATCTCCGCCAAGGATCACAACGGCCGGACGATGTTCGACGGGCTGCTGCAGGACGGCCAGACCAAGACCTTCCAGGACAACCAGAAGATCGACCTCGTTCTCGGTGACGCCGGCGCCATCCAGCTGTATGTAAACGGCAAGCAGATCGACGACGAGTTCAAGACCGGCCAGGTCGAGCGGCTGTCCTACACGAAGGGCGACCCCGAGGTCGGCTGAGCCCGGAGATCCGGCGGTAACCCCTCGCGGCGAGGGCTGTCAGTGGGACGAAGTAGTCTTGATTCCATGCCCGAACGCCGTACCGTCGCACTTGTCACCCTTGGCTGCGCCCGTAACGAGGTGGACTCGGAGGAGCTCGCAGGCCGCTTGGAGGCGGACGGCTGGGAGCTCGTCGAGGACGCCGACGCAGCCGATGTCGCCGTCGTGAACACCTGTGGCTTCGTGGAGGCCGCGAAGAAGGACTCCGTCGACGCCCTCCTCGAAGCCAATGACCTCAAGGGTCATGGCAGAACGCGGGCGGTGGTCGCGGTCGGCTGCATGGCCGAGCGCTACGGCAAGGAACTCGCTGAAGCGCTGCCCGAGGCCGACGGTGTGCTCGGTTTCGACGACTACGAGGACATCTCCGGCCGCCTCCAGACGATCCTGTCCGGGGGCAACGTGGAGGCCCACGCCCCGCGCGACCGCCGCAAGCTGCTGCCGATCAGCCCGGCCGAGCGCCAGGAGGCGGGCTCCGGGATCGCGCTGCCGGGGCACGCTCCGGCGGAGCCCCCTGCCGACCTGCCCGAGGGCCTCGCGCCCGCGTCTGGGCCGCGTGCCCCGCTGCGGCGCCGGCTCGGTGGCACCCCTGTGGCGTCCGTGAAGCTGGCGTCCGGCTGCGACCGGCGGTGCTCGTTCTGCGCCATCCCGTCGTTCCGTGGTTCGTTCATCTCGCGCCGCCCCAGCGACGTACTGAACGAGACGCGCTGGCTCGCCGAGCAGGGCGTCAAGGAGATCATGCTGGTCTCCGAGAACAACACGTCGTACGGCAAGGACCTGGGCGACATCCGGCTTCTGGAGTCGCTGCTGCCCGAGCTGTCCGGGGTCGACGGGATCGAGCGGGTGCGGGTCAGCTACCTGCAGCCCGCCGAGATGCGGCCGGGCCTGATCGACGTACTGACGGGGACCGACAAGGTCGCCCCGTACTTCGATCTCTCCTTCCAGCACTCGGCGCCCGGCGTGCTGCGCGCGATGCGGCGTTTCGGTGACACGGACCGGTTCCTCGAGCTGCTCGACACCATTCGGGCCAAGGCGCCGCAGGCAGGTGTCCGCTCGAACTTCATCGTGGGGTTCCCCGGTGAGACCGAGGCCGACTACGCGGAGCTGGAGCGCTTCCTGAACGGCGCGCGCCTGGACGCCATCGGCGTCTTCGGCTACTCCGACGAGGAGGGCACGGAGGCGGCGACGTACGAGGACAAGCTGGACGAGGACGTCGTCGCGCAGCGTCTCGCGCGCCTGTCCCGGCTCGCCGAGCAGCTGGTGTCGCAGCGCGCCGAGGAGCGCGTGGGCGAGACCGTGCAGGTGCTCGTCGAGTCCGTCGACGAGGAGGACGGTGTTGTCGGGCGCGGTGCCCACCAGGCACCCGAGACCGACGGGCAGGTGCGCCTCACGAGCGGCGCCGGTCTGACGATCGGCCGTATGGTCGAGGCAAAGGTGGTCGGCACCGAAGGTGTGGACCTCGTGGCCGAGCCGTTGGAGATCGCTGAGGAGGCGGACAGATGACCGGAGTCCCGGCGTCCGCTGCGGGCGGCACCGGCAGGCCGTCGTCCGGAGGCAAGCTGGGTACTGCGGCCGTCCATCAGGCGAGCCTGTGGAACATCGCGAACATCCTGACCATGATCCGGCTCCTTCTGGTGCCGGGCTTCGTGGCGCTCATGCTGACCGACGGCGGGTACGACCCGGCGTGGCGGGCCTGGGCATGGGCGGCGTTCGCCGTTGCCATGATCACGGATGTCTTTGACGGGCATTTGGCGCGTTCGTACAACTTGGTCACCGATTTCGGAAAGATCGCCGACCCCATCGCCGACAAAGCGATCATGGGTGCCGCGCTGATCTGTCTCTCGTCGCTCGGTGATCTTCCGTGGTGGGTGACCGGAGTCATTCTCGGGCGCGAGCTCGGGATCACGCTGCTGCGTTTCATCGTCATTCGCTACGGGGTCATTCCGGCCAGCCGCGGCGGCAAGGTGAAAACGCTGGCGCAGGGCACGGCCGTCGGTATGTACATCCTGGCGCTGACCGGGCCGCTGGCGACGCTGCGCTGGTGGGTGATGGCGGTCGCCGTCGCGCTCACGGTGGTGACCGGGCTCGACTATGTGCGGCAGGCCGTCGTGCTGCGGCGCGCGGGGCTCGCCGAGTCGAAGGCTGCGGCGCAGGCGTCCGCGGGGGCTGCCGAGAAGTGACGTACGAGGCGGTCGAGGCGCTGCGCCTGTTGACGGAGCGGGGGGAGACCCTCGCCGTCGCGGAGTCGCTCACCGGGGGCCTGGTGGCCGCGGAGCTCGTGGCGGTACCGGGGGCCTCCAAGGCCTTCCGTGGCTCTGTCACGGCGTACGCGACCGAGCTCAAGCACCGGCTGCTCGGCGTCGACGCGGACCTGCTCGCCGCGCACGGCCCCGTGCACCCCGAGGTCGCGCTCGCCATGGCGGCCGGGGTGCGGGATGCGCTGGGCGCGGACTGGGGCGTCGCCACGACCGGCGTAGCGGGACCGGAGCCGCAGGACGGGCAGCCGGTCGGGACCGTGTACGTGGCCGCGGCGGGGCCCGGAGTTGATCATTCCGAAGGTGCGCCGGATTTCGCTGGTAGCCACAAAGTGGCCGCCCTGCGATTGAACGGCGGTCGGACGGAAATCCGTATGGAGAGTGTACGGAGCGTGCTCGGACTGCTCGTCGAAGAGCTGGTCGGAGCGCATTCCGGCGAACGTACGGAGAAAGCGCGGGCACAGGATACGGAACAGAACGGGGAGTTTTGATGTTTGCAGCCCTGAGTGAACACGACATCGCTCCCCGCACGGCCGCGGCACAAGGCGGTACGGTGGGGCGTGAAGGATGCGGCTACGCGGTCCGAGGAGGGAGCCACCGATGATTCTGCTCCGTCGCCTGCTGGGTGACGTGCTGCGTCGGCAGCGCCAGCGCCAGGGCCGTACTCTGCGCGAAGTCTCCTCGTCCGCCCGGGTTTCGCTCGGCTATCTCTCCGAGGTGGAGCGGGGGCAGAAGGAGGCTTCCTCCGAGCTGCTCTCCGCGATCTGCGACGCGCTTGACGTACGGATGTCCGAGTTGATGCGCGAAGTGAGCGATGAGCTCGCTCTCGCCGAGCTGGCCGAGTCGGCAGCAGCGGTCCCGTCGGAGCCGGTGCCCGCACCGGTTCGTCCGATGCTCAATTCCGTCTCCGTGGCCGGTGTCCCGCCGGAACGCGTGACGATCAAGGCGCCTGCGGAGGCTGTGGACGTCGTAGCGGCGTAGCGCCTGCGCTCAGCGCTCTGAGCCCAGCTTGAACATGGGGAAGCCCCGGCCGAGAGGATCGGCCGGGGCTTTCTGCTGCGCACTTGAGATGTGCGAGAGCGCGGACAGGGTTCGATGTGTCCGTAATCGCCCGTATGTGCCATGGTTGATGTTGGTTTCGATACGGAGGTGACGTATGGACGTCGTGAAGAGCCCGCTGCCCGATGCCGATCTGAAGACCGTGGGCGAGGCGCTGCAGGGTGCCCTCGTGGATCTCGTGGACCTGTCCCTGGTGGCGAAGCAGGTGCACTGGAATGTGGTCGGCCCGCGGTTCCGGTCGGTGCACCTTCAGCTCGACGAGGTCGTGGACACCGCGCGGCAGCACTCCGACACGGTGGCCGAGCGGGCGTCGACGCTGGGTGTTCCGCCTGACGGCCGCGCGAAGACCGTGGCGGACACCAGTGGCGTGGGAGTGGCCCCCGACGGCTGGGTGAAGGACACGGACGCGGTGGGGACGCTCGTGGACGCGCTCGGCGCGGTGATCGCGCGGATGCGTGCGCGGGTGGATGCGACCGGCGAGGCGGACCCCGTGAGCCAGGACATCTTCATCGGGATCACGGCCGACCTGGAGAAGCATCACTGGATGTTCCAGGCGGAGAACCGGGGCTGAGGGGCCCGCCGCCTCGGCGCCCCGCCATCTCATGGGCGTGGCGCCGGCGGCTCGGGGCAGATTGGCTGTGGTCGTGGGCGTGGTCCGTGGTCCCGGAGGTCGTCGGGCGGAGGTGAACGGTCGGTGGCATGGCCCGGGTGGCGGATGCTCCGGTGGACGCCGGCTGTCGTGTGCGGGGTGCTGTGGTGGTGGGGCGCCTTGCGGCTCGTCTTCGCGCCGGGCTCAGGGGTGTTCGAAGGGGCGCTCGTCGCCGGAGGCTGGGGGCTGAGCCTGCTGCCGGTGCACGCGTTGCCGAAAGCGCGGGCGGCCGGTGTGGCCGGGGCGCCCGGGCGGCACGGCGCGCGGCGCGTGCGGACACGGGCCGTGCGCGCCGCGCGCGAGGCCGCAGGCGGGGTGTGGCGGCTGGTCACCAGGGCATGGCGACGCCCCCGTTCGGGCGGAGGATCTGGCCGGTCGTGAACGACGCGGCGTCCGAGGCGAGGTGCAGCACCGCGTGCGCGATGTCTTCTGCCTCGCCGACCCGCCCGAGCGGTGACATGCGCACCATCAGGGCCTCGGTGTGGGCCTGTGCGCTCTTGTCGTGGCGGGTCGTCATCGGGGTGCGGATCCAGCCCGGTGCCACCGCGTTGACGCGGATGCCGTGCGAGCCGATCTCCGTGGCGAGGGTCTTCGTGAGCTGGACGACGGCGGCCTTCGCTGCGCCATAACAGAGCAGCCCCGGGCCTCCGGTGTCGACCGCGCCGGACGCCATGGTGACGATGCTGCCGCGGGTGCCGGCCGCGATCATGGTGCGGGCCGCTTCCTGGCACGCGTACAGAACGCCCTTGAAGTTGATGGCGAGGACGCGGTCCAGGTCCTCTTCGCGGGTCTCCAGGACCGTGCTGTTGTGCATGACCCCGGCGATGGCGGCCATGATGTCGAGTCCGCCCGAGGTGCTGGTCGCGCTCGCGACGGCTTCCGCGATCTGGGAGTGGTCGGCCACGTCGACGGTGTGGGTGTGGGCCGTGCCGCCGCTCTCCTTGATGAGGGCCGCTGTCTCGTGCAGGCCCTGTGCGTCGCGGTCGGCGCAGTGGACGGTGGCTCCCGCCTGTGCGAGGAGCGTCGCCGACGCGCGGCCGATGCCGCTCGCCGCGCCGGTGACGAATGCGGTGCGTCCGGTGAGGTCGTACGCGGTGAGGGCCATGCAGGGACCGTACGAGGTTGTCTGACGGGCCGTCAATTGCCGTGCGGTGGTTGTGTTTTGTGGCCGCGGTGCGGTGGCGCGTGGGGGTGGTGTGCGGGGTCGGTTACGCGGTGGGGGCAGGGCCCTGTTGGCAGTGCGGGCACCAGTACGTGGGGCGTTCGCGGGAGCCGTCGCCCTGGTCGGCCGTGCGGATGGGGGTGCGGCAGCGTAGGCAGGGGCGGTGGGAGCGGCCGTAGACGTAGAGGCGTTCATCGGGGCGGGGACGGCCTGTGGTGACACGGGCCGGGCGGTCACGGTTGGCCTCGAGCAGCTTCTTCGCGAGGAGGGGGAGACGGTCGGCGGTCCCGGCGGGCAGTTCACCGACCGGGAGCCACGGGGTGACGCGCAGGAGGAAGCAGAGCTCGGACTTGTAGATGTTCCCGATGCCCGCGAGGTTGCGCTGGTCGAGGAGGGCCTCGCCGAGGGGGCGGGCGGGGTCGCCGAAGAGGTTGCGCAGCGCGGTGTCCGGGTCCCAGTCCGGGCCGAGGAGGTCCGGACCCAGGTGGCCGACGGCCTTGGACTCCTCGGTGGTGCGCAGCAGTTCCAGGACCGGGAGCCGGTAGCCGACCGCGGTGCGGGTCTCGGTGCCGAGGATCGCGCGGATCTGGTGGGCCGGGCCGCCGCGCCAGCGCTCGCCCGGCGCGTAGATCTTCCACGAGCCGTCCATCCGCAGGTGCGAGTGCAGGGTGAGGCCGCCCTCGATCCGGGTCAGCAGATGCTTGCCGCGTGGAGTGACGTCCAGGACGGTGCGTCCGGTGAGGTCCGCTGTGGCGTACCGGGGGACACGCAGGTCGGAGCGGGTGAGCACCTGGCCCGCGAGGGCACTGTGCAGCCGCTTCGCCGCCTGCGCGACCGTGTCTCCTTCGGGCATGGAGTCAGGGTAGGCCGACCGAAGGTGCTCGGGTGGGCGTCACCGTCAGGCGCGCAGGCGCAGGCCGCGCGGTGTCGCGTGGAATCCGGCTCCTTCCAGGAGAGGGGCGTACGGGGAGTTGAGCGCGGACTCCGCGTTGACGCGCTCGACCGTGATGGTGCCGAGGGCGCCGGAGCGGGCCGCCTCGGCGAGCGCCTGGGCCGCGGCGGGCAGGCGGGGGTCCTCCGCGAGCTGGGCAGGGGTGAGGGCGGGGCTCGAGGTGCGGGCATCGGTCGTGGTGCCGACCGCTTCAGGAGCCGGGGTGGCGTGGGCCGGGTCGGACGTGGACCAGGCCAGGAGGGTCTTGCCGCCGCGCTCCATGTAGAGCGTCAGCTCGCCGTCGACCAGGACCACCAGGGAGCCCGCCTTGCGGCCCGGCTTGTGCCCGGGCTTCTGGCCCGCGCCGGTGGGCGGATCGGGCCAGGGCAGAGCGGCCCCGTACGCGTTGGCCGGATCGGCCGCCGCCAGGACGAGGGCGCGGGGCGTGCCGGACCTGCCCTTGCCGGCGGGGGCGTCGACCGGGGCGTACGGATCCGGGGGTGCGGCGCCGCGCTCCCGCGCGTTCGCCGCCGCGCGCAGGCGGTCCACGGCGCCGTCCATCGCGAACTGGGCCGCGCCGAGCCCCTCCACCACGTAGCCACGCCGTGCCTGGCCGCTCTCCTCGAAGACGGACAGCACCCGGTACGTCGCCGAGAACCCGCCCTCGACGCCTTCGGCGGCCACCGCTCCCCGGGTGACCACGCCGTGACGGTCGAGGAGCGTGCGGGCCAGGGTGTGGGCGCGCACGGTCGGGTCGGGCTCCTGGTCGGGCAGCAGTGACCAGCGTCCCGCGACAGTGGGCGGGCCGGTGCGTGACGTGGGGCGGGCCCCCGTGGTGAGGCCTCCGTAGCGGCCGCGCGGCACGGCCCTGCGGGCCCGGTGTGCGGTGGAGCCCGCGGTGCGGCCGGAGCCGAGGACGGCGCGCATCGGGGCGAGTGTGTCGTTCGTGAGGCGACCCGACCAGGCCAGCTCCCAGAGGGCGTCGGCCAGTTGGGGATTGGTGACCTCGAAAGGGGCACCTCTTTGGCCCTCAAGGCCTTGAGGGAGGGGGGCGGCGCGGACCTGGTCGGCGATCTGGCGGAAGAACAGGCCGTAGCCACCGGAGAGGGCGTCCAGGACGGCTTGGTGGAGTGGGGTGAGCTCCAAGGGGTGCGGGGGCGGCAGAAGCAGCGGGGCCGTGTCGGCGAGGTAGAGGCTGACCCAGCCGTCCTTGCCGGGCAGCGAGCCCGCTCCGGCCCACAAGACCTCGCCGGACGCCGTGAGTTCGTCGAGGAGTGCGGGCGCGTAGCCGGAGACGCGGGAGGGCAGGACGAGCTTCTCCAGGGCGGATGCGGGTACCGAGGCGCCCTGGAGCTGCTCGACCGCGCGGACCAGGCCGTCGACCCCGCGCAGGCCGTGCCCGCCCACGTGCTGCCACTGGGGCAGGAACTGGGCGAGCGCCGCGGGCGGCACCGGCTCCAGCTCATGGCGCAGCGCGGCCAGCGAACGGCGGCGCAGCCTGCGCAGGACCGTGGCATCGCACCACTCCTGGCCGATGCCCGCCGGGTGGAACTCGCCCTGGACGACCCGGCCATTGGCGGCCAGGCGCTGGAGCGCGCCCTCCGTGACCGCGGCGCCGAGCCCGAAGCGGGCCGCCGCCTGCGTGGAGGTGAACGGGCCGTGTGTGCGGGCGTAGCGGGCCAGGAGGTCGCCGAGGGGATCCTTGACCGGTTCCGTGAAGGCTTCGGGGACGCCGACCGGCAGTGCCGTGCCGAGGGCGTCGCGGAGGCGGCCGGCATCCTCGATCGCCGCCCAGTGCTCGGTGCCCGCGATCCGCACGCGGATGGCGCGCCGGGAGACCGCCAGGCTCTCGGCCCAGCCGGGCTCGGCGCCCCGCTCGGCCAACTCCCCGTCCGTGAGCGGTCCGAGGATGCGCAGCAGGTCCGCGACGCCTTCCTCGTCCTTGACGCGACGGTCCTCCGTGCGCCACTGCAGCTCCTGCTCCAGGTCGGCAAGGACCTCCGCGTCGAGCAGTTCGCGCAGCTCGGCCTGGCCGAGGAGCTCGGCGAGCAGCCGGGAGTCCAGGGACAGCGCGGCCGCGCGGCGCTCGGCCAGCGGGGAATCGCCCTCGTACAGGAACTGCGCCACGTAGCCGAACAGCAGCGAGCGGGCGAAGGGGGAGGCCTCCGGGGTGGTGACCTCGACGAGGCGGACCTTGCGGGACTCGATGTCGCCCATCAGCTCGGCGAGGCCCGGTACGTCGAAGACGTCCTGGAGGCACTCGCGGATCGCTTCCAGGACGATGGGGAACGAGCCGAACTCGCTCGCGACCTGGAGCAGTTGGGACGCGCGCTGGCGCTGCTGCCACAGAGGGGTGCGCTTGCCGGGGTTGCGGCGGGGCAGCAGCAGCGCGCGGGCGGCGCACTCGCGAAAGCGCGAGGCGAACAGGGCGGAGCCGCCCACCTGATCGGTGACGATCTGGTCCACGTCACCCTTGTCGAAGGCGACGTCGGCCGCTCCGATGGGGGCCTGCTCGTCGTCGTACTCCATGCCCGGCTTGGCGGGCTCCTGGTCCAGGAGGTCCAGGCCCATCAGGTCGGCGTCCGGGAGACGCAGCACGATGCCGTCGTCGGCGTGCATCACCTGGGCGTCCATGCCGTACTTCTCGCTGAGCCGGGCGCCGAGTGCCAGCGCCCACGGAGCGTGCACCTGGGCGCCGAACGGGGAGTGGACCACGACCCGCCAGTCGCCCAGCTCGTCCCGGAACCGCTCGACCACGATCGTGCGGTCGTCGGGGATGTGGCCGCAGGCCTCGCGCTGCTCGGCGAGATACGAGAGGACGTTGTTCGCGGCCCACTCGTCGAGTCCCGCCGCTGTGAGGCGCACGCGCGCGTCGTCGGGCTTCTGAGAGCCGACCTCGCGAAGGAACGCGCCCAGCGCGCGGCCCAGTTCGAGCGGGCGGCCCAGCTGGTCTCCCTTCCAGAAGGGGAGGCGGCCGGGGACGCCCGGGGCGGGCGAGACGAGGACACGGTCGCGCGTGATGTCCTCGATGCGCCAGGAGCTGGTGCCGAGCGTGAACACGTCCCCGACCCGGGACTCGTAGACCATCTCCTCGTCGAGCTCGCCGACGCGGCCGCCGCCCTTCTTGGGGTCGGCTCCCGCGAGGAAGACTCCGAAGAGACCGCGGTCGGGGATCGTGCCTCCGGAGGTGACGGCGAGGCGCTGCGCTCCGGGGCGGCCGGTTACGGTGCCGGCGACGCGGTCCCAGACGACGCGCGGTCGCAGCTCGGCGAAGGCGTCGGAGGGGTAGCGGCCCGCCAGCATGTCGAGCACGCCCGTGAACGCGGACTCGGGCAGCGAGGCGAACGGGGCGGCGCGGCGGGCCAGCGCCAGCAGGTCGTCGACCTGCCAGGTGTCCAGGGCCGTCATCGCGACCAACTGCTGCGCGAGCACATCCAGCGGGTTCGCCGGGAGACGCAGGGATTCGATGGCGCCGGTACGCATGCGCTCGGTGACGACCGCCGACTGCACCAGGTCACCGCGGTACTTCGGGAACACGACCCCCGTGGAAACCGCGCCCACCTGATGGCCCGCACGGCCCACGCGCTGCAGCCCCGACGCGACGGACGGGGGCGACTCCACCTGGACGACGAGGTCGACCGCGCCCATGTCGATGCCCAGCTCCAGACTCGACGTGGCGACCACGGCGGGAAGCCGGCCCGCCTTCAGGTCCTCCTCGACCAGTGCGCGCTGCTCCTTGGAGACCGAACCGTGGTGGGCACGGGCGATGACCGGAGGAGCGCCCTTCGCGGCGCCCGATTCCGCCATCAGCTCGGCCGGGGAGTGGTCCTCGGGAAGGGGCTCGCCGGTGGCGCGCTCGTAGGCGATCTCGTTCAGACGGTTGCACAATCGCTCGGCCAGGCGGCGGGAGTTGGCGAACACGATCGTCGAGCGATGGGCCTCGATCAGGTCAGTGATCCGCTCCTCCACGGAGGGCCAGATCGAGGGGCGCTCGGCCCCCTGGCCTCCGGCGTCGGCGACCGGCGAGCCGCCCAGCTCTCCCAGGTCCTCGACCGGGACGACCACCGACAGGTCGAATTCCTTGCCGGACGCCGGCTGGACGACCTCCACCCGGCGCTGCGGCGAGAGATAACGCGCCACCTCGTCGACCGGCCGCACCGTCGCGGACAGGCCGATGCGGCGGGCCGGGCGGGGCAGCAGCTCGTCGAGCCGCTCCAAGGAGAGGGCCAGGTGGGCGCCGCGCTTGGTGCCCGCCACCGCGTGCACCTCGTCCAGAATCACCGTGTCGATGCCCGCCAGCGCGTCGCGCGTGGCCGACGTCAGCATCAGGAACAGCGACTCCGGCGTCGTGATGAGGATGTCTGGTGGGCGCGTGGCGAGCGCGCGGCGCTCGGCGGGCGGGGTGTCGCCGGAGCGGATGCCGACCTTCACCTCGGGCTCGGGCAGCCCCAGGCGGACGGCCTCCTGGCGGATACCCGTGAGCGGGCTGCGCAGATTGCGCTCCACGTCCACCGCGAGGGCCTTCAGCGGGGACACGTACAGGACCCGGCAGCGCTTCTTCGGGTCGGCCGGCGGGGGTGTCGACGCGAGCTGGTCGAGCGCTGCGAGGAACGCGGCGAGTGTCTTGCCCGAGCCGGTGGGCGCGACGACCAGCACGTCCGAACCCTCGCCGATCGCCTTCCACGCCCCCGCCTGCGCGGCTGTGGGCGCGGAGAAGGCCCCCGCGAACCAGCCGCGGGTCGCGGGGGAGAAGCCGCTGAGGGCGTGCGAGGCGCTGTGGGCCCCTTGCCTGGACCTGACCATGCCCCCATCCTGCACCCCACCACTGACAATGGTGGTGACCTGCGGAAACGGGTGGTTCGTCGCGAGGTCCTGACGCAGAATGGGGCCATGGCACGGACGGCGGGGAAGGGCGAATGGGCGCGGCACTGGCGCCACGAGCGGCTGCCGGGCCTCGATCTGCTGCGGGCCCGCTACGTCCGGCACACCTTCCCGCGCCACAGCCACGAAGGCTTCGTGATCGGCGCGGTCACGCAGGGGGTCGAGGCCATCGGCCTGCCCGACGGGACCTTGCACGCGGGCCCCGGAACCGTCGTCATGCTCAATCCGGAAGTGGCGCACACGGCCCGGGCGGGCGGCCCCGATGGCTGGGCGTACGCCACGCTCTACCCCTCGGCCGAGGTCATCGCCGAGATCGCCGCGGAGACCGGCACGGGGCGCGGCACCACGGTCTTCGGTGAGCGGATGGTCACCGACCCACATGCCTCGCAGATGGTCAACGAGGTGCACAGGGCGGCGGAGCAGGGCAACGCGCTGGCCGCCGACAGCCTCCTCAGGGTCGTGCTCGCCCGACTGCTGCGGGCCCACGGGACCTCCCTCACGACCCGACCCCGTCGGTCCGCGGGGGCCACGGCGGTGGGCCGCGCGCGCGAACTCCTCGAAGAGCGTATGGCCGACCCGCCGTCCCTGGAAGCCCTCGCGGCCGAGCTCGGCACCAGCCCCTTCGCGCTGCTGAGGGCCTTTCGCGACACGTACGGGATGCCGCCGCACACCTGGCTCACCAACGCGCGGGTGCGCGTGGCACGACGGCTCCTGGAGGCGGGGACGGCGCCGGCCGACGCCGCCGTGGCCCTGGGTTTCACCGACCAGCCGCACCTGAACCGGCACTTCACCCGGATCGTCGGGGTGCCGCCGGGCGCGTACCAGCGCGAGCGCAAGAACGTACAAGAACAGGGCCCGTCCCTCCTCGTACCGTGCGAGGTGTGGCAGACAAGACAACATCCACCGACATACGTAGAGCAGAGGCCGAGCCTCCCGAGCCCGGGCAGGTCGGCGCGGTAGGGAAGCCGGACTCCGCCGTCGTCCGTGACGCGCTCGGGGTCGGCGTCGCGGTAGGCCTTTCCGGATTCGCCTTTGGAGTGACCTCGGCGGGGAGCGGGCTCAGCGTGCTGCAGACCTGCGCGCTCAGCCTTCTGGTCTTCACGGGGGCATCGCAGTTCGCGCTCGTCGGGGCGCTCGCGGCCGGCGGCAACCCGCTCACCGCCGCCGCGGGGGCGTTCTTCCTGGGCGTGCGCAACGCGTTCTACGGACTGCGCCTGTCCCAGCTGCTCGCCCTCCCGCGCGCGGTGCGGCCGTTCGCCGCGCACTGGGTCATCGACGAGACATCGGCCGTCGCGTTGGCGCAGCCGACGCGGCGCAGCGTGCGGCTCGGTTTCACCGTTACCGGACTGACCCTGTACGTGCTGTGGAACCTCACTACGCTGCTCGGCGCCCTGGGCGCCTCGGCCATCGGTGACACCGACGCGTGGGGGCTCGACGCGGCAGGGCCCGCGGTGTTCCTGGCGCTGCTCGCGCCGATGCTGAAGTCCACCACGGAGCGGGCCGTCGCCGCCTTCGCTGTGGTCCTGATGCTCGGCCTGCTTCCCGTGCTGCCGGCCGGGGTGCCGGTGCTCGTGGCCGCTCTGGCGGCCCCGGCCGCGCTCTACGTAGAGGGGCGTCGCCGTGCCGCAGCGTCCAACGCACCACAAGGAGAGGACCGTTGAACGTCTGGATCGCCATCGCGGTCACTGCGGTCGGCTGCTACGTCGTGAAACTGATCGGTCTGCTGGTGCCCGCGGGCGCCCTGGAACGGCCCGTGGTGAAGCGGCTCTCGGCACTGCTCCCGGTCGCTCTGCTGGCCGCCCTCACGGCCCAGCAGACATTCGCGGACGCGCGCGTGCTTGTCCTCGACGCCAGGGCGGCCGGGCTCGCCGCGGCCGCCGTCGCGCTCGTACTGCGGGCCCCGTTCCTGCTGGTGGTCGCGGTGGCCGTGGTGGTCACCGCGGGGGTGCGGGCCCTTACGGGGTGACCTGGTGCGTGGGGCGGGCGGCCGGGGTCTCAGGGACGCCGAGCTGCCCCGCTGTGCGCTCGGGGCGGCAGAAGACGGCCGCGAGGACACCGCCCGTCATCAGGAGGGCCGCGGTCAGCAGCCAGCCGTGCTCATAGCCCGCCGACACGGTGGCGGCGCCGTCCACCAAGCGCCCCAGGACGAGCGGCGAGACGATGCCCCCGAGGGCGTATACGCACGTCAATACGCCCAGGACCGTGCCTCGTTGGACCGGGGGCGCGATACGGGAGCAGGCTGTCGCCGCGACCGTGAGCATCACCATGGCGAGTGCCATCGGCCCCAGCATCATCGGTACCTTCACGGCCTGTGAGTCGGACAGGCCGAACAACGCGGTCGCGCAGCCCGAGACCGCGACCAGGAGGCCGGCACCCGCGCCGACCGGGAGGCGGGGAGGCGTGCCCTTCAGGGCCGAGCGCCGGGCGAGCAGGCCGTGCGCCAGGAGGATGACACCGTGAGCGACGGCGCCCGCGCCGACCATGGTGCTCGCCTGGTGCAGATCCCAACCCATGACGTTCTCCATGTAGTCCGGCGCCCACGTAAGCGTCGCACTCATCGACCAGTACGCGGCGAACGAACCGAAGGCCGCGGTCAGGAATGTGGGCGACAACAGGACACGGCGCAGCGGCACCGTGAGACTGTCCTGTGGCGCCTGTCCCGCCTCCTTGCCGACGTGTGGGGCCAGGGGGCCCTCCTTGCCCCACAGGAGCCACACCGCCGCCCACACAAGGCCGACCAGGCCCACCGCGCCGAACGACCAGCGCCAGCCCCAGTGGGTGATCACCCAGCTCAGTGCGGGCGCGGCCACCGCGACCCCGGCCGCGGCACCGACGAGCAGCAGCGCGGTCGGCAGCGCCCGCTCGCGCTGCGGAAACCAGCCGTGCACGTGATGCATCGCGACCGGCGACGCCGGCCCCTCGGCGGCGCCCAGAAGGACGCGCGTGGCTACCAGCGCGCCGAAGCCTGCCGCGCCCCACAGCATCGGCAGCTGCGCCGCCGACCACAGCAGGGCGAGCCCCAGGAGCAACGGCGTCGTACGCACCCGCTTCGTGAGGGCCGAGACGCCGAGAGCCGCGACCGAGAACAGCGCGAAGAACGCTGACTGTGCGGTGCCGAACTCCTGGCGGGTGATGCCGAAGTCCGCCCGGATCTCGGGACCCGCGAGCCCCAGGACCGCCTTGTCCGCGAAGTTCACCACCATGAAGGCGAGCAGCAGCCATGTGGTGCGCCATGCTCCGCGCATCAGCAGCATCCGCCCTCGTCGTCGACCACGCCGACGCTGATCGAGCCTTCGGCGCGCTTGCGCCCCTCGGGCGAACGCGTCAATTCCGTGGCCACGTCCGTGCCTTCGGCCACCGCGGCGGACTCGGCGGACGCCCAGGAGAACACCCCGCGCGCCATCGTCGAGGTCTCCTTGCCCGCCCGCCGCGCGTACACCTCGGCACGCGTGCGTGCCACTTCGGGATCCGTGGGGGCCGCCAGGGCCGCCGTCTCCGCCAGGTGGGAAGCGAGCCGTGCGTCGCCCGCCGCGAGCAACTCCCGTGCTCGCTCGGCCAGTGCCACGGCGCCGCCCGCAGCGCGCGCGTACTCGGTCGCGACGGCCGCCTCCGGGGCGGGCTTGAGGTGGGCAGGGTTCTGGTCGTACCAGCCGCCCCACAGGCGCCACAGGTTCCGGACGACGAACTCCGGCTCGTCATAGGCGGGGTGGAGGTATGGGCGGGACAGGAGCTCCTCGGGGACCTTCACCTCGTGGATGACCGTGTCGAGCCGGTGGCCCGCGTTCATCAGCTCCCGCGTCTGCTCGCAGAGCGACTCCAGGAAGCGTGCGGTGTCATCCAGGGCGCGGTTCACGCGTTCGACGCCCATGATGGGCACGCCGTGCCCCGGCAGCAGCAGCTCCGCGCCCAGCTCCTGCATGGAGCGCAGGGCCCGCGCCCAGTCCTCGGGGTAGCGCTGCACCTTCTGCGGGTTGCCGGCGTTCGGTGTGTTCCAGATGAACAGATCGCCCGTGCACAGGGCCTTGAGTTCCGGCACCCATACGTAGGTGTGGTCGTCGGTCTCCCCGCGCGCGTGGACGAGTTCGAAGGTCAGCTCGCCGCGGCGGAACGTCAGCCGGTCCTGGTAGACGGTGTCCGGGTAGCGGTACGTGGTGGGCCACTCCAAGGAGGGCACGCCGAACTGCCGACGGTTGATCCACGAGTTGTAGCCGGCGGTCTGTATGTAGCGGTCGAAGCGGGCGGACACGGCCTCGTGCGCCACCACCTCGGGGCGTGCGCCGCCGGTCTTCTCCGCCTCCTGGTCGAAGGGGAACACTCCGAAGACATGATCCACGTGCCCGTGTGTGTAGACCACGGAGCGCACCGGGCCGGCCCCGAACCCCTTGACCGCCGTGTGCAGTTGCGCCGCAGTACGGAAGTCGCCCGAATCGACGAGCACCGCACCGTCACCGGTGTCGAAGACGGCCACGTTGGCGAAGGCGGGGAAGAAGCCCACCCGTGGGCTCAGCCGCACCAGCTCGTCCGACGTGTAGGACCCCGAGAGGTGCGGAAGCAGCGTCTCGGATCCCTGCCAGACCCGGTCCGCGTAGGCGGCGTAGTCCACCGGCTTCCGAGAGGTCGTCTCCGGCGCGGTGTTGTGCTCGGTCATGGCTGCGGCTCCTTCGGGTAAGGGCGATCCTGCGGCGTTCCCCGAGTCAAGGCGCACGAGAAGGCCCGGAACAGCGCTTGGCGTCACATCCCGGTTGTCTCAGTGCTGTGACGCGTCACAATGGGGCACCCTGTAGCCGATATCGGTGGAGGTCCCGTGCCGTTGTCCCCGGAAGCGCGTTCTCTCGCCGCCCGCTGCGAGCCGCGCGTGAACGAACTGGCGCGGCGCATGGCCAGGGAGGCCTTCGAGGAACTTCCCGGCTACGCGGAACTGCCGGACGACGTGAAGGACCTGGAGGTCGCGGCGACCGCGCGCTACGGCGTACGGCTGTTCCTGCGCCACGTCGGAGACCCGGACACGCAGCAGCCCGGAAGCCACCGGCTGTTCCGCGAGAGGGCCGCTCAGCGCGCTGAGGAGGGCATGCCGCTGCACCTCCTGCTGCGCACGCACGCGCTTGGCTCCTACGTCCTGTGGCGGGCCCTGCGCGAAGCGGCGGAGCCCGGCGACGAGGCGGCACTCGTCGAACTCGTCGACCTCCTGCTGCGGGCGCAGCCCGGAGTCGTCGGCTCGGTCGCCGAGACGTACCTGGACGAACGGTCCGCCCTTGAGGCCGAACAGCACGCGCAGCAGCGGTCGTTGGTGCGCGGGCTGCTCGACGGGATGCTCCCGCCCGGACACGTGCTCCTCGACCAGCTACGGCTCACGGGGCCCGCCCACGTGCTCGCACTCGGCACGGACGCGGCTCCCTCGGAGGGGCCCGTCGCGGTACGCCGCCGGCTGCGCCGCATGCAGAGCGTTCTGGACCGCACCTTCGGTGCGCCTGTGCTCACCCTCCTGGACGGCGTCGGGGGACGGGTCGTCGTCCCGAAGGACTGCCCTCCGCCCGACGACCTGCCGCACCATCTGAGCCGGGCGAGCGGTCTGCCCGTACGGGTGGCCGTGGTGCGGGCGGGCGGCCCCGAGCTCATACCCGACGCGGCCCGCACCGCGACCGAGGTCCTGCGCATCACGCGTGTGTGCGGCCTGCCGCCGGGCCTGCACCGCCTCGACGACGTCCTGCTCGAGTACCACCTCTCCCGGCGGAACGAGAGCAGCCACCTCATCGCCGCCCTTCTCGACCCGGTCGCCGAGCGGCCCGGGCTCCTGGAGACGCTCCGCACGCATCTGACCCACCAACAGGACCGCAGGGCCACCGCGGAGGCGCTCGGACTGCACCCGAACACGGTCGACAACCGGTTGGCGAAGATCGCCGAGTGGACCGGCATCGAACTGTCCTCACCGCGCGGCTCGGCTCTGGCCATCGCGGCGCTGCTCCTGCGCGACGCGGATCACTGAGGGGAACGCGGTACTACAGAGGGCCGCGGCACGACAACGGCGGCACTACAAGGGACGTCCGTAAGCGCGCAGCGTGCGCAGTGCGTCGATGGTCACCATGGGACGTGCCTCCATGGCGATCGTCGGCGCCCACTGTCGCCAATTGATCGGCCAACCACCATCCTCCTGTTGCTCGCTCACCAGATGGTCGAGCGAACTGGCCATCTCCTCATCGGTGAACCAGGAGCGGGCCAGCGACTCGGGCGCCTTGGCGAAGTCGTACGGAAAGTGGTGCTCGTCGGGGGCGTAGCCGGGAGCGACCGGGTAGTCCTCTCTGCGCTCCGGATCGAGCACCGCGAGCCGCTGTTCGCGCACGAGACGGCCGAGCCGGTCGGCTGCGACCCGGGCGCGCGGGCGGTCGGGTGCGCTGTCCAGGAAGGCGACCGCGGCCTGGACCTCGTACGGGTGGGACGTCTTCAGGGACTCGACGGCCGACCAGCAGAAGTCGGTGGCCCGGAACAGCCAGGCGTGCCACACCTCGTTGCGGTGCAGCAGGCCGACGACGGGCCCGGTGGCCAGCAGCTCACTCGGCGGATCGTCCACCACCGGGACGAACGGGGCGCAGGGGTAGCCGCGTTGGCTGGGGTAGACCGCCGGGAGCGCGCCTTCCGGGGTGGAGACGGCTGTCAGGTAGCGGCACACCCGCTCCACACGCTGACCCGAGCATCGACCGATCGAGTCGAGGACGCGCAGCGCGTGCCCGGTGTGCAAGGGCTGGCTGACCGGCCCGCGCAGGTCCGGTTCGAGTGCGTGTCCGAAGCCCTCGTCATCGTTGCGGTACGCGGTCAGTGCCGCCTCGACGGCGTCGGCCGCCGTGGGGGAGCCGTCCAGGAAGTGATAGGCGAAGCGGCGCTGTTCAAGGACGCGTGCGGTCAACCAGATGAATGTCTCGGCACGGGAGAGCGGGGAGCGTGCCGGGGGCGACGGGGGGAGTGGGGAAGCTCCGGTTTCGGCCATGCACCGACCGTAGGACGGAAAGCGTTCTCGACAAGCCTCCCGAGCACGGCTGCACTCTCAGGGGCGGGATACTGGACGCATGCGGTTGACGGTTTTCTGGCAGCGAATGATGGATCACTTCGGATCCGGTTACGCCGACACGTTTGCGAGTGATCATGTGATGGCGGGACTCGGCGGGCGAACCGTCCACCAGGCGCTCGACGCGGGCTGGGAAGCCAAGGACGTCTGGCGTGTCGTGTGCACAGCGATGGACGTACCGGACGGGAAGCGCTGAAGGGTGACGGAACGGGGGCGGCCGACGATTGTCGGCGGCGTGGGCGAGACTGGCAGCGTGGCACCGACAGACGAAACCTTCCAGGTGGCGGACGACGCTGCGCCGCCCGGCACGACGCCGCCCGAGCGGCCGCCGGGCCCTGCGCCGACTCCGCGTGAGCGGATGCCGCGCTGGCTGCCGCGCGCCATGGTGCTCGCCCTGGCCTTCATCGCCTGCTTCCAGCTGGGCTACTGGGCCTTCCACCAGCTGATCGGGCTGCTGACCAATGTGCTGATCGCGTTCTTCCTGGCGCTCGCAGTGGAGCCCGCGGTCAGCAGGATGTCGGCGCGCGGGCTGCGCCGGGGCTTCGCCACGTTCCTCGTGTTCCTCGCGGTGATGATCGTGAGCGCGGGCTTCGTCGTGCTCATGGGGTCGATGCTCGCGGGTCAGATCGTGGACATGTTCGATGACTTCCCGAAGTACCTCGACCAGCTGATCAGCTGGGTCAACGAGACGTTCCACACCGAACTCAGCAGGGTCGAGGTGCAGGACAGTGTGCTGCACTCGGACTGGCTCCAGAGGTACGTGCAGAACAGCGCCACCGGCGTCCTTGACGTCTCCACGCAGGTGCTCGGCGGGCTGTTCCAGCTCCTGACGGTCCTGCTGTTCTCGTTCTACTTCGCCGCCGACGGCCCGCGCCTGCGGCGTGCGCTGTGCTCGGTCCTGCCGCCCGCCAAGCAGGCCGAGGTGCTGCGCGCCTGGGAGATCGCCGTCGACAAGACCGGCGGGTATCTCTACTCACGTGGCCTCATGGCGCTGATCTCCGGAATCGCGCACTACATCCTGCTCGCGGCGCTCGGCGTCCCGTACGCGCCCGTGCTCGCTGTGTGGGTGGGGCTCGTCTCGCAGTTCATCCCGACCATCGGCACGTATCTGGCGGGCGCCCTGCCGATGCTGATCGCCTTCACGGTGGACCCCTGGTACGCGCTGTGGGTGTTCGTCTTCGTAGTCGTGTACCAGCAGTTCGAGAACTACGTGCTGCAGCCGAAGCTGACTGCGAAGACCGTGGACATCCACCCGGCGGTCGCCTTCGGTTCGGTCATCGCGGGCACCGCGCTTCTGGGAGCGGTCGGTGCCCTGATCTCGATTCCGGCCGTCGCGACGCTGCAGGCGTTCCTGGTGGCGTACGTGAAGCGCTACGACGTCACCGACGACCCGCGCGTGCACGGGCATCGCAGACGCGGGGCGTCACTTCTGGCACGGATGCGGCGCATCGTGAAGGAACCGAACGAGCCGCATTCCGGTGACCGGTAGGCCGGCTCAGTACGTGACGGCCGCCCAGAGGGCGGACGCGAGGACAGCGGCCACGTAGCAGCCGACCGCCGCGTACATGACGCGCATCTTGAGGCGGTCGCTCCAGGCCGTGCGCGACATCAGCCAGGCGAGGGCGGGGAGCACCAGCACGGCGTGCAGGCCGACACCGTGCAGCGGCTTGAGGGCGGCCGTCGAGCGGTAGGCCGCCTCCTGGTGCCCGGTCCGCGTCAGGACGACGCCGCGCGCGATCATCGCCGCGCCGGACGCGAGGGCCACCAGAAGGACGGCGAACCCGGTGCGCACGGCGAGGGGCATCCCTGTGGGGCCGCTCGGCCGCTTCCTGAAGGACACGACGGCGAAGGACGTCAGGAGTGCCACCAGGATGCCGCCGCCCACCGCGAGGGACATGGAGACGACACTGTTGAAGGCGGTCTCCATGTCGAGGTGTGAGGGCACTTTGCGCCATGCCTGAAGGGTGATTCCGGCGACCTCCAGGACACAGTCCGCGGCGAACACCACGAGCAGGGTGTCGCGCACCCGGACACCGACCTTGAGGTACGAGGTCACCCAGGTGATGGCCATGAGGGTCAGGCCGAAGGAGAGCCCGAAGGTGATGGGCTTGCGCCAGGAGACCGGCCCGTTCCACGGGCCGCCGTCGACTCCGAAGACGACGAGGTGCAGGAGACCGGACGCGACCAGGGCCGCGCCGGTCGCGTAGCAAATGCGCTCGGCGGGTCGGTGGGCTGGAGCCCGGTTCGCGTGAGTGGCCATGGGACAAGGCTCGTCACGCGGGCGCCTGTGGTCGTCGTCCGGCTGAAGACACTCGCCGTACGACGCGGGGAGTACGCGTGCGTCAGCGCGCGGCCGACGCGACCAGGCGGCGCAGCGAGGCGTGGCCGGGCGGTCCCCAGGAGGGTTTGCCGCCGGGGCGGCCGTGGTCGCCGGCGTCCCCGATGAGGATGCAGACGAGGGCCTTCATGACGGCCCAGCCGCGGGCGCGGCGCAGAGTGGCGGCGTCGGGGGCCGGCCGGTAGGCACTGTGGAAGCGTTCAATGGCGCCGTCCGGCAGCAGCAACCAGGCGGCGGCCAGGTCGCAGGCCGGATCGCCTACGCAGAGGTCACCGAAGTCGATCACACCGCAGAAGGTGTCGTCCCTGGTGAGGACGTTGGCCGGATGCAGGTCCGCATGGAGCCACAGCGGCGGGCCCGACCACTCCGGCGCACGGGCGGCGTCCTCCCAGACCGCGCGGACGGCGTCCGGGTCGGGGATCAGACCGATCTCGGTGGCCTCCGAGAGCTGCTGGGCGAACCCCTCGGCATGCTCGGCCGGCGGGCCCCCACGGTTGCGGCCGACCGGCGCTCCCTCGGGGGCCGGCCGGTGAAGGGCGGTCAGGAAGGCGGCCAGGGTGTCGGCCGACTCGGCGGCGGTGGCGGGGGCCCGGTCGGCAGGCGAGCCCGGGACCCAGGTGGTGACGATCCAGGGGCGGGGAAACCGCTCGGAGGGCTCACCGAGGCGCTGGGGGACGGGCACGGGCAAGGGGAGCCGCGGGGCGAGGGCGGGGAGCCAGGCGTGCTCTTTGCGCAGTAGCGCGTCCGCGGAGTCGGTGGCCCAGGGCAACCGGACGGCGAGATCGTCGCCGAGCCGCCACAGCTGGTTGTCCCATCCGCGGGCGCCGAGTCTCACGGGGCGATCGGCCAGATCGGGATGCTGTTCCTGGAGCAGCTTCTGGACCAGCTCTGGGGTGATCTCGATCGCTGTGTGGGTCATGCGGAGCCACGGTAGTCGAGGCGCACCGACCCGCGTGGTGCGCTTGACACCGAAATCGAACATCCATTCTTATGGAGTGTCCAGAGCCACTTCTCCCCAGTGTTTCCAAGGGATTCGGGGAAGGTGGCCGGGCGAGGAGCCTCGAGTTATCCACAGGCGAGACAGGCGTCGAGGCCGATTGTCAGTGGCAGGCGTTAGCGTCTTTGGCGTGAAGCGATCGACTCAAGCAAACCGGGTGGAACCCATGGCAGGAACCGACCGCGAGAAGGCGCTCGACGCCGCGCTCGCGCAAATTGAACGGCAATTCGGCAAGGGCGCAGTGATGCGCATGGGCGAGCGGCCGAATGAGCCCATCGAGGTCATCCCCACCGGGTCGACCGCGCTCGACGTCGCGCTCGGCGTCGGCGGCATTCCGCGTGGCCGCGTGGTGGAGGTGTACGGGCCGGAAGCCTCCGGTAAGACGACCCTGACCCTGCACGCTGTGGCCAACGCACAGAAGGCCGGCGGCCAGGTCGCCTTCGTGGACGCCGAGCACGCGCTCGACCCCGAGTACGCCAAGAAGCTCGGCGTCGACATCGACAACCTGATCCTGTCCCAGCCGGACAACGGCGAGCAGGCTCTCGAGATCGTCGACATGCTGGTCCGCTCCGGCGCCCTCGACCTGATCGTCATCGACTCCGTCGCCGCGCTCGTGCCGCGCGCGGAGATCGAGGGCGAGATGGGCGACTCGCACGTGGGTCTGCAGGCCCGTCTGATGAGCCAGGCGCTCCGGAAGATCACCAGCGCGCTCAACCAGTCGAAGACCACCGCGATCTTCATTAACCAGCTGCGCGAGAAGATCGGCGTCATGTTCGGCTCGCCGGAGACCACGACCGGTGGCCGCGCGCTGAAGTTCTACGCCTCGGTGCGTATCGACATCCGCCGTATCGAGACCCTGAAGGACGGCACGGACGCGGTCGGTAACCGCACTCGCTGCAAGGTCGTCAAGAACAAGGTCGCGCCGCCCTTCAAGCAGGCCGAGTTCGACATCCTCTACGGGCACGGCATCTCCCGTGAGGGCGGCCTGATCGACATGGGTGTGGACCATGGCTTCGTCCGCAAGGCCGGCGCCTGGTACACGTACGAGGGCGATCAGCTCGGACAGGGCAAGGAGAACGCGCGCAACTTCCTGAAGGACAACCCCGACCTGGCCAACGAGATCGAGAAGAAGATCAAGGAGAAGCTGGGCGTCGGTGTCCGTCCGGAGGAGCCGGGCAGCGAGCCGAGCGCGGACGCGGCGGAGACGGCCGTCCCTGCCGAGGACGCGGCCAAGACGGTTCCCGCGCCCAAGGCGGCCAAGTCCAAGGCCGCGGCGGCCAAGAGCTAGTCCGCCGTGACACGACGAACCGACTGGGCCGATGACGACGTACGCTTCGCCGTTCCCGAGGGCCGGGGGAGCGGGGGCGGCGGGGCGTACGACGACATGGCGTACGGCGAGGCCGGGGATGGCGTCGAAGCGGGGAGCGGTGCGGCGGGCGGGCCGCGCCGTGGTGGACGCAAGCGGGGCGGGGCCGAGCCGCGTGGGCGTCGGCGCCGGGGTGGATTCGGGGATCCGTCCGGCGCCGCACAGGACGACGGCCCCCCTGACTCGTCGAGGGCCGAGCGGGGGGCGCCGTCAGGAGACCCGGCTGAGCGGGCGCGGAACATCTGTCTGCGTCTGCTCACCGGGACTCCGCGCACGCGCAAGCAGTTGGCCGACGCGCTGCGTAAGCGTGAGATCCCCGAGGACGTGGCGGAGGAGGTGCTGAGCCGGTTCGAAGAGGTGGGGCTGATCAACGACAGCGCCTTCGCGGACGCGTGGGTGGAGTCGCGGCACCACGGCCGGGGACTTGCTCGCCGCGCTCTCGCCCGTGAGCTGCGGACCAAGGGCGTGGACTCGACGGTGATCGACGAGGCGGTCGGGCAGCTCGACTCCGAGCGGGAGGAGGAGACCGCGCGCGAACTCGTCGCACGCAAGCTCCGTTCCACGCGAGGTCTTGACCGCGACAAGAGGCTGCGCCGCCTCGCGGGGATGCTCGCCCGCAAGGGGTATCCGGAGGGCATGGCGCTACGAGTGGTGCGGCAGGTGTTGGAGGAAGAGGGGGAGGAAACCGAGGACTTGGAGTTCGGGGAGTAAAGACTCGGCCGG
>NZ_JBIWLG010000002.1:0-1066815 GCF_044766085.1 Streptomyces sp. NPDC102360 | reverse complement strand
CAAGCCGGAAGCCGGAAGCCGGAAGCCGGAAGCCGGAAGCCGGAAGCCGGAAGCCGGAAGCCGGAAGCCGGAAGCCGGAAGCCGGAAGCCGGAAGCCGGAAGCGCCGCGATCTCGCGCTCCCGGTCTGCCGCGGCTTGCCCCTCACGCCTCCGTGACGGGCAGCCCTGCTGTTCGCCAGGCCTGGAAGCCGCCCACCAGGTCCGTCGCGCGGCGCAGGCCCAGTTGGTGCAGGGAGGCTGCGGCGAGACTCGACGCGTAGCCCTCATTGCAGACGACCACGACGCGCAGGTCGTGACCCGTGGCCTCCGGAGCGCGGTGACTGCCACGAGGGTCGAGGCGCCACTCCAGTTCGTTGCGCTCGACCACGAGAGCCCCGGGGATCAGGCCGTCGCGCTCCCGCAGCGCCGCGTAGCGGATGTCGACCAGTAGCGCCTCGCCGCGGGACGTCGCGTCGAACGCGTCCCGCGCCTCGACCCGGCCGAGCCCGGACCGCACCCGCTCGAGAAGCTCGTCGATGCCCACCGGTGAAGTGCTCACTGCCAGTCCTCCGGGCGCTCCACCGACTCCAGACGCAGCACCGGGCCGGTGCGGCTGTAGCGCCGGATCCGGGGGAGCGGTGGGTAGTAGGCGTGGACCGAGACGGCGTGCTCGGTGTGGGACTCGTTCAGCACCTCGTGCACGTGGTGGCGGCCGAAGGCGCGTCCCTCACCCACCGTCAACTCCCGTGCTCTGTCGACGTCTTCGGAGAGTTCCAGAGTCTTCCATCCGTCGGTGGGAAGGCGGGCGGCGAGCGAGTTCTCGGTGAGCGCGCCGCCCGCGGTCAGGAAGGCGCCGACGGACTCGGCATGGTCGTGCCAGCCCGTTCCGGTACCGGGAGGCCAGCCGATGAGCCAGGCCTCGCTGCCGTCGGGGCCCTCGAGGCGCACCCATGTGCGGCCCTCCGGATCGAGCGGCAGCGAGGCGATCAGGTCGCGGTCCTGAGCGACGCGGCGGACGAATGCGAGGAGGTCGGCCTGCGTGGGCGCGGCCGACGGCGTACGGGAAGGGGCCGTACGGGAACGCGCAGTGGATTGCGCGGAAGTGGATTGCGTGAGACTGGACACCAGTACCGTCCTGGGAGTTCGCGAACAGCACGCGCCGCCGAAACGCCGGGGCGGGCGTGTGGAAGGAAGGGATGCGAATTCAGCAGGAGGGGTGACACACGCAGCCCGCGTAGCGGATGAGGTCCATATGGACCCTCCGCCACAGGCGTACATCGGTGTCGACCGTCACGCTCCGGAGTACACCATGGGGGCAGGTGACGGTCAACTCATCGACAGTCGGCGAGCGACTCAGGCGAGCGACTCAGCGGCCGGCGCCGCTCTTCACCGGACCCTTCTCCTCCGCGGGCTTGCCGAGGGCCGCGCGCGCGGCCTCGTAGAGCTCCGCCGGGCGTACGCCGCTCAGGGCCGTGACCAGATGGCCGTCGGGCCGGATCAGCAGCACCGTGTGCGCCGGGGCCCCCGGGTAACGCTCCGCGACGAGGAGTTCGGCCTCGTGGGGGAGCGCCGCGACGGCCGCCGCGAGCCGTGGCATCAGACCCGCCGACATCCAGTGCTTGCGCTCCCACACCACGGTCCCGGGGGCGACGAGGACGACGAGCAGTGGCCCGCGGCCGAGCCGGTCCCGGAGGTGTACGAACGAGCCGTCCGGCGCGGTCACTTCGACATCGGCGATCGGCGAGCCGGGCGCCGTGCCCACCTCCACCTGTGACTCGGAGCGCGCAGGCGCGAGCGGCGAGTCGGAGTACGCCCCCGGCGCGCCGAGCGGCCCGTGCCCCAAGTGACCGTCCGTGAGCAGCGCGTCGTGCCCGCGCGCGGCGCCGGGGACGTACGCCCGCAGCCCCCCGCCACCGCGCAGTATCGGCAGCGCCTGGTCCGCGGCGCGCAGCCGCCCGGCGACCACGGCACGGCGCTCGGCCTGGTAGCTGTCGAGCAGCGCGTCGGTGGCGGAGCGGGCCCCGTCGTGCCAGGCGAGGGCCAGCTTCCAGGCAAGGTTGTCGGCGTCGCGCAGCCCCTCGTCCAGGCCCTGGGTGCCGAGCGCGCCCAGCAGGTGCGCCGCGTCACCCGCGAGGAAGACGCGGCCCACGCGCCAGCGGCGGGCGAGCCGGTGATGGACCGTATGGACTCCGGTGTCGAGCAGTTCGTACGGCGGGGTGGAGCCTCCGCACCAGCCCGCGAGCGTCTCCCGGATGCGGGTCACGAGAACATCCGGGGTGACCAGGTCGCTGCGGGGCGGCAGCAGCCAGTCCAGGCGCCAGACGCCATCGGCGAGGGGACGGCCGACGACCTCCGAACCCGAGCGGCCCGAGGCCCGCCACGGAGGGCTCCGATGGAGCAACGCCTGACCGGGCCACGGAAGTTCCGCACGCAGCGCGGCGACCGCGTGCCGTTCGACGGCGGTGCGGCCGGGGAAGCGGATGTCGAGGAGCTTGCGGACCGTGGAGCGCGGCCCGTCGCAGCCCACCAGGTAACTGCCACGCCACCACGTGCCCTTGGGGCCGCGCGTGTGTGCGGTCAGGCCCGACTTCTCCTCTTCGAGCGAGTCGAGGCGGCTGTCCACGGCGACCTTGATCAGCCGCTCGGCGTCCACGGCCCTGCGCAGGGCGTCGGTCAGAGCGTGCTGCGCGATGTGCAGCGGCGCGGGCAGCGCGTTGCCCGGCGCTACCGGCCCACCGGGCGCCCCCGGTCCACCGGACGCTCCCGGCTCATCCTCCGCGCTCTGCTCACCGAAGGTGAGCACACCCATCACTTGCTTGCGGCGCATGGAACGCCAGCCCGTCCAGCGGGCGCCGACGCCCTCGAACGACGTACCGGCGAGCCGCTCGGCCAGCGCGGCGGTGTCCTCGCGCAGCACCACCGTGCGGGCGGGCCGTTGTTCGTCCTTGCCGGGGCCCTCGTCGAGGATCACGGAGGGTACGCCGTGCCGTGCGAGGGCGAGGGACAGCGCGAGCCCGACAGGACCCGCGCCGACGACGATCACCGGGTCCACGGCGCGGCCCCTCCCGCCCCGAGAGACCCGCCGGGAAGTGTCCCGTGCCAGGGCACGGGCGGCGTACTGGACCTACAAGGACGGGCAGTTGGAGCGGGGTGCGCGTTCACAGAGCGTATGCAACCCATTGCCGGTGCTTGCGTCAAGTGACGGCGGCAGTGGCGATCACGCCACTGCCGCCGTGCAGCTCAGGCCCCGCGCCCGGGGTCGGGTCAACTTCTCGGCGAACCGGGTCCTTCGGATCGGTCATCGCTCTGCGGGCGCTCGTCGGCGGCCTCGGAGGCGGTCGTTCCATGGCCGGCCCCGCCAGGCAGGTCCACGGAGTCCATCAGACCGCCCTCGGCGACGGGTTCGGCGGCCGCGGCCACCTTGATGCCGGTCTTGGCGCGGCGGCCGCGCCGCTCGATCCAGTTGGCGAGCCCGGACAGGGCCAGACACATCAGGACGTAGATCGTGCCGGTGACGATGAGTACCGGAACGTACGGGTATTCGCCCTCGATCAACGTGTTGTTGGCCAGCTTGCGGGCCGCGTACAGGAGCTCCGCGTACGTGATGATGTAGCCGAGCGAGGTGTCCTTGAGGGTGACCACCAGCTGGCTGATAATCGTCGGCAGCATCGAGCGGATGGCCTGCGGCAGCAGCAGCATGGTCATCACTTGATACTTGCGCAGACCCAGTGCGTACGCCGCTTCCACCTGGCCGCGCGGCACGGCCTGGAAGCCGGCCCGCAGCACCTCCGCCTGAACCGAGCTGTTGTAGACCGTCAGGCCGATCACCAGCGCCCAGAAGGCGTTGTTCTCGCCGATCACGCCCAGGTCGCTCTTGTAGGTGAGGAAAAGAACCCACAGGGCGTAAATGGTGATCAGCAGCGGGATGGCGCGGAACAGCTCGATGAAGCCGGTGGCGAACCAGCGGATTGGGCGGTGGTCCGAGTAGCGGGCCACCGCGAGGACGACGCCGAACACCAGCGAGAGCGCACCCGCGGCGGCGAAGACCTTCAGGGTGGTCAGGATGCCGTCACGGATCGCCGCACGCACGTTGGCGTAGTTGAAGATGTCCCACTTGGCGGCGGCGAACTGGTCCTTGGACGCGAGCTGCGCGACCACGAAGACAATGAGGCCGACGACCGCGAGCGTACCGACGACGGTGTAGATCCGGTTGCGCGTGCGGGCCTTGGGGCCCGGGGCGTCGTAGAGAACGCTGGCACTCATCGGGCGACCTCCAGGGTCCTCTCGAGCACCCGGAACAAGATGCTGATGGCGAAGGTGATGACCAGGTAGCCGAGCGCCACCCACAGGAAGACCCAGGCGATCGGGTACCCCTGGTCGCTCAACAGCTTCTGCCAGCCGAACAGTTCGGTGACGCTGAAGGCGCCCGCGATGGCCGAGTTCTTGGTCAGCGCGATGAAGATGGAGCTCAGGGGCGGCAGCACGGTGCGCACCGCCTGCGGCAGGATGATCAGGCCGAGCGTCTGGAAGAACGACATGCCGATCGAGCGCGCCGCCTCGGCCTGCCCGAGCGGCACGGTGCTGATGCCGGAGCGCACCGCCTCGCAGACGAACGACGAGGTGTAGCAGCTCAGTACGATCAGGGCCTTGACCCACGGGCTGAAGCCGAAGTCGAGAACCTGGGGCACTGCGAACCAGATGACGAGGAACAGCAGCGTCAGGGGGGTGTTGCGGAACAGCGTGACCCAGGCGGTGCCGAAGTACCGCAGAGGCGGTACGGGCGAGACCCGGAATCCGGCGAGGATCGTGCCGAGCAGCATCGCGACGAGGCCACTTGCCAGGGTCAGGCCTATGGTGCCGAGGAATCCCTCGCGGAATTCCGAAAGGTGGTCGAGCAGTACATTCACGGGGAGTTCCTCGTGGGGCGGCAGCGGTCGGGCAGGGGGAGCCGCGCCCCGTACGCCGTCACGGACGTCGTGCTCGGCGTGACGGCGACAGGGACACGGTCAACTCACTGCCTGCGAGTTACAGGCGGCTGGACGCTCAGGAGTGCTGAACGCTCAGCAGCGCTCAGTAGCGCTCCAGAGTCGGCGGCTCCTCGTAGGAAGAGCCCGAGAGACCGAGTGTCGCGTCGTAGGCCTTCTTGTAGTCGCCGTTCTTCTCGTGCGCCTCGATGGCGTCGGCGACCGCGTCACGCAGGGCCTTGTCGTCCTTGCCCATGCCGACGCCGTAGGGCTCCTCGGTGAAGGGCTTGCCGACGACCTTGAGCTTCTTCGGGTTCTGCGCGGCGTAGCCCTTCAGGATCGCGTCGTCGGTGGTGACGGCGTCGACCTCCTTGTTGAGCAGCTGCTGTACGCACTCCGAGTACTTCGCCAACTCGACGGTCTCGGCACCGTACTTGGGCTTCTTGATCTCCTGCAGCGGGGTCGAGCCCTTGATGGAGCAGACCTTCTTGCCCTTCAGGGAGGTCGGGCCCGTGATGCCCTTCTCGTCGCTGCGGATCAGAAGGTCGGCACCGGCCATCATGTACGGGCCCGCGAAGCCGACCTGCTTCTTGCGCTCGTCGTTGATCGTGTACGTGCCTACGTAGAGGTCGACATCGCCCTTGGAGATGGTGGTCTCGCGGACGCCCGAGTCGATCGTCTTGAACGTGATCTGGTCGGCCTTGAAACCGAGGTCGGCCGCGACCATCTTGGCGATCTCGATGTCGAAACCGGAGCGCTTGCCGCTGGAGTCCTGGAAGCCCAGGTACGGCTGGTCGTCCTTGGAACCAATGACGATCTTGCCGGCCTTCTGGGCCTTCTTCAGAGTCGCGGAGTCGACCTTCACATCGCTCTTCACCGCGTACGTGGGGAGCTTGGGCTGGTTCTTGCCACCCGAGGCCCCGGCGGGCTTGTCGCCGGCGTTACCGGACTCACCGCCACAGGCGGTGGCGGTCAGCGCCAGCGCGGCGACGGCGGCGGCCGCTGCGGCGGACTTTCGGAGCTTCATGGTGAACATCCTTCGTGTCGGCAGATTCGGCAGTAGGGAAAAGGCAACACGCGCGCGTGGGGCTCCAGTTGTGGCCCCGCGCGGGGCGCGCGTCTAGTGGTGCAGGATCTTCGACAGGAAGTCCTTGGCCCGGTCGCTGCGCGGATTGCTGAAGAACTGGTCGGGGACGGCCTCCTCGACGATCCGGCCGTCCGCCATGAAGACGACGCGGTTGGCCGCGGAGCGGGCGAAGCCCATCTCGTGCGTGACCACCACCATCGTCATGCCGTCCCGGGCGAGCTGCTGCATCACTTCCAGGACCTCGTTGATCATCTCCGGGTCGAGGGCCGACGTCGGCTCGTCGAAGAGCATCACCTTCGGGTCCATCGCCAACGCCCTCGCGATGGCTACGCGTTGCTGCTGGCCGCCGGAGAGCTGCGCGGGGTACTTGTCGGCCTGCTCGGCGACACCGACCCGGTCGAGGAGCGCACGCGCCTTCTCCTCGGCCGCCTTCTTGTCCGCCTTGCGGACCTTGATCTGGCCCAGCGTCACGTTCTCCAGCACCGTCTTGTGCGCGAAGAGGTTGAAGGACTGGAAGACCATCCCCACGTCCGCGCGCAGGCGTGCCAGTTCCTTGCCCTCCTGGGGCAGCGGCTTGCCGTCGATCGCGATGTCGCCGGAATCGACGGTCTCCAGGCGGTTGATCGTGCGGCACAGCGTCGACTTGCCGGAGCCCGACGGGCCGATGACGACGACGACCTCACCTCGCGCGATGGTCAGGTCGATGTCCTGGAGCACATGCAGCGCGCCGAAGTGCTTGTTGACTCGGCTCAGTGCGACCAGCGCGTCGCCCGCAGGGGGAGTGGCGTCCTTGGTCACCGAAACTTCGGTCATCGGGGTCTTGCTCCGTCCTCCTCGGTTGGGAGGACAGTAGTAACCCCGTACGACCAGCGTCATTACATCTGAGGGGAAATTGAGCATAACGATCCGGCCGCAACCGGACACTATGCGTGAAGGGGGCGCGGGGCGCTCATACCGGCTGCATAACGGAACACGGCCGTAACCGGAAGGCTCTTGACGTCGTCCTTACTTTTCGGAGTGGATGCCTTGATGAACCGCACGGGAGAGGTGAGGGGGCGCAATGAGACTGCTTCTCGTCGAGGACGACGACCACGTGGCCGGTGCCCTTTCGGCGGTCCTGTCCCGGCACGGTTTCGAGGTGAAGCACGCGCGCAGCGGCGAAGAGGCACTGCAGGCGCTGGTGCCCGAGGCGGACGCCTTCGGCGTCGTGCTGCTCGATCTGGGCCTGCCCGACCTTGACGGCTACGAGGTGTGCGGCAGGATCCGCAAGCGCACCACGACACCCGTGATCATGGTGACCGCGCGCGCGGACGTACGTTCGCGCATCCATGGGCTCAATCTCGGCGCGGACGACTACGTAGTGAAGCCGTACGACATAGGGGAGCTGCTCGCCCGCATCCATGCGGTGAGCCGCCGCACGGTGCAGGAGGAACCCGCCGCCGCGGTCGACCACGAGGTGCAGTTCGGGGACGTCAGCATCGATCTGCCCACCCGTAAGGTCGCGGTCGCGGGAGAGGCGGTTCAACTCACCCGCAAGGAGTTCGACCTGCTCGCCCTCCTTGCGCAGCGTCCGGGCGTCGTCTTCCGTAGGGAGCAGATCATCAGCGAGGTGTGGCGGACCAGCTGGGAGGGCACGGGGCGCACTCTGGAAGTTCATGTCGCCTCGCTGCGCTCCAAGTTGCGCATGCCCATGCTCATCGAGACCGTGCGGGGAGTCGGTTACCGGCTCGTCGCCCCGGCCGCGTAACAGAAGCCGTAGAGTCCTGGCGTGCGCGCCCGCCTGCTTCCCCTGCTCATCGTCCTCATGGCGGGCGTGCTGCTCGCACTCGGCTTCCCGCTGGCCGTGAGTGTGGCCTCCGCCCAGCAGCAGAAGGTGGTCGTCGACCGGATCGACGACACCGCGCGGTTCGCTTCCCTCGCGCAGTTCGTGACCACGCGCCCGGACAAGGCGGGCCAGGGCGAGAAGCTGGTGAGCGACGAGCGGCAGCAGACGCTGCGTACCGAACTCGCCCGCTACCACGACGTGTACGGCATCAAGGCGGGCGTCTTCTACCGGGACCGGGAGCCCATGGGGCGCGCGCCCGACGACTTCCGGGTGCCGTCCGCCACTGGTAGCGCCGTCCGGGCCGCGTTCGACGAGGCGCTGTACTCGCGCGGCAGCCATGATCCACCACAGGTGTGGCCGTGGCAGCGGGGCCGGCTCGTGGTCGCCTCTCCCGTCATCCGGGACGGTGACGTCGTCGCCGTCGTGGTCACCGAGTCGCCGACCGGCGAGATGCGCAGCAAGACACTGCGCGGCTGGCTGGTCATCGGCGCCGGTGAGGTGGCCGCGATGCTGCTCGCCGTGGGCGCCGCGCTGCGGCTGACCGGCTGGGTGCTGCGGCCCGTAAGGGTCCTGGACGCGACGACCCACGACATCGCCACGGGCCGCCTCAAATCGCGCGTCGCGGCCGCCGGCGGCCCCCCGGAACTCCGGCGCCTGTCCCATGCGTTCAACGAGATGGCGGACAACGTCGAGGACGTGCTCGAGCAGCAGCGCGCCTTCGTCGCCGACGCTTCGCATCAACTGCGCAACCCGCTCGCCGCCCTGCTCCTGCGCATCGACGTACTGGCACTCGAACTGCCGGAGGGGAACGAGGAGATCGGGTCGGTGAAGGCAGAGGGCAAGCGCCTCGGCCGGGTCCTCGACGACCTGCTCGACCTGGCCCTGGCCGAGCACGCCGCCGCGGATCTCCAGCTCACCGATATCGGCGAGCTGGCCGCCGAGCGGGTGGAGGCCTGGCGACCGCTTGCGGAGGAGAAGGGCGTACGACTCGTGGCCAACTGCCCCGCGGTGACGGGCTGGGCCGATCCCGTCGCGCTGTCCAGCGCCCTGGACGCCGTGGTCGACAACGCACTGAAGTTCACGCCCGGGGGTGAGCAGGTGACCGTCACGGCCAAGGCCACCGGCGACGCGACGGTGATCGAGGTCGCGGACGGCGGGCCGGGCCTGACCGAAGAGGAACTCGCCCGGATCGGCGACCGGTTCTGGCGCAGCGGGCGGCACCAGAACATCAAGGGCTCGGGCCTCGGCCTGTCCATCTCGCGGGCACTGCTGACGGCGGGCGGCGGCTCCCTCGGGTACGCGCGACGCGAACCGCACGGCCTGGAGGTGACTCTGCGGGTGCCCAGGACGGCGCCGGTGCCGGTCCAGGGGGCCGCGGAGGCCGGCGGCGAGGCGAGCCGCGGGGAGAGCGGTTCAGGCCGGGAGACGGCCGCTCAGGGCTTGACCGAGCGGTAGTAGCGGCGCGCGCCCTCGTGGAGAGTGAGCGGGTTCGTGTAGACGGCCGTTCTGAGGTCGACGAGCTGGGCCGCGTGCACCTTCGCCCCGATGTGGTCGCGGCTGTCGATGACCGTACGGGTGAGCGCCTCGGTCAGTTCCGGGTCCACCCGGTCGGTCGTCACCAGCAGGTTCGCCACCGCCAACGTGTTGACGGGCTCGCCCTGTTGGGCTGCCGGGTAGGCGTCGGCGGGCATCACGGCGGCCCGGTAGTAGCGCGAGTAGCCGCCCATGGCGTGCAACTTGTCGACCAGCGAGCCGAGTTCGACGAGCCGGATCGGGGCGTCCTCGGACAAGTCCCGCACGTGGTTGGTGGGCAGGCCCCCGGACCAGAAGAACGCGTCGATCTCGCCGGACTCCAGTGCGCGCGGCATGGCGTCTATGCCGATGCCCACCTCGGTGACGTCCTTGCGGACGTCGAGCCCCGCAGCCTTCAGGATCCGCTCGGCGATCAGCCGCACTCCCGAGCTCCGACCGCCCACCGCCACCTTCATGCCGCGCAGGTCGGCGACGTTCCGTACGGACGAGGACCGCTTCACGACGAGCTGCATGTAGTCGTCGTAGAGGCGGGCGCAGCCGCGCAGCCGGTCCGCGCCCGCCTGCCCCTCGGACCGGTACTTGGCGACCGCGTCCGCCGCGGCGATGGTGAAGTCGGCCTTGCCGGTGGCCACGCGCTCCACGTTCTCCCAGGAGCCCTGGCTGCCGGTGAGGGCGACCCCCAGATCGGGTAGGTCGCGGTCCACGGCCCGCTTGAGGAGCTTGCCGTACCTCTCGTAGACGCCCGTGCGCGCTCCGGTGCTGAAGGTCACCTGGCCTCGGGGCGACTGCTCGCCGAGCGGCAGCAGCCACCACAACAGCAGGCCGAACACCACGAGTCCGGCCACGGAACCCATGAGGGCGCTGCGGCGGGACACGCGGAGGGGCGGCTGCGGCATGGCGTGATCCTGCCAGCTGGGGGCGCGCGGTGGCCAGGTTCGGAACGTCCCCTTGTGGTCACGTTCGGTGACGCCGTTGCCACGGTGCAGGGAGGGCGAGGACGGCGCCACGGAACCACTCCGGGAACCCCATACCCTTGTTGTCATGAGCAGCAGCGACCCGCGTCCGGCCGTGAACGACCGTTCACCCGATGCCACGAAGACGTACGAAGTGCGCACCTACGGGTGCCAGATGAACGTCCACGACTCCGAGCGCTTGTCGGGCCTCTTGGAGGGCGCGGGGTACGTGCGCGCCCCCGAAGGCTCCAACGGCGACGCCGATGTCGTGGTCTTCAACACGTGCGCGGTGCGGGAGAACGCTGACAACAAGCTCTACGGCAACCTCGGCCACCTCGCCCCCATGAAGGCGCAGCGTCCGGGCATGCAGATCGCCGTGGGTGGCTGCCTCGCCCAGAAGGACCGCGACACCATCGTGAAGAAGGCGCCCTGGGTGGACGTCGTCTTCGGCACGCACAACATCGGCAAGCTGCCCGTCCTCTTGGAGCGCGCCCGCGTCCAGGAGGAGGCCCAGGTCGAGATCGCCGAGTCCCTGGAGGCGTTCCCCTCCACGCTGCCGACCCGTCGCGAGAGCGCGTACGCGGCCTGGGTCTCCATCTCGGTCGGCTGCAACAACACCTGCACCTTCTGTATCGTCCCGGCGCTGCGCGGCAAGGAGAAGGACCGAAGGACCGGCGACATCCTCGCGGAGATCGAGGCCCTGGTCGGCGAGGGCGTCTCCGAGATCACGCTGCTCGGCCAGAACGTCAACGCCTATGGGAGCGACATCGGCGACCGTGAGGCCTTCAGCAAGCTGCTGCGCGCCTGTGGGGGCATCGACGGGCTGGAGCGCGTGCGCTTCACGTCCCCGCACCCGCGTGACTTCACGGACGACGTGATCGCCGCGATGGCCGAGACCCCGAACGTGATGCCGCAGCTGCACATGCCGATGCAGTCCGGCTCGGACACGGTCCTGAAGGCGATGCGCCGTTCGTACCGCCAGGAGCGGTTCCTGAACATCATCGACAAGGTCCGCGCCGCCATGCCGGACGCGGCGATCTCCACCGACATCATCGTGGGCTTCCCCGGCGAGACCGAGGAGGACTTCGAGCAGACGATGCACGCCGTGCGCGAGGCGCGCTTCGCCAACGCCTTCACCTTCCAGTACTCCAAGCGCCCCGGAACTCCGGCCGCCACCATGGAGAACCAGGTCCCCAAGGAGGTCGTGCAGGCCCGCTACGAGCGTCTTGTCGCACTCCAGGAGGAGATCTCCTGGGAGGAGAACAAGAAGCAGATCGGCCGCACCGTGGATCTCATGGTCGCCGAGGGCGAGGGCCGCAAGAACGGCGCCACCCACCGCCTCTCCGGCCGCGCCCCCGACAGCCGCCTCGTCCACTTCACCAAGCCCGAGGCCGAGGTGCGCCCGGGTGACGTCGTGACCGTCGAGATCACGTACGCGGCTCCGCACCACCTGCTCGCCGAGGGCGACGTCCTGAACGTGCGCCGCACGCGCGCGGGCGACGCGTGGGAGAAGCGCAACCAGGAGGAGCAGGACAAGAAGCAGGGCGTGCTGCTCGGCCTCCCGCAGATCGGTGTTCCCGAGCCGCTGCCCGCGATGACCGGGGGCTGCGCCGTCGACTGACCGGCCTGGCTTCCTACCGGCCTCGCTTCCTTGTGGAGTGTGGCCGTCTTTCCGGTGTGTGGCGGGCGCGCAGTAGGCTGCCGATCATGCTTGTCGCCGCTGCCGTCTGCCCGTGCCCGCCCCTGCTCGTGCCCGAGGTCGCCGCGGGCGCGGCTCCGGAACTGGAGGCCGCGCGCGCGGCCTGCGACGAGGCGATCGCGGCGCTGCTCGCGGCGGAGCCCGACCTGGTGTGGGTCATCGGCGAGGGCCCGGCCACGGGCATCCACGAGCCGGGTGCCCGCGGCTCCTTCCGACCCTTCGGCGTCGACCTTGATGTGCACCTGGGAGCGGCGCCGTCCGACGTCGTGGACGCGACGCTCCCGCCGTCCCTCTCCGTAGGCGCGTGGCTGCTCGCGCGCGCGGGGTGGACCGGTGAGGTGCGCGGCTACGAGGTGGCGGGCGACGGCTCGGCGTTCGCCGACGCCGACGGTGCGTTCCGCCTCGCGGAGGGCAGGACAGGAGCGGAGCGCGTCGCCTTCCTCGTCATGGGCGACGGCACGGCCTGCCGCACGCTGAAGGCCCCCGGCTACCTGGACGAGCGTGCAGAGGGCGTGGACGCGGCCATCGCCGCGGCTCTGCGCGACCTCGACGCCGACGGCACGCTCGCGAACCTCGACGCCGACCTCGCCCGCGAGCTGAAGATCTCGGGACGCGCCCCGTGGCAGCTCCTCAGCGCCGCCTGGGGCAAGCGGGACGGCACGAGTCGTCTGCTGTACGAGGATGCCCCCTACGGAGTGGGCTACTTCGTGGCGTCCTGGACGTAGCGCGAAACGCCCCACACACGGCGGCGGCCGCGAAACCCGATGGGTTCGCGGCCGCCGCCGTCTGTGCGGCGCGGTGGGTCACGATGCCCCGGAAGGGGGCGACGGCGGGGTGTTCCCGCCGTCGGCGTCCTTGGCGCTCTCGGCGTTCTTGCCCTCCGCCGCGGACATCCGGTCGACGGCGTCCTTCGCCTTGTCCGTGCCCATCTGGATCTTGTCGCTGTACTTGCCCTTGGTCTTCTCGTCGACCATCTTCCCGGCCTTGTCCAAGCCCTGGTCGATCTTGTCCCCGTGCTGCTGCGCGAGGTCCGAGACCTTGGCCCGGGCGGGGCCGAACTTGGCTTTCAACGTATCCAGGATGCCCATGTGTGTACCTTCCGTGCCTTCCGTCGCGCCGGGCTCTCGGGGGCTACTTGCGGGCGCCCTCGCTGGCCTCGTTGTCCGCGGCCTGCTCCGCGGACTGCTGCTTCGGGATCTCCACGCCCTCCGAGGCGGCCGCCTCTGTCGTCTCGGCCGTCTCGCCGTCGGCCGCGGTCTCCGTGGCCTCCTGCTCCGCGTCGGGGCCCGCGATGGCCTCGACGGACTCCTCGGCGTCCGCCACCTCCGGAGCGGCCGTCAGAGTGGCGGCCGGGGCCTCGGCGGTTGACGCCTCGTCCGCAGCGTTGGCCTTCCGGCGAAACCTGGCAAAAACGCCCATTTCAACTCCATACGTTACTCGTGTGGGCGAAATCCCGCCCTACCCGGTGCGTCCCATTGCGGCGACCGGGGCGCCGGCTCTCGAAACCGGCGGCTGGAACCTCGCAACAGGCAACGAACCCGAACCTGTGGCGTCACGTCGCTCATTCGTGAACAGGTGCCCGGGTTTGCGAGACTGGGGCGGTGAGTAGCGCACCTCCCGCCCCGCGGGTCATCGCCGTCGTCGGGCCGACCGCGGCAGGAAAGTCAGATCTAGGCGTGTTCCTCGCCAAGGAACTCGGCGGCGAGGTGGTCAACGCCGACTCCATGCAGTTGTACCGGGGGATGGATATCGGTACCGCCAAACTGACGCCCGAGGAGCGCGACGGGGTGCCGCACCGCCTCTTGGACATCTGGGACGTCACGGAGGCCGCCAGCGTCGCGGAGTACCAGCGCCTCGCCCGCGCGGAGATCGACCGGCTGCTCGAGGCCGGCCGCTGGGCCGTCCTCGTCGGCGGATCGGGGCTCTACGTAAGGGGCGCCGTCGACAAGATGGAGTTCCCCGGCACCGACCCCGAGGTCCGTGCCCGCCTGGAGGACGAGCTCCGGCTGCGCGGCTCCGGCGCCCTGCACGCGCGGCTCGCCGCCGCGGACCCGGAGGCCGCCACGGCGATCCTGCCGAGCAACGGCCGGCGCATCGTCCGCGCCCTGGAGGTCATCGAGATCACCGGCAAACCGTTCACCGCCAACCTGCCGGGACACGACTCCGTCTACGACACCGTCCAGATCGGCGTGGACGTGGCGCGGCCCGAACTCGACGAACGCATCGCCACGCGCGTGGACCGGATGTGGGAGGCAGGCCTGGTCGACGAGGTGCGCACGCTGGAGGCCCAGGGGCTGCGCGAGGGACGTACTGCGTCGCGCGCACTCGGCTACCAGCAGGTGCTCGCGGCGCTCGCGGGCGAGTGCACGCTGGACGAGGCGCGCGCGGAGACCGTCCGCGCCACCAAGCGCTTCGCGCGCCGCCAGGACTCGTGGTTCCGGCGCGACCCGCGGGTGCACTGGCTCAGTGGGGCAGTGGCGGAACGCGGGGAACTCCCGGCTCGCGCAATGTCGTTGGTCGAACGACCGGTTACAGCCTGATCACGTGATGGCATCGGGACGCTCCGCCCGTCATCTCGGCCTCTGCGGGCGTGCCATCATCGACCATCGATCGACCAAGTGGAGTCCGGAGTGGGAGGGCGCGTGGCGATGGAGGCCGGCCCTCGTGACACCGCACCAGGCGGAGAGCAGCTCAGTACCGATGGTCCTGAGGCGAGCGCCGACGGCGTGATCGCCGACGGTCCGACCGCGGAGGAACTCGCCGCGCAGGACGAGGGCCAAGAGGTCGAGGTCGAGCTGCGCCCGCAGCGCAGGCTCCGGATCTGGCAGTTGGCACCCATCGTGATGCTGGCCGCGATCGGCTCCCTGATGTTCGCTTTCCCGCTGTTCTTCGAGTTCGGCGGCGCGGTCGTGGCGATGCTCGGCCTCCTGATCAGTTCCTGCGCCGCGGGCTGGGGCATGATGGCGGCCCGCCGGGTCGGGTACACGCTGCCGGGGCTGCCGCCGCGCGGCTCGGGCCGGTGGCCGGACTGGCGGGTCGTGGGCGCGTACGTCGTCGTGGTCGCGGCCGTCGCGGTGCTCGCGGTGTGGCGCGTGGCACGGCTCCGCTGACCCTGCTCAGCGCCTCGTGCGGCACTCCGCCGACCAGGTTGTCGGACCGATCTCGTACGATCGAGAAATGAGCACCTTCCTCAAGGGTCACGGGACCGAGAACGACTTCGTGATCATCCCGGACCCGGAGAACGCCATCGCGCTCTCGCCGACCGCCGTCGCCGCACTGTGCGACCGTCGGGCCGGCATCGGGGGCGACGGTGTGCTCCACGTCGTGCGCACCGCCGCGCACCCCGAGGCGCGGCACATGGCCGACGAGGCGGAGTGGTTCATGGACTACCGCAATGGCGACGGCTCGGTGGCCGAGATGTGCGGCAACGGAGTGCGGGTCTTCGCCCGCTACCTCCAGCACGCGGGACACGTCGGCGAGGGAGACCTCGCCGTGGCCACCCGAGGCGGCGTCAAGACGGTCCACATCGACAAGGAAGGCCTGATCACGGTCGGCATGGGCAGGGCGACGCTCCCCGAGGGCGACGTCACGGTCACTGTCGACGAGCGGACCTGGCCCGCGACGAACGTGAACATGGGGAACCCGCACGCGGTCGCCTTCGTGGCCGACCTCGCGCACGCGGGCACCCTCTACGACGCGCCCCTCTTCGCGCCGGCGAACGCGTACCCGGAGGGTGTGAACGTCGAGTTCGTCGTCGACCGAGGCCCGCAGCACGTCGCCATGCGCGTGCACGAGCGGGGCTCCGGCGAGACCCGCTCCTGCGGCACCGGCGCCTGCGCCGTGGCCGTCGCGACCGCCCGCAGGGACGGCCTGAACCCCGCCGTGACCGGGGCCCCTGTCACGTACGAGATCGATCTGCCCGGAGGCAGGCTGACGATCACCGAGCGCCCGGACGGCGAGATCGAGATGACCGGTCCCGCCGTGATCGTCGCGGAAGGTCGGCTCGACACCGACTGGTTCGCGGCAGTCGAAACCGTAAACCAGTGAACCTTCGCTCGAATGGGTGATCCGTTTCACGCTCGGCGAGAGCGGGACTGCGCCACGTGATGGGCTCGGTAGCATCAAGCACCGGTCCGGACGGGTGCCGCCGCCAGCCCGCCGCCGGTCGACACAGCCGGAGGTGCTCATGAGTGCGGAGGCGACCAACCCCGCGAACCCGGGACCGATCACGCCCGGAGCGCACCGTCGGCGTGGCCGCCCCCGGATCGACCTGCGACGTCTCGGCCGGGCCGCGCTCCTCGGCCCCACCGCCCGAGGCCGCCTCCCGGACGCGATCGGCCACGTGGCGGAGGCCCACCGGGCCCACTACCCGGACGCCGTCCTGGAGCCGCTGCACCGTGCCTACGTACTGGCCGAGTCCTCGCACCGCGGCCAGATGCGCAAGAGCGGTGAGCCGTACATCACACACCCGCTCGCGGTGACGCTGATCCTGGCCGAGCTGGGCGCGGAGACCACGACGCTGACCGCCTCCCTGCTCCACGACACCGTCGAGGACACCGAGGTCACGCTCGACCAGGTGCACGAGGAGTTCGGTGCGGAGGTCGCCTATCTCGTCGACGGCGTGACCAAGCTGGAGAAGGTCGACTACGGAGCGGCGGCCGAACCCGAGACCTTCCGCAAGATGCTGGTCGCGACCGGGAACGACGTGCGCGTCATGTCGATCAAGCTCGCCGACCGCCTGCACAACATGCGCACCCTCGGTGTCATGCGCCAGGAGAAACAGGAGCGCATCGCCAAGGTCACCCGTGACGTCCTGATCCCGCTCGCCGAGCGGCTGGGCGTGCAGGCACTGAAGACCGAACTCGAAGACCTCGTGTTCGCGATCCTGCGCCCCGAGGAGTACGGGCATACGCGCGAGCTCATGACGGCCTACGCGCAGCAGACCGAGGACTCCCTGGCAGGGTTCGCGACCGAGCTGCGCTCAGTACTGCGCGAGGCGGGTCTGAGCGCCGAAGTGCTCATCAGGCCACGGCACTTCGTGTCCGTCCACCGGGTGCGGCGCAAGCGCGGCGAGATGCGCGGGGCCGACTTCGGGCGTCTCCTCGTCCTCGTGTCCGAGGACGCGGACTGTTACGGAGTCCTCGGCGAGCTGCACACGTGTTTCACGCCGGTGGTCTCGGAGTTCAAGGACTTCATCGCCGTACCGAAGTTCAACCTGTACCAGTCGCTGCACACCGCGGTCGCCCGCACGGACGGCGAGGTCGCCGAAGTCCTCATCCGTACGCACCAGATGCACAAGGTCGCGGAGGCGGGCGTGGTGGCGCTCGGTAATCCGTACACGCCCTCCGGCGAGGAGCACCTGGACACCGACGGCGAGCGCTCCGACCCCACGCGCCCCGGCTGGCTGAACCGGCTGCTCGACTGGCAGCAGTCCGCGCCGGACACCGACACCTTCTGGTCGACCCTGCGCGAGGACCTCGCCCAGGACCGCGAGATCACCGTCTTCCGGCCCGATGGCGGTTCCATCGGCCTTCCCGCAGGCGCCAGTTGCGTCGACGCCGCGTACGCGCAGTACGGCGAGGACGCCCACGCCTGTATCGGCGCGCGGGTCAACGGCCGCCTGGCGACGCTCAGTACGGTCCTCGGTGACGGTGACACCGTCCAGCTGCTCATGGCCGGGGTGGAGGGCAGCGCCGCGTCCGAGCCGTCGGTCGCCTGGCTCGACCACGCCCGTACGCCCGCCGCACGCATCGCCATCCGCCGCTGGCTGGCCACCCACCCGGAGGGGCCGAGCGCGCCCCAGTCGGCGCCCAGAGCCCCGTACAGCGGCCCTTCGGCGCGGCCCTCCGCGGCGAACGCCGTGGTCGACCAACCCGGCGCCACGGTGCGCCTCGCGGGCTGCTGCACGCCCGTACCGCCCGACGAGGTGACCGCGTTCGCCGTACGCGGCGGAGTCGTCACCGTGCACCGTGTCGCCTGCTCAGGAGTGGCGCGCATGAAGGACGCGGGGCGCGCGGAGGTCGGCGTGCGCTGGGCGGACGCCGACGCGGAGCCCGCCGAGTACCGGGTGACCCTGATCGCCGAGTCGTTCAGCCGGCCGCACCTGCTCGCCGACCTGACCGAGGCCATAGCGCTGGAGGGCGTCGCCATCATCTCGGCGACCGTCGACCCGCCCGACCAGGGCCGCGTCCGGCACACGTACACGCTCCAACTCCCGGACGCCGGGCACCTCCAGGGCCTCATGCGGGCGATGCGGAACGTGCCGGGCGTGTACGACGTGGGGCGCACGCGACACGCGGCCGCGGGCGCCCTGTAGGTCCACCCGGAACCCTCGTTCGGGTGGTGCGGCGCGTGCCGCACCGTGCACGGAGGTGCGCGCTGATAGCCGTAGTTCATGCTGCTCAGCTCCCGAACGCCCCGAGTCGCCGCGCTGCTGGCCGCCGGCGCCTCGCTCGCCCTTGTCGCCGCGGCCGCGCCCGCCGAGCCGCTCGGCATCGGCGACCGGCTCTTCCCGCATCTCGGCAACCCCGGTTACGACGTCACCGACTACGACATCTCCTTCACGTACCACGGTGACAACAGCAAGCCCCTCGACGCCGTCACCAAGATCGACGCGCGGGCGACATCCTGGCTCGACCGGATCAATCTCGACTTCTCGCACGGCACCGTGCGTTCGGTGATGGTCAACGGGGCGCGGGCGCACTACGCCACCAAGGGCGAGGACCTGGTCGTCACGCCCACCGCGGCCGTGGCTCCCGGTCAGCCGCTGAACATCACCGTGCAGCACACCAGTGACCCCAGGCCCGGCAAGAAGGAAGTCGGCTGGGTGCGCACCAAGGACGGGCTCGCGATGGCCAACCAGGCCGACGCGGCACACCGGGTCTTCCCGTCCAACGACCACCCCTCCGACAAGGCCTACTTCACCTTCCGGGTCACCGCGCCCAAGGAGTACACGGCGGTGGCCAACGGTCTCCCTGTCGCGAAAACGCGACAAGGAGGAGCCACGAGGTGGGCCTACCGCACCCTCCACCCCATGGCCACGGAGCTGGCCCAGGTCTCCATCGGACGTTCCGCGGTGCTGCACCAGGAGGGCCCGCAAGGACTCCCCGTACGGGATGTCGTGCCGGCCAAGGACGTCAAAGCGCTGAAGCCGTGGCTCAAGAAGACGCCGGGCCAGATCTCCTGGATGGAGGGGAAGGTCGGCAACTATCCCTTCGAGAACTACGGGCTGCTGATCGCCCATGCGTCCACCGGCTTCGAACTCGAGACGCAAACGCTCTCTCTCTTCGAGAGAGACCTGTTCACGCGCTCCGGGTACCCGAAGTGGTACGTCGAGTCGATCATGGTCCATGAGTTGGCACACCAGTGGTTCGGCGACAGCGTCAGCCCTCGCACCTGGTCCGACCTGTGGCTCAACGAGGGCCACGCCACCTGGTACGAGGCCCTGTACGCCCAGGAGAGGGCTGACCGGCCCATGGTGAAGCGGATGCGCGCCGCCTACCGCGCGTCCGACGCCATGCGCGCCGACGGCGGCCCGCCCGCGGAGCCCAAGGCACCCACGAGCGACGGCAAGATCAGCATCTTCCGGCCGGTCGTCTACGACGGCAGCGCCCTGGTCCTCTACGCCCTGCGCCAGGAGATCGGCGCGGACACCTTCCAGCGCCTCGAGCGCACGTGGCTGGGCACGCACCGTGACTCCACGGCCACCACCGCGGACTTCGTGAGGCTCGCCTCGCAGCTGTCGGGGCGGGACCTGACCGGCTTCTTCGACGCCTGGCTGCACGGGAAGAAGACGCCGCCCATGCCGGGCCATCCGGACTGGAAGTCCGACCCGGTGTCGAAGCACTGACACGGGGAAACAATCCAGATGACGAGACGGCCCGTACCGTGCGAATATCGTCGACGTCGACGGCGCGGGCCATCGGATCGGCGCTCGCGGGAATCCCCGGAGCAGGCCGAGCGTTGTCACAGATGACGGGTGTGACGCCCGTCGCGTATCCGTATCCCACAGACGTAAGGACCCAATGACCTCCTCTTCTTCCCCTTCCCAGGACGCGCAGAACATGGTGCAGAACCACACCGAGAGCCTTCGGGCCGATGCCCTGATGGAAGAGGACGTCGCCTGGAGCCACGAGATCGACGGAGAGCGGGACGGCCAGCAGTTCGACCGCTCCGAGCGTGCGGCTCTGCGCCGCGTCGCGGGCCTCTCCACCGAACTCGAGGACGTCACCGAGGTCGAGTACCGACAGCTCCGCCTGGAGCGCGTCGTCCTCGTCGGCGTCTGGACGTCGGGAACGGTTCAGGACGCGGACAACTCCCTCGCGGAGCTCGCCGCCCTCGCCGAGACCGCGGGCGCACTCGTGCTCGACGGCGTCACGCAGCGCAGGGACAAGCCGGACGCGGCGACGTTCATCGGCTCCGGCAAGGCCCAGGAGCTGCGGGACATCGTGCTCGAGACCGGAGCGGACACCGTCGTGTGCGACGGTGAGCTCAGCCCCGGCCAGCTCATCCACCTCGAGGACGTCGTCAAGGTCAAGGTGGTCGACAGGACCGCTCTGATCCTCGACATCTTCGCCCAGCACGCCAAGTCCCGAGAGGGCAAGGCGCAGGTCGCGCTCGCGCAGATGCAGTACATGCTGCCGCGGCTGCGCGGTTGGGGTCAGTCGCTGTCCCGGCAGATGGGTGGCGGTGGCTCAGGATCCTCGGGCGGCGGTATGGCCACGCGTGGTCCCGGTGAGACCAAGATCGAGACGGACCGGCGTCGGATCCGCGAGAAGATGGCGAAGATGCGCCGTGAGATCGCGGAGATGAAGACCGGCCGCGACATCAAGCGCCAGGAGCGCCGCAGGCACAAGGTGCCTTCGGTGGCCATCGCCGGATACACCAACGCCGGCAAGTCCTCGCTCCTCAACCGCCTCACGGGCGCGGGCGTGCTGGTGGAGAACTCGCTGTTCGCCACCCTGGACCCGACGGTGCGCCGCGCCGAGACCCCGAGCGGCCGGCTGTACACGCTGGCCGACACGGTCGGTTTCGTACGCCACCTGCCGCACCACCTCGTCGAGGCGTTCCGCTCGACCATGGAGGAAGTCGGTGACTCCGACCTGATCCTGCATGTGGTCGACGGTTCGCACCCGGTGCCGGAGGAGCAGCTCGCCTCCGTACGCGAGGTCATCCGCGACGTCGGGGCGACGAACGTCCCCGAGATCGTGGTGATCAACAAGGCGGACGCTGCCGACCCGCTGGTGCTACAGCGGCTGCTGCGCGTGGAGAAGCGCGCGATCGCCGTCTCGGCCCGCTCGGGTCAGGGCATCGAGGAGCTGCTCGAGCTCATCGACGCCGAACTCCCGCGCCCCGCGGTCGAGATCGAGGCCCTCGTGCCGTACACACACGGCCAGCTGGTCGCGCGGGCGCACGCCGACGGCGAGGTGATCTCCGAGGAGCACACCCCGGAGGGCACGCTCCTGAAGGCGCGTGTGCACGAGGAACTCGCGGCGGAATTCGCGCCGTACGTTCCGGCGGTGGTCGCGGGCTGACGGCTCGTACCGAAGTACCTGAAGTACCGAAGTACCTGAAGTACTGAAGTGCCGAACATGGCTGAGCCCCTCTCCGGTCGACCGGAGAGGGGCTCAGCCATGAGACCGGCCGCCTGGGCGGCGCGTGCGCTTACTGCCCGGCGAACTTCTTGCTCACCGAGTCGTAGATCCCCTTGGCCTCCTTGCCGAGCCGCGGCCCCGCGAGCCAACCCGCCGTCACCGGCCCGATCGAGGTGTTGGACACCAGGGCCGGCTTGCCGTCGGAGCCCTGGCCGACCCAGCCGCCGCCGGACGAACCGCCCGTCATGGTGCAGCCGATGCGGTACATCGTCGGGTCCGCGTCGTTCAGCGAAAGCCGGCCCGGCCTGTCCGCGCACTGGTACAGCTTCTGCCCGTCGAACGGCGCGGCTGCCGGGTAGCCCTTCGCGGTCAGCTGCGAGACCTTCGGCACCGCAGGCGCGTTGAAGTTCACCGGAAGCGCCGAACCCACCGTCTCTTCAAGCGACTTGGTGGTGCCGCCCTCCTCCGGCGTCACATGGATCACGGCGAAGTCGTACGAAGCACCCGCCCCGCCGCTCGGGCCGCCCTGCGCGATCCACTGGTCGGACGTCAGCGCCGCGTCGCCCCACCAGACGCCGTAAGGCGCCACCTCGTTCCTGGGCGCGTTCTGCAGCTCCTGGGCGGACTTGCCGCTGTCGTTGTACGAGGGCACGAACGCGATGTTGCGGTACCAGCCGCCGTTCTTGCCCGCGTGCACGCAGTGGCCCGCCGTCCAGAGCATGTTGGACCTGCCGGGGTGCGCGGGGTCGGTGACCACGGTCGCCGAGCAGACCATCGAACCCTTGGGACCGTCGAAGAACAGCTTGCCCGCGTACGGTGCGTTCGCGTGGTACGGAGTGGAGACACCCGCAGCCGCCACCGGCCTCGGCTCCGGGTCCGTCACACCCTGGTCGCCCGAGAGATCGTTCTCGTCGACCTCGCCTCCGGTGGGCTTGTCGGCGTCCCGCATCCGGTTGCTGTCCCACAGCCCGTCGATGATCGGGTTGACGAAGTCCTGCGCCTCACGCAGCCACTGGTCCTTGTCCCAGTTCTTCCACTCGCCGTCCTTCCACTTGTCCGGATCGATGCCGTGTTCCTTGAGCCGATCCTGGATGTCGTCCGGGATCTTGAACTTGCCATCGCCCGCGGATGCCGAGGCGGTCGGCTTGTCGTTCGCGTTGTTCTCGCTCGAGCCGCACGCCGTGGCGGTCAGAGCGACCACAGCGCCGAGCGCGACCGCCGCCGCCACGGGGGACGTTCTGCTTCGCGCGCCTCGAGTGCGGCGCGCGGCGAACTGCGGGCGTATGGGTCGCATGTCGTGAATCCCCCTGGGCTTCGAAAGGGTTGAACTGCCGTACGTGTGCGGTGGAGTCGGGCCGAAAACTCGTCTCCGAACGGCACACCACCCTATGCCGGTGCCGTTGGGGGCGGCCGACGGAACAGCAACGGTTCCGTCACGGAGGGATCTTCCGGCCGGTACGGATCGGTACGGATCGTTACGGGGCAGCGCGCGTCGGATCCGCGGTGGGGGAATGGCGGCTGCGGAGGCCCGTGGGCGCCGTGGGCACCACGCAAAAGTCTCCCCATGAGTCCCGTACGAGCCGTGTTCCTCCGCCCGTCCCGTCGTTGGTACGTACGGGGGAACCGAGGTCGGCGTTCAGCGTGCGCCGACTCACCCCGCCGTTCGGTGAGTCGAAGGGCCTTTTCGGCCGTATATCCAGCGGGAGGACCAACAGCCGTGGCGGTGACCGATCCTGTGCCTGTGACCGATCCTGAGACCGTGGCGGTGCCGGCCCTGTATGGCGGGGGGACACACCGGAGCCCTGTCCACGACACCGTCGCGCACGAGGGGATCCTGCGCCGTCAGTGCGCGCGGGAGTCCGCGGCGCGCACCTATGCACGTGCCCTGCCGATCGTGCCGGTACGGGCGCGCGGGCTCACCATCGAGGGTGCCGACGGCCGGCGCTATCTGGACTGCCTGTCCGGCGCGGGGACCCTCGCGCTTGGACACAACCACCCGGTGGTGCTCGACGCCATCCGCAGGGTGCTCGACTCGGGTGCACCGCTGCACGTCCTCGACCTGGCCACTCCGGTCAAGGACGCGTTCACCACCGAGCTGTTCCGCACACTGCCGCCAGGTCTCGCCGACCGGGCCCGCATTCAGTTCTGCGGTCCCGCGGGAACCGACGCCGTCGAGGCCGCGCTGAAACTGGTCCGCACCGCAACCGGACGCTCGGGCCTGCTCTCTTTCGCGGGCGCCTATCACGGCATGACCGCGGGGGCGCTCGAAGCGTCCGGCGGGGCGCAGGACGTCCGTGTCACGCGCCTGCCGTATCCGCAGGACTACCGCTGCCCCTTCGGTATCGGCGGCCCGCGCGGAGCCGAACTCGCCGCCCGCTGGACCGAATCGCTCCTCGACGACACCAAGTCCGGGGTGCCGCAGCCCGCGGGCATGATCCTCGAACCGGTACAGGGTGAGGGCGGTGTCATCCCCGCCCCCGATGCCTGGTTGCGCCGGATGCGAGCCGTCACCGAGCACCGCTCGATCCCGCTGGTCGTCGACGAGGTACAGACCGGCGTCGGCCGCACCGGCGCCTTCTGGGCCGTGGAGCACAGCGGTGTCGTGCCCGACGTCATGGTCCTGTCCAAGGCCATTGGAGGCAGCCTGCCGCTCGCCGTGGTCGTCTACCGCGACGACCTCGACGTCTGGCCTCCGGGGGCGCACGCCGGCACGTTCCGCGGCAATCAGCTCGCCATGGCCGCGGGCGCCGCGACCCTCGCGTATGTCCGCGAGAACGGTCTCGCCGAACGCGCCGCCGATCTCGGCGCCCGCATGCTCGACCAACTTCGTCGACTGGCCGATGAGTTCGCGTGCGTCGGCGAGGTCCGTGGGCGTGGCCTGATGATCGGCATGGAGCTCGTCGACCCGGAGGGCACCGTGCCCCCCGCTCCCACCGCAGTGGAACTCGCCGACGACCCCCTGCTTGCCGGGTCCGCCGCCCCGCTCCCGGCCGCGCCCCAACTCGCCGCGGCCGTACGCGATGCCTGCCTCCACCGCGGCCTGATCGTCGAACTCGGCGGCCGTCATTCCAGCGTCGTACGCCTGCTTCCTCCCCTCACCATCACCGACGAGCAGGCCGCGGCCATCGTTGACCGGCTCGCGGACGCCCTGGCGGCCGTCACCCGCGCTCGCCGTCACGAGTCGTAGGAGCGCCCGACGACACACCACCACCAGCGACGGCAGTGACACGCCGGGCCCACCGGACCACCGCCTCATGGAGCCCACCACCCCACGCAAGGAAGCCAGTTGAACGCCACCCCCGCACCCGACGGCCGTTCCCGTCCCACCGCCGCCGGATCCTGTGACACGCAAGCCCCGCGCGCCCAGGAGCGCGACTCGATCCCGCGGCAGCAGGGCGGCGACCAGGAGACCGAGCGTCCAGGCGCTCCCGGCGTCGACCTCCTGGAACACCCGGACCCCGCGACTGCCGCCCAGGTGGCAGCGGTCGAGAACCTGCTGCGCTGCTGGGTGCGTGAGAACAACATCGCTCCTCCTTCCTCGGGTGCGCTCCGCATTCCGCTGCCCGCGAGCGGCACCGTCCTCCTCGTGCCGGTCCACTACTGGTCAACCTCCGGCTGGCACCGCTTCGGCCTGCCCTCCCTGGAGAATGCGCCGCCGCGTGCCACCGGCCTGGACGCCGTCGCCCTCGCCGCGCTCCTGAGCAGGGAGACGGCCCACGCCGAAGCCGACACAGACGCCCCCGCCGCCCCCGATGGCCCCGCCCCGGGAGCCCCTGCCCCCGGCGGTGACAGCGGTGAACTGGTGGTCCGCGTCGCCGACTCGATGCGCCGCACCACCGACTTCATCGCGGACCGCCGTCACCACCCCGCGGACCGGGTCGATCCCTTCCTCGCTGCGGAGCAGGCGCTGCTCCTCGGGCACCCGCTGCACCCGACTCCGAAGAGCCGTGAAGGGCTCTCTGACGCCGAAGCGGGCCGCTACTCACCCGAGTTGCGGGGCTCCTTCCCCCTGTGCTGGATCGCCGTGGCCCCGGACGTCCTCGCCCACGACTCGGCCTGGACCGAACAAGACCGCGCCCGCACCGCCGCCGAACTCACCTCCCAGCTCGCAGGACCGGGACTTCCGCTGCCCGCAGGACACGCCGCGTTGCCCGTGCACCCATGGCAACTGCGCGAGCTGCGTGAACGCCCCGCCACGGCCGCCCTCCTGGACTCCGGCCTGCTGCGCGACCTGGGCCCGCACGGTGAGCCCTGGTTCCCCACCTCCTCCGTCCGCACGCTGTACCGGCCCGGTGCGCCGGCCATGCTCAAGCTCTCCCTCGGCCTGCGCATCACCAACTCCCGCAGGGAGAACCTCCGCAAGGAACTCCACCGGGGCGTCGAGGTCCACCGACTCCTCGGCACCGGTCTCGCCGCGCAGTGGCAGGCCGCACACCCCGGATTCGACGTCGTCCGCGACCCGGCCTGGCTCGCCGTCGACGGCCCGGACGGCGAACCGGTGCCCGGACTGGACGTGATGATCCGCACCAACCCCTTCCGCTCTCACGACGACGCGGTGTGCGTCGCCGGCTTCGTCTCGCCCAGGCCGACCGCCGACCCGGCCGACCGCAGTAGCCACCCGGGCCACCCGGCCATGAGCTCCCGCCTTGCCCAGACCGTGACCCGGCTCGCGGCCTGCACCGGACGATCCCGCGGGGCCGTCTCCGCCGAGTGGTTCCTGCGGTACCTGGAACACGTCGTACGGCCCGTGCTCTGGCTCGACGGCGAAGCCGGCATCGCCCTGGAGGCCCACCAGCAGAACACCCTGGTGCTCCTGGACGCCGAAGGCTGGCCCGTCGGCGGGCGTTACCGGGACAACCAGGGCTACTACTTCCGCGAGTCCCGCCGCGCCGAACTCGACCGGCGCCTGCCCGGTATCGGCACGCACAGCGACACCTTCGTCGACGACGACGTCACCGACGAGCGATTCGCCTACTACCTCGCCATCAATAACGTCCTCGGCCTGATCGGAGCCTTCGGTTCCCAACGGCTCGCCGACGAACAGCTGCTGCTCGCCGCGGTCCGCCGCTTCCTCGACGAAGCCGCCACCGGTCCGAACCGGCAGCGCAGCACACTGCCGAGCCTGCTGCTCGACTCACCCACGCTGCGCTGCAAGGCCAACATGCTCACCCGGCTGCACGGCCTCGACGAACTCGTCGGCCCTGTCGACACCCAGTCCGTCTACGTCACCATCCCCAACCCCTTTCATTTCCGTCGTACCTGAGAGGAGCGTCGCTGTGCCTCCCACCGATGCGAGCACCGACGCCGACACCACTCCCACCGCCGCCGACCCCCACGTCCCCACCCCACCTGTGGAGCACTCGGACAGCGCGGCGGGCGCAGACAGCGCGGAGGGCGCAGAGGGCGCTGAGAACGCAGAGCACACGCGGAGTGCGGACGGCGCGGACAGCGCCGACTTCCAGGACACCCTGGACCTGCGCCTGCCCGACGAACTGCTCGCGCTCATCGCGGGGCAGGACGGCGGGCCGCGGCTCACCCCCGACCCCATGGCCCCGACCGAGCACGACCTGCTGGACGACGTGGGGGAGTGGGGACCGGTCACCACTCCCTCAGGTGTGTTCCAGCTCATCCCGGTGCGCATCGAGCGAGACCTCGCACTCATCAGCCGTTGGATGAACGACCCCGCAGTGTCCGCCTTCTGGGAACTCGCAGGAACCGACACGGTCACCGCGGAGCATCTGAGCCCCCAACTCGAAGGCGACGGACGCAGCGTGCCCTGCCTCGGCGTCCTCGACGGCGCGCCCATGAGTTACTGGGAGATCTACCGCGCCGACCTCGACCCGCTGGCCCGCCACTACCCCGCCCGTCCGCACGACACCGGAATCCACCTCCTCATCGGTGGCGTCGCCGACCGCGGACGAGGTCTCGGCACCACGCTCCTCACAGCCGTCGCCGACCTGGTACTCGATCATCGACCGCGCTGCGCGCGCGTCATCGCGGAACCCGACCTTCGCAACACCCCCTCCGTCTCCGCCTTCCTGGGCGCGGGATTCCGCTTCTTCGCCGAGGTGGACCTCCCCGACAAACGGGCCGCGCTCATGGTCCGTGACCGCGCCCTGCGCAACGCGCTCCAGGCCAGTCACTCTCTGTAACGAGCCTCGACCCGATCCGGTTCCCGTCCGAGGAGTCTCCGTGCCGAATCCGTCCGTCACCCCGAGTCCCGAAGAGCCGACCGAGCTCTACGACCCGCCCGAGCTCACGTCCGGGAACTGGGACAGGGCGGGTGCACGACTGCTGGCCAAGCTGATAGGCGAATTCGCCTACGAGGACATCCTGCGACCGACGGCCCTCGCTCAGGCCGATCCCGGCCCCGGCCCCCGCCCCTACTCCCTGCCGCTCCCCGCCGGTCGCCCCGCCGGGCCCGACGGCCACGGCGCCGAGGCGCGTGAGGCCGGTGGCACCCTCCATTTCCGCGCCCGCCGCGGCGCGTACGGCAGTTGGCAGGTCGACCCGGCGAGCCTGGAGTGGGAAGCCGGCCCGCTGGGAAGGGGCGAGGTGGCCGGGCATGCGGAACCTGAGCCGACCGGGACAGCGGGAACGGCTCCGGCCGAAGGCGGACGCGAGCCCGTCACCGACCCGCTCACCTTCCTCCTGCGCGCCAAGCACGCACTCGGTCTCGACGGCAACACCCTCGGCCATCTCATCCGCGAACTCACCGTCACCCTGGCCGCCGACGCCCGCCTCGACCACACGGCGCTCACCGCGTCGCAGTTGGCCGACCTCGGATACGCCGAACTCGAGGGACACCAGACCGGCCACCCCTGGCTCGTACTGAACAAGGGGCGTCTCGGGTTCTCCGCGACCGACACCGCACGCTGGGCACCGGAATCGCGTCGCCCCACCCGCCTCCCGTGGCTCGCAGTGCACACGGACCTCGCCACCTACCGAGGCGTCGCGGGCCTGGAGGACCCTGCCTCCCTCTATGGCGGTGAACTCGACGGACCGACCCGAGAGTTGTTCGCGCAGGCGCTCCGGTCGCGCGGCCTGGACCCGGCGGCGTATTTCTATCTCCCGGTGCACCCCTGGCAGTGGGACGACATCGTGCTGCCGCTCTTCGCGCCGTCCATCGCCACGAACGACATCGTTCCGCTCCCCACGGACGGTGATCTGCGCCTGCCTCAGCAGTCCATCCGTACGTTCCTGAACGCGGCGCGCCCCGATCGACACACAGTGAAGCTGCCGCTCTCCATCTTCAACACCCTTGTATGGCGCGGACTTCCGACGGAGCGCACCTGGGCAGCGCCCGCCGTCACCACATGGGTGCACGCACTGCGCGACGCCGACCCCTTCTTGAGCGACGAATGCGGCGTCGTCCTGCTGGGCGAGGTCGCATCCGTGACCGTGGAACACCCGCTGTACGACGGGCTCGACGAAGTCCCCTACCAGTACAAGGAATTGCTGGGCGCCATCTGGCGCGAGCCCCTTTCCCGGCACCTCGCCCCTGGAGAGCGCGCCCGAACGCTCGCCTCCTTGTTGCACATCGACACTGAAGGGCGCGCGTTCGTCGCGGAGCTTGTCGCCCGCTCGGGCCTGGATCCCAAGGCGTGGCTACGTAGGCTCTTCGCCGCCCTGCTGCCCCCACTGCTGCGCTTCCTCTACCGCTACGGCACCGTCTTCTCTCCGCACGGAGAGAACGCCATCGTCGTCTTCGACGACCAGGACGTGCCCGTGCGGCTCGCGGTCAAGGACTTCGTGGACGACGTCAACATCAGTTCGGAGGCGCTGCCCGAGCACGACTCGATGCCTGACGACGTGCGCGAGGTCCTGCTCACCGAGGACCCCGCGTTCCTGACCCAGTTCATCCATTCGGGACTCTTCGTGGGTGTCTTCCGCTACCTGGCGCCGCTGTACGAGGAGCAACTCGGGCTCCCCGAGAACGAGTTCTGGGCCCTGGTGCGTGCCGAGATCCTGCGCCACCACGCGCGCTTCCCGGAGCTCAAGGAGCGGTACGAGATGTTCGACCTGCTGACACCGCGGATCGAGCGCCTGTGCCTCAACCGCAACCGGCTGCACCTCGACGGCTACCGCGACCGGGCCGACCGTCCGCACGCGGCCGTGCACGGCACTGTCGCCAATCCGCTGCATCAGCCGTGATCGCCGGATTGTCAGTGGGTCCGTTTAGGGTGGTCGAGCTATGACGAAGCCCTCACTCCCCGAGCTCCTGCACGCCGCCGTCACCGCTGTCGGCGGCACGGAGCGCCCTGGCCAGGTCACCATGGCCGAGACCGTCGCCGAGGCGATCGACGACGGTTCCCATCTGCTTGTCCAGGCGGGCACCGGCACAGGTAAGTCGCTGGGCTACCTCGTGCCGGCCCTGGCGCACGGGGAGCGCGTGGTCGTGGCGACCGCCACGCTGGCGTTGCAGCGCCAGCTCGTGGAGCGGGACCTGCCGCGCACGGTCGAGTCGCTGCACCCACTGCTCAGGCGCCGCCCCAGTTTCGCGATGCTCAAGGGCAGGTCGAACTATCTGTGCCTGCACCGCCTCCACGAGGGCGTACCGCAGGAGGAGGAAGGGGGCCTCTTCGACCAGTTCGAGGCGGCCGCACCCACCAGCAAGCTGGGCCAGGACCTGCTGCGTATGCGCGACTGGGCGGACGAGACGGAGACGGGCGACCGGGACGATCTCACGCCCGGTGTCTCGGACAAGGCCTGGTCGCAGGTCTCGGTCTCCTCGCGCGAGTGCCTGGGAGCGTCGAAGTGTGCCTACGGCCAGGAGTGCTTCGCCGAGATGTCCCGGGAGCGCGCGAAGCTCGCCGACGTCATCGTGACCAACCACGCGCTGCTCGCGATCGACGCCATCGAGGGCGCGCCGGTCCTGCCGCAGCACGAGGTGCTGATCGTGGACGAGGCGCACGAGCTGGTCTCGCGGGTGACCGGGGTGGCGACGGGGGAGCTGACTCCCGGCCAGGTCACCCGAGCGGTGAGACGCGCGGCGAAGCTGGTCAACGAGAAGGCGGCGGACCAGCTGCAGACCGCCTCCGAAGGCTTCGAGCGGGTCATGGAGCTCGCTCTGCCCGGCCGCCTGGAGGAAGTCCCCGAGGACCTCGGCTACGCGCTCATGGCCCTGCGCGACGCGGCCCGTACGGTGATCACCGCAATCGGCACCACGCGCGACAAGTCGGTCCAGGACGAGGACGCCGTCCGCAAACAGGCCCTCGCCGCCGTGGAGAACATCCACGACGTGGCGGAGCGGATCGCGAACGGCTCGGAGTGGGACGTCGTCTGGTACGAGCGCCATGACCGCTTCGGCGCCTCCCTGCGAGTCGCCCCCATGTCGGTGTCCGGCCTCCTGCGGGAGAAGCTCTTCAGCGACCGCTCTGTCGTCCTGACCTCGGCGACACTGAAGCTCGGCGGCGACTTCAACGGGGTGGGGGCCTCCATGGGACTCGCCCCCGAAGGCACCGAGGGCGAGGACCTGCCGGTCTGGAAGGGGGTCGACGTCGGATCGCCGTTCGAGTACAGCAAGCAAGGCATCCTCTACGTCGCCAAGCATCTGGCGAAGCCGACGCGTGACGGTACGCGCACGGACATGACGGACGAGCTGAGCGAGCTGATCCAGGCATCCGGCGGTCGTACGCTCGGCCTCTTCTCGTCGATGCGGGCGGCGCAGGCGGCGGCCGAGGAACTGCGCACGCGGATTCCGGAGTTCCCGATCCTGCTGCAGGGCGAGGACACCCTGGGCGAGCTGATCAAGGCATTCGCGGCGGACCCGGAGACCTGTCTGTTCGGCACCCTGTCGCTGTGGCAGGGCGTGGACGTACCGGGCCCGAACTGCCAGCTGGTCGTGATGGACAAGATCCCGTTCCCGCGGCCGGACGACCCGCTGATGAGCGCGCGCCAGAAGGCGGTCGAGGAAGCGGGTGGCAACGGCTTCATGGCAGTGGCCGCGACACACTCGGCACTGCTGATGGCTCAGGGCGCGGGCCGCCTCATCCGGGCAACGGGCGATCGCGGCGTGGTCGCGGTCCTGGACCCGCGGCTGGCGACGGCACGCTACGGCAGCTATCTGAAGGCCTCGATGCCGGACTTCTGGTTCACGACGGACCGGAACCAGGTGCGGCGTTCGCTCGCGTCGATCGACGCGGCGGCGAAGAAGGCGGAAGCGGAGTAGACGCCGCCTCGTACGCAGCGGGCCCGGCGCGGACAGCGCTGGGCCCCGGAACCGGCGCAGTTGGTTCCGGGGCCCGGTCAGGGAGAAGCCTCACACGCGCCGCAGAACGGCTACCACCTTGCCGAGGATCGTCGCCTCGTCACCGGGAATCGGCTGGTACGCGGAGTTGTGCGGCAGGAGCCAGACATGGCCGTCCTCCCGCTTGAAGCGCTTGACCGTGGCCTCGCCGTCGAGCATCGCGGCGACGATGTCACCGTTCTCCGCGACGGGCTGGCGGCGGACGGTGACCCAGTCCCCGTCGCAGATCGCGGCCTCGATCATCGATTCGCCGACGACCTTCAGGACGAACAGCTCACCGTCACCGACGAGCTGCCGGGGCAGCGGGAAGACGTCCTCGACCGACTCCTCGGCGAGGATCGGGCCACCGGCGGCGATCCGGCCCACCAGGGGCACATACGAAGCAGCGGGCTTTCCCGCGGTGTCCGTGGGCTGCGCGCTGGGCTGGTCCGAGCCACGGACCTCGTACGCGCGCGGGCGGTGCGGGTCACGGCGCAGGAAGCCCTTGCGCTCGAGTGCCATCAGCTGGTGCGCGACCGACGACGTGCTGGACAGGCCGACCGCCTGGCCGATCTCCCGCATGGACGGCGGGTATCCCCGACGCTGCACCGAGTCACGGATGACCTCGATGACGCGGCGCTGCCGATCCGTGAGCCCCGAGCTGTCCGCGCGGATCCCTGGGGGCCGGCCGGGCAGGGAGCGCCCCGGCTTGGGGCCCTCCTGACTCATGGCTGTGTCATTCATGGCATGCACCGGCTCGAGTCGGCCCTGGGCGCGGCCCTGGGCAGTGATGGTGGCACTGTCTGCGGTCGTGGTCACGTCGGTAGGCCCCTCTCGAGAATGTCTCCCTAGCTAGCCAACGGTAGTTCCTTTCGAAAGGTTGCGCCAAACACACGTTCGAGTGAAAAACCGTCGATTGCTTGTCGTGATCATGCACCTGGGTGTAAGGCGACCTCGAAGCGGAGCGGCAATTCAGCTCAATCCGGTACGCTTCTTCGCTGGAGTCGAGGTTCGGCCCGTGGGTCCCCCAGTCTGCCACTCGCCTCTCCGTCGACCAGGCACCGCCCTCGATCTTTCTTGTGTCGTGCCGGTACGGATTTGAGCCCCGCGCGGCCCCGCCGTCGCTGGTGCGACGCGTTCCGCGTACGCGACACGCCCGACACGCGCTAGGGCACCAAAATGCGACCGAACCCCAGATGTAGTGGTTGGATTGGATCCGCAGCCCAGAAGTTGTGGTCCCCGGTCCATCTTGGTCGTGGTCATCGCCTATGCTTGGGACTGCTTCGAGAGGCGTGAATCAGCCTCTCGTGGCCATCGAGTCGTGCCGTGAAGGAGGGTTGGGAGTTCATGCACTGCCCCTTCTGTAGGCATCCCGATAGTCGTGTCGTCGACAGCCGCACCACCGACGACGGCACGTCGATTCGCCGGCGCCGTCAGTGTCCGGACTGCTCCCGTCGTTTCACGACGGTGGAGACGTGCTCACTGATGGTCGTGAAGCGGAGCGGGGTGACCGAACCCTTCAGCCGTACCAAGGTCATCAACGGCGTACGCAAGGCGTGTCAGGGCCGTCCGGTCACGGAGGACGCCCTCGCCCAGCTCGGCCAGCGGGTCGAGGAGGCGGTGCGCGCCACCGGAAGCGCCGAACTGACCACACACGACGTGGGCCTGGCCATACTCGGCCCGCTTCAGCAGCTGGACCTCGTCGCCTACCTGCGGTTCGCGTCCGTGTACCGGGCGTTCAACTCGCTGGAGGACTTCGAGTCGGCCATCGCGGAACTGAGGGAACAAACGCCCGGCGCCGAAACGGACGGCGCGGGCGAAGAGCGCACACAGAGCGAGTGCGGGCCCGGAGGGACTGTAGAAGTCCCCGTGCCCGCCCACGCCGCCGACTGACGGCCACGGACCGGGCGGCGGCGACCCCAAGACCTGTTGCGGGCGGCAAAAGCGGCGGCCGCAACACAAGACAGACACCGTGCACGGGAAGATCCGGGCACTTTAGGGCGTTTTAGCCCGGTATATGGGAGGCGGCATGACAGAGACGGCGAGCGGCCCGGCACGAGGCTCCCGAGCCAAGGGAGCCAAGGCCAACAAGGGTCTGCGTGTCGAGCGCGTCCACACCACCCCCGGCGTGCACCCGTACGACGAGGTGGAATGGGCGCATCGTGACGTCGTCATGACCAACTGGCGCGACGGCTCGGTCAACTTTGAGCAGCGTGGCGTCGAGTTCCCCGAGTTCTGGTCGGTGAACGCGGTCAACATCGTCACCAGCAAGTACTTCCGGGGCGCCGTCGGCACCCCGCAGCGCGAGGTGAGCCTCAAGCAGCTCATCGACCGCATCGTGAAGACGTACCGGAAGGCCGGCGAGGACCACAAGTACTTCGCCTCGCCCGCCGACGCCGAGATCTTCGAGCACGAGCTGGCCTACGCCCTCCTGCACCAGATCTTCAGCTTCAACTCGCCGGTGTGGTTCAACGTCGGTACGCCCCAGCCCCAGCAGGTCTCCGCCTGCTTCATCCTGTCCGTCGACGACTCCATGGAGTCGATCCTCGACTGGTACAAGGAAGAGGGCATGATCTTCAAGGGCGGCTCCGGCGCCGGCCTGAACCTCTCCCGCATCCGCTCCTCCAAGGAGCTGCTCTCCTCCGGCGGTAACGCCTCGGGTCCCGTCTCCTTCATGCGCGGTGCCGACGCCTCTGCAGGAACGATCAAGTCGGGTGGCGCCACGCGCCGCGCGGCCAAGATGGTCATCCTCGACGTCGACCACCCCGACATCGAGGGCTTCATCGAGACCAAGGTGAAGGAGGAGGAGAAGGTTCGCGCCCTGCGCGACGCGGGCTTCGACATGGACCTGGGCGGCGACGACATCACGTCCGTCCAGTACCAGAACGCCAACAACTCGGTCCGTGTGAACGACGAGTTCATGAAGGCCGTCGAGTCCGGCTCGAAGTTCGGCCTGCGTGGCCGCATGGACGGCGAGGTCATCGAAGAGGTCGAGGCCAAGTCCCTCTTCCGTAAGATGGCCGAGGCCGCCTGGGCCTGTGCCGACCCCGGCATCCAGTACGACGACACCATCAACCACTGGCACACGTGCCCGGAGTCCGGCCGTATCAACGGCTCGAACCCGTGCAGCGAGTACATGCACCTGGACAACACGTCCTGCAACCTCGCCTCGCTGAACCTGATGAAGTTCCTGAAGGACGACGGCAAGGGCCACCAGTCCTTCGACGTCGAGCGTTTCTCGAAGATCGTCGAGCTGGTCATCACCGCGATGGACATCTCCATCTGCTTCGCGGACTTCCCGACGCAGAAGATCGGCGAGAACACCCGCGCCTTCCGTCAGCTCGGCATCGGCTACGCGAACCTGGGCGCCCTGCTCATGGCGACCGGCCACGCCTACGACTCGGACGGTGGCCGCGCCCTCGCCGGCGCGATCAGCTCGCTGATGACGGGTACGTCCTACAAGCGCTCGGCCGAGCTCGCCGCGGTCGTCGGCGCGTACGAGGGCTACGCGAAGAACGCCACGCCGCACCAGCGCGTCATGAAGCAGCACGCCGACGCCAACACCGCGGCCGTCCGCATGGACGACCTGGACACCCCGATCTGGGCCGCTGCCACGGAGGCCTGGCAGGACGTCATCCGCCTCGGCGAGAAGAACGGTTTCCGCAACGCCCAGGCGTCGGTTATCGCCCCGACCGGCACCATCGGTCTCGCGATGTCCTGCGACACCACCGGTCTCGAGCCCGACCTCGCCCTGGTCAAGTTCAAGAAGCTGGTCGGTGGCGGCTCGATGCAGATCGTCAACGGCACCGTGCCGCAGGCCCTGCGCCGCCTGGGTTACCAGGAGGAGCAGATCGAGGCGGTCGTCGCCCACATCGCCGAGTACGGCAATGTGATCGACGCCCCGAGCCTCAAGCCCGAGCACTACGAGGTGTTCGACTGCGCCATGGGTGAGCGTTCCATCTCCGCGATGGGCCACGTCCGCATGATGGCGGCCATCCAGCCGTGGATCTCCGGCGCGCTCTCCAAGACGGTCAACCTGCCGGAGACGGCGACCGTCGAGGATGTTGAGGAGGTCTACTTCGAGGCCTGGAAGCTGGGCGTCAAGGCGCTCGCCATCTACCGCGACAACTGCAAGGTCGGTCAGCCCCTCTCCGCCAAGAAGAAGGAGCAGGAGAAGACCGAGGTCACCGAGAAGACCGAGGCGACGATCCGCGAGGCCGTCGAGAAGGTCGTCGAGTACCGCCCGGTCCGCAAGCGTCTGCCGAAGGGCCGTCCCGGCATCACCACCTCCTTCACGGTGGGTGGCGCCGAGGGCTACATGACCGCCAACTCCTACCCGGACGACGGTCTCGGCGAGGTCTTCCTGAAGATGTCCAAGCAGGGCTCCACCCTCGCGGGCATGATGGATGCCTTCTCCATCGCCGTTTCGGTCGGCCTTCAGTACGGCGTGCCGCTGGAGACCTACGTCTCGAAGTTCACCAACATGCGCTTCGAGCCGGCCGGCATGACGGACGACCCGGACGTGCGGATCGCGCAGTCGATCGTCGACTACATCTTCCGCCGCCTGGCGCTCGACTTCCTGCCCTTCGAGACGCGCTCCGCGCTCGGCATCCACTCCGCCGAGGAGCGCCAGCGTCACCTGGAGACGGGTTCGTACGAGCCGTCCATCGACGACCCCGAGGTCGACGTCGAGGCCCTGGCTCAGTCGGCGCCCCGCGCCCAGGATCTGAAGGCCGTCGAGACGCCGAAGGCCGGGGACGTCACCGCGCAGTCGGTGCCGCAGCAGGCGCACACCAGCGCCGAGCTCGTCGAGATGCAGCTGGGCATCCAGGCCGACGCCCCGCTCTGCTTCTCCTGCGGTACGAAGATGCAGCGGGCCGGCTCCTGCTACATCTGCGAGGGCTGCGGTTCGACCAGCGGCTGCAGCTGATCCGGCTGAACGCCCGATCCGGCTGAACGCCTGAACTGAGGGGCGGCGGAACCATCATGGTTCCGCCGCCCTTTGGCGTAGGCACCCGGATCCGCCGTGGGCCCGCCGGATGTGCTTACAGAGCGCCCATCGCCGCGGCGAACGCGTTCAGATCGCCGTTGTCGAAGCCCCGCACCGCCTCGTGGAACACCCACTCCCCGTCGGTGCCCCGGGTGAACTCCGCGACCGTGGTCGCAGAGGCGCCGGAGACCACCGAGAAGTCGTGCAGCGACAGGTCGGTGTAGCCCTCTCTTATACGTACTGCCGTGTTCGGGATGTCAGCGAAGACCTTGGCGCGGCCGGGCTCCTGCTCGTCCTGCTGGATGGCCACTCCCACGACCACGCGCGCGTACGAGGACGCGAGTCGCTCCAGTTCGAGCGTCATGACCTCGTCGAAACCGAAGCCCTGTCCGGTCCTGCTGTCCCGGTTGAGCGTGATGGTCCCGTCCGGCGAACGGCTGTCGAAATGGACGATGTACGCGGGGCTGCCGTGCGGGTCGTCCTCCGTGTACGCCGCGGCGATCAGGTCCAGGTCGTGGGGAGGCGAGCCCATCGGGCTCGGGTCCCACTTCAGGCCGATCTCGATCTTCTCGATCCCCTTGCGGAGGCTGCTCACCGAACTCCCCCTCCTCGGTGCGATGTTGAGTACTACGGATACGCTACGTGGTCCCACTGACAACAACACGCCCATCCCCGGAGAGGCGGCTCGACCGTGGGTTCGGGACCGCCGCGGCAGGTGGCCGGCGCGCCGTACGATGGCGCGGTGCTGGTCAAGTGGATTCGTTGCACTGTGGTGGATCGTCGGGGTTTCGAGCGGGGACAGCGGAAATGGGCGGGGCTTCTGGGAGAGCCGGGATTCCGAGGTCAAGGTGGAGGCTGGAGCAGGCAACGGCCCGATGTGGCCCATGTCTTCGGCTTCTGGGAGAGCCGTGCCTTCTACGACTCCTTCATGGCGCGCTCCCACGACCGGCTCGCGGCCGCGCAGTCGGGAACGTACAAGAACATCCAGGCAAAGCTCTTCGACCATCGCTTCGATGTGAAGACCGGGTTCGAGCCGCGGTTCACGGACGCGGACGTGGTGCGGGTGGCGCACTGCACGGTGCGCGCCGATCGGGCCGAGCACTACACGTTGATGCAGCAGAAGGTGTGGAACCCGGCGATGGCCGGCTCGCCAGGCATGGTCCGGGGGCTGTTCGGTGACGCCCCAGGAGACGAGTTCCTGGTCCTCTCCATGTGGCGTTCGGCGGCCGAGCACGGCAAGTACCAGGTCGACCGGGTGGAGAGGCTTTCGGTGCGCGCCCAGACGGATGTCGACATCGTGGCCATCACCGGGGACATCGTGGAACTGGAGTCGACCTGGACGGTCTGAGCGCGTGACCACGCGCGCGTGCCCGTCGCTCGGCCGTTGTGATCCACATGACCTCCGCCGCGGAGCCCGCACGGGTGCTCGAACCCGCCCGGCGATCTAGGGTCGTGTTCATGGCACGACCGCGGCGCATCGTTCTTGTCCGGCACGGCGAATCCGAAGGCAACGCCGACGACACCATCTACGAGCGCGAGCCCGATCACGCCCTGACGCTCACCGACAAGGGGTGGAGCCAGGCCGAGACCACCGGCGAGGACCTCCGGCGGCTCTTCGGACGCGAGCGGGTGAGCGTGTACGTCTCGCCGTACCGGCGCACCCATGAGACCTTCCGCGCCTTCCGCCTCGACCCCGATCTCGTACGCATCCGAGAAGAACCCAGGCTCAGGGAGCAGGACTGGGGGAACTGGCAGGACCGCGAGGACGTACGGCTGCAGAAGGCGTATCGAGACGCCTATGGGCACTTCTTCTACCGGTTCGCCCAGGGAGAGTCAGGGGCGGACGTGTATGACCGGGTGGGCGCTTTCCTGGAGAGTCTGCACCGCAGCTTCGAGGACCCGGACCATCCGCCGAACGTCCTGCTCGTGACCCATGGGCTGACCATGCGGCTGTTCTGCATGCGCTGGTTCCACTGGTCCGTCGCGGATTTCGAGTCGCTGTCGAACCCTGGGAACGCGGAGACGCGATTGCTCGTTCTCGGGGAGAACGGAAAGTACACAATGGACCGCCCCTTTGACCGCTGGTGCGAACCGGAATCGTACGGAGTCACCGGATAGAGTGTCGATGCGATGACCGCTGACTCCTCACCCGACGGGCGCTTGAACCGCGCCCTGTCCAGCCTGCGCGGCCTCTCCGTGGGAGACGCGCTGGGATCACAATTCTTCGTTCCCGCGAACTATCCGCTGCTCAAGGCCGGCGCACTGCCGGACGGCACATGGCAGTGGACCGACGACACCGAGATGGCCGCCTCAGTGGTGTCCGTCCTGGCCGCTCACGAGCGCGTGGACCAGGACGAACTGGCGCGATCGTTCGCTGAGCGCCAGAACGTCGACCGCGGGTACGGCCCTGCCGTGAACCGGCTGCTGCAGCAGATCCGGGAGGGTGACGACTGGCGGACCCTGGCCTCCGCGCTCTTCAACGGGCGGGGGTCGTGGGGGAACGGCGCGGCGATGCGGATCGCTCCGCTCGGCGCCTATTACGCCGACGACCCCGAGCAGGCCACGCATCAGGCCGAGATCTCGGCCTACCCGACGCACCAGCATCGGGAGGCCGTCGTGGGTTCGATGGCGGTGGCGGCCGCGGCCGCTCTGGTGGCCGATGCCGCGGGGCCTCCCGCGCCGCAGGACCTCCTGGACGGAGTGATCTCGCTCGTCCCGCGCAGCGCGGTGGGCGCCGGCTTGCGCCGCGCCAAGGACATGCTCGACTACGGAGACCCGTCCACGGTGGCGGCCGTGCTCGGCTGCGGCCGGAGGACGACCGCGCACGACACCGTGCCGTTCGCCATCTGGTCGGCGGCGCGAGGCCTCGGTGACTTCGAGGGTGCCTTCTGGAGCACGGCCCAGGTCGGCGGCGACATGGACACGACCTGCGCGATCGTGGGCGGCATCGTCGCCTCCGGCGCGGACGGGGCGCCCTCGGCCGAGTGGCTCGGGCGGACCGAGCCACTGCCGGCCTGGGCGCCGACCGCTTAGGCGCAGAGCAGGTCCGGGGGAGTGCTCCTCAGGCCGAGACCCCGGATTTCCCGCTCAGTGCATCGATGTCGCTCTTGCGTACCTGGATGACGAACAGGGCGATCAGCGCCGCGGCCACGGCCAGCGACGCGGCCGCTATGAAGGCATTGCTGATGCCGTGGGCGAGCACCGAGTCGTTCCATGGCGCGGGCAGTCGGTGGGTCCTGGCGAACTCGGCCTTCTGCTCCGGTGAGCCTTCCGCGAGGAACTTCGGGATCTGCTTCTTGGCCTCGCTCGCGCTGGCGCTGCTGAAGATCGTGGTGAGGACCGACAGGCCGAGGGCGCCGCCGACCTGCTGTGTGGTGTTGAGCATGCCTGACGCCGCACCGGACTCGCTGTCGGCTATGCCGGAGACCGCTGTCAGGGTCAGCGTGACGAAGTTCAGGCCCATGCCGAAGCCGAACAGGAGCATCGGGCCGAGAATGCCGCTGAGGTAGGAGCTGCCGGGGTCGATGAGTGTCAGCCAGCCCATACCTGTGGCGGTCAGCAGACAGCCCACGGTCATGAAGGGTTTGGGGCCGAGCCGGGGCAGCAGGTTCGTGGCGATCCCCGCACCGAGCACGATGGCCGCGGTCACCGGGAGGAAGGCGAGGCCGGCCTTGACCGGGGTGTAGTGCAGCACGTTCTGCACGAAGAGCACGATGAAGAAGAACATGCCGAACATCGCTGCGGCGAGGCTCAGCATCATCGCGTAGGTGCCGGACCGGTTGCGGTCCCTGAACAGTTTCAGGGGTGTGATCGGTTGGCTGGTGCGCCTCTCGATGGCGACGAAGGCGATGAGCAGGACCACGGCCGCACCGAAGGATGCGATGGCGAGGCCGTCGCTCCAGCCTTCGGAGGCGGCTCGGATGAATCCGTACACGAGGGCGGCCATGCCGAGGGTCGAGGTGAAGGCGCCCGGCAGATCGAACCGGCCGGGGTGGCGCTGCGACTCCTTGATGTAGCGAGGGGCGAGGAGGGCGATGAGTACGCCTATGGGTACGTTGACGAACAACACCCAGCGCCAGTCCAGCCAGTCGGTGAGCATGCCTCCTGCGAGCAGCCCGACGGCGCCGCCACCGGCGGAGACGGAGGCGAAGACCCCGAACGCCCGGTTCCGCTCGGGCCCTTCGGGGAACGTGGTGGCGATGAGCGCCAGCGAGGTGGGTGACGCGATCGCGCCACCGACGCCCTGAAGTGCGCGGGCCGCGAGTAACTGCCAAGGCTCCTGGGCGAATCCGCCCAAGAGCGATGCGAAGCTGAACAGGGCGATACCAGTGATGAACATGCGGCGGCGCCCGAGAAGGTCGCCGGCCCGGCCGCCCAGGAGCAGCAGTCCACCAAAGGTGAGCGCGTAGGCGTTGATCACCCAGGTCAGGTTGTTGGTGGAGAAGCCCAGCGCCGTCTGCATGTGAGGCAGGGCGATGTTCACGATGGTGGCGTCGAGCACGACCATCAGTTGGCATGCGGCGATCACTGCCAGCGCGATGCCGGGTCGGGGTGGGCGCGCGGTGGCGCGGGGTTTGCTGGGTGGAGCCGGATGTGCCTGGATCTGATCCTGTGTCACGAGCGATCCCCCATGGGCATGATTAGGGAACGGTCGCGTTCCCTGCGTGGGATCGTAGTGTGCCCGCCATAGTGAACACAAGCGTTCTTTACGGGAGTTGTGAACGTGTCGGCGGAACCTTGCCGTCGACCCGTCGAAAGGAAGGGCTGAAGCCTGAGATGCTCGGTGGTGGCTCCCCATCAGTGCACGTGGGTGTGTGCTGAGCTCGCTGCCGCGCGTCCGAACCGCTCTCGGACGGCTCAACGGAGAGATGATGATGGTTAGTTCACGTCGGACGGCCGACCCCGCTCAGGCGGCCTCCGCGCTTCGCAGGCGTGGCCCCGTGCTCGAACGGGCCATTCTGGAAGCGGCGTTGGATCAACTCAGTACGGTCGGCTGGAACGGCCTCACGATGGAGGGCGTCGCCGCCGGCGCGCAGACCGGCAAGGCCGCGGTGTATCGGCGCTGGCCCTCCAAGGAGGACCTCGTCGTCGACGCGCTCCAGGCAGGGCTTCCCGCGCTGGACTCGGCGCCGGAGTGCGGAAGCGTACGGGAGGACCTGCTGGAGCTGTGTCGCCGATTGCGGGCGGCCATGTACTCCCGGCCCGGCTACGCGCTGCGCTCAGTCCTTCACGAATGCGACACGCTCACCGCCGAGCGCTTCCACAGTGTGATCGCCGAAGGTGTGATCGAGCCCAGCGTCGAGTTGATCAAGGAGGTCGTCCGTCGTGGTGTTGAGCGGGGGGAGGTGCGCCCGGATGTCGACGAGTCCAGCGTGTGTGACGTGATTCCGGCGCTGATGATGTACCGCTCGAAGGTGTGCGGAAGTGAATGGGGAGAGGGGGATCTGGTGGAGATGATCGACCACGTGATGGTCCCGCTGTTGCGTCGGCAGGCACGTTGAGGCGAGCCGGGTGTCGCGACGGTACCCGGGCGGCGTACGCTGTTTGCCGCCATGCCGTACGAAGCACCCACCCACACCGTCGAGCGCTCACTGCGCGCCACTACCGGTGCCAAGATCATTGCCGGTGTCGATGAGGTCGGTCGCGGTGCCTGGGCCGGTCCGGTCACCGTCTGCGCTGCCGTCACCGGGCTGCGCCGTCCGCCGGAGGGCCTCACCGACTCCAAGCTGATCAGCCCCAAGCGCCGCGAGACCCTCGCGGTCGAGCTGGAGAGCTGGGTGTCCGGGCATGCCCTCGGGCACGCCTCGCACGAGGAGATCGATGCCCTGGGGATGACCGCAGCCCTCCGGCTCGCCGCCGTGCGCGCCCTCGAGGGCCTGCCGGTGAGGCCGGACGCGGTCATCCTCGATGGGAAGCACGACTACCTGGGTGCTCCCTGGCAGGTTCGTACCGTGATCAAGGGGGACCGTTCCTGTATTGCCGTCGCAGCGGCGTCGGTGATCGCCAAGGTCCGCCGCGACAAAATGATGGCCGAACTGGGCATCGACCATGCAGACTTCGGGTTTGCGGCGAACGCCGGATACCCGTCGCCGGTGCATCGCGCCGCGTTGGAGGAACGGGGGCCCACCCCGTACCACCGGCTTTCGTGGGCGTATCTTGATGCGCTGCCCCAGTGGCGGCACCTCAAGAAGGCCCGCAGTTGGGCGGACGTCGGCGTTCCAGAGATCGAGGGCCAGCTCGGCTTCGACTTCTGACCGCCGCGCTCGCACTGACGTGCCACCCGTTGACGCGAGCCGCACCTGCGTTTTGATAGATATCAGCTCATGCCTCTCAGTCCCGAGGAGCCTCAGATTCCCGAGAGTGCCCAGGGTCCCCGCGCCACGCCCGCCAGCGGCCGTACCGCGTCGACCCCCCGCCCCGTACCCGGCCCGCGTCCCGCGGCGCCACCGCGACCCGGACGTCCGGGTCCCTCCAGGCCCATGCCGCCCGCGCAGCGAACCCCGCGCGAGTCGGCGGGTGTCCACAAGCCGGGGCCGAACGCCCCTGCCGCTACGCCGACTTCGGCCTCCCAGCCACAGATCCAGCTCATCCCGGCCTCGGTCGAGGGCGCGCTGGACGCCGCGGAGGAGGCTCTGGACATGCTGCTCGACTCGGGCCGTGCGCCCGGCGACGTCCTGGTGGTCACCACCGGCGACCCGCACCCGTGGGCGGCCCACGAGCTGTCCTTCGGTGAGGACTCCTACTGGGCGCAGCACGAGGCGCGTGACGACGTGTTCTACGCCGACGCCTCCGCCCTGGGGCGCGCCGCGTCCCGTCCGGTGGTCGTCGTCGCCGTGAACGGCGGAGCCGACGAGGTGGCCACCACAGCGCTGCCGGTCGCGCTCGGCCGGGCCGGTGCGCTGCTCATCGTGTGCGGCGACCCGGAGCGCATCAACTCGCTGTTGGGCGCCGGGGTCTGACGCGCCGCTTGCCGACTGCCCGCACCGCGAAGCGGTGTCCGGGGAGTCCGGCAGGCGGGCGCGCGATGGCCGCCGTGCCGTTCAGCGCGCCGCGGCGCGGCGGAGCGCTTCCGTCGCGGCACCGCCGGTGCGCGGCGCCGACGGCTCCCCGGAACCCAGGGCCTCGGCCACGGAGCCCACGCTCGGGCGCCGACCGGCCCTGCCCTCTCCGAGTACCTGCCAGCCGTCCCGCGTCATCGTGATGTACGCGCCGCAGCGCAGGCCGTGCAGCGTGCACGCGTCACGCAGTCCCCACATCCAGGCCCCGTCCTCCTCCGTCCAACGGGTGTCCCCCTCGCGGCAGTACAGCATCACCGCGGTGCGTACCGGCGTGCGGCGGCGCAGGTCGTGCGGGATCACCCGGCGTAGCTGGGACAGCAGCGCGTTGCGGAACGTCCAGCCGTCGGCGGCGCTCTCGCGGCGCACGAACGAGGCGCTGGCCCGCAGTCGCTCGTCGGGGTCGAGCACGGCTATGACGACGGTCTGTGGGATCGGCCGGTGGCGGGAATGCAGTCCGCTGACCACCTCGCGCGGATTGCGCAGCAGCGGGATGCCGGCCGCGGCCCACTCCGCGGGCTCGAGCAGCCTTGTCGGTCGGTTGACGGAATCGGCGGACCTCTCGGTGCGCATCAAGGACGCGGACATCGATACCGCCGAGGACGGAGCGAATCCAAAGGCCACGGTCCTCCCTTCGGCTACACGCCCACACTGAGGGCGGGGTCGGACTGGGGAGCGCACCGCGACACAGCTCTACCATCCACCGGATAACGGGGAGCCGTGCGGGGAGCAGTTCCAATTCTTCCCGTCGCAGTGGCAGACGGCAACGAGCAATTGGGACCGCGTTCCTGTATCTGACGATGCGTCGCCAATATCCCTGCCCAAAGGTTGGATCGCTACGCGTTCCTCACCCCTGTACCGCCAGGACCAGTGGCAACACCCCCTCGGCGCCCGCCCGACGCAGCAGCCGTGCGGCCATCGCCAGCGTCCAGCCGGTCTCCGTGTAATCGTCGACGAGCAGAACCGGGCCACCCGCGCGCGCGAGCGCCTCGGACAGCTCGGGCGGGAGCGTCAACGTGCCGTCGAGGGCGCGCAGCCGCTGTGCGCTGTTGCTGCGCGGGATGTGTGCGGTGTCGCTGTCCGGCGCGTACGAGAGGCTGCCCAGCAGCGGCATGCGGCCGACCTGCGCGATGCCTGCGCCCAAGGACTGGATGAGCTGCGGGCGAGTGTGGGACGCCATCGTCACCACGCCCACGGGGCGCGGCGCGGCGTCGGCGGAACCGGATGCCCAGCCGCCCGGCCCCTTGGCCCAGTCGGCGAGCACGTCGACGACGGCTCCCGCAACGTCGTCCGGCACCGGTCCGTCCGGGGCCTGCGGCGCGAACATGGGGCGCAGACGGTTCCCCCAGCCGATGTCCGACAGACGGCCGAGCGCCCGCCCGGTCCCGGCCTGCTCACCCGCGGGGATACGGCCCTTGAGGTCGATGCCGACGGCCGCGAGCCCGGTGGGCCACATCTTTCTGGGCTCCACCTCGACGCCGGGGCGCCCGAGTTCACCGCGCGCCGAGTTCAGTGCTGCGGGCGAGACGGAGTCGGAGAACCGCGGCGGCGCGCAGTTGTCGCAGCGGCCGCACGGGGCCGCCTCTTCGTCATCGAGCTGACGGCGCAGGAACTCCATCCGGCAGCCGTCCGTCGTCGCGTAGTCCCGCATTGCCTGTTGCTCGGCCTCGCGTTGCTTGGCCACCCACGCGTAGCGCTCGGTGTCGTAGATCCAGGGCTGCCCCGTGGCGATCCAGCCGCCCTTCACCCGGTGCACCGCGCCGTCCACGTCGAGGACCTTGAGCATGGTCTCCAGACGCGATCGGCGCAGCTCCACCAGCGGTTCGAGGGCGGGCAGGGAGAGCGGCCTGTCGGACTGCCCGAGCACGTCCAGCGTGCGCCGCACCTGCTCCTCCGGAGGGAAGGCGAGCGAGGCGAAGTAGCGCCAGATCGCCTCGTCCTCCTTGCCGGGCAGCAGCAGCACCTCCGCGTGGTCGACTCCGCGCCCGGCGCGGCCCACCTGCTGGTAGTAGGCGATCGGCGAGGAGGGGGAGCCCAGGTGGACGACGAACCCGAGGTCGGGCTTGTCGAAGCCCATGCCGAGCGCCGACGTGGCGATCAGCGCCTTCACGCGGTTCGCCAGGAGGTCCTCCTCGGCTTGCTGCCGATCAGCGTTCTCCGTCTTCCCCGTGTACGAGGACACGGTGTGGCCGCACTGTCGCAGATAGGCCGTGACCTCCTCGGCCGCGGCGACGGTGAGGGTATAGATGATCCCGGAGCCCGGAAGGTCGTCCAGATGGTCGGCGAGCCAGGCCAAACGGTGTGCGGCGTCCGGCAGCTGTAGGACGCCGAGGCTGAGGCTCTCCCGGTCGAGCGGGCCGCGCAGCACCAGGGCGTCAGAACCGGACCCGGTGCCGAGTTGTTCGGCAACGTCCGCCGTCACGCGCGCGTTGGCCGTAGCTGTCGTCGCCAGGACGGGGACGCCCTGCGGGAGCTCGGCCAGCATCGTGCGCAGGCGACGGTAGTCGGGGCGGAAGTCGTGCCCCCAGTCCGAGATGCAGTGGGCTTCGTCGACCACGAGCAGGCCCGTGGCCGCGGCGAGTTGGGGCAGTACGTTGTCCCGGAAGTCGGGGTTGTTGAGCCGCTCCGGGCTGACCAGGAGCACGTCGACTTCGCCGGCCGCCACGTCGGCCCGCACGGTGTCCCACTCCTCGGTGTTCGACGAGTTGATGGTGCGGGCGCGGATGCCCGCACGCTCCGCCGCCTCCACCTGGTTGCGCATGAGCGCGAGCAGCGGGGAGACGATCACGGTCGGGCCGCCGCCGCGGTGCCGGATCAGCGCGGTCGCGACGAAGTACACCGCGGACTTGCCCCAGCCGGTGCGCTGCACGACGAGGGCTCGCCGATGGTCCGCGACCAGGGCCTCGATGGCGCGCCACTGGTCCTCGCGCAATCTGGCCTCGCCGCTCGGATCGCCGACGAGACGGGCGAGAACGGTATCGGCGGCTGTCCGCAGCTCTTCGTTGCTCATGCCCCCATGCAACCCGATGGCACTGACATCACGCGAACGAGCCCGCCAGCTGTGGACAACTTCTGACGTGTCCCTGGCCAGGGTTATCCACAGGGCAAACCGGAGTGTTGTATTCCGGTGCATGGTCGGCGCATGACGAATCACAGCGAGCCGGCCGGGCTGGTCGGCGAAGCAAGGATCACCCTCCGCACGGCAGGCGAACTCGCCGAGGCGCTCCCGTACTTGCTCGGGTTCCGGCCCGACGACAGCATCGTTCTGGTCGCCCTGCACAAAGGGCGTTTCGGCGGTCGTGTGCGCCTGGGCATTCCCGAGCGCACCGAGGACTGGCAGGCCGTGGCGCGACAGATGGCCCAGTGCCTGATCGGCGAATGCGAGCGCAGGGACGGCCACCCCGACAGCGTCGTCGCGTTCCTCTGCCAGGACGCCCCGAATCCGGGCCCCGACGCGGGGCGGCGGATCATGCAACGGCTCAGGCCGCTGGCCCAGTTGTTGCGCACGGAGTGCGGTGGCCTCGACGTGCCGGTCACGGAAGCGCTGTGCCTCTCGGAAGGCAGGTACTGGTCCTACTGCTGTGCACGCGCCGAGTGCTGCCCGGTGGAGGGCAATGTGATCGCGACCGACGGCACTTCGGTGATGGCGGCCACGGCTGCCTTCGCGGGCATTCAGGTACGGGGGTCGCTGGGGCGGATGAAGGCGCGCCTGGCCGTCCTGGAGACAGCGCTCGTCAAGGATCAGACGCGCGCCCTCGACGCGGCGGCGATGGACCTCGTGCCGAGGATCTTCGCCGGGACACCTCGCAAGGAGGTGGAGGCGGCGACGCTGGACCTGGCCCGCCTGGTCATGCGGCGCCTCGCGGACGCGCCGGGAGCGTTCGACGCGCTCGCGGCCGACCTCAAGGATGACGAACTGCTGGCACACGATGAGGCCGCGTCGCTGATTCTCGGTCTCCAGGACCGGCTGACCAGAGACCGGGCGGCGGAGTGGATGGAGGGCGAGGAGGCCGCCCATGCTCTGCGCCTGTGGCGGGCGCTGGCCCGCCGGTGCGTTGGGCCCTACGGGGAGTACGCCGCCGCGCCCCTGGCACTCGTGGGTTGGGTGGCCTGGTCGCTCGGCGACACCGTTGAGGCGGACCAGGCATTGGAGATGGCCCTCGGTGCCGACCCGCGCTACACGTTCGCCCGCTTGCTCAACGAAGCACGGGCCGACGGGCTCGACCCCGAGCCGTTGCGGCGCTCCCTGCGGGTGAGGCGGACGGATCAGGATCCGGACTCGGCATCGGACACACCGTCCGGGGCGCTCGAGGACGACTGCGCGAGTGCTGCCGGAGTCGACGGACGACCCTCCGCGGTGGCCGTCCCCGGAGGTGCCGCTGATCCAGGGATGTCCCGTGCCACCCGTGGCCTGGAAGCTGCCCTGCGTCGGCGGGGCGAGCGGCGGCCCGGAGCCGGGACGCGCCCTGCGCGGGCGGGCACGCGTGCACCCCGGCGGCCGACGGAGCTCCGCCGACCCAGGCGTCGGCGGAGCAGGGGCGACGGATGAGGGTCGGCCGCTACGCGGGTCCGCCTTCTCGCTTCGCGGCCCTGTGGCGTTACTTGGAGTGGGCGTGCCCCGTTCATCTGGGTGAGCGGTGGCGGCGGCCGGGTCGCGCCGCCGAGGTGCGGGGCAGGTCGGCGGCGTGCCGTACCCGCAGGGGGAGGGAAGCGAAGATGACATCCAACGCTTCGCCGCGGTACGCAGCCACGGTGCGTGACGATGGTGAGTCCCGCGACCACCTGGCGGTCCATGGGGCGCCGAAGGCGACGGATGCACCTGCCGCGCATCGCGTCCCCGATGACGTTCCGCCCGAGCCTGCGCAAGGACGACCACGTACGCCGCCGGGCCACCCCGGTCTCCGGGCGCCTTCGACGGGACCGGCCCGTGTGCCGCGGCGGAGCACGGAACTCGCGCCGGTTCACCAGGCGTTGATCTGTGTCGCGCTGCCCGGCCTCGCGATCTCTTCGAGTCAGGGCCAGTTGACGGGGCAAGGGCTTGAAGGCTTCTACCACCGGGGCAGACGCCTGTTGTCGCGCTGCCAGATTCGAGTGGCGGGACTGGCACCGCTCGCCGTGCAGTCCCGCATGATCTCCGCGGACCAGGCTTGCTTCACGGCCACCCTGCGGGTGGCCTCGGATACCGGGCCCGACCCGGACGTGGTCGTCGAGCGGATCCGGCGTGCGGAGGGCACGGAGGACATCACGCTGCGCAGTTCCGCGCAGCGAACGCTGCGGCTGCCGCTCGAAGTGGCGCTGGGCACCGACCTCGCCGAGATCGGCGCGGTGGCGGTCGGGAGCAGCGGGCGAGAACTGCCCGCCACGGTGCACGGCTCCGGACTGCGCTGGTCGTCGCCGACCGGCGGCGGGCCGGCCGTCCTGGTCACGGTGACGCCTCCGCCGATGGATGCCCTGGCGTCCGCGGGCCTGCTGCGCTGGGAGGTCGAGCTTCCGCCGGGCGGCAGACACACGGTGCGGCTGTGGGTACGGGCAACCGACGAGGGTGCCGGCAGAGCTGCGGGGAACGGTGCGATCCGGCCGTTCGCCCCGGCCACGGCACAGGGGGACGACCCGCGCGTGGGCCCGATCCTGCGTGCCGGCATCGCCGACCTGCAGGCGCTCCTGGTACGTGATCCCGGGCATCCGTCGGACGTCTGCGCGGCCGCGGGTGCTCCATGGCGCTGCGGTCCGGCTCCTGCCGAGGCGCTGGCGGCCGCCAGGATGGCCTTGCCCCTGGGGACCGGGCTCGCCCTTGGCACGCTACGAGCCCTGGCCCGTACGCAGCTCCGCGAGCCGGGAGTGACGTTCGGAAAGTTGCCGGGCCCGCGGCGGCAGACGGGTGGGCAACTGCCGCCCAGTTGCACAGGGGTCGAGGCCACTCTCTTGTTTCCGGTGCTGCTCGCCGAGGCCAGACGCTGGGGTCTGGGCCGGCCCGAGGTGGTGGAGTTGCTGCCGACTGCCGAGCGCTGTCTGCAGTGGTTGCGGACCGCCGCCCGCGAATCCCTCTACATCCCGGACCTCGGACCGGGAGGCCATCAGCGGTGCGAGACCCAGGCGCATGCCCACCGGGCCGCGCTGCTCGGCGCCGACCTGCTGGACGCTCATGCCAGACCCGGCGGCGGTGAGCTGCGCCAGTGGGCCGAGGAACTGCGGCGGTGCTTCCAGGGGGACTTCTGGGTCGAGGACCGCGGCGGGGGTCGACCGGCGGCCGCGCGTACGGCGGACGGGCGCAGATCGGCAGGGCTGGGCAGCGGCGCCGCCCACCTTCTGGACACCGGGATGCTCGGCGGGGGTGGGCGGGCGCCGGGCCTGTTGGACAAGGTGCGGACCGAGCACCTCGCGAGACTGTTCGGCGGGCCGGCGCTCGACTCCGGATGGGGGCTCAGAAGCCTGGGGGTGAAGGAGGCGTCGTACAACCCGTTCGGGCACCGCTCGGGGGCGGTGCGGGTGCACGAGACCGCTGTCGCCGTCGCGGGCCTGGCTGCCGCCGGTTATGAGAAGGAGGCGGCGTCCCTGATCAGGGGCGTCCTCGACGCGGCCGACGCCTTCGACTGCAGGTTGCCCGAGATGTACGCAGGGCTGCAGCGGGTCGAGGGAGGCATTCCGCTGCCACACCCCGCCGCGTGCAGACCCGCTGCCGTGTCGGCGGCGGCCGGAGTGCATCTCCTGGCGACCCTCGTGGGCGTCCGCCCCGACGTACCGGCCGGGACGGTGACGCTGTCGCCGATGCGAAGTGCCCCGCTGGGCGAGATCGGGCTGAGCGGGCTGCGGGTCGCCGGGCAGGCGTTCTCCGTACGCGTCAGCAGGCTCGGTGTCGCCATGGTGGAGGAGGCGGCGGACGAACTGCAGTTGGGGGTGTGACGCGCGGGGACCCGGGCGGACCGGAACCACCGTGCGCCGCCCGATACGGGGTGGAGCAGGAGAGCGAAGGGAGTGTTTATCGTCAGGCAGACGACTATGATCGTTCCATGTCGCCCTACGACCCGTCGGCCTTTCCGCCCTTCGCTGTCACCGTCGATCTGGTCGTGCTGACCGTGCGTCGTCACGCACTGTGTGCGCTGGCGGTACGCCGTGGTGAACCGCCGTTTCAAGGGCGTTGGGCTTTGCCCGGCGGGTTCGTACGGGACGACGAGGACCTGACGGCGGCAGCCGCGCGCGAGCTGATCGAGGAGACGGGGCTGTGCGCCCACGACCCGATGGCGCCGGCGCAGGACAACGGGGCGCACCTGGAGCAGCTGGCCACATACGGCGACCCGAAGCGGGACCCCCGGATGCGCGTGGTCAGCGTCGCCCACCTCGCGCTCGCCCCTGACCTGCCCGCGCCGCGCCCCGGCGGCGACGCGCACAGCGCGCGGTGGGCTCCCGTGGAGGCGCTGCTGAAGCACGGCGGCTACGGGCGCGAGGACGAGCAGGCAGCACCGTTGGCCTTTGACCATGCGCAGATCCTGGCGGATGGCGTGGAGCGGGCGCGATCCAAGATCGAGTACTCCTCGCTCGCGACGGCGTTCTGCCCGCCCGAGTTCACCGTCGGCGAGCTGCGCCGCGTCTACGAAGCCGTGTGGGGTGTCGCCCTCGACCCGCGCAACTTTCACCGCAAGGTGACGGGCACCCCGGGATTCCTGGTGCCGACCGGCGGCACCACCACGCGTCAGGGCGGTCGGCCGGCCCAGCTCTTCCGGGCCGGTGGGGCCACGCTCCTCAACCCGCCGATGCTCCGGCCGGAAGCCTGATCGATTCGTTGGTGAGGCAGCCGCCTCACGCGCGGTGCGGGCGGCGCCCGGTGGGGCGCCGTGACACCGGAAGAGGCCTGGAATCGTGGGCACTCACGTCAGCGCGATGCCCGAAAAGTGCTAAATATCGCGTTATCTTGCTGGAGTACCCAAGGGGTCTTCCCGTCGCCCTGCCGGCGGGCGGGTCCCGGCCGCCGAGCGGTCGCCCATCCTGCGAGAGAAGCGATGATCCAGGCCACCGGACTGACGAGTAACGCACGCAAGGGGAGCCCGCCCGCGGTCGACGACGTGTCCTTCGACGCGTGCGCCGGCCGTGTCACCGCCCTGTTGGGCGCACGGCGGTCGGGCAAGACGACAGCCGTACGCCTGATGCTCGAACTCCAACAAGGCCGTGGCGTCACCTACTTCAGAGGCCGCCCGCTGCACCGGATCGCGCACCCCGCGCGGGAAGTCGGCGTGCTGCTCGGCGACGTGCCGGGACATCCGGCCCGAACCGTCCGGGGGCACCTGCGCATGCTCTGCTCCGCGGCCGGCGTGTCTGTGCGACGCGCGGACGAAGTACTTGAAGTGGTGGGCCTCGTGAGCCTGCGAGAGGAACGCCTGGGCTCCCTGTCGCGCGGCATGGACCGACGGCTCGGGCTGGCCTGCGCGCTGCTCGCCGATCCGCACACGCTGGTGCTCGATGACCCCGCGGGCGGTCTCTCCGCCCGGGAGGGCAGGTGGCTGCACGGCACCCTGAGGTCGTATGCCGCACTCGGTGGCACGGTCCTGTTTACCACCAGGGACGCCAAAGAGGCGGCCCGGGTCGCCGACCGCGTCGTCACGCTCGACGCCGGCAGGGTGGTGGCGGACCAGGATGTCGCCGACTTCGCCCGGACCCGGCTGCGGCCCCGGGTCGCGGTCCGCAGCCCGCACGCTGCGAGGTTCGGCGTCCTCCTGGCGAAGGAGGCGCGCGCGGCCAAGCGCTCGGTCGAAGTCGTCACGGAGGACGGTAGCCGGCTGTCGGTGTACGGCAGCACCTGCGCGGACGTGGGGGACATCGCGTTCCGGCACGGCGTCCTCGTGCACCAACTCGCCGACGAGATCGGCGACGCGGGCCCTTCGGCGGCGGCGTCCGTCGTCACCGAAGGCCAATCGGACACCAACAGTGGCGATGCCGACGCGGGAGCCCACGCTCCGACCGGCACCGGGGCCGGGGCCGACAACCGTACGCATACCTCCGCGGCGGTCACGCCCCTCAACGCCCTCACCCCCGCCAGCACGTTCGTGCCACTCGCCGATGCCGCGCCGCCCCCGGTGGCACAGCGTCGCGCAGCCTCGAACGGCCGTGCACCTGAAGCCGAACCCGTGCGCGAGACATCCGCCGCGCTGCCGATGCTGCCGCCACCGATCACCGTGCGTACCGCTCGCGGCCCGCTGCGTCCGGTGCGCTACGAACTGCGTCGCGCGACCGGCATCGCCACCGGTCATGTCACCGCCGCACTCGTTCTCGCCGTCTCCGCGCTCCTTTCCGTGCTGCTCGCACGTGCCGGACACACGCCGCAGCCTCGTTTGATCGCCGCCTGGCCGCAGGTACTTCCCTTGCCGCCTGCCGCCCTGGGCGCAGGGCTGCTCGGCGCCTTCGCCTTCGGTGAGGAGTTCCGCCACCCCGCACTCGCCGCCGACCGCGGAACCGTTCCTCGCCGCCTGGGACTTCTCGCCGCGAAGCTGCTCGTCGGCGCGGCGGCCGCCCTCCTCCTGGGCGTGCTCACCGTCGCCGGTGATGCCGCGCTGCTCCACCTCGTATACGGATCGGAGCTCACACAAGTTCCCGCCGAGTGGCTCTCCCTGAGCGTGAGTTGGCTCGCCCTGGTCGTCGGGTGCTCCTGGGCCGGTGTCCTCGCGTCCGGTCTGTTCCGGTCCACGGCGGCGGGACTGGCCGCCGTGGTGGCCGTGCCGATCATCATCGTGCCGCTCGTACAGAAGGCCTTGGAGGGACCATCTGTGCGAACGGCGGCGGGACTTCCCGGACGCTTGCGTGATCTTGCCCTGGTGGACTGGCCGTTCGGGATCGAGCGGTTCGCCGCTGCCGGAATGCGGATGATCACTCAACCCGTGGGTGGCGCGCTGATGTTGTCGCTGGGTGCTCTGCTCTGCGCATATCTGCTCACAGCGCTGCGTTCTCGGGTGCGCTGACGACCGGCCGACGCCTTCCGGTGCCTCGCTGAGCACAACTCCCCGCGGAACGCCCATTTCTTTCCGATAAGGCGTCAAGTGCAGCGAGGAGGGAGATCACCCTTTCGTGTGCTTTTCACCAAAGACCTCAAGGGAGTTGGGGGCGGCGCCGACAACAGATTCCGTGAGTACCCTTGCGCACACCATGATGACCGCCGCCCGCTCCGCCGACTCCGGCCTCGCAGGACCGGGCGAACTCGACCGCTACCCCTACATGGAGTCGACCGCCGGGCGCGTCGGCGGCCCTGCATGGGAGAGCCCGGATCCGGATCTCGGCCGGGTGGGCCGACGTGCCGGGGGCAGCCGGGGGCGCGGCCTGCACGGCCAACTCGTCCAGCAGCTCGGGCAGATGATCGTCTCCGGCGATCTCGGCGCCGACCGCCCGCTGGTTCCGGAGGAGATCGGCCAGCGATTCGAGGTCTCCCGCACCGTCGTCCGCGAGTCCCTGCGCGTATTGGAGGCCAAGGGCCTCGTCAGCGCCCGGCCGAACGTCGGCACGCGCGTGCGACCGGTCAGTGACTGGAACCTGCTAGACCCGGACATCATCGAATGGCGCGCCTTCGGACCGCAGCGCGACGACCAGCGGCGCGAGCTGAGTGAGCTGCGGTGGACGATCGAGCCGCTCGCCGCGCGGCTCGCCGCGGGGCACGGCAGGGAGGACGTGCAGCAGCGGCTTGCCGACATGGTGGAGATCATGCGGCACGCGCTCGGTCAGGGAGACTCGATCACGTTCTCGCGCGCCGACGCGGAGTTCCACTCGCTGCTCATCCAGCTCGCGGGCAACAGGATGCTCGAGCACCTCTCCGGCATCGTGTCCGCCGCCCTGCACGTCTCCGGCGGGCCGGTCATCGGCTGCGACCGTCCGAACGAGGCGGTTGTCGTGCACCACGCGCGCATCGTCGACGCGCTCGCCGCGGGCGATGGCGCGGGCGCCGAAGCGGCCATGCGGCAGCTGCTCACCGTCCACCCCGAGGTGGAGCGCGTGGTGCCGGCTCCCCGCGAGCACTGACCGCACCAGGGGCGCGGCAGGGCGAGGGAGGGCGAACCATGTGTCGCCGGACGGTGCCGCATGTGCGACGTGGATGCGGAGCATGTGTAGGAGGGCGCCATCCGGCGACTCGAGGCGTAGGCGGAAGGCCTGTTCTCCTGTAGGGGATCCGTTCTTCGAGGTCGTTACGTGCCCGGACGAGTTCAGCCGCATGGCCTGTTCTGTCCGTATCAGTCAGTCTTTGACCGATAACGTGGTGTGACTCGGACCACGCAGATTGGGCGTAACGCTCTTCGGGGTAGCGCGATGACCTAAGAGGTGACAGCCGAGGAGGGAATACAGCAGCCGCTTGTGGCGCTGTCCATCTCCCAGGCTCCTGCCCGCGCCGTCGGCCCATCCCCAAGCCGGCGGTCGTCGGCTCCGGTCCACACAGGACGGGGCCGGAAGCCGTTTTCCAACGTTCCGAGAGGTTGTTCGTGTCGGCCAGCACATCCCGTACGCTCCCGCCGGAGATCGCCGAATCCGTCTCTGTCATGGCGCTCATTGAGCGGGGAAAGGCTGATGGCCAGATCGCCGGCGACGACGTGCGCCGTGCCTTCGAAGCCGACCAGATTCCGGCCACTCAGTGGAAGAACGTTCTGCGCAGCCTCAACCAGATCCTCGAGGAAGAGGGTGTGACGCTGATGGTCAGTGCCGCTGAGCCCAAGCGTCCCCGAAAGAGCAGCGTCGCAGCCAAGAGTCCGGTCAAGCGCACCGCGACCAAGACCGTCGCGGCCAAGACGGTCACCGCCAAGAAGGTCGCCGCCGCCACCACTCCCGAGCCGCCGGTCGTCGAGGCCGTCGACGAGGAGGCCGAGTCGGACAAGAAGGCTGTGGCGAAGAAGGCGCCGGCCAAGAAGGCCGCTGCCAAGAAGACGGTCGCCAAGAAGGCGACCGCGAAGAAGACCGCCGCCAAGAAGGACGATGACCTTCTTGAGGACGAGGCGACCGAGGAGGCTACCCCCGCTGCCGGCAAGGCCGGCGAGGGCGAGCCTGCCGAGGAGAAGGAGGGGCAGGGCTTCGTCCTGTCCGACGACGACGAGGATGACGCGCCGGCCCAGCAGGTAGCCGCCGCCGGTGCTACCGCCGACCCGGTCAAGGACTACCTGAAGCAGATCGGCAAGGTCCCGCTGCTCAACGCGGAGCAGGAGGTCGAGCTCGCCAAGCGCATCGAGGCCGGCCTGTTCGCGGAGGACAAGCTGGCGAACGCCGACAAGCTCGCTCCCAAGCTCAAGCGCGAGCTGGAGATCATCGCCGAGGACGGCCGCCGCGCCAAGAACCACCTCCTGGAGGCCAACCTCCGACTGGTGGTCTCCCTGGCCAAGCGCTACACCGGCCGCGGCATGCTCTTCCTGGACCTCATCCAGGAGGGCAACCTCGGTCTCATCCGCGCGGTCGAGAAGTTCGACTACACCAAGGGCTACAAGTTCTCCACGTACGCCACCTGGTGGATCCGTCAGGCGATCACCCGCGCCATGGCCGACCAGGCCCGCACCATCCGTATCCCGGTGCACATGGTCGAGGTCATCAACAAGCTCGCGCGCGTGCAGCGCCAGATGCTCCAGGACCTGGGCCGCGAGCCCACCCCGGAGGAGCTGGCCAAGGAACTCGACATGACCCCCGAGAAGGTCATCGAGGTCCAGAAGTACGGCCGTGAGCCCATCTCCCTGCACACCCCGCTGGGCGAGGACGGCGACAGCGAGTTCGGTGACCTCATCGAGGACTCCGAGGCCGTCGTACCGGCCGACGCGGTCAGCTTCACGCTCCTCCAGGAGCAGCTGCACTCCGTGCTCGACACCCTGTCCGAGCGTGAGGCGGGCGTCGTCTCCATGCGCTTCGGTCTCACCGACGGTCAGCCGAAGACCCTCGACGAGATCGGCAAGGTCTACGGCGTGACGCGTGAGCGCATCCGCCAGATCGAGTCCAAGACGATGTCGAAGCTGCGCCACCCGTCGCGCTCGCAGGTCCTGCGCGACTACCTCGACTAGTCACAGGCGCTGTACGGCTCTCAGGAGGCCCGGCACTTCCCGTTCGCGGGAATGTGCCGGGCCTTCGTCGTCGGCGATTGTGGGCGGATCCTCGCAGTGCGCGGCGTGTCGTGCTGAATGACTCTGGGTGGGCCGTTGCAACCCTGAGTGAGGAGACCGTATGCGTCGCTCTTTCGCGAGAGTACTGACCGCTCCACTGGCCATGCTGGCCGCGACGGCGGTACTGCCGTTGGCTTCCCCCCAGCCCGCGACCGCCGACGAGGGAGTCGTAGGAGGCCGCCAGGTCGACGCCGCCAAGAGCCCCTGGACGGTGGCGCTAGCAAGCCGTGACCGGTTCGGCGGAGCCCGCGCGGGTCAGTTCTGCGGGGGAGTGGTCGTCGGACGGTCGACGGTCCTCACCGCGGCGCACTGCCTGAGTGAGGACGTGCTCGGAGTGCCGCGCGATCGGGTGCGGGACCTCAAGGTGATCGTCGGCCGCGGCGATCTCGAGGCATCCGGCGGTGACGAGGTGTCCGTGCGCAGCGAACGGATCAATCCGGCGTACGACGCCCGGACGAATGCCGGCGATGTGGCGGTCCTCACACTCGACGCACGGCTACCCGAGGGATACGTGCTCCCGATGGCGGGCGAGGGCGACCCGGCGTACCGGGCCGGCACCGGCGCGTCCGTCTACGGGTGGGGCGACACGACGGGGGCGGGCGACTACGCGCGTACGTTGCATGCCGCGCGGGTGCGCGTGCTTGCCGACGCCGAGTGCAGGCGGGCGTATCCGCCGGGCGGCACGGACGGGACGTACAAAGCCTCGTCGATGCTCTGCGCGGGCGAGTCCGCCGGCGGCAAGGACGCCTGCCAGGGGGACAGCGGCGGGCCGCTGGTCGCCAAGGGCCGGCTGATCGGTCTCGTGTCGTGGGGGAGCGGGTGCGGGCGCGCCGGCAGCCCGGGCGTCTACACCCGCGCCTCGGAGGCGCTGCGGGTCCTCCAGGGGCACGCCTGAGGCGTCGTACGGACACGAGGACGGGCGGCTACCCCTGGGGTCAGGGGTAGCCGCCCGATCACCGGCCTGATGCCGGAGCTGGCTCGTCGTGTGTGCGAGGCGTCAGCGTTCCTCGGTCTCGGCGCTTGCCGGATCGGCGGTGAGCCGCTCCGTCTCGTCCTGTATCTCAGCGGCGATCTTCTTGAGTTCCGGCTCGAACTTGCGACCGTGGTGGGCGCAGAAGAGCAGTTCACCACCGCTGATCAGAACGACGCGCAGATATGCCTGGGCGCCGCAACGGTCACAGCGGTCAGCGGCCGTCAGGGGGGTCGCGGGGGTCAGAACAGTAGTCACGTCGCCTCTTCTCTAGCTCGACGAGCTGTCGTACCAGGGTCAACATCCAACCAGGCCGAAAACGTTCCCGCTCGCGGCTTTTCCTCGAAAAATTTCTCCGAGACCGGCTGGCTGTCGCCGGGTGGCGGCGAATGAGCCGTATTGCGTCTCTAACGTCTTACGGGTTCGCGCGTTCTGTCAGGTCGGTCCTCCCCCGGCTGGTTGCCGGTTTGTTCATGAGGACGTGCCCGGAGCCTAAATGGTTCATGCCTGGAAGGGAACGTGATGTGGGCGTCACTCCATCGAGGGATCGAACATTCATGCGACTCTGGACTAGTCTGGGCTGAGGTGAGGGTGGCGTGACAAAGGCTCTACCAGGCCTCGGTACCCTCTGAACGGCGACCGACGCCGGCCCTTCCTCCGGGAGGGGCCCATCTGAAATTCAGCGAGGAGCGAACCGCGTGACCGCCGATACGTCCGTGCCGTCCACAGCGCTGCTGACTGGAGCAGACCGGGACGGTTCCAACTACACCGCGCGGCACCTGCTCGTCCTTGAGGGGCTCGAAGCCGTACGCAAGCGTCCGGGCATGTACATCGGCTCGACCGACAGTCGCGGCCTGATGCACTGCCTCTGGGAGATCATCGACAACTCCGTCGACGAGGCCCTCGGTGGCTACTGCGACCGCATCGAGGTGATCCTGCACGACGACGCCTCCGTAGAGGTGCGGGACAACGGCCGCGGCATCCCCGTGGACGTCGAGCCCAAGACAGGCCTCTCCGGAGTCGAAGTCGTCATGACCAAGCTCCATGCGGGCGGCAAGTTCGGAGGCGGCGCGTACGCGGCCTCCGGCGGTCTGCACGGCGTGGGCGCCTCCGTGGTGAACGCGCTGTCGGCGCGCCTCGACGTCGAGGTTGACCTGGGCGGGCACACGCACGCCATCAGCTTCCGGCGCGGTGTCCCTGGCGCCTTCGCCAAGCCCGGACCCGACGCGTCGTTCGACCCCTCGGCACGACTGAGCAAGGTCAAGAAGGTCCCGAAGGCGCGCCGCGGCACCCGCGTCCGCTACTGGGCGGATCGCCAGATCTTCCTGAAGGACGCCAAGCTCTCCCTGGGGGACCTGCACCAGCGCGCACGGCAGACCGCATTCCTGGTGCCGGGGCTGACCATCGTCGTCCGTGACGAGTTCGGTCTCGGCGAGGGCGGCAGCAAGGGTGAGGAGTCCTTCCGTTTCGACGGCGGCATCAGCGAGTTCTGCGAGTACCTGGCGCAGGACAGGCCGGTCTGCGACGTCCTCCGCTTCACCGGGCAGGGAACCTTCAAGGAGACCGTCCCCGTGCTCGACGAGCACGGCCAGATGACGCCGACCGAGGTCCAGCGAGAGCTCGGTGTCGACATCGCGCTGCGCTGGGGCACCGGGTACGACACGAGCATCAAGTCGTTCGTGAACATCATCGCCACGCCCAAGGGCGGTACTCATGTGGCGGGTTTCGAGCGCTCGCTCACGAAGACGATGAACGAGGTGCTGCGCGCCCAGAAGGTGCTGCGCGTGGCAGAGGACGACGTCGTCAAGGACGACGCCCTGGAGGGCCTCACGGCCGTCGTCACGGTGCGTCTGGCCGAGCCGCAGTTCGAGGGTCAGACCAAGGAGGTCCTCGGCACCTCGGCGGCCAACAGGATCGTCGCGAATGTCGTGGCCAAGGAGCTCAAGGCGTTCCTGTCGTCCACCAAGCGCGATGCCAAGTCGCAGGCCCGCGCCGTCATGGAGAAGGCCGTCGCCGCGGCACGTACCCGCATCGCCGCGCGACAGCACAAGGACGCGCAGCGCCGTAAGACGGCCCTGGAGTCCTCGTCCCTCCCTGCCAAGCTCGCGGACTGCCGCAGCGACGACGTGGAGCGCAGCGAGCTGTTCATCGTCGAGGGCGACTCCGCGCTCGGCACCGCCAAGCTCGCCCGGAACTCCGAGTTCCAGGCCCTGCTGCCGATCCGCGGCAAGATCCTCAACGTTCAGAAGTCGTCCGTGACGGACATGCTGAAGAACGTGGAGTGCGGCGCCATCATCCAGGTCATAGGAGCTGGGTCCGGCCGGACCTTCGACATCGACGCGGCGCGCTACGGCAAGATCATCCTGCTCGTCGACGCCGACGTCGACGGCGCGCACATCCGTACGTTGCTGCTGACGCTGTTCCAGCGCTACATGCGGCCGATGATCGAGGCCGGCCGTGTCTTCGCCGCCGTACCGCCCCTGCACCGCATCGAGCTGGTCCAGCCGAAGAAGGGCCAGGACAAGTACATCTACACGTACTCGGACCGAGAGCTGCGCGAGACGCTGCTCGAGCTCCAGCGCAAGGGAGTGCGGTACAAGGACTCGATCCAGCGGTACAAGGGCCTCGGCGAGATGGACGCCGACCAGCTCGCGGAGACCACGATGGACCCGCGCCACCGCACGCTGCGCCGGATCAACATCGGTGAGCTGGAGGCGGCGGAGCACGTCTTCGACCTGCTGATGGGCAATGACGTGGCGCCCCGCAAGGAGTTCATCAGCAGCTCCGCCTCGACCCTCGACCGGTCGCGCATCGACATGTAGCGACGAGGCCGGGGGACGTGCCGAGCGCCTCCCCTGCCACGCGGTCCACATCATGCGGCTCCACCCACGGGTGGAGCCGCATGATCCACCCGCGATCCACCCGGGGCCCGATCCCCTGACCTGCTGGTTTCCGTAGCGTCGAAGGCGTTGAACCACTTCGCTCCCGACCGCTCCACGGAGGCAGTCATGTCCGGGCTCCCCACCGTCTTGGTGATTGTCGCCGTCCTCGCGCTCGTCCTGGTGCGCCAGTTCAGGACGGAGCGCCTGTCCGGCGACCGGAAGTGGTGGCTCCTGCCGGCGATCCTCGCGGTCGTCGCGGTGAAGGACGGTGGGGTGACAGATCCCCACCATGTGACGGGCTCAGCCGTACTGCTAGCCGTCGAGATACTGGTGAGCGTGGGCATAGGCGTCGGGTGGGCGTTCACGACCCGCGTCTGGACGGACGAGCGGGGCGACGTGTGGACCAAGGGCACCGTCGCGACGGCAGGCGCCTGGCTCGGTGGTGTCGCGGCCCGCGCGTGCGTGGCAGGCATCGGTCTGGCGCTGGGCATCCACCTCGGCAGCTCCGGCCTGATGCTCGGCTTCGCCGTCTCACTCCTGGTCCGTTCCGGCCTGCTGATGCTGCGGGCCGATCGGGAGCGCTCGGCGTACGTTGGCCCTGTCGCCCGGCCGGCGTGGGAGGACCGTAGGTGATCGGCGGAAACTGGACGGAATGGCCCTCCCGGGAGGCGCTCTCCCGCGAGGGCGTCACCCGCGCCCGGCTCATGCTTGCCCGCGCGGTGCGGCTGGTCGTGGTCGCGGTCCTGGTGTGGACCGCCGTCACGCAGCGCGACGTCAGCGGCTGGGCACTGATCCTCGCCCCCGTGCTGCTGATCACTTGCGCGGCGGCAGCCTGGGCCTTTTTCCGCACCACCCTCGACCACCGACTGTGGCCCTCGCTCGGACTGCTCGCGTTTCTGGTGGCGGTCGCTGTCCTGGCTCAGTGGGCCGGATTCGTCGGGCCGGCCATCGTGCTGTGGTGCGGCTGCGCGGTCTCGGCGCTGGAGCGGCTGCCCCTCGGCGCGTGCGTGCCCGCCACCGCGGTGGCACTCACCGGGTTCGCGGTGGTCAACAACGACGCCTGGCTGACCACCGCCGTCGTCGCCATCGGCCTCTGCCTCTCCGGGTACGTGCTGCGCCTGGACGCCGAGGCGCGGGGGAGCGCGCAGCGGGCTCTGGAGCAGGAGCGTGCCGCGCGTACCGCCGAGGCCGAGTCGGCGGCGCTCGCCGAGCGGTCGCGCATCGCGCGCGAGATCCACGACGTCCTCGCACACAGCCTCTCCGCGCAACTCGTGCATCTGGAGGCGGCCAGGCTCCTCATCGAGCGCGGGGCGGACCGGGACCAGATCCTCGAGCGTGTCGTGGCGGCGCGCGGCATGGCCCGCGACGGGCTCGACGAGACCCGGCAGGCCCTGTCTGCGCTGCGGGGCGAGATGACACCGCTGGAGGACTTCCTGCGGGAACTGGTCGCGGCATCGGACGGGGCGACACTCACGGTGGAAGGCGGGCGCAGGCCCTTGCCCGTCGAGGCGTCCCAGACCGTACGCAGGGTCGCGCAGGAGGCGCTGACGAACGTCCGCAAACACGCGCCGGGTGCGAGGACGGACATCCGCTTGGAGTACTGGCCGGGCGAAGTGGCCCTGGAAGTACGGGACTCGGGAGCGTCCCGGCCGCACGAGGAGCTCACTGTCAGTGGTGGCGGTTACGGTCTGTTGGGGATGAAGGAGCGCGCCGAGTTGATGGGCGGCACGCTCGAGGTGGGGCCGTACGAGGAGGGTTTCATGGTCAAGTTGAAGGTTCCCGTATGAGCGGGACCGAGGCGGGGGCTCGCGCGGGGAGGCCGCCGGCCCGCGTGGTGGTGGTCGATGACCAGACGGTGGTGCGCGAAGGCATCGTGATGCTGCTCGGGCTGCTGCCCGGGATTGAGGTCGTCGGCTCCGGGGGAGACGGTGACGAGGCGGTCGCGCTCGTGGCCGAACTGTCGCCGGACGTCGTCCTGATGGACCTGCGCATGCCGCGCTGCGACGGAGCGGAGGCGACCAGACGGATCCGGCAGGAGTACCCGGGCACCCAGGTCGTCATCCTGACCACGTACGCCGACGACGAGTCGCTCTTCCCGGCGCTCAGGGCGGGAGCGCGCGGCTATCTCACGAAGGATGCCGACGGGGACGAGATCGTCAGAGCGGTGGAGGACGTGCTGTCCGGTGACGCGGGTCTCTCGCCGAGGATTCAGCGGCGGCTCCTGGAGAGATTGTCGCAGCCCGAGGTCACCGTGCCTGATCCCATCGAGCCGCCCGACGGCCTCACTTCGCGGGAGGCCGAGGTCCTGGTGCTGATCGCCGACGGTCTGACGAACCAGGAGATCGCCCGGGCGCTGCATGTCTCCACGGCGACGGTGAAGACCCACATCAACAACCTGTTCGCGAAGACCGGGCTCAAGGACCGTGCCCAGGCCGTCCGTTACGCGTATCGCCACGGACTCGCGAAGCCGCCGGGAACGTCCATCACCTAATGGGGTGAAGGGTCTGCGGAGAGCGTCCGGGATCTTCCCGGTCTGTCCATCCTTGGTCCGCGGCCGCAGTAGGCCGCGGACAAGGAGAGTTCGGTGGACAAGCACGACGGGCGCGCGGCCGCGCGGCCCAGGGCCGTTGCCACGAGAGGCAGCGGCGATCCCTGGTACGACGAGCCGGACTCGGATTGGGGTGAGTGGCGCGGTCCGGGCGCGATGTCGGCCGCCGTGCCTGCCCAGTCCGCGCCGTCCGAGCGGAGCGCGGCAGGGGTTTACCTGGAGGTGCAGCGCAGCGCGGCGTTCCAGGAAGTGCGCAGGCGCTACCGGCGGTTCGTCGTTCCGGCCGTCGCGCTCTTCCTCGCCTGGTACGTCGCGTACGTCGTGGCCGCCACGACGGCGCCCGGCCTGATGGCCCAACCGGTCGCGGGCGCCGTGAACGTGGCGATGGTGGCGGGCCTCGGCCAGTTCGCCAGCACGTTCCTGCTGACGTGGCTGTACGCGCGCCACGCGCGGCTGCGCCGCGATCGCGCGGCGCTCGAACTGCGCTGGGACACACAGGAAATGACGCGCGGCATCGTCGAGCACGCGCGCGTGGACGGTTCCGCGCTTGGCGAGGGCGGCCGGCTGTGACCGGGGCGCACCAGACTCTGGCGTTGGTCCTGTTCAGCGCGTTCGTGGCGGTCACGCTCGCCATCACGACCTGGGCGAGCCGCAAGCGACACGGTTCGGCGGAGGAGTTCTACGCGGGCGGCCGGCTGTTCTCGCCCATGGAGAACGGATTCGCCATCGCGGGCGACTACATGTCGGCCGCGTCCTTCCTCGGTATCTCCGGACTGATCGCGCTGTTCGGCTACGACGGGCTGCTCTACTCGGTCGGCTTCCTCGTGGCCTGGCTCGTGGTCCTCTTCCTCGTGGCCGAACTGGTGCGCAACTGCGGCCGGTTCACGCTCGCCGACGTCGTCGCGGCCCGGATGCGGGAGCGGCCGGTGCGCATCGCCGCGGGAACTTCCTCGGTCACCGTGTCCGTTCTGTATCTGGTGGCGCAGATGGTGGGTGCGGGAAGTCTGGTCGCGCTGCTGCTGGGGAAGGCGAGTGGCGCCGCGCAGGCCTGGACCGTCGTCGGCGTGGGCGCGCTCATGGTCATCTATGTGTCGCTGGGAGGGATGCGGGCCACCACGTGGATCCAGATCGTGAAGGCCGTCCTGCTCATGGGCGGGGCGATCGTGCTGACGGTGCTCGTACTGGCGCGCTTCCACGGTGACTTCGACCAGCTCCTGCGCACCGCCGCCGCACGCAGCGGGCACGGCTCGGACTTCCTCGTGCCCGGTCTGAAGTACGGAGGAAGCTGGACCGCTCGCTTCGACTTCATCAGCCTGGGCCTCGCGCTGGTGCTCGGCACAGCGGGCCTTCCGCACATCCTGTCGCGCTTCTACACCGTGCCGACCGCGCGGGCCGCGCGCCGCTCGGTCGTGTGGTCCATCGGGCTCATCGGCAGCTTCTATCTGATGACGATCGTGCTCGGGTTCGGCGCCGCGGCCCTTGTGGGCCCCGATGCCGTACGGGGCTCGAATGCCGCGGGGAACACGGCGGTACCGCTGCTCGCCCTCGACCTGGGAGGCGGCGCGGACTCCACGGGTGGCACGGTGCTGTTCGCGATCGTGGCCGCGGTCGCCTTCGCCACGATCCTCGCCGTCGTCGCCGGGATCACGCTGGCGTCCTCGGCCTCCGTGGCGCACGACCTGTACGCCTCGCTCCGTAGAGGCGGCCCCGACGGAAGGCCCGGCGGCAGGCAGTGGAGTGAGGTCGCGGTGGCGCGGATCGCCGCGGCCGGTGTCGGCGTGCTCGCGATCGGCCTCGGGCTGCTCGCGCGGGACCTGAACGTGGCGTTCCTGGTCGGGCTCGCGTTCGCGGTCGCCGCGTCGGCCAATCTGCCCGTACTGCTCTACTCGCTGTTCTGGCGTGGCTTCACCACGCGGGGCGCTGTGTGGTCGGTGTACGGCGGCCTGGTGCCCGCGCTGGTGCTCGTACTGCTGTCCCCGGTGGTCTCCGGGAGCCCCACGTCGTTGTTCCCCGGTGTGGACTTCCAGTACTTCCCCTTGGAGAACCCCGGGCTCGTCTCGATTCCGCTCGGCTTCCTCGCGGGCTGGCTGGGCACCGTGACCTCTCCCGATGAGCCGGACGAGGCCAAGCACGCGGAGACCGAAGTGCGGGCGCTCACGGGCGCAGGGGCGGTCTGACACGCCCCTGCGGAGAGGCCGCCGAGGCGGTCAGCGGCTGGCGGCCCACTCGTAGCGGTGCTCGGGCCGCCCCGTGTCGCCGTACTTGAGGCTCAGCCGTACCCGCCCGGTCCGCTCCAGGAGTTTGAGGTAGCGCTGGGCGGTCTGCCGGCTCAGCCCGGTGACGTCGGCCAATTCCTGTGCCGAGAGCGGGCCTTCGGCGGTCATCATCGCCCGGCGGACCAGCTCGGCGGTGGTGGTCGAGTGCCCCTTGGGCAGCTCGGGCGCGGGCCCGGCGGAGAGCGCGCCGAAGATCTGGTCGACCTCCGCCTGCTCCGCCTCGCCGCCGCCATCGAGGGTGCGCCGCAGGGTCGCGTACGCCTCCAACTTGCCCCGCAGACCCGCGAACGAGAACGGCTTGACCAGGTACTGCAGCGCCCCGTGGCGCATCGCGGCCTGTACGGTCCCCACGTCGCGCGCCGCGGTCACCATGATCACGTCGATCTGGTGGCCGCGTTCGCGGATCGTCCGGGCGAGCGCCAGGCCCGTCCGGTCCGGCAGGTAGTGGTCGAGCAGCACCAGATCGACATGGAGCTCCTCGATCCGCTCGAGTGCCTCCGCCGCGTTGTGCGCGGTCGCCGCGACACGGAAGCCGGGAACCTTCGCCACGTAGGCGGCGTTGACGTCGGCCACGCGGACGTCGTCGTCCACGACCAGTACGTCGATCATCGGGCCTCCTCGGTCACGTCCGGCACGTCCACGGTGAGGGCCTCCGGCAGGACGACGACGAATTCGGCGCCCCCGAGCGGCGACCGGGTCACCTCGGCGGCGCCGCCCTGCCGCTCGGCGAATCTGCGCACCAGGGCGAGCCCGATGCCGCGCTTGCCGTGCGCTGGTGGCTCCTTGGTGGACCAGCCTTCCACGAAGACGGTCTCCCGCTGGTCGGCGGGGACGCCCGGCCCCGAATCGCGCACCCGTAGGACCGCACTACGGCCTTCGGCTCGCAGAACCACCTCCACGCGCGCGTGCTGCCCCGAACCGGCGGCCGCGTCCAGGGCGTTGTCCACCAGGTTGCCGACGATCGTGACGAGGCCGCGCGGGTCGACGAGGCGGTCCGGCAGCCAGGTGTCCCCGGAGATGCCGAACGCGACACCGCGCTCCGCTGCCACGGTCGCCTTGCCCACCATCAGGGCCGAGAGCAGCGGGTCCTCGATCCGCTCGGTGATCTGCTCCGCGGTCACCCGGCGCGCCCCCGCCACCTCGCCGACGAAGTCCACGGCCTCCTCGTACATCTCCAGTTCCAGAAGGCCCAACAACGTATGCATGCGGTTCGCGTGTTCGTGGTCCTGCGCGCGCAGGGCGTCGATCAGGCCGCGTGTGGAGTCGAGTTCGCGGCCCAGCTGCTCCAGCTCGGTGCGGTCGCGCAGTGTGGCGACCGCGCCCCCGTCATCGGTGGGCATCCGGTTCGCGACCAGGACGCGCTGTCCGCGGACGGTGAGCAGGTCGGTACCGGAGACGTGCCCCGCGAGCACATCCGTCGTACGCCCCGCCCCGAGCGCCTCGTCCAGCGGCTGTCCGATCACCTTCGCGTCCACTCCGAGCAGCCGCTGCGCCTCGTCGTTGAGCAGGCGTATCCGCCCGCCGCGGTCCAGCGCCACGACGCCCTCCCGAATGCCGTGCAGCATGGCCTCGCGCTCGGCCAGGAGCGCAGAGATGTCCGAGAAGGCCAGGTCCCGGGTCTGCCGCTGGACCCTCCGCGAGATCAGGTACGCGGCGAGCGCTCCGACGGCCAGGGCCCCTCCCGCGTACGCGAACAGGCCCGGGATGGCGTGGATGAGCCGCGCGCGGACGCTGTCGTACTCGATGCCGACCGAGACGGCGCCCACGATGGCCCCGTCCGGGGCCCTGAGGGGGACTTTGCCGCGCGCGGAGCGGCCGAGCGTCCCGTCGTCGATCTCCATGACCGCGCGGCCCGCCAGCGCCGCGCTGGGGTCCGTCGACACGACGTGCCCGATCCGGGCGCGATCGGTGTGCGACCAGCGGACGCCCTCCCGGTTCAGAATCACGACGTACTCGGCGCCGCTGGCCCGGCGGATCCGCTCCGCCGCGGCCTGCACGGGACCGTCCGGGCTCGGCCGTGAGGAACGCAGTTCCTCGGCGATCCGAGGCTCCGCCGCTGTAGTCTGCGCGATGGCCAGGGCCCGGCGCATCGCCTGGTCGTCGAGCTGGTCGCTCAGCGGCGCCAGGAAGAGCCCCGTCGCCAGCACCGCCACTCCCGCGGCGATCGCCACCTGCATCAGCAGCACCTGGGCGAACACCCGTTTGGGGAGGCCGAAGCGCAGGCGGCGGGCAGGGGAAGTCGAGCTCATGGCTCAGAACGGTACGGGCCCGTCGGCCCTGGTCGAAGACCTTGTGGCGCGGATCTCCCCCGCCGCTTCCGGCCTGAGCACGTCTGCACAGCGGCGATCCCGACCTTGCCCGCCCGGTCACTCCGCCGCGGAAGCGGATGGCAGGGGCTGCGGCGGGCGCATGCCTACGTAGTGTCCCGTCGGCCGCATACGGAGAGGCCGCTCGCCGTACTCCTCCAAGGCATGAGCGATCCAGCCCGCCGTGCGTGCGACGGCGAAGATCGTCTCGCCTGCTTCCGCCGGCATCCCGAACGAGGAGGTGAAGGCGGCGAGGGCCAGGTCCACATTGGCGTGCAGGTCCGTGTGGCGGGCGCTGGTCGCCACGACGTCGCGGGCAGCGGCGAGCGCGGGGCGCGCCTCGGGCAGTTCCTCCAGCGCCGCGAACAACGCCTGTGCGCGTGGGTCCTCTCCCTGGTAAAGGCGGTGGCCGAGGCCCGGCACACGGCGGCCCGAACGCAGCTCGTCGGCGACCACGGAGCCCGCGCTGCCCCGGTCGAGGACGTCCAGCAGCATCCGGTGGGCGATGCCGCTCGCCGCCCCGTGCAGCGGTCCCTCCAGGACGCCCAGGCCCGCCGAGACAGCGGCGTAGGTGTGCGCCCGCGCGGACGCGGCGACGCGTACGGCGAGCGTCGAGGCCGCCAAGTCGTGGTCGACCAACAGGGCGAGAGCCATGTCCAGGACGCGCAGCGACGCCTCGTCGGGCTCCCTGTAGGTCAACCGCCCCCACAGGCGCTGGGCGATCGGAGCGCCGTCCACGTACGTCGTCCGTACGAGGGGCAGCGCGGCTGCGAGGGTGGGGATGAGGGACCGGGCGGCGCCGAGCACGGAGGCCTCGGACAGGTCGTAGCGCAGCGGATCCGCCGTCGCCGCGGCGACGGCCGCCACTCGCAACCGGTCGATGGGGCTGCTGAGTTCGGGCAGCGCGGCCATGGCCTTGCGGGCCGCGGAGAACGATTCCTTGGGGGCGGTGAACCGGGCGCCGGGGCGCAGCGTGCCCGTCCACAGCCACTCCGCGACCTCCTCGTACGAGTGGCGGGCCGCGAGCTGTACCGCGTCGACCCCTCGGAAGAAGTACCGGTCGTCGTCGATGAGGGTGATCCGCGTGCGCACCGACAGCTCGCCGGGGCTCGAACCAGCGGTGGTGTCCCGCCTGTTGCGGCGGGCGAGCGCCTCGACCTCGGCGGCGTCGAAGGTGCTGCCGCGTGTGCTCTCCCCGCGTCTGCTGCTGAGCTGCCCGCGGCTCACGTACGCGTACACCGTCTCGGGCTTCACGCCGAGCAGTTCGGCGGTCTCCTTGGTGGTCAGACGGCGGGCCTGCTGCATCGGTGCAGGTTCTTGATCCCTCATGCGCGTCACCGTATCCGGATCGCCTTGCATTGATTCAATCAATATTGACAGTTATTGAGTCAAGCATGGACAGTCAAATCAAGTCCAGGGAGGAAACATGCCGATCAACGGGAGTACGGCCGCCACGGCCGTCGAGGTACCGCGCGGGCTCGCCGGTGTTGTCGTCACCGACACCGAACTCGGGGACGTCAGGGGGCGTGAGGGCTTTTACCACTACCGCCAGTACTCCGCCGTCGAGCTCGCGGAGACCCGCGGCTTCGAGGACGTGTGGCATCTGATGCTCCACGGGGAATTGCCCGACGCCGAGCGGTCCGCGGCCTTCGCGCAGGAGACCGCCGGGCAGCGTGGGCTGCCGGAGGACGTGCGGGCCGCGTTGCCGGCGATCGCCCGGGCCGGTGCGGTCTCGGGGCCGCTCGCCGGGCTGCGGACGGCGCTCTCGCTGTTCGGTGCCTCCCGGGGCCTTCGGCCCGTGTACGACATCGCCCCGGACCGGCGCCGCGCGGATGCGGTGGCGGCCACGGCCGTGGTCCCCACGATGCTCACCGCACTGCACCGGCTCGGTGAGGGGCTCGAGCCCGTGGAGCCGCGCGAGGATCTCTCGTACGCGGCCAACTACCTGTACATGTTGACGGGTTCGGAGCCCGACCCCGCACATGCGCGAGCCATCGAGCAATACCTGATCTCAACCATTGATCACGGATTCAATGCGTCAACGTTCACGGGCCGTGTCATCGCGTCGACCGGGGCCGATGTCGCGGCCTCTCTGGTCGGGGCGGTCGGGGCATTGTCCGGGCCGCTGCACGGCGGGGCGCCCAGCCGCGCGCTCGACACCCTGGACGCGATCGGTACACCGGACCGCATCGACTCCTGGATCCGGGAGCGGGTGCTCGCGGGTGAGCGGATCATGGGCTTCGGTCACCCCGTCTACCGTACGGAGGATCCGCGCTCGCGCATGCTGCGCGGAATCGCGGAGCGGTTCGGCGGCCCGCTGGTGGATTTCGCGGTCCAGGTCGAGCGGCAGGTGGAGGCGATCCTCGCGGAGCTGAAGCCGGGCCGTGAACTGCACACGAACGTGGAGTTCTACGCGGGCGTGGTCATGGAGCTGTGCGGACTGCCGCGCACCATGTTCACACCGACGTTCGCGGCGGCCCGGGTCGTCGGCTGGAGCGCCAACATCCTTGAACAGGCGGAAGACTCGAAAATCATCCGGCCGGCGGCGCGGTATGTGGGGGTGGGGGCGCCGGTGGCGGTGCCGCTTGTCGTGTGAGGGGTGTGACAAAGGCCCGGCGGACGCTGCTGCCGGGCCTCAGGCGCGGCCGTGGCGGAAGCCGCCGACGGCCGTCAGTTGTCCGGGATGTCTCCCTTGGCGCGCACGAGTGTCTCCCGGTTCACGATGACGATGCGCTCGTAGTCGGCGACCCCGGCGTCCGAGGGGAGTTCGTGCCTGAGGTCCGCGGTGGCCTCGGTCCCGATCACGGCGAAGTTCCCATCGCTGAGTTCGAAGACGTCGGGGCAGGTGGCGCCGGAACTGCTTCCGCGTGCGCTCGGGGGCACCCCGATGCGGCGTTCGATCTTCAAGGGAACCGGGTTTCTTCTCGGGCCGATGTGGCGTCGCGGCGCTAGTGCGCGCAATGAGGCGTCAGAATACCGATTCGCCGCCCACCACGGGGAGTTATTGCGCAACTTCACCGCTTCGGGGGAATCCCGTCAGTCCAACGGTGGCTCGCCGACGACCCACCACTCGTCCGTGTCCGCGGCGGCCTCGATCTCGTGGAACAGCGCCTCTGCCATGCGGCCGATCTCTGCCTCGCTGGACGAGGGGTCCAGGGAAGCGCGGTGGGGGCGCGTGGCCTCCCAGTATTCGCGCATGTATGGGCTCTGGAACAGCTCCCGAAGGATGCCGAACAGTTCGCGCTGGTCGTGCAGGCCGGACTCGTAGTTGTGGAAGGCGTTGACGTACCAGAGGTTGGCGTACATGAACTGGCGCCGCTTCTGCGGGGTGAGATCCAGGCCGTAGTTGTCGATCACGACCGCCAGGGCCGGGTCATCGATCGCCTTGCTCAGCAACTCCCAGTGCATGCGCTGCTGATGTGCGCGGGCCAGCCGGCGGCGCTCCTGCGAGGCCCACTTCGTATCCGGGCCGAAGCGATGCCACAGATGTGTCGCGGTGCCACCCGCGAGTCCGCCCACGGCAGCGGCGACTACCGTCCGGCATATCCCTTGACTCTGTGTGGTCATGTCAACCCCCGATTCAGGCGACCGTGCGCCGGTCGTCGGATGCGGGGCGACGGAGACGGAGACCGGCGGCGGTGGGCGGCGCGCTTGCCGACTCCCAGGGTGCCGAGCGGCTCTGATCGGCGGGAGGCGGAGAGGAGGCGCACGGGTGGATGCTCAGTTCGCGAAAACCGGCGCCATGTCCAACGTGTGCCCAGCGGGCGCCGTTAGCAATCGTTCACTTCGCGGCCTTTCTACCCGCTCGTATCCTGGGGTGGCATTCATTCTTCGTACGAGAGCCGGCCCCTGAACCGGCGTGCGCTGCGGCGCATGCCGCGCCGTGCGGGTCGGTGTGAGAGAGGTCGAGTTGAGCAAGGCCAGCCCGCAGCAGATCCCCGTCGTCGTCCTTGCCGGCTTTCTGGGGTCGGGGAAGACCACGTTGCTCAATCATCTGCTGCACCGCAGCGGGGGCACCCGGATCGGGGCGATCGTCAATGACTTCGGGTCGATCGAGATCGACGCGATGGCGGTCGCCGGACAGTTGGGCGACTCGACGGTCGCGCTCGGCAACGGCTGCCTGTGCTGCGCGGTGGATGCCAGCGAACTTGACGTGTATCTCGATAAGTTGACTCGGCCCGTCAATGACGTGCATGCCATTGACGTCATCGTGATCGAGGCGAGTGGCATCGCGGAGCCTCAAGAACTCGTACGTATGGTGCTGGCCAGTGACAACCCGCGGATCGTGTACGGAGGGTTGATCGAGGTCGTCGACACCGCCGAGTTCGACGCCACCCGCGAGAAGCACCCTGAAGTGGACCGGCACCTGGGGATCGCGGACCTGGTCGTGGTGAACAAGGGTGACCGTGTCGGCCCGGACGAGCGTGAGCGGGTCCTGGGCGCCGTGCGGGCCTCGGCCGGCCGGGCCGCCGTGGTGTCCGCGTCGTACGGGCGCATCGACCCGGCGCTGCTCTTCGACTGCCGCCCCACCGAGGAGCGGATCGGGCAACTGTCCTTCGATGATCTGCACAGGCGTGACGAGCACGCCGGCCATGACGACCACGCGGCGCACGACGGGCATCTGCACGCCGCCTACGACAGCGTCGCGTTCAGCTCCGACGTGCCCATGGACCCCCGCCGGCTGATCGCGTTCCTCGACGGTCGGCCCGAGGGGCTCTACCGAATCAAGGGATATGTCGACTTCGGTGCGGGCGACCCGGGCAACCGGTACGCCGTGCACGCCGTGGGGCGCTTTCTGAGGTTCTACCCGGAGCCGTGGCCGAGCGGCGAGGAGCGCCTCACGCAACTCGTACTGATCGGATCCGGCATCGACGCGAGCGCCCTCGGTAAGCAGCTGGATGCCGCAAAGAGCGTCGCCACGAGCGACGCCCCACATGCCGCCGACGAGCAGGCCATGTGGGGCGTTCTCCGCTACGTGCAGGACAAGGGCGAGGCGGAGGAAGTCGCGGACTACGCGCCCTAGACCGGTCCCGCCGTCGCCGCCACCGTCTTCGGCAGGGACAAGCCCGAACCGTCGCGGCGCGGGTCCATCTCGGGCAGCTCGGCCGGCGTGCCGTTCTTCTGCGCCGCACGCGCGGGTGCCGGGCCGGCCCAGGCCAGGCTCAGGCAGTCCTCGCCCTTCAGGAAGCGCTGGCAGCGCACGCCGCCCGTGGCACGCCCCTTCCTCGGGTACTGGTCGAACGGCGTGAGCTTGGCCGTCGTCTGTACCGAGTCGTCCAGCGTGCCGCGCGATCCGGCCACGGTGAACACCACCGCGTCGACGGCAGGGTCGATCGCGGTGAACGAGATGACCTTCGCGCCCGTCGCCAGCTTCACGCCGGACATGCCGCCCGCCGCGCGGCCCTGCGGGCGCACGATGGAGGCCTGGAAGCGCAGCAGCTGTGCGTCGTCCGTGATGAAGACCAGGTCTTCCTCACCGGTGCGCAGCTCCGCGGCGCCGACGATGCGGTCACCCTCCTTGAGGGTGATGACCTCCAGCTCCTCCTTGTGGGACGGATAGTCGGGAACCACGCGTTTCACGATTCCCTGTTCGGTGCCGATCGCCAGGCCGGGCGAGGACTCGTCAAGGGTCATGAGACACACGACCGTCTCGTCCGCCTCCAGGGAGGAGAGGAACTCGGCGACCGGGGCGCCTCCGGAGAGGTTCGGCGCGGCGGCCGAGTCCGGGAGCTGCGGCAGGTCGACCACGTTCAGGCGCAGCAGGCGCCCTTCGGACGTGACGACGCCGATCTCGCCGCGAGCCGTCGCGGGGATCGAGGAGACGATCACGTCGTGCTTCGTACGCTTGGTGCCTTCACCTTCGGTGAAGGGATCGCCGTTCGCCGTACGGGCAAGCAGCCCGGTCGAGGAGAGCAGCACGCGGCACGGGTCGTCGGCGACTTGGAGCGGAACCGCCGACACCGGGGCGCCGGCCGACTCCAGGAGCACCGTGCGCCGGTCGTCACCGAACTTCTTCGCCACGGCGGCCAGTTCGGAAGAGACCAGCTTGCGCAGCTCGGAGTCGGACTCGAGGATGCCGGTCAGCTCGTCGATCTCGCCGTTGAGCTTGTCGCGCTCCGCGTCCAGCTCGATGCGGTCGAACTTGGTGAGGCGGCGCAGCGGCGTGTCCAGGATGTACTGCGTCTGGATCTCGCTCAGCGAGAAGCGCTCGATCAGGCGTTCCTTGGCCTGCGCGCTGTTGTCGCTGTCCCGGATGATGCGGATGACCTCGTCGATGTCCACCAGGGCGACGAGGAGACCCTCCACCAGGTGGAGCCGGTCCTGCTTCTTGCTGCGGCGGAACTCGCTGCGGCGGCGCACCACGTCGAAGCGGTGGTCCAGGTAGACCTCGAGGAGTTCCTTGAGGCCGAGGGTGAGCGGCTGGCCGTCCACCAGCGCCACGTTGTTGATGCCGAAGGATTCCTCCATGGCCGTCAGCTTGAAGAGCTGCTCCAGGACGGCCTCCGGCACGAAGCCGTTCTTGATCTCGATGACCAGGCGCAGGCCGTGCTCGCGGTCCGTGAGGTCCTTCACGTCGGCGATGCCCTGGAGCTTCTTGGAACCGACCAGTTCCTTGATCTTCGTGATGACCTTCTCGGGGCCGACCGCGAAGGGCAGCTCGGTGACGACGAGGCCCTTGCGGCGCGCCGTCACGTTCTCCACGGAGACCGTCGAGCGGATCTTGAACGTGCCGCGGCCGGTCTCGTACGCGTCCCTGATGCCGGACAGGCCGACGATCCGGCCGCCCGTCGGCAGGTCGGGCCCGGGAACGAACTTCATGAGTGTGTCGAGGTCGGCGCCCGGGTGCCGGATCAAGTGCCGCGCGGCGGCGATCACTTCACCCAGGTTGTGCGGCGCCATGTTCGTCGCCATGCCGACCGCGATGCCCGACGCGCCGTTCACCAGCAGGTTCGGGTACGCGGCCGGGAGGACGAGCGGCTCCTGCTCCTGGCCGTCGTAGTTCGAGATGAAGTCGACCGTGTTCTCGTCGATCGACTCCGTCATCAGGCTCGCGGCGGCGTCCGGACGGCACTCCGTGTACCGCATGGCGGCCGGGCGGTCGTCATTGCCCAGGGAGCCGAAGTTCCCGTGCCCGTCCACCAGCGGGACGCGCATGGAGAACGGCTGGGCGAGGCGCACCAGTGCGTCGTAGATCGACGAGTCGCCATGGGGGTGCAACTTACCCATGACCTCGCCGACGACGCGGGCGCACTTCACGTAGCCGCGCTCGGGGCGCAGGCCCATCTCGTTCATCTGGTAGACGATCCGACGGTGGACGGGCTTCATCCCGTCCCGGGCGTCGGGCAGGGCGCGTGAGTAGATGACCGAGTACGCGTACTCCAGGTAGGAGCCCTGCATTTCGTCGACCACGTCGACGTCGAGGATCTTCTCCTCGAAGTCGTCGGGCGGCGGGGTCTTCGTGCTGCGGCGGGCCATCGCGGCTGCGGCTCCTTCACCTACAAGAACGGTTACATGAACGGGAACTGTCGCGGACCATTGTGGACCGCCGCACTGACAACGCCGCTCGCGGCCCTTCAGTACCGGGTGTCGCGCGGCCCCGAGAGGGCCGTCTGCTCGCTCACGGCGTAGCCCCGGCGGGAACTTCGCCAGGTGCCAGCACGCTTGCATACAGTGGCAGCACTTGCAGCAGTTCAGTGTTCCAGGACTTGCCGCAGTCCAGAGCTCACCGCGTATTCGCGTTGCACCGCGATCGAAGGGACGTACATGCCCATGGGTCACACGGCCACCGCCGAGGCCGGCTCCGGCGGCCTGACAGCGACCGAGCACCGGCTGGCCAATGGCCTGCGTGTGGTGCTCTCCGAGGATCATCTGACCCCGGTCGCGGCGGTCTGCCTCTGGTACGACGTCGGCTCGCGCCACGAGGTCAAGGGCCGTACGGGCCTGGCTCACCTCTTCGAGCACCTGATGTTCCAGGGCTCGAAGCAGGTGCACGGCAACGGGCACTTCGAGTTCGTCCAGGGCGCGGGCGGCTCGCTCAACGGTACGACGAGCTTCGAGCGCACCAACTACTTCGAGACCATGCCCGCCCACCAGCTGGAGCTCGCGCTGTGGCTGGAGGCCGACCGCATGGGCTCGCTCCTGACGGCCCTTGACGACGAGTCGATGGAGAACCAGCGGGACGTAGTGAAGAACGAGCGGCGCCAGCGCTACGACAACGTGCCCTACGGCACCGCGTTCGAGAAGCTGACCGCCCTCATGTACCCCGAGGGGCACCCCTACCACCACACGCCCATCGGCTCCATGGCCGACCTGGACGCGGCCACCCTTGAAGACGCGCGGAACTTCTTCCGCACCTACTACGCGCCCAACAACGCGGTGCTGTCGATCGTCGGCGACATCGACCCCGAGCGGACGCTGGCCTGGGTCGAGCGGTACTTCGGCTCCATCCCGGGCCACGACGGCAAGCCTGCCCCGCGCGACGGCGCGCTCCCGGAGGTCATCGGCGAGCAGCAGCGCGAGGTCGTCGAGGAGGAGGTCCCGGCACGCGCCCTGATGTCGGCGTACCGGCTCCCGCAGGACGGCACGCGCGCGTGCGACGCCGCCGACCTCGCCCTCACCGTTCTGGGTGGCGGCGAGTCCTCGCGGCTGTACAACCGGCTCGTACGCCGTGACCGCACCGCCGTGGCGGCCGGTTTCGGTCTGCTGCGCCTCGCCGGAGCGCCCTCCCTGGGCTGGCTGGACGTGAAGACCTCCGGAGACGTCGAGGTGCCGGTCATCGAGGCCGCCGTCGACGAGGAGCTCGCCCGGTTCGCCGAAGAGGGCCCGAGTCCCGAGGAAATGGAGCGCGCCCAGGCCCAGTTGGAGCGCGAGTGGCTGGACCGCCTGGGCACGGTCGCGGGGCGCGCGGACGAGCTGTGCCGCTACGCCGTCCTGTTCGGCGACCCGCAGCTCGCCCTGACCGCCGTGGGGCGCGTCCTGGACGTGACCGCCGAGGACGTCCAGGAGATCGCCAAGGCGCGGCTGCGCCCCGACAACCGCGCGTCCCTCGTGTACGAGCCGACCGCGCCCGCCGACACCGAGAACGCCGAGAACGCCGAGAACGCCGAGAACGCTGAGGAGGCGGGCCAGTGACCGAGCAGCTCGCGAACATGGACTTCCATCCCCGGCCGCAGGCGGGCGAGCCCAAGCCCTGGGCGTTCCCGGCCCCGGAGCGCGGCGCGCTCCCCAACGGACTGACGGTGCTGCGCTGCCACCGGCCCGGCCAGCAGGTCATCGCCGTGGAGGTGCACCTGGACGCGCCGCTGGACGCCGAACCGAAGGGCCTCGACGGCGTCGCGACGATCATGGCGCGGGCCTTCAACGAAGGCACCGACAAGCACTCCGCCGAGGAGTTCGCCGCCGAGCTGGAGCGCTGCGGCGCCACGATGGACGCGCACGCCGACCACCCCGGCGTCCGTGCCTCCCTCGAAGTGCCGGCCTCCCGCCTGTCCAAGGGGCTCGCCCTCCTGGCCGACGCCCTGCGGGCCCCCGCCTTCACCGACAGCGAGATCGAGCGCCTCGTCCGCAATCGCCTGGACGAGATCCCGCACGAGAGCGCCAACCCGGCCCGGCGCGCCGCCAAGGAGCTCTCCAGGCAGCTCTTCCCGGCCGACGCGCGCGTGTCGCGCCCGCGCCAGGGCACCGAGGAGACCGTCTCGGCCATCGACGCCGCGGCAGTGCGCGCCTTCTACGACCGGCACGTACGCCCCGCCACCGCGACGGCCGTCGTCGTGGGCGACCTGACGGGCATCGACCTGGACGCCCTCCTCGCCGACACGCTCGGCGCCTGGACGGGTGACACCGCCGAGCCGCGCCCCGTGCCGCCGGTCGTCGCCGACGACACCGGTCGCGTGATCATCGTGGACCGCCCGGGCGCCGTGCAGACGCAGTTGCTCATGGGCCGGGTCGGACCGGACAAGCACGACCGTGTGTGGGCCGCGCAGGTCCTCGGCACGTACTGCCTGGGCGGCACCCTCACGTCGCGCCTGGACCGCGTCCTGCGCGAGGAGAAGGGCTACACCTACGGTGTGCGGTCCTTCGCCCAGGTGCTGCGCTCCGCGCCCGACGGCAGCGGCGCCGCGATGCTCGCCATCAGCGGCTCGGTGGACACGCCGAACACCGGGCCCGCGCTCGACGACCTGTGGAAGGTCCTGCGCACGCTGGCGGCCGAGGGGCTCACGGATGCCGAACGGGACACCGCCGTACAGAACTTGGTGGGTGTCGCCCCGCTGAAGTTCGAGACCGCGGGGGCCGTCGCGAGCACCCTCGCCGACCAGGTCGAGCAGCACCTGCCGGACGACTTCCAGGCGCAGGTGTACCGGCAGTTGGCCGCTACGGGCACCGTGGAGGCCACGGCCGCCGTCGTGAGCGCGTTCCCCGCGGACCGTCTGGTCACGATCCTGGTGGGCGACGCCGCGCAGATCGAGGAGCCGGTGAAGGCGCTCGGTATTGGCGAAGTCACTGTGGTCGCCGGCTGAGCTCGTCTCCCGCGGCACCCCACGAAGCCCCGGCGCCGTCACTGGCCGCCGGGGCTTCGTGGCGTCGGTCACGATCATCCATAATCACCACACGTTCCCAAATGTCCGTATTGGCGTAGAGGTTGCCTGTCTGCCCTGTGGCGTGCGCTACAAAAGGCGGGTTCTGTTTGTTGATTCAAAGACGCCCCGCTTAGCGTTCGGTCCGGCTGTTCGCCAGACGTACGTCGCGCCCGCGACACCGGACAGTCATCGCCGAGTCCCCATGGTGCGAGCCAGGGGAGCCGGGGACCCACCGAAGTCCCTGGGGTGAATCGGGCGCTCTTCCCGTAGGGGAGGGAGTCTGTAGGAGACCTTCCTGCTCCGAACCCGTCAGCTAACCCGGTAGGCGAGAAGGAAGGAAAGGACCAGCCACTTCATGGGGTTCACCCGTGCCACCGGGAAGCACCGCCGTCCCAGCCGCCTGACGCGTACCACCGCTCAGTTCGCGGGCGTCGCCGCCATCACCACGACGGGCGTGGTGGGTGGCCTCGCCGCCCCCGCGCTCGCCGCCGACACCGCGACAGTCCCGCACGACGGCCTCACGCAGGCCGTCGCCATCGGCGACTCCCTGGCCGAGCAGATCGACGCGCAGGCCACCGCGCAGCAGAAGGCGGCCGCCAAGGCGAAGGCCGAGGCCGAGGCCAAGAAGAAGGCCGAGGAGGCCAAGCGCAAGGCCGAGGCGGAGGCCAAGAAGCGGGCCGCCGAGAAGGCCGAGAAGGAGCGCGAGGCCAAGGAGCGCGCCGCCCGCGAGGCCGAGCGCAAGCGCCTGAACAGCTTCGTGTCGCCGATATCCGGCTCGTACGTCTCCACCGCCTACCAGGCCGGCAGCGGACTGTGGTCCTCCGGCAGCCACACCGGCATCGACTTCCACGCCTCCAGCGGCACTTCGGTGCACGCGGTCGGCATGGGTACCGTCGTCGAGGCCGGCTGGGGTGGCGCGTACGGCAACAACGTCGTGATCAAGATGAAGGACGGTACGTACACCCAGTACGGTCACATGTCCTCGATCGGCGTCTCCGTCGGCCAGGACGTCACCCCCGGTCAGCAGATCGGCCTCTCCGGAGCCACCGGCAACGTCACGGGCCCGCACCTCCACTTCGAGGCCCGTACCGGCCCCGACTACGGCTCGGACATCGACCCCGTCGCGTACCTGCGACAGCACGGTGTGAACGTCTGACCCGCCAGGCACACTCCACGAAAGCCCCGGCTCATCGAGCCGGGGCTTTCGTGTGCGCGGGTCCGCGGTGTCCAAAAAATATCCCCGGATTCAGTTCTCTCGTCGGAAATTCAAGTCCGGTGGAATAGAGTCACGGGGTAAACGTTCCGGCCGCGTGTCATTCGCGCCCGACCGGGCGTCAATAGACCGCGTGTCGCGGGCATTGAGGCGGAGGTCGAGTCATGCGCATTCCCGCACAGTCGGTATGCACAGCGATCCGCGACGACATCGTCGCCGGCGTGTACGAGCGCGGTGGCAGGCTCACCGAGGAACTGCTCGCGCGTCGCTACGGGGTCTCGCGTGTGCCCGTCCGTGAGGCGCTGCGCACCCTGGAGGCGGAGGGGTTCGTCGTCACGCGCAGGCACGCGGGCGCGTGCGTGGCCGAACCCACCGAGCGGGAGGCGGCCGATCTCCTGGAGATCCGCACGCTGCTCGAACCCATGGCGGCCGCCCGCGCCGCGCAGCGCCGCACGGAGGCGCACCTCAAGGTGCTGCGCGGCCTGGTCAGGCTGGGGCAGGAGCGCTCCAGGCGAGGTCAGAGCGAGGATCTGCGCTCTCTCGGCAGTTGGTTCCACGAGACGCTTACTCAGGCTTCCGGCAGCCCCGGCCTGATCACCCTGCTCACCCAGCTTCGCCACAAGATTGCCTGGATGTACGCCGTGGAGAGCCCGGCCCGGCCGGCCGAGTCCTGGGCCGAGCACGGCGCCATCGTCGACGCCGTGGCGCGGGGTGACGCGGAGCGTTCCCGCGCCCTGACCGTCCTGCATGCGGAGCGGGCGGCGGCCGCCCACAGGCTGCGCGTGCCCCGCGCGGGCGAGCGCGTGAGGACTTCGCAACATGCAGTCAACACGGTGGGTCGCCAGCTTTAACAAAAGCGCCGTATACAAAGAAGTGCACTATTCGGCGAATGAATCGAATGAGGTGCGGATCAATTCCAGCTGCCTGGTTCCTCCTATTCTCTGTTGCCCAATTCGTGTCGCAATGGTGAACGAAAAAGCCGCGCGTCCCTCTTCGGGGCGCGCGGCTCAGCCGTACTGCTTTTGCCTTTGTGTCAGACGGTCTCGGGAAGCTCCTCGAGCCCCTCGGCGACCAGCTTCGCCAGACGGTCGAGCGCGGCGTCCGCGCCCTCGGCGTCGGAGGCCAGCACGATCTCCTCGCCGCCCTGCGCGCCCAGGCCGAGCACGGCCAGCATGGAGGCGGCGTTGACGGGGTTGCCGTCGGCCTTGGCGATCGTCACGGGAACGCCGGCCGCCGTGGCAGCGCGGACGAAGATGGAAGCGGGGCGGGCGTGGAGGCCCTCGGCCCAGCCGACGTTGACGCGGCGCTCAGCCATGTGATGCTGCCCTTCAGGTGTCTCACGGTTGTCTAGACCAGTGTTCCATATCGTAAGGCGTGCGTGACGCGGACCCAGGTCCTCGCCGGCACGGCCCTTCGGTCCTCCATAGGGTGCCTTCCGTACGCACGGGCCGCGACCCGTACGACAGGCCGTCATCTGTCAGTGCCCGGCCCTACTCTTGCGGCATGGAGACCCCGTCGGACCGGCATGAGTATCCCGCCCACTGGGAGGCCGACGTAGTGCTGCGCGACGGCGGCACCGCGCGGATCAGGCCCATCACGACCGCGGACGCCGAGCATCTGACCAGCTTCTACGAGCAGGTCTCGGACGAGTCGAAGTACTACCGCTTCTTCGCGCCCTACCCACGACTGTCCGCCAAGGACGTGCACCGCTTCACCCATCACGACTACGTGGACCGGGTCGGTCTCGCGGTCACGGTGGGCGGCGAGTTCATCGCCACGGTGCGCTACGACCGGATCAACGCGCAGGGCCTGCCGGCGACCTCCCCGGCCGACGAGGCGGAGGTCGCCTTCCTCGTGCAGGACGCCCACCAGGGCCGAGGCGTCGCATCGGCGCTCCTGGAGCACATCGCGGCCGTCGCCCGCGAGCGCGGCATCCGCCGGTTCGCCGCCGAGGTACTGCCCGCCAACAGCAAGATGATCAAGGTGTTCCGGGACGCCGGATACACGCAGAAGCGCAGCTTCGAGGACGGCGTCGTCCGCCTGGAGTTCGATATCGAGCCCACGGAGGCGTCGCTCGCTGTGCAGCACGCGCGCGAGCAGCGCGCCGAGGCCCGCTCGGTGCATCGCCTGCTCGCGCCCGGCTCAGTCGCCGTGATCGGCGTGGGGCGTGCGGCCGGAGGAGTGGGCCGCAGCGTTCTCGACAACCTGAAGGACGCGGGTTTCACGGGGCGCCTGTACGCGGTGAACCAGGCGTTCGAACATGACGTCACCGAGATCGACGGCGTGCCCGCCCACCGCTCCGTACGCGACATCGACCCGGCCGCCCCGGTCGACCTGGCCGTCGTCGCCGTGCCCGCCCCGGACGTCCCCGAGGTCGTCGCCGAGTGCGGAGAGCGCGGCGTGCAGGGCCTCGTCGTGGTCTCCGCCGGCTACGCCGAGAGCGGGGAGGAGGGCCGCGAGCGCCAGCGTGCCCTGGTCCGCCAGGCCCGCAGCTACGGGATGCGCATCGTCGGTCCGAACGCCTTCGGAATCGTCAACACCTCACCGGAGGTACGGCTCAACGCCTCGCTCGCCCCCGAGATGCCGCGCCCCGGACACATCGGCCTGTTCGCCCAGTCCGGCGCCATCGGCATCGCGCTCCTGTCCCGCCTGCACCGCAGGGGCGGGGGCGTCACCGGGGCCAGCGGGGTCTCCACGTTCGTCTCAGCGGGCAACCGCGCGGACGTCTCCGGGAACGATGTCCTGCAGTACTGGTACGACGACGCGGACACCGACGTCGCCCTGATGTACCTCGAATCGATCGGCAATCCCCGCAAGTTCACCCGCCTCGCCCGCCGCACCGCCGCCGCCAAGCCCCTGGTGGTCGTGCAGGGCGCCAGGCACAGCGGCATCGCTCCGACGGGACACGCGGTGCGGGCCACCCGCCTCCCGTACGCCACCGTGTCCGCACTGCTGCGCCAGGCGGGGGTCATCCGGGTCGACACGATCACGGAACTCGTGGACACCGGCCTCCTGCTGGCCCGCCAGCCGCTGCCCGAGGGGCCACGCGTCGCCATCCTGGGCAACTCGGAGTCGCTCGGCCTCCTGACGTACGACGTGTGCCTCTCCGAAGGGCTGCGCCCCAAGCCGCCGCTGGACCTGACGACGGCCGCGTCCGCCGCCGACTTCCGGGCCGCTCTGGAGCAGGCATTGGCCGACGAGAAGACGGACGCCGTCGTGGTCACCGCGATCCCCGCTGTGGGGGAGGGCCCCTCGGAGGACGCGGAACTCGCGGCCGCGCTGAGTGCGGCCGCCGCCACCGGGCCCACGAAGCCGGTACTCGTCGTCCACGTCGAGCTCGGTGGCCTCGCGGAAGCACTCTCCGCCGCGGCCAGTACAGGGCCCAACGCGCCCGACACGCCACCGCAGCGAGCCACCCACGAAACGGCCTCGGAGGAGCCGCCGCCTCCCGCGGAGGCGGCGACCGCCCCGCGCCTCATCCCCGCCTACCCGGCCGCCGAGCGCGCCGTCCGCGCGCTCTCCCAAGTGGCCAAGTACGCCCAGTGGCGACGCGACGCGGCCGCACCCGGCAAGGTGCCCGAGTACGACGCCGTCGACGAGCAGGGGGCCGCCGAGCTCATCACGGAACTGCTCGCCGAGGAGGGCGACCCGCGAGGCTCCGACCTCGCCCCGGAGGACGCCCGCGCCCTGCTGTCCCGCTACGGCATCGACGTACGCGGCACGCTGCCCGCGCCCGGCCCGGACGAGGCCGCGGCGGCGGCACGCGCGCTCGGCTACCCGGTGGCCCTGAAGACGACGGCCCCGCACCTGCGGCACCGCCCCGACCTCGGCGGCGTACGCCTGGACCTGGCCGGTGAGGGAGAGCTGCGGCGCGCCTACGAGGACCTGACCCAGCGGCTCGGCAAGCCCGCCGAACTGCGGCCGGTCGTGCAGGCGATGGCACCGCGCGGAGTCGACACCGTCGTACGCGCCGTCATAGACCCGGCCGCGGGCGCCGTGCTCTCCTTCGGGCTCGCCGGAGCCGCCTCCGAGCTGCTCGGTGACACCGCGCACCGCTTGATCCCGGTGACCGACAAGGACGCGCAGGCGATCGTGCGGTCCATCAAGACATCCCCGATCCTGTTCGGCTGGCGCGGCGCGGCACCGGTCGACACGCCCGCGCTCGAAGAGCTGCTGCAGCGGGTGTCGCGCCTCGTCGACGACCACCCCGAAGTCGTCGGCGTCGCCCTCGAACCCGTCGTCGTGGCGGAGCGCGGCCTGACGGTCCTCGGCGCCTCCGTCCGGCTCGCGCCGCCGCCCGCCCGCGACGACCTCGGCCCGCGCACCCTGCCCGCCGCGTACTGAACCACCTCGCAGCCACCCCGCACGGAGCCCTCACGGAGAGTTATCCACAGGGGCATCGGCAGTCTCTTCACGGGCCTTAGGATGGACCCCATGGCCAAGACCAGTACGACGACCCAAGGGCTGCGAGCGGCGATCGAGCGCAGCGGCTACTACCCGGCTCTTGTGGCCGAGGCGGTGGAGGCCTCGGTCGGCGGCGAGCCGATCTCGTCGTATCTGGTGCACCAGGAGACCACGTTCGATGCGAACGAGGTCCGCCGTCATGTCACCGTCCTGGTCCTGACCGACAGCCGCTTCATCGTCAGCCACACCGACGAGCAGGCGGCCGACAGCACGTCCCCGACGTCGTACGCGACGACGTCGACGGAGTCCGTGCAGATCGGCCGGATCTCGTCGGTCGTGCTCAGCCGCGTCGTCGCCAATCCGGAGAAGTACGTCCCTGGGTCGCTGCCCCGCGAGGTCGTCCTCACCATCGGCTGGGGCGCCGTGTCCCGCATCGACATGGAGCTGGCGACCTGCGGCGACCCCAACTGCGAGGCGGACCACGGATACACGGGCAGTACGACCGCGGACGACCTGAGCCTGCGCGTCAGCGAGGCCGGGGACGGCCCGGAGACCGTGCGCCAGGCACTCACCTTCGCCCAGTCCCTCTCCGAGGCCATCGCGGACGCGGGCCGCCGATGACGCAGGCCGCCTGGGACGATGTAGAGCCGCTGCCCGTCCACTCCGCTCCCGTCCCGGCGTACGGCACCGGATCCCTCGCGGATCTGCTGCCCACCATCGGCGCCCACCTGGGCGTGCCCGGCTGTACCGTCGGCATCCCCGAGCTGCAGCCGGTCGACCGCGCCTGCGTGTTCCTGATCGACGGCCTGGGATGGGAGCAGCTCAGGGCGCACCCGGACGAGGCCCCGTTCCTCAGTTCGCTCATATCGTCCTCGCGCGGCGGCACCGGCCGCCCCATCACCGCGGGCTACCCGGCGACCACCGCGACCTCTCTCGCTTCCGTGGGCACCGGCCTTCCTCCCGGCGCGCACGGCCTGCCCGGTTACACCGTGCGCAACCCGGACACCGGCGAGCTGATGAACCAGCTCCGCTGGAACCCCTGGACGAAGCCGAGGACCTGGCAGCCGTACCCCACGATCTTCCAGCGCGCCCACGAGTCGGGCGTTCACACGGCACAGGTATCCGCGCCGCACTTCGAGTCGACTCCCCTCACCAAGATCGCCCTCAGCGGCGGCACGTTCCACGGCCGCCTCTCCGGCGAGGACCGCATGGACCTGGCCGCCGAGCAACTGGCCGCGGGGGACCGGTCGCTCGTCTACACGTACTACAGCGAGGTCGACGGCAAGGGGCACCGCTTCGGCGTGGACTCCGACCCCTGGCGCGGCCAGCTCATGTACGTCGACCGCCTCGCGCAGCGCCTCGCCGAGCAACTGCCGCCGCGCAGCGCCCTGTACGTCACCGCGGACCACGGCATGGTCGACATCGCCTTCGACGAGCAGTCCCGCATCGACTTCGACGACGACTGGGAACTGGGCGCGGGCGTCGCCCTGTTGGGCGGCGAGGGCCGCGCCCGCCATGTGTACGCGGTGCCGGGCGCTGCGGGCGACGTGCTCACGGTGTGGCGCGAGGTGCTCGGCGAGCAGTTCTGGATCGCCTCGCGCGACGAGGCCATCGCGGCCGGCTGGTTCGGTCCACAGGTTGATCAACGTGTGTACGACCGACTCGGCGACGTCATCGCCGCGGCCCGTGACGACGTGCTCCTCATCGCCTCGAGAAGCGAGCCGAAGGAATCCCTGATGGTCGGCAACCACGGCTCGATGACGCCGGCGGAGCAGCTCGTACCGCTGTTGGAAGTGCGGTCCTGACCACACCGGGCACACTGGCCTCACCGGCCACTTCGGCAACCCCCTCACGTCACGCGAAAGGTGCTCAACTCCCCATGTCCGAGCTGGTGTTCTTCTCCGGAACGATGGACTGTGGGAAGTCGACCCTCGCTCTGCAGATCGAGCACAACCGCTCGGCGCGCGGCCTCCAGGGCCTCATCTTCACCCGCGACGACCGGGCGGGGGAGGGCAAGCTCTCCTCGCGCCTCGGGCTGGTCACGGACGCCGTGGAGGTCGCGGACGACCTGGATGTCTACGCGTACGTGGTCGACCATCTCTCGCACGGCGGCAGGGTGGACTACCTGATCGCGGACGAGGCGCAGTTCCTCGCGCCGGAGCAGATCGACCAGCTCGCCCGCGTCGTCGACGAGCTGGAACTGGACGTCTTCGCCTTCGGCATCACGACCGACTTCCGCTCCAAGTTGTTCCCCGGCTCGCAACGTCTGGTCGAACTGGCCGACCGCGTAGAGGTGTTGCAGGTGGAGGCGCTGTGCTGGTGCGGCGCCCGCGCCACGCACAACGCCCGCACGGTCAACGGCGCGATGGTCGTCGAAGGCGCCCAGGTCGTCGTCGGCGACGTGAACCACATGGCGGACGAGATCGGCTACGAGGTGCTGTGCCGACGGCACCATCGGCGGCGGATGACGAGCGCCACGGCGCACGCGGCGGCGCTCTCCCCGGACGTGCTGCCGGTCGGGTCGGCCTGAGCGAAACGCGGGCCCCGGGAAGCGTAGGCCCTGGGAAGCTCACGCCCGGGAAGCGCAGGCCCTGGGATAGTTCACGCCCCGGGGGACGCACGTCCCGGGAAACGCCCCGCCTAGGCGGTCGGCGACGCCACGACCGAGAACTCCGCGCCCTCCGGATCCGCCACCGTGGCCACCCGCCCGTGCGAGCCCTCGCGGGCGGCGGACACCACGTGGCCACCCAGGTCGGCGACGCGTTCCACGGCCTCGTCCACATCGTCGACCGTGAAGTACGTCATCCAATGCGGACCCTGGTCGCGGGGCAGGGCGTGGCCGACGCCGTGCACGGAGGCCACGGGGCGGTCCGCCAGGTGCAGCGTCAGGAAGTCGAAGTCGGCGGAGACGACGGCCTCTTCGGTGTATCCGAAGACCGCCTGGTAGAACTTCGCGACGCTCGCGGTCTCCCGCGTCACCAGCTCGTTCCACGCCATCGCGCCCGGCACCCCGGTCACCGCCGACCCCCCGTGCTCAGCGGCCTGCCAGATCCCGAACACCGCGCCCGCGGGGTCGGAGCCGATCGCCATCCGGCCGGCTTCCCCGGCGTCCAGCGGGCCCACGCCCACCGTGCCGCCGCAGTGCCGTACGGTCTCGGCCGTCGCGTCCACGTCGTCCGAGGCCATGTAGGGGGTCCAGGCGATCGGCAGCTGGCGGTCGGGCGGCAGCTGGCCGATCCCGGCGACCTCCTTGCCGTTGAGGAGCGCCCTCGCGTACGGGCCGAGCTGTTGTGGGCCGGGCCTGAACTCCCAGCCGAACAGCGCCCCGTAGAACTCCTGGGTCGCGGCCATGCCGTGCACCATCAGGCTCACCCAGCAAGGGGTGCCCGGTGCGCGCCGGGCTGCTGCCTCGGTCATCGTCACTCTCTCCTCGGAACGGAACCCTCGGGGCCCGCGGCTCGGATCCCAGTGTCAGGCGGCGCCCGTATGCCAGGTGGCGCCCGTGCCGATAGTGGCACTCGGTGCCGTGCGACGCTCTTCGGCCGCGCCGAAACCATCGGACTCCCCGTGGAGGATGCCAGAAACGGTGTTTCGCATACGTTTCGGTGCCACGGCCCAGCCACGTCCGGTCAAAATACGCTCGGTAGTCGATCGAGCACGCTATACGACCAGGAGCGCGCAGGCCAGAGCGTGAGCAAGGATGGACCCATGAATGCCATCATCTCCGCATCCGAACTCGCGAGCGAGTTGACGGGTGAACGGCCCCCTGTGCTGCTCGACGTCCGCTGGCGGCTCAGCCTCGCCACGTCCGCGGGGGCGCCCGCGTTCGACGGCCGTGCCGAGTACGCGGCGGGCCATGTCCCGGGCGCGGTCTACGTCGATCTCGACACGGAACTCGCTGGTCACGCGGACCCCGGCGACGGTCGGCACCCCTTGCCCGAGGTGTCCGTATTCGGCGCGGCGATGCGCGCGGCCGGCGTCTCCGCGGACCGCGATGTCGTTGTATACGACGGCGGTCAGGGCTGGGCCGCTGCGCGCGCCTGGTGGCTGTTGCGCTGGACGGGTCACCCGTCCGTGCGGGTACTCGACGGCGGGCTTGACGCCTGGGACGGGCCTCTGGAGACCAAGGCTCCAGCGCCGCAGCCGGGCAGCTTCGAGCCTGCACCCGGTGCCACCGGACTGCTCGACGCGGACGCAGCCGCGGCCCTGGCCCGCTCCGGCCTGCTTCTGGACGCTCGCGCCGCCGAGCGCTACCGCGGTGACGTGGAGCCCATCGACCGCGTGGGCGGCCACATCCCCGGCGCCGTGTCCGCCCCGACCACGGAGAACGTCGGTGACGACGGGCGCTTCCGTCCGGCCGCCGAGCTCGCGGAGCGCTTCAAGTCCCTTGGCGCGAACGGTGATCCGGGCCAGGTCGGCGTCTACTGCGGCTCAGGTGTCTCGGCCGCGCACGAGATCCTGGCGCTCGCCGTGGCGGGCATCGACGCCCAGCTGTACGTCGGCTCCTGGTCCCAGTGGTCCGCCGACGAGGCGCGCCCGGTGGCTACGGGACCGGATCCGCAGTAGCCGTACCTACGTAGAGGGGGCCCGCGCCGACTGAACGGCGCGGGCCCCCTCTACGTACAAGAGCTTGCTACTCGTGGTGCAAGAGCCCGTGATGCAAGAAGTGGCTACTCCTGCTTCTTGCGGCGCGTACCGAAGACGATCTCGTCCCAACTCGGCACTGCTGCGCGGCGGCCGGGGCGTACGCCGTCGGCCTCCGCCTGGCGGTCGGTGGTGCCGGTGAGGCGGTCACGATGGCCGGCGACGGCGCGAGGCATCAGGATGTCCGCGTACGCCGATCCGGCCCCGGCGGACGCCGCGGGCGCCGCCGGCTCCTCCACCTCGGCGGCCGCGGGCGGCTCGGACTCCTCCTGCGGCGGCTCGGGGGCCACGGCGGGACGCTCGGGCACCGCGAGGTCGCCGCGGTAGCTGGGCACGGCCTCCAGGAGGCTGGTCAGCGAGTCGCGCTCCGCTGGGGCGGACGAGGTGATCGCCGGCAGCTCGGTCTCCTCGGGCTCCGGCTCCATGGGCGGCGCGGGCCGCTCGAGCTGCCGGTCCAGGGCGCGGTCGAGGGGGCGGTCCCTGGGCAGCCGGGCGATGCGCGGCACGAACGGGAACGTGGGTTCGGGCGTGCCGATGTCGTCGGACTCGCCGATCAGTGAGCGCGCCTCGTCGTCCACGGCCTGGACCAGCCTGCGGGGCGGGTCGTACGTCCAGCTCGCCGAGTGCGGTTCGGCCGCGACCCGGTAGACGAGCAGGACCTCCCAGGTGCCGTCGTCCCGGCGCCAGGAGTCCCACTGGACCGAGTCCTTGTCGGCGCCGCGCAGCACGAGCCGCTCCTGCACCGCCTCGCCCAGTTGGGGTCCGGCGTTCTCGCCGGGGCGGCGCACGGGGGTCTTTCTGGCGCGCTCGGCCATGAACGCGCGCTCCGCGAGCACGGGGCCCTCGAAACGGCGCACCCGGTCGACCGGGATGCCGGCGAACTGCGCGACCTCTTCAGCGGTCGCGCCTGCCCGTATACGCGCCTGAATGTCGCGCGGGCGGAGGTGGCTCTCCACCTCGATCTCGATCTGGCCGAGGCGCGGACGGTCGCCACGTACGGCGGCCCGGAGGCGCTCGTCGATCGGCAGCGTGTACTCCGTGCTGTCCGCAGCCTTCAGCACCAGCCGTGTGCCGTCGTTAGAGACGGCCACGACACGCAGTTCGGGCATGGGGACCTCCCGGGTGGTGCCTGCCGACGTCACGTGCGTCGCTGCTTCCGCTAGTCGAGTGTGGCCTGCCCGGGTGCAGCCTGCCACAACCTTGCCGAGTTGCCCGGCGTGTCGGGCATGGGCCCTGGTTCGCCGTTATGGCACGGTTACCTATTCGCAACGCTAAGTGACGGACTCCGTCACCCTGTGCAGCGAACCCCCCTCCCCACGGTCCTGGCAGGACTCGAGCACCTGGCGGGAGACCGGACCCAGGGCTCGCAACAGTACTCCATTCGGGCCACTTGCGTGGATCGGCACGCTGTCGAAGTTCTCTCGGGGGGCGGGAGTTGGGGCCGAGGTTCTCCGATCCCGGCGGGTGATGTGTGGGGTCCGCGTGTTCTGCTTCACGAAATCTCCGAAACCGGAACTGATCCCTCCTCCGATACGTCCTTTCTCGTGTGTCCTAGGGAGTTCGCTTACTCTTGGGGGCTTCGTTGGGCCATGGGTGGTTTTGTCGAGAAAGGCAGGCAAGTTCCGATAATGGGCAAGAGGCCGGAGATATCCGAGGACATACCCGAGGACATGGAGGAGGAGCCCAAGGGGAAGCGGCTGGATCTGAGCGTCCCGCAGGTGGCGGGCAGTGCGATCGCCGCCGTCGTGGCCGCGAAGCTCGCCTCGGGTCTCGGTGTCTACGGGACGATCCTCGGCGCCGGCGTGGTCAGCGCGCTGGCCACCTGCGGTGGCACGCTCTTCCAGCACTTCTTCAAGCGCACCGGAGAGCAGATACGTGACGTCAAGGGGGGCGTGAAGCCGAAGGCCCGGCGGGTGCCGGTGACGGCGGAGGGCAGGCCCGTACCCCGTACGTTCCGCTCGGACTCCTCGATGGACGCCACGAGTTCCATGGTCACGGGCTCCGAGCCGCCCGCGGCGCGACCGGCCACGACGGCGTTGCCGACCACCACGACCTGGGGGACGCGGAAGGCACCGGTCGCGGATGCCGATGAGACGACGGCGCTGCCGCAGGTCTCTGCTGTCGAGCAGGTCACCGCCATGGAACAGGTCACGTCTATGGAGCAGGTCTCCACCACCGCCACCGACGGGACCCAACTGCTCGACACGGGCGCCGTGGCCGACCTCCTGCCCGACGAGGACACCGACAAGACGCAACTGCTGGGTGCCGCGGGTGCGGCCGCCGCGGCCGATCCCGAGAAGACCCAGCTGATCAAGCCGGAGACCGTCGACGTGGCCACGCGGATGCTGCGTGTCCCGGATGGTGAGTACGCCGACGACGGCGCGGACCTCGACGAAGAGTTCACCCAGGGCACCGTGCACCGTTCGCGCGTCAAGAGCTGGAAGCGGCCGCTGATCGCCGCGGCGCTCGTGTTCGGCGTCACCATGGGCGGCATCACGACGTACGAACTGGTGTCGGGCCACACCTTCGGTGGTGGACGCGGCACGACCATCGGCGACGCCTTCAAGGGGCGCAGTTCCTCGTCCGGCGGCGACACCACTCCGGACACCGCCCCGACGCCGTCCGACGGCAGTGACACCGGCTCGGACACCGGTACGCAGCAGAACGACGACTCCGGCGCCACTACGCCGGACCCGAACGCGACGTCGACGACGGGCGACACCGGCGGCTCCGACAGCGGCTCGGACTCCGGTTCGGACAGCGGGTCGTCCGACTCGGGTTCGGACTCGGGCTCCGGTTCGGATGCCGACTCCGGCTCGGACAGCGGGTCTTCGGACTCCGGTTCGGACTCGGGCTCCGACAGCGGCTCGGACTCCGGTTCGGACAGTGGCAGCACCACCAACCCGACCACCGCGCCCACGCGGGGCTCGGACGTCCAGCCGCAGTCGGAGTGACCCGATGCAGATCCCTCCGGGGGCTGCCGGGTCAGTCGCCGAGGACCCGCCGCAGATAGGCATTGCCGAACACGCGGTCCGGGTCCAGGCGGTCGCGCAGCGCCGTGAACTCGCCGAAGCGCGGGTACGCGCGCGCGAAGTAGTCCGCGTCGCGCGTGTGCATCTTGCCCCAGTGCGGGCGCCCCTCGTGGGCGGTGAGGATCTGCTCGGCCGCGGTGAAGTACCGGTGGTACGGCGTCCCCTTGTACATGTGCACGGCTACGTAGGCGGTGTCGCGGTCGGACGCCGTGGACAGCGCGATGTCGTCGGCCGGGGCGGTACGGACCTCCACGGGGAAGCTGATCCGCAGGCGTGAGCGGTCGACCATGGACTTCAACTCCCGCAACGTGTCCACGAGGGCCGCGCGCGGAACCGCGTACTCCATCTCCACGAAGCGCACGCGGCGCGGTGATGTGAAGACCTTGTAGGGGATGTCCGTGTACGTCCGGGAGGACAGTGCTCGGCTGGAGACCTTGGCGATCGACGGGATCGTGGCGGGCACGGCGCGGCCGATCGAATTGACCACCTGGAACAGACCGTTGGAGAGCAGCTCGTCCTCGACGAAGCCGCTGAGTTTCGAGACGGGGGCCTCCGGGCCCGCGCTGCGGTTGTTGCGCTTGGTGTTGCAGCTGCCCGTGTGCGGGAACCAGTAGAACTCGAAGTGCTCGTTCTCCGCGTGCAGCTCCTCGAAGTCCGTGAGTACCCGGTCGAGGGACATCGGCTCCTCGCGCGCGGAGAGCAGAAAGATCGGCTCCACGGCGAAGGTGATCGCCGTGATGATGCCGAGGGCGCCGAGACCGATGCGGGCGGCCGCGAAGACGTCGGGGTTCTCCTTCTCGGAACAGGCGAGGAGTTCTCCGCTCGCCGTGACCAGTTCAAGTCCCTTGATCTGCGCGGCGATCGACGCGGAGTCGCGCCCCGTGCCGTGCGTGCCGGTGCTGGTGGCGCCGGAGACCGTCTGCTCCATGATGTCGCCCATGTTCGTGAGCGACAGGCCCTCGCGGGCCAGGGCCATATTGAGTCGCTTGAGCGGTGTACCGGCCTCGACCGTGACGGTCCCGTTCGCCCGGTCAATGCTGCGGATCCCGGTCAACAGTTGAGGGCGTATCAATACCCCGTCGGTCGCAGCCGCCGCGGTGAAGGAGTGGCCCGAACCGACGGCCTTCACCTTCAGGCCGTCCTCCGCGGCGCTGCGCACCGCCGCCGTCAGCTCTTCGACGGACGCGGGCGTCACCTCGCGCACGGGGCGTGCCGTGACGTTCCCCGCCCAGTTACGCCAGGCTTCGCTGCTCCTCCGGCTGCCCGTCCGCGTCCCCGGCGTGCCCGTCTGTGCCCTGCTCATCGGTGTTTCCTCCCCGCTGCGGAACAACCGGCCGCTTCAGCCGGCGATAGCCGAGGAGCCCGACGATGACCGCGACGGCGCCGGATACCCCCGGCACCGCGTACCCGGCCCCCGCACCGGCCGCGTCGATCACCCAGCCGGCCACGGAGGAACCGAGCGCGACGCCGACCGAGAGTCCGGTGCTCACCCAGGTCATGCCCTCGGTCAGCTTCGCGCGTGGTACGTGCTGCTCGACGAGGGCCATCGTCGTGATCATCGTCGGTGCGACGGACAGGCCCGCGACGAAGAGCGCCACGGCCAGGAGTGGCAGGTTCCCGACCAGTTGGAGGGGGATCATACTCACGGCCATCGTGACGACACCCACCAGCCACCTGGGAGCGGGCGCTCCCTTGAAGTGCAGCAGGCCGAACAGCGCGCCCGCGAGGCAGGAGCCGGTCGCGTAGACGGCGAGCACCACGCTGGCCATCGACTTGTGGCCGAGGTCCTCGGCGTACGCCACCGTGACGACGTCGATCGACCCGAAGATCGCCCCCGTCGCGACGAAGGTCGCCACCAGAACCTGCAAGCCACGCGCGCGGAGCGCCGATCCGCGACTGTGCTGTTCACGCGGGTGCGGTACCGGTTCCGTGGCCCGCTGCGACGTCAGCCAGAAGACACCGGTCGCGAGGAAACAGCCGGCAAGAAGGGGGCCCGCCTCCGGGAACCACACCGTGGACAGTCCGATCGAGATGATCGGCCCGAAGACGAAGCACACCTCGTCCAGCACCGACTCGAAGGAGTACGCGGTGTGCAGCTGCCGCGGGATGTCGCCGTACAGAGCCGCCCACCGTGACCGGATCATCGAGCCGACGCTCGGGACGCAGCCGACGAGCGCCGCGCACGCGAACAGGGTCCAGTCCGGCGCCGTGTACTTCGCACACAGCAGGAGACCGGTGACGGCGACGAGAGAGACCAGAGTGGCCGGCCGCAGCACCCGGCGCTGGCCGTGCCGGTCGACGAGCCGGGAGATCTGTGGCCCGATCAGCGCTGCGGACAGCGCCACGGTCGCGGACAGGGCGCCGGCGAGCCCGTAGCGCCCGGTCAGCTGGGAGACCATCGTGACGATGCCGATGCCCATCATGGACAGGGGCATCCGGCCCAGGAGCCCGGCCGCGGAGAAGCTCTTGGTTCCGGGCAGGGCGAATATGGCGCGGTAGGGGCTGGGCAACTCGACTCCGGTAAGGCGTAAAAGCAGTGGATACAGCTTACGTGTGCCGCGGCCCGGGCACACGCGGTTTTCCGCCTGTCAGTGCCGGGTGGGAGGATCGAAGACATGCCAGACGCGCACGCTGCCAGCCTCGATGCCCGCCCCTACGACGCCCTGCTGCTGCTCTCGTTCGGTGGCCCGGAGGGTCCCGACGACGTCGTCCCGTTCCTGGAGAACGTGACGCGCGGCCGGGGCATCCCCAAGGAGCGGCTCAAAGAGGTCGGGCAGCACTACTTCCTGTTCGGCGGGGTCAGCCCGATCAACGACCAGAACAGGGCCCTGCTCGACGCCCTGCGCAAGGACTTCGCCGACCACGGCCTGGAACTGCCGGTCTACTGGGGCAACCGGAACTGGGCGCCGTACCTGACGGACACGCTGCGCGAGATGGTCACCGACGGCCACCGCCGCATCCTCGTTCTCGCCACCAGCGCCTACGCCTCGTACTCGGGCTGCCGCCAGTACCGCGAGAACCTCGCGGAGGCGCTCGCCGCCCTGGAGGCCGAGGGCCTGGAACTGCCGAAGATCGACAAAATGCGGCACTACTTCAACCACCCCGGCTTCGTGCGCCCCATGATCGAGGGCGTTCTGAAGTCCCTCGCGGATCTCCCCGAGGACGTTCGCGCCGGCGCCCACATCGCCTTCACCACGCACTCCATCCCGAACGCGGCGGCCGACACCTCCGGGCGGACCGAGGAGCACGGCGACGGGGGCGCGTACGTGAAGCAGCACCTGGACGTCGCGCAGCTCATCGCCGACGCGGTGCGCGAGGAGACCGGCGTCGCCCACCCCTGGCGGCTCGTCTACCAGTCGCGTTCCGGCGCTCCGCACATCCCGTGGCTCGAGCCCGACATCTGCGACCACTTGGAGGAGCGCCACGCGGCGGGCGTACCGGCCGTCGTCATGGCGCCCATCGGCTTCGTCTCCGACCACATGGAGGTCCTCTACGACCTCGACACGGAGGCCGAGGCGAAGGCCGCGGAGCTGGGCCTCCCGGTGCGCCGCTCCGCCACCGTGGGAGCCGACCCGCGCTTCGCCGCCGCCGTACGGGAGTTGGCCCTGGAGCGGGCCGCCACCGAGAGCGGCAGGAACGTCACGCCTTGCGCGCTGGGCGCCCTCGGCGCGAGCCACGACCTGTGCCCCGTGGGCTGCTGCCCCGCACGTACCCCCAAGCCGGCCGCCGCCGGCTCCGACAGCCCGTACGCGTAAGGACAGTGACGTGACCGATTCCCAGGCCCCCAGGGCCACCGAGGCCGCCCACACCGCCGGCGACCTCGCGTCCCTCAAGGCGGAACTGCTCGAGATCGCCCTGGAGGCGGCGGCGCGGGCCGGCGTGTTCCTGCGCGACGGCAGGCCCGAGGACCTCGGCGTCGCCGCCACCAAGACGAGCGCCGTCGACGTCGTCACCGAGATGGACATCGCCTCCGAGAAGCTGATCACCGACTACCTGGCCGAGCGCCGCCCCGACGACGGGGTGCTCGGCGAGGAGGGCTCCTCGGTGGAGGGCACCAGCGGCATCCAGTGGGTGATCGATCCCATCGACGGCACCGTCAACTACCTCTACGGGCGCCCGGATTGGTCCGTCTCCATCGCGGCCCGCAAGGACGGCGAGACGCTCGTCGGCGTCGTCGCCGCCCCGATGCGCGCCGAGACCTACCGCGCCGTCCTCGGCGAGGGCGCCTTCGTGAACGACCGCCCCGCGCACACGCGCGTGGCGCCGCCCCTCGAGCAGGCGCTGGTCGGTACCGGCTTCGGCTACCTGGAGTCGCGCCGCGCCCGCCAGGCCGAGGTGCTCGGTCAGCTGGTGCCGCGCGTGCGTGACATCCGGCGCGGCGGCTCGGCCGCCATCGACCTGTGCGACGTGGCGCTCGGCCGCATGGACGCGTACTACGAACGCGGCCTGAACCCCTGGGACTTCGCGGCCGGCGACCTTATCGCGCGCGAGGCGGGCGCCCTCACCGGCGGCCGCCCGGGGGAGCCGCTCTCGCCGGAGCTGACCGTCGCGGCGCCCCCCGGCGTCTTCGAGCCCCTCCAGAATTGGCTGGAAGAGCTCGGCGCCTGGCACGACTGACCGTCCCGGCTCACGGCACGCGAGCGAACGGCACACGAAAGCTCACGGCACACGAAAGCTCACGGCACACGAAAGGGCCCCGGCGCCCGCCTGGATCGAACCAGGCGCCGGGGCCCTCCTGCGTGCATCAGACGTGCATCAGACGCTCGAGGCGTGAACCTCCACGCCGTGCTCGGCGGCGAGGCGGTGGAGGTCGTCCAGCTCGCCCTGCTCGACCTCGGCAAGGAAGTCGTCACCGGTCTCGCGCGCCCGCGTCAGGTCGGTCTCGGCCGCCTTGATGCGCTGCAGAAGTCCTGCGGTGAATGCGTCCATGGTTGCGCCCCCTCGTCCTGGGTCGTGGGTCGATGGCACGGGGGTGTGCCCTTGGAAGGGGCGATCACGTCCCGAGCCGTCCTGGCGGAGAGCGGGCTCGACAGCGGCTCGTGGCATGCCACATACAAAGCGTGATCGCGGATGTACAGCCGTCCTCCCCAAGGTCCCTTCCGGAGAAACCTCGACCTACCCAGAAAATCCCGCATTCCCCGGGGCGCCGTCCGTCTTACAGCCGGTTTATGGCCGAAAGGGGCAGGATGGTGACCACAGCCCCACACCCGACCTGCCCGCGTACCCGAGAAACGTGCCGGTGGGCGACCAGAGGAAGGACAAACGACGTGCGCGTACTCGTCGTCGAGGACGAGCAACTGCTCGCCGATGCGGTGGCCACCGGACTCCGCCGGGAGGCCATGGCCGTCGACGTCGTGTACGACGGTGCGGCCGCCCTGGAGCGCATCGGCGTCAACGACTACGACGTGGTCGTCCTCGACCGCGATCTTCCGCTTGTGCACGGCGACGACGTCGCCCGCAAGCTCGTCGAGCTGGGCATGCCCACCCGCATCCTCATGCTGACGGCCTCCGGTGACGTCAGCGACCGCGTGGAGGGCCTGGAGATCGGGGCGGACGATTACCTCCCCAAGCCCTTCGCGTTCAGCGAGCTGACGGCCCGTGTACGGGCTCTCGGGCGGCGTACGAGCATGCCGCTGCCGCCCGTGCTCGAGCGCGCGGGGATCAAGCTCGACCCGAACCGCCGCGAGGTGTTCCGGGACGGCAAGGAGATCCAGCTCGCTCCCAAGGAGTTCGCGGTCCTCGAGGTGCTGCTGCGCAGTGAAGGCGCTGTCGTCTCGGCCGAGCAGCTCCTGGAGAAGGCCTGGGACGAGAACACGGACCCGTTCACGAACGTCGTGCGGGTCACCGTGATGACCCTGCGCCGCAAGCTGGGCGAGCCCGCCGTCATCGTCACCGTGCCCGGCTCGGGCTACCGGATCTGATCCCTAGATGGCCGCCGCACCCGCGCCACCCTCTCCGGCGCCACCGAAACCGACATGGAAGCCCGGGACGAAGGCGGAGCCGCCCTTCCCCTGGCTCCGCCCGACCATCCGGATACGGCTCACGCTGCTGTACGGCGGCATGTTCCTCATCGCGGGCATCCTGCTGCTCTCGATCATCTACCTGCTGGCCGCGCAGGCCCTCGACGTGGGCGGCGATCTGCCGTTCAAGGTCACCGACGGGCATGTCATCAGCACCAGCTGCAATTTCCCGTCGGGGAACATCTCGGCGAGCGAGCTGAACGATCTGATGAACGCCTGCGTCAACAAGCAGCGCCAGCATGCTCTCGACGTGCTCCTCAGCCGCTCCCTGATGGCCCTGATGGGCCTCGCCGTCATCGCCTTCGCCTTCGGCTACGCCATGGCGGGCCGCGTCCTGTCCCCGCTCGGCCGGATCACGCGCACCGCGCGCAGGGTCGCCGGCACGGACCTGACGCGCCGGATCGAGCTGGACGGACCGGACGACGAGCTGAAGGAGCTGTCGGACACCTTCGACGAGATGCTGGACCGCCTGGAGCGCGCCTTCACGGCGCAGCAGCGCTTCGTCGGCAACGCCTCCCACGAGCTGCGTACGCCGCTCGCGATCAACCGCACCCTCCTGGAGGTGCACCTCTCCGACCCGGGCGCACCTGTGGAGCTCCAGCAGCTCGGCAAGACACTGCTCGCCACGAACGAGCGCAGTGAGCAGCTCGTGGAGGGCCTGCTGCTGCTCGCCCGCAGCGACAACCAGATCGTCGAGCGCAAGCCCGTGGACCTGGCGGAGGTCGCCTCGCGGGCGATCGACCAGGCCAGGGCCGAGGCCGACGAGAAGAGCGTGGAGATCCGCGGTGAGTGCAAGGAAGCGGTGATCCAGGGCAACGGTGTGCTTCTGGAGCGCATCGCCCTGAACCTCGTACAGAACGCGGTTCGCTACAACATCCCCGAAGGGGGATGGGTGGAGGTGGACACGGAGGCCCAGCACGGCCAGGCGGTCCTGGTGGTCGCGAATACGGGTCCCGTGGTCCCCGCGTACGAGATCGACAACCTCTTCGAACCGTTCAGGCGGCTGCGCACCGAGCGCACCGGCAGCGACAAGGGGGTGGGCCTCGGGCTCTCCATCGCCCGGTCCGTCGCGCGCGCCCACGGCGGCCGCATCACGGCCGAGCCACGTGAGGGGGGTGGGCTCGTGATGCGGGTCACCCTGCCGATCTAGGCCGGTTCAACGTGCGTCGCGCGCAGGGATCTGACATGCTTCCGCCGACGCGCTGGGGACGTTCGCTTTTGGCTGAATTTTCCGGACCTGCGCCGGAGATTGCCGTGTGTGATCGATCACATGGGCATTTTTTCGGCCGTCCACTCTCCGTGATCGCAAAAGCCGTGTGAAAGCCGGGAAAGTCCGGGTTTTCGGGCGCCTTGATCACGGGAAGTACACGGGGTGGCACCTGTGCAGTGCGGCAATCGGACCGTGTACGGTCCCGTTCGCCACCCAAGACGATCACTCGTGAGGGATCCAGTTGGGTGTCGATTGAGTAACAGACCTTGATGTGAGGCAAAATCTCCGCCTCAGGTCGGGCACAAGTCCGGCCTCTCATGCGTTACGGCGCATGAGACACCGCAGACACCCAGAGGGGGAGAGCGACATGGCAACGGATTACGACACCCCACGCAAGACGGATGACGACCTCAACGAAGACAGCATTGAGGAACTGAAGTCGCGGCGTAACGACAAGTCGGCGTCGAACGTCGACGTGGACGAGTTCGAGGCGGCGGAGGGCCTGGAGCTTCCGGGCGCCGACCTCTCGAACGAGGAACTGGCCGTCCGTGTCCTGCCCAAGCAGCAGGACGAGTTCACCTGCATGAGCTGCTTCCTGGTGCACCACCGCAGCCAGCTCGCGCGGGAGAAGAACGGGCAGCCCATCTGCCGCGACTGCGACTGAGGGCGGGTCGGGCATGACCAGCTCGACCCCGCCCTGGAAGCGCCGCTCCCGCAACAAGAAGGACCGCGGGACGGCTCAAGGCCCGTCAGAGGCCGTGCGTGACGACGAGCGAGGCTCTTTCCCAGGAGCACCTGGTGTACCCGGTGCCCCCGGAGAAGACGCCTCGCTCGAATCGGCGGACGACCACGAGTCGACGGGCGACCTGCCGGTGGCCCCGGTGGCCGGCGGCGACGGCACGCGCAGAGGCGGCGCCGTCGCGAGAGGTGCCAGAACAGCCAGAGCAGCCAGAACGGGGCTGGCCAAGAGCGGCGCGGCCGCCAAGGCCTCGATCGGCTACCTCGCCGATCGCATCATCGAGAACGCGCCGCGGGTTCCCGTGCGGGACCTGGCGACCCTCCGCGAGCAGTTCCCCGGTCTCGACCCGGAACGGCTCGCGGACAAGCTGGTGACGGGCGCGGCCGCCGCCACATCCACCGTGGGCGCGGGGATCGGCGCCGCCGCGATGCTGCCCGTTCCGCCCGCGATGCCGACCGAACTGGCCGCGGAAGTGACCGGCGTGGCCGCGATCGAGCTCAAGCTGATCGCCGAGCTGCACGAGGTCTACGGACTACGCCCGCCAGGGAACCTGAAGGCCCGTAGCGGTGCCTATCTGACCGCATGGACGGAAGAGCGCGGCATCGACGTGGCGAAGCCGGACACGGTCAACGCGGCGCTCGGCGGTCAGATGAAGCGCGAGCTGCGGCAGCAGATCATGAAGCGGACGGTGCGGAACCTTCCGAGCCTGACACCGTTCATGATCGGTGCGGCCGTGGGGGCGTTCATGAACCGGCGTGACACCAGGAAACTGGCCGACCGGGTACGCCAGGACCTGCGGCGACACCAGATTCCCTGGGAGGCGCTGAACGAACAGCCGCGCCTGGAGGAGCCGCCCGACGCCCTGGAGATCGGGGCCTGAGTCCGCCCTCGTCGGGCGCGGCGCTGAGTTCAGGCGCGACTCAGAGCCTTTGCCAAAGCTTCAGGGTCGCGCGTCGACACGTAGACGTACGGCGTCGGGTCCGACGGATCGGTGATCTCCGCCCGCACCGCGGTCGTGACATAGCTGCGCAGCAGCATGAAGGCGCGCGGGTCGGCCTTGTACGTGCGCCACGCCCGGGCCTCCTCCGCGTCCAGGACGTGCACCTCGCCGAGAGCGGACAGCGGGATCTTCGCGTCGCCCGCGACCAGCGAGTCGGCCACGACGCGGACCCGCGCCGAGCCGTACGAGCTGGTGATCACGGCCGCGATGAGCAGGCCGCCGACGAAGCCGCCGAGCAGCGGCAACGGGCCGAAGGGCAGCAGGATGATGGCCCCCACGACCCCCACCATGAACGTGATCAACCACCACGTACGGGGCGCGGTGAGTCGTTCGTCGTAAGGCGTCGCCGAGAGCTCCATGGGGTCAAGCTTGGCACGATGCGTGCACTGATAGGACGCGCGGGTAAGGTCTGCGGCTGTGAGTGGTACTTCTGCAGCTCTGACGCCCCCCGCCGACGCCATAGCCCCGGTGCGGCACCCCGACGCGCCCGCCCCCGGTGAGCTCCTCGGCGCGCACTACGGACACTGTTTCGGCTGTGGTGGCGACCAACCGCACGGGCTGCACCTGGCGGCGCGGGCCGGTGAAGGCGTCACCGTCACCGCCGAGTTCACCGTGCGCCCCGCGCATCAGGGTGCGCCGGGTCTCGCGCACGGCGGGGTCCTCGCGACCGCGCTCGACGAGACGCTCGGCTCCCTGAACTGGCTGCTTCAGGCCATCGCCGTGACCGGCCGCCTGGAGACCGACTTCGTGCGGCCCGTTCCCGTGGACACGGTGCTGTATCTGTCCGCCGAGGTGACGGCCGTCGCCGGCCGCAAGATCTACTCGACCGCGACCGGCCGGATCGGCGCGCCCGACGGGCCCGTGGCCGTACGCGCCGACGCCCTCTTCATCGAGGTCAAGGTCGACCACTTCATCGAGAACGGCCGTCCGGAAGAGATCGAGGCGGCCATGAGCGACCCCGACCAGGTCAGGCGCGCCCGCGCCTTCGAGGTGAACCCGTGAGCACTGTCCCCGGCGGACCCGGCAACGAACTCGGCGTGCTCGTGCGGCGCGTCGACCCCGACGTGCCGCTGCCCTCGTACGAACACCCCGGTGACGCCGGAGCGGATCTGCGGACCACCGAGGCGTGCGAGCTCGCGCCCGGTGAGCGGGTCGTCCTGCCCACCGGTGTGTCGGTCGCCCTGCCCGAGGGGTACGCGGCCTTCGTGCACCCCAGATCCGGCCTCGCAGCGCGCTGCGGCGTGGCTCTGGTGAATGCCCCAGGGACAGTGGATGCCGGGTACCGTGGGGAGATCAAGGTGATCGTGGTGAATCTCGACCCGCGCGAGAGCGTGCGGTTCGAGCGCTTGGACCGGATTGCCCAACTGGTGGTCCAGCAGGTCGAGAGGGTCCGCTTCCAGGAGGTCGCGGAGCTTCCCGATTCGGTGCGGGCCGAAGGGGGCTTCGGGTCAACCGGCGGGCACGCTGCCGTGGGTGGCCCGACCGTGGCCGGCAGCGGCGCGGACGGTCAAAAGGGTGGGAATCGATACGCTTCGGTCGTATCCGACCGGGAAGGACAGTGACGTGTTCGGACGTCGTAACAAGAACGGCGCCGCCGAGGATGCGGCCGACGAGGCCGAGCAGGTCGTCGACAGCGTCGGCAGTGTCGACTCGGGCGAGGAGGGCTCGGAGCGTGTCCGGCTCGAGCCCGAGCCCCGTCCCGACGGGCCCTGGGACGCCTCCGAGGTCCGCGAGCCCGGCGAGGGCCGGGTGGACCTGGGCGGAGTCTTCGTCCCCGGCGTGGAGGGCATGGAGCTGCGTGTGGAGGTCGCGGGCGACGCGATCGTCGCGGCGACCGTCGTCCTCCAGGACAGCGCGATCCAGCTGCAGGCCTTCGCCGCCCCCAAGAAGGAGGGCATCTGGGGCGAGGTCCGCGAGGAGATCGCCTCCGGCATCACCCAGCAGGGTGGTGTGATCGACGAGGTCGAGGGCTCGCTCGGCTGGGAGCTGCGGGCCCAGGTGCCGGTGCAACTGCCGGACGGTACGGGCGGTTTCCAGGTCGTGCGGTTCATCGGCGTGGACGGCCCGCGCTGGTTCCTGCGCGGCGTGATCTCGGGCCAGGGTGCCGTGCAGCCGCAGGCCGCCGGTCTCCTGGAGCAGATCTTCCGCGACACCGTCGTGGTGCGCGGCGAGGGCCCGATGGCCCCGCGCGACCCGATCGTCCTGAAGCTCCCCGACGACGCGCAGATGGTCGCCGAGAGCTCCCAGGGTGACGGCCAGGAGCCCTCGCGCTTCTCCGGTGGCATGGGTCAGCTGGCCCGCGGTCCGGAGATCACCGAGGTGCGCTGAGGCGCTCACACCGTCGTACGTGGCCGGGGCCGCGCATCCTTCAGGGTGCGCGGCCCCGGTTTCGTGCATCAGGGTTGCGTCAAGGCCACCCGTCCGGCCGCCATCCGCCCCATTTGCGCAGATCGCAGGCCGTAGGCTCGACGCTGCGTAGAGCAGTCACGGGAAGACAATGAGGCCATGGGACGCGGGACGCGGGGCAAACTACGGATCTACCTCGGTTCGGCACCGGGCGTCGGCAAGACGTACGCGATGCTGTCCGAGGCGCACCGCCGGGTGGAGCGGGGCACGGACTGCGTGGTGGCGTTCGTCGAGCACCACGACAGGCCGCGCACCGAGGTGATGCTGCACGGCCTGGAGCAGATCCCGCGCCGCGAGCTCGCGTACCGGGGGGCGGTCTTCCACGAGATGGACGTGGACGCCGTACTGCGGCGCGCCCCGGCCGTCGCCCTCGTCGACGAACTGGCCCACACGAACGTGCCGGGCTCACGCAACGCCAAGCGCTGGCAGGACGTCGAGGAACTGCTTGGTGCGGGCATCGACGTCATATCGACCGTCAACATCCAGCATCTTGAGTCGTTGGGCGATGTGGTTGATTCGATCACTGGTGTACGTCAACGCGAGACGGTCCCCGACGAAGTCGTCCGCCGTGCCGACCAGATCGAGCTCGTCGACATGTCGCCCCAGTCGCTGCGCCGCCGCATGGCCCACGGCAACATCTACAAGCCCGACAAGGTCGACGCGGCACTCTCCAACTACTTCCGCCCCGGAAACCTCACCGCACTGCGGGAGTTGGCGCTCCTGTGGGTCGCCGACCGGGCCGACGAGTACCTCCAGGAGTACCGGGGCGAGCACAACATCCGCTCCACGTGGCAGGCCCGCGAGCGCATCGTCGTCGGTCTGACCGGAGGCCCCGAGGGCCGTACGTTGATCAGGCGTGCGGCGCGGCTCGCCGAGAAGGGCGCGGGCGGCGAGGTGCTCGCCGTCTACATCGCCCGCAGCGACGGCCTCACCGCCGCCTCGCCCAAGGAGCTGGCCGTCCAGCGCACCCTGGTCGAAGACCTGGGCGGCACGTTCCACCACGTCATCGGCGACGACATCCCCGCCGCCCTCCTGGAGTTCGCCCGCGGCGTCAACGCCACCCAGATCGTCCTCGGCTCCTCGCGGCGCAAGACCTGGCAGTACATGTTCGGCCCCGGAGTCGGCGCGACCGTCGCCCGTGAGTCCGGGCCCGACCTCGACGTGCACATCGTCACGCACGACGAGGTCGCCAAGGGGCGCGGACTGCCCGTCGCCCGCGGCGCCCGGCTCGGCCGGTCCCGGATCGTGTGGGGCTGGCTCACCGGCATCGGCGGCCCCGCGCTGCTCGCGCTGCTCCTCACGCACGCCAACAGCGACCTCGGCCTCGCCAACGACATGCTGCTGTTCCTGTCGCTGACGGTCGCCGCCGCGCTGGTCGGCGGGCTGCTCCCGGCGCTGGCCTCCGCGGCCTTCGGCTCACTGCTGCTCAACTACTTCTTCACGCCGCCCCTGCACCTGTGGACCGTCGCCGACCCCCGCAACATCGTCGCCATCGTGATCTTCGTGGGCGTCGCGGTGTCCGTGGCCTCGGTCGTCGACACCGCGGCGCGGCGCACCCACCAGGCGGCCCGGCTGCGCGCGGAGTCCGAGATCCTCTCCTTCCTGGCGGGCAGCGTGCTGCGCGGCGACACCAGCCTGGAGGCGCTCCTCGAACGCGTACGGGAGACCTTCGCGATGGAGTCCGTGGCGCTCCTGGAGCGGGAGGGCGACACCGCGCCGTGGACCTGTGCGGCGAGCGTCGGCGCGCAGTCCCTCGGCCGGCCCGAGGACGCCGACGTCGACATGCCGGTCGGGGACCACCTGGCGCTCGCCCTGACCGGGCGCGTGCTGCCCGCGGAGGACCGGCGCGTGCTCGCCGCCTTCGCCGCGCAGGCCGCCGTCGTGCTGGACCGCCAGCGCCTGCAGTCCGAGGCCGACACGGCGCGGACGCTCGCCGAGGGCAACCGCATCCGTACGGCTCTGCTGGCCGCCGTCTCGCACGATCTGCGGACGCCGCTCGCGGGCATCAAGGCGGCGGTGTCGTCACTGCGCTCCGAGGACGTCGACTGGTCGCCCGAGGACCAGGCGGAACTGCTCGCCGGGATCGAGGAGGGCGCCGACCGGCTCGACCACCTCGTCGGGAACCTGCTCGACATATCGCGCCTCCAGACCGGCACCGTCACCCCGCTCATCCGCGAGATCGACCTCGACGAGGTCGTGCCGCTGGCGCTGGTCGGCGTGCCGGACCCGGACCTCAGCGTCGACCTGGACGTACCCGAGACGCTGCCCATGGTCAGCGTCGACAAGGGACTCCTGGAGCGGGCCGTCGCCAACGTCGTCGAGAACGCGGTCAAGTACAGCCCGCCCGACAAACCCGTCCTCGTCTCCGCGAGCGCGCTCGGCGACCGTGTGGAGCTGCGCGTCGTGGACCGCGGGCCCGGAGTGCCGGACGACGCCAAGGACCGGATTTTCGAGCCCTTCCAGCGCTACGGTGACGCTCCGCGCGGCGCCGGTGTGGGCCTCGGACTCGCCGTGGCGCGCGGCTTCACGGAGGCCATGGGAGGCACGCTCGGCGCGGAGGACACTCCAGGAGGCGGGCTCACCATGGTCCTGACCCTGCGGGCCGCGACCCGCACCACCCAGGACCCGGTCCCGGAGGCCGTACAGACAGCCGTACAGACAGCCGGACAAGCAGCCGGACAGGAAGCTGGACCCCAGAGAGGCAGGCACGCATGACCCGGGTGCTCGTGGTCGACGACGAGCCGCAGATCGTGCGCGCCCTCGTCATCAACCTGAAGGCGCGCAAGTACGAGGTGGACGCCGCCCACGACGGAGCGAGCGCGCTGCAGCTCGCCGCCGCCCGCCACCCCGACGTGATCGTCCTTGACCTGGGCCTGCCCGACATGGACGGCGTCGAGGTGATCAAGGGGCTGCGCGGCTGGACCCGCGTGCCGATCCTCGTGCTGTCCGCGCGGCATTCGTCCGACGAGAAGGTCGAGGCGCTCGACGCGGGCGCCGACGACTACGTGACCAAGCCCTTCGGCATGGACGAGCTCCTCGCCCGGCTGCGGGCGGCGGTGCGGCGGGCCGAACCCACGGGCGGGACCGAGGACGAGGGGATCGTCGAGACCTCCGACTTCACGGTCGACATGGCCGCGAAAAAGGTCAACCGCGGCGGGCACGACGTACGGCTGACCCCGACCGAATGGCATCTCCTGGAGGTCCTCGTACGCAATACGGGCCGCCTGGTCAGCCAGAAGCAGCTGCTTCAGGAGGTGTGGGGGCCCTCGTACGGGACGGAGACCAACTATCTGCGGGTGTACATGGCGCAGTTGCGACGCAAGTTGGAGACCGATCCCTCGCACCCGAGGCACTTCGTCACCGAACCGGGGATGGGGTACCGATTCGAGCGGTGAGGCCCGCGAAAGCGGGGTACACCAGCGGGTACGACGCTGTCACAGGGCCCAGGTACGCTTCCAGTATGAGTGCTGTTCCGCGTTCCGACAGGGCGTCGTCCGAGAAACCGGCGGGCCGGTTCCGACGCATGCTCGACAGGCTGTCCAGCTCCCAGGAGGACCTGGAGTCGGAGGAGCTGCGCGAGGATTCGGAGACCACCGGCTGTACACGTATCGGCGACTGTGCGGACCGACAAATGGTCACCGTAACTGGTACGTTGCGCACGGTAACCCTGCGACCACGCGCCGGAGTTCCCGCGCTGGAGGCGGAGCTGTTCGACGGCTCGGCCGCCGTGGACGTGGTGTGGCTCGGCAGGCGCTCGATCGTCGGGATCGAGCCGGGGCGCAAACTCATAGCTTCGGGACGGATCTCGATGAGTCGGGGCCGTAGGGTGCTGTTCAATCCGAAGTACGAACTCAGACCGCTCGGACGGGAGTAGCCGGTGACGTCCCTCGACAAGCCGACCGACCGCGAACCCACAGGCCAGGACGGGCAGGACGTCACGGACAAGTCCGTGACCGAGGCCGCGCTCTTCGAGGCCTTCGGCGGCGTGCGGGGCATGGTGGAGACCGTCCTGCCGGGCCTGCTCTTCGTGAGCATCTTCACGGTCAACAAGGACCTGCACATGGCGGCCATCGCGGCCATCGCGGTGTCCCTGGTCATGGTGGCCGTGCGCCTCGTCATGAAGGACACGGTGAAGCACGCCTTCAGCGGCGTCTTCGGCGTCGCCTTCGGTGTCGTCTTCGCGATGATGACGGGCAACGCCAAGGACTTCTATCTGCCGGGCATGCTCTACACGTTGGGGCTCGCGCTCGCGTACATCGTCACGACGCTGTGCGGGGTGCCCCTGATCGGCCTGATCCTCGGGCCGGTGTTCAAGGAGAACCTGTCCTGGCGGACCCGTAACCCCGGGCGCAAGAAGGCGTACGCCAAGGCGAGTTGGGCCTGGGGGCTCATCCTGCTGGCCAAGTGCGCGATTCTGTTCCCGATGTACTTCTGGGCGGACACGGATTCGGCCAACACCCAATTCGGCTGGGTGCTCGTCGCGTTGAAGATTCCGCCGTTCCTGCTGGCCGTGTGGCTCACCTGGGTCTTCCTCGCGAAGGCGCCCGCGCCCATCGACGTGTTCGCGGAGATGGAGGAGAAGGAGCGGCAGGCCGAGGCCGAGGCCGAGCGAGAGCAGGCCCAGGCCGCCGGCGCGGAGAACGGGCGCGCGCGGCACCGCCGCGAGGCCTGATCCCCGTACGACCCGAGTACGACACAAGCCCGTGCGGCCCGAGTACGACACAAGGAGGCGGCCCCGAGCGAAGAGCTCGGGGCCGCCTCCTTGTTGCTCGCCCGGCGCGGCGACGCCTACGCGTCCTCGCGCCGCACCGACAGCAGGTCCTCCAGCTGCTCCTCGCGTGCCTGCGCCGCGACGAACAGCAGCTCGTCGCCCGCCTCGAGGGAGTCCTCCGCGCTGGGGGCCAGCACGCGGGTGCCGCGGATGATCGTCACCAGGGACGTGTCCTGCGGCCACTGGACGTCACCCACGCGCGTGCCGGCCAGGGCCGACTCCTCCGGGAGGGTCAGCTCCACCAGGTTCGCGTCGCCGTGGCTGAAGCGGAGCAGGCGGACGAGATCGCCCACGCTGACCGCCTCTTCGACGAGCGCCGACATGAGACGCGGCGTCGAGACGGCCACGTCCACGCCCCACGACTCGTTGAACAGCCACTCGTTCTTGGGGTTGTTGACGCGGGCGACGACCCGCGGGACCCCGTACTCGGTCTTCGCGAGCAGCGAGACGACGAGGTTGACCTTGTCGTCGCCGGTGGCCGCGATGACCACGTTGCAGCGCTGCAGCGCCGCCTCGTCCAGAGACGTGATCTCGCAGGCGTCGGCGAGCAGCCACTCCGCCTGCGGCACGCGCTCGACCGAGATGGCCGTCGGCGCCTTGTCGACGAGGAGCACCTCGTGACCGTTCTCGAGCAGCTCGCCCGCGATGGAGCGGCCGACCGCCCCGGCTCCGGCAATGGCGACCCTCATCAGTGACCGCCTTCCTCATCAGGGCCCTCGGCGAACGCCGCCTCGACCTTCTCGACGTCGTCCGTGCGCATCATCACGTGCACGAGGTCGCCCTCCTGAAGCACCGTCTGCGACGTCGGCAGGATCGCCTCGCCGAGCCGGGTCAGGAACGCGACGCGCACGCCCGTCTCCTCCTGGAGGCGGCTGATCTTCTGGCCGATCCAGGACTCCGACGCGTGCACCTCGGCGAGCTGTACGCCGCCGGTGGGGTCGCGCCACAGTGGCTCGGCGCCGGACGGCAGGAGGCGCCGCAGCATCTGGTCGGCGGTCCAGCGGACCGTGGCGACCGTCGGGATGCCCAGGCGCTGGTAGACCTCCGCACGCCGTGGGTCGTAGATGCGCGCCGCCACGTTCTCGATGCCGAACATCTCGCGGGCGACCCGCGCGGCGATGATGTTCGAGTTGTCACCACTGGAGACGGCGGCGAAGGCGCCGGCCTCCTCGATGCCCGCTTCGCGCAGGGTGTCCTGGTCGAAACCGACCCCGGTGACGCGGCGGCCACCGAAGCCCGAACCCAGGCGACGGAACGCCGTCGGGTCCTGATCGACCACGGCGACCGTGTGGCCCTGCTGCTCCAGGGTCTGGGCGAGTTGGGACCCTACTCGGCCACAGCCCATGATCACGATATGCACGGCCCTACCCCGCACTCCTCATAGGCGTTCTGACCTGCGTAAACGTCCTGCTCATGGCTCTCTCTCGCGGCTTGGTCCGCCCGGTGCGGTTTGATCTCGGGCACGGTGCGGGCAGCATTGCGGCTCGCGCTCTGGACCACCGTATCGGCTCTGTAAGAGAACTCGTCCTCCGCGTCGGCGGCGAGATCGCCGAAGGCGTGGCACAGAGCACGAAGCTGAATGGGGGTGGTGGGTGGGCGGCCCCCCGTTCGAACGCTTACGATCCTCTCCGTGTCCAAACTGACCGACGTGCCCAAACGGATCTTGATCGGGCGCGCTCTGCGCAGCGACCGGCTCGGAGAAACGCTCCTGCCGAAGCGCATCGCCCTCCCCGTTTTCGCCTCCGACCCGCTGTCCTCCGTGGCGTACGCGCCCGGCGAGGTCCTGCTGGTCCTCTCCATCGCGGGCGTGTCGGCGTACCACTTCAGCCCCTGGATCGCGCTCGCGGTCGTCGTGCTGATGTTCACGGTCGTCGCCTCCTACCGCCAGAACGTCCACGCCTATCCGAGCGGCGGCGGCGACTACGAGGTGGCCAACACCAACCTCGGTCCGAAGGCCGGTCTCACCGTCGCGAGCGCGCTGCTCGTCGACTACGTCCTGACCGTCGCCGTGTCGATCTCGTCCGGCATCGAGAACCTCGGCTCCGCGATCCCCTTCGTGGTCGAGCACAAGGTGATGTGCGCGGTCGTCGTGATCGTGCTGCTCACCTTGATGAACCTGCGCGGTGTGAAGGAGTCGGGGAAGCTTTTCGCCATTCCTACGTACGTCTTCGTGGCCGGCGTCTTCATCATGATCGCCTGGGGTGCGTTCCGCGGGCTCGTCCTCGGCGACTCCATGCACGCGCCCACCGCCGACTTCCACATCAAGGCGGAGCACCAGGGCCTCGCGGGCTTCGCCCTGGTCTTCCTGCTGCTGCGCGCCTTCTCCTCAGGGTGTGCGGCGCTCACGGGCGTCGAGGCGATCTCCAACGGCGTACCGGCGTTCCGCAAGCCCAAGTCGAAGAACGCGGCGAGCACGCTCGCGCTCATGGGCGGCCTCGCCGTCACCATGTTCTGCGGAATCATCGTGCTCGCCCTCGTGACCGACGTGCGGATGGCCGAGAACCCGGCGAAGGACCTGATCCACAACGGTGCGGCGGTCGGCGCAGGCTTTGTGCAGGACCCGGTGATCTCGCAGGTCGCCGAGGCCGTCTTCGGCGGCGGCAGCTTCATGTTCCTGGTCCTCGCGGCCGCCACCGCCCTCGTGCTCTTCCTCGCGGCCAACACCGCGTACAACGGCTTTCCGCTGCTCGGCTCGATCCTCGCCCAGGACCGCTACCTGCCGCGCCAGCTGCACACCCGCGGCGACCGCCTCGCGTTCTCCAACGGCATCGTGCTCCTCGCCGGGGCCGCGGCCCTCCTGGTCGTCATCTACGGGGCCGACTCGACGCGCCTGATCCAGCTCTACATCGTGGGCGTGTTCGTGTCGTTCACGCTCAGCCAGATCGGCATGGTGCGGCACTGGAACCGGCACCTGGCCACGGAGCGGGACCCCGCCAAGCGGCGCCGCATGATCCGCTCGCGCGCGATCAACACGTTCGGCGCGTTCCTGACCGGCCTGGTCCTCGTGGTCGTCCTCCTGACGAAGTTCACGCACGGTGCCTGGGTCGCGCTGCTCGGCATGTGCATCTTCTTCGTGACGATGACCGTGATCCGCAAGCACTACGACCGGGTCGCCGAGGAGATCGCCGCCCCGGAGACCCCGACGGACGACAGCGTGCGCCCCTCGCGCGTGCACTCCCTCGTCCTCGTGTCGAAGATCCACCGCCCGACGCTGCGTGCGCTCGCGTACGCGAAGTTGATGCGTACGGACACCCTTGAGGCGTTGAGCGTCAATGTTGATCCAGCTGAGACGAAGACGTTGAGGGAGGAGTGGGAGCGTCGAGGTATTGACGTGCCGCTCAAGGTTCTTGACTCGCCGTACCGGGAAATCACCCGGCCGATCATCGAGTACGTCAAGAACCTCCGTAAGGAGTCTCCGCGCGACGCCGTGAGCGTGATCATCCCGGAGTACGTGGTGGGCCACTGGTACGAGCACCTGCTGCACAACCAGAGCGCGCTGCGGCTGAAGGGCCGACTGCTCTTCACGCCCGGCATCATGGTGACGTCCGTCCCGTACCAGCTGGAGTCCTCCGAGGTCGCCAAGAAGCGGGCCCGCAGGCGGTCCGAGTGGAACGCGCCGGGTGCCGTGCGACGGGGTCCGGTCGAGAAGCGCCCGAAGGAGCCCAGCCCGAAGTAGTCCCTCCACAGGAGGACCTGCCTTGGTGAGCGGCCGGGCGACAGCCACGTAAACTGGTGGGCTGGTGTCCGGCCGCTTTCCTATGTGGCCGCGAAGCCGAAAGATCTTCCCCTTACGTACTGGAGCCCCGCCATGCAGGCAGAACCGACGACGTCACTGGTGGGGGAGGAGTACGAGGTCGAGGTCGGCCCCGTCGCGCACGGCGGCCACTGCATCGCGCGTACGGCCGAGGGCCAGGTCCTGTTCGTCCGGCACACGCTGCCCGGAGAGCGGGTCGTGGCGCGGGTGACCGAGGGCGAGGAGGGCGCGCGCTTCCTGCGGGCCGACGCCGTCCAGGTCATCGAGGCGTCCAAGGACCGCGTCGAGGCGCCCTGCCCGTACTCGGGCCCCGGCCGCTGCGGCGGCTGCGACTGGCAGCACGCCAAGCCCGGCGCCCAGCGTCGGCTCAAGGGCGAGGTCATCGCCGAGCAGTTGCAGCGCCTCGCGGGCCTCACGCCCGAGGAGGCCGGCTGGGACGGCACGGTCATGCCGGCCGAGGGCGACAAGCTCCCCTCGGGCCAGGTCCCGCAGTGGCGCACGCGCGTCCAGTACGCGGTCGACGCCGACGGCAACGCGGGCCTGCGCCGCCATCGCTCGCACGAGGTCGAGCCGATCGAGCACTGCATGATCGCCGCCGAGGGCGTCTCCGAGCTGGGCATCGAGAAGCGCGACTGGTCCGGCATGGAGTCGGTCGAGGCGATCGCGGCGAGCGGTTCGCAGGACCGCCAGGTCATCCTCGCTCCGAAGCCCGGCGCCCGCCTGCCGATCGTCGAGCTCGACAAGCCGGTATCCGTCATGCGGGTCGAGGAGAAGGACGGCGGCGTGCACCGCGTCCACGGCCGCCCCTTCGTGCGCGAGCGCGCCGACGGCCGTACGTACCGCGTCGGCAGCGGCGGCTTCTGGCAGGTGCACCCGCAGGCCGCGGACACGCTGATGCGCGCCGTCATGCAGGGGCTGCTGCCGCGCAAGGGCGACATGGCCCTCGACCTGTACTGCGGCGTCGGCCTCTTCGCGGGCGCGCTCGCGGACCGGATCGGCGACAAGGGCGCGGTCCTCGGTATCGAGTCCGGCAAGCGCGCGGTCGAGGACGCCCGGCACAACCTGGAGGCCTTCGACCGCGTCCGCATCGAGCAGGGCAAGGTCGAGGCGGTCCTGCCGCGCACCGGTATCTCCGAGGTCGACCTCATCGTCCTGGACCCGCCGCGCGCGGGCGCGGGCAAGAAGACGGTCACCCACCTCACGACGCTCGGCGCCCGCCGCATCGCCTACGTCGCCTGCGACCCGGCGGCGCTGGCGCGCGACCTCGGGTACTTCAAGGAGGGCGGGTACCGGGTGCGGTCGCTGCGGGCGTTCGATCTGTTTCCGATGACGCATCATGTGGAGTGCGTGGCGATTCTGGAGCCGGCTGAGAAGGGGCGCTGACCCGCCGTTTTGCATCTCAGATGGTCAGCTCGACGTGTTTTCGCTCGTGGAAGGCGTCGACTGAGGTTCGCTTGTGCAGAACGCGCTGAACTGCAGGTTCAAGGGGCCGACGTGGGTCTCGCGGCGACGTGGCGATGCGCAATGCAGAATTTTTGACGCTCGGATGACGCTCGAATATCGGAAGCCTCAACCTCGGACCTCTCCGGCCCTGGGCCGTAGACCGGGGCCCTCGGTGCGGGGCAAGGACTCCGGTTCGGGGGCCGACTGCACCTCGCCAGCGGCGGCGCGTGCTGCTACCTCGTCGCACGCACCTCGGAACCGAGACCGCGGCCCGACCGGGCCACGAAGGACGGCGTCGTGGTCCGAGGTCTTGAGTGGCTGGCATCACCTCGCCACCCAGATACCAGTCCGGTATCATTGCTGTATGGCGATGACACTCCGACTTCCCGACGACCTTGACGCGAAGCTCACCGAGCGGGCTCGTCGGGAGGGTCGCAGTAAGCAGGAGCTTGCCATCGAGGCCATCCGTGACGCCCAGGACCGGGCCCAGCTGAAGGTCGATGACGTCCTGGCCGAGCTGATGGACAGCGATGCGGGGATCCTGGACTACCTGAAGTGACCCAAGTGCGCTACATCCATATCGACGAGATCCTGGCCATCGCTCGCACGGTCAACGGTACCGAGCACAGTGTGCGTGACATGGGGCTTTTGGTGTCAGCGATCGAACGGCCCCGGACGAACGTGTTCGGGGCCGAGCTATACCCCACGCTGCACGAGAAGGCGGCGGCACTGCTGCACTCCGTCGCTCGCAATCACGCGCTGATCGATGGCAACAAGCGCACCGCCTGGCTTGCCATGCGTGTCTTCCTGCGGTTCAACGGCGTCAGCGCCAGGACCGCCCCGCCACTCGTCTCCGTGGCTGGCCCATTCGTCGAGGAAGTCGCGCAGGACAACATCGATGTACCGGCTATTGCCAAGCGTCTGTCGGCCTGGTTCCCCGTTTCCTGACGTTCGACGTCGTGGGTACGAGACGGAATGAGGTTCTGGGAGCGGTGCTGGCTTCTGGCAGTCTGCCGGGGGACTCCAACCTGGTCTTCGCTGAGAGCGACGCCGTGTGGGCGTCGCTTCCCCCAGTCCCGCCGGTCAGGGAAGATTGGGTGGGTGCCAGTCCTACGTGCCCACGACGACGAGGACCTTCGGGGGCATCCCCTCTAAGGCGGTCGTGGCGAGCGGTGCATAGGGCTGGGCCGCCGGGCCGTTCAGATCCGCGCCCCGGCCGGGCGCGGCGATCATGACGCGGGTGTCGAAGCGTACGTCGACGGCTCACCGGCAGGTTCGGGGTTGACGGGCCTCCTCGCCGTAGCTCGGGTCGGTGATCGCCGGCGGGTTCACGAACTGGCCGACGCGCGCGGGCTGTCGGCCGCCGAACCGCTCGGCGAAGAAGGAGGGCATCCCTTCGCCCTCCGATTGCCGAGCAGCCGTGGAGAACCGTGTGGCGCACGTCGGCGGCGAACGGCCCGTCGTAGGAGGCAGGGCCGTGCGGCTCCGTGGCCGATGCCACGGAGCCGCACAGTGGTTACCGTCAGAAGCCGACGCTCGGATCGTCCGTGTCCTCTTCCGGGTCCACGCTGTACAGCGGGCGGTCCTCGATCCCCAGGGCGCGCATCAGCTCGTTGGTCGGAATCCTGTACCTACGTCCGATGCGGAGGACGGGGCAGGGGAACTCGTGCTCGCGGATCAGCCGGTACGCGGTCGTCGAGCCGATTCCGAGTGCTCGGGCCGCCGTGCGCAGGTCCACTGCGACGGGCAGGTCGAACATCTCCGTGAAACTGAGGCGGCCCTCTGCCGGGTCCTTCACCCTCGCCTCCCCGCAGGGCGGACCGGCCGGGTGTCCGCGCGGCGCCCGGGCCGTCGCCTCTTCCCGGGGCTGTGACCCGCCGAACGGTCCTGTGACCCGTCGTCGGTCTCGATGAAAATTCCCTGTCGGCGCAGATGCTCCGGGCTCACCCGGAAACGCAGCGGTGCGCACAGCCCGTCCGGGCCGTCCGGACGGTCGACCCGTACATCCAGGCTCTCCGCCGCTGGAGCGTCCGCCACCTCGCCGGACGCAGTGAAAGCGTGCTCCTCGGTGATGCGTTCAATCTGGGTGGAGGGAAGTTCCCGCAGCCCTTCCCGGGCGAGATGCCACGCCCTGGCGCGCGCCGCGTGCAGCAGGGAGGAGTCGGTGAGACAGCTCGCGCCGTCCCGGTCCGCCAGCTTCTCCATGAGAGCCAAAACCATCTCGGCCTCCACGTCCGACCGGTCGGCCCGCAGGCGCGTGCAGACCCGATGGACCGTTCCGGCCAACCGGGGCAGGGCCAGCCAGATCGCCAGGAGTTTCCCCGTGCCGTCTGGAGTCAGGTCGCTCTGCGCCGTGCGGATGACCTCCTTCCAGACCGCGGTGGCGAACTGCGGGTCGGAGTCGGGGCCGTACAAGGCCTCGTGCGTCTCGGCGGCGGTCAGCCGGACCGGATCAGCCTCGTCGGCGTCCGTGGGGACGAGCACGAAGACCGTGTCACTGGTCCGGGGATCGTCGAAGTGCCGCCTCACCGAGGCGAACGCACTGCTGTGCGGTGGATACATCAGGAAATGTCCTCTCTTCAGACTGCAGAAACCTGGGTCCGAAGGTGCTGGAGATACCGAGATGCTGGACGAGGTGGGTCCCGTGGTGGGGACGTACTGCCTCATATCCGCGTCAAGCGGAGACGAGTCCCACCAGCCTCACTTTGATGCGTGAGCATGCGGTAGTGGTCTTCTCGACCAGGTAACGCCGCTTTTGACCACGAGCGTGTAACAAGCGCGGCAGCCAGGCCGCGAGCGCGCCAGTGACGAAGTTCGCGAGGCTGGTGGGTGCCCGTACAGAACGGGCACCCACGAACTATTGCGCTCAGGCGGTCTCGGAGGACGAGGTGTCCGGCGTTTCGTTGGGCCGGGTCGCCGGGATGGTGTCCTCAGTCCGGCCGGCCGCCCGTCGGCGGCGGCTCGGCGGCCAGTCGGGGGACTGGCGCAGACGGGCTGCCCGGCGGTTGCGCTGACGGCTGTTCATCGGGTTCGCGGTTCCTCTCTGATGAGTCGATGGGTGACTAAGCCGCCGTTTCGTGCTTCTGCGAGCGGCTGGTGCCATCGTGCCCGGGGGTGAAGCGGGGCCGCAGAGCCAAAACTGAGGGATGACTGAGTCCTCGGGGGCGTGAAGAAGCAAGCGCGTGTGAAGCGGTACAGCGCGGCGCACAGATGAAGGAGCGCCGGCGAGGGGCCGGATCACTGACTGCGGCGCGGTGAGGGGGAGGGTGATGGAGGGATGCGTGCTGGGCCCGGTGCGAGCGGAAGGGAACGGCGGCAGAAGGGTGGTCGAAGGGTCGAAGGTGGCTGCCCTGTTCGCCCTCCTGGTGACCTCACCAGGCTGCCGGTGTACCAGGAAGGAAATAGCCGAGGTCCTCTGGGAGGGCGACGAGGATGTCGGCGTCCGGGTTGACCGTGTCGTCGCCGACCTGCGGAAGCGGCTGGGCCAGGAGTCCGTGCCCCATAGCGGCAAGTCGGGTTACTGCACGCTCCGCGTCCCGGTGGGCGACGTCGACCTGCTCCGTTTTCGCGAAAAGGTGAAGCAGGCCGAGGGGCTGACCTGGAAAGCGCAGTTCGAGCTGCTCGGTGCGGCCTTGGAGGAGTGGAACGGCGAGGACGAACCGCTGCACGGACTGTCCGAGACCGGCTTCCACTTGCGTCGGGAGGAGCTACGGGCCGAGTTGATGGCCGCGGTGTATGCGCGGCTGGACGCAGCCCACAAGTCCATGGAGGTCAAATGGCTGCGAGAGGAGACGGAGAAATGGTTCGAGCGCGCGCCGGAATTACCCCAGATCTTCCGGTTCTACCTGCTCGCCCACGCAGACCTGCCGGGGTCCCAACTTGAGCGGCTCATCAAGAAGTGGGAGAAGCGCAACGGAAAAGCGGATCTCGATGTACAGACCGCCATCGCCCAGGTCCGGGGAGAGAGCCGCCGGTCGGGCGGGGTGCTCCTGCCCCCCGTTCCCGACCAGTTGCCCGGCGGTAGGCCCAAGCCGATCGGGCAGGACGAGCTGATCGGCGACCTTTTCAAGGCCGTGTGCGAGGAACAGGATGCCGGCAATCTGGCGCTGGTCCTGATCAGCGGCATGGCGGGTGTCGGGAAGACCACGGTGGCCGAGAACCTCGCCGGTCGGCTGCGGGAGCGGTTTCCCGACGGGGTGCTGTGCGGCGAGCTGAACGGATTCGCCGACGGAGACGTGCGGCCCGCCGAACCGGACGAGGTCCTGGACGGCTTTCTGGCCGCGCTGCCGCCTTACACCACGGTGACCGGAACGGAGAGCAAGAGTAACGCGCTGCGGTCGGCGCTGGCCCACCGGTCGGTGCTCATCGTCCTCGACGACGCGCTCAGCGCCCAGCAGGTGCTGCCGCTGCTTCCCGGAGACGGTACCTGCGCCGTGATCGTCACCAGTCGTAACGACCTCTTGCGGCTGAAGTCCGAGAGAAAGGTGCTGTTCCGCAAGATGGAGCCGCTGCACGAGGCGGACGCGCTGGAGGTGCTCCAGGAGAAAGTGTCGGCTGAGGACCGGGCCAAGCACGCCATGGCCTTCAGCGAACTTGTCGACCTCTGTGGCCGACTGCCGCTGGCCCTTGTGGTGGTGGCCCGGATCCTGGAAGGTGGTGCGCGTCCGCTGCACACCCTCCCTCTCCTGGTGCAAGAGATGAAAGAGGAGCGGAAGCGGGCGATGTTGGACACCCTGGACCTGCCCGAGCACGACCTGTCGGTCCGCGCAGCACTCAACTGCTCCGTGCGCGTGCTGAATGAGGAAGCCCGACTGCTGCTGTGGCAGCTCGCCGTCCACCCCGGGCCCAGCGCTTCCTGGGAGGCGGTGATGGATCTGGGACGGGCAGTGGACGAAGGGACGCGTACCGACCGGGCTCTGGTGGACCTCGTGGCGGCGAACCTCGTGGAACATCACGGCGACCGCTACGGGCTGCACGACCTCGTGCGGGCCTTCGCCCTTCGGCACGTGCGGCCGGTGTCGGACGGAGACAACGCGGAGACCGAGCGGGCGACCGTACGGCAGGTGCTGGAACACCAGTTGCACAACGTCCGAGCCTGCGACCGGGTGCTCGACCGCGAACGCACCCTGCCCACCGGCGAGCCCGGAGCGGTCCGGGTCACCGACCCCGCGGACCTCGCGGAGGCGATGGCGTTCCTGGACGAGGAGTACCCCACCGTCCAGCGAGGCATTCGCTTAGCGATCAATCGGCATATCGACCGGTACGTGTGGCTGCTTCCGATGGCCCTGGTCATCTACCAGTGGCGCCGTCGCCTGCTCGATCATGCGCGGCAGAACCTCCGGGACGCCGCCGAGGCGGCGGAAACCGTCGCCGGCCCGGTCGATTGCGCCATGGTCTACCGGTCGCTGGCAGGGACCCACTGGCGGCTCGGTGAGTACGACTTGGCTGTGGGCAGCCTGCGCAGGGCCATCCGGCTCAGCGAGGAGGACCGCAGCACGGAAGGCCGGCTAAGTCTGGCCCGTACGCTGCACCGGCTCGGACTCACCCTGCGCAAACAGGGCGACCGGACGGGAGCGGAGGAAGCGCTCGGCCGCGCACTGGAGTTGTGCCGGGAGGTGTCCGACCGGGTCGGGGAGGCGGCTGTGCTGAACGTCCTCGGCGCGATCGACCTCGACCGGGGCGAGGACGAGCAGGCGCTCCGTCGGTGCGCCGACGCCCTGGTCGTGGTGGAGCGCACGACGGAGCGCAGCGGCCTGGCCGATGTGCTGTTCACCCTGGCCAAGGTGCACCTGGCCCGTTCCGAACGGGACGATGCCATCACTCTGTACCGGCAGGCCTCCGACATCTACCGCGAGCAGGAGAACTGGCCCAACGAGGACAAGGTACGGATGCTCTTCGCTGATGTCCTGGTGTCCGTCGGCGACACCGACGCGGCGGTGCGGGAGTTGGAGAGAGTCATCATGCTGCGTGAGCTGATGGACGGTGAGGGGGTGCGGGAGGTCCGAGAACGGCTGGAAGGGCTGAGGTGACCCGCCCGGTCGGCGGCCGTCGGCTCACCGTCAAAGCCGGGGCAGATGTGTGCGGTAGTACTCGGTCGGGTCCGGGCGCAGGGGCTTCGATGGCCGTTGCGAGCCGAGCTGGGGTAGGTAGCAGCGGAGCCGATCGAACACTTCACGAACATCCGCGGGGCGTTCCGTCGCCTTCCACCGGACCATCCACAGTGCCAGGGAGGCGAACTCCGGAGGTAGTTTGGCGAGCCGATCGGCCGACAGCACCGGGGTGCCCTCTTCCGCCCGCTCGTCCTGTCCGCCGTAGGGGAGGCGCATCACGGTCATCTCCAGCAGGATGCAGCCGAGTGCGAAGATGTCCGCTTGCCGCGTCAGACCTGACGGGCACGCGTCGGACTGCTCGGGGGAGGCCCAGCCGCGCGTGCCGCGTGCGTATTCCGTCTCCTGATCCGCCACGACCGCGTGGCCCATGTCAATGAGCCGGAGACGGCCGTCCGGCTGCACGATGACGTTCTCGGGCTTGAGATCGCAGTGCACCAGATTCCGGTCGTGGACTTCTGCCAGGATTTCGCACAGTTGGCCGATGACGGCCGCAACGGTCCCAGGATCCTTAACGGGCAGGGCCGCCGACAGGACCTTCTGCAGTTGGTGCCCTTCGACAAATTCCATGACCAGGCACCGGCGTCGCCGATGTGTCCCCGTGGCGATGACTTCGGGAATCGCCTGAATTCCCGTCAGCATCATCATGCGTGCCCCCTCTTCGAGGAGTTCATCGCCGGCCCAGTGGAAATCGCTCTCGGGTCCGAGGTCCCGGGCCTTCTGAAGCTTCAACGCCACCTTCTGCCCGCTGTTGCGGTCACGCCCGAGGAAAAGGTCACCTTGGCCGCCGTCGCCGACGATGTCCAGCACTTCGTAGCGCCTCTCCACATCGCCGACCTCCTCGATCTCCCTCACGGCCATTCACCTTTCCGTACGGAAATGGAGCATGAGATGTCACAGCCATGGCTGCCCCCCGACGGGGTGACCCGCACGTCCGACGTCATCACGGTATCCGCCGGAATGTTCAAGGGGGGAGAGTTCCGATGCCCCGCCGCTGACGCTCTCAAGACCCGCGGTTACCACACCACCGACCCCGTACCGCGGCGCCGCGAGCGGTTGGAACACTTCACTCTGGGCCCCTTCATGGCTGCCTGCGACATCCGTTCGGGGCCTGCCGGCCACCCGCCCCGGACACGTACCGGGCCCTTGCACGACGGTCTGCGGACCTGGTCGGAGCACGGCGTTACGTTGTACGAGGCGGCCTTCCCCCTCGACCCGGAACGCCCCCTGCACGAGGTGCCCGAGCCGTGGACGTACCGCTACCGGCCGTCCGGTCCCGACCCGCGCGACGCCCAGGAGTACCGCCTCACCGTGTGGGGCCGCTGCCTGGCCTCCCCCGACGGTGCCTACCGCGAGCTTCGTCTGCCCGTGCACCGCCTGCGGGACCTGCCGCCCGACGGGTTCACCGCGGCCGCCGCCCTGGTGCTGGCCGAGGGCGCCCCCGGGCCACCGCCGGAGGACGTACGGATCGTGGAGTTCGCGCTCTTCGACGGCCGTACGCGGGAACTCTTCGCGGGAAGCCGGGAAGAGGCGCGTGCCCGGTACCGCGAACACGGCCCCGCTGCCCTGGCCGGCGTACTGGACGGACGGGAGTACCGCCCGGGGTCCGCCTGTGGCGGATGCCCCTACCTGTCGGTGTGCCCGGCCCTGCGCACAGCGCCCGGACTGCTGGGCATCGAGGCGCACGACCGGCCCCGCCGCACCTGGTCGGTCACCAACGGGCGGTCCTACCGAACCTGCCCGGCGCGTGACCATATGCGCCGCCTGCACCTGCCCACGGCGGATTCCGTCGAACGCGAGGTGACGGCCGAGCGCGGCCGGGCGCTGCACGCCTACCTCGCCGAACGGCACGCCCACGGATCGCCTCGGCCCTGCACGGTCGAGGTCCCCGAGGAGTGGGTACCGGAGGGATTCGACCTGCCCGCACACGAACGCGCACTCGGCGCCCTGCTGTTGCGGCGGCACGCCGCGGTCTGTCCGCTGCGGTATGTCGGAGACGGTACGGATGTGCGGACCGAGCCCCGGGTGGTGCGGCACGACACAGCCGCCGACGTGGTGGTCCTGGCCGCGCCCGACCTGCTCTACCGGGATGCCGGGTCATGGGTGTGGCGCGAGACCAAGACCTCCGTCATCGATCGGCGGTCCGACCGCCCCCTGCTGGAGCGTTATCCGCAGTTGGCCCTGGCCGTCGTGCTGATCGCCCGCGGTGACCTGGGCGGTGATCCGTTCCGCGCGCGGGTCGAGCTGGAGGTGCTGCGCCCCGGCGGCGCCGACCTGGAGATCATCGATCCCTTCGCCCCGGCCAATCGGGTCGCCGCCGAGGAGGTGCTGCGGGCGATGGTGGCCGACTGGCACGGGGACGACCAGTACGCGGCCCGGCCCGGACGCTCCTGCGAGCGGTGCGAAGCGGCCCGCTGGTGCACAGCGTCGTCCGTCAGCGAGGCTGTGGCATGAGGGCGGGGACGGCGGGCCGGGCCGACCGGCCGGACGCCGATGAGGCGCCCGAGGGCGTGGGCAGCGACCTCTTCGGCGAACTCGCCCGCATGGTGGCGGCTCTCTCCGAGGTCCAAGGGCTCCGCTCCTTCACCCTGCCCTATCCCGGCCTCGCCCAGCGGGCGCTGGATCACACGGTGATGCGCTGCCTCGATGCGGGGGAGGCGCCGCCGAGGAGTCTTCCGGAGCTGTGGGAGTGGTGCCGGACCAGGCCGTCCGACGACCCACTCTTCGCGGTCCCCTCCTCCCAGGTCTCGCCGGGCACCACGCTGGTGCACCAGGTCGGCCGGATGCCGACCCGGTCGTGTCTCGAGGTGGCCTCGCACGGACCGGACGGAGGTGTGGCGGGCCACGCCCGCGCGCTCCTCGGGGACCTGCACGCGCGGAGTGGAACGGAAGAGCGCTACCGGCAGTGCCGGGTGTTCCTGGCGCGTCACCCGGTCGTCCACCAGCAGGACCGCTTCGCGTCGGGTTGGAACAGGGCCGTCTGGAGCCGGGTCAAGAGCCTCTACGGTCCGTTGCCCGAGTTTCTGCTCGTTGACGGAGACTTCCTGTACTGCCCCTCGTGCAGGCTCCCCGCGCTACCCCGGGACAGTGCCGTGCCCGTACCCGGGCCGTCCGGCACCGGCGCGGAAGCCTGGTGCGAGGGGGAGGGTTGCCCGTGCGATGCCCCTCAGCGGCTCATCCGTGAGCCGGACCAGGCGTGGATCCTGCAGCGCTCGCTGCGGTGGTACCTCGTACTGCCGCACCGCACCGACGAAGCCGCCCGGGAGGCACTGGAGCGCGCCGAAGTCGCGTACGAGCCCCTGCCCGGTCTTCTGCCCGCCTACCGGCTCAGGGATACCGGCCCCCGCATCGTGGACATCCAGGTGTACGACCGCTTGCAGCCGGCGCTCCTCGCAGCCCATCTCACCGACAACACACCCCTCGCGGACCGCACCCTCGTCGTGGTTCCCGACGCGCTCGCCGGACGGGACGGCTACCGGCAGGCCTTCACCGATGCGCTTCCCGCGCTCCTGCGGGATCGGCTGATGCTCACCACCCCCATGGACCTCGTGCCCGACCTGGGACAGGCCCGGCGAGAGGAGAAGGACGATGCGTAGCATCACCCCGCCCTTGACCGACGTGTTCAACGCGCTCAAAGCATTCCTGGGGTCCTCCGTGCCCCAGCCCGCGCTGGAAGCCCTCTGCCAGGTCGAACTCGGCCTGTATCTCCAGCAGAAGATGATGCCGGGCAGCCCCGCGGGCAGCGCCTGGGTGCTGTTCAGCGGGTACGGGTTCGCCGAGGCGCACCGGGCACCGCTGCCATCCGATGCGGCGAAGACCCTGCGTATCGCCAGGTACTCGCTGTGGACGCTGCGCCGGAGCCGTACCTGGCTCGAGGCGCTGGACACCTACCAGAGGTTCGACCCCAGGGTGCGCGCCTACGACGTACCGGACGCCGAGACACCCGCTGCCCGCCGCGACCTCTCCGTCGCCGGCGACCGCTTCGCCGTCTACGAGCAACTGCTGCGTGCCGCACCGCCGCTGGCGGGCAGGGGCCTGCCGGTCGCGGGTCAGGGCCCGCACGCCTTTTCCGTCAGTCGCACCATGGCCGTCGTCGACCTGCCGCCGGTCCCCCGCATCCCCCTCGTCGCCCACGACATGGACCTGGAACCGGCCGGCGGCGGCGAGCCCTTGATCTTCACCAGGGAGGACCTGGAGCGCACGGCGGCGGAGATGGACGCCCAACACGCTCGCTCCGGCAAGGGCCGGGCACCACGGTGGCTGGAGCGGCTACGGTCGTTCGACCTGTCCACCAAGGAGAACGGAACCTTCCACAAGGCGAGAAAGGACGAGGACTTCGCCTTCACGGTCGACGGCATCCAGCACCTGCTCGGCATCGTCGGCGCCGGCAAGAGCACACTGCGCGACATCATCGCCGTCCATCTCGCCAAGCTGGGCAAGCGCACCACCATCGTCGTCACCGATGTCGCGGAGGTGCTGAAGCTCGTCCGGCTCTACGACCTCTACACCGACGGCGCCGCCGCACCCGTGCTCGGCTCCTCGGGTCGTGAGCGGCACGCCCAGCGGTTGCACCGTCGGCTGGCGGGCCGCGGCGAGCACCGACTGCTCGCCCACGACGACCCCGCCTTCGTCTACCTCGGCACGTCCTGCCTGCTCAACGTCAGACGGCAGGACGCCACGTCGACGACCGACCCCCTCGCCTACGGTGAGGCACCCTGCTCCCGGCTCCGACCCCCCTCGGCCCTGCGGCGTAACCCGAGCGACGGACGGCACTCCGCGTGGCAGAAGAGGGTGACGAGCTGCCCGTACTGGTCCGCCTGTCCACGTCACCACGGAGCTCGGACCCTGGTCGGCGCCCTGATCTGGGTGGCCACCCCGGCCGGGCTGATCGACGCCTCGCCGCCCCGCCCTCAGAACGGCGAGCGCATCCGCTTCCTCGAACTCGCCTGCCGCCGTAGTGACCTCGTGATCATCGACGAGGCCGACCGTGTCCAGATGCAGCTCGACCGGACCTTCGCACCCGCCGTGGTCCTCGCCAGCGACGAGGACAAGGGCCTCATCGACCAGCTGAGCCGGCACAAGATCCGGGAACTCGCGGCCGGCGGACGCACCCAGCTCTCCGAACGGGACGTCGATACCTTCGCCGCCGCCCTCAACACCGCAGGCGCGGCCACCGACCGGCTGTACGCGATGCTCGTCGCCGGGTACGAGCTGCGCAAGTGGGTGCGGACGGGCTACTTCAGCGCCTGGACGCTCCAGCTGGGGCTCCTCGACGAACGCTACGAACTCCCCGACGACAGCGGTCCGGACCACCCTCATCACGCCCCCCGCGAGACTCTCGGAAAACTGCTCGACGCGTTCCGGGACAACCCCTTCGGTGACCGTCACCGCAGGACGGAGGAGGACTTCAGTCGGCTTACCGCCCTCCTCAACGAACTGCTCCACACCGGAAATCCGGAGAACACCCGGCGCCGCCTTACCGAGGTCATGGACGAGGTCTTCGCCATCGACCCGAAGTACATGGCTGCCCGGCAGCGGAAGTACCAAGAGGCGTACGACGAGTGGCGGCGCGAGGAGGAAGAACAGGAGAAGAAGCGCGGGCGCCGTAGGAAGCCCAAGACTCCGCCCCAGACTCCCGAGGAATGGCGGAAGCAACTCGCGGAGCGCTTCGAGTTCACACTGTTGCTCAGCGCCCTGGAACCACGGCTCGCCATGATCAACGCCATGTGGCCCCGCGTCGAGGCTTCCCTCAGCCTGGGCTTCAACACGATGTACCGCCGGCCGCTCGACTACGGCCCGATGGTGCCCGAGGCCCCGATGGGCAATGTGCTCGGCTTCCAGTTCCGGGTCCCGGGTGAGGACAAGGGTGGAGTCCGCAGCGGCGAACTGACCTTCTTCCGGTGCAGCGGTGTCGGGCGTGAGCTGCTGCGCGCCATCCCCGATCTCACCTCCGTAGACGGCAGGCCCGGTGCCCACTTGCTGCTCATGTCGGGCAGTAGCTGGGCGGGCGCGTCCAGCCGCTACCACGTCTGTGTCCCGGTCGGTGTGGTCATCGAACCACCGGCCGAGGCGACCGAACGCATCGCCAACGAGAGCTCCATGCGCTTCGAGTTCATCGACGACGGCGACGAGAAACTGCGCATGTCGGGAACCCACCCGGACGACCGCCCGGAGAAGCTGCGCCGCATCGCGTGCCATTTAGGTGAGGGCGGAGACGAGTACGAGGTCACTGGCGGCGGTCCGCTCCAGCAGGAGTTGCTCTCTCTTCCTCCAGGGCGCGACCAGATCCTTCTGCTGGTCGGCAGCTATGCCGAGGCACGTGTGGTGGCCGACACACTGCACAACCTCAACGTCCGCTGGCGCAACAAGGTGCTGTGCCTGGTGTCGGACGATGAGGAGATCACCGCGGAGGACGAGGCGCCGTCCGCCTACCACGCCCGATCACTGCGCCGGGGCGACGTCGAGCACCTGAAGGACCTCGAGGCGGACATCCTGGTGGCGCCCCTGCTTGCGCTGGAACGCGGCCACAACATCCTCAACGAGGACGACGAGGCGGCCATCGGCACGGTCTACTTCCTGGCACGGCCCCATCCGCACCCAGAGGACCTCCACTTGGCCGTCAATGCCGTCAACGACTGGGTCGTCCGCGCCGTCACCGGCGGTGACTTCGCCACCCTGGTGCAGGGAAAACCCACCGTCGAGGAAGGAGCGGAGGAGTTCCGCCGCCTCGCCCGTTCGTACTGGTACCAGGTACTCGCCCGTTCGATGGCGTGGAGCCGTCTCGACGACGATGTACGGGAACAGGTCACCTGGGACATGCTGGTCCTGTTGTGGCAGGTGATCGGGCGACTGGTACGCGGTGGCGTACCGGCCCGGGTGGTCTTCGTCGACGCCGCCTTCGCCCCCAACCGCGGCGCCGTACCGGCGCGGCCCGACACTCCCGAATCCAGTCTGCTGCACAGCGTCCTCGCCGTCCTGGACCCGTATTTCGACGGCGGCACGACGACCGCGGAGGAGCAGTTCATCGTCCGCGCCCTGTACGCGCCACTGCGCAGCATGCTCACCCGCCTGCTCGCCGCCGTACCCGCCCACCCGTAAGCACCGAACCCCTGTCCCAGGAGGTAATTCCGTGTACCACCACATTCGCGTCGCGGCCTACGAACCCGACCCGCTCCACGGACCCTGGCGGGAGGAGATGAAAGTGCTGCGGCTCGGCGAGGACCTGCACGCCGAGCTCACCGGGATGCGTGCCGAGGCGGACAAGAACTCCGTCCACCCCCACCGGCTCCCAGTGCGCAGGCTCAACTCCCTCCTCCAGGCGATGGCGCCAGGCGTCATCGCGACTGGCCGCAACGCCGGGACGGATGGCCGTCTGCCGTGGCTCTACGCGCGGGAAGCCGTCCCGCCGGACGTGCTGGCCCCGGTGGTAGGAGCTTGGGCGGCGGGCATGCACCGGGAGGACGACGACTCGGAGGGCGCCGATCTCGAGGAGCGGCTCCGCTCCGGTGACCCGGCCGAGACGTTACGTCTGCCCCACTGGGAAACGGAACCGGTGGACCTCGCCGAGAGCGTGCTCTCGGCGGGCGGAACCGCCGAACCCGCTGCGCGGCTCTACAGCCTACTGCCCGAGTGGATTGCCTTCCGGCTGGCCGCCCGGACGTTCCGCACGGGCGGCACCACACTCCACTTCCGCGTCGAGAGCTCGGGTGACGGCGCGCGACTTGTCTCCTGGCCGCCTCAGCGATACGAGCGCCGACGGCAGACCTGGTACTACTCGGCCTGCCTCACCATCACCGTCCACACCGTGCCGTTCGCCCCGCGGTTCCGCGTCCATGTGTCCACCCAGGTACGCCGGTGGGCCACCCGACTGGACGTACGCCCCCACCAGCTCGGCGGTACGACCGTCCTGCTCGACGCTCCACTGCCATGGCCGGAAGGGCCGGACCGGGGCCACCGGCTGATGGTGAACACGCTGGGCTACGACCGGCGGTCGAAGGAACTGGCCTGGCGTCGGCACAGCCCCGCACCGCTCGTGCCCGAGCTGGACATCGTGCGCAACTATCCCCGGCCCGAAGCGCTCTTCTCCGACCCCGAACGCTGGATCAACGGTTCCGGGGACGTGGCCGCCGGCATCGTCTACCACCCGTCGATCGGCCCGCACGAGGTCGGACCCGGGCTGATGCCACGGGAGCGGGCGGATCTGGACGCCTGGGTCGAGGAAGGGCTGCGCCCCCTGCTGACCCGGGTCCCCGACCTCACGCGCGTCTCCCGGAGCAACACACCTTCCCTGCTGCCCCGTTCCGGCGCCGGACGCGTCCCGGGCGTCCGCGACGCCCAGCTGGCTCTGCAACGGCGGGCGGCGCTGACACGCGCACTGAACGGCCGCCCCCTGGAGATCGACGTCTTCTGGCAGTCCCCGGAAACCCGTGTGGCGCTGCTCACCGAGCTGCCCAAGCTCATTGGTCTTCCCGCCGGGCAGCAAGTGCCGTCGGCCGACGGGGAGACCTGGCAGTGGCAGTGCGAGGGGGTCGACATCCGCGTCCGGGCCCGGCCCGCGGGACCCTTGGCCGACGCCCTGCCGACCACCCGAACCCGCAGGCGCCTCAGGGCCGTCCGGCTGGCCGAGGCCATCGAAGGGCGCTGCGGGCTCGTGGCGGACCAGGCGGACCCGCTCCTCGGCGGGGCCGGAGTCGTGATCACGGAGATCGCCGGCAAGGAGCGCTTCGCCGCCGTCCCGGACTCCGACCCCAAGCACGCGCTGCGCATCGCCTGGACACGGCAGGGACGGCTGACCCAGTTCGTGAACTCGCCCGACGACACCGACAGCGCTCTGGAACACCGGGCCAGGTGGACCTGGCTGGACGCCTTCCGGCAGCTGGGCGCGATCAGCCCGCCCGCCCATCGGGTGGGAGCCGGCATTCCGGGCGACCTTCAGTACGCGGCGCTCTGGCTCGTACGCCACACCAGGAAGGGGCCCACGCGATGCCCCGTCCACCGGCTGGTGGCGGTGCGGGTGCGCCCCGGGGACGGACCGGGCGTCATCGAGGGGTGGGACGCAGAACGAGCCGAATGGGTGCCGTATCCGAAGCTGTTGCTGCTGCTCTCCCAGGCACGGGAACCGGCGGCGAGCGGCGGGAAGGAGACCGGCACGGGGAAGCTCGTCGATGACTCGGCAGCCCCGGGAGGATCCCGGCCCGCTGCCCGCCAGGGCGTGGAGCAGGACAGGCAGCGGGAGACCGAGCGGCAGATCCGGGCACTGCTCTTCCAGCTCCGCGACCGCCCGACGCTGCTGCTGGCGGACGCCGGAAATCTACGCCAGTGCTGGCCTGGCCTGCGCAACGGTGCACTGGACCGCGACATGCTCGGCTTCGGGGCCGAACCCGCCCAGCGGCACACGCTCTACGGCCACGACCTGCGGGTGCTGCTCGTACGGGACGCCAACGCCCGGGGCGAAGTGGCGGAGTGGTACGCCCACGACACCGAGGACGGGGTCGGCTTCGCCGAGGGTGTGTGGGGGACGGCGGATACGGAGGGCCGTGTCTTCGCGAGTACCGCCTCGAAGCCGCACACGGTGGCGAAACTGCCGAAGGGGCTCATGAAGCTGGCGCCCACGGCACAGGGCCGGACAGCGCCCGGGAAGACCGCGTGGAACCCCGCACAACTGGAGATCACCGTGCTCGGCTGTCTGTCGGAGAAGGCGCTGATGGACTCGGGACGTGCGGGTGACCCGCCCGACCGGCCGGCGGAGTGGGCGACGCTCACGCACCAGCTGCGTTACCACGACGACTACCCGCCGCTCGCCCGGCCTCTCCCGCTGCACTTGGCGCGTCTCGCCGGTGAGTACGTGCTTCCGGTGGCCGGACCGAAGCCGGCGGGGAGCACGTCATCCGCTTCCTGAGCGAGGTCGCTCGTGTGAGCGCCGAAGCCTGAACCTGACCACGGGGACGGAGTCTGGTGCACCGCTTGCTGGGATCACTGGGCGTCCGCCGTGACGCTTGTTTGACGCTCTTCGCACCTGGTGGCCCCAAGACGGAGGCGAGGGACGGACCTGACCTGCGGTTTCTCTGAGTTCACCTGGGTGACATGCTTCCGATGACGCATCACGTGGAGTGCGTGGCGATTCTGGAGCCGGTGAAGAAGGACGCCTGACGCTCGTCGCGGGCTTGGCGGCGCTCGGAGTGCGGGCGTCACCGCCCGAACTTCGCGACCGCCTCCGCGGTGACCGGGGTGAAGAAGTTGACCAGGTTGCCGTCGGGGTCGCGGAAGAGGAGGGAGCGGTTGCCCCAGGGCATTGTGGTGGGCTCGGTGACGAAGTCCGTCACGTAGTCGGTCAGGTCCTTGTGGGTGCGGTCCACGTCGGCGACGAGGAACTCGGTGATCACGCTGTGGTTGGCCGCCGGGCGGGCCGAGTCCGGGGCGAACAGCGGGACCGTGCGGGTGCTGGCGATCGCGAGCGTGGCGCCCGGCGTGCGTAGTTCGGCGAAGTCCTCGGTCGCCCACGTCGCCCGCACGCCCGTGGCCCGTTCGTAGAACTCGACGAGGCGTGCGACGTCGGCCGTGATGATGCGGATCGATACGAAGTCCATGAGGTCTCCCTGAGCTCTGGCGGGTCGGGTGCTTCGCAGGCTAGGACGGATAGGGGACAGAATCGGTCCGGTATTCGGGAGCGGCGCGTTAGTCTGCGGGGATGTCCCGACCTGCCGGCCGTGTGCTCACCCTCCTGGAGTTGTTGCAGTCCGGCGGCACCCGGACCGTCGCCGAACTCGCCGACCGGCTCGGCGTCGACGGGCGCACCGTGCGGCGGTACGTCGACCACCTCATCGACCTCGACGTGCCCGTGGAGTCGGTGCGCGGCCGCTATGGCGGGTACCGGCTGGGCCCCGGTTACCGGCTGCCCCCGCTCATGCTGAGCGACGACGAGGCGCTGGCCGTGCTGCTCGGCCTGATCGCCGGCCGGCGGGCGGGGCTGACGGCGGCGGGGGACACGGCGAGCGAGACGGCCGCGGCGAAGATCCGGCGGGTGCTGCCCAAGCCGGTCGCCAGGCGGCTCGACACACTCCTGGACTCGCTCGCCTTCACGGAGCGGCCTGGCGAGCGGGCCCCCGCCCCGGACTCCGAGGTGCTGCTCACCCTCGCCGACGCGGTGCGCCACCGGCGCCCCGTCTCGATCCGGTACGTCGACGGGGAGGGGCGGCGCAGCGAGCGCACGCTCCATCCGTACGGGATCGTCGCCCACGCCGGCCGGTGGTACGTCGCCGGTCGGGACGCCGGGCTCGGCGAGGACCGGACCCTGCGGCTCGACCGGATCGTGGACGCGAGGGCGCTGCCGGGGACGTTCGAGGCGCCCGAGGAGGGTGACGGGCCAGAGCCGGCGCAGCGCGTGCTGGCGGGGCTTGCCACGGCCGCGTACCGGTACGAGGTGACTCTGCGGATCCATGGAACCGTCGAGCAGATTCGGGCTCAACTCCCTGCGAGTGTCGCGGTGTTGGATGAGGCCGAGCCCGCCGCCGAGCGCCGTAGGTGCGTCGAGCTACGGGCGCAGCGGCTCGACTGGCTGCCCCCGGTGCTCGCCTCGCTCGACCGGCCGTTCGTCGTCGAGCGGCCCGCCGAACTCCGCGAGCTCGTAGGTGAGTTCGCCGAGCGTCTTGCGTCGTATGCCCGTCGAAACTGACGTCACCCCCGAGGCGGCGCCGTCGAGCCCCGCGGTGTCAGCGAAGGTGTCGGCACCGGGCCCGGGTTCGCCGGGTTGCCCGCGATGATGTCGAAGAGGACGCGGGTGACCTGCGCCCCGAAGCTGTGCACGTCGTGGCTCATCGCGGACAGCGTGGGGTGGGTGAGGCGGCAGAGCTGGGAGTCGTCCCAGGCAAGGAGCGAGAGCTCGTCCGGGACCGCCACCCCCATTTCCGCGGCGACCCCGAGCCCGGCCACCGCCATGATGTCGTTGTCGTAGACGATCGCGGTCGGGCGGTCGGGGCGCAGCAGGAGGGAGCGCGTGGCGCGGGCCCCCTCCTCGTCCGCGAAGCCGGTGGTGAGGTGCAGGCTCGCGTCGAGGCCGAGCCCGCGCAGCGTCGACTGGAACGCCTCCTCGCGGATCGCGCTGTGCCCGAGGTCGGCCGGGCCGCCGACGCGGGCGATCCTGCGGTGGCCGAGCGCCGCGAGATAGCGGACGGCCTCCGTCATCGCGGTGGCGTCGTCGGTCCACACGGAGGGCAGGCCACCCGTGAGGTCCGGGTGGCCGACCGCGACGGCCGGGAGGCCGAGGCGGGTGAGTAGTTCGACGCGCGGGTCGTCCTGGTGGAAGTCGACGAGCACGCTGCCGCCGATCTGCCGTTCGCGCCACCACGTCTCCTGGAGCGCGATCTCCTCCTCCAGGCTGCTGACCAGGCGGAGGAGTAGGGAACAGGAGTGTTCGGCCAGGACGCTCTCGATGCCGGAGATGAACTCCATGTAGAACGGTTCGAGGCCGAGCAGCCGGGCCGGACGGCACAGGGCGAGCCCGATCGTGTCCGTGGTGCGCCGGGAGAGGCTGCGTGCCGAGGAGTTCGGCGCCCAGCCCAACTCCCGTGCGGCGGCGAAGATCCGCTCGCGGGTGGACTCCGAGAGCCCCGGCTTCTGGTTGAACGCGATCGACACCGCGCCCTTGGAGACCCCCGCAGCCGCCGCGACGTCCTTGATGGTGACGTTCCGGATGGGGGCGCTCACGCCGGTTCCACGCAGAAGAGGGCGGCGCGGACGGCGTTGGCTCCCGCGCCGCGTGCGCCGGTGAGGCGGATCCGGGCGCGTTCGCCGGGCAGCAGCGTGACCAGGCCTCGGTCGGCGCGTGCCTGCGGGGCGACACGGTCGGGCTGGAGCAGCAGGTCGCGTACGAGGGTCTGGGCGGTCACCACGACGTCGACTGTATCCGGGTCCCCGCCGACGGTCTCCGTCACGACCGTGAAGCGGGGCTCGGGGTAGCCGAACTCCTTGTCCCGTACGGGGAAGTGCAGTGCACGCAGGCCGTCGGCGTCCGCCACCAGGAACTCCTTCGCCGAATCCGGCGCGGGCGCCAGTGAGCGTGGCACCGGCACCCGCGTCACCTGACGCGCGCCCGCGGTGGCCCGCAGCCGGGTCTGCCCGGCCATGGTCCCGTCGGCGCGCATGAGGCGCAGGGTGACGGTGGTGGTCCAGGGCGTGGCGCCCAGGTTGGACAGCACCAACTCCGGTTCACCAACCGCCGGCTGGAGGCTGAGGAGTCGGTCCGCGTACACCCGGCGCAACTCGTGGTGGAGCGGCTTGAGGCGGCCGTCACCGTCGACCGCGGACCAGGAGCTGACCGGCCAGCAGTCGTTGAGCTGCCATACGACGGTGCCCGCGCAGCGCGGCCAGTTGGCGCGCCAGTGCTCGATGCCGGTGGCGACGGCGCGGGCCTGCACGACCTGCGTCAGATAGTGCCAGCGGTCGAAGTCGCCCTCGGGCGCGGCGAAATGACGCTCCAGGCCGCGTTGAAGCTTGCCGTTCCCGTCCTCCGCCTTCTGGTGGTGCAGCATGCCGGGGGAGTCCGGCGCGAGTCGCTCGCCGGGCAGGGTGCGGCGCAGTGTGGTCACCGCGGGCGGCGCCTGCCAGCCGAACTCGGCGACGAAGCGCGGGACTTCGTTCCGGTACTCGGTGTAGTCGAGCCGGTTCCACACCTCCCACGAGTGGAACGTGCCGTGCTCGGGGTCGTTGGGGTGGTGGTCCCAGGAGCCGGACCAGGGGCTGCCGGCGGTGTACGCGCGCGTGGGGTCCAACTCCGCGACTACGCGCGGCAGGAGGCCGAGGTAGTAGCCCTCGCCCCAGGAGTTGCCGGCGAGTTCGTCCTCCCAGCCCCACTCGCGAAAGCCCCACAGGTTCTCGTTGTTGCCGTTCCACAGGACGAGGCTGGGGTGCGGCATCAGGCGCACCACGTTCTCGCGCGCCTCGGCCTCCACCTCGCCGCGCAGTGGCTGCTCCTCCGGGTAGGCGGAGCAGGCGAAGGGGAAGTCCTGCCAGACCATGAGGCCCAGCTCGTCGCACACGTCGTAGAAGGCGTCGTCCTCGTAGATGCCGCCGCCCCAGATGCGGACGAGATCGACGTTCGCCTCGGCGGCCTGGGTGAGGCGGGTGCGATAGCGCTCCGGGGTGACGCGGGAGGGCAGGACGTCGTCGGGGATCCAGTTGATGCCGCGTACGAAGACGCGGACGCCGTTGACGACGAAGGTGAAGCCGGTGCCGTGGTCGTCGGCGCTCTGGTCGATCTCGACGGTGCGAAAGCCGATGCGGTGCTGCCAGGTGTCCAGCTCGGCCGTTCCCGTGTCGTCGAGAAGCGTCAACTCGACGTCGTACAGTGGCTGTTCGCCGTATCCGCGTGGCCACCAGAGGTGTACGTCGGGGACGTCCAGGGCGAGTGTGGCCGCGTCACCCTCCACGGATACGTGTGTCTCGACGCCCGCCACCGAGGCCCGCGCCGTCAGTGGTCGTCCGGAGCCACGTTCGGTGCGCTCCAAGTCAACTCGTAGCTCTACGCGTCCTGTTGTGCCGTCGACCGTAACCAGTGGACGGACCTTCGCGAGGCGTGCCGTCGACCAGCGCTCGATCCGGACCGGGCGCCACAGGCCCGCCGTCACCACGGTGGGCCCCCAGTCCCAGCCGAAGGAGCAGGCCATCTTGCGGATGTACTGCGACGGCGCGGGATAGACGTTGGGGCGCTCGCCGGTCAACTCCCGTATGGCGGCGGCCTCTTCGTAGGCAGAGGCGAACTCCACCCGCAGCTCGCCGGAGCGGCCGGTGACGTCGAAACGGTACGAGCGGTGCATGTTGCGCGTGCGGGCGAGCGACTGCCCGTCGAGAGTGATGCGGGCCGCCGTGTCGATGCCGTCGAATACCAAATCGGCCCGCTCGTGGGCACTTTGAGTCGCGTCCAGCGGGCGTGTGTACGTCCAGGATCGCCGGCCCACCCACTCGACCTCGTGCTCGTTCGTGCCGAGGAACGGGTCCGGGATCAGGTCTGCGGCCAGCAGGTCGGTGTGGACACAGCCGGGGACGCGGGCGGGGATCCCGGTCCCGTCGTGATCGAGGCTCCAGTCCTCGCCGAGCTGGACGGCGTCCTTCATGGTGCGGCTCCCATCGGGCGTACGGCAGGCCTGAGTTCGAGTTCAGCGCCAACCTAACTCCGGTTCAGTGAACCGGTCTAGTCCCCTTCTCTGAAGGCTCTTTGCGGTCTTGTCGTACCAAAGGGCTTTACCGGTTCACCGTTCGCTGCCATAGTGCCGTCAGCCGCTGGGCCGGAGCCGTCAAAACCCGCGAAGGAGTGGGGCACATGAGGATGAAGCCGAGCAAGCCGTTGGGCGTCGCGCTGCTCGCCACCGCGATGCTGGCCGTCGCGGGGTGCAGTGGAGGAAGCACGGGGACGGGAGGGGAGGCGAAGGCTCCGACCGATCCCAAGGACGTGTCGGGCAGCATCACCGTCCTGACCCACCGCACCGATCTCGTACAGAGCGGCGCGATGAAGAAGTACGCCGCCGAGTTCAACAAGACGTACCCCAAGGTGAAGGTCAAGTTCGAGGGCATCACCGACTACGAGGGCGAAGTCAAGATCCGCATGAACACCGAGAACTACGGTGACGTGCTGATGATCCCCGGCGTCATCGCCAAGAACGACTACCCGAAGTTCTTCGCCCCGCTCGGTGACACCTCGGACCTGAAGAAGACGTACCGCTTCACCGGAAAGACGGACGTGAAGGGGAAGACGTACGGCATCGCGAGCTTCGGCACGGTCAATGGATTCCTCTACAACAAGGCCGTGTGGAAGAAGGCCGGCATCACCAAGTGGCCAACAAAACCACAGGAGTTGCTCGACGACCTCAAGGCCGTCAAGGGGAAGACGGACTCGGTGCCGTACTACACGAACTTCAAGGACGGCTGGCCGCTCAGCAGTCCCTGGTCCAACTCCATCGGCTCGGTGAGCTGCGACGTGCTCGCCAACGACAAACTCGCCGACGACAAGAAGCCGTGGGCGGAGGGCAGCGACCTCAACGTCATCGACACGCTGCTTTACGACATCGTCCACGACAAGTACGCCGAGAAGGACCCGACCACCACCAACTGGGAGAACTCCAAGAACCTGCTGGCCAAGGGGAAGATATCGAGCATGCTGCTCGGCTCCTGGGCCGTCACGCAGATGCAGGACGCCGCGAAGAAGGCGGGTGAGAACCCGGACGACATCGGGTTCATGCCGTTCCCCGTGCAGAAGGACGGGAAGTTCTGCGCGACCCTGCTCTCCGATTACCAGCAGGCCGTGAATATCCATTCCGAGCACAAGGCTGCCGCTCGGGCGTGGATCGACTGGTTCACCGGGAAGTCCGGGTACGCGGCCAAGGAGGGGGCGGTCTCCGCGGTGCGCTCCGCGCCGATGCCGGTGACGCTGAAGTCCTACGAGGACAACGATGTCAGGTACATCGAGCGGTCGGAGGCCGAGACGGCGCGGGTCAATGCCATCGACAATGCGGCGGAGATCGGGTTCAGCAAGCCGGATTATCGGCAGAAGCTTGTCGATATTGCGCGGGGGGCGCAGAAGGGGTCGTTGGAGGGGTATCTTGCCGAGCTCGACGAGCGGTGGAGTGGTGCGGCCGCGAGTGCGGGTGGGTGACATGGTCTCCGACGTGCCGCGCGCCACCAGGCCGACCGGTCCTACGTCGCGGGGCTCTGCCCCGGACCCCGCTGCTCAATCGCCGCAGGGGCTTGAAATGGTCACCCGCTCCTGGCGGGAGCACCCGTTGAGGCGGATCACCCCCTGGCTGTTCCTTCTGGTGCCGCTTGGGCTGCTGATCACCTTCACGTACGTGCCGGTCGGCAACATGATCTATTACAGCTTCACCGACTGGGACGGGGTCAGTCCCGAGCGGAACTTCACCGGGGGCGAGAACTACGCCCAACTCTTCACGCGGCCCGAGCTGTTCAGGGTGTTCTTCGTCAGTTTCTACTATCTGGCCGCGTCCGCCGTGCAGATCGTGATCGCGCTCTACTTCGCGACCGTGCTCAGTTTCGACCTGCGCTTCCGCAATCTCTTCAAGGGCATCCTGTTCTTCCCGTACCTGATCAACGGCGTCGCCATCGGCTTCGTCTTCCTGTACTTCTTCCAGGACGGCGGCACCCTCGACTCGGTCCTCTCGTGGTTCGGGGCCGGCGGCGACCACGCGTGGCTCGGCGATGCGGAGTCGGCGAACACCTCGCTCGCCGGGGTGTCCGTGTGGCGGTTCACCGGCCTCAACTTCGTGCTGTTCCTCGGTGCGATCCAGTCGATCCCGGGGGAGTTGTACGAGGCCGCGCAGCTGGACGGAGCCAGTCGCTGGCAGCAGTTCCGGCACATCATCGCGCCGGGCATCAAGCCGGTGCTGAGCCTCAGCGTGATCCTCGCGGTCTCCGGCTCGCTCGCCGTGTTCGAGATCCCGTACATCATGACCGGCGGCGCGACCGGAACGTCGACCTTCGTCATCCAGACGGTGAAACTCGCCTTCCAGTTCAACAAGACGGGGCTCGCCTCGGCCTGCGCCGTGGTGCTGCTCCTGATCATCCTGCTGATCACGTGGATCCAGCGCCGACTGGTCCCCGACGAGAAGGTGGACCTGGTATGACCGCGCTTCCTGTACCGGACCGGGCCGCCACCGCCCGAAGAGCGCCGCGCGTCGGCACGGCTCTCACCTATCTCTCGCTGGTCGTCGCCGCCCTCGTGGTCCTGGTGCCGCTCGTCGTCGTGTTCCTCACGTCGCTGAAGTCGTCGGGCGAACTCGCGCGGGGCGGCGGGGCGTTCAGCCTGCCCGACGACTGGCTGAACCTCTCCAACTACGTCACGGCCTTCCGCGACGGCAAGATGCTCACGGCGTTCGGGAACACGGCGTTCATCCTGCTGTTCTCGATCACCGGCACCGTCCTCATCGGCTCGATGACGGCGTACGCGATCGACCGCTTCGAGTTCCGCCTGAAGAAGACCGTCATGGCGCTCTTCCTGTTCGCCACGCTCGTTCCGGGGGTGACGACTCAGGTCGCCACCTTCCAAGTGGTCAACAGCTTCGGCCTGTTCGACTCGCGGTGGGCGCCGATCCTGCTCTACATGGGCACGGACATCGTCTCGATCTACATCTTCCTGCAGTTCATCAGGGGTATCCCCACGTCGCTGGACGAGGCGGCCCGGCTCGACGGCGCCAACACCTTCACCGTCTACTGGAAGATCATCCTGCCGCTGCTCAAGCCGGCCATCGCCACCGTCGTCATTGTCAAGGGCATCACGACGTACAACGACTTCTACATCCCGTTCCTCTACATGCCGTCCGAGGAGCACGGCACGATCTCCACGGCCCTGTTCCGCTTCAAGGGGCCGTTCGGCGCGCACTGGGAGGACATCTCCGCCGGCGCCATCCTCGTGATCCTGCCGACGCTGCTCGTCTTCCTCTTCCTGCAGCGCTACATCTACAACGGCTTCGCGGCCGGCGCCACGAAATGACCGGCCGGCCCGCACGACGCGTCACGATCACCGACGTCGCGGCCCGCGCCGGGGTGTCGCGGGGCGCGGTCTCCCTCGCGTACAACAACCGCCCCGGCCTCGCCGACGCCACGCGGACACGCATCATGGCTGCGGTCGCCGAACTGGGCTGGTCGCCGCACCGGGCGCCGAGCAAACTGTCCGGTGCGGCGACCGGCGCAGCGGACACCGTGGGCCTCGTCATCGCGCGACCGGCGCGGCAGCTCCAACTGGAGCCGTTCTACGTGGAGTTCATCTCCGGCGCCGAGTCGGTCCTGGAGGAGCACGGCTGCTCGCTCCTCCTGCACCTGGTGCGCGACACCGACCGGGAGATCGCCGTGCACCGGCACTGGTGGCGCTCCCGCCGCATCGCCGGGTCCATCCTGGTCGACCTCCAGCACGACGACCCGCGGATCACGGCGCTCCCGGCGATCGGACTCCCGGCCGTCGCGGTCGGCCACCCGTCCCTGACCGGCGGCTACACCTCGGTGTGGACGGACGACGAGACCGCCGTGCGCGAGGCGGTGCGCCATCTCGCGCGGCTCGGGCACCGGCGGATCGCCCGGGTCGGCGGCCACCCGGCGCTCGGTCACACCACCCTGCGTACCGCCGCGCTGAACCAGGCGGTGGCCGACCTCGGCCTCGAACCGGCCCGCAGCGTCACCACCGACTTCTCCGGTGAGCAGGGGGCCCGCGCCACCCGCGGGCTGCTCAGCTCCGCGCGGCCGCCCACGGCGATCGTCTACGACAACGACATCATGGCCGTCGCGGGTCTCGCGGCGGCCGCCGAACTGGGCCTGAACGTCCCGGCGGACGTCAGCCTGATCGCCTGGGACGACTCCCAGCTGTGCCGGCTCACGCACCCGGACCTGTCCGCCATGAGCCACGACGTCTTCGCCTTCGGCGCCGATGTCACCCGCCGCCTCTTCGATGTCGTCCACCGCCGCAACCCTTCGTCGGAGCCGGTCGCGCCGCCCGTGCTCGTGCCCCGCGGCAGCAGCGCGCCGCCGCGGGGCACGAGCACGGGTTCGACGGCTACAGCGTGAGTTCGCCCTGGTTCAGGACTCGGGGGTGGAAGTACGTCGACTGGATCTCGGCGTTGGTGTTGTTCCCGCGCAGTTGCTCCGACCACAGCATGAACCAGGCCCATTGCGGCTGGCTCGACAGCAGGGCGGCGTCCGGCATCTTGCCCATTTCCGCGATGGCCATGGGCTTGGTGCCTGCGATGCTCCGCATCTGCTGATAGTCGGCGGAACTCGGGTAATTCTTGTACCAGGCGTCGAGGGACACGACATCGACGTATTGGCTGCCGGGGTAGTAACGGCTCCAGCCGCCCGCCGGATTGTCCTGCACGTTCCATACCCAGATCAGATTGTCCAGGCCCTTGGTATTGGCGAGGTAGTCGTGCGTGATCTGGTAGAGGCGTGCGCTGCCGTTCGTGCCGGGGCGATTCCCCCACCAGTTCCACGACTCGTTCATTTCGTGGAGCGGACGGAAGAGGGCGGGCACTCCCGCGTCCTTCAACTGCTTGAGATACGGCACGACTTCGTCGAGTCGCTTCTTCCACGCCGTGTTCAGGGCGCTGCCGTCGGTGACGAGCTGCGAGAACTGCGCGTCCGAGATGTTCGACTTCACGCCACCCTCGAACGCGCAGCTGCTGCCCCCGGTCGGCGGGCAGACATGCCAGGTCAGGCTGACCAGCGACCCGTTCTTCCACTCCGTCTTCGCCTGGTCGACCACCCGCTGCCGGTTCGCCACATCGGTGGCGTTGAACATCAGGTCACCGCCCCACAGGCCCGGGTACTGGCCGGTGACGTCCTTGACCTGTTGCGTGTACTGGCCGGGTGCGGTGGCGGGCTCCTTGTTGTGCTGGCCGGAAATGATGTGATTCCCGGAAACGGACCGTAAGTAATTCAGCACGGTCTGCTTGGAGCTCGGCGGGAACGCCTGCGCGGATTCGGTCGAGGGCCAGGAGAAGAGGCCCGCCGCGATGGCCGCGGACGCCGCCAGGAAGGCGACTCCGTGTTTGATTCTTTTCATGGGTGTCCCAGCTCTCGGGAATGAGTGGAATGCTTGTCGCCAAGACGGTGGCGGCAATTCCGGCAGGCGTCAATGGATTGCGCCGCATCCCGAGAGCCGTGGACAGGAATGTTTACTGAACGTTTTGTAAACGCCGTCGCAGGTACGGCCGTTCAGCGCACCGGCGCCCCCGGCCCCAGCGGAATCCCCAGCGCCCACCACGCGAGGAAGAGCAGCGTCCATGTCGCCGTCATCGCGATCGCCAGCGGCAGCGTGTACGCGGCGAGGGTGCCGATGCCCGCGTCCTTGCGGTAGCGCTGGAGGAAGCCGAGGGCCATCACGAAGTACGGGCTCATCGGGGTGATCGCGGTCGACCCGGAGTCGGCGATGCGGAACAGGGCCTGGGTCGTCTCGGCCGGCACGTGCGCCAGCATCAGCATCGGTACGAGGACGGGCGCGGCCAGCGCCCACATCGCGGAGCCGCTGGTCACCATGACGTTCACGACGGTCAGCAGGAGCAGGATCAGCAGGAACACCACGACGATCGGCATCCCGCTGTGCTCCAAAAGTTCCGCCGCCCGCACCGCCAGGACGTCGCCGATGTGCGTCCAGTCGAAGTAGGCGAGGAACTGGGCGATCGCGAAGAACAGCACAAGGACCGGCGCCATCTGCTTCACGCCCGCCGCCATCAGCTTCGGTACGTCGCCGGGCTTCGCGATCGACCCCGAGCGCGCCCCGTACACGATGCCGGTGAGCGCGAACAGGATGGCCACGACCGCCGCGATGCCGTCGATGAACGGGGACTCGACGATGCTGCCGCCGTCCCCGCGCAGCGGAGAGGACGTGGGGACGAGCGCCGCCACGACCAGCAGCAGGCCGCCGCCGAGCGCGAGCAGCGCACGCCGCAGCGCGGACCGTTCACGCTCGCTGAGGTCCAGCGTGCCCAGATCCTCGACGTCGGCGTCGGGATCCGGGTCGAGGTCCGGCCGCTTGGCGAGCACCCAGCGCGTGACCAGTGTGATGACGGTGGCGAGCAGGAGGGAGGAGGCGATGTTGAAGAACCAGTTGGACAGGGGCGACACATACGCGTCGTCGCCGCCCGCGATCTTCGCGGCCGCCGTGGTGATCCCCGCGAAGATCGCGTCGTTCGGCGTCGGGATCGGGCTCGCGTCGTAGCCGGACGCGATCGACGTGTACGCCACGACGATGCCGAGGATCGGGGAGCGGCCCACGGCGCGGAAGGCGAGCCCGCCGAGCGGGACCAGGATGATGTACGCGGCGGCCGACGCGACATGCGCCACCGTTCCGGCGAAAGCGACGGCGAACACCACCCACGACGCGGGCACCCGCGCGACCCCGACCTTCATCGCGGCGGACAGGAACCCGCTGCGCTCGGCGACGGCGACGCCCATGATGACGACCACGATCGTCGCCATCGGCGGGAACTCGGCGAAGTTCGACACCATCGTCGACACCGCCATGGCGAGCCCGTCGCCGCTGAGCAGGTTCTGCACGACGACCGTCTTGTGGTCGGCGGGCGACACCACGGACACGTCGAACCCGGCGAGCACGGCGCTGACGACGGCGAGCACCGCCGACAGGATCCAGAACAGCCAGAACGGGTGCGGCAGCGCGTTCCCCGCCCGCTCGACGACGCCGAGGGCGCGGATGACGAGGGGCAGCCGTGCCGCCTCGGCCCCGGCCTCGCCCGACGGGGGTGCCTCTCTCTGTACGGTTCTCTGTACGGTCATGATGAGGGCTCCGAACTAGCGTGTCGGGGACGGGAGTTGGTGGTCGCGGAAGAACGCCCACATCACCTTGTGGGCCTGGATCGTCTGAGTGGTGCAGCCGCCGCCGCTGTATCCGTCGGCCCCCGGCCATGTGTGTCCGCCGTCGGTGACCGCGACGTGCGCCACCTCCGCGCCGTCCGCGCAGCCGGTCCACCGCGACGTCGTGATGTCGGGCCCGGTCACCTCGTCGGGCGTCCGGGTGCGGCAGCCGTCCCGGTCGGCCCACTCGCGCACCCAGTCCTGGATCGCGGGCAGCCCCCGGTCGGTGTCACCCGTGTACGGGATGGTGGTGTCGCCGGTGCCGTGGAAGTCGAGGACGGGCATCGGGCGCTTCGGATCGCAGCCGCCCTCGCGCGTGCCGGGGTAGAAGGCCCCGGCGGCCGGTGCGACGGCCGCGAAACGGTCGGACATCCGGCAGGCGAGCAGGCCGGTGAACCCGGCGCCGTTCGACTTGCCGGTCGCGTACACGCGCCGCTCGTTCACGCACAGCGAGCCTTCGAGGGAGTCGAGGAGGTCCCCGGTGAACGCGACGTCGTCCACGCCGGCCGCCGCGTACGGGGCGCCCTGCCAGGCCTGCCGCTCCCCGTCGCCGGTGCCGACGACGCCGTTCGGGTACGCGACGATCGCGGGCAGCGTCGAGAGGCGGGAGAACGCCTCGGTTCCGGCACCCGTGTTCCCGCGCCCGTGGTAGGCGACGATCAGCGGCCAACTGCGGTCCGGGGTATACCCGTTGGGGAGGTGCAGCTGGTACGTGCGCTCACGGCCGCCGCTGGTCATGGTGTGTGGGACGCTGGTGCCGGGTTGCTGCGGGGCGGGGGCGCCGCAGCCGGTGGGGTGGGCGTCCGGGGAGGCCTGGGCCGGGGCGAACGGTACGGCGACGAGCGCGGCGGCCAGTACGCAGGCACGCCGAAGTAGACCCTTCATTGCGGCTCCTAAATGAGGGTTGCTCAGAGGGACGGGGCAGGGGGTTACACGTCGAGCCATTCCTCGACGAAGGCGGACACACGGTCGACGGCGGCGGCCACGATGGCCCGCCCGTCCTCGGCCGTGACCGACGTCGGGTCGCCGAGCACCCCGTTGGCGCTCAGCTCGTCGTACGGCAGGGTCAGCGTCGGCTGCGAGAAGGAGCGGGCGAGGCGCGCCTCGGGCTTGAGTCCGTCGACGGCGACCGACCCCGGCTTCAGGCGGTCTCGGTGCACCAAGTCCGGTGCCAGGTGCAGCATTTGGGCGGTCTCCGCCTCCCCGCTGTGCCCGCTGACCTCGCTCACTCCCATCTCGGCGATCACGCCGGACGCGAGTGAGGTGACCGGCGTCCAGGCGAACCGCACGTCGGGGTGGGACACGAGGAGGTCCTGCGCCACCGTGGTGAGCGTCGCGTTGTTGCCGCCGTGTCCGGTGAGCACCAGGAACCGCCGCCAGCCGTGCCGCCGCAGGCTCTCCACGTACTCGCGCACGACGGCGGCGAACGTGGTCGTCGTCAGCGTCAACGTCCCGGCGAACGCCATGTGGTGCGGGGAGACGCCGACCGGGAGCGGCGGGCCGATCACCACGCGTCCGGCGAGCCGGGCCCCGACGAGGTCGGCGATCCGCTCGGCGCGGATGGTGTCCGTCGCGAGGGGCATGCCGGGGCCGTGCTGCTCGTAGGCGCCGGCGGGGATGATGACGACGGGCGCGCGGGTGACGGCCTCGGTGGCCTCCTCGGTTGTCAACTCGGCCAGGCGGAGCGTCTGTTCGGAGCTCATGCGAGCTCACCTCCATCGGGGAAATCGGCGCCGAGCACGGTGTCCCGGATCGCGGTCAGGTGCTCGCGGGTGAGTCGCTCGGCGGCCGGCGCGTCACCTTCGCGTACCGCCTCGACGATCTGGAGGTGCTCGGCGTGGTCGCGCTCCCGGTCGTTGTACCGGTGCCGGATCTCGACCTGGTCGCGGGCGCGGACCTGGAGCAGTGCCTCGACGGTCTCCTTCAGCAGTGCGTTCCCGCTGGCTGTCGCGAGTGCCACGTGGAAGTGCACGGAGCGGCGCAGTGACTCCTCGGGTGGGAAGAGGGCGTTGGCCGCCGCGTGCTCCAACTGCTCGACTCCTTGCGGGAGTCGGATGCGCGCCGCCTCGGCCGCCACCGCCGGTTCCACGACGAGGCGGGCCTCGACGAGTTCGAGCACGGACCGCCGCGAGGTGCGCGGCCGGTGCGGATTGGCGAGCAGCCGCCGCTCCACGCCGGGCCCGACGTACGTGCCCGAACCGTGCCGGAACTCCACGACCTGCATGGCCTCCAGGCGTCGCAGGGCCTCCCGCACGGTCGGCGTCGTCACCTCGAACCGCTTGGCCAGCTCACGCGAGGAGGCCAGTGCGTCTCCGGGGGTGAGTCGTTCGGTGCGGATGATCTCGACTATGTCGTCCGCGAGGCGCTCGGACAGCGAGGGTTGGTCGGCGTAACTCATAAAGTGAATAGATCACTTGGTCAGTGGGAGTGTCAACGGTCGTGCACGGCTCCGATTTTCCGGGCCGCGACCGGCGCCACGACCGGCGCCACGGTCGGTGCCACGACCGGCTCTACAGCACCCCGCGCTCCATCGCCACGACCACGGCCCGCGTCCGGTCGCCGACGTCCAGCTTCGCGAAGATGCGCAGCAAGTGTGTCTTCACGGTCGCCTCACCGATGATGAGGCGCTTCGCGATGTCCGGGTTGGACAGGCCGTCCGCGACCGCCGTCAGGACGTCCACCTCGCGCGCGGTCAGCGCCGTCTGCGTCGGCCGGCGCAGCTTCGCCACCAGTTTCTGTGCCACGCGCGGGGCCAGCACCGTCTCGCCGCGCGCCGCCGAACGGATCGCGTCGACGAGCTGTTCGCGCGTGGTGTCCTTGAGCAGGTAGCCGATCGCGCCCGCCTCCACCGCGCGTTCGATCTCGGTGTCCGTGTCGTACGTCGTCAGGATCAGCACGCGGGTGCGGCTCGGCCCCGCGACGATCCGCTCGGTCGCCGCCACCCCGTCGAGCCCCGGCATCCGCAGGTCGAGCAGCGCCACGTCGGGGCGCAGCTCCTCGACGAGCGCCACGCCGGACCGCCCGTCGTCCGCCTCGCCGACGACCTCGATGCCGGCCTCCGGCGCGAGCAGGGCGACGACGCCGGCCCGCATCACGGTGTGGTCGTCGACCACGACGACCCGCAGCTTCGCCGCGTCGCTCGTGCCACTCATGCCGCTCATGCTCGCTCCTCTTCGGTACGGGTGCCGGGCAGTTGGGCCAGAACGCGGGTGCCGTCCCCCGGTGAGCTGGTGACGGTCAGCTCGCCGCCGAGTTCGGCGAGCCGCTTGCGCATGCCGTCGAGGCCGAAGCCGCGCGCCGAGGACACGTCGAAACCGCGCCCGTCGTCGGTGACCTCCAGATCGATGGCGCCCACGCCCTGCTCCAGTACGACGACGACGGTCGTAGCGGCGGCGTGCTTCCGGACGTTGGCGAGTGACTCCTGCGTGCAGCGCAGGAGCGCGATCCGGGTCTGCTGGTCGCAGTCCACCTCGGCCAGCTCGGCCTCCACCGTGATCCCGGTGTCCTCGGCGAACCGGTCGAGGGTGCGGCGCAGCGTTCCTGCCACGGGTCCCTGCGCGCCGCCGCCCGGCGGAGGCGTGGCGCCGACGAGGGCGCGCGCCTCCGCCAGGTTCTCCCGCGCCGTCTGCTCGATCGACGCCAACTGCTGTGCGGAGCGCGCCGGTTCGGCGGGAAGACCCGCACGGGCCGCTTCCGCGAGGACGATGATCGAGGCGAAACCCTGGGCGAGCGTGTCGTGGATCTCGCGGGCCATCCGCTCCCGCTCGTCCGCCGCGCCCTGCTTGCGGTGCGCCTCGTCCAACGCCTGCTGGGCGTCCGCGAGTTCGTCGCTCAGTTCCTGGGTGCGGGCCTCGCCCTGCTCGCTGAGCCGGTGCGCGAGGAGGCCCACCGTGGACCCGGCGGCGTACCCGGCGAGGGTGAACAGGACGTTGCCGCCGAGAAGTTGGGTGCCCGGGTCACGTCCGGCGATGGTGCCGGCGGCCGTGAGCGCGGCCGCAGCACCGCTGAGGGCGAGGGCGGCGCCCGGCCCGGACGCGTAGATCCAGAAGTGCGGCAGCGACACGATGAACAGGGCGGCGCCGCTGCCCATCGTGTACGACACCGCGCCGACCCCAACGGCGAGCAGCGAGAGGTAGGTGGTCGGCCGCAGCAGCTCACGGCCGGGGAACATCGCCACGGCTGCGTACGCGCAGGTCATGGCGGACAGCAGCACGAACGTCGGGTACTTCGTCCCCGCCGGGGTGTCCGCCACCGCGAGGGCGGGCGGCACCAGACCGCACAGCACCCACACCACGGCGTTCCACCGGTGGAGTGCGGGTACGACGGTCGTGGGGCTGGGGGTGAGGAGAGGCGCTCGGCTGCTGTCCACGGCGATCAGCCTACGTTCGCGAGCGGGCGTTCGGTCGTGGACCTCCCGGCTCGAAGCGGCCCGCGCGAGGGCCACCAACTCCGCTCACCCAGCAGCAACATGAGGGCGGGCAGGATCAGGACCCGGATCACGAAGGCGTCCAGAAGCACCGCCACGGCCAGGCTGAACCCGATCTGCTTCATCTCGATGAAGTGCAGCGACACGAAGCTCGCGAACACGGTCACCATCACGAACGCCGCGCTGGTCACCACCCCGGCCGAGCTGCCGACCCCGTCGAGCACCGCCTGCCGCGTCGGCACCCCGCGCTGGACGGCCTCCTTGATCCGGCTGATCACGAACACCTGGTAGTCCATCGAGAGCCCGAAGAGGATCACGAAGAGGAACAGCGGCACCCGCGAACCGATCGTGCCCGTCGACTGGAAGTCCAGCAGCGCCTCGGCCCACCTGTTCTGGAACGTCAGGGTGAGCACGCCGAGCGAGGCGGCCGCCGACAGCAGGTTCAGGACGACACCGACGAGACCGAGCACCACGGACCGGAACGCCCACACGGTCATCGCGAACGTCACGAGCAGCAACGCCCCGATGATCAGCGGCAGCTTCTCCTTCTGGTGTGCGGGATAGTCGGCGTAACGGGCCACGTCACCGGTGACCGCGGCATCGACGCCACCGCCCAACTCGCGTACAGCGGAAGGGAGATACTCGCTGCGCAACCGCTGCAACGACTCCTGCGCCGGCTTGGTGCTGACGTAGTGCGGGACGGGCAGTTCGAGCGAGGTGACGCGGTGGTCGGCGGAGCCGCGCAGGGTGTACGTGCCGTTGAGGCCGGGGTCGTCCTTGACGTCCGAGGCGAGCGAGCGCAGCGTCCGGGCCACCTCGTCGGCACGCTCGGCGTCGGCCCGTACGAGAACCTGATGTGAGGCCTTGACCTCGGGGAACGCGGCGTTCAACCGGTCGAAGGTGGGCATCGACTGGGTCTGCCGCGAGTGCGTCTCGCGGCCCATGTCGGTAAGCTTCAGGCCGAGCAGGGGAGCCGCCAGGGCCACCATCGCGAGGGTCGCGACGATCAGCACGGCGCCGGGCCGGCGGGCGGTGAGGCGCAGCAGGGCGTTGTGCCGAACGGGCTTCTGCTGCCTCGCCTTTCGAGGCTTGCGGGCGGCGCGGCGCTCGGCCCGCGCGCCGATCTTCACGAGCAGCGCGGGCAGCACCGTCAGCGAGCTGACCACGGCGACCAGCGTCACCAGGATCGCGGCCGTCGCGATCGACGAGAAGATCACGTCGTCGGCTAGGTAGAGCGTCGCGCTGGACACGGCGACCGCGAGCCCGGAGAGCACGACCGCGCGACCGGAGGTGGCGGCGGCGATCTCCACCAGGGCCCGCGAGCTCAACTCCCCGCCCGAACGCGCCCGTTCCTCCCTCTCCCGCTTCAGGTAGAACAGTGTGTAGTCGACGCCGACGGCGAGCCCGATCAGCAGAATGATGTTCGTGCCGACCCCCGCGTCGGGGAAGACGTGCGAGGCGAGCATCGACAGGCCGATGGACGCGACGATCGCGGACAGCGCGAGCAGCAGCGGCACGGTCGCCATCGCCACGGAGCGGAACACGAGCAGCAGCGTGAGCAGCGTGATGGGCAGCGCGATCATCTCCGTACGGGAGAGGTCGCTGCCGCGCAGCTTGTCGACGCCCTGGCTGATGGAGGGCCCGCCCGTCTCCTCGACGCGCAGCTCCGGGTGTGCCTTCTGCGCGGCGGCGGTCTGCGCCCGCAGCGGATCGACGTGCTTCTTCCCGTCGAGCTCGGCGCCCTTCATGGTGACGTCGACGCGGACCGCACGGCCGTCCTTCGACCACACGGGCTCCGCCACGGACCGCACCTCGGGCAGCGCGCGCATCCGTTCGGAGACGTCACCGGCGACAGCGGCACCCGCCGCCCGCTCCAGCGGCTCGGCCTGACGGGACTCGATCAGCACCCGCTCCACGGGCCGCTGAGCGAGCCCGCCCTCCCGGGCGATCGCCTCACCGCGCCCCGCCTCACCGACACCGAAGTCGGCGGACGTGGCGGCGTTGCCGCCCACGGCGATCCCGGCACCGAGGCACAGGACCACGAACAAGAACCAGCCGGCGATCGCCCTCCAGGGGTGCCCGGCGCTCCAACGAGCCATGCTTACGGGGTAGTTGGTCATGGGGTCCATGCTGGTCGCGGGGGTACGGGCGCGGACAGCGGCGACCGGTGGAACGTGGGGTCCACCGGTCGGTGGACCCCAGGCCGGTCCACGACTCGGACGCCCGCCCGGATAAATGCCGTTTACAGCTACTCTCCGTCTGTCATACGACGAGGCTGGAGGCGCCATGAACGGGACGGACGGGAACCGGAGCGAGGGCCGGACCGTGGCCGCTCTCGACGGCGTGGGCATGCGCCGCTACACCACCGGCCAGGTCATCCTCGACGACATCGACTGGACCGTACGGTCCGGCGAGCACTGGGCGCTGCTCGGGCCGAACGGCGCGGGCAAGACCAGCATCCTGCGGATCGTCGGCGCCACGAACTTCCCCACCACCGGCACCGTCGATGTCCTGGGTCACCGCCTCGGCCGCGTCGACGTCCGTGAGCTGCGCGCCATCATCGGTCACGTCTCCACCTCACAGCGCGTCCCCCAGGACCTGCCGGGGCACACCGTCGTCCTCACCGGCCACAGCGGCACCGTCCAGCCGCTCTGGAAGACGTACGACGACGAGGTGCGCGAGCGGGCCCACGCGCTGCTCGCCGAACTCCAGATCAAGGAGCTCGCCGACCGCCCCTACGGCGTCTGCTCCGGAGGCCAGCGCGCCCGCCTGCTCATCGCGCGGGCCCTCATGGCGGACCCGGCGCTGCTCCTGCTCGACGAGCCGTTCAACGCGCTCGACCTGCCCTCGCGCGAGGACCTCATCGACACGATGCGTCAGCTCGCGGCCGGACGGCCCGAGTTGGCGACCGTGACCGTCACCCACCACCTGGAAGAACTCTCCCCGGCCATCAGCCACGCGCTTCTGCTGCGCGAGGGCCGGGTCCTCGCGCGCGGCGCCGTGGACGACGTACTCACCAAGGACCTGATGACGTCCTGCTTCGGCCGCCCCATCGAGGTCACGCGGCACGCGGGGCGTTGGCTGGCGCGCTCCGGCGACCAGGTGTGACCGGGCGCACGGACTCCGGACCGTGTCGGTGTTGGGCCGAACGGGTTACATCGCGTAAGAATTGGGCGGTGCAGACAACAGTGCGAGCGCCGACACCACAAGGACAACCTGAGTGAACAGCCACGACGTCACCGACGAACAGTGGGAAGGGCTCGCCCAGGTCGTGCCGCTGCGCAGCCGCAACGAGTGGCCGTCAGCCGTCGACCACCGGGCGATGCCGGAGGCCGAGACCGAACCGCGCCGACGCTTCGTCGTCCTGCGCATCAACGTGTTCGGCGACGCGCGCGAGGTCGCCGAGACCGTCATGTCCGGCATCCCGGTGCTGCTCGACCTGACCGGCGCCGAGACCGAAGTGGCCAAGCGGGTCTTGGACTTCAGCAGCGGCGCCGTCTTCGGCCTCGGCTGCGGCATGCACCGCGTCGACCGCAACGTCTTCCTGCTGGCCCCTCCCGGCACCGAGGTCCAGGGATTGGTGCAGGGCGCGGTCTCCTGAGTAAGGCCCGGTGGACGCTCGGGCAAGCCCGACGGGCATAGTCGCTCTTTCGTAGGAAGCGCTTCGTACGCAAACGGTTCTGCGCACGCGGGCCACCTACGTTCATCCCATGACCGTGCTCCGCCGAGGCCCGCTCCCGCTGCCCGGCGCGTCCCCCGACCGTCCGCGCGTCACCCGGCTCAGGCTCGCCGCCTTCGCCCGGCACCGCGGCACCATCGTCCCGCTCGGACCGTTCACCGCCGTGGCGGGCCCCAGCGGCAGCGGCAAGACCAGCGTGCTGCGCGCCTTCGCGGCGCTCGCCGGACTCGGCGGCGGGGCACACCTGGCGGACGTCTTCCCCGACCCCCGCGCCTACGTTCCCGAGCGCGCGCGGCCCGACGCCGAGCGCCGCCGCGGGTTCCACATCGGCTGCACCGTCGAAGGCCCGGTGGGGCCCGTACGGCTCGACCTGGCCGTCCAGGCCGAACCCGAACTCCGGATCGTCGGCGAACGGTTGACGGGGCCCGGCATCACGTACCTGCAGACCGCCCTGCGCGACCCGGGCCGCCGCGACGTCCAGGCCGCCTGGCACACCGCGGGCTCCGTGCCCGTGACGCGCGGGCCGCTCCCCGACGACCTGCTCGGCACGGCAATGCTCCCGCTGCGCGTCGCGGGCCGCACCGAAGGGCAGCGCCAGGTGCTCGCCGCGGCCGAACAACTCGTCGTCGGCCTGCGCTCCACCTTCGCCTGCGACCCCGATCCCACGCGGATGCGCACCCCGGCCCCCGCGGCGGCCGACCGGCTGCACGGCGGCTGCGACAACCTCGCCGCCGTGCTGCGCCGAACCGGCGCCGAATGCGGCACGAGGCACGCGCTGCTCGTCGCCGCGGCCCGCGCGGGGCTCGTGGGACCGGTGGCCGACGTACGCGCCGAGACCGCGGCCGACGGGACCGTGTGCGCCGTCGTGGACCGTGGGGGCGGGGCGACCAGCCCCGTCGAGCGGCTCGCGGACGGTGAGTTGAGGTACCTGGCCCTCGCGCTCGTCCTGCTCACCGGGCCCCGCGTGCTCGCCGTCGACGCGGCGGCCGAGGTCCCGGAGGCGTACCAGAGCCTGACCGTCCTCGCGGACGGCTTCGACCGGGGCCTCGACCGCGCCCAGTGCGCCGAACTCACCGCGCTGGCCGCCCGGATGTGCGCCCGCGGCCACATCCGGCTCGTCGCCGCGGTGGGCGAGGGCTCGGAGGCGGAGCGGGGCGCGCGGGCGGAAGGGGCGGCGATGGTAGACCTGGGGCGATGAACGAGGAACGTGAAGAAACTCGCCGTGCCGACGACCGTGAAGAAACCCGCGGCGCCGACGAACGCTCTCCGCTCGACGTGGCGACCTTGCAGGCGCGTCTCGCCCGGTTCGCGGTCGCCCGGGACTGGCAGCCCTTCCACACGCCGAAGAACCTGGCGGCCGCGCTGAGCGTCGAGGCATCCGAACTGGTCGAGATCTTCCAGTGGTTGACCCCCGAGCAGTCGGCCCGCGTGATGGAGGCCCCGGACTCGGCCCACCGCGTCGAGGACGAGGTCGCCGACGTCCTCGCGTATTTGCTGCAACTGTGCGAGGTGCTGGGCATCGACGCACTGGCGGCGCTCTCGGCGAAGATCGACCGCAACGAGCGGCGGTTCCCGGCGCGGGGCGAGGGGGCCGGTTAGGCCGACACCGGCCTGGACCGGACGTCCTTCCTCCGTCAACTGCCCGCCGGGCGACGGGATGTCACTCTCCGGAGTCGTTGACTTATCCACATCGAACGTTGTGTCCACAGATTTCGGGCTTCCCCTAGCTTTTTGTCGCTCCTGCCTTCACTCTGAGTAGTGGACGAAGGAGTTCGGCGGGAGACGGACGGGGACGCGATGGATGCGGTGCGGCTCATCGGGGTCGGCCGACGGGCCCTGGCGGAGAGCCAGGACCCGCGGGACATCATGAGGGAGGCGTGGCAGGCACAGGCCTTGGCGCAAGCGATAGGGAGTCGCCTCGCGATGCAGGGGCCGCCGGAGTTACGAGGCGAAGCGGTGGGGCTGAGCGAGGCGGGGGCGCGCGGCAGCGGGGGCGCGGCGACACCGATCGTGGGGGTCGGCGGGATACGGGCGGCGCAGCTGACCGAACTGGGCGATGTGCACCGGGCGTTGATGGATCTCGGCGCCCTGCTCGGTGACGTGGGCATCGCGCTCGTCGGGGTGGCGAGCGCGTCGTTCGAGGAAGGAGCCTATTGGCAGTGCATGGAGGCGATCGACGCGGCGGACGAATCGCGGGACAGAATCCTCGAAATACTGCGGCGGCTCCCGGAGGGCTGCCGCGCGCTTCCCCTCGCCGACCGGGAGCCCGCGCCGGAGCCGGACACGGACTCGGCGGCCTGAGCCTGGAGGCCTGAGTTCGGCGGCCTGAGTCCGGAGACCTGAGTCCGGCGGGCGCGGGGCCGGGGCGCGGCGTCGGGGCGCGGGGCCCGGCGGGCGTCCGGCGCGGAGGGGGCGCGTCGTTCAGCTGTCCTCGGCGGCCGGTGGCGAAGTTCTGGGCGGCTGTTGGAGGTCGGCGTCGAGCTGCGTCAGGTCGGCGTTGAGCGCGGCCATCAGCTCTTCCATCTGCTGCAGCACACCCTTGGGTGCGCCCTCCTGCTCCGGCACGGACGTGTCGTGCACGGCTTCATCGGGCACGGCCTCGTCGGGCGCGGCTTCCTGGGACATGGCGGCCTCCTCGGCCCTGCCCTCCCGCAGGGGAAGGCAGTTGACGCAATCGTGACGCCCGGCAGCGACCGCCGGCGCGGGGTGCCGGGCGGTCCGGCTCCGCCCGAGTCAACGATCAGGTCCGGGGCCGGGTCACTGCGCGCCCCCGCCACCACGTACCGGGTTGACGCAATTTCACCCGACCGTGGCGGCGGGCGCGCTCGCCGCTGCGGTACGCCTCAGCTCAGCTGCGGCGCCACCTCCGAGGCGATCAGTTCAAGTTGGTCCAGGTCGTCGAGGTCGAGCATCTGGAGGTACATCCGTTGGGAGCCCACGGCTTGATATGCGGCGAGGCGTTCGACGACCTCGGCGGGGGAGCCGGCGAGACCGTTGGCCTTGAGCTCGTCGACGTCGCGGCCGATGGCGTCGGCGCGGCGCTTGACCTCGGCGTCGGTGCGGCCGACGCAGGCGAGGAGGGCGTTGGAGTAGGTGAGCGCGTCCTGGGCGCGCCCGTGCTCGCCGGCCGCGGCCTTCACGCGCTTGAACTGCTGCTCCGTGTCGGCGATCGAGGCGAAGGGGATGTTGAACTCGGTGGCGAACTTCGCGGCGAGCGCCGGGGTCTTCTTGGCGCCGTGGCCGCCGATGAGGATCGGGACGCGCGGCTGGGTGGGCTTGGGCAGGGCCGGGGAGTCCTTCAACTGGTAGAACGTTCCGTCGTAGTTGAAGCGCTGCCCGACCGGGGTCTCCCACAGGCCCGTCACGATGGCGAGCTGCTCCTCGAGGCGCCCGAACTTCTCCTTCGGGAACGGGATGCCGTACGCGGAGTGCTCCTCCTCGTACCAGCCGGAGCCGAGCCCCAGTTCGACGCGGCCGCCGGACATCTGGTCGACCTGCGCGACCTGGATGGCGAGCACGCCGGGCAGCCGGAAGGTGCCGGCTGTCATCAGCGTGCCGAGCCGGATCCGCCGGGTTTCGCGGGCGAGCCCGGCGAGCGTCGTCCAGGCGTCCGTGGGCCCCGGCAGGCCGTCGACGGGGCCCATGTGGAGGTAGTGGTCCGACCGGAAGAAGGCTCCATAGTTCAAGTCCTCGGCGGCCTTGGCGACGCGGAGCAGCGTCTCGTAGGTCGCGCCCTGCTGCGGTTCGGTGAATACGCGAAGATCCATGCGTCCATCATGCAGGTCAGGGGTGAGGGTCCCCGGTCGACCGGGCTCCAAAGACCGGGGCTCTGCCCCGGACCCCGCTGCTCAATCGCCGCAGGGGCTTGAAATATCAAGCCCCGCCGGCGTTTGAGGCGCGGGGTCTGGGGCGGAGCCCCAGGGCGCAACCACCGTGGGGGCGGGTAAGGATGGCTTCATGGGATTCCACGTCGACTCCGAGGCCGGTCGCCTACGCCGAGTGATTCTGCATAGACCCGATCTCGAGCTGAAGCGCCTCACACCCAGCAACAAGGACCAGTTGCTCTTCGACGACGTGCTGTGGGTGCGCCGGGCCCGGCAGGAGCACGACGGGTTCGCCGATGTGCTGCGCGACCGGGGCGTCGACGTGCACCTCTTCGGCGACCTGCTCACGGAGGCCCTCGACGTCGACGCCGCCCGCGGCCTCGTCCTGGACCGGGTCTTCGACGAGAAGGAGTACGGACCGCTGGCCACGGGCCATCTGCGGGAGGCCTTCGAGACACTGCCGTCCACGGAACTCGCCGAGGCGCTGATCGGCGGGATGACGAAGCGCGAGTTCCTGGCGGCGCACCCGGAGCCGACCTCCGTGCGCTTCCACGTCATGGAACTCGACGACTTCCTGCTCGGCCCGCTGCCCAATCACCTGTTCACGCGGGACACCTCGGCCTGGATCTACGACGGGGTGTCCATCAATGCGATGCGGTGGCCGGCCCGGCAGCGGGAGACCGTCCACTTCGAGGCGATCTACCGGCACCATCCGCTGTTCCGGGGCGCGGCGGAGGACGGTGGCTTCCATGTCTGGTCCGAAGGCCAGGCGGACTATCCGTCGACCATTGAGGGCGGCGACGTGCTCGTCATCGGGCGGGGCGCCGTCCTCATCGGGATGAGCGAGCGGACCACGCCGCAGGCCGTGGAGATGCTCGCGCACAAGCTGTTCGCGGCGGGCTCGGCGCGCACCATCGTCGCCCTCGACATGCCGAAGCGGCGGGCCTTCATGCACCTCGACACGGTCATGACGATGGTCGACGGCGATACGTTCACGCAGTACGCGGGGCTCGGCATGCTGCGCTCGTACACCATCGAACCGGGCACGTCCGGCGCGGAGTTGAAGGTCACCGACCATCCGCCCGAGCACATGCACCGGGCGATCGCCGCCGCGCTCGGGCTCCCCGAGATCCGGGTGCTGACCGCGACGCAGGACGTGCACGCCGCCGAGCGCGAGCAGTGGGACGACGGCTGCAATGTGCTCGCCGTCGAGCCGGGCGTCGTCGTCGCGTACGAGCGGAACGCCACGACGAACACATTCCTGCGCAAGCAGGGCATCGAGGTCATCGAGATCCCGGGCAGCGAGCTGGGCCGCGGCCGGGGCGGGCCGCGCTGCATGAGCTGCCCGGTCGAGCGGGACGCGGTGACCGGCTGAGCGGAAGTACCCATGAATACAAGTACCAATGAATAGAAATGTGGAACATCGTATAGACTTCCACTGTCCCGACCTCGACCCCGTCCCCGAGCCACGCGCAGGAGCCCCGTATGAACCTCACCGGCCGCCACTTCCTCAAGGAGCTGGATTTCACCGCCGAGGAGTTCCGAGGCCTGGTCGACCTGGCCGCGGAGCTGAAGGCGGCCAAGAAGGCGGGGGCCGAGACGCAGCGCCTCAAGGGTAAGAACGTGGCGCTGATCTTCGAGAAGGCGTCCACGCGTACGCGCTGCTCCTTCGAGGTCGCGGCCGCCGACCAGGGCGCGTCGACGACGTACATCGACCCGGCCGGTTCGCACATCGGCAAGAAGGAGTCGAGCAAGGACACCGCCCGCGTGCTTGGCCGGATGTTCGACGCCATCGAGTTCCGGGGCGACGAGCAGTCCATCGTCGAGACCCTCGCCGAGTACGCGGGCGTGCCGGTCTACAACGGCCTGACCGACGACTGGCACCCCACGCAGATGCTGGCCGACGTGCTCACGATGACCGAGCACAGCGCCAAGCCGCTCACCGGGATGTCCTTCGCCTACCTCGGCGACGCCCGGTTCAACATGGGCAACTCGTACCTCGTCACCGGCGCCCTGCTCGGCATGGACGTCCGGATCGTCGCGCCCAAGGCCTATTGGCCGGCCGCGGAGATCGTCGACAAGGCCCGTGAGCTGGCCGCCACCAGCGGAGCGCGCATCACGCTCACCGAGACCGTCGAGGAGGGCGTCGCCGGCGCCGACTTCGTCGTCACCGACGTCTGGGTCTCCATGGGTGAGCCCGAGGAGATCTGGGACGAGCGCATCAAGGCGCTCACGCCGTACGCCGTCACGATGGACGTGCTGCGCGCGACCGGCAACGCGGACGTGAAGTTCCTGCACTGCCTCCCCGCCTTCCACGACCTGGGCACCAAGGTCGGCCGCGAGATCCACGCCAAGTACGGCCTGGAGTCCCTCGAGGTCACCGACGAGGTCTTCGAGTCGGAGCACTCCGTCGTCTTCGACGAGGCCGAGAACCGGATGCACACCATCAAGGCCGTCATGGTCGCGACGCTCGGCCAGTAGCGACAAACCGCACATTCACTGAGTAACCGTTCAAACTGGTGGGGCCGGAACACCCTCTCCGACCCCACTGGCACGCGGCCCACCCCGCCGCACCCGCACACCAGAAAAGAGCACCACCCCATGTCGCCGACCCCGTCCGGCCTGCGCATCAAGTCGCCCGAGTCCCTCATCGCCGAATCGGGCGCCGACCTCGAGGGTCACGGCCTCAAGCGCACCATGGGGCTCTTCCAGCTCGTGTGCTTCGGCGTCGGCGCGATCGTCGGCACCGGCATCTTCGTCGGCCTGTCCGACACGGTCGCCGAGGCCGGGCCCGCCGTCATCCTCTCCTTCGTCCTCGCCGCGATCACCTGCATCTTCACGGCGTTCTCCTTCGCCGAGCTGGGCGGCGCGATCCCGGTCTCCGGATCCTCGTACTCCTTCGCCTACGCGACCCTCGGCGAGCGCGTCGCGTTCCTCGTCGGCTGGTGCCTGCTCCTGGAGTACGGCGTCTCGGTGTCGGCCGTGGCCGTCGGCTGGAGCCAGTACCTCAACGAGCTGCTCGACAGCCTCTTCGGCCTGCAACTGCCCGAGGCGCTGTCCGCCGGTCCCGCCGACGGCGGCGTGATCAACCTGCCCGCCGTGCTCGTGATACTGATGGCCGCGACGCTGCTGGTGCGCGGAATCCGGGAGAGCGCGGGGGCGACCGCCGCGATGGCCGTGCTCAAGATCGGCATCCTGATCGTGTTCTGCGCGATCGCGTACTCCGCCTTCGAGGCCGGCAACCTGACCCCGTTCCTGAAGGACGGCATGGCCGGTGTCACCTCCGGCGCCTCGCTCGCCTTCTTCTCGTACATCGGCTTCGACGCGGTCACCACGGCCGGCGAAGAGGTCAAGAATCCGCGGCGCAACATCCCCCTCGCCATCCTGATCTGCATCGGCATCGTCACGCTGCTCTACGTCGCCGTGGCCGTCGCCGCCATCGGAGCGCTCGGCGCGGACGCCGTCGGGGACAAGCCGGCCGCGCTCTCCCTCGTCGTCGACCAGGTCACCGGGTCGACCGTCGGCGGCGGCGTCATCGCCTTCGGCGCCGTCGTCGCCATCGCCTCGGTCGTGCTCGCGGTGATGTACGGGCAGACCCGGATCCTGATGTCGATGTCGCGCGACGGGCTGATCCCGCGGGTCTTCGAGCGGGTCTCCCCGAAGACGCACACGCCGGTCGCCAATACCTGGATCGTCGCGACCGTCTTCGCGATCCCGGCCGCCTTCGCCTCGCTCGACGCGGTCGTCAACCTGACCACCATCGGCACGCTCGCCACCATGGTCGTCGTGAACATCGCGGTGATCGCGCTGCGCCGCTCGCACCCCGGCCTGAAGCGCTCGTTCCGGGTGCCGCTGTACCCGCTCAGCCCGATCCTGGGCGTCGGCTTCTGCCTCTATCTGATCTGGGGCACGGGCTGGACGACGTGGGTCCAGTTCGCGGTGTTCCTCGTCGTGGGGGCGCTCGTGTACGCGCTGTACGGCCGCCGCAACTCACGCCTGGGCGGGAACGAGGGGGCTACGCCTCGGACGCCGGGCGCGGCGCCGGCACCGTAGAGGGAAGCGTGAACCACACCGCCTTGCCGGAATCGGTGGGGCGGTGCCCGCACGACGAGCTGAGCGTGCGGATGAGGAGCAGGCCGCGGCCGTGCTCCTGCCAGGGGTCGGGCGGCCCGTCGTCCTCCGGATTGGTGAGGTCGGAGGGCGGCGCCGGGTCCGTGTCGTGCACCTCGACCTGACAGCCCGAGTCGAGCAGCTCCACGACCAGCTCGATCGGTGTGTCCCCCGTCGTGTGCTCCACCGCGTTCGCCACCAGCTCCGCCGTCAGCAGCTCTGCCGTGTCCGCGTCGGCGGCCGGTGAGTCGATCTCGGACAGCGCGGTCCGCACGAGGGCGCGCGCGACCGGCACGGCCGCGGCCGTGTGCGGCAGGGCTATGCGCCACGACGTGGGCGTAGGTGGACCGGAGAAGGGAGTCACGGCGGAATCCTGGGGGCGGAGGGCGCGTATGCGGCTCGGGGACGGGCTCGGAGGAACGGGCTCAAGGGGGACTGTCCTGCGTTCAACCTTATGAATGGTACGGCGTGGGGCGAAAGAGGCTCTCGTCGGTTCGGCTCGGGACGTCCGGCCCTTACCTGTTATCGCGCACTCATGACGGCAGTCACGAACCGGTGATACGGTCGACAGGTCTCGCTCCTCCCCGGCACGCCCGCCACCCGTCGGAGGCAACGCATGAGTCCCTTCACCGGATCCACCCCCCGCACCGACTCCTGGCAGCACCTGACGTACGCCGTGGACGAGAGCGGCGTCGCCACCGTCACGCTCGCCCGCCCCGAGAAACTCAACGCGCTCACCTTCGGCGCCTACGCGGACCTGCGCGACCTCCTCGCCGAGCTGTCCCGCGAGAAGTCCGTGCGGGCCCTCGTGCTCGCCGGCGAGGGCCGCGGCTTCTGTTCCGGCGGCGACGTCGACGAGATCATCGGCGCCACGCTCTCCATGGACACCGCGCAGATCCTCGACTTCAACCGGATGACCGGGCAGGTCGTCCGGGCCGTGCGCGAAGCCCCGTTCCCGGTGATCGCCGCCGTGCACGGGGTGGCGGCCGGGGCGGGCGCGGTCCTCGCGCTCGCCTCCGACTTCCGCGTCGCCGACCCGAGCGCCCGCTTCGCGTTCCTGTTCACGAAGGTCGGCCTGTCCGGCGGCGACATGGGCGCGGCCTATCTACTGCCCCGCGTCGTCGGCCTCGGCCACGCCACCCGCCTCCTGATGCTCGGCGACGCGGTGCGCGCGCCCGAGGCCGAGCGCATCGGCCTGATCAGCGAGCTGACCGACGAGGGGCGGGCCGACGCGGCCGCGCTCGCCCTGGCCCAGCGCCTCGCCGAGGGACCCGCCCTCGCGTACGCCCAGACGAAGGCGCTCCTGACGGCCGAGCTGGACATGCCGCTCGCCGGGGCCATCGAGATGGACGCGGCCACACAGGCGCTGCTCATGCACGGTGAGGACTACGCCGAGTTCCACGCGGCGTTCACCGACAAGCGCCCGCCGAAGTGGCAGGGGCGGTGACCGGCTGATGACCGTACGCGCCCGGCGCATCGCCGTCATCGGGGGCGGCCCCGGCGGCCTGTACGCCGCCGCCCTCCTCAAGCGCCTCGACCCGGACCGCGAGATCACGGTCTGGGAGCGCAACGCCCCGTACGACACGTTCGGCTTCGGCGTCGTCCTGTCCGACGAGACCCTCGGCGGCATCGAGCACGCCGACCCGGTGGTCTACCGGGCACTCCAGGACGAGTTCGTGCGCTGGGACGACATCGACATCGTGCACCGGGGCCAACGCCACACTTCAACGGGGCACGGTTTCGCGGCACTTGGCCGCCGCCGACTCCTGGAGATCCTGCACGGCCGCTGCCGCGAACTCGGCGTGGACCTGCGCTTCCAGGAGGAGGCGCCGCCGATCGCCGAACTCCGGGACACCCACGACCTGGTGATCGCCGCCGACGGTGTGCACAGCAAGACCCGCGAGACGTACGCCGACGCGTTCGGGCCGCACATCGAGGAGCACCGCAACCGCTACATCTGGCTCGCCGCGGACTTCGCGTTCGACGCCTTCCGCTTCGACATCGCCGAGACCGAGCACGGCGTGATGCAGCTGCACGGCTACCCGTTCAGCGAGGGCGGGTCCACGGTCATCGTCGAGATGCGCGAAGAGGTGTGGCGGGCGGCCGGCTTCGATGGCATGGACGTACGGGAGTCGATCGAGAGCTGCGCGAAGATCTTCAAGGATGCGCTGGACGGCCGGGCCCTGAAGACGAACAACTCCTCGTGGGCGACTTTTCGGACAGTCGTCAACGACCGCTGGTCGTACGGCAATTGCGTGCTCATCGGCGACGCCGCGCACACCGCGCACTTCTCCATCGGCTCCGGAACGAAGCTCGCCGTCGAGGACGCGCTCGCGCTCGCCGCGTGCCTGACCGAGCAGCCCTCGACCGACGCGGCGCTTGCCGCGTACGAGGAGGAGCGCAGGCCCGTCGTGGCGTCGACGCAGCGGGCGGCGCGGGCCAGTCTCCAGTGGTTCGAGGAGCTGGGCCGCTATCTGGACCAGCCGCCGCGCCAGTTCGCGTTCAACCTGCTCACGCGCTCGCGCCGAGTGACGCACGAGAACCTGCGGCTACGGGACGCGCACTTCACCGAGTCGGTGGAGCGGGAGTTCGGCTGTCCCGAGGGCACGCCGCCGATGTTCACGCCGTTCCGGATCGGCGGCCTCGAGCTGCGCAACCGGGTCGTGGTGTCACCGATGGACATGTACTCGGCGGTGGACGGGGTGCCGGGCGACTTCCACCTCGTGCATCTGGGGGCGCGGGCCCTCGGTGGCGCCGGTCTCGTCATGACGGAAATGGTGTGCGTGAGCCCGGAGGGGCGTATTACGCCGGGGTGTGCGGGGTTGTACGCGGATGACCAGGCGGAGTCCTGGCGCAGGATCGTGGACTTCGTGCACACGCGGGCGCCCGGCACGGCGATCGGTGTGCAGCTCGGCCACTCGGGCCGCAAGGGTTCCACGCGGTTGATGTGGGAGGGCATGGACGAGCCGCTCCCGGAGGCGGCCGACAACTGGCCGCTGGTGGCGGCGTCCGCGCTCCGCTACCGGCCGGACAGTCAGCTGCCGCGCGAGCTGACGGCGGCCGAACTGGTGGGTGTGCGCGAGCAGTTCGTGGCGGCGGCGCGGCGCGCGGCGGAGGCCGGCTTCGATCTCCTCGAACTCCACTGTGCACACGGTTACTTGCTGTCCGGCTTCCTGTCCCCGCTGACGAACCGGCGCACTGACGCGTACGGCGGGCCGCTGGAGGGACGGCTGCGGTTCCCGCTGGAGGTCTTCGACGCCGTACGCGAGGTGTGGCCGGACGGCCGGCCGATGACGGTGCGGATCTCGGCCACGGACTGGGCGGAGGGCGGCACCAGCGGGGAGGAGGCGGTGGCGATCGCCGGTGCCTTCGCCGCGCACGGGGCCGATGCGGTCGACGTGTCCACGGGGCAGGTGGTCTCGGACGAGCGGCCCGCGTTCGGGCGCTCCTACCAGGTGCCGTACGCGGACCGGATCCGGGCGGAGGTCGGGGTGCCGGTCATCGCGGTCGGCGCGATCTCGTCCTGGGACGACGTCAACTCCCTTGTCCTGGCGGGCCGTACGGACCTGTGCGCTCTGGCGCGGCCGCACCTGTACGACCCGAACTGGACGCTGCACGCTGCCGCGGAACAGGGGTATGCGGGGCCGGGGGTGGGGTGGCCCCAGCAGTACGGTGCGGGGAGCCGGCGTCCCCAGACGGGCCGCCTGGACGCGCCGAAGCCGAGGCTTGTGCTGCCGGGTTGACGGGGTCGGCGTCGTCGTTCCGGGTGCGCGGGCCGGGGTTTTTGGCTGTGCCGGGGTGGCGTCTTGGGTGTCGGGTGCGCGGCACCGGGGTTTGTCCGGCTGTGCCGGGGTGGCGTCTTGGGTGTCGGGTGCGCGGCACCGGGGTTTGTCCGGCTGTGCCGGGGTGGCGCCTTGGGTGCCGGGTGCGCGGCACCGGGGTTTGTCCGGCTGTGCCGGGGTGGCGCCTTGGGTGTCGGTTACGCGACACCGGCCCTTGCCCGGCTGCGCCGGTGCTCGGTCATCTCCCACCCGCCCGCCCCCTCCGGGGGCTTCGGCCCACCGGGGTTGGGGGTGTGGCAGGGCGGCACGGTTGGTGTTGGTTGCGCGGTACCGGGCGTTCTTCGGCTGCGCCGTTGCTGGCTCATCTCCCACCCGCCCGCCCCCTCCGGGGGCTTCGGCCCACCGGGGCCCGGGCCGTACCGTGGCCGGTGCCCACCGTCCTCGTTGCGCGGCACCGGGGTGCCGCCTTGCCCACCCTGCCGCCCAAGGCGGCAGATTGCCCAAGGCGGTGGGGGTCGGCCGCAATGGGTGGGGTGCCGTGTCGGCGGCGGATTGTCCAAGGTGGGGCGGCGTCGGCCGCGATGAGTGGGGTGCCGTGCTGGCGGCGGGTTGCCCAAGGCGGTGGGGGTCGGCCGCAATGGGTGGGGTGCCGTGTCGGCGGCGGATTGTCCAAGGTGGGGCGGCGCCGGTCGCCACGGGTGGGGTGCCGTGCTGGCGGCGGGTTGCGCAAGGTGGGGCGGCGTCGGCCGCGATGAGTGGGGTGCCGTGTCGGCGGCGGGTTGCTCGAGGCGGTGGGGGTCGGCCGCATCGGGTGGGGTGCCGTGTCGGCGGCGGATTGTCCAAGGTGGGGCGGCGCCGGTCGCCACGGGTGGGGTGCCGTGCCGGTGGCGGGTTGCGCAAGGTGGGGCGGCGCCGGTCGCAACGGGTGGGGAACCGTGTCGGCGGTGGATTGCCCAAGGCGGGAGCGGTCGTCCGCAATGGGTTGGGCCGTGCCTGCGGCGGATTGCCTGCAACGGGGTGCGGGGGGTGGGAGATGGGCGGAGGCACGGCCGCTGGCTGCGGGGCCCGGGGCAGACTCAAGCCCCTGCGGCCGGCGGCCGAGCCGATCAAGCCTCTGCGGCGATTGAGCAGCGGGGTACGGGGCGGAGCCCCGATCTTTCCAGCCTCGCGCTTTCGACGAGAGCGGACAGGTACGGGGCGGAGCCCCGATCTTTTCAGCCCCGCCGGCGATTGAGGCGCGGGGTCCGGGGCGGAGCCCCGTGGCGTCAGGGCGTCGCAGCGGCCGCGAACTCCGCCCCCGCGTCCCGCAGTCGCTCGTCCAGGGAGCGGAAGACCTCCGCCGCGCGGACCCCCGGCCAGCCCTCCGGGAGGAGGTTCGGGGGCAGGCCCGGGTCCGCGTACGGGAGGTGGCGCCAGGAGTCGAGGGCCAGGAGGTAGTCGCGGTAGGCCTCGCGCGGCGGGGTCTCGGAGCGGGGCTGCCAGGCGCGCAGCACCGGCTCGTGCTCGTCGAGGAACGTTTCGTGGAGCTTGGCGAGGGCGGCGAGGTCCCACCAGCCGGCCACCGCGTCGGCCGTCGCCGCGAAGCCCAGGTGTTCGCCGCGGAACAGCTCCACGTACCCGGCGCAGCCGATGCGCTCCAGCGTGTGCCGGGTCTCCTCGTAGACGCCGAGGGGCGCGAGCCACACGCCGGGGGCCGCCGTGCCGAAGCCGAGGCCGCTGAGCGTGGAGCGCAGCACGTGCCGCTTGGCGCGCTCGGACTCCGGCACGGAGAACACGGCGAGCACCCAGCCGTCCCGCGCGTTCCCCGTGCCGTAGATGCGGCGGTCGCCGTCGTCGAGGAGCTGGCGGGCGTCGTCGGAGAGCGCGTAGCCGGCGGCGCCGCTCGCGGTGCGGGCCGGGAGCAGCAGGCCGCGCCGCTTGAGGCGGGACACCGCCGAGCGGACGGACGGGGCGTCGACGCCGACCGCGCCGAGCAGCCGGATCAGCTCGGCGACCGGCAGCGGCCCCGGCAGGTCTCGGCCGTAGGCGCCGTACAGGGTGACGATGAGGGAGCGGGGGGTGTGGGAAGTGGGCTGCTCGGACACGCGATCACTCTACGGTTCCGGGCACGCGATCACTCCACCGTTCCAGGCGCGCGATCACTCCACGGTCCCGGGCTCGCGGAGCCGGAACCGCTGGAGCTTGCCCGTGGCCGTGCGCGGCAGCGCGTCCAGGAACTCGATCGCGCGCGGGCACTTGTAGGGGACGAGTTCGGCCTTCACGAACTCGCGCAGGCCATCGGCGTCCCGCCGCGCCCCCGGCCGCAGCACCACGTACGCGACGGCGACCTGTCCGCGTTCCTCGTCGGGCCGCCCGACCACGGCCGCCTCCGCCACGTCCCGGTGGCGCAGCAGGGCGTCCTCGACCTCCGGGCCCGCGATGTTGTACCCGGCGGAAATGATCATGTCGTCGGCGCGGGCGACGTACCGGAAATACCCGTCGGCCTCGCGGACGTACGTGTCCCCGGTGACGTTCCAGCCGTGCTGTACGTACACGGTCTGCCGCTCGTCGGCGAGGTAGCGGCAGCCGACGGGGCCGCGCACAGCGAGCAACCCCGGCTCCCCGTCCGGGAGTTGCCGGCCATCGGCGTCGACGATGCGGGCCTCCCAGCCGGGTACGGGAACGCCCGTGGTCCCCGGCCGGATCGCGTCGTCGGCCGCCGAGATGAAGATGTGGAGCAGCTCCGTCGCGCCGATCCCGTTGATGATGCGGATCCCCGTCGCCTCCTGCCAGGCGTGCCAGGTCGCGGCCGGCAGATTCTCGCCGGCGGACACACAGCGGCGCAGCGAGGAGATGTCGTACGAGGGGACCTCGGCAAGCAGGGCGAGCATCGCCCGGTACGCGGTCGGCGCGGTGAACACGACCGACACCCGGTGCTCGGCGATCGCGGGCAGCAGTTTCTGTGGGCCCGCCTGTTCGAGCAGCAGCGCCGAGGCGCCCGCCCGCAGCGGGAAGATCACCAGGCCGCCGAGCCCGAACGTGAAGCCCAGGGGCGGGCTCCCGGCGAACACGTCGTCTGGCCCCGCTCCCAGTACGTGCCGCGCGAAGGTGTCCGCGACCGCGAGCACGTCCCGGTGGAAGTGCATGCACCCCTTGGGTCGCCCGGTGGTTCCCGAGGTGAAGGCGATCAGCGCGACGTCGTCGGCGGCGGTCCGCACGGCCTCGTACGCCGACGGTTTCGGGGCCGCCCGGTGCAGCAGGTCGTCGGGCCCGTCCCCGCCGAACGTGGTGATGCGCAGCCCCGGCACCTCGGCCTTCGCCAGGTCGTCGACCGAGCGGACGTCGCACAGGGCGTGCCCCACCTCCGCGATCCCGCACACGGTGGCCAGCTCGCTCGCCCGCGCCTGCGCGAGAACGGTCACGGCGACGGCCCCCGCCTTCAGCACGGCGAGCCAGCAGGCCGCGAGGTGGCGGGTGGTGGGGCCGCGCAGCAGCACCCGGTTGCCGGGGACGACGCCCAGGTCGTCGGTGAGCACGTGCGCGATCCGGTCGACCGTCGCCTTCAACTCGCCGTAGGACCAGGGGGTTTGGCCGGGGGAGTGGAAGGCGGGGCGGTCCGCACCGTGCCGCTCCACGGTGGCGTCGAGCAGCTCGGCCCCGCAGTTCAGCCACTGGGGGTAGCGCAGCTCGGGCAGTTCGAAGGTGAGGCCCGGCCACAGTTCGGCGGGCGGCAGATGGTCGCGCGCGAAGGTGTCGACGTGGCCAGAAGGAAGCAGTGGGCTGGGCGGCGGATGGTGGGTCATGGCCTGGCGCCCCCTCGTGGTGAGTGGCTCGCATGCCGTCGCCGGGTGAGGCGGCGCGCATCGAGCGTATCGTGATGGTGACGACAGTCAACGGGGCGCGATACGGTTCCTGTGTGTGGCCGGTAGGCAGTCGTGAGAGGAGCACCGCATATGGGGACATTCTCGCTCGAACCGGAGCAGCTCGCGTGGTGTGCCGAGCTACGGGCCCTCGCGCTCGACCGCCTCGCCCCGCTCGCCGAGAAGGGCGAGCCGGGTCGCGTCAACCGCCCCCTCGTCGCCGAACTCGGCCAACTCGGTCTCCTTGAGCGCCTGTTCACGTCCGGCGCACTCGACCTCTGCCTGCTCCGCGAGTCCCTGGCCCGCGTCAGTACGGAGGCCGAGACGGCGCTCGCGTTGCAGGGGCTCGGGGCGCATCCGATCCACGCGTACGGCGGTCCGGCGGTGCGCGAGCGGTGGATTCCGGAGGTGGGCGCGGGCCGGGCGGTGGCGGCGTTCGCGCTGAGCGAGCCGGGGGCGGGCTCGGACGCGGCGGCGCTGTCCCTGGAAGCCGCTCCCCAAGGCGACGGCTGGCGGCTCACCGGCGAGAAGTGCTGGATCTCGAACGCCCCCGAGGCCGACGTCTACACCGTCTTCGCCCGCACCACCCCCGACGCGGGCGCGCGCGGCGTGACCGCCTTCGCGGTCCCCGCCGACCGCGCGGGGCTGACCGGCGAGCACCTCGACATGATCTCCCCGCACCCCATCGGCACGCTCGCCTTCGACGGCGTCCCGGTCACCCGCGACGACCTGCTCGGCGAGGTCGACGCCGGGTTCCGGGTCGCGATGGGCACGCTGAACCTGTTCCGGCCCAGCGTCGGCGCCTTCGCCGTCGGCATGGCGCAGGCGGCCCTCGACGCGACGCTCACGCACACCTCGGAGCGGGAGGCGTTCGGCGCCCCGCTGAAGGAACTCCAGACGGTGGCGCACCAGGTCGCGGACATGTCGGTACGGGTCGAGTCCGCGCGCCTCATGGTGTACGCGGCGGCGTCCTCGTACGACGAGGGCGCCGCGGACGTACCGCGCCGCGCGGCCGCCGCGAAGCTCATCGCGACGGAGGCGGCGCAGCAAGTCGTGGACGCGGCAGTGCAGTTGCACGGGGCGCGGGCACTGCGCCGCGGACACGTCCTGGAACACCTGTACCGCGAGGTTCGGGCGCCCCGCATCTACGAGGGTGCCTCCGAGGTCCAACGGGCCATCATCGCCCGCGAGTTGTACAAGGGGCACGAGCAGGAGGCGGCGAAGTGACCGACGGAATCGAGCGCGTCAACCCGCCCGAACTCTCCCCGCCCACCGGCTTCTCCCACGCCGTCGTCGCGACGGGCGGCCGACTGGTCATGCTCGCGGGCCAGACGTCCCTGGACGCCGACGGCAAGGTGGTCGGCGCCACCCTCCCCGCACAGTTCACCCGCGCCCTGACGAACCTGCTCGCCGCCCTGCGCGCGTCCGGCGGCACTCCGGAGCACCTGACGCGCGTCACGGTCTACGCCACGGACGTGCGGGAGTACCGCGAGCACGCCCGCGAACTCGGCCGTATCTGGCGGGAGTTGGCGGGCCGGGACTACCCGGCGATGGCCGTGATCGGTGTGACCCGCCTCTGGGACGAGGAGGCCAAGGTGGAACTCGACGGAATCGCCGTACTCCCCTGAGGCCCGCGGGCGCCTAGGCTCGGCCGCATGACGCAGCAGACGGAACTCTCGGTGGACCTCTCCGTGGGCCCGATCGCGTACGAGGACTCGGGAGGCGACGGCACGACCGTCGTCCTCCTCCACGGGCTCGCCCAGAACGGCACGGTGTGGCGGCGCGTCGTCGACGAACTCGGCACGTCCGTGCGGTGCATCGTGCCGCACCTCCCGTACGGGAGTCAGCACACGCCGGTGCGCCCGGGCGCCCACATCACCCCGCACACCGTGGCGTTGCTGATCGGCGAGTTCGCCGACGCGCTCAAGCTGGGCGACGACACGGTGTTCGTGGAGAACGACGCGGGGCGCCTCCAGCAGCTCGCCGCGGAGCGCCCCGACCGGGTGGGACGCATGGTCATCGCGGGCTGCGAGGCCTTCGACAACTATCCGCCGGGCCCGGCGGGCAAGCTCCTGGCAGCCATGTCCCGGGTGCCCGGCGGCATCACCCTCCTCGCCCGCACCCTCTCCGTCCGCCCCCTGCGCCGCATGCCCGGTACGGGGTACGCGGTGATGTCGCAGCGCCCGGTCCCGCACGAGTTGATCGACGACTGGATCGAGCCCCTGCGCAAGGACCCGGCGGCGCGGAAGCTGCTCCTCCATTACCTCCGCTCCGGCGTGAAGACGGAGATGATGGAGGCGGCGGATGCGCTCCGCGCCTACGACCGGCCCGCGCTGGTGGTCTGGGGCAAGCAGGACCGCATGATGCCGCCGGCTCACGCCCGCCGCCTGGCGGATCTGCTGCCGCAGGGCCGCCTGGTGGAGCTGGATGACTGCGGCACGCTTATCCCCTTGGACCAGCCACGTGCCCTGGCGGAGGCGATCCGGGAGTTTGTTGCGGCCACGTAGCGCCCAGGCCGCGGGGCTCCGCCCCGGACCCCGCTGCTCAATCGCCGCAGGGGCTTGATTGGCTCACCCGTGCCGCAGGGGCTTGATTGGCTCACCCGTGCCGCAGGGGCTTGATTGGCTCACCCGTGCCGCAGGGGCTTGATTGGCTCAGATGTCCCGGAACGTTTCGATCTGCGCGCCGACGGAGTTGAGGCGTTCCGCCAGCTCCTCGTACCCCCGGTTGATCACATACACGTTGCGCAGCACCGACGTGCCCTCCGCCGCCATCATCGCCAGCAGCACGACCACGGCGGGGCGAAGGGCCGGCGGGCACATCATCTCGGCGTGCCGCCAGCGGGTCGGGCCCTCGACCAACACCCGGTGCGGGTCCAGGAGTTGGAGGCGCCCGCCGAGCCGGTTCAGGTCCGTGAGGTAGATCGCCCGGTTGTCGTAGACCCAGTCGTGGATGAGCGTCTTGCCCTGGGCCGACGCCGCGATCGCCGCGAAGAACGGCACGTTGTCGATGTTCAGGCCGGGGAACGGCATCGGGTGGATCTTGTCGATGGGCGCTTCGAGCTTCGACGGGCGGACCGTGAGGTCGATGAGGCGCGTGCGCCCGTTGTCGGCGGGGTACTCCGCCGAGCGGTCGTGGTCGAGCCCCATCTCCTCCAGGACCGCCAGTTCGATCTCCAGGAACTCGACCGGCACCCGCTTGACCGTGAGTTCGGACTGCGTGACGACGGCCGCGGTCAGCAGGCTCATCGCCTCTACCGGGTCCTCGGACGGCGAGTAGTCCACGTCGACGTCGATGTGCGGCACGCCGTGCACGGTGAGCGTGGTCGTGCCGACGCCCTCGACCTCGACGCCGAGCGCCTCCAGGAAGAAGCACAGGTCCTGGACCATGTAGTTCGATGAGGCGTTGCGGATGATCGTCGTGCCGTCCGCGCGGGCCGCGGCGAGCAGCGCGTTCTCCGTCACGGTGTCGCCGCGCTCGGTCAGCACGATGGGGCGGTCCGGCGCGATGTCCGGGTGCACCTCCGCGTGGTAGAGGCCCTCGGTCGCCGTGATGTCGAGGCCGAAGCGGCGCAGCGCGATCATGTGCGGCTCGATGGTGCGGGTGCCGAGGTCGCAGCCGCCGGCGTAGGGCAGCTTGAAGCGGTCCATGCGGTGCAGCAGCGGGCCGAGGAACATGATGATCGACCGCGTGCGGCGCGCGGCGTCCGCGTCGATGGCGTTCATGTCGAGCTCGGCGGGCGGCACGATCTCCAGGTCCGCGCCGTCGTTGATCCAGCGGGTGCGGACGCCGATCGAGCCGAGTACCTCCAGAAGGCGGTACACCTCCTCGATGCGGGCGACCCGGCGGAGCACGGTGCGGCCCTTGTTGAGCAGCGAGGCGCACAGCAGCGCCACACACGCGTTCTTGCTCGTCTTCACTTCGATCGAACCCGACAGCCGGCGCCCGCCGACCACGCGCAGATGCATCGGTCCCGCGTACCCGAGGGAGACGATTTCACTGTCGAGGGCTTCGCCAATTCGAGTGATCATCTCAAGGCTGATGTTTTGGTTCCCGCGCTCGATGCGGTTCACCGCGCTCTGGCTGGTGTTCAGCGCCTCCGCGAGCTGCGACTGCGTCCAGCCCCGGTGCTGGCGGGCGTCGCGGATGAGCTTGCCGATGCGTTCGAGATAGTCGTCTGCCATGGCGGCAGGCTATCTCAAATATGAGATGACGCATGTCGAGGGGCCCGCTGGGGTGACGGGGTGACGGGGTGGCCGGGTGGGGGTGACAGGGGGACGCCTCGCGCGCCCGTTCACGCATCCGTCACGCAGTCCGCATCGCACCCCCGCGCGGCGAACCGCTCGCGCAGTGCGGCGGACGCCTCGTACCTGGTGACGTCCGGGAATCCGAAGTGCTCCTCCATCAGGTCCAGCACATCCGCCACGGTCACGATCGCGGGCTCCCCGGGCCGTGCCCGCCGCCGCGCCTCGGCGATGGCCATGTCGCAGGCCCGCCGCAGTGCCACCGGATAGCGACGGCGCTCGTACGCCTCGGCCCGCGCCCGGTTCCAGGGCTCCGTCGTCCGCCCCGTCACGGCGAGGACGAACAGAAAGATGAAACCCGCGGCCAGCGCCGCCGCCAGCGCCCCGGTCAACATGTTCATGGGTCCCACCCCCGTGCCGCCGAGCCTAGGGCCTGCCGCAGCGCTGGTGCGCCGTCCCTCCCCGTACGACGATGAAGGAGGCGCGCGCGGGTACGCGTCCGCGCGTGGGACCGGCGGCACCGCTTGATGGCATCGCCGGGTGATGTATTAGAGTTATCTCGACATCGAGATATCTACCGAGGCGCACCGTGGCCGCACGGTTTCGAGGGTCGGACGGTAAGGGTTACCTAACTTAGCCTTACCTTAGCGGATCGTCGAGTCGGCGTGGCGGCAGGATGCGGTGGAACGCGCACACATATGAAGGAGACTGTCGTGTCGGCGAACAGCTTCGACGCCCGCAGCACGCTGCGCGTGGGCGACGAGTCGTACGAGATCTTCAAGCTGGACAAGGTTGAGGGCTCGGCCCGCCTTCCCTACAGCCTGAAGGTCCTTCTGGAGAACCTGCTCCGTACCGAGGACGGCGCGAACATCACCGCCGACCACATCCGTGCGCTCGGCGGCTGGGACTCCCAGGCTCAGCCCGCGCAGGAGATCCAGTTCACGCCGGCCCGCGTGATCATGCAGGACTTCACCGGTGTTCCCTGCGTCGTGGACCTCGCCACGATGCGTGAGGCCGTGAAGGCCCTCGGCGGCGACCCGGCGAAGATCAACCCGCTGTCCCCGGCCGAGATGGTCATCGACCACTCCGTCATCGCCGACAAGTTCGGCACCTCGGACGCGTTCAAGCAGAACGTGGACCTGGAGTACGGCCGCAACAAGGAGCGCTACCAGTTCCTGCGCTGGGGCCAGACCGCGTTCGACGACTTCAAGGTCGTCCCGCCGGGCACCGGCATCGTCCACCAGGTCAACATCGAGAAGCTGGCCCGTACGGTCATGGTCCGTAACGGCCAGGCCTACCCCGACACCCTCGTCGGCACGGACTCGCACACCACGATGGTCAACGGCCTGGGCGTGCTGGGCTGGGGCGTCGGCGGCATCGAGGCCGAGGCCGCGATGCTCGGTCAGCCGGTCTCGATGCTGATCCCGCGCGTCGTCGGCTTCAAGCTGACCGGCGAGCTGCCGGCCGGCACGACCGCCACCGACCTGGTCCTCACGATCACCGAGATGCTGCGCAAGCACGGCGTCGTCGGCAAGTTCGTCGAGTTCTACGGTGAGGGCGTCGCCGCCACCTCCCTCGCGAACCGCGCCACCATCGGCAACATGTCGCCGGAGTTCGGCTCCACCGCCGCGATCTTCCCGATCGACGACGAGACGCTGAACTACCTGCGCCTGACCGGCCGTGACGCCCAGCAGGTCGCGCTCGTCGAGGCCTACGCCAAGGAGCAGGGCCTCTGGCTGGACCCGGCTGCCGAGCCCGACTTCTCCGAGAAGCTGGAGCTCGACCTCTCCACGGTCGTCCCCTCCATCGCCGGCCCGAAGCGCCCGCAGGACCGCATCGTCCTCGCGAACGCCGCCGAGCAGTTCAAGACGGACGTGCGCAACTACGTGGCGGACGACGAGGAGGCGGGCAAGGAGTCCTTCCCCGCGTCCGACGCCCCGGCCGCGACGAACGGCGTCCCGTCGAACCCGGTCACCGTGACCGCCCCCGACGGCTCGACGTACGAGCTGGACCACGGCGCCGTCACCGTCGCCGCGATCACCTCCTGCACCAACACCTCGAACCCCTACGTGATGGTGGCCGCCGCCCTCGTCGCGAAGAAGGCCGTCGAGAAGGGCCTGACCCGCAAGCCGTGGGTCAAGACCACTCTGGCCCCGGGCTCGAAGGTCGTCACCGACTACTTCGACAAGTCGGGTCTGACTCCGTACCTCGACAAGGTCGGCTTCAACCTCGTCGGCTACGGCTGCACCACCTGCATCGGCAACTCGGGCCCGCTGCCCGACGAGGTCTCGAAGGCCGTCAACGACCACGACCTGGCCGTGACGTCCGTCCTCTCCGGTAACCGGAACTTCGAGGGCCGCATCAACCCCGACGTCAAGATGAACTACCTGGCGTCCCCGCCGCTGGTCGTCGCGTACGCCATCGCCGGTTCGATGAAGGTCAACATCACCAAGGACGCCCTCGGCGTCGACCAGGACGGCAAGCCCGTGTTCCTGGCCGACATCTGGCCGACGGAGGCCGAGGTCAACGACGTCGTCGCCAACTCCATCGGCGAGGACATGTTCTCGAAGTCCTACGAGGACGTCTTCGCGGGCGACGCCCAGTGGCAGGCCCTCTCGGTCCCCACCGGCAACACTTTCGAGTGGGACGACGAGTCGACCTACGTCCGCAAGCCCCCGTACTTCGAGGGCATGGGCATGGAGCCGGCCCCGGTCCAGGACATCGCGAACGCGCGCGTCCTCGCCAAGCTGGGCGACTCGGTCACCACCGACCACATCTCCCCGGCCGGTGCGATCAAGGCCGACACCCCGGCGGGCAAGTACCTCTCCGAGCACGGCGTCGAGCGTCGCGACTTCAACTCGTACGGCTCGCGTCGCGGCAACCACGAGATCATGATCCGTGGCACGTTCGCCAACATCCGCCTGCGCAACCAGATCGCGCCGGGCACCGAGGGCGGCTACACCCGCGACTTCACGCAGGACGACGCGCCGGTCTCGTTCATCTACGACGCCTCGCAGAACTACCAGGCGCAGGGCACCCCGCTCGTCATCCTGGGCGGCAAGGAGTACGGCTCCGGTTCGTCCCGTGACTGGGCCGCCAAGGGCACCGCGCTCCTCGGCGTCAAGGCCGTCATCACCGAGTCGTACGAGCGCATCCACCGCTCGAACCTCATCGGCATGGGCGTCGTCCCGCTGCAGTTCCCGGAGGGCCAGTCGGCCGACTCGCTCGGCCTGACCGGCGAGGAGACCTTCTCCATCGCGGGCCTCACCGAGCTGAACGACGGCACCACGCCGTCCACGGTCAAGGTCACCACCGACTCCGGCGTGGAGTTCGACGCGGTCGTCCGCATCGACACCCCCGGTGAGGCGGACTACTACCGCAACGGCGGCATCCTGCAGTACGTGCTGCGGAGCCTGATCAGCGAGTAATCGGGCCGCCAGTAAGGCAGTTGAGGGCCGCGTCCCCGCTTCGGCGGGGGCGCGGCCCGCTGTCATGCGTCGGGGCCCTGCGCCCGTACGCGCCGCACCTCTTCCAGCGACTGCCGCAGCTCGCCGAGCCAGTCGTCCGCGTTGCGCTCCACGAGCCGCACGCACCAGACCAGCGCGTCACTACGACTCCGGGCCACGCCCCCGGCGACGAGCGTGTCGAGCACCTGCCGCTCGGGCTGGCGCAGCCGCGTCATCACCGGCGCCGACACGTGCGTGAACAGCGCTTCCTCGTCCCCGCAGCGCACGCCCCACGACACCTTCTTGCGGAACCGGTGCTCGGCTTCCCGCGCCACCTCGATGCGCTGCTCACGGGTGCGTTCCCGGAACTCCTGGACGCGGCCCTCGATCGCGGCCGCCCGCTCCGCGTCGGAGACGTCCTTCGCGAGCTCCGGCTCGGCGACGGGTCCTACGACGGTGATCTCCTCGCGGTCCACCGTGATGTCGACGGGCCCCTCGAAGAGCCCCTCGGGCATCCGCCCGGCGAACCAGCCGCGCAACTTCTCGTGCTGTTCGGCTGTAATCATGTAATCAACGTTGCACCGCGGGGAGTTGGCGGCAACCCCCGGCGTACGTCAAGACCCGCGCGGCCGCTCCGCGGGCAGCGGGGTGAGTTTCGGCCAGCGGGTGAGCATGGCTGCGCGCAGGTCCGCGGCGAGCCGACCGAAGGCCGGTAGTCCGCCGCTCTGGCCGGCCACGACGCCCAGCCGGTGCGTGAGGCGCTGCCGGGCTGTGGCGGTGCCCCACTCCCAGTCGCCGCCCGGGACGCGGGCCAGGTGGTCGACGGTGCCGCGCTCGGCCCGCGGCACCAGCGCGTCGCCGCGCAGCAGCCAGCCGGCGCACGCGTCCGTGACGTCGCCCCGCACCTCGGTGCCGGTGGCCTCGCGCCAACTCTCGCGGTACGCGGCCTCCGCCTCGGCCAGTTGTTCCGGGGCGGGGGAGGTGGAGCACCAGCAGGTCGGGAAGCCGCTGCGCAGGTAGGCGAGTTCGACGAGGCCGTCACCGAGGGAGGCCTGCTCGAAGTCGATGAACCGTACGCCGTCGGCGGTGTGCAGATCGTTGCCGGGGCAGGGGTCGCCGTGCAGCAGGGCCGCGTTGGTGGTCCGCGCCAGGCGGGTCACCAGGTCCTCCAACTCCGCTCTTACGCCCGGTGGTTCGGGTACGCCGAGGGTGGCGGCGAGCCGGAGGAACGCGTCGATGTCGTTTCCGGCCGGCCCCGACCAGACCGGGAGAGCGCGGGTCTCGGCGTCGGTGGCGGTGTGCCCCGCCGCGTGCAGCCGCGCGAGTGCCGCCGCGTAGTCGACCCGCCAGTCCGGGCCGGGGTGCCGATGTTCCACGTACTCCAGGACCAGCACGCGTTCGTCAGGGTCGGTGTCGAGGAGGCGGGGGACGACGGGCGGGCCCACGGCGGCGGCGAGGCGCAGCGACGCCACCTCGCGGGCGTACCGGTCGGCGGCCTCCGGAGCGTCGACCAGTTGCTTGACCATCACCGGGGTACCGCGGAACTCGGCGCGCCACAGCCGCGACCGGGGGCCCTCCAGCTCCGGGACCCGCCGGACCGCGTCAAGCCCGAGCGACTTCAAGGAACGCGGTCCAGGCCTCCGGCGCGACGGTGACGTGCGGGCCGCCGTCGGCGTTCTTGGAGTCGCGGATGTGGATGGCGGTGGGGTGGGTGGCGACCTCGACGCAGGCGCCGCCTTCGCTGCTGCTGTAACTCGACTTCCGCCAGGCGTAGGCCACTTCGAGGCATGCGCCGCCTTCGTCGCTGCTGTAGCTCGACTTGAACCAGTGAAGTGCGGTGGTCATGGCTCTCCTAGCAGGCGATCCAGCAGGCCCATGGTGGCTTTGGGCGTGAGGGCCTGAGATCGCAGCATCGCATACTTGCAAGCCAGGATGGACACCTCGTCGGCGTCGGAAACCCACTGGCTACCACGCTGGGACTCCGTGTAGGCGAGATGCTGATGGTCCGGCGTCTCCAGGAGGATGAACGGGCCTGCGTCACCCGCGTTCTCCGGCGCATCCAGCGGCAGCACCTGAAACGACAGGCCCGGGAGGTTCGCGCTCTCGCGCAGGAACCTCAACTGCGCCGCGCGCACCAGCGGTTCGGTGAACGCCATCTTCAGCGCGGGCTCCCACACGACGAAGCTCATCGTCGGCGGGACCTTCCGGTGGAGGATCGCCTGGCGGTCGACACGGGCCGCCGTCTTGGTCTCGATCTCGTCCTCGCTGTACGCGGGTACGCGCTGGCCCAGCAACGTCCGGGCGTACTCCGCGGTCTGGAGGATGCCGGGCACGACCAGCGCGTCGTACCACGACAGGGCGATGGCCTCCCGCTCGTGCTGGATGTACGACTCCGCCCACAACGGAAACTGGTCCACCTCCGGCATCGCCGCCACCGCCGTGGCCAACGCACCCTTCGTGCCCAGGAGTTGGTCCATCGACGCCGCCAGCTTCGGCACCAGCGGGCGGCGCGCCTGCTCGATCGCCGCGATGGTCGACTCGGCCACTATCAGCCGCTCCGCGAGCGCCGCCTGTGTGTAACCGGCGGCCTTCCGGAAGAGGGCGACGAGGTCGGCGACCAGCCTCATCGCCGACGGGTTCTTCGGCGGATGTTGCGCAGGGCTCATGACGGGCAATCTCCCCGCCCCCGTTCCTTCTTGACCCCACTCGAACCCCGACAAAAAATCTGTCGGGGTCGATTGACTGTCGCCAGTCAATCACTCTCCGCAACATTCGACGCGTGAACCACGAACCCCGCGAGCGCTTCTACCGTCGCGAACGCCAATCCGTCCCCGCCGCCCGCGCGTTCACCCGCGCCGCGCTCGCCGACTGGGGCGTGGAGGCCGACCGCGCACACGACATCGTGCTGTGCGTCAGCGAGCTCGCCACCAACGCCCTCCTTCACGGCGCCCCGCCGGGTCGTGGCTACCTGTTGCGCCTCCTGCCCCACGCGGACGCGCTCCGCGTCGAAGTCCACGACAGTGGCGGCGGCGTGCCGTGCGCGGTGCCGGCGGACGAGGGTGGCCGCGGATTGGTCCTCGTCGCGGCGCTCGCGGACGCGTGGGGCGTGGGGGGGGCGGGACCCCGGCAAGGTGGTGTGGTGCGAGTTCGGGCATCTGGTGCCCCGGCCGCGTACACGTATGGTGGAGGGTACGTGGGCGACGGGGGTGAGCGGTGGAACTGGGCGCAATGGGGTTGAAGATCGCGTCCTCGGTGGTGGTGCCGCTGCTGAAGCGGTTCGTGCTGCCTCCGGAGAAGGTGGCCGGCGCCGAGTTCCCGGATGAAAAGCCCGTGCGCGTACGGTCGTTGCTGTCCTTCGTCGGCGATCATCCCGCCCTCAGCCGCGACGACATGTACCGGCTGTCCCACGAGCTGGTGCGCCGCGCCGTACGCGCCGCGCCACCGCACGAGAGCCGGCTGCCCGACGACGAGCACGACGCGGTGGGCCAGGCGCTGACCCGTACGCTCTTCGCGCTCGGTCAGCTCGACATGAACGACGTCGACCTGGTGGTGCTCGGGCCCGAGGAGTTGGCCGGCACGCTCAACAAGGCGGCGCAGCGGGACATCAAGGGGCTGCTCACCGAGGACGCGGCCCGCTTTCACGACGCGCTGCTCGTCACCGCCTGCGTGCACCTCGTGCGGTTCTTCACCCAGCGGCCCGGCTTCGAGGCCCGCGCCCAGCTGTCGAACTTTCGTCAACTCCGTGAACAGAAGGAGCTGTTGGAGCGCTTGCTGCGCATGGTTTCCGGTGAGGACCAGCAGGCCGCCGACATCAGGTTCGAGGAGTTGTACGCCCGCTATGTCGTCGAGCGACATCGGTGGCTCATCATCCACGGTATCGACCTGCGCGACCCTGCCGGGCCCAAATGGCTCCTCGACGACGCCTACTTGAGCCTGACCGCCGTGCCTCTGGCAGCCGCGGAGGAGGACGGCGACTACGAGAGCGTGCCCGAGGAGAGCGTCGAGTCGGCGCTCGCCGGGCGCGGCAAGGTCCTGCTGCACGGCCTCGCCGGCACCGGCAAGACGACGCTCGTGCAGTGGCTCGCTCTGACCACCGCACGCCAGGAGTCCGTGCCCGCCGCGCTGCCGCAGCTCATCGGGCGGGTCCCGTTCGTGCTCCCGCTGCGCACGCTCGCCCGCCAAGGGGCCGAACTCCCCATGCCCAACCAGTTCCTGGAGTGGATGCGCTGTGGTCTCAGCGGCAGCGAACCCGACGGCTGGGCCGTCCGCGTCCTGCGCAACGGCCGCGCGGTGCTGCTCGTCGACGGCCTCGACGAGATCCCCAAGGCCGACCGGCGGCGCGTCCGCGACTGGCTGAGCGACCTCGCGAGCCAGTTCCCCGGCAACCTCTGGCTGTGCACCACCCGTCCCTCCGCGCTCGAACAGGGCTGGCTGCGGAGCGAGGGCTTCCACGAGCTGAGTCTCAACCCGCTCAGCCCGGGTGACCTGCGCCGCTTCATCGCGCGCTGGCACGTCGCCGCGGGCGCGCACGAGGATTTCGCCGAGAAGCTCGTCGAATCCCTGCGCTCCAACCCTGAGCTGAACCGCCTCGCCACCAACCCCCTGATGTGCAGCCTCATTTGTGCCCTGCACCGCGAACGCCGGGGCTTTCTGCCGCACGGGCGGGCCTCGCTCTACCGGGCCGCCCTGTCCATGCTCCTTGAGCGGCGCGACGCGGAGCGGGACCTGTACGGGCGGGACGACGACCGCCCCCGGCTCGACGAGGAGTCCGCGACCGAGCCGCTCAAACGACTCGCGTACCGGCTGATCCGCAACGACGACAGCCAGATGGAACGCGACGACGCCATCCATGAGCTGCGCCGCCTCCAGCCGCAGGTCCCGAGCCTGGAACGGCTCGGTGGACCCGAACACGCGCTTGAATACCTGCTGGAGCGCTCCGGGCTGCTCCGCGAGCCCGCTCCGGGCGCCGTGGACTTCATTCATCGTACGTTTCAGGACTACCTGGGTGCCAAAGCTGTTCTTGAGGACCGTGACTTCGGCATGCTGGTGAGACACGCTCACATGGACCAGTGGGAGGACGTGGTGCAGATGGCCGTCGCGCAAGCCGATCACAACGGGCGGGCCGACCTGCTGATGCGCCTGAGCGACCGCGGGAAGCGCGAGAAGGACGTGACCGTCCAGGCCAGGATCCGCCTCCTCGCCCTCGCCTCCCTCGAACAGGCGACGAGGCTCGAACCCGCCGTGCGCCAGACGATCGAGGCCGAGGCCGCGAGCATGCTCCCGCCGCGCAGCCTGCGCCAGGCCCGCGTCCTCGCCCGCACGGGGCCGCTGCTCCTGGGGTTGCTCCCGAGGGCCGACGAACTCGAAGGGGACGCCGAGCTGGCGACCGCGCACGCCATCTGCCAGATCGGCGGCGACGCGGCCATCCCGCGGCTGCGCGAGTTCCTCACCACCTCCCAGTCCACCGTGCGCGCCCAGCTCCTCGGCCACTGGGACCGCTTCGACACCGAGACGTACGCCCGCGAGATCATCGCCCCGCTCCTCGAAGCCGCGCCTGGCGAGCCCGTCACCGTCCGCTCGAAGGCCGAACTCGACGCCCTGTCACGCCTGCCCGGCTGCGAACGCGTCGGCATCCACGGCGACTTCGACCCCGACGCCGTCCGCGCGGCCCTGTCCTCGGAGCACCTGCGCGAGCTGCGGCTGCGCGGCGCGCTGCAAATCAACGACCTGTCCTTCCTCCACGACTTCCAGAACCTGGAGAGCCTCACCCTCCAGGGCTGCCGCAACGTCAAGGACCCCGAACCGCTCACCCGGCTCCCGCGACTGAGCAGCCTCGTCCTGGAGAACGTCCCGCAGTTCGAGCCGCTGGAGCAGCTCGACCAGTGCGCGCGCCTCGAAGCCCTGCACATCGGCGCGGGCGTCCCCTGGCGCGGCGTGGCCGAACTGCCGAGGCCCGGCAGGCTCAAGACGCTGTCGCTGCCGCCGGGAACCTCCGAACTCGCCGAGATCACCCGGTGCGTCGCGCTGGAGGAACTGCGCCTCCAGGACGCGAGCAGCCGGCTGCTCCCCGACGGCTGGGGCGAACTGCTCGGCCACCTGCCCGAGCTGCGCACGCTCTGCCTCTCGGCCGAACAGCTCAGCACCCTCCTCTTCAACCCGTCCAGCCAGATCCCGCAGCTGACCAAGCTCTACGTCTACGCCCAGCAGGGCACCCCGCTGCAACTGCGGCGCATGTCCCGCCGTCTGCAAGGACTTGAGGAGCTGCACGTGACGCAGGGCGGCGACATCGACCTCTCGCCGCTCAAGGGGATCACGTCGCTGCGCCGGGTCCGGATCGCCTATCCGGGCGGCGTCGTCCAGGGCGTCGAGGAGCTGCCCGAGGGCGCCGAGCTGGAGATTTATCCGCAGCCGTGAGGGGTTCCGCGGCCTTGCGGTTCATCTGGCAAGAGATCGGCGCCACAGGTAAGTTCTAGGGTTCACGCAGAAGTTGACACGCAAAAGTCGACACGCAGAAGTTGACGATCCCTAGGGAAGCAGGACAGCCGAAGATGGCCAGGCCCAAGGCGCCCTTTCTGTACGGGCGTGAACCCCTGGTGGGATCGCTCGTCCCCTCGCTCACCGGGCTGGCGTTCCACGAACGCGCCCGAGCCAAGCGGGAGTTCGGGACCGACGTGCCCGTCGTGCTGCTCACCGGCGAGCACGGTACCGGACGCAGCGCCCTCCTCGACACCCTCGCCCGCGGCTACCGGGGCCGCTTACCGCTCGCCCACGTACGCGCCGTCGTACCGGGCTCTCCCGTCGCCTCCGGCATCGCCGAGGAGGTCCCCGAGGGCAGCGTGCCGCCGCAGCCCGCCGCGTCGCCCGCCGAGATCCTGGAGCGCCTCGTGTGCGCGCTCACCCCCACGTACGGCATCTTCCGGACGCTGATGCCCGCCCTGTTCTCCGTGTCCGGCTGGCACGTGGGGCAGACGGACGAGCGCGACGAGGTCTGCCGCAGACACGCCCGGCTGCTCCTGGTGAGCGACCTCGCGCGCGGCACCGAGCGCGAGGTCGCCCGCGACTGGGCCACCCAGGTCGAGACCTCGCTCAGCCGGGCCGCCGCCGGCAACAGCGACCCCGACGACCCGGACGGCACACAGCCCGTCACCGCCGCCGTGCTGCGCCAGCTCGCCACCAGGACGTCCCTCGACCACTCCCGCACCTGGTTCCGCAAGCGGCACACCACACCCGACGGCACCATCGCCGAGGAGGACCCGCTGTGGCTGCTGTCCCGCCGCTTCCACCGCGGCGGCGACTACCTGCACGCGGCGGAACAGGCCCTGACCGCCGCCTTCCTGGAGGAGACGGCCCACGCGCACGGACTGGTGCGCCGGCTCAACCGTGAGCCCTGGCCGCTGATCCTGCTCGACGAGGCGCACACCCCCGCGGGCTCCCGCTTCCTCGAACTCCTCCTGGAACAACGGGCCCTGGGGCGGCGCACGTACGACGACCGCACCGTCGTCGTCGCCACCCGCCTCGGTGACCTGCCGCGGGAGGACGCGCCGCACGCCGTGCGCCGGGAACTCGTCGACCTGCTGCCGCCCGGCGGCGTCAGACGCCCCGGACACGCCGCCACCCTGTGGAAGCGGACCGGGCACGAGCCGTCCGAAGGCCTCCTCGTCCTCCCGCTCACCCCGCTGACCAGGGACGACATCCTCTCCATGCTCGACCGCGCGTCCTCGCGCCTGCTCCACCCGCACCTCGCCTCCGCACTCCACGCGCTCACCGGCGGCCACCCCTCGGCCAGCACCGTCCTCGCCGACGCCGCCGTCGAGACCGCCCGGCAGAACCGCACCGTCGCCCCGCGCGACCTGCTCGACCTGCGCGTCGAGGGCGGCCGCGCCGTCACCGAGGTGCTGCTGCGGGACCTGCTGCCCGACCGCAGACAGCGCGACCGCCTCGTCAAGCTCTGCCTCGCCAGGGACTCCAAGGCGGCCGAGGCGCTCGCCCAGGACCTCGGCCTGGTCGGCCCCGAGCAGCTGCCCGCCACGGCCGCGGCGCAGTACCTCGTCGAGCGGAAGTGGCAGGAACTCCCGGGCTCCGACGACCCGCTGGTCACCAGCGGCCTCCTGCGCACCCTCCTCGTCCACGAGGCACGGCGCACCCTGCCGCCGGGCGACGAACCGCACAGCTGGCGCTCCGTGCACGCCTTCCTCCACCTCCACCACGTCCAGCGCGCCGAGACCGAGGAGGCCGACGCTCTGCGCCACAACCTCGCCGCCGGAAACCCGCAGCAGGTCGTCGCGATGCTCGCCGACGAGTTCGACGCGGAGGAGGCCGAACAGAGCGTCGAGCACTGGCTGCTGTGCCTCCAGCGCTGCGCGAGCGCGCCCGTGCCGCCCGCCGACGACACCTGGCGCGACCAGCGCGTCGAGATCGCCGACGGCGAGCACGCGGCCCGCTACGCGCGCCTGGACCCCTCGGGGCGCAGCATCAACCGTCTGCTGCACGCCCTGTGGTACCTCTCCGAGCCGTACGCCGACGCCGCCCTCGACCCGGACGCCGACCGGATGTGCCGGGCCGTGGGGGAGGAGCTGGGCTTCCTCGCGCGCCGCCATCCCACCTGGTACGCGGCGCTCGGCCAGGCGGCCCGCGACTGGCCGACGGCCGCCCGCAAGAGGCAGGAACTGCCCGTTCCCGCAAGCACCAACTCCGGGGAGGGAGGCTGATGTTAGGCAGCAGGATCAGGGAGTGGGGGCCGCTGGACTGGTGCGTCGCCGTGGTGATCGTGCTCGCGCTCGTGGCCGGCGGCATCTACGGCGGATCGAAGCTGCTGCGCAGGTGCGACAACGGGCTGAGCGAGATCGACGGCCAGTGCATCGGCGTCACCACAGAGTCCTTCGAGGCGGACGACGACATCGGCTCGCTCCTCGACGCCATCGCCGACGAGAACCACCGGGTCGCGTCGGAGAGCGGCACGCCCTACGTCCGTATCGCCCTGATGACGGCCTTCACGTCGGGCGACCGGAGCGCCATGACGAGCGACATGATCCGCCGCGCCCTCGCGGGTTCCCTCGCCGCGCTCCAGGAGGCGAACGCCGGGGCGGGCGGCCCGCAGGTCCAGCTGATGCTCGCGCCGATCGGCCAACAGCTCGACCAATGGCGGCCGGTCGTCGAGAAGCTGGACACGCTGGCCGACGACAAGGACCATCCCCTCGTCGGCGTCACCGGCATCCCCAGCAGCCAGACGGACACCCGAAGGGCCCTCGAAGAACTGAGCGCGAGCAAGATCCCCACGGTGGGCCCGGTGATCAACGCCTCGTCGATGAACTTCGACTACTTCTTCAAGACCTCGCCGGACGACAAGCAGTTCGCGAACGCCCTGCGCCACTATCTCGACACCTACCCGCAGGGCAGGAAGAAGGGGCTGCTGCTGCTCGACCGGCACACCGGCGACGTGTACTCGAAGGATCTGACGGACACCCTCGAGAACCGCTTCGGCAAGGACTACGGCCTCACCACCAACCCGTCCCTGTTCACCGGTTCCTCCGGCAGCGACGAGGGCGAGCCGGGCATCTTCTTCGACGCCGTCGGCAAGATCTGCAACCAGGGCACGGACACGGTCTTCTTCGCCGGCCGGGACCAGGATCTCCCGGGCTTCATAGACGCCCTCTCCGACGAGGGGAGCTGCACCCACGGCAAGCCCCTGCGCATCCTGAAGACGGGCATCGGACTCGAACCCACCCTCACCAGGCCGGAGGTCGAGCGCGACCTGAAGAAGGCGAATGCCACGATCGTCGACGCCGCCTCCTTCGACCCGCGCTGGGAGAAGGCGGGCTCCACCGACCGCCCCGCCGGAGTCGACGACTTCCTCGACCGCTTCAACACGCTCAAGACCGCGCACACGCTCGGCGCGAAGCCTCTGGCCGACGGCTACGCGGCCTCGTACTACGACGGCCTGCGGCTGCTCACCGAGGCGATGAAGCGGACCTTCGCCGACATGAACAAGGACTCGGACTCCGAGCAACTGCCCACGCGGCAGGAGCTGTACACGACGCTGTCCCAGTCCACCGTCAACAGCTCGGGCATGCTCCAAGGGGCGACCGGCACGTACGGCTTCGCGGCCCAGGACACCCACAACAGATGGTCCACGTGCAAACCGGTACCCGTCGTGGAGTTCCCGCCCCGACGTCACGACCGGAAACTCTCGCTGTACCGGACCTACGACAACAACGACTGCCCCGGGTGACGTGCCGCGCTCGGCACGCCACCCGGGAAGGCGTCACGACAGCAGCTCCACCTCCGCCACCGTCGCCGCCCCGCCGGTGAACACCAGCCGGTAGTGCTTGTGCGCCGCCGGGGACGGCACGGAGAACGCCCGTGTCTGCTTGTCCCAGTCGAAGGACTCGCCGGAGCGTTCGTCGACGGTCTTCCAGTCCTTCGCGTCGTCCGAGGCCTCAAGGCGCCAGCCCGTCGGCGCCTTCGCCTTGTCCCCCGAAGAGGTCAGCGTGTATTGGACCGCCTTCGCTCCGTCCGCCCCGACCGGAAGCTCCACCGGGGCCGATGAAGTGGCCGACGTGGCGGAGGAGTTGTCGAACAGCGGGCCCGAGCCCGTGATGGCGTCCGAGCGCGGCGAGGGCACCTTGTCGTCGTTCGTGATCGACGTCGGCGCGGCGTCCGCACCCGTGCCCCACTTCGACGGCTTGTCACCCATCGCGAACTCGATGACGCCGCCCTTGGCGATGGCCGAGTGCGGCAGCGAAGTCTTCGTCCACGTACGGCCGTTGACCTTCACCCCCTGCACGTAGATGTTCTTCGCGCTGTTCTTCGGCGCCTTGACGACGAGGTCCTTTCCGCCGTCCAGGTGCAGCGTCATCTTCGTGAACTGCGGGGAACCGATGGCGTATTCACCGCTGCCCATGACCAGCGGGTAGAAGCCCAGCGAGGAGAACAGGTACCAGGCCGACTGCTCGCCGTTGTCCTCGTCGCCGTGGTAGCCCTGCCCGATCTCGCTGCCGTTGTAGAGCCGCGACAGCACCTCGCGGACCTTCTCCTGCGTCTTCCAGGGCTGCCCTGCCGCGTCGTACATGTACGTGACGTGGTGGGCGACCTGGTTCGAGTGGCCGTACATGCCCATGCGCACGTCGCGCGCCTCGGTCATCTCGTGGATGACACCGCCGTACGAGCCCGCGACGTCCTTCGAGCCGGTCTCCGGCGTGTCGAAGTACGTGTCGAGCTTCTTGGCGAGTCCGCCCCGGCCGCCGTACAGATTGGCGAGGCCGCGGCTGTCCTGGACGGCCGTGAAGGCGTAGCCCCAGGCGTTGGTCTCCGTGTAGTCGTAGCCCCAGATCGCCGGGTCGAAGTCCGCCGACTTCACACGCCAGTTGCCGTCCTTGTCCTTGCCCTGGAAGAAGCCCGGACTCGACGCGCCACCGGCCGCCTTGTCGTCGAACATGTTGACGTAGTCACGGGCGCGGTTGAGGAAGTACTCCGACTCCTCCTTGTAGTGCTTCTTGCCGGTCTTCTTGTAGAGCTTTTGGCCCATCTCCGCGATGCCGTAGTCGTTGAGGTATCCCTCCAGCGCCCACGACATGCCCTCGTGCGTCTCCGACGACGTGTAGCCGAGGAACGGGGACGTCTCCATGCCCTTGCGGCCGACGCCCGCCTGTGGCGCCACCACGGTCGCGTTCTTCACGGCCGCCTTGTACGCCGACTCGACGTCGAAGTCGTCGACACCCTTCACGTACGCGTCCGCGAACGCCACATCCGACGACGTGCCGGTCATCAGGTCCGCGTAGCCCGGCGACGACCAGCGGGAGGTCCAGCCGCCGTCCCGGTACTGCTGCACGAACCCGTCGACCAGCTCACCCGCCTTCTTCGGCGTCAGTAGCGAGTAGGCGGGCCAGGTCGTGCGGTACGTGTCCCAGAAGCCGTTGTTGACGTACGGCTTGCCCTCGACGATCTTCGCGCCGGTGTGGGTCGGGGTGTCCGGGTTCGGCATGGGGGAGAAGGGCGACGCGTACTTGTACGTCGCCTTGCCGCCCCCGCCCTGCGAACGGACCTTCTCGAAGCCCGAGTTGGGGTACAGGTACAGCCGGTACAGCGAGGAGTAGAGGCTGGTGCGCTGGTCGTCCGTCGCGCCCTCGACCTCCACCTTCTTCATCAGCGTGTCCCACTGGGCGCGCGCCGCGTCCCGTACGTCGCTGAAGGAGCGCTTCGCCGGGAGTTCCTGGGCCAGGTTGTCCTTGGCCTGGTCGAGGCCGATGAGGGACGTCGCGAGGCGCAGCGTCACCGTGCGGTCCTTGCCCGCGTCGAACGTGAAGTGGCCCTTCACGCCCGACGAGTCGGCGTCCTTCACCGGCTTGTCGAAGACCCCGTAGACGAACAGCCGCGTCGCGCCCGCAGACAGACCGGACTTGACGTCCGAGTAGCCGGTGACGACCCCGTTCTCCTTGTCGAGCGTGAGGCCGCCCTGGTCGGAGACGTTGTCGAAGACCACGCTCGCGTCGTCGTCGGGGTAGCTGAAGCGGAGCGCCGCCGCGTGATCGGTCGGCGTCATCTCCGCCTTCACGCCGTTCTGGAACGTCACGCCGTAGTACGACGGGGTCGCCGTCTCGTCGTCGTGCTTGAACGGAAGCGCGCGCCCCGAGCGTGACGTGTCCACCGTCTTGGCGGCCGACGGCATCACCTGGAACGTCTGCCGGTCACCCATCCACGGGCTCGGCTCGTGGCTCGCCGCGAACGCCTCCATCGTGGGCAGGTTGTCCGCGTTGTTGTCGCGCGCGTAGTCGTACAGCCAGCTCAGCGAGCCCGCGTTGGTCACCGGGGTCCAGAAGTTGAAACCGTGCGGTACGGCGGTCGCCGGGAAGGTGTTGCCGCGCGAGAAGTTCCCGGTGGAGTTGGTGCCGCGGGTCGTCGACGCGTAGTCGCTCAGGTGCGCCTTCGGCTTGGCCGGCCGCGCCTTCGCGATGCTGAGATCGTCCAGCCACCCGCGGAACTTCGTGGGCCCCTTGGGGGAGTCGTACGCGACGAGCACCCGGTCGACCGTCTTTCCGGCGGCCACAGACCCGATTCCGGACTTCACGGCGTTCCACTGGTTCACGTACAGCCGCTTGGCCGCGCCCTGCCCCTGCGGGGTCAGCGCCCCGCCGTAGGAGTCGACGGCCTTGAGGTCGCTCAGGTACGTGCCGTCGGTGAAGGCGAGGTCGACGGAGACGTTCGTGGCGTCGTAGTCGCGGTCGCCGTCCGCCATCGACGGGAAGATCTTGTACGCGAGCTCGGTGTCCTTGGCCACCGCCACATCGACGTCGAAGACCTTGTTGTACGAGTACGCCCGGCCGTCGCCCTTGTGCGTGCCCGCGTAGCGCAGCGCGCGCGTGCCGGTGAAGCCGACGCCCGCCTTGGCGGTGGGCGAGGCGGTGGGGCCGCGGTCCACCAGTGAGAGCATGTCCTCGGGGGCCGGGGCGGAGTCCTCGCCGGTCGAGAGCTGGAAGTCGGAGAGCTGCGTCGCGTCGCTCGCGCCGTTGTTCTTCGTGAACTCGATACGGAAGTGGGAGTACTCCGCCGGGCTCTGAATGTCGTACGGCTTCAGCTGCTGGCGCTTGTCGAACGTCTCGCCGGAGCGGGAGTCGAGCGTCTTCCACTCCTTGCCGTCCGCCGACCCCTTGAGGGTCCAGTCCTTCGGGTCGCGCTCGTCGTGGTCGTTGCCCGACGTGAGCGCGTACTTGGAGATCTTGACCGGCTCGTCGAGGTCGTACTCGACCCAGGCGGTCGGCGTGAAGGCCAGCCACTTGGTCGTCGGCTCGCCGTCGACGAGGTTCTCCTTGGTCTCACCGCCGCCCGCGTTCTCGTCGCTCGCGCGGACGTCGGTGACATGGCCGTTCACATTGCCCGGCATGCCGCTGCTGTACGCGCCGTCCACGCCGCTCGCCCGCTTCTTGCCGGCGGCGTCGGTGTCGACGGTGTTCAGCCAGTCGGGGACGGGCTGCCCTGCCTCGAAGGAGGAGCGGAACTCCGCCTTCCCTTCGGCGGCTTGGGCGGCGGTGGCGGGTCCGAGACCCTGGCCTGCCGCCGTGAGCACAAGTGCGGCCGCGGCGAACGCGGCCACCGTCCCGAGTCTGTGTCTGGATCTGCCTCGCATAAAGGGGCTCACCCTCCGGCTACTGGACAACGTTGTCAGTTGCTGAGCAAGGTCCAGTAGGGGCTCAAGTGCCCAGTGGTGTCAAGGGTATTGGGTCCTTTGGGCGGCCCGGATCGAGAGGGTGACTCCGACACGCCGTGTGCGCCCCTCCCGACGGGCTGTGATCGCCCGACGGCCTGGGCGAATCACCCATGTACAGTGGCAAATCTTGGCAAAAGATCCCATTTCATCCCTTTTGCATAAAGGCCCCAGGAGGTGGCATGCGCGCTCCCGTGTTCCCCGCGTGGCCCACCGCGCTCTGCCCCGGCCTCGTCGCCGCGGCCGGTGTCGCGGTGCTCGACGTGGTGCTCGGCGCGGAGGTCGGGCTGCTGCCCCTGTTCGCGGTCGGTCCCGCGCTCACCGCCTGCTGCTCGCCGGCCCGCCGGGTCGTCACCTGCGGCTTCGTCTCGCTCCTGCTGTGCGCCGCCGTGGCCGTGTACGACGACCTGCTCTTCACCCGGCGCGGCGTGGTGGCCCTGATCAGCGTGGCCGCGGTGACGGCGGCCTCCGCCGTCGCCGCGCACGCGCGCGTGCAGCACGAGCGGCGGGCCACCCGGCACCGACTGATCTCCGAGTTCGTGCAGAGCGTCATCCTCGCCCCGGTGCCCCAGGACACCGCCCCCGCCCGGGTCGCCGCCTCCTACGTCTCGGCGGCCGAAGACGCCCGGATCGGCGGCGACTTCTACGAGGTGGTCCCCGCGCGCGGAAACGTCCGCGTCGTCATCGGCGACGTACAGGGCAAAGGACTCGGCGCCGTGCGCACGGCCACCGTCATGCTCAGCGCCTTCCGCATGAGCGCCCACGACGCCGACGATCTGGCCGAGGTCGCCGGCAAGATGTCGGGCGCGCTGGGCCGCAGGGGCGTGGACGAGCAGTTCGTCACCGCGGTCCTCGCCGAACTCGACCCGGCGGGCCGGCTCACGCTGCTCTCCTTCGGGCACCCGCCGCCGCTCGTCGTGCGGGCCGACGGCAGTCATGAGCTCGCCCACCCGCCGAGCCCCGCCCTCCCCTTTGGCCTGGACTGGCTGGAGCAGGACCCGCCGGAGCCGAGCCGCGTCGCCCTGGCCGACGGCGACCGCGTGCTGCTCTACACCGACGGGCTCGCCGAGGCCCGGAACGCGGAGGACGCCTTCTACCCGCTCGTCCAGCGCGTCGCGCTGCTGCGCGGCGATTCCCTCGACGACTGCCTGGTGCGGTTGCGCACGGATGTGCACGTGCACACGAACTCCGGGGTCGACGACGATTCCGCCCTGCTGCTCATGGAATACGGCGCCGCGAAGTAAGCGGCCCGAGCCATTCCGCTACACCCTTTGTAGACAAGGCAGTTGGAAAGATCGGTTCGTCGCTGGTGCGCCGTATTTCCGGGAGGTCTCAACTCGGAAAAGACCGATGCCCAAACCTGCATTCGATCTTGCCCCCCTCACGGGGAGTGGACTATACCTGTCGCCACCGCCCCGGCCCGTTGAGATCCGGGCGGGCACCACCCAGCTCCACCTGCGTTACGCAGCACATCACCGCGGTGCCGGGGAGGATCCGGTTCACCGCCTGAGTCCTGGAGAAGGCGAGGACTTGAGCATGGGATCCACTTCCGAGCAGAACACGCAGAACACCAACGGTGGCGTCGGCCGCCGCAGCCTGATCAAGCGTTCCGCGGCACTCGGCCTGCTGTCCGTACCGGCCATGGGCATGCTCTCCGCGTGCGCCAGCGGCAGCGACGACTCGGACAAGAAGGCCAAGGGCGGCAAGAAGTCCGCGAAGAACCCGCTGGGTGTCAACGAGAGCGCGGCGCTCTCCGTGGTCATCTTCGACGGCGGTTTCGGCACGCAGTACGCCAAGGACGCCAACAAGATGTACGAGACGGCGCACCCGAAGGCGAAGGTCAACTTCCACTCGACGCAGAAGATCCAGTCGGAGCTTCAGCCGAAGTTCAACGGCGGCACCCCGCCGGACCTCATCGACAACTCCGGTGCCGAGCAGATGGACATGGGCGTCCTCTTCTCGAAGAAGCAGCTCACCGACCTGACGCCGCTGCTCGACGCCCCGTCCGTGGACGACCCGAGCAAGAAGTTCCGCGACACGCTGCGCCCCGGCGTCGTCGAGATGGGCCAGTTCGAGGGCAAGCAGTGCGTCGTGATGTACATGGCGTACACCGTGTACGGCGTCTGGTACTCGAAGAAGGCGCTCGACGGGCTCGACGCGGAGTACCCGCAGACCTGGGACGACATGCTCGCCGTCTGCGCGAAGGCGAAGAAGAAGGGCATGGCCGGCTGGACGTACGCCGGCAAGTACCCGTACTACCTGCCGTTCTCGCTCTACCCGTTCATCGGCAAGATCGGCGGCCGCGAGGTCCTCGACAAGATCGACAACCTGGAGCCGAACGCCTGGAAGGACCCGGCCGTCAAGGCCGCCTTCGAGGCGTACTACGAGCTCTACAAGAAGGGCTACATCCTCAAGGGCACGCCCGGCATCGACCACATCCAGTCGCAGACCGCGTGGGCCAAGGGCAAGGCGCTGTTCCTTCCCAACGGGTCCTGGGTGGAGAACGAGTCGGCGAGCGTCATCCCCAAGGACTTCGAGCTCACCGTCAGCGCGCCGTCCGGCCTCGACAAGAGCGACAAGATGCCGTTCGGCACCATCTGGGCGGCCGGCTCCGAGCCGTACATCGTCCCGGCGAACGCGAAGAACGCCGAGGGCGGCATGGAGCAGCTGCGCATCATGCTCAGCGAGAAGTCCTCGCAGAACACCACGAAGCTCGTGAAGTCGCTGACCGCTTACAACGGCGGCACGGAGGGCATCAAGCTGACGTCGGGCACGGAGTCGGCGAACGCCGCGCTCGAACTGGCCAAGGACAACGTGGTCAACCCGCGGATGCAGGACTGGTACGCCAAGCTCCAGAAGGAGCAGATCGGCGTCTCGTGTCTGGGCGAGATGATGGCGGGCCGCATGACCCCGGCCGAAGCCATCAAGAAGATCCAGGCCTTCGCGGACGCGACGGCCAAGGACTCGTCCATCAAGCACTACAAGCACCAGTAGCGGCACGGCTCGTGCGCTCTCGTCACCAGCGGCGGCACCCGCGAACCGAACGGGGTCGGTAAAAATGCAACACGGCAAGTACCGCTTCATTGTGGGGTTCTTGGTGGCCCCTCTCGCGCTGTACGCCATCTTCGTCATCTGGCCGTTCATCCAGGCGATCTACTACTCGTTCACCGACTGGACCGGACTGAGCCCGGATTTCAAGATGGTGGGCTTCGCGAACTACAAGAGGATGTTCGAGGACGACGTCTTCTGGAAGTCGCTCCAACACAGCCTCATGTTCGTGGTGCTGCTGCCGCTGGTGACGCTCGGCCTCGCGCTGTTCTTCTCCTTCATGATCAATGTGGGGGGACGGCACAGAAAGGGCGCCGCCGTCTCGGGCGTGCGCGGGTCGGGCTTCTACAAGATCGCGTACTTCTTCCCGCAGGTCCTGTCGATCGCGATCGTCGCGATCCTCTTCCGGTTCGCGTACAGCCCCAACGACGGCGCGATCAACGGGGCGCTCCGAGCGATCGGCCTCGACTCGATCGCGCAGGACTGGCTGGGCGACCCGAACGTCGCCATGTGGTCCATCATGGCCGTCCTCGTGTGGAGCACGGTCGGGTTCTTCGTGGTCCTGTTCTCGGCGGGCATGGCGTCCATCCCGAAGGACTTCTACGAGGCGGCGCTGCTCGACGGCGCCGGCCGGGCCACCACCTTCTTCAAGATCACGATGCCCCTGCTGTGGGACACCATCCAGTCCGGCTGGATCTACATGGGCATCCTGGCCCTCGGCGCCGAGGCCTTCGCCTCGGTCCAGATCATGTCGGTGGGCCCCGGCGGTCCCGCCTACTCGACGACCGTCCTTCCCCTGTACGTGTGGCAATCGGCGTTCCGTGACGCGAACGCCGCCTACGCAACGACGATCGGTGTCGCCCTGCTCGTCCTCACGCTGCTGTTCGCGGCCGTCGTGATGCGCCTCGGTCGACGCGAGCGGCTGGAGTACTGACCATGAAGACCACCGACACTCCGCCGTCCGAGGTCCCGGCCCAGCGCGGCAGCGGCGACCCGGTCACCAAGACGAAGTCGCCCGAGGACAAGAAGCTGAAGAGCAGCGAGGGCGGCGTCCTCAACGTCTTCTCGCACGGCATGCTCATCCTCTGGGCGATCCTGGTCGTGATGCCGCTGCTGTGGGCGGTGATGACGTCCTTCAAGACCGACGGCGACATCTTCGGATCGCCCTGGTCGCTGCCGGACAAGCTGCACTTCGAGAACTGGTCGCGGGCGTGGTCCGACGCCCACATGAGCGACTACTTCCTCAACACCATTGTCGTCGTGGCCTGTTCACTCGTGGGCACGCTCGTACTCGGCTCGATGGTCGCGTACGTGCTCGCCCGCTTCGAGTTCCCTGGGCGCCGCTTCATCTACTTCCTGTTCGTCGGCGGCATGAGCTTCCCGATCATCCTGGCGCTCGTGCCGCTGTTCTTCGTCATGAAGAACCTGGCCCTGCTGAACACGATCCAGGGCCTCGTCCTCGCCTACATCGCGTACTCGCTGCCGTTCACGGTGTTCTTCCTCACGTCGTTCTTCCGTACGCTGCCGAGCTCGATCGCGGAGGCGGCGTTCGTCGACGGGGCCTCGCACACCCGGACGTTCTTCCAGATCATGCTGCCGATGGCCAAGCCCGGCCTGATCAGCGTGGGCATCTTCAACTTCCTCGGCCAGTGGAACCAGTACATGATCCCGACGGTCCTCAATCCGGACCCCGACAAGCGCGTCCTCGCCCAGGGCCTCGTCGAGCTCGCCACGAGCCAGGGTTACAAGGGCGACTGGTCGGGCCTCTTCGCGGGCCTGGTGATGGCGATGCTGCCGGTGCTGGCGGCGTACATCATCTTCCAGCGACAGGTCGTTCAGGGGTTGACAGCGGGGGCACTGAAGTAACCGCCTGAATTCTCGTACGACGAGGGGTCCGGTCCCGGGGCAAAACCCCCCGGGGCCGGACTTCTACGCGTTTCCGAGGGAACGGATTGGTGTCAAGGGCTTGACGCCGGAGACACCTTCAGCGGAGCTTGGAGTTCATAACTTGTACAAGGTCCGGTCACACTGGGTGACGCGGATCAAGGGATAAGGGTGGGTCAATGGAGACTCCGGGGTCGCAGTCCTCGCTGCACCGGGCCAATCTGGAGCGGGTCGTACGCGCCGTACGGCTTGCCGGTTCGCTCACGCAGGCCGAGATCGCGAGGACGACGGGCCTGTCCGCCGCGACGGTCTCCAACATCGTCCGGGAGCTCAAGGACGGCGGAACCGTCGAGGTCACGCCCACATCGGCCGGCGGCCGCAGGGCCCGCAGCGTCTCCCTCAGCGGCGACGCCGGCATCGTGATCGGCGTCGACTTCGGCCACACCCACCTGCGCGTGGCGGTCGGCAACCTCGCCCACCAGGTGCTCGCCGAGGAGTCCGAGCCGCTCGACGTGGACGCCTCCGCCGCGCAGGGCTTCGACCGGGCCGAAGAGCTGGTCGAGCGCCTCATCGTGGCCACCGGCGTGGACCGCGCGAAGGTCGCCGGTGTCGGGCTCGGCGTGCCGGGCCCCATCGACGTGGAGAGCGGCACGCTGGGCTCCACCTCGATCCTGCCGGGCTGGTCCGGCACCAAGCCCGCCGAGGAGCTGGCCCGGCGCCTGGGCGTCCCCGTGCACGTCGACAACGACGCCAACCTCGGCGCGCTCGGCGAGCTGGTGTGGGGCAGCGGCCGGGGCGTGAAGGACCTCGCGTACATCAAGGTGGCCAGCGGTGTCGGCGCGGGCCTCGTGATCAGCGGGAAGATCTACCGCGGGCCCGGCGGCACGGCGGGGGAGATCGGGCACATCACGCTCGACGAGTCGGGGCCCGTGTGCCGCTGCGGCAACCGCGGCTGCCTGGAGACCTTCACCGCCGCCCGCTACGTGCTGCCGCTGCTCCAGTCCAGCCACGGCACCGATCTCACGATGGAGAAGGTCGTGCGGCTCGCGCGCGACGGGGACCCGGGCTGCCGCCGCGTCGTCGCGGACGTGGGCCGGCACATCGGCTCCGGGGTCGCGAACCTGTGCAATCTGCTGAACCCCAGCCGGGTCGTCCTCGGCGGCGATCTGGCGGAGGCCGGGGAGCTGGTCCTGGGGCCCATCAGGGAGTCCGTGGGGCGCTACGCGATCCCCAGCGCCGGACGCCAACTCTCGGTCCTCCCAGGGGCCTTGGGCGGCCGCGCGGAGGTGCTCGGGGCGCTCGCCCTCGCACTCAGCGAAATGGGCGATTCGATGCTTTTGGACGGGTCCGGTGCAGGCGCTGTGCCCGCATCCACACCTGCCTTCACTTAGAGAACGCATGACACCGTTGCCAACCCGTTAAGGATTTACTCCTTGACGCCGTGGTTGCGGCCGAGTTGACTTCCAGCCACCTCGGCCGCAACGACGCGGCCTCGTCAGGGAGGTTTCTGAAGTGAACACGCGTATGCGTCGTGCCGCCGTTGCGTTCTGTGCCACCGCCATGGCCGTGTCCCTCGCTGCCTGTGGCAGCGCCAAGGAGTCCGGCGACGAAGCCACCAAGTCCGAAGGCAAGAAGACCGACGCGCTGAAGATAGGTCTGCTCCTTCCGGAGAACCAGACCGCGCGTTACGAGAAGTTCGACAAGCCCATCATCGAGCAGCAGGTCAAGAAGCTGACGAATGGCAAGGGCAAGGTCCAGTACCTCAACGCCAAGCAGGACGCGTCCGTCCAGTCGCAGCAGATCGACACGATGATCACCAACAAGGTGGACGTGCTGATCCTCGACTCGGTCGACTCCAAGGCCGTCGCCAACGGCGTGAAGAAGGCCAAGGACGCGGACATCCCCGTCGTCGCCTACGACCGCCTGGCCGAGGGCCCGATCTCCGCCTACACCTCGTTCGACAACGAGGAGGTCGGCAAGGAGCAGGGCAAGGCGCTGCTGAAGGCCCTGGGCGACAAGGCCAAGCCGAGCAACGAGATCGTGATGATGAACGGGGCCGCCACGGACCCGAACGCCGGCGACTTCAAGAAGGGCGCCCACTCCGTCCTCGACGGCAAGGTGAAGGTCGCCAAGGAGTACGACACCAAGGAGTGGAAGCCGGAGAACGCCAACACCAACATGGAAGGCGCCATCTCCGCCATCGGCAAGGACAAGATCGTCGGCGTCTACTCCGCCAACGACGGCCTCGCGGGCGGCATCATCACCGCGCTCAAGGGCGCGGGCGTCTCGAAGCTTCCCCCGGTCACCGGCCAGGACGCCGAACTCGCGGGCGTGCAGCGGATCGTGACGGGCGACCAGTACATGTCGGTCTTCAAGTCCTACCCGCAGGAGGCCGAGACCGTCGCCAAGATGGCCGTCTCGATCGCCAAGGACGGCAAGCTCGACAGCTCCCTGAAGACCACCAAGGTCGACAGCGGCACCGAGCAGGGCATCCCCTCCGTGATCGTCCCGATCGTGTCGCTGACCCAGGACAACATCCAGGACACGGTCATCAAGGAGGGTTACTACACGGTCAACGACATCTGCACGGCCAAGTACAAGAAGGCCTGCGACAAGATCGGCCTGAAGTAACCCGGTAGTTCCGGTAGTTCCAGTAGTTCCGGGAGCTCGAAGCAGCTCCCGCCGCGGCCCTGACGGGCCCCTGATGCACGTCCGGCGCCCCGCCGCCAACAGCCCCGCAAGCTCAACGGCGGGGCGTCGGACGGAACACCAACACCCCCCTCATTCTTCTGAGTGCAACCTCCCGCCGGGCCATGCCTTTGGCGGTGAAGGAGATGGTTCACGTGTCCGCTACGCCCGTGCTGGCGTTGCGCGGGGTCTCCAAGCGATTCGGTGCCGTGCAGGCGCTCACCGACGTAGAGCTTGAAGTCCACGCCGGTGAGGTGGTCGCCCTGGTCGGCGACAACGGTGCCGGAAAGTCCACCCTGGTCAAGACGATCGCCGGCGTGCACCCCATCGATGACGGTGTCATCGAGTGGAACGGCAAGGCCGTCGCCGTCAACCGGCCGCACGATGCCCAGGACCTGGGCATCGCGACCGTCTATCAGGACCTCTCGCTGTGCGACAACATCGATGTCGTCGGCAACCTGTTCCTGGGGCGCGAGATCAAGAAGCGCGGCATCCTCGACGAGGTCGAGATGGAGCGCCGCTCCCAGGAGCTGCTCGAGACCCTGTCGATCCGGATACCCAGCGTGCGGATCCCGGTCGCCTCGCTCTCCGGCGGCCAGCGCCAGGTCGTGGCGATCGCCCGCTCCATGCTCGGCGAGCCCAAGCTGGTGATCCTCGACGAGCCGACCGCCGCCCTCGGCGTCGAGCAGACCGCGCAGGTCCTCGACCTCGTCGAGCGGCTGCGCGAGCGCGGCCACGCGGTCATCCTCATCAGCCACAACATGGCCGATGTGAAGGCCGTCGCCGACAAGGTCGGCGTGCTCCGACTCGGCCGCAACAACGGCGTGTTCGACGTCAAGAGCACGTCCCAGGAAGAGATCATCTCCGCCATCACCGGCGCCACGGACAACGCCGTGACCCGACGTGCGGCGCGCGCGAACGGGGAGGCTCAGAAGTGAGCATCGACAAGACCAAGGCGCCCGTGGACGAACCGGGCGTGGCCGCCGGCGCCGCCGTGGCCGCCGTCGACCCCCGCCTCCTCGTGCGCGAGCAGGGCTTCGCGGGCTACATCGGCGAGTTCAAGCGCAAGATCAAGGGCGGTGACCTCGGCGCCATCCCGGTCGTCATCGGCCTGATCGTCATCTGCGCGATCTTCCAGAGCCTGAACTCGGCGTTCCTGGGCGCGGAGAACGTCAACAACATCTTCGTCGCGATGGTCGCCACCGGCATGATGTCCGTCGGCATCGTCTTCGTGCTGATGCTCGGCGAGATCGACCTGTCGGTCGGCTCCGTGTCCGGTGTCTCCTCGGCGATCACCGCGGTGCTGAGCGTCACGCACGGTATGAACGAGTGGCTCGCCGTCCTGGTCTCACTGGCCGCGGGCGCGCTCATCGGCGCCCTGCACGGCTTCTTCTTCGCCCGGCTCGGCGCCCCCGCGTTCGCCGTCACGCTGGCGGGCCTGCTGTTCTGGAACGGCTTCATGCTCCAGATCCTGGGCTCCAACGGCACCATCAACATCGACAGCGACGGCGTGGTCGGCAAGCTCACCACGTACTACTTCTCGAACGTCGCCGCCGCCTACGGCCTCGCCGTCATCGCGGTCCTCGCCTACTTCGTGCCGACCTTCCTCGGCAACCGGCGCCGCGAGGCCGCGGGCATCCCGTCCCGGCCGCTCAGCGACATCGTGCTGCGCACGGTGCTGCTCGCGATCGCGCTCTTCGGGGTGGCGGTCATCTTCAACCAGTACAAGGGCCTGCCGCTCGCGGTGCTGCTGTTCGGCATCGTGCTCGTCGGTACGGACTTCCTCCTCCGCCGTACTTCGTACGGCCGTAAGGTCAACGCGCTCGGCGGCAGCGTCGAGGCCTCCCGGCGTGCCGGTATCAACGTCACGGCGATCCGGATCTCGGTCTTCTCCCTCGCGGGTCTGTTCGCGGCGGTCGGCGGCCTCTTCTGGGCCTCCAAGATCGCGGCGGCCAACCAGAGCGCCGGCGCCGGTGACCTCCTGATGAACGTCATCGCCGCGGCCGTCATCGGCGGCACCAGCCTCTTCGGTGGCCGGGGCCGCACCTGGAACGCGCTGCTCGGTGTGCTGGTGATCACGTCGATCCAGTACGGCCTCGCGCTCGAGGGCATCGCCACCCCGATCCAGTACATGATCACCGGCGGCGTGCTCCTCGCCACGGTCGTCATCGACTCGGTCACCCGTAAGACCCAGAAGACGGCCGGCCGCGCCTGACCGCTGCCTCGGCCCCTCTGGCCTCGACCGACTGTGCCCGGCGCCAATGGTGACGCCGGGCACAGTCACGCGTACGTCCTGCGTACGCGCCGGGCGCCTGGTTCCGTTTCGTGACGAGGGCGTGACGAGGAACGCACAGCCCGCACGCCGTGGCGCGCAGGGGAACATTAGAATCGACAGGCCCGGCAAGCTCGACAGCTCAACCAGCTACTCACCGCTCAACCAGCTACTCACAGCTCAACGCAAGGAGGCACGGGTGCCGCTGCTGACCCGCATCACGGGACCGCGCGATCTGGACCGGCTCAGCCTGGAGCAGCTGGACCAGCTGGCAGGCGAGATCCGGACCTTTCTCGTCGACGCGGTCTCCAAGACCGGCGGCCACCTCGGCCCGAACCTCGGCGTCGTCGAGCTGACGATCGCCCTGCACCGCGTCTTCGAGTCCCCCCAGGACAAGGTCCTGTGGGACACCGGCCACCAGTCGTACGTGCACAAGCTGCTCACCGGCCGCAAGGACTTCTCCAAGCTGAAGATGAAGGGCGGCCTCTCCGGCTACCCCTCGCAGGCCGAGTCCGAGCACGACGTGATCGAGAACAGCCACGCCTCCACCGTCCTCGGCTGGGCCGACGGCCTGGCGAAGGCGAACGAGATCCAGGACCGCGGCGACCACGTCGTCGCGGTGATCGGCGACGGCGCCCTCACCGGCGGCATGGCCTGGGAGGCGCTGAACAACATCGCCGCCGCCAAGGACCGCCCCCTCGTCATCGTGGTCAACGACAACGAGCGCTCCTACGCGCCGACCATCGGCGGCCTCGCCAACCACCTGGCGACCCTGCGGACCACGGACGGCTACGAGCGCTTCCTGGCCCGCGGCAAGGACCTCCTGGAGCGCACCCCGGTCGTCGGCAAGCCCCTCTACGAGACGCTGCACGGCGCGAAGAAGGGCCTCAAGGACTTCATCGCCCCGCAGGGCATGTTCGAGGACCTCGGCCTCAAGTACGTCGGCCCCATCGACGGCCACGACATGGAGGCCTTGGAGTCCGCGCTCACCCGCGCCAAGCGCTTCGGCGGCCCGGTCATCGTGCACTGCCTCACCGAGAAGGGCCGCGGCTACAAGCCCGCCCTCCAGGACGAGGCCGACCGCTTCCACGGCATCGGCCCCATCCACCCCGACACCGGCCTCCCGATCAAGGCCTCCGGCGCCGACTGGACCTCCGTGTTCGGCGACGAGATGGTCAAGCTCGGCCGCGAGCGCGAGGACATCGTGGCGATCACCGCCGCGATGCTCCAGCCGGTCGGCCTGAAAAAGTTCGCCGAGGAATTCCCCGAGCGGGTCTACGACGTCGGCATCGCCGAGCAGCACGCGGCGACCAGCGCGGCGGGCCTCGCGACGGGCGGCCTGCACCCGGTCTTCGCCGTCTACGCGACGTTCCTCAACCGCGCCTTCGACCAGCTCCTGATGGACGTCGCCCTGCACAAGTGCGGGGTCACCTTCGTCCTGGACCGGGCGGGCATCACCGGCACGGACGGCGCCTCGCACAACGGCATGTGGGACATGTCTTTGTTGCAGGTCGTCCCCGGCGTCCGGATCGCCGCCCCGCGCGACGCCGACCAGGTCCGCGCCCAGCTGCGCGAGGCGGTCCAGGTCGACGACGCCCCCACCGTCGTCCGCTACTCCAAGGGCGCGGTCGGCCCGGCCGTCGAGGCGGTCGGCAAGGTCGGCGGCATGGACGTGCTGCGCGAGCCGGGTTCGGACCGTCCGGACGTCCTCCTGGTCTCGGTCGGCGCCCTCGCCCCGATGTGCCTGGAGATCGCCGACCTCCTCGACAAGCAGGGCATCACGACGACCGTCGTCGACCCCCGCTGGGTCAAGCCGGTCGACGAGGCGATGGCGCCGCTGGCCGAGCGCCACCGCGTGGTCGTCACGGTCGAGGACAACTCCCGGGTGGGCGGCGTCGGTTCGTCGATCGCGCAGGCGCTGCGTGACGCGGGCGTCGACGTTCCGCTGCGGGACTTCGGCATCCCGCCGCGCTTCCTGGAGCACGCCTCCCGCAAGGAGATCATGGCCGAGATCGGCCTCACGGCCCCGGACATCGCCCGCCAGGTCACGGGCCTCGTCTCCAAGCTGGACGGCTCCGCCGAACGCGAGGTCGAGGTCGCCCGCGACTGAGCCAATTAAGCCCGTCGGGCGGGCAAACCAAGCCCGTCCGGCGATTGAGGACATCTTTTGATCCGGCGGGCCGGGGCTGAGGCCGCGGGGCTCCGCCCCGGACCCCGCTGCTCAATCGCCGCAGGGGCTTGAATGGCCCGCTGCTCAATCGCCGCAGGGGCTCCAAATGGGGGCCGGACGGGCCCCATTCGTATGAATCCGCAGGACTCACCCGCGCGCCGAAGGCAACTCGTCTCGATCATGTCGAGGACGACGAAGCCAACGGAGGTACGCGGTGAGCACCCAGTCAGGCGGCGCGGAACGAACGGCCCGTAACGGCCTGTTCCGCACCAAGTCCATCGAGCAGTCCATCCAGGACACCGAGGAACCCGAGCACCAGCTCAAGAAGACCCTCTCCGCCCTCGACCTCACCGTCTTCGGCGTCGGCGTCGTCATCGGCTCCGGCATTTTCGTCATCACCGGCACGGCCGCCACCGACTACGCGGGCCCGGCCGTGACCATCGCCTTCGTCGTCGCCGCCGTGGTCTGCGCCCTCGCCGCGCTCTGCTACGCGGAGTTCGCCTCGACCGTCCCGGTCGCCGGATCCGCCTACACCTTCGCCTTCGCCTCGCTCGGCGAGTTCCCGGCCTGGATCATCGGCTGGGACCTGATCCTCGAACTCGCCCTCGGCTGCGCGACGGTCGCGGTCGGCTGGTCCGGCTACGTACAGTCCCTCCTCGACAGCTGGGGCATCCCGCTGCCGGGGGCGCTCCAGGGCCCGGGCTCGGGCCAGGACGGCTTCAGCTTCAACATCGCCGCCTTCCTGCTGGTCCTCGCCGTGATGACGGTCGTCGTGATCGGCATGAAGCTCTCGGCCTGGGTGACTTCGGTGGTCGTGGCCATCAAGGTGACGGTCGTCCTGATCGTCATCGCGGTGGGCGCCTTCTTCATCAACTCCAGCAACTACAGCCCGTACATCCCGCCGGCCCAGGACAACAAGAGCAGTTCGGGGCTGAGCGCCACCCTCCTCGAAGGCATCGCCGGATTCACCCCGCAGAGCTTCGGCGTGATGGGCATCTTCACCGCCGCGGCCGTCGTCTTCTTCGCGTTCATCGGCTTCGACGTCGTGGCGACGGCCGCCGAGGAGACCCGCAACCCGCAGAAGGACGTCCCGCGCGGCATCCTCGGCTCCCTCGCCATCTGCACCGTCCTGTACGTGGGCGTGGCCGCGGTCGTCACCGGCATGCAGAACTACAAGAACCTCGACCCGGGCGCCCCGCTCGCGGAGGCGTTCAAGTCGGTCGGCCACCCGTTCTGGGCGGGCCTGATCTCGTTCGGCGCGGTCATCGGCCTGACGACCGTCTGCATGATCCTGCTCCTCGGCCAGAGCCGCGTCTTCTTCGCGATGAGCCGCGACGGACTGCTGCCCCCGGTGTTCAGCGCGGTCCACCCGAAGTTCCACACCCCGTACCGCTCGACCATCATCCTCGGCTTCCTGACGGCCCTCGTCGCCGGCTTCATCTCCCTCGAAGAGCTCTCCAAGCTGGTCAACATCGGCACGCTGTTCGCCTTCGTCGTCGTGGCCCTCGGCGTCCTCATCCTGCGCCGCACCCGCCCCGACCTGCCGCGCGGCTTCAAGGCCCCGTGGGTGCCGGTCCTGCCCATCGCCTCCGTGGCGTGCTCGGTGTGGCTGATGCTCAACCTGTCCGTGGAGACGTGGCTGCGGTTCGCGGTGTGGATGGTGGTCGGCGTGGTGATCTACTTCGCGTACGGCCGCCGCCACAGCCGCGCCTAGCGGCCCCATCACGACTACCGCCCCCGCCCCCGTATGTCCTTACTAAGTGGGACATACGGGGGCGGATAGCTTGGCGCACATGCTCAGCGAGGCGCTTCTCTCACGACCGTACGCATCCGAAGGCCGTACCGGCTCCTCGCGAGACAGACGCACCCGCAGCCGCCGCCCCCGCCGCTACTGGCCCCGCCTGCTCCTCGCCCTCGCCGCCCTGGCCTGCGCCACTCGCATCCCGTCCTTCACCCGCCCGCTCTGGAACCCGGACGAGGGCTATCTCGCCGTCCAGGCGCGGATGTTGGCGCACGGCGGCTCGCTGTACGAAACCGTTGTCGACCGCAAACCGCCGCTGGTTCCCTGGCTGTACGAGGTGGTGTTCGCGCTCTTCGGCTCGGACTCGCTCACGCCGGTGCGGGTGTGCGCGGTGCTGGCACACCTGGTGACGGCGGTGTTCCTGGCGTCCCTGGCCCGCCGCCGCTGGGGCGACACGCCGGGCCGCACCGCCGGCGCCCTCTACCTCGTCCTCTCCATCGGCCTGAACCCGGAGGACACGCAGGCCGCGACCTTCGAGGTCTTCATGCTGCCGTGGACCGCAGCGGCGCTGTGGTGCGCGGACCGGCGCAGCTGGGGCTTGTGCGGTGTGGCGATCGCCGGGGCGTTCCTGACGAAGCAGACCGGGGGAGCGGTGCTGGTACCGGCGGTGTGGCTGCTCTGGAGGGCTGGTTGGCCACGAAGTGGCTCTGTCTGCCTGGCAGTTGGGTCGGCCGCCCCGGTGTTGGTCGCCGCTCTGCTCACGAACCCCGCCGGCTTCGCCTTCTGGACGGTGACGGGCTCGGGCGCGTACGCCTCGATCACCGGCTCCGAACTCCACGTCCTCCTCCGGGGATTGACGAACGCGGCGATCCTGTCCGTGGCGTGTGCGGGTGTGGTGCCGCCGATCGTACGGGTGCTGAGAATCGCGCGGACGGGTTGCGCGGACCTCTGGCTATGGCTGGCATCCTCGGCGGCCGCGGTCGTCTTCGGCTTCCACTTCTTCGGCCACTACTACCTCCAACTGGTGCCACCTGTAGCCCTGTTGGGAACGTTGGCGCTCCACATCCTCCCCCGCGAACACCTGCGACGCGCCTTGCTCGCCTCGTCGTGCTGCGCGGCCCTGTTCCTCGCATGGGGCCTGCTCGCCCCACGCACGGAACTCGCCCACACGGAGCGGCTGGCGACGGCGCTGCGCGAGCGCACGGCCCCGGACGACCGGGTCCTGATCTGGGGTATGCACCCGGAAACGTACTGGCTCGCAAACCGCGAACCGGCCAGCCGCTTCCTGACGGCGGGCCTCCTCACGAACTTCAGCGGGGGCCGGGACGGGGGCGGGGTGGGGGAGCGGTTCGCGGTGCCGGGGAGCTGGGCCACGTTCCGCTCGGAGGTACGTCGGCGACCACCGGAGGTCGTCGTGGACGACTCACGGGGAGCGCCGTACGGGCCGGGGCGGGTGGGGTCGATGCGACGCGTCCTGGCCGAGTACCGCGAGGTGGCCCGCATGGACGGTTCCGTGGTCTACGAACACGCCCACGCGCCCCGGCACACTCCAGACGACGGGAGGCCCTGACCAGCCACCGTTCAGCCCCCCGCGGCCGGGGACTTCTTCGCAGACTCGGGGATCTCGCGGTCGCCGCGGATGGCCTTCCACAGGGTGTCGGCCTGCGGTTGCGCGGCCACGACCCGGTTGGGGTCCGCCTTGTCGTACGCGACCGGAAGCATGATCGTCTCCATGCTCGCCGGATCGACGCCCTGCATGCTGCGCCCGAACGTGGCGAGCTTGGTGAGCGAGGCGAGCCCGTCGTCGGTCGTGAGCGACTCGGTGAGACTGTTCGCGATCTTGTACGTCTTGGTGGGACTGCCCAGCAGGTCCTGCTGCTTGATCTCGCCCAACAGGGCGATCATGAACTGCTGCTGGAGCCCGATGCGTCCGAGGTCGGAGCCGTCGCCGACGCCGTGCCGGGTTCGTACGAAGGCCAACGACTGGGTGCCGTCCAGCTTGTGCGTGCCCGCGGCGAGGTCGAGCCCACTGGACTTGTCGTGAATCGCCTTGTCGACGGTGACATTCACCCCGCCGATGGCGTCGACAAGGCCCTTGAACCCGGCGAAGTCGATCTCCACGAAGTGGTCCATGCGCACCCCCGACATCGCCTCGACGGTCTTCACGACACAGGCCGGACCGGCCAGCGAGTACACGGAGTTGAACATCACGCGGTCCGCCGACGGCGTCTTCGTCCCGTCCGCCTTGGTGCACCCGGGCCTGGTCACGAGGGTGTCGCGCGGGATGCTCACGGCGGTCGCACGGGACCGGCCCTCGGGGATGTGCAGCACCATCGCGGTGTCCGACCGGGCCCCGGCGACCTTGCCGGTCCCGAGCTTGGCGTTGGCCCCGGACCGCGAGTCGGACCCGAGCACCAGAATGTTCTGCCCCGACGTCGGCAGCTTCTCGGGCCGGTCGCCGCCGATCGCCTTGTCGAGGTCGACGCCGTCGATGTTGCCGTTGAGGTTGTCGTAGAGCCAGTAGGCGGTGCCGCCGAGTCCCAGTACGAGAACCAACAGCACGAGCAGGACGATCCGCCCCTTGCGGCGCTTCTTCTTCGGGGCCTTGCGGCTGCGCCGCGTACTGGACTCGGCTCTGTGGGATGTCGGTACAGGTGTGCCCAGGTCATGGCTCACGGCGAGGTCCTTGCAACTCGTGCCCAGAGGGGGCAGGAGCAGCAGGCCGCTCCCGTGAGGGGCCGGGTCGGTGCTGCTCGAACTGACGCTTGGTAGCACCGAACTATAGACATGTCTTCGAAAGCGCGTATGACTGAAGTGCCCGGAACGCCGTGCCACTTGGGTTCCATGAAGCGCCGTGCCGCCCGTCGGCGCCTGGTGGATGGAGCAACCGACGCCTTGTTCCAGTGTGCATATGATGTGGCGAATTCTGGAGTCATCTGTGGACACCGGGGCTGGCGTGGGAGGGGCGACGGGCATGCGCGGCAGAGGTGTGCAGGCGGTGGACCGGCGGTCCCCGGCTGGTGTGGAGGCGGCGGAACGTACCCTGCGAGGGCCCGCGAAAGCCGTGGCCACCGGCTCGTGGCTGGTCCGCGGGAACGACGACCGCCTCAGTGTGTTCGCCTTGGTCGACGGCGGGGTGCACCGCTGGACGGAGACCTCCGTCGGCAGCGGGCGATGGAGCCCGACGGACTTCTTCAGTGTCGAGGGCCTCACCGCGCTCGCCATCGGGCAGGGCGCCAACCGCTACGTGCACTTCGTCGGGCGCAGGGAAAGGCCCCAGGGCGCAGGCGACCCCAAGGTCGACCTGCTCTACGCCGTGCAGTACCAGACCGGCCGCACGCTGGGGGACTGGCGATCCCTGGGCAATCCGTACCGCGACCCGAAGAGCGCGGCGACGCTGGGTGTGCCGACCGTCGCCGTCGACGGGCAGGGCGCGGTCCACGTCTTCGTGTCCGGGGGGCGGGGCGGAGTGCTGCTGCGCCGGGAGGCCAGGAGTGGAGCCTGGGAGGCGTGGAAGGACCTGCGTGGTGGGGAGGTTGCCGGCGGGATGGCCGCGGCGGCGAACTCCGCCGGACTCGTCCAGCTTCTGGCGCCCGGGCGTCGGTCGGTCATGCACTGGGTGCAACCCGAGCCGGGGGCGGACCTGCGCCGCGCGCAGGATCTCGGGCCCGCCCCCGTGCCGGGGTCGGCCGCGCTCCTCGAGACGACCCCGGGGATCTTCACCGCGTACTGGTCCGAGCAGACGGGCACGGGCATGTACGCGCAGCGCCCCGGTGAATGGGCGTTCCCGCTCGGCGGGGCTCCCGGGGAGGGGGCGCACGCCGTGCTGCGTGCTGGTGCCGACGGCTACGACTGCACCGTCGTGGCCCATCGAGGGCGTACGGGCACGGCGGTGTACGGAATTTGTGGCACCGGCGGCGAGTCCGCCGGTCTGTGGTGGACCGACACGGGGGTGTCCTGTGCCGGAGCGCCGGTGCTCGCGTTGGACGGGCGCGGCAGGGTGGTCATGGCGGCGGTCGCCGCGAACGGTGAGGTCCTGGTGAGCCGACAGGGCGCCGGCCCCGGACTCGTGCTGTCCGACTGGGACCGCCTGCCGAACAGCTGACCTGGGTCCGCAGGCCCTCCTTTACCTCAACTTCGCCTGGAAATCCAGAGTTGGAAAAGGTTGTACGCGTGTCAGGTGGCGATTGTCACCCGGCCGCAAGTGATCGCCAGGTGTGCAGGTATGGACTTCAACGAAACGCTTATGTGAAAGTTCTGTGGATCCCCGTTGTGCGGGTGATCGCCGTGATGTGCGGGCAATGGGCCTTTGCACGAGTAGAAGCGGATTCACGCGGTTCAGGGGGCACACGATGCGGTGTGCGCTCCTCGGGGCGCGAGGGCCGCTCGGGGGTGGATGGTTCGTGGGGGGCTCGAACAACCCTGAATCCGGCGCGCTGGTTTCCGCGTACCGGTCGACGGTCCCGGTCGGTGCACGACAACGCATAGTCCGCGGGGTGCCCGTCCCTGTCCGCAAGGCCGTGAAGTCCTCGCTCACCGCCGCCGGTTCCATGCGATCCGCAACGGTGGTCTGGGCGATGGGCGGCAAACGCAAGGCGCCGCGGCACAGTGCCGCCCACGGGCGCCGGGTCGTTCGGGTGGGCCGTCGTCACATGCACGCGTTGATGGTCGAAGGCGCGACGGACTGGGCGGCGCGGGCCCGGAACCTGAGCATCGCCGTCTCCGTCCTTGAGGCGGCCGGCGTCGACTACTTCTGCGTACGAGGTACGACCAGCGGCCTGCCCGCGGTGGCCATCCCCGCCGCCGACCGCCGCCGCGTCGAGTCGTTGCTGCAGCTCGCCTTCGAACAGGCTCCCGGGTACGTCGGTCCCGCCGGCGGCGGCGAGGCCGGCATGGAACCGGGCGACGACGAGCGGTCCTGGCGCCAGCTGCGTAAGCACAAGGTGCTGCGCCTGGCCTGGTACGTCTGCGACCCCACGGAACAGCTGGTGTTCGGCGCGGCGACGGGCTGCGACCTCGAAGTGTGGGCGGGGCGGGACGGGGAGCTGCGGGCGCCGCGTCCCAATCGGGTCATCGACTCGGTCCCGGCCGACGCGGTGCGCAAATCCGCGCCGCAGAGCCTCTTCAGCGCCATACCCCCCGCGTACCACACGGGTGACGCGCGGACCCTGGCCGAGTTCGCGGTCCCGCTTCCCGAGGACCATCAGTTCCCCATCGACGTCGTCTACACCTGGGTCGACGACTCGGACCCCGTCTGGCGGGCCTCGCGGGATCGTGCCCGAGGTGGCCTCGGCCGTTCCGCGCTGCACGAGCAGGCGGCCAACGACTCGCGGTTCACCAGCCGCGACGAACTGCGCTACTCGTTGCGCTCGCTGCACCAGAACGCGCCCTGGGTGCGGAATGTCCACCTCGTCACCGCGGGACAGGTCCCGGCCTGGCTCAACGTGCAGCACCCGAACCTGAGAGTGGTGGACCACCGGGAGGTCTTCTCGGACCCGGCGGCCCTGCCCACGTTCAACTCGCACGCCATCGAGAGCCAGTTGCACCACGTGCCCGGCTTGTCCGAGTGCTTTCTCTACCTCAACGACGACGTGTTCTTCGGGCGGGCGGTGACACCTGGACAGTTCTTCCACCCGAACGGCATCAGCAAGTTCTTCTCCTCGCCCGCCCTGATACCGGGCGGCGGTGTGTCCCCGGCCGACCTCCCCGTGGACGCCGCGGGGAAGAACAGTCGCTGGCTCATCGCGCAGAAGTTCGGTGTCGCCATCTCGCAGAAGATGAAGCACACGCCGCACGCGCTGCGCAGAAGCGTGCTCCAGGACATCGAGGACACCTTCCCGCAGGAGCACGCGACCACCCAGCACTCCCGCTTCCGCTCGCCCGGAGACGTCCCGATCGCCTCCTCGCTGCACCACTACTTCGCCTACCACTCGGCCCGGGCGACCGTGGGGGAGATCCAGTACCGCTACATCGACCTCTCGGCCGAGCTCGCCGAAAGGCGCCTGAACACGCTCCTGGCCCATCGGAACATGGATACCTTCTGCCTCAACGACACGGTGGAAGCCGCCGACCCGCCGGCGCAGCGGGACATGCTGGCGCGTTTCCTCGACGCCTACTTCCCGGTCCCGAGCCCCTACGAGGCCACCGAGCACGCCCATGTCCTGGGGCGGACCGAGCCGGAGCAGATCCTCGCGAGTGAGTCCCGGCACGCATGAACCCTTATGACGTCACGCTCGTCGTGCCGGTGTACAACGTGCGGGCATACCTCCAGGAGTGCCTCGACTCCATCGAGACGCAGACGGTGTTCGACCGCTGCGAGGTGATGCTCGTCGACAACGGCAGCACCGACGACTCGTACCGGATCTGCGAGGACTTCGCGCGCAGACACCCCAATGTGACGGTCCTCGTCCGCCACGGCGGCGGGGCCGGCGCAGCGCGGAACTTCGGCATGGACCGGGCGAGCAGCGCCCGCATCACGTTCTGCGACTCCGACGACGTCCTGCCGCCGACCGCACTCGAGCGGATGCTGAACGCTTCCCTGGCGACCGGGGCGCAGGTCGTGGTGGGTGCGATGGAGACCTTCCCCAAAGCGACCAACTGGGCCTGGAAGGAGCACTTCGGCAAGGGGGACCGTACGTGTGCCGGCGTGGCCGAGGTGCCCGAGCTGGTGCATAGCGCGAGCGCGTGCAACAAGCTCTTCGACCTCTCCTACCTGCGCTCCCACGGAATCCGTTTCGCGGAAGGCGTGCACTTCGAGGACGCCTATGTAGGTGTGTCTGCGCTCGTCCTCGCCACCCGCCTCGCCCTGGTCGACGCCTGCGTCTACCGGTACCGAAAGCGTGCTGCGGGCGACTCGACCATGGACGCGATCTGGACCCGTCGGCAGAACTACTGGGACCACCTTCAGCTGGTGGAGTACCTGCGGCAGCTGGGCGCACGGCTCCCGGAGTCCTCGCGAGCCGTGCTCGACCTCTTCCTCGTTCGCAGCTATCAGGGCTTCGCGCTCCGGGCTCCGGACCTCTTCCAAGGGACGGAACTGGCGGAGATCTACGCGCGATGCCGGGCCGCCTACTGGAACATCGCGCCCGACGTGATCGTCCGCGCCACGGCCGACGCACGGCACCGGGTGGCCTACCTGGCCTTCCTCACCGACGACTTCGGGCTGTTCGCCGACCGTGCGGCACGGCTGCACGAGGTGTCGGTGCGGGAGGGGCGCCCGTGCTACACGGGTGAACTCCCGGACAGGCTGGCGGTGTTGGCGCAGGCAGCGCCCTTCACGGCCCAGCTGGAGCATGTCCGACGGGTGCCGGGGACCTCGACGCTCCGGATCGCCGGTCGGTTCGAGGTGGGCGGCATGCCGCTGGTCCGTCCGCTTCCCGCGCGCCTCGGGCTGCGGGTGCGGGGGAGCCGGCTCAGCGTCGCCGCCACGCAGGTCCGCCGCCGCGACCTGCGCAACACCCGCCCGGACACGGAGTGGGGAGGATTCACCGCGGACCTTCCCCTCGATTCCCTGCGTCGGGGTGTGCACGCCCTCGAATTCGTTCTCGACACCGACAGTGGGCAGGCGGTCACTCCGTGCCTGGTCGCGGCCGGCTATCTGCGCGGGGCACGTGTCGTACGGCACCGGGGGAAACGTGTCGTGCCGCATTGGAAGGGGAAGAACCGCGCGATCCTCATGGTCCTCGGCGCGGCACGACGCCCTGGCCGAAGAGCGATCCTCGGAGGGCTGATCGCCAAGGATGCCAAGCACGTACTGCGGCGCCGGCCCTTCTGGAAGCAGCGTCTCCTCCGGCTGCTCACCATGCCGCTGAAGCCGCTCTTCTTCGGCCGGGACATCTGGCTGTTCGGCGAGCGGGGCGACACGGCGCAGGACAACAGCTGGCACCTGTTCCGGCATGTGCGCACCGTCGAGAAACGGCGGGGCGCGTACTACGTCATCAGAGCGGGCGCCGCCGACCGGTCCCGGCTCAAAGGGCTGGGCCACGTCGTCGCGCACAGCTCCTGGAAGCACAAGCTGCTGATGCTGCACGCCACCACGCTGATCAACGCCTACGACATCGACACCTACATGCTGCCGGACGGCTGGGACCGGACCCGCTTCCTCAAGCACCTGAACTGGAGAGTGGGGGCCCGCCGGGTGTTCCTCCAGCACGGGGTGACGGACAAGGACGTCAGCAAGGGTCTGCACCGTAATCGCACGGGCGTCGACCTCATCCTCGCGGTGAGCCGGCACGAGGGCTGGTTCCTCTCGGAGGAACTCGGTTACGAGGGACAGGTGGAGGCGATCGGTTTCCCCCGCTTCGACGCGCTCGTCCCCGACCGGGGCAGCCGCCGCATTCTCTTCATGCCGACGTGGAGGGCATATCTGGCGGTGGCGTCCTACGCCCGCGACGGTGGCGGGCGAGAGGCGAGAAGGGCGGCCCGCGACCGCTTTCTCACCTCTACCTACCGGGAGTTCATGACCCGCTTCCTGAACCACCCGCGTCTCCTGGAGGCGCTGGACCGTCACGACTTCACCCTGGAGTTCCTGCCGCACTACGAAATGCGCGCCATGGTCGGGGACATGGTGCCGGACCACGGCCGTGTCCGGGTTCTCGACCAGGACAGGATCAGCGTGCAGGACGCCATGCGGCGCTGCGACGTGTTCGTCACCGACTGGTCCTCCACCGCCTTCGACGTCGCCCATCTCGGCACTCCTTTGGTGTATGCGCAGTTCGACGCGGCGGAGTATTGGGACGGGCATTACCAGAAGGGGTATTTCGATGCCCGTCGGGACGGCTTCGGCCCCGTGGGGGAGACGGCCGACGAGGTGGTGGACCAAGTGATCCGCTACGTGCGGCGCGGATGCGAAAGGGAGCCCGAATATCTGCGCCGGGTGGAGAAGTTCTTTGAGTACCGGGATCAGCGGAACAGCGCGAGGGCGCTCGAAGCGATCGACCGACTCGTCCGGGGGATGGACCAGTGATGCGGTGTGCCAGGAGGAAACATGTCCCAAGCCAACCGTGACGTGACCGTGGTCGTTGCGTTCCGCGACGTCCAGAACTTCTTCGCGGAGTTCCTGGCATCGGTGGCCGCGCAGACGGCTTTCGCGCGCGCCCATGTGATCCTCGTCGACAACGGCAGCAGTGACCAGTCGGTCACCATGGCACGCGAGTTCGCCGCGCGGTACGACAATGTCGACCTGGTGACACAGCCTCAGGGCCGGGCCGGCGATGCGCGCAACATGGGCATGGACATGGCGACCACGCCCTACGTCGTCTTCTGGGACGCGGACGACATCGTCCCCGAGCGGGCCCTCCAGGTGCTCCGCGACACCATCGTCAAGACGCGGGCCACGGTTGTCGTGGGACGGGAGAAGCACCTCCCGAAGCCGGTCAAGTCGCCGTGGCACAAATACTTCGGGAAGAACGTGAAAACGGTCGGCAGCGTCGTCGACGTCCCCGACCTGATCCACTCGGCATCGTGCTGGAACAAGATCTTCGACCTCGACCTGCTGCGCGCGCAGGGGATCCGGTTCGGCACCGGCACCGCCTTCGAGGACGCCTATGTCTCGCTTCCCGCCCTGTTGCTGTCCGAGCGCATCGCGATGGTCGACGCCCCCGTCTACGAGTACCGCAGGCGCGGCGACGGCACCTCCGTCATGGACACCATCTGGGACCTTCCGCAGAACTACGTCGACCAGTTGGTGATGCTGGAGTACCTCGCGGCCATGCGGCAGAGACTCTCGCCCTACCAGCAGGAGACGCTGGAGCGGTTCCTCATCCGCAGCGTCCAGGGCTTCCTGCTGCGGGCCCCTCGCGTGCTGTCCGAGTCCGACTGCCGGCAGCTCTTCGAGCGCTGCCGGCAGCTGTACTGGGGGATCACCGCGGAGCAGTTCGCCCGGAGCACGCACGATACGCGTCACCGCATCCTGTACCTCGCGCTCCACTTCGGGGACTTCGACCTCTTCTACCGACCGACCTCGGCCCTCGGCTCGGTCTTCGGCCGGGAGGGAGACCTGTACGTCGACTACCCGGGGACCTCCTGGGGGCTGCCGCTCACCAAGGTCACGTCCGTCCCCGCCCGGATCGAGGGGATCGCCGCGGGCGAGGCCGGAACTGCGGTGGTCCACGGCCGGTTCTCGGTCAATGGGCTACCCGACGAGCTGTTGGCCAAGCTCGAACTGCAGGTCTGGTTCGAGCGCAGCGGAAAGACACTTCCCGCGGTCAACCACGGGCAGGCACCCGACAGGTCAGGCGAGTCGGGCGCCGTCTTCAGCGTCACTCTCGACCCGCGGGAGTTCCCGGCGGGTCACTTCCCGGTGCGGCTCGTGGTGTGTACCCGAGGCAGGGACGTCTCCCGCCCCTGCACCGTCTCCCCGGCGCTGCTTCAACAGCCTCCGGTGGGCGGCTTCCACGGGCTGATCCGCATCGCGGCCGACGGCGGCAACGCCCAGCTCGTCGTCGAGTCCCCGCAGCACTGATCGGTATTCCCTCCAGAAATGGAGCGTTCGGTAGAAAACAGGAGTCACACGTGTTCGATCCCGTCTACGACGTCGCCGTCGTCGTCCCCATCTTCAATGTGGAGAGATATCTCCAGGAGTGCCTGGACTCGCTGGCCCGTCAGACGATATTCGACCGCTGCCAGGTGATTCTGGTCGACAACGGCAGCAGCGACAGCTCTCCAGGCATTGCTGCCTCCTTCGCCGCGCAATACCAGAACGTGTGGGCGTTTGTGCATCCGCAGGGAAAGGCCGGCGGTGCGCGGAACGTGGGGATGGATCTGGCCAGCGCCCGCTACATCACGTTCTGCGACTCGGACGACGTACTGCCCCACGACGCCCTCGAAACCATGTGGCGCACGGCGGTCAAGGAAGATGTGCCGCTCATCATCGGACGCATGGAGACGTTCCCGGAGGAGACCAGCTGGCCCTGGCTCCGCTATTTCGGAACGAACACCCAGGTGCACCCCGGCATCGACAACATTCCGGAGATGATCCACGGCGGGAGTGCCTGCCACAAACTGTTCGACCTCGAGTTCATCCGTGCCAACAACATTCGCTTCCGCGAGGGCGTGCACTTCGAGGACGCGTTCTTCTCGGTCCCCGCGATGCTGCTCGCGGACCGGATCGCGATGGTGCCGCACACGGTCTATCAGTACCGCAAGCGGGCCGCCGAGGACTCCACGATGGACAAACTCTGGGAACGCACGGCGAACTACTGGGACCACCTCCTGCTTGAGGAATACCTGCTGACGCTCCGCCCTCGGCTCTCCGGGCACCGCGTGGAGGTCCTCAACCGATTCCTGGTGCGCAGCTACCAGGGCTTCGCCCTGCGCGCACCGGAGGTGCTGCCCGAGGCTGAGCTGTTCCAGCTCTTCCAGCGCGCCCGCGCGGTGTACACCCAGCTGACCCCCGACGCGATCCTGTCCTCCACCCACGACACCCGCCACCGCGTGCCGTTCCTGGCGATGTTCATGAACTGGTTCGAGTTGTTCGCCCGGCCTGGGCAGCAGATCAGCGCAGTTTACGGACGGGGTGGCGACCTGTATCTGGACCTCTCGGTGCCCAGCGCCCTGCTGCCCCTGACGAAGGTCTCCTCCACCAGCGTGCATGTGGAACGCGTCCAGGCGGCGCCCGCGGAGGGCGGGGTCCTGGTGGCCGGCCGCTTCGTCCTCAATGGTCTGCCGATGAGCCGGCCGATGCGCAACCCGATGCAGTTGTGGGCGGAGAAGAGCGGTCAAATGGTGCCCGCACGGCAGGTGTGGCGCAGCGACCTCAAGGCCACCCGGGACGATCTCGAGTGGGGCGGGTTCGAGGCGCTGGTCCCGATGGGCTCCGTCAAGGACGGTGAGTTCCCGCTGAAGCTGGTCTTCTGCACGTCCGGCCGTGACGTCTCGCGCCCCTGCACGACGACGACGGCGATGCTCCGCGGCGCCCGCGGGATGCGGGTCGGCAACCGTTGGGTGCTGCCGCTCTCGAAGGGCAAGGACAACGCAGTACTGGTAGTCCGGGAGGCGCGGGCCAAGAAGGGCGCCAAGGACTGGGAGGAATTCCTCCAGGGACTCGACGCGGAGCAGAAGAAGCGCAAGGCCCCGTTCTGGCGGGCGCGTGCCATTCGGCGCATGACCCTCGGATTCTTCCGGCGCAAGGAGATCTGGCTGATCGGCGAGCGCACGGACACCGCCCAGGACAACAGCCTGCACCTGTTCACGTACCTGCGAAAGCACGAACGACGTCGCAAGGCCTACTACATCATCGACAAGGCGAGCGCCGACCGGGCCAAGCTGAAGCGCCTGGGACACGTGGTCGCCCACGGATCCTGGAGGCACAAACTGCTCCTGCTGCACGCGTCGTTGCTCATCAACGCCTACGACATCGACTCGTACATGCTCCCCGAGGAGTGGAACCGCACGAACTACCTCAAGCACCTCAACTGGCGGGTGGGTGCCCGGCGCGTATTCCTCCAGCATGGCGTGACCGATGAGGACGGCAGCAAGGCCCTGCACCGCAACCGGACCGGTGTGGACCTGGTGTTCGCGACAAGCGCCAGGGAGGCCGCGTACTTCTCGGAGCACATGCACTACGGGGACCAGGCGCAGGCCCTGGGGTTCCCGCGCTTCGACGCTCTCCAGCCCGACCGGGGCGGACGCCGTGTCCTGTTGATGCCCACGTGGCGCAAGTACCTGACGGTCCCCTCGTACCTCCAGGGGGACGGGGCCGACCAGGACGCCGTCAAGGAAATCTTCCAGGAGTCCACCTACCGCGACTTCATGGTGCGGCTGCTCCGCGACCCTCGGCTCATGAAGGCCCTCGAGTACTACGACTTCGTGCTCGACTTCCTTCCGCACTACGAGATGCGGAACATGATCGACGGCGTGGTGCCGGACCACCCGCGCGTCCACCGCCTGGACCAGACGAAGGTCAGCGTGCAGACCGCGCTGCGGCAGTGCGATCTGTTCATCACCGACTGGTCCTCGGTCCACTTCGACATGGCGTACCTCGGAACGCCGCTGCTCTATGCACGGTTCGACCCGGACGAGTACTGGGCCAAACATGCGAGGAAGGGGTACTTCGAGGCGGAACGTGACGGCTTCGGGCCGGTGTGCGGCACCGTCGACGAAGTGGTGAACGAGGTGATCCGCTACCTGAGCACCGGTTGCCGGAGGGAACCGGAGTACGACCGGAGGGCGCGCGCGTTCTTCGCCTTCGAAGACCGAGACAACTGTGCCCGCGCCACGAAGGCGATCGCGCAACTGGCGGCGTCTGAGGCGTGATGCGATCGGGATGCGGGGGCCTCAGCCAGGCCACACCGTGCGCGGTCCCACGCATGTCGCTCCGAACGCGCCCACCCTGCCGCGCAGCTCACGATCCGCCGTCACCACTACACACCCGCGCCCCAACTCCGCCACCAGCTCGACGATGCGGTCGTCCCCGCTCCCCGGCGCCGACTCCACCCGCACACCCGGCGCCGACTCCACCCCTCGCGCGGCGCCCTCGACGACGAGGATGATCTCCTCGCCGGTGTGCCGGGCGCGTTCCGCCAAGCGGTCCCGCAGCCGTTCGGCCGCGCCCCGCCGGTCCCGCCACCAGCCGTCGGGGACGGAACCCACGACGTTGGCACCGTCGACCACCAGCAGTTCGTTCATGGGTCCAGGGTCGCACGGGGCGCGCCGGCGGCTCGGCTTAAGGTGGAGGGCGTGAACGGCGACTGGCTCATGCGTTCTCGGGACGGCGTCCTCTGCGCCTACGCGTACGCCCCCGACGGCGACGCGGTCGTCTGCCGCGCAGAGGAGTACCCCGAAGGCCCCTGGTCACCACCCCGCACCGTCGGTGGCGAGCAGCGCGTGCATCCGGGCGGGGCCGTCGCCCGCAGCGGCGAGGGGTACGCGCACCTCGTCGCCTGGCGGCCCACCGTTTCCGGCGAGGCCGGACTCGTGCACTCGACGCACTTCCAGCCGCACCTCGCCGCCCTCGACTGGCTCCCCATCGGTCACCCGAACAAGAAGGGCGACCGCACAGGACCGCCCGCCATCGCCGTCGACGCGCAGGGCCGCGCCCACGTCTTCGTACGCAACAAGGGCGGCGGGGTGAGCCTGCGGATGCAGGAGGAGAAGGGCGGGTGGGGGCCGTGGCGGGACCTCAAGGGGGAGGACGTGCACGGGGAACTCGCCGCTGTGGCAGGGGAGTCGGGGCTGATCACCCTCTACGCCGTCACGGCTGACGGGGGCGTTCTGCGGTGGCGGCAGGAGGAGGCGGGGCGGACCCTCGTACGGGACGAGAAGCCGGAGCCCGCTGCCGCCCGGCCGGGCACCCTGTGTGCCCTCGCCACGTCCGCCGAGTACACCACCCTTTTCTTCACCGATGAGGACGGTGGCGTGTGCGCCTGGCGAGGGGAGGGCGGGCCTGTGCGGGTGCTGGATGCGGCCGGGCCGGGGCCCGTTGTGGCTGTTCGGTGTCAACTGGACGGCGTGGACTGCACGTTGCTCGCTCAGCGGTCGGCCGGCGGTCGGGTCGCCTTCGCCGCGTATCCCACCGAGACGGAGTCCGCGGGGGCCTGGTGGGCGGAGTCGGAGTCCGGTCCGGAGCTACCGGCGGACGCGTGGGTCGCGTTCGCGGAGGACGGTAACGGGCGTGTTGTGGCGGCGAGTTGGGCGCCGGGGGAACCGGGGCGGCTTCACCTGTCGCGGAGGAAGCTCGGCGAGGCCGGGCTCGCGTTCGAAGCGTGGCGGGAAGTGGGCTGAGGCAAGTGGGCTGAGGCCTCCCGCGAACGTGGAGAACTGTGACGGCTGACTACGAACCATTCGTAGTCAGCCGTCACAGTCACCGTCACATCAGCAGCGCACCCTTACGCGTTACGCGGGTTACGCGGGAACCGAAGCCACCCCCGCCTCCAGGAACTTCTTCCCGGTGACCCGCTCGGAGACGCCCGCCCGGTCCAGGTACGGAGTGATTCCACCCAGGTGGAAGGGCCAGCCGGCGCCGGTGATCAGGCAGAGGTCGATGTCCTGGGCCTCGGCGACGACGTTCTCGTCGAGCATCAGGCCGATCTCCTGGGCCACCGCGTCGAGGACGCGGTCGCGGACCTGCTCCTCGGACAGGACGGAGTCGCCCTGCTTCAGCAGCGCCGCGACCTCCGGGTCCAGCTCCGGCTTGCCGGAGTCGTAGACGTAGAAGCCGCGCTTGCCGGCCTTCACCACGGCCGCCAGGTTCGGGGACACCGTGAAACGCTCCGGGAAGGCGCGGTTCAGGGTCTCCGAGACGTGCAGGCCGATGGCCGGGCCGACCAGCTCCAGGAGGACCAGCGGGGACATCGGGAGGCCGAGCGGCTCGACGGCCTTCTCCGCGACCGCGACCGGCGTGCCCTCGTCGATGACGTTCTGGATCTCGCCCATGAAGCGGGTCAGGATGCGGTTGACCACGAACGCCGGGGCGTCCTTGACCAGGACCGCGGTCTTCTTCAGCTTCTTGGCCACACCGAACGCCGTGGCGAGCGCCGCGTCGTCCGTCTGCTCGCCGCGGACGATCTCCAGGAGCGGGAGGATCGCGACCGGGTTGAAGAAGTGGAAGCCGACCACGCGCTCGGGGTGCTTCAGCTTGGCAGCCATCTCCGACACCGACAGCGACGAGGTGTTCGTCGCCAGGATCGCGTGCGCCGGGGCGACCGCCTCGACCTCCGCGAACACCTGCTGCTTGACGCCGATCTCCTCGAAGACCGCCTCGATGATGAAGTCGGCGTCCGCGAAGCCCTCGGCCTTGTCCAGCACACCGGAGACGAGCGCCTTCAGGCGGTTCGCCTTGTCCTGGTTGATGCGGCCCTTGCCGAGCAGCTTCTCGATCTCCGCGTGGACGTAGCCCACACCCTTGTCGACGCGCTCCTGGTCGATGTCCGTGAGGACGACCGGGACCTCCAACCTCCTCAAGAACAGCAGGGCGAGCTGCGAGGCCATCAGGCCCGCACCCACCACGCCGACCTTCGTCACCGGGCGCGCCAGGTTCTTGTCGGGCGCGCCCGCCGGGCGCTTGGCGCGCTTCTGGACGAGGTTGAACGCGTAGATGCCCGCGCGCAGTTCGCCGCCCATGATCAGGTCCGCGAGGGCCTGATCCTCGGCGTCGAAGCCGGCCTGCAGGTCACCGGACTTGGCGTTCGCGATGATGTCCAGCGCGCGGTACGCGGCCGGGGCGGCGCCGTGCACCTTGGAGTCGGCGATGAACTTGCCGCGCGCCACGGCCTGGTCCCAGGCCTCCCCGCGGTCGACGTCCGGGCGCTCGACCTTGACGTCGCCCTTGAGGACCTGAGCGGTCCAGATGAGGGACTGCTCCAGGAAGTCCGCGCCCTCGAACAGCGCGTCCGCGATGCCGAGTTCGTAGACCTGCTTGCCCTTGAGCTGCTTGTTCTGGTTGAGGCTGTTCTCGATGATGACCGAGACGGCGTTGTCGGCGCCGATCAGGTTCGGCAGCAGGGCGCAGCCACCCCAGCCGGGAACCAGGCCGAGGAAGACCTCGGGGAGCGAGAAGGCCGGGAGGGCCTTCGAGACGGTGCGGTAGGCGCAGTGCAGACCGACCTCGACGCCGCCGCCCATCGCCGCGCCGTTGTAGTACGCGAAGGTGGGGACCGCGAGGGCGGAGAGGCGCTTGAAGACCTCATGGCCGCCCTTGCCGATGGCGAGCGCGTCGTCGTGCTTCTTCAGCAGCTCGACGCCCTTGAGGTCGGCGCCGACCGCGAAGATGAACGGCTTGCCGGTGACACCGACGCCGACGATGTCGCCCTCGGCGGCCTCCTTCTCCACCTGGTCGATCGCCGTGTTCAGGTTGGCGAGCGAGGCCGGGCCGAAGGTGGTCGGCTTGGTGTGGTCCAGGCCGTTGTCCAGCGTGATGAGGGCGAACTTGCCCGCACCATAGGGGAGATCGAGGTGGCGTACGTGCGCGGACGTGACGACCTCGTCCTCGAAGAGGGCGGATGCGCCCTTCAGGAGCTCAGCGGTGGTGGTGCTCACTTGTCGCCTCCGGCGTCCTTGTGGTGCGGGTTCTCCCAGATGACCGTGGCGCCCATGCCGAAGCCGACGCACATGGTCGTGAGGCCGTAGCGGACCTCCGGCTGCTCCTCGAACTGGCGAGCCAGCTGCGTCATCAGACGGACGCCGGAGGATGCGAGGGGGTGGCCGTACGCGATGGCGCCGCCGTACTGGTTGACGCGCGCGTCGTCGTCGGCGATGCCGTAGTGGTCGAGGAAGGCCAGGACCTGGATGGCGAACGCCTCGTTGATCTCGAAGAGGTTGATGTCCTCGATCGACAGGTCCGCCTTGGCGAGCGCCTTCTCCGTGGCCGGGATCGGGCCGTAGCCCATGACCTCCGGCTCCACGCCCGCGAAGGCGTAGGAGACGAGACGCATCCTGACCGGGAGGTTGTTCTCGCGGGCGAAGTCCTCGGACGCGATGATCGAGGCCGTCGCGCCGTCGTTGAGACCGGCGGCGTTTCCGGCGGTCACGCGGCCGTGGGTGCGGAACGGGGTCTTGAGGCCGGCGAGGCTCTCAAGGGTGGTTCCCGGGCGCATCGGCTCGTCGGCCGTCACCAGGCCCCAGCCGGTCTCGCCGACCTCGGCGTTGGTGTTGCGGACGGAGATCGGGACGAGGTCCTGCTGGATCTTCCCGTTCGCGTACGCCTTCGCCGCCTTCTCCTGCGAGCGCACGGCGTATTCGTCGGCGCGCTGCTTGGTGATGTGCGGGTAGCGGTCGTGCAGGTTCTCCGCCGTCATACCCATGAAGAGGGCCGACTCGTCGACCAGCTTCTCCGATACGAAGCGGGGGTTCGGGTCCACGCCCTCGCCCATGGGGTGGCGGCCCATGTGCTCGACGCCGCCCGCGATGACGGCGTCGTACGCGCCGAAGGCGATGGAGCCCGCGGTGGTGGTGACGGCCGTGAGGGCGCCCGCGCACATGCGGTCGATGGAGTAGCCGGGGACCGACTGCGGCAGGCCCGCGAGGATGCCCGCGGTGCGGCCGATGGTCAGGCCCTGGTCACCGATCTGCGTGGTCGCGGCGACGGCGACCTCGTCGATCTGCGCGGGGTCCAGGTTCGGGTTGCGGCGCAGCAGCTCCCGGATGGACTTGACGACCAGGTCGTCGGCGCGGGTCTCGTGGTAGATGCCCTTCGGGCCCGCCTTGCCGAACGGGGTGCGGACGCCGTCGACGAAGACGACGTCCCTGACGGTACGAGGCACGATGGCTCTCCTCCAGGTGCGGGAATGCGCTGCCGCGCGGCGCGGGCGTCCGGTACGGGATCCGTTTCCGGGTACGCGGACGGCGCGCTGCGAATACCGCCATGCTACTTGCGAGTAACCAAGTCTTGAAGTCCCCCCGGCCGGAGCGGCGAAGGTCACATTCCTTTAAGCCCCTGCGGCGATTGAGCAGCGGGGTCTGGGGCGGAGTCCCCACCCCACCCCTTCCCGAAAGTCCTGCCGGACGGGCCTGCTCAATCGCCGCAGGGGCTTCATTTGGAGCCCCGTGGCGTCAGGGCACGGTTGCGTACGCCAACGCGCCCCCCGGCCTGGGCCGAGGGGCGCGTTGAGCGGAGGGTGCGGGTCAGGCGTGGGACGCCAGCGCCGGCAGGAGGATGGGGGTGACCTGGTTGATCTGCCAGTTGCGGGCACCGTGGGAGCGCAGCGCCTCCGCGACGGATGCCGCCTCGATCTCCGCCGGAGGCTCCCAGCACACCCGCCGCACGGTGTCCGGCGTGATCAGGTTCTCCTGCGGCATCGAGAGCGTCTCGGCCAGCGCCGAGACCGCCGCCCGCGCCGCCGAGAGGCGGGCCGCCGCGGCGGGGTCCTTGTCGGCCCAGGCGCGCGGCGGGGGCGGCCCCGTCGTGGCCTGGCCCGGCTGCGGCAGCTCGGCGTCCGGCAGGGCCCGCGCCCGGTCGACCGCCGCCTGCCACTGCTCCAGCTGACGCCGGCCCATGCGGTGGCCGAAGCCGGACAGGGCGGACAGCGCGTGCACATTGGGCGGCAGCGCGAGCGCGGCCTCGACGATCGCCGAGTCGCCTAGCACCTTGCCCGGCGACACGTCCCGCCGCTGCGCGACCTGATCGCGCGCCGTCCACAGCTCGCGGACGACCGCCATCTGACGCCGGCGCCGCACCTTGTGCATGCCGGACGTGCGCCGCCAGGGGTCCTTGCGCGGCGGGGCGGGCGGGGCGGAGGCGATGGAGTCGAACTCCTCTCGGGCCCACTCCAGCTTGCCCTGCCGGTCGAGCTCCTTCTCCAGCGCGTCACGCAGGTCGACGAGGAGTTCGACGTCGAGGGCGGCGTAGCGCAGCCAGGGCTCGGGCAGCGGGCGCGTCGACCAGTCGACGGCGGAGTGGCCCTTCTCCAGTACGTAGCCGAGCACGTTCTCGACCATCGCGCCGAGGCCCACCCGCGGGAAGCCGGCGAGCCGTCCGGCCAGCTCGGTGTCGAAGAGCCGCGCGGGCCGCATGCCTATGTCGCGCAGGCACGGCAGGTCCTGGGTGGCGGCGTGCAGGTCCCATTCGGCGTCGCCGATGGCTTCGCCGAGCGAGGAGAGGTCGGGGCAGGCCACCGGGTCGATGAGCGCGGTGCCCGCGCCCTCCCGGCGCAGCTGCACCAGGTAGGCGCGCTGCCCGTAGCGGTAGCCGGAGGCGCGCTCGGCGTCGACGGCGACGGGGCCCGTGCCCGCGGCGAAGGCCGCGACGACATCGGCGAGCGAGGCTTCGTCGGCGATCACCGGCGGAATGCCCTCACGGGGTTCGAGAAGGGGGGTCGGCGCACCGTTGACTGAACCAACAGATCCTTCAGCAGAAGATCCGCCGTCGTCCAGAGGGGCGCCTCCGGTGGTGCGCAGTGAACTGTCTGCTGCGGTTTCTTGGGCGTCGGTCACCTGTCAAGAGTATCTGTGAACGCACGGCGCCCGTCGACGGAACGTTACGTCGACGGGCGCCGTGCCGAAGTAAACCGGACGAATCCGGCCACTGGGCGATCAGTGGGTCGGGGAAACGGTGATCAGTGGATGATTCCGGTGCGCAGCGCGACCGCCACCATGCCGGCCCGGTCACCCGTGCCGAGCTTGCGCGCGATGCGGGCGAGGTGGCTCTTGACGGTCAGGGCGGACAGGCCCATGGAGACGCCGATGGCCTTGTTCGACTGGCCCTCGGCGACGAGCCGGAGCACCTCCACTTCGCGTCCTGAGAGTTCGCGGTAGCCGCCCGGGTGGCTCGGGGCACCCGGGGGGCGACGGTGCATACGGGCGGCCGCGGCACCGATCGGGGCGGCGCCTGGCCGGGTGGGCAGGCCGATGTTGGTACGGGTGCCGGTGACGACATAGCCCTTGACGCCGCCCGCGAGGGCGTTGCGCACGGCGCCGATGTCGTCGGCGGCGGAGAGGGCGAGCCCGTTGGGCCAGCCTGCGGCTCGGGTTTCGGAGAGGAGCGTCAGACCGGATCCATCGGGGAGGTGGACGTCGGCGACGCAGATGTCGCGGGGGTTGCCGATGCGGGGACGAGCCTCCGCGACGGACGAGGCCTCGATCACGTCACGAACACCGAGCGCCCACAGGTGGCGGGTCACGGTGGAACGGACGCGGGGGTCGGCCACGACCACCATCGCGGTCGGCTTGTTCGGGCGGTAGGCGACCAGGCTTGAGGGCTGCTCGAGGAGAACGGACACCAGGCCTCCTGGGGTGCGGGACGGGAGCCGGCTCGGGGATGAAGCCGGGATGAACCGTGCTTTCAAGGTCACTGGGTCCTTCGGCACCAAACCCGTCCGCCTTTAGAGAATGATCACGATTTGGTGAGTAACAATGCGAGCAATTCGGACACGCAAGCGATCATTCGAAAGGGTGCCGAATTGTCACGAGTCGCATCCAATCGAACCAAATCCGACCGACCGGGGCCATTCCGAAAGGACCCGAAACCTGAGCCCGAGACATGAGAAGGCCGCGCCGGAGCTGCTCCGACGCGGCCGAAAAAGACCCCTGCGAATCCGTGGTCAGGAAGGACGCGGCCCCCGCCGCTGCGGCAGCGTCACCACCGCGCCGTCCGGACCCTGCGGTCCGGCCGCCACCGGCGGAAGGCCCGCGATCTGGCACAGCACCTCGCACCACGCCGCGAGATGCGCCGACGTGTCCGGTACGCCGCCGAGGCCCTCGCGCGGCGTCCACGACGCCCGGATCTCGATCTGCGAGGCGGGCGCCCGGTCGCCGAGCCCCCCGAAGTAGTGCGAACTCGCACGGGTGACCGTGCCCGAAGGCTCCCCGTAGGAGAGGCCGCGGGCCTCCAGCGCGCCCGTCAGCCAGGACCAGGAGACGTCCGGGAGCAGCGGGTCGGCCGCCATCTCCGGTTCGAGTTCGGCCCGGACCAGGGTCACGAGCCGGAAGGTGCCGTGCCAGGCGTCGTGCCCCGCCGGATCGTGCAGCAGGACGAGCCGGCCGTCGGCCAGATCCTCGTCACCGTCGACGACCGCGGCCTCCAGCGCGTACGAATAGGGAGCCAGGCGCTGCGGCGGCCGCGTCGGGTCGATCTCGATCTCCGGGCGGAGCCGCGCGGACCGCAGGGCGTCGACCGCCGTACGGAAGGCGGGCGGGGTGGGGTCGTGCTCCTGTGCAGCGTTCATGTCCCGAGCGTTCTGCCCCTCCCGCACCGATTCACTCATCCCGCCTGTGTCGTCGTGGTCGTCGCGCCCGTCGTCCGACCGTCGTCCCTGAGCCGAAGCCATGCCGGGAAGGTTAAGGGGAGCGAGCCCCTCCCGTGGGGAGGGACACCCCTCTCGGAGCCCCCTTCCCCATGTCCTTCACAGGCGGCGTCGCGGGCGTGCGAAACTTTCGGGTGTGAGTGCCAACACCGAGGCCACGGGCCAGCAGCCGTCAGCGACGTACGAACCCACGAAGGCCACGCAGGAATCTGCCTTCCTCAAGGCGTGCAGGCGCGAGCCCGTGCCGCACACGCCGGTGTGGTTCATGCGCCAGGCCGGCCGCTCGCTGCCCGAGTACCACAAGGTGCGCGAGGGCATCGCGATGCTGGACTCCTGCATGCGCCCCGACCTGGTCGCCGAGATCACGATGCAGCCGGTGCGCCGCCACGACGTGGACGCGGCGATCTACTTCAGCGACATCGTCGTGCCACTCAAGGCCATCGGCATCGACCTCGACATCAAGCCCGGTGTCGGCCCGGTCATCGCCAACCCGATCCGTACGCGCGCCGACCTGGCCCAGCTGCGGGACCTCACCCCCGAGGACGTCTGGTACGTCACCGAGGCCATGGGGCTGCTCACCGCCGAGCTCGGCGAGAAGCCGCTGATCGGCTTCGCCGGCGCTCCCTTCACGCTCGCCAGCTACCTCGTGGAGGGCGGCCCGTCCCGCAACCACGAGCACACCAAGGCGCTCATGTACGGCGACCCGCAGCTCTGGGCCGACCTGCTCGACCGCCTCGCCGAGATCACCTCCGCGTTCCTGAAGGTGCAGATCGAGGCGGGCGCCAGCGCCGTCCAGCTGTTCGACTCGTGGGTGGGGGCGCTCGCGCCCGCCGACTACCGGCGCTCCGTGATGCCCGCGTCGGCGAAGGTCTTCCAGGCCGTCGCGGACTACGGGGTGCCGCGGATCCACTTCGGTGTGGGCACGGGCGAGCTGCTCGGGCTCATGGGCGAGGCCGGCGCGGACGTCGTCGGCGTCGACTGGCGCGTCCCGCTCGACGAGGCCGCGCGCCGTGTCGGCCCCGGCAAGACGCTCCAGGGCAACTTCGACCCGGCCATCCTGTTCTCCACCCCCGAGGCCGTCGAGACCAAGGCCAGCGAGGTCCTCGACGCCGCCGCGGGCCTTGAGGGCCACATCTTCAACCTCGGCCACGGCGTGCCGCCGAATACCGACCCGGACGCGCTGACCCGGCTCGTGGAGTACGTGCACACGCAGACCGCCAAGTAGTTCGCGCCGCCGCGGGGGTCTCTTCGGAATTGCCGAAGGGCCCCTGCGGAAATCGGCCATTGTTCGCGCCCGCCACCTCCGATTGCCTGTGCGGTGCGCCACCCCATCCGGTGGCGCGGGACCGTGGAGGTGGACGTGACCGCGCATGCAGCGTCGCAGGCGGCGGCTGGGGCCGGGGCAGCCAAGGTGCCCGGATTCCGTCGTGGGGTGTCGTCGACGGACTGGTGGATCATCGGCCTGTTGCTGGCCTTCTTCACCCTCAACTTCGCCGACAAGGCGGCCATCGGGCTCGCCGCGCCCGACCTGGAGAAGGACCTCGGGCTCACCGCCGCCCAGTACGGCCTGATGTCGAGCGCCTTCTTCTGGCTGTTCGCGGCGGGCGCGGTCGTCCTCGCGCTGTTCTTCCGGCGGATCGGCTGGCGCTGGTCGGCGGCCGGGCTGATGATCGCGTGGGTGGCGAGCATGGCGCCGCTGACCGTGCCCACCACGGTGGGCGTGGTGATCGCGTCGCGGATGGTGCTCGGATTCTTCGAGGGGCCGGCGCATGCCCTGTGCCAGTCGGTCGTCGCGGACCGTTTCCCGGCCGAGCGGCGGGCGTTCGCGGGGGCGGTCGTCAACGCGGGTTCCTCCGTCGGTCCGTTGGTGGCTACGCCGCTGCTCACGTGGGTCATCGTTACGTGGACCTGGCATGCGGCGTTCGTGGTGCTCGTCGCCGTCGGGGCGGTGTGGGTGGTCGTGTGGCTGGTCGTGACGCGGCGGGAGCCGGGGATGAGGCCGCGGGGCTCTGCCCCGGACCCCGCGCCTCAATCGCCGGCGGGGCTTGAAAGGGACCCCGCGGGCTCACGTCCGACAGACGGGCTTGAGGGTGGTGACATCGACGTACCGTTGACCTCGCTTCTGCGCACCGGGAGCTTCTGGGGGCTCGCGCTGCTCTCCTTCGCCGGGTACCTCATTTCCTCGCTCAAGGTGTCCTGGCTGCCGTCGTTCCTGCACGACGGGATGGGCTACTCGCGCGGCACCGTCGGCCTTCTGGCCACCCTCCCGTACGGGCTCGCGATCGTCGTGCTGCTCACCGCCGGGCTGATCTCGGGGCGGATGCTGAAGGCCGGGCGCTCGGCGCGGGCCGCGCGCGGGTTCCTGACCATGGGGTATCTGTGCTTCGCGGGCGTCGCCATGATCGCCTTCACACAGGTGCCGCCGGGCGGGCTCCAACTGGCCCTGGTGGTCGCCGCGTTCTCCATCAACAGCGTCGCGTTCTCGGTCGCCTTCGCGGGCGCCGCCGACTTCCTGCCCCGCAGGCACAGGCCCGGCTTCTTCGGCTGCATCATCGCCGCGTACAGCGTCGCGGGGATCGTCGCTCCGTGGCTGCTCGGCGTCATCGTGGACGCCGCGGACACCGTCTCGCAGGGGTACGCCGACGGGTTCCTCGTCGTCGGCATCACCATCTGCGTCTTCGCCGTCGCGGGCGGGCTGCTGCTGGACCCGGCACGCTCGCGCGAGGTGCTGCTCGCCGAGACGGCGCGGCGCAGGGCCGCGGCGGGTGAGGCCCGATGAGCCGCCCACTCGACGGACTGCGCGTGCTCGACTTCGGGCAGTACATCGCCGCGCCCGGAGCCGGGCAGAACCTCGCCGACCTCGGCGCCGACGTCATCAAGGTGGAACCCCTCTCCGGCGACCAGGCGCGCGGCATCGGCCCCTTCGGCGCCGCCATGGTCCGCGCCAACAACCGCGGCAAGCGCAGCATCGCCGTCGACCTGCGCGCGCCCGGGGGCGCGGACGTGGTCCGCGAGCTGCTCGGCACCGCGGACGTGCTGCTGCACAACTTCCGGCACGGCGTCAGCGAACGGCTCGGCCTCGGCCCGGACGCCCTGCTCGCCCGTCATCCGCGGCTCGTCTACGGATTCGTCACCGGGTTCGGCACGCGGGGCCCCTCGGCGTACCGGGTCGGCCTCGACATCGCGGCGCAGGCGGAGTTCGCCGTCATGGATCTCACCGGGGAGGCGGACGGGGATCCGCAGCGGGTGGGCTTCGCGGTGGCGGACGTGCTGGCGGCGCAGGCGCTTACGTCGGGTGTCCTCGCCGCGCTGTTGCAGCGGACGGGCACCGGGCGTGGGGACGTCGTGGAGACCTCGCTCATGGAGGCCGTCGTGCACGCCCAGGCGTCCACCTGGGCCGAGCACGAGCTGAGCGGCAGCGCCCCGAGGCGGCGCGGCAATGGGCAGGCGCTGGCGGCGCCCGCCGCGGACCTTGTACGGACCCGGGACGGCGGGGCGCTGGTCCTCTCCGCGTACACGCGGGAGAAGTTCGCGGTGCTGTGCGAGGTGATCGGGCGGCCGGAGCTGGCCGGTGATCCGCGGTTCGCGGCCAACCCCGCGCGGGTCGAACACCGGCCGGAACTCCTCGGTCTGCTGCACGACACCCTCGGCCGGCTCGACCGGGACGAGGCCCTGGAGCGGTTGCGGGGTGCGGGCATCGTGTGCGGGGCGGTGCGGAGGTTCGACGAGCTCGCCGACGATGCCGATGTGCGGGCCTCCGGGCTGATCGCGGACTGCGGTGGTGGGGGCACGGCGCCGACCACCGCTTTCTCGGTGGGCGGGCGGCGTCCCACGAGTACGCCCCCGGCGCCGGAGGTCGGTGAGCACACGCGGCGGATCCTCGCGGAACTCGGCCGGGGCGAGGCGGAGATCCGCGCGCTGGTCGACGGCGGAGCGGTCGCTGCGCGGCCGTGAGCCACGCCGGGGCCGGACCGGCCATTCAAGCCCCTGCGGCGATTGAGCAGCGGGGTCCGGGGCGGAGCCCCGTGGCGTGGGGGCGGGCGAGCGCAACGGGCGGGCCCCCGCCCACCTTCAACAATTCGGAACACCCCACAGGAGGAACCCGCATGATCGACCCCGACGTGTTCGCGCTCGGATTCGAGGAGTACCTCGCCCGCGTGGCCGCCCTCACCGACGACGTCCTCATCCCCGCCGAGCAAGAGATGGTGGAAGCAGGAGAGGTCCCCGAGCGCGTGGTGGACGCGCTCGCCCGGAACGGTCTCTTCGGTGTGTCGATACCGCGGCGGCTCGGCGGGCTCGAATGGACCATGAGCCAACAGGTGCGGCTGACCATGGAGTTCACCCGCGCCTCATGCGTGTACCGGTCGCGGTTCTCCACCGTCATCGGACTGTGCTCGCAGGCGATCCTCGACCACGGCACCGAAGCGCAGCGCGAGAGCATGCTGCCGAAGATGGCGGCGGGCGAGCACGTCACGGCGTTCGCGCTGACCGAGCCGGGCGCGGGCTCGGACGCCGGATCGCTGAGCACCACCGCGCGCCGGTCCGACGGCGGCTGGGTCATCGACGGGCACAAGCGGTACATCACCAACGCCCACTGGGCGGACGAACTCGTGGTGTTCGCCCGCACCGGAGAACCCGGCGAGGGGGCCGCGGGCGTCTCAGCGTTCCTCGTGCCGCGCGACACCGAGGGCGTCACGACGCGGCTGCCCACCCGCATGAACGGGCACGCAGAGGCGCCCGTCGCCGAGATCGAACTGGCCGGGGTGCGCGTCCCCGACTCCGCGCTGCTCGGCGGCGAACTCGGCGCCGGGTTCAAGGCCGCGCTGCGCGGCATCAACCACGCCCGGCTGCACGTCGCCGCCACCTGCGTCGGCCAGGCCACCCGGATGCTGGAGGAGACCTCACGGCACCTGTCGGGGCGGGAGCAGTTCGGCGCGCCGCTCGCCGAACTCGGCGCCGTCCAGGCCGACCTCGGCCGCTGCTTCGCCGATCTCGAGGCGGCCCGCGCGCTGACCATGGAGGCCGCCCGCGCCTTCGACTCCGGCACCGTGCCGCGCCACCGCATCGCCGCCGCCAAGCTGTTCGCCTCCGAAATGGCGAGCCGCGTCGCGGACCGCTGCGTCCAGCTCCTCGGCGGCGAGGGCATCGTCGGCGACCACCCCGTACCGCGCATGTGGCGCGACGTACGGGCGCTGCGGATCTACGAGGGGTCGTCGCCGGTCCACGAGCGCAACCTCGGCCGGGCCGTGACCAGGCAGGTCGGCGTGGACGGGACGCTTCCGGACACTTACCGTGTGACCCGCGGAGCGGCCGTGGAGGTGTAGCACTTCAAGGGAGACCCGGTGGAGCTGAGGCAGCTGGAGCAGTTTCTGGCCGTGGTGGACCACGGAGGGCTCGGGCGCGCCGCCGAGCACCTGTACCTGTCGCAGCCCACCGTCTCCGGATCCATCAGGGCCCTGGAGCGCGAGCTGAAGGTCGAGCTGTTCCACCGCACCGCGCGCCGCCTCGTGCCGACCTCCGCGGGCCACCAGCTGGTGCCGCTGGCCCGGCGGGTGCTCGACGACGTGGTCGCCGTCCAGGACGCGATGCGCGGCGCCCGCGAGGTCGGCGGGGGTGTGCTCACGGTGGTGTGCACGCCCGACATGTCCGGGGAGGCGGTGGCGTCCTGGGCCGGCGGGTTCACGCGCGCGTACCCGGCGGTCCGGCTCGACATCAGCGAGGTCGGCTCCCGGCACGAACTCGTGGCGGCGGTCGCCGACGGGCGCGCCGAACTGGGCTTCACACTCGCCCCGGACGAACTCCGCGGTGATCTCGACTTCATCGAACTGGGCGTGCAGCGGCTGCTGTTGGTGCGCCCGCCGGGGCACGGCGGCCCCGGAGCGGGTGCGCGGCGCGTCCCTCTCGCCGCCATCGGTGACCTGCCGCTCGCCCGCCGCCAGGTCACCCGCAACGAGGAGGACGCCGTGCAGGCGGCGCTGGCCGCGCACGGCGTCGCCCCGACGACCGGTGCGACCGTGCCCAGCAGGAACGCCCAGCTGACGTTCGTGCTCCGGTCCGGGTTCCAGGCGTTCCTGCCGCTGCGGATGTGCGCGGCGGCGCTCGACGCCGGGGCCGAGGTCGTCGAGACCGACCCGCTCATCGAGTCGCCGTTCGGCGTCGTGCACCGCGCCGGTGAACTCGCCCCCGCCGCCCAGCAGTTCGTGGCCGATGTCCGCACGGCGCTGCGGGCCTGGTTCGATGCCATCGCGGCGGGGAGCGAGGCAGGGCTCGGCCTGGTGGACGCGGTCGCCGCGGCGCGGGAGGCGGCGCTCTGAGCCGGCGCTTCGAGTCGCAGCACCGGGGCCGCACACCGAGCCGGTGTTAGCCCGCCCGGACCGCCGCCACCGCCTTGCGCGCCGCCACCAGCACCGGATCCCACACCGGTGAGAACGGCGGCGCGTAACCCAGGTCGAGCGCCGTCATCTGCTCCACCGTCATGCCCGCGGTCAGCGCGACCGCCGCCACGTCGACCCGCTTCGCCGCGCCCTCGCGGCCCACGATCTGCACGCCGAGCAGCCGGCCCGTGCGCCGCTCGGCCAGCATCTTCACCGTCATCAGCGCCGCGCCGGGGTAGTAACCCGCCCTGCTGGTCGACTCGATGGTGACGCTCACGTACTGCAGGCCCGCACGGTGTGCGTCCTTCTCCCGCAGGCCCGTGCGGGCGATCTCCAGGTCGCACACCTTGCTGACGGCCGTGCCGACGACGCCGGGGAACGTCGCGTAGTCCCCGCCGACGTTGGCGCCGATGATCTGGCCGTGCTTATTGGCGTGGGTGCCGAGCGCGATGTGCCGTTCGCTGCCCGACACCAGGTCGAGCACCTCGACGCAGTCGCCGCCCGACCAGATGTTCTCGTGGCCGCGCACCCGCATCGACCGGTCCGTGAGCAGCCCGCCGGACGCCCCGAGCGGCAGCCCGGCATCCCGCGCGAGGCTCGTCTCCGGGCGCACGCCGATCCCCAGCACCACCACGTCCGCCGGATACTCGGCGTCGTCCGTGGCCACCGCGCGGGCCCGTCCGTCGTCCCCGGCGAGGATCTTCGTCACCTCGGCGTCGTCGACCATGGTGATGCCCATGCCGGTCATCGCTTCGTGCACGAGCCGGCCCATGTCCGCGTCGAGCGTCGACATCGGCTCGGCGCCGCGGTTCACGACCGTCACCTCGTACCCGCGGTGGATCAGCGCCTCCGCCATCTCCACGCCGATGTACCCGGCGCCCACGACCACGGCGTGCCGGCCCTCGGTCGCCCGCAACGTGTCGAGCAGTGCCTGACCGTCGTCGAGCGTCTGCACGCCGTGCACGCCGGGCGCGTCGATGCCGGGCAGGTCGGGGCGGACCGGCCGGGCGCCGGTGGCGATCACGAGCTTGTCGTACGAGGTCCAGGACTCGGTCCCGCCGTCGAGTTCCCGGGAACGTACGCGGCGCCCCGGCACGTCGATCTCCATGACCTCCGTGCGGGTGCGGAGGTCGATGTGCCGCTTGCGGTGCTCCTCGGGGGACCGGGCGATCAACTCGTCCCGTGCGGCGACCTGGCCGCCCACCCAGTACGGGATGCCGCATGCGGAGTACGACGTGAAGTGGCCGCGTTCGAAGGCGACGATCTCGAGTTCGGCCGGGCCCTTGAGGCGGCGGGCCTGGGAGGCGGCGGACATGCCTGTGGCGTCGCCGCCGATGACCACGAGGCGCTCGCGCGCGGGTTCGGTGCTCATCTGTTTACGCTAACCCGGGGTTGACGCCGCGGGGCGCTGCCCCGGGCCCCGCTGGCTCTCGTCCAAAGTGCGGGCTTGAAAGATCGGGGCTCTGCCCCGGACCCCGCGCCTCAATCGCCGGCGGGGCTTGATAGGTCCCCGGCGGGGCTTGAAGGGGCGTCGGCGGGGCTTGAATTGCGGCGGATGAAGCGTAGGTACACGAATGTTGCCGCCCCCAGTAGTGCTGCGAAAGGCAGGACCGCTGCCAGGGCGATGGCGATCCACTTCAGTGCCGTGACGAAGGCGTTCCAGCCGGCCGACAGGGCGTCGAGGAAGCCCGGGTCGTCGTCTGCCGGGGGTGTGGACGTCTCGGTCAGGCGGAGGGTGATGGTTGCGAGGGACGTGCGGTCCTTGAGGGAGTCCTGTTGCGCGAGGAGTGCCTCCAGCTCCGACTGGCGCGTGCCCAGTTCGCCCTCCAGGGTCACCACGTCGCTCAACTTCTCGGCCCGGTCCATGAGTTCCCGCACGCGTGCGACGCTCGCCCGCTGCGACTTGATCCGGCTGTCGACGTCCACGACCTGGTCCGTGACGTCCTTCGCCGTCACGTTCCGCTCCAACAGTCGCCCGCTGCCCGCGAGTTGATCGAGTACGTCCTCGTACGACTCCTGCGGTACGCGCAGGGTCACCCGGGAGCGCTCGTGGCCGTGGCCGTCGCGGTCGGTCGTCTCGTCGCCCACCATGCCGCCCGCGTCCTCGGCGGCGGTCCGGGCCTTGTCGAGCGCGTCCGGGACGTCCTTGACGCGCACGGAGAGGTGCGCGGTGCGGATGACGTGGACTCCGGTGAGCTTCGGCGGCTTCTGGGCCTGTTGCCGGCCGGCGTCGGACTTGCCGCCGCCCGCTCCGAGGTCGCTCTTGGCGGCCCCCTTGTCGTCGGCGTCGGCGGCGCTCTTGTCGCCCGAGTCGCCTCCCGCGCCCGAGCAGCCGGTCAGCGCGAGCGCCACCGCGAACAGTGCCGCGACGAGCAGTGCCAGCGGGCGGCGTGGCCCGGTGCGGGTCTTCGTACGCAAGCGGGAACGGGAACGGTGCATGGACGTAACCCCCGAAGGAATGTGGACGTGACGGTCGTCGGACGTTCCTTCGACGCGCGGGCGTCCCGAACGGTGGTTGCCGGCCGGTCCCGAACCGGTCACGGTCGGGACACGTCGAGCGCGTGCCCGGAACGTGCCCGGCGCGCGCCCGCCACGCGTCAATCCTGGGCTGACGTTCTGACAAAGTGGGGGCATGCGTGAAGCGGACACTGTGACGAAGACGGGTCGGGGCAGGCGGGGCAGGAGAGTCCTCGTCATCGGCGGCGGGATCGCCGGCCTCGCGGCCGCCCATCGACTGCTCGCCGGGAGCGAGCGGGGCGGGCCGGTACACGTGACCGTCCTGGAGGCCGACGAACGGCTCGGCGGCAAGCTGCGCACGGGCGAGATCGCCGGCGCGCGCGTCGACCTCGGCGCCGAGTCGATGCTGGCCCGCCGCCCCGAAGCGGTCGGCCTCGCCCGCGAGGTGGGCCTCGGCGACCGCCTTCAGCCACCGTCCACGGCGACCGCGTCCATCTGGACCCGCGGCGCCCTGCGCCCCATGCCCAAGGGCCACGTCATGGGCGTGCCCGGCACCGCCGAAGCGCTTGAGGGTGTCCTCTCCGACGAGGGACTGCGCCGCATCCGCCGGGACGACCACCTGCCGCCCACCCACCTCGGCGAGGACACGGCCGTCGGCAGGTACGTCGCCGCGCGCCTGGGCCGCGAGGTCGTCGACCGGCTCGTGGAACCGCTGCTCGGCGGCGTCTACGCGGGCGACGCCGACCTGATCTCGATGCGCAGCGCGGTGCCGCAGCTGTTCGAGGAGGCGGGGCGTCATGTGTCGCTGACGGAAGCGGTGCGTGCCATCCAGGAGCGGGCGGCGGCCAATCAGCAGACCGGGCCCGTGTTCATGGGCATCGAGGGCGGCATCGGTACGTTGCCCGGGGCAGTGGCCGACGCGGTGCGCGCCAAGGGCGGCGAGATCCTGCTCGGCGAGCGCGCCACCTCGCTCACCACGCGTGACGCGGTCTGGCGGCTCGGCACCGAGTCCGGCCGCGTTTTCGAGGCCGACCAGGTGATCGTCGCGCTGCCGGCCCGCGCCGCCGCGAGCCTGCTGCGCACGGCGTCCCCGATGGCCTCCCAGGAGCTGCGCCGCATCGAGTACGCGTCGATGGCGCTGATCACGATGGCGTTCCGCAAGGCGGAGGCGGACCTTCCCGAGGGCAGCGGCTTCCTCGTCCCGCCGGTCGACGGCCACACGATCAAGGCCGCCACCTTCGCCTCCCGCAAGTGGGGCTGGATCGCCGAACAGAACCCGGACCTGATGGTCGTCCGCACCTCGGTCGGCCGCTACGGCGACGAGAAGGACCTCGCCCGCGAGGACAACGACCTCGTCGACCTGTCACGGCAGGACCTGCGCGAGGCCACCGGCCTCGACGCCGCCCCGGTCGCCGCGCACGTCACGCGCTGGAAGGACGGACTGCCCCAGTACCCCGTCGGGCACGCCGCCCGCGTCGAGCGGATCCGCGAGCACATCGCCGCCGTGCCCGGCCTCGCCGTGTGCGGAGCCGCATACGACGGCGTCGGCATCCCGGCCTGCATCGCCGGTGCGTACGCCGCCGTGGACCTGCTCGGCGGCGACACCGCCGCGCTCGACGAGCTGAAGGCCGACCCGGTGCAGAGCATGCACGGCGGAGCAGGAGAATGAGGACATGAGCGACGACACCCCCAACACCGACGCCGCGCGCGTACCGAACAAGGGCAAGCTGGCGAAGGACCTCAACGAGGTCATCCGCTACACCCTCTGGTCCGTCTTCAAGCTGAAGGACGTGCTGCCGGAGGACCGTTCCGGGTACGCGGACGAGGTCCAGGAGCTGTTCGACCAGCTCGCCGCGAAGGACGTCACGATCCGCGGCACGTACGACGTGTCGGGCCTGCGCGCCGACGCCGACCTCATGATCTGGTGGCACGCCGAGACGGCCGACCAGCTCCAGGAGGCGTACAACCTCTTCCGCCGCACGAAGCTGGGCCGCGCCCTGGAGCCGGTGTGGTCGAACATGGCGCTGCACCGCCCCGCCGAGTTCAACCGCTCGCACATCCCGGCGTTCCTCGCCGACGAGAACGCGCGCGACTACATCTCGGTGTACCCGTTCGTGCGCTCCTACGACTGGTACCTGCTGCCCGACGACGAGCGCCGCAAGATGCTCGCCGATCACGGCAAGATGGCGCGCGGCTACCCGGATGTGCGGGCCAACACGGTCGCGTCCTTCTCGCTCGGCGACTACGAGTGGATTCTCGCGTTCGAGGCGGATGAGCTGCATCGGATCGTGGACCTGATGCGTCTGCTCCGCGCGTCCGAGGCGCGGCGGCACGTCCGTGAGGAGGTCCCGTTCTTCACGGGGCGCCGTAAGAGCGTTGCGGACCTGGTCGCGGGCCTGGCCTGACCTCATCCAGCACCACATCAAGCCCCGCCGTCGGACGAGAGCCAGCGGGGTCCGGGGCAGAGCCCCGCGACCCCGCCCCCGGGAGCCGTCGGCCTCAATCGCCGGCCGGGCTTGATTTGCCCAGCGGCGCCGGTTCCTTGTGCGGGGCGCACGACGCCGCACCGTTGTCGGGCAGCTCGCCGTCCAACAGGTACGCGTCCAGGCGGCCGTTTACGCACTTGTTGGGGCCCGCGCCGATCCCGTGCGTGCCCGCCTTGCGTTCGGTCACCAGGGACGAACCGGCCAGACGACGGTTGAGCTCCTGGGCGCCCTTGTACGGCGTCGCCGCGTCGCGTTCGGCCGCGAGGATGAGGGTCGGCGGGAGTTCGCCCGGTGCGGTGCGTACGTCGACCGGCTGCTGCCGGGGAGTGGACCAGTAGGCGCACGGCAGGTTCATCCACGCGTTGTCCCAGGTCTCGAACGGGGCGCGCTTCGCGAGGGCCGTGTTGTCGCGGTCCCACGTGTGGAAGTCCGTCGGCCAGGACGCGTCGTTGCACTGGACGGCCGTGTAGACGGCGTTGCTGTTCTCGTCCTCCTTGGCGGACTCCTTGATGGGCGCGGCCTGGTCGACGAGCGGCTTCGGGTCGCCCTTCACGTAGGCGGAGAGCGCGTAGGCCCGCAGCGGCCAGTAGTCGTCGTAGTACCCGGTCTGCAGGAACGCGGACTGCAACTGGGCAGGACCGACCTTCCCGCCGGCCGGTTTGCGGGACACCTCCGCGCGCACCTTCTCGTACGCGGCCAGCACCTTCTCGGGTGTGTCGCCCAGGTGGTACGTCTTGTCGTGGCGGGCGACCCACGCCCTGAAGTCGGCCCAGCGGCGCTCGAACGCGGCCGACTGTTCGAGGTTGTTGGCGTACCAGATCCCCTCCGGGGACGGGTCGACCGCCGAGTCGAAGACCATCCGCCGCACATGCGAGGGGAACAGCTCCGCGTACACGGCCCCGATGTACGTCCCGTACGAGGCGCCCATGAACGTCAGCTTCTTCTCGCCGAGCGCGGCCCGCAGCACGTCCAGGTCGCGGGCGTTGTTGAGCGTCGTGAAGTGCTCGATGTCCGGGTTCCGCTCGGCGCACCCGCGCGCGTACGTCTTCGCCTGCGCGATCCGCTTCTTCTTGTACGCGGCAGAGGGGTGGGTCGGCGACTGCGTCGGCCCCTGCACGTGCTTCTTCGGGTCCTCGCAGGACAGCGGCGCCGACCGGCCGACGCCCCGCGGCGCGTAGCCGATCAGGTCGTAAGCGGCGCCGATGGGCCGCCACTCCGGCTGCGTCCCGGCCATCGGGAAGTACATGCCGTTGCCGCCGGGGCCGCCGGGGTTGAAGACGAGGGAGCCCTGGCGGGTGACCTTCTTCGCCTTGTCCTTCTGGCCCTTGACCTTGCCGGTCGCCTTCGCCCGGCTGACGGTCAGCTTGATCTGCTCGCCCATCGGATGCGCGTAGTCGAGCGGGACGGTGACGGTGCCGCACCGGATCGGCTCCGGCAGCTCCTCCGCCTTGGCGCAGGCGCCCCAGCGGATCCCCGCGTCCGCGGCGCGCAGCGCGGCGATCGTGCTGCCGGCCGTCTCGGCGGCGGGCGGAGGTGTCGGCGCGGCGGCGCCCGCGGGGGCGGTGACCAGGGCCGAGAGGATCAAGGATCCCGCGGTGGCGCAGAGGACGGGGGCTGCTCGCATCGCTTGGACGTATCCCTTCGTCGGGGCCCGCGAACCCGTGCGGCGAAGCGGTTCGCGAGGCCGTGCGGCTCGCGCGCACGAAAGGGATCCTTGGGGCGGCAGTTGACGAAGTAAAGGACCAGGTCGTGGGTGTCGGAACCATGACCCTGATGCGTGGTAACTGCCGTCATCGGCGTGCGGGGCGGCTCACTCGGTGGTATGCCGCCGCGTTCCGGTCAGCGCCGCGCGCAGCTGCGGGTCGTCGACCGCCCGCACCCCGCGCACCGCGACGGCGAGCAGGCTCCCGGCGCCGAGCGGGCGGCCCGCGAGCAGCCGCTGCCCGGTCGGCGAGGCCCAGCGCGTGTACGGGTGGATCTCGACGCGGGCGAGTGTCAGACAGCTCAGTGTGAGCAGCAGCGGGAGCCCGAACCACAGGGCCACCGGTCCTCCTTGCCGCGCGCTCTCGCCCGGCAGCAGGACCGCGAGCGCGCCGAGCAGCAGCACGGCGGCCGCCGCCTGCCGCACCTGCCGCACCGCGCCCGCGAGCGTCGTGCGCTCACGGTCCGGCACCGCGAGCCCGGCCGCGACGAGCCGCTCGGCGAGCACCCGCACCGCGTCACCGGCCGCGGCCGCCGCCCGCAGCGGCGCGATCCGCGCCTGCCCCTCGGGCCCGATCGCGCGGAGCACCGAACGCTCCATCGGATCCTCGCCGACCGGGTCGACGACGGTCGCCCAGCCGGTGTGCGCGAGCAGCAGGCGCCGGCTGCGGGCCATCGACACGAGCGCCACTTCGGCGACCCGTTCGGGGCCGCCGGACAGGAAGGCGGTCTCGTACAGGGAGAGTTCGTGCCCCGGGTGCGTATCCCCCGGGGCACGGTCCGCGCGTTCGCTCTCGGCGGCGCGTACGGCCGCGAGACACAGCCGCCCACAGGAGACACCCGCGACGGCACAGGCGACGAGGAGGAACAGGACCCACAACATGCGCAGTTTCTACGACAGTTGCGCGGCCGCCGCCATGCCCCGTTCACGATGTGGACGGTCTGTTATCGCGTTGTGACGCTGGGCTTTGGTTTCGGTTTCGGCTTCGGCGGCTTCTTGTCGTCCTTCTTGTCGTCCCTCTTGTTGGTGTCCTCCTTGTGCGCGTCGGGCGCCGGCTTCGGGCGGGACGCGGCGGGCGGCAGGGAGAACGAAGGGGTGGGCGACGGCGAGACCGGGGTCGCCGAGCCCGGTACGGAGGTGGGGCCCGGTGGGGCGGGGGAGCGGGTGGCGGGCGGCGGGCTCGCGGTGGCGCCGTCGCGGGCGAGCGCGTCGAAGTCGACGAGGCCGGTGGCCTCCAGCACCTTGATGTGGTCGAGGACGGTGGTGTTGGCGTCGTCCGCGAGTTGCCGCACGAGTGCGTTGCGGGTCGAGGCGCGCACCTGGGCGACCAGCGAGAAGACCTGGCCGTGGGCGCGGCGCAGGATGTTGGCGAACTTCCGCTCGTAGTCCTCGCCCCGTGCGGCGGTCAACTCCCTTAGCCAGCCCTGTTGTTGCGCGTTCGGCTGACTGGGAAGTTCCAGGTTCAGCCGCGCCGCGACCTCGCGCACCCGGGCGTCCAGGAAGGTGTGCCCCTCGACGAGGTGCCCGCCCGCCGTCTCCACCGCCTTGCTGGGGGCCCGCTCCTCGGCCTGCTGGCCGGCGGGCAGCTCCCACAGCCCGGCGAGCCGCACCTTCGTGATGAAGAGGCGGTCGGTGGCGGACAGCGGCCCGAATCTGGTGGACACGGTCTGGGCGTTGAGCTCGCCGAGTCCGGTGCCGGAGCGGTCCGCGTACGACCAGAGGGGGAAGACGAGCGCGGCCAGTGTTGCCACGAGGCCTGTGACGATGAGGGTGGTGCCGGTGAAGAGTCGCATGGTGCCTCCAGGTGCGGCACGCACGCTAGCCTCCGGCTTGGGGGGTGGGGTGGGCATCGGGTGGGAGTACGTCTCCTGCGGTACGCATGCGGCTTCCCTTGGCCCGTACCGGGGTTGCGGACGCGGGGCTCTGCCCCGGACCCCGCTGCTCAATCGCCGCAGGGGCTCTAAGTGGCTCGCCTTAGTGCGAATGTTGCTGTTCGCAGGGCCCGGGCCAGTGGGCGGCCTGTCAGTGGCCTGGGGCCGGAGCGGTTGAGCCACCAGTGGGTCAGCTCGCGGCGTGGGGTCGGGGCCTGGATGCGTTGTGTGAGGAGCAGGTTCTCGGCGAAGTCGAGGGCGTCGCGGCGGTAGCCGGTTGTCATGGGGTGGCTTCGCGCGTAGCCGAGGAAGAGCGAGCGGTACGTGGATTCGCCCAGGATGAGGGGGAGTTCGGGGGCCACCTTCGCGACGACGTCGGCCCGCTTGGCCGCGAGTGCCCGGCTCTGTACGGCGAGCCGTGTGCGGTCGAAGCCCTCGGGGGTGGGGGTGCCGGCGACGAGTGCGGAGAGCAGGGCGGTCTGGTCGAGGGCGAGTCGCCGGCGTGTGGGGTCGTCGACCGGCGCGGCGGCGGGCGCGGGTGCCCGGTGGTCCGGGGCCTGCGCGCGGGGTCCGGAACCCGCCGCGACCGTCTCCCGGATGACTTCCACCTCGCGCTCCAACTCCCCGAGATCCTCGGGAAAGTTCTCGTCGCGTTCGAGGAGGACTCCCGGCGGGGTCACCCGGGAGACCAGTTCGGCCAGGACGTCGAGGACGGCCGCCGGCACCGGGTGGGCGTGGCTGTCGTGCCAGACGCCGTCCCGCTCGAAGCCGCCCGCGACGTGCACGTACGCGATGGCCTCCACCGGCAGCTCGGCCAGCGCCTTCGCCGGGTCCTCGCCGCGGTTGACGTGATTGGTGTGGAGGTTCGCCACGTCGATGAGGAGGCGGACGCCGGTGCGGTCCACCAGCTCGTACAGGAACTGGCCTTCCGTCAGTTCCTCGCCCGGCCAGCCGAACAGTGCCGCGATGTTCTCCACCGCGAGCGGCACCGGCAGCGCGTCCTGGGCGATCCGTACGTTCTCGCACAGTACGTCGAGGGCGTCGCGGGTGCGCGGCACGGGCAGCAGGTGACCCGCCTCCAGCGGCTGCGAAGCGGTGCGCTCGCCCCCGGCCCTTACGAACGCGATGTGCTCGCTGACCAGCGGCGAGCCGAGCGCCTCCGCGCACGCGGCGAGGTCGGCGAGCCGCCCCTCGTCGGGCCGGTCGGCCCCGCCGAGCCCGAGGGCGACGCCGTGCGGGACGACGGTGACGCCGCGCTCGCGCAGCCGCCGCAGGGAGTCCGGCAGGTGCCCCGGACACAGATTCTCGGCGACGGCCTCGACCCAGTCGATGCCCGGCATGGCCTCCACCGTCTCCGCGATCTCCGGCCGCCAGCCGATCCCCGTACCCAGCTCCATGGAATTCCCCCTCCTCCGCCCGGCTTCCTGGATTCCTGACCGCGCCGGCGCGGCCCGAACCCCTGAGCGGGGACGTTCAGAGCAACATTTGAGGTTTCACCCATGGGTCCTGGCCCTCAGGGGCGGCGCGCGAGGATCAGGTGGCCGCCGAACCCCAGGAAGCCGATGCCCGTCGCCCGGGGGAACCGGCCCGTCCCCCTACGGAGTGGGGTAGCCTTCGAGTGGCCCCGGCCGTCCGTCATCCCCCGTGCGGACGGGCGGGGTCTTCTTCGTTCCCGGAGCTCGGGGCCCGGGGCTCAGAGGTGGCCGAGGCCGGACAGGAAATCGCCGGTCAGGGGCCCCTCGGACACGACGGTGTCGCTGGGCGGGATCTCCGTGAACCCGGCATCCCGTACGACGGGCAGCCCGCTCGCTGTCAGCGCCGGCCAGCGCTCCGGGTCGGCGGTCCGCACCGACAGCGGGAAGCCCGCCTCCCGCCACTCCTTGCGCTCCGCGTCGGACAGCTCCCACCAGGCGAGTTGGGCCCCGTGACCGGCCTGCGCCATGGTCTTGCCCGCCGTCATCCCGAGATCGGGGTTGAGCCAGAGGACCGGGGCCGAGGAGGCGGGGGCGGGCGGCGCTTCCGGGTCGTCGAGGTCCGTGCCGGAGACCTGGAGGCGGGCCAGGTCCTTCGGCCAGCCGTCGAGGGGGACCGGCGGGAAGACCCGTACCTCGGCGGAACCGGTGCTGACGGTGATCCCGTCGAGGGCCTCCGCGCGCCGCCACTCCGCGCCCCGAGCCCGCCGCACCACCTTGCGGATCCGGGCGTCCTGCCAGTCGCGCATCGCCTGCGCCCATGGTCCCTCGCCGACCGAGCGCTCGTCCGAGAGGATCACCAACACAGCGCGCGCCGCGGTCTCCAGGGCGTCCGTACGCGTCGGCGGCGCGGCCCGCTCGATGCGCACGACGAGCGGCAGAACGAACTCGCGTGCGCTGGGCTCGGGGTGGGTGGGGGTGTCGGTACGGGGGGCGTCGCTGGTCACGGGGCCAGTCTGCCAGGTGGTCGGGCGTCCCCCGACGTCACGGGGCTCCGCCCCGGACCCCGCTGCTCAATCGCCGCAGGGGCTGAAAGATCGGGGCTCTGCTGTTCAAGTGGCGCAGGGGCTGAAAGATCGGGCTCTGCCGTTCAAGCGGCGCAGAGGCTCGAATGGCTCAGCCGTCGCAAGGGCTCGAATGGATCAGCCGCCGCCGGGGCTGAAGGTCCTGCTGTTCTGGGCCCTGAGCGCAGGGACCCGAGCGTGTGTAGGGGAACATGACCGCATGCACGTCACGCTCCGCGGCGCGGGTCGCCGCTACGGACTCGGCGGGCCCTGGGTGCTGCGCGGGGTCGATCTGGACGTGCCCGAGGGGGCCGTGTTCCGGGTGCGGGGGCCCAACGGCGCCGGGAAGTCCACGCTGCTGCGGCTGGCCGCCGGGATCGACGCGCCCACCGAGGGCCGGGTCATCGGCCGCCCGCGCACGGCCTACGTCCCCGAACGTTTCCCGCCCGCCCTGCCGTTCACCGCCCGCGCCTACCTCACGCACATGGGCCGCATCCACGGCCTCCCCCGCCCGACGGCAGCGCGGCGCGCGGGGGAGTGGCTGGAGCGGTTCGGCGCCGAGGAGTACACGGGCGCGCCCCTCGCCGAGCTGTCGAAGGGCAGCAGCCAGAAGGTGGCGGTCGCGGCGGCCCTGCTCGCCGAACCGGAGCTGCTCGTCCTCGACGAGGCCTGGACCGGGCTCGACACCGCGGCCCGCGACACGCTCGACGGCGCCGTCGCCGAACGCGCCGCGGCCGGCGCCGCCGTGCTCTTCGTCGACCACGACCCGCGCCGCCTCGCCGCCACCGCCGACGCGACGTACGAGGTGGAGGCGTCAACTGTCCGACGGAGTACGGGAGTCGGCGGCGCGACCGTGGTCGTCGACGCCGCCGGGCCCGCCGGTCACGAGCCCGCCCTGCCGCACCCGCACACCCGCATCCGCCTCGACCCCCGCACCGTAAGGATCACCACGGACGCCGCGCACTCCGACACCGTGCTGCGCACGCTGCTCGCCGCCGACCCGCCCTGGCACATCGTCGCCGTCCGCACGCCCGACCCCACGGAGCACATCCGCACCCCCGAACCTCCGGAGAACAACGGATGACCACGGCCCTGCTCGCCTACCAGTCGGCCCTGCTGCTGCGCTCGCAGCGCTGGCTGGCGCCGGTCGTGCTCTACGCCGCGTTCGCCGCCGTCGGCATCCAGGCGGGGCAGCCGGTGCTCGACTCCCTCGCGTACACCGCCGCGGCCCTGCTTCCCGTGGGGGCCTGGCTGGCCCGGATCTGCGTCACCAACGAGCCGCCCGCCGCCCGCAGTTGCACCGCTGCGGCGACGGCGCCGTGGCGGGCCCACCTGGCGAGCCTGGCCGCCGCGTTCCTCGCCACAGCGGCCGTCGGTGTCGTGGCCACCGTGGTCGTGGCGCTGATCAGCGACGGGGTCAGCACCGACCGCCTGGTGCGCGTGGCCAGGTGGCCGGCCGCCGGGGCCGGGCTGCTCGCCGTGCTGGTGTGCGGCCTCGTCGGCGTCGCCGTCGGGGCCGTCACCACGTGGCCCGTGGTGCGCGGCACCGGCCTCGGCGTGGCCGGCCTGGTGCTGTGCGCGCTCGTCGCGCTGATCGCCCCCGGGTCACCGGCGAAGTCGGTGGTGAGCGCCCTGGTGACCGGGTCGCAGGACGGGGCGGTGCCGGTCCTGCTGCTGCCGCTCGTGGGGGCGGTGGCCGTGGCCGGGGCGTGCGCGGCGGCGGCCTGCGCGCTCGCGTCCCGCCGCTGAACCCCGGATCTCCCGCGTTATCCGGAGCAGGCCCCGCGCTGCGCCTCCTGCCACTCGCAGACCGGGCACAGGGTGATGCCCTTCGTCGACTCCGGGTACTCGGTCGGCTCCCGGCACAGCACGCACTCGGCGAACGGCTCGTCCGCGGTCGCGGCGGCGGGTGTCGGGCGGTCCTCGCGGCCGTCGGCGCAGTAGTCGCTCATGCGTCCAGCGTACGTACACGGGCGTACGGCCAAGCAGGGCCGAGCGCACTCACGCCCCGCGCGCCGCCCCCACCAGGTCCGAGACCCGTACGAACCGGTAGCCCTTCGCCCGCAGCCTCGGCACCACCTCCCGCACCACCCGCTCCGTCGTCGGCGCCGCGCTGCGCGTGCAGTGCATGACGACGACCGAGCCGGGCCGCACCCCGTCGAGCACCTGCCGGGTCACGGCGTCGGTGTCCGTGGCGAACGCGTCGCCGCTCACCACGTCCCACTGCACCGCCGTCACCCCGGTCGGCGTCAGTGCCCGCAGCGCCGCCCGGTCGTAGCAGCCGCCGGGGAACCGGAAGTACGGCACGACGTGCTCGACCCCCGCCTTCCGGAACGCCCCGAACGCGCGGTCGACATCAGCCCGCATGCCCCGCGTCGGCACCCTCGGCAGGCCGTAGCAGTCCCCGGTGAAGGCGTAATGGCTGTACGAGTGGTTGGCGACCTCGAACAGCCGGTCTCGGCCGATGTCCTTGGCCTCGGCGGGGTACTCCTCCGCCCAGCGCCCGGTCATGAAGACGGTGGCCGGGACCTTCAACGTACGGAGGGTGCGCACCAGTTGAGGGTTGTCGAAGCGCTCACCCGCCCGCGCCCGCGCTCCCTGGTCGGCCGTCATGTCGGCGTCGAAGGTGAGCGCGACGGTGCGCTCCTTCGTCGCCGTGCCGCGCTCGAAGACGGGGGTGGTGCCGCCAGGACCGGGCGCGAGGGTGGGCTTGGGGGTGGGCTTGGGGGTCGCCTTCGGCTTCGGCGGGACCGTCGGGGAGGCCTTCGGCGGGCCATTGGACGAGGCGGGTTCGCCGCATCCGGCGAGGCCGAGAGCGAGCGCGCCCAGCGCACAAGCCGCCGTGACGCGGCGTACATGTCTGATCACGCATCGAAGATATCGTCGGATTCACCGTAAATAGTGCAAATCGGACCGTTGGGGCGTGATCTCGTGGTGTGGGGTACTCGGCGCCCATGACGACACCAATGGCTTTCCCCGACCTCTCGACCTCGGTCGTCCCGTTCGTCGTCGGCCTGGTGGTCGCGCTGGCCCTGATCTGGGCGGTCTGGATGGGCATCAGGTTCCGCCGCCGGGAACCGGGTCCTCCCGACCCGGCCGACCAGCCGAAACTCCCGCGTACGGGCCCGGTCCACGAGGTCCGCGAGATGCGGGAGCCCGACGAGATGCCGCACACGGACGGCGGTCACCGCCTGACCCCGCACGAGCTGCACGGCTACGGCAACGCGGACAGCAGGCGCAGCAAGGACCAGCGGCCGCGGCGCTGGAGCCGCGGCAACAGCGGCGCGTTCGGCGGCGGCCCCGGGCGCACATGACGCCGCCTGGGGTGTCACGCCCTCAGCGTGCGGCGGCCCTGGCCCGGGCGCGGCGGCGCTCGGCTCGCAGGAGTCCGGCGCGTTCGCCCTCGGACGTGCCGCCCCAGACTCCCGTCGTCTGCCCCGTGGAGACGGCCCATCGCAGACACTCCGTGATCACCGGGCAGCGTCGGCAGACCTCCTTGGCCTCCTCCACGTCGTCCATGGCGGGCCCGGTGGTGCCGACAGGGAAGAAGAGATCAGGGTCCTCATCGACACACGCCGCGCTGTCCAGCCACTCCATCTCCGTGTTCCTCACTGGCAACGGCATGCGACGGCGGGTGCCCCCGACACCGGTGCGGAAACGCCGAGTTTGAGCGGTGCGGGCGCGGGGACCCGGGTCGCGGCCGAGAGGCCAGGGGAGCGAAGGGAAGCCGGGGCCGGGAGGGGGGTACGCGCCTCCCGGCCCCGGCGTCGTTCTGCGACAAGGGGCGGGAGGGGCTACAACGGAAGGGAAGGGAGTGAGTCGCCATGCCGAGCGGATCGAATGCCAAGCGTGAGCGCCAGTACGAGAAGATCAAGCAGAGTGCCCAGGACCGCGGCGAGAGCACGTCGCGCGCCGAGGAGATCGCCGCCCGCACGGTGAACAAGGAGCGTGCGAGGAGCGGCGAGTCGAAGCAGGCGAGCCGTACGTCGACGAAGGACATCTCCTCCGGCAGGCGTGGCGGTCTGCGCTCCCACCAGGGCGCCGGCGGTCCGACAAAGGACCAGCTCTACGCGGAGGCCAAGGACCGCGGCGTCGAGGGTCGCTCGCAGATGAACAAGTCCCAGCTCGCCAAGGCACTGGGGCGCTGACCGCCTCATGAGCAGGGAACAGGACGCCGTCCCGCGGGATCCCCCCGACCAGCAGGCGGACGCCGACGCAACCGAGACCACCGAGCCCGGTGCGGCTCCCGACGAACGGACCGGGTCCGAGGACGAGACCGGACCCGACGTCACCGTCCCCGACTCGGACGTGGCGGGCACCGGCCGCACCGGCGCACCCCACGCCCCGGGCGTCCACCCGGACCAGCCCGTCCCGGACGAGCCCGCCGACTAGCCCCCATCCGTAGCCCTTAGAGCCCTTGGCGCCCCCGCAGCGCCCCCGCCACCTGGTCGAAGAGCGCGGCGTGGGCGCGGGCGCTCGCGGGGACCTCCGGGTTCCACGGCAGCACCGCCGCCCGCTCGGCGACGGACGCCCAGTGCGGGTCGGCCGCGTAGAGTTCGCGCGGCGCGGCGTTGGCGCGGGCGTCCGACAGGATGACGTCCGGCGCGAGTTCGGCGACGTCCCGCCAGGTCCCGGTGTACCAGTTGGCGCCGGGGCCCTCGGGCGGTGCCGCCATGCCCACACCGAGCCCGCCGAGCGCGCTCAGGTCGGGCCACTTGGTGGGCCGGGCCAGGTGTACCGCGTCCGCTCCGGCGGCCGACAGCGCCAGCACCCTCACGGTCCGCGCCCCACGGGCCGCGATCCCCAACTGCCGCTCGGCGCGCGCGAGTTCCTCGCGTGCCTCCGCCGGTTCTGACGTCCCGAGCGAGCGCCCGAGCTCCGCGAAGCGCTCCCGCACCCCGCCCAGCGTGCGGCCCTGCCCCACGTCGATCACGACGACGGGGACGTGCTCCTCCAGATGTTTCGCCGTATCGGGTTCGATGCCGTACACCTGCCCGCCGCCGTACGTGAGCGCCACGACCAGGTCGGGGCGCGCGGCGAGTACGTCGTCCAGGCCGAGCCCCGCCCCGGAGCCCAGATAGGCGAGGTCGGCCGGCGGCAGTGCGCCGGATTTCGCGTGGTCGGGCCCGTCGCCGTCGTGGAACGAGCCGAAGATCCCCACCGGGCGTATGCCCAGATCCCACAGGCTCGCCCCGGCCTGTATATAGGCGACGACGCGCTGCGGCGTCTCGCTCGCGGACGTGAGGTGTCCGCGGTCGTCGGTGAACTCCCAGGCTGTGGTTGACCGTTCTTCCATGGGAGGACCTTGCCCAGGGCACTCGCACGGCACGCGGTGCACCACCCGCGAGAACCGGCCATGCGAACGGCCGCCCCCTCGAACGAGGGAACGGCCGCCCGGTCGCGCGTCAGGTGCCTAGTGCCTAGTGCCTAGTGCCTAGTGCCAAGGTCCCGTCACCGCGAACGTCGTCCCCGGCGTATAGCAGTTCACGAACATCGTGTCGCCGTCCGGCGAGAACGTGACCCCGGCGAACTCGCCCCACTCGGGCTTGTCGGCCGTCCCGATGTTCTGCCGGCCGCGCGCCATGGCGTACACCTCGCCCTTGCGCGTCACGCCGAACACGTGCTGCGCGCCCTCGCCGTCCTCGCACACCATCAGGCCCCCGCTGGGCGCGAGGCAGATGTTGTCGGGCTCCTCGCCCGGCAGCTGGACGTCCGTGTCGGGGCCGAACACGATGACCAGCGTCAGGCGGCGCGACGACGGGTCGTAGCGCCAGATCTGCCCGAAGTGGTCGGCGGCCGAGCCCTCGCGGCTGCGCGCGTAGGACGAGACGAAGTAGACGCTCGACCCACCCCAGTAGCAGCCCTCCAGCTTCTGCGCGTGGGTGATGCCCTTCGGGCCGAAGTCCTGGTTGCGGATGGGCGTTTGAGCGGCCAGCGGGTCCGGTACGTCGACCCACTCGATGCCGCTGAACGTCGCCCCCGTCTCCTGGACCGCCGACAGGTCCGGCACGCCGGGCACCCGCATCGCCTGGAGCTTCCCGCCCGCGCGCAGCGAACCGAGGCCGCCCTTCGCGTTCTTGGGCAGGAAGCGGTAGAAGAGGCCGAAGGGCTTGTCGAAGGCGTCCTCGGTCTCGTACACGATCCCGCCCCGCGGGTCGACGGCGATCGCCTCGTGCTGGAAGCGGCCCATCGCGGTGAGCGGCACGGCGCCGGATCGGTGCGGGTCGACCGGGTCGACCTCGAAGATGAAGCCGTGGTCCTTGGTGTACCCGTTCGTACCGGCCTTGTCCTCGGTCTCCTCGCAGGTGAGCCAGGTGCCCCAAGGCGTGGGCCCGCCCGCGCAGTTGACCGCCGTACCGGCGATGCCGACCCGCTCGGACACGACATCGTTCTTCCGGTCGACGGAGAGCACGGTACAGCCGCCCTTGCCCATCGGGTCGTACGTCAGACCCTCGACGGTCGGCACGGCGATCTTCCCGGTGACCCGGTTCTCATGGTTGCGTACGAGGTGTACGCGGCCCTGTCTGCCGGCGAAGGCGGCCATCCCGTCGTGGTTGGAGGGCACCTTGCCCTCACCGGAGCGGAGCTGTTCCCCCTCCCGCGACAGGACCTTGTAGCGGAATCCCTTCGGGAGATCGAGCAGCCCGGCCGGGTCGGGCACCAACGGGCCGTATCCGGCGCGTCCTTGGGCGGCGGCCGAGCCGGCGAACAGCTCGGAGAGGTTCCCCGCGAAGGCGATGCCCACTCCCAGGGCGCCGGAGCGGGCGAGGACTTGGCGGCGAGTCGCGGACTGTCGTGCGTCAGCGGTGCGTGACATGGGTGCAACCTCCTGCTGGCGGACAGGAACTGTGACCCGGCTGTGTTTATCACGTGCTTTTGGCCGCGGGAACCACGCGCGTAGCGCACACGATTCGTGCACCAGCCACGTAACGCCGTACCGGCGTTTCGGAGCCGCTTACTCGTGTACGAGCCCCTTCGCGTCGCGCGCGAGCGCGGTCAGCCGGGAGATCGCCCGGAAGTACTTCTTCTTGTACCCGCCGTTCAGCATCTCCTCGCTGAACAGCCGGTCGAACGGAAGCCCCGACGTGAGCACGGGTATCTCCCGGTCGTAGAGCCGGTCCGCCAGGACGACGAGGCGCAGCGCGGTCGACTGGTCGGGCACGGCCGCCACATCGGTGAGGCAGACGGCCTTCAGATCGTCCGTCAGCGCCCCGTACCGGCTGGGGTGCACGCGCGCGAGGTGCTCAAGGAGGTGCGGGAAGTCGTCGAGCGAGGCGCCCTCGGTGGCGTACGCCGCCTTGGTGACCTGCTCGTCGGTGAACGGCGCGGGGGCCTCGGGAAGGCCGCGGTGCCGGTAGTCCTCACCGTCGATGCGCAGCGGCCTGAAGTGCGCCGACAGGCCCTGGATCTCGCGCAGGAAGTCGACGGCGGCGAACCGGCCCTCACCGAGCTTGCCCGGCAGCGTGTTCGACGTCGCGGCGAGCGCGACACCCGCCTCGACCAGCTTCCCGAGGAGGGACGACACGAGCACCGTGTCCCCCGGGTCGTCGAGCTCGAACTCGTCGATGCACAGCAGCCGGTGCCCGCCGAGCGTCTTGACGGTCTGCTGGAAGCCGAGCGCACCCACCAGGTTCGTCAGCTCGACGAACGTGCCGAAGGCCTTGTACTGGGGCTCGGCGGGGGTCGCGTGCCAGAGGGAGGCGAGGAGGTGCGTCTTGCCGACGCCGTACCCGCCGTCGAGGTAGACGCCGCGCGGCCCTGCCGGGGCGGCGGGCTTCTTCCCGAAGCCGAGGAAGCCGCGCTTCTTGCCCGCGCCGGACGCGTGCGCCCCGCCGAGACCTGCCGCGAAGGAGCTCAGGACCTGGACGGCCTCGGTCTGGCTGGGCTGCTTCGGGTCCGGTATGTACGTGTCGAAGCGTACGGAGTCGAAACGGGGCGGCGGCACCATCTCGGCGACCAGGCGCTCCGCGGGGACGTGCGGCTCGCGGGCGCACAGGGACAGCGGCGACGGGTCGGGTATGGGGCTGATGCCCATCTGGCTGGACTCCCGGGAGTCGGCGGCTTCGAGGGATGACGACACAGCCACCCAGCTTAGTCTCCGTGCCACACTGCACGACATGCGACGCCTGTTCCCTGTGACGTACGAAACAGCAGATGGCAAGGGGTACGAGGGGAGGGAGGCGAGCCCGGAGGGGCACGAGTGGAGCCTCGACGAGCTCGCCGACGCCTACGCGTATCCGTCCGAAGCCGGGCACACACCGTGGCTGCGGGCCAACATGGTCTCCACGCTCGACGGCGCGGCCCAGCACGACGGCCGCTCCCAGCCCATCTCCAGCGCCACCGACATGCGGGTCTTCGGCACGCTGCGCGGGCTCGCCGACGTAGTCGTGGTCGGCGCGGAGACGGTCCGCCTGGAGGGCTATCGCCCCGCCCGCGCGCGCGAGGCGTTCGCCGCGCGGAGGAAGGCGGCCGGTCAGGGCCCCGCCCCGCAGATCGCCGTGATCAGCGCGAGCCTCGACCTCGACTTCGACCTGCCCCTGTTCACCGATCCGCTGGTGCCGACGCTGCTGCTCACCGGCGCGGGCGCCGCGGCCGACCGGGTCGAGGCGGCACGTGCGGCCGGCGTGGAGGTGCTGATCGCCGGTGCGGGCGCCGCGGTCGAGCCGGACCGCGCGGTGGCGGCGCTCGGCGGGCGGGGTCTCAACCGGCTGCTCACCGAGGGCGGGCCGAGGATGCTCGGTCAGTTCGTGGCGGGCGGGGTACTCGACGAGCTGTGCCTGACCGTGTCCCCGATGCTCACAGCGGGCGACGCCCAGCGGATCGCGGGCGGCTCGACCCTGGCCGTGCCGGAGCGGTTCGAACTGACGTCCCTACTGGAGGAGGACGGATTCCTCTTCAGCCGTTACGCCCGGCCGCGGGGCGGACGGTAGCCGCCGGCGTGGACAGGAAGGACGTCGACATTCGGCGGAATGAGTCGTTCCGTTTAGCGTTGGCTGGGCACACTAAATCTCGCAGCCCCCGTGCGAATGCGGGGCAGGATGGTTTCCGCAGGTCCGCAGGTCCACCCGGAGGGTCGTCGACAGTCGGCCCACGGTAGGAGAAGAAGGGCGCCCGTCGTGTTCACGAGCGTATTGATGATCGAGAAGGCTCTGACCTCCGCCGACGTGGAGTTCGTCACCACGTTGCACGGAGAGGAGGAAGTCTCCTTCCACGTGCTGCTCCAGCCCCGCGGAGACCAGGCCGACCGCCTGCTGCGGGCCATCGACGACGTCGCGATGGGGGAGTTCGACGAGGCGGGCAGGGAAAGCGAGGTGCCCGAGGGCGACGAGGCCAAGGGCCCGGCGGAGAAGGCCCTCGCCGTCTCCCTCGCCGCGCTGCACCAGGCGGACAGCGAGGCGGTGGGCCGGCTCATCGAGGACCACCCGCTGGACGCCCTCAAGGCGCTCGTCGACGAGGTGAAGGCGGACGAGGTCATCGTGCTGACCGATCCGCACTACGTCGAGGAGTTCTTCCACCGCGACTGGGCCTCCCGCGCCCGCCACCAGGTCGGCGTACCGGTCCTGAAGCTGTTCTCGCACAGCAAGGCGTAACGGGGAGAGGTTCAAGGCGGCACGGGCCGAGGCAATAGGCTGGGGCCCGTGCCGTGGTCGTCGTGACCACGGGCCAGGACATCCGAGAACCCCAGGGGAGACCACGCATGGCACCCGGCCTGCCGCATTCCGTTGCCGACATGGACCGACCGCACTTCATCGGCATCGGCGGCGCCGGCATGTCGGGCATCGCCAAGATCCTCGCCCAGCGCGGCGCGCGGGTGGCGGGCAGCGACGCCCGTGAGTCAGCGACGGCGCAGGCGCTGCGCGAGCTCGGCGTGACGGTTCACATCGGCCACGACGCCGGGCACCTCGCCTCCGACGCCACCTGCGTGGTCGTCTCCTCGGCCATCCGCGAGGACAACCCGGAGCTGGCCCGCGCGGCCGAACTGGGCATCCCGACGGTCCACCGCTCGGACGCCCTCGCCTCCCTCATGGACGGCCTGCGCCCGATCGCGGTGGCCGGCACGCACGGCAAGACGACCACGACGTCGATGCTCGCGGTGTCCCTGAAGTCGCTCGGCCTGAACCCGTCCTACGCCATCGGCGGCGACCTGGACGTCCCCGGCTCCAACGCCGATCACGGCGAGGGCGAGATCTTCGTCGCCGAGGCCGACGAATCGGACCGCAGCTTCCACAAGTACGCGCCGGAAGTCGCGATCATCCTCAACGTCGAACTCGACCACCACGCGAACTACGCGTCCATGGACGAGATCTACGAGTCCTTCGAGACGTTCACGCGGCGGATCACCCCCGGCGGCACCCTCGTCATCGCCGCGGACCAGGCGGGCGCGGCGGAGCTGACCCGCCGGGTGCGCGACACGACGTCGTTGAACGTGGTCACCTACGGCGAGTCCGAGGGCGCGGACATCCGCATCCACAAGATCACCCCGCGCGGCCTGGCCAGCGAGGTGACCGTCCTCCTGGACGGCAAGCTGCTGACCTTCACGGTCTCCGTCCCCGGCCGCCACTACGCGCAGAACGCGGTGGCGGCGCTCGCCGCGGGCGTCGCGATGGGCATCCCGGCCCGGAACCTGGCCTCGGCGCTCAAGTCGTACACGGGCGTCAAGCGCCGCCTGCAGCTCAAGGGCGAGGTGAACGGCGTGCAGGTCATCGACTCCTACGCCCACCACCCCACGGAGATGACGGCGGACCTGGAGGCCATGCGCGCGGCGGCGGGCGACGCCCGCATCCTCACGCTCTTCCAGCCCCACCTCTTCTCCCGCACCCAGGAACTGGGCAAGGAGATGGGCGACGCCCTCGCCCTCACGGACGCCTCGGTCGTCCTCGACATCTACCCGGCCCGCGAGGACCCGATCCCCGGCATCACCAGCGCGCTGATCATCGATGCCGCGCGCGAGGCGGGCGCCGACGTACAGGCGGCCGCCGGCAAGGACGCGGCGGTCGCGGCGGTCGCGGGAATGGCCAAGCCCGGCGATCTCGTTATCACCATGGGCGCGGGCGACGTCACGGAACTGGGCCCGCGCATCCTTGACCAGCTGCAGGGCCTCTGAAGGGACGAGCACATGTCGTACGACGTCGAGAAGCCGGACGAGCAGTGGCGCACGGAGCTGACCCCGGCGGAGTACGCGGTGCTGCGCCAGGCCGGCACGGAGCCCGCGTTCCGCGGTGAGTACACCGACACGAAGACGAAGGGTGTCTACGCCTGCCGGGCCTGCGGCGCCGAGCTCTTCACGTCCACCGAGAAGTTCGAGTCGCACTGCGGCTGGCCGTCCTTCTACGACCCGAAGAACACCGACGCCGTGGAAATCGTCGAGGACCGCTCCCACGGCATGGTCCGCACCGAGGTGCGCTGCGCGCGCTGCGGCTCGCACCTCGGCCACGTCTTCGAGGGCGAGGGATATCCGACGCCCACGGATCAGCGGTACTGCATCAACTCGATCTCGCTGCGGCTGGAGCCGGAAGGGGAGTGATCCCGGGCCCCCTTCCGGGGGCCTTTTCCGAGTGCGGCAAGCGGTCTCGTCCCGCAGCCGTATGGTGCGTGGACGCCCTGGCGACGGATAGTCGGATATCCGTCGAGCGCGCAACGCGCCGCGGGGCAGGGGGAGTTGCCGATGCCCGACATACTCGTACTCGGAGCCGGCCTGAACGGCCTGACGACCGCGCTGCTGCTCGCACGCGACGGGCACCGAGTCACGGTCCTCGAGCGGGACCCGGCGGAGCCCGGCGCGGGCGGGGCCGAGGAGCTGTGGCGGGACTGGGAGCGGTCGGGGGTCAATCAGTTCAGGCTGGTCCACCTGATGCTGCCGCGCTGGCGGGCCGAGATGGAGAGGGAACTGCCCGAGACGATCGCCGAGCTGGAGGCGCTCGGCGGGCTGCGGGTGAACCTTGTCCGGGAGCTGCCGGACGCGCTGACCGGCGGGGTGCGCGAGGGAGACGAACGGTTCGAGACGGTGACCGGGCGGCGCCCCGTCGTCGAGGCCGCGCTTGCCGCGGTGGCCGCCCGCACCCCCGGTGTCACCGTCCACAGGGGCGTCAAGGTCACCGGCCTGGTGGCCGCGGAGGCCTCCGCTCCCGGCGTGCCGCACGTCAGCGGCGTCACCGTCGAGGGCGGGCAGACGCTGCTCGCCGAGCTCGTCGTCGACGCGGGCGGGCGGCGCTCGACGGTGGCGGACATGGTCGCCACCGCGGGTGGACGGCGGCCCGCCGAGGAGCGCGAGGACTCCGGATTCGTGTACTACACGCGGCACTTCAGCTCGCGCGGCACGGGCGGTGGCGTGCCCGCGTCCCAGGACGTGCTGCTCCAGAGCTTCGACAGCCTGTCCGTCCTCACCCTCGCCTGCGACAACGACACCTGGGGCGTGGGCCTCATCGTGTCCTCCCGCGACCGGCGGCTGCGTGCGCTGCGCGAGGCGGGGGCATGGGGCAGGGCCCTGGCCTCGTACCCCACCGCCGCGCACTGGGGTGAGGCCGAGCCGATCACCCCGGTGCAGGCGATCGCGGGCATCGAGGACCGGCACCGCCGTTACGTCGTCGACGGCGCACCCACGGCGACCGGTCTGGTCGCCGTGGGGGACTCCTGGGCCTGCACGAACCCCTCGCTCGGGCGCGGCTCGTCGATCGGAGTCCTGCACGCGTGCGCGCTGCGCGACCTGCTGCGCGAGACCGACCCGGCGAAGCCGGACGACCTCGTCCTGCGCTTCGACGAGGCCACAGAGACGGGCGCGGCCGGCAGCTTCTTCCGCGCCACGCTCGCCTTCGACCGGCACCGGCTCGCCGAGCTGAACGCCGATATGAACGGCGTCCGTTACGAGACCGACGACCCCGGCTGGGCCTTCACCAAGGCACTGCAGGCCGCCGCCCTGCGGGACCCGGACGCGCTGCGGGCGAGGTCCTTGATCGGGTCCCTCCTGGAGACGCCGGATGCGGCCCTCGCCCGCCCCGGCGTCATGGACAGGGTCATCGAACTCGGCGCCGACGCCCCGCAGTACCCCGCGCCGGGGCCCGACAGGGCGGGGCTGCTCGCGGCGATCGGTGGTGAGGGTCTCGCGGGCCTGTCCTAGTTCGCGGCCGGCGCCGGCTGGAACTCCGGGTTGCTCACGCAGTCCGACATGATCTCGGTGTTGGTCTCCTTGTTGATCGGGCACGCGCCGATGACGAAGCGGGATGCGACGCCGCCGGGGAAGGCGACCTCGAACTGGTCGGCGTACTTGTGGGTGTCGCCGATCGTCTCGTTGACGTCGATGCCGTTCGGGGCGTCGATGTAGTAGTTGTACGCGCCGCCCTTCATCCACTTCGTCCACTTCTTGAACAGGTCGTGGTCACGCGTGGTGGAGACGAACGGCGACGGCTGGTTCCTGAGGACGTACTGCTCCAGGTCGTACTGGCCGTTCACACTGTCCTTCGGCGCGAAGCCCTCCTTGAAGATGACCGCCGGGGCGCGCCCGTCCGCCCGGTACAGCGTCTGGCAGTCGTTCCGGTACTCCGGATCCGGGGAGATCTTGTCGAGGGGGACGCGGTCGATGGCCGCGTAGAGGCGGTCAGGGACGACGGGACAGGAGGAGGCCGCGGCCTTCGCGACCGGCGCCTTGGCCGCGGAGTCGGCCGTCGTGTCCGCCGTCGCCGACGGCGCCGAGGCGAGCGCCAGCACGGACACGACGGCGGCGGGCAGGGTGGCGAGGCGGCGCGCGGCGCGGGGGAGCTTGTTGATCAGCATGAGCAGACTTTCGCGGTGCCGCGATCAAGATCCCCGCAACTCACCGGATCGTGGGCGTGTGCGAAGGAGCCTCGCCGGGCGGGGTGCGTTACTCGGGGGACGGGCCCGGTGTCACTCTCTCCTGCCCGATCCGTGTGCCCGACTTGTAGATCGTCACAACGCCGTCGTGGATCTCGTACCGGTAGGGCGGGTTGCTTGCCTCGTAGCCGTCGTCCGTCCGCTTGGCCGGCATGCTGATTCCCGCCTCCCGGTGATCGCTCCACTCGCCGAAGTAGTACAGCTTCCCGGCTTCGGTGCGGCACAGAGTGATCTGCTTGTTGTCCGTGTGAAACGCCTTGACGAGCTCTGCGCCGTCACCGGACGGCAGTTCGTCGGCGATCCGGCCGGGGCAGGCGGCGGTACTCGCGGAACTCGACGGACTCGTGTCGGGTTCGCCCAGGCCGTTGAAGGCGGACTTGAACGTATTGATGCAGCTCTGGGCGCCGAAGAACAGCACGATGCCCACGACGAGGGAGATGAGACAACTCTTACCGGCGTTGCTCTTCGCCTTTGGGGGCCTCGGAGGCGGTGTGGGTGACCAGCGGGGTGCCGGAGCCGGAGGAGGTGGCGGCGCGGTGGGGGTGTAGCCGGTCCCGGTGGTGATGGGCGGCGGGTGGAAGAGGCTTTCGGCGCGCGGGCCGGGCGCAGGACGGCTGGTGCCGGTGGAAGACGGGCGCTTGGGTGCGGTCTTCTTGGCCGAGGGGCGCGGCGATCCGGACGAGGACGGCGTTGTCTTCCGGGGAGGCGCCTTCTTCGGCGCTGCCTTTGTCGCCCCTGCCGCCCTTGCCTCTGTTGTCTTCTTCGGTGCCGCCTTCTTCGCGGCCGGCTTGGGCGGCGACTTCTTCGCGGCGGGTTTGGGCGCGGATTTGGCGGCGGTCTTCGGCGCCGCCTTCCACCGCGTGCCGCATCCAAGGCAGGACGTGTCCGTCTTGCCGTTGTTGGTGTCGCACTCGGTGCAGCGCCAGTCCCCGGACGGCCTGGCTGGTGCCGGCCGCTTCGGTGCAGGGCGTGGGGTTTCGCAGATTGTGCAGGCCTTTGCCGCGGGGGTGTTGTACGTGTCGCAGCTCCCGCAGCGCCAGTTGGCCGTTGCCGCCACTCCCTGTACTGCCTTTCCTCGTTCCGTGGTGGTGTGAGGGCCGGGCCCCGACTCAACCGGGATCGTTGCCGATCCGCTCCATGACCTCGTCGAAGAGTTCCTCGGATGCGGTGCCCGCCGGCATCACGATCCATCCCGGCGAGTCCGCCGGGATACGGGTCAGCTCGGCGGCCTCGTCCTCGTCAGGCTGCCGGTCGGGCACTGAGTGCTCGGTCCGCAGGCGCCGGACGAGCGCGGCGGCTTCCTGGACATGGATGGGTGGGACCGAGACTCGTACCACGATCACGTCGCTCGCCTCCCGTGCCGTGCTCCTGAAGCGGAATACCAACTCGCTCGGCCCGGCGCCGGGATCGAGCCGCAGCGACGCCTCGATGCAGTGCTCCGCCTTGACCTCCAGATTCGGGGATCCGGACCAGATGAGCTGCAGAACCCCTTCGTAGTAGACGAGTTGAAAGCCACGCCACTCCAGGTGCTCGATCACAGGCTGTTGGCGATCGTCTCGATGATCTCGTCCATCTCGAACTCCTCAAGACCCTCGCCCGCCTTGGACTCGAAGTGCAGGGTGAGATCCCAGTCCTCGGAGATCGGGTCCTTCCACGGCTGCTGGTCCGGCGCGAACAGGACGAGCCGCTTGGCCGACTGCTCCATGACGGAGGTCTGGCTGCGCGCATAGCCCCACTGCTCGAAGAGGTCGTCGATGCTGTGTGGGATGTTCTTCGGGTACGTCTGCGCGGAGGCGCCGACGGTGCCCAAGGGGTGCGCCGGTGCGTCCGTGAACATCACGATGACGTGCCGCCGCCGGTCGAGGCCCTTCTCCCAGGGGGAGTTGATGGCGAGAGCGAGTGCCTCGAGGCCGGACTCCGGGATGTCACCGCCGCCCTCCGCGGCGATGCCGCGCACGAACTCCTGGAACTCCTTGGCCTGTTCCGGCAGTCTCAGGAACTCGGTCTGCTCGATGGCCGACACCGGATCGTCGCCAAAGTCGCGGAACGCGATGGTCTTCAGGCGTAGTTGGCTGATTGCCTTGCCCTTCTTCGCCATCACGTCGTTGAGCCGGTCGTGGAACTGCAGCGCGCTGGCCTTCACGTTGTCGAGTACGGGATACATGCTGAGGGTTGCGTCGATGCACAGCACGATGTCGACGGCGTACTGCAGATTGCCCTGGTACTGCTCGTTGCTTGCGCTCATGTGTGACTCCTGTTTCACGGTGTTTTGCGGCCCCGGCCGCTGTCGCCCAGGTTGATGCGGACGCGGGAGGGCCGGGGGGCCGGGGTGCTTTCGGGCTCCGCAGGTGTGGGCTCGGCCGGTGCGGGGCGCGGTGCGGGGGTGTCCGTACGCGGCGTGAGGTTGGTGCGGACCCGGCTCGCGCGCGGAGTCGAAGTCCCCTCCGCGGGCCGCTCCTTCGGCGCCGTGGGCGGCTTCTCGGGTGTGCCCGTGCCGGGCCGGCGGTGCTGCAGCGCGCACACCTTCGGGTCGGACAGGGCCTTGAGGTACGTGGCCATGCGGGGACGCTGGTGTGGGTCGGCCTGGACCATCGCCCGCAACAGCCCCTGGATCTCGCCCGACAGCCGTGGGTCCAGGCGCAGTCGCTCACCGGCGTTGACGGCGTCCGCAGGAGAGCCGAACCGCTCGTCGTGGCCCGGAAGTTCGCCCGTCAGATAGAGGTGTGTGATCAGGCCGAGCGCGAACACATCCACGGCGCACGTGAGTTGCCCGGGCTCGACGGAACCGTCCTGCTGCACATAGCGGCGCCACTCCGGAGCCCCGTAGGCGGAGTCCCCGGAGATGTCCTCGGGGGCGGGCGGCTTCCCTGACACGTACGAATCGTCGAAGTCGATCAACTTCGAGGCGTAGAAGGCAGCATGGTCGCGCTTTTGAACCAGTACGTTGAGCGGTTTGAGGTCTCCGTGCACCACGTCGATGTCGTGCAGCTGTTTGAGGCTGTTGGCGAGCGTCTTCAGCAGAACCATCTTCTCGCGCGCCTCCAGTGCCTGTGGCTTCTCCAGGCTGGAGGTGTCGATGCGCTCGGTGACCTTGTAGTACGTGCTGCCCTCGGGGAAGAAGTCCGTGGCGAGCACGAGGTTGCCGCCGCCGCGGGCGTCGGGCCGCAGCCGCTTCATGATCGTGCGGTGCCGCTCCTCGAACTCCTGGGCCACCTCCCGCCTGATCCGCACACTCCGCGAGTCGGGGGCATCGTCCTTGGGCCGCTTGGGCTCCAGGAACTGCTTGATGAAGTAGGTGGTGCCGGACTTCTCGGCGAAGGCCCAGATGCATTTCCCGCCGTTGGCGTTGGTGGGCGGGGTGGTGATGCGGTAGCCCGCGATCACATCTCCTTGCTTCACGCGAGCTCCTCGGGTGCGGGTGGCAGATACGACTCGTAGCCATGGCGGTACGCCTGCCAGGACTGGTCCTGCCACGCCTTGATCCGGGCTGCGGCCTCGCCCGGGTCGGCGGCGGGGTCGGGCGGCCGAGTGAGTGCGCTCGGCCTGCCCCGGGCCTGCTGCTCGGCCAACATGCGTAAACGGGGTGCGAATTGGTGCTGCAGATCGTCGAAGTCGGGGTAGCCGAGCGACACCAGCGCGAGCGAGGCGTCATCGGCCGTGAAGGACTCCACTTCGCGCCGGATCAAGTCGGCCCATTCGGCGACGCCGGCGGCCTGCTGCAGGGTGCGTAGCAGGAGCTGCTCGAAGTCGGCGGGCGTGTGAACGTACCCGAAGAACCCGTCGGTGGCCGCGAGGAGCACGCACGGCAGCGGCAGGGACAACTGGTGGGAGCCGATGGCGAAGTCGCGGTCGGCGCAGATCAGATTGGTCATCGGCGGGTCGCTGCGCAGAAGTTCCAGCGCGTCGCTTTCCCGGGTGTGATCGCGGGTGAGCACGTGCAGCCCGTCTTGCGGCAGCAGCGCGTAAGCCCGGGAGTCACCGGCCCACAGCGCACGCAGCTCGACCTCCGTGTCCGAGGCGGCGACCTGATAGTGCACGCCCGCGAGGGTGGTGGGCAGTTGGCGGCGCATGGTGCCGCCGATCTTGCTCTGCCGCTTCGGCGCCACGTCGAGGTAGTACGCCAGGAAGGCGCGCAACGATTCCGGCTCGGCGTCCTGATACCCGTTGGTCATGGCGTGCAGCCAGCACTCGGTGGCGAGCCGGGCTGTGCGCGCGCCCACCCAGGCACCGGTGCGGGATGTACCGTCGGCCGACTGCCAGGCGGGGGCCGCGCCCGCACCGCCCGAACCGTCGAAGACGGCGAGGAGGCCCTGCACCGAATTCCAGTGGTGGGCGACGAGCGGCTCGGCGTCCTCTCCGCGGCCCGGGACCCGCTCGGTCCATACGGACACCGTCTGTACTGCCCCGTGGCTCTCGCCCCGGGCGAGTCGGGGCGGGGTCGGCCGGGGCTCCGGCGGGCCGTCGGCGGGTTGCCCCGGATCGAGGACCCGCGCCCCGGCTGCGGCCTGTGCGGGGCAGGCATCCTGGACGTCCGGGCGCGTGCTGTCCTGGCGCGGAGTGGTCATCGTGGCTCCTTGCCGGGGTCGGTCGGCCGGCGTTTGGCGGTGCCGCGCACCCGGCTCACCTTCGGCCTCGGTGGCTCGGGGTCGGCAGGCGGCTCCGGGTTGGCAGGGGGCGCGGGCGGCGGGGTGCCACCGGTGGACGGCAATGGTTCGTCATCGGGCGGTGCGGCCGCGGCGGCGGGGCGCCGAGAGGACGCGTCGCGGCCGGAGCTCGGGGCGTCGGGAGTGCCGGAGCGGCGCAGGCGGCCCGCTCCGCGGGCCGGGGAGCCCCGGTCTGAGCCACGCGGCTCAGGGGCGTCGCGCATCACCTCACCCTTGAGAGGCGCGACAGCGGAGGTCTCGTCGTCGGATTCCGCAGCGGCCGGTTCGATGGAGCGGGACAACGAGCCGCGCAGCCGCCCGTGCCGCGTCGACGACTCGAACAGGCCGCCCTCGTCGCGCAGCACCTCTGCCAGGACCGCGCGTTCCAGCTCGGTCTGCTCGAACGGCTCCCGGTCGGCGTCTCCGCGGTCCAGGACCATCCGCATGACCTCGCGCTTGATCTCGCGCTTCTCGGCCTCGCCCTTCTCGATCCAGGTGAGCGCGGCCCGCGGCCCCTCCTTCTCCATGATCTCGGCGATGAGGCCGTCGATGCCTTCCTCGCGGATCATGTCGACGTGACGGGTGCGGCGCATCCGCGACAGCCGGGTCTCGCGCACCACGTCCCTGAACTCCCGCCCGCTGGCGGCGATCTCGTCCTCGTCGACGAGCAGCTCTACGTGGATGTTGCGCAGCCGGATCGCATCGTCACCGGGGAACCCGGCGAGCGCGTTGTTCAGTGCCTGTTCCGCCTCGTGGAACTCGGCGATGTCGTAGTCGCGTGCCACGTCGCGCAGCGTCCTGCGCAGATGCCCGTACAGGGCACCGCTCATGTCCCGGATACCACGGGCGACGACCTTTGTCGGGTCCGTGATCTTGCAGATCAGGTCCACGCGGCTACGAAAGGAGAACGTAGGGTCGCGGCTGAGCAGGTCGATGTCCAGGACGAGCCGGTGCTCGGTGAGATCCACCGTGAACACCGAGCGGTAATTGCCGTACCGCGCCGAGGGGATCTCCTCGCCGCTACGGATGGTCAGCGATGGGCCGCTGTCCCGGACCAGGACCAGGGCACGCCCCGGGTCCGGCGGGCGCAGCGGGCTGGTGAGCCGCCATTTCGGCAGTTCGGCGACGTCGACGACCGGATCGTAGGTCTGTTCCTGCATGGTCTCCCCTGCCACCTCGCTCTCTCGTGTCGTGCGGTCATATGCGGCGGCGCAAAGAGGCCGCGCCGACCGACGGACGGCTACGATCGGCCGCCCACTTGTCGAGCCACCACGCAACGCGCTCGCGGTGTTTCCCGGGTCTGCGGGCGACGTCCGCGAGGAGCTCCGCGATGCGGTCGAGACCGCCGGGGCACCGCTCGGCGTATGTGTCGATCCACTTCCGCAGCGCTTCAAGTGCCGTGTCCTGTACCGGACGTCTGGCCAGGGCGCGCGCCCACAACTCGACGAGCCGGTCGTGGTTCTGCGGCAGGGCGCTCAGAAGTAGCGGGACCCCAGTCACCCCGGTCGCTTCTGTGCCCGCGGCTGGACGCTCGTACGGCTGGGAGACCGCGAAGACGAACGCGGAGAGCGTCTTCTTGACCATCGGCGACAGGTCCTGCGGCGCCGACCAGTCCAGGTAGGCGTCCAGCAGCGGGCCCGCCTGCCCCTGGTGGATCAGATGGACGCCGCCCCAGGCCACCGCCGGCAGGGTGCCCCAGTCGTCTCCGCGGTCGAGCGCGGCGCGCAGCACGGCGACGGCGCGCTCGGGGGAGCCACGGCCGAGGATGCCGCCCACCGCGTTGGCCGCGGTGCCCGCAAGTCGCCGTTGGTACGCCGAATTTCCGCCGCGCGCCCAAGAGTCGAGGAGCTCCCAGACGAGCTCGCCGGATTCAGGCCTGCTGCCGGCCACACCGAGCGCCGTGGCAGCGGCCTGCCGCTGCGGCCAGGATGTGCTGCCCGCCCAGGTGGTGAGGAATCGGTGCACCGCGTAGTGGTGGTCCGCCCAGGCGAGGATGCCTGCAGCGACGGAGGCGCGGGCCCGGACCTCGAGATCGCGATGGCCGAGCAGCCGGCGCAGCCATTCCAGTACGGCTTCCCTGCGTCCATCGAGCGTGCTCCACGCGTGGACCAGGACCGCCTGCCCGAGCAGGGCCGAACGGAATCTGACCCGGGGCGGGCCACCCGCGGAAAGCGGATCGGCGCTGGTGGAGTCGAGACGGATCCACTGCTGTTCGTGGTCGAGCCGGTCGACGAACCTCAGGTCGGGTGGGGCCGGTTCGGGCGGGGCGAGGGCGGTGTGCAGCTTCACGGCTGCCTCGGCCACGGTGAGGTAGCTGCTCTCTTCCAGTACGGCCGAGGCGAGCGCGAAGGCGATGGCCTCGGGGGCGCGGTGCTGCCTGAACCAGGAGCGGACTTGGCCGCTCGGGTCGCGCAGGACCGTGACGGCCCTGGCCAGATCGCCGTCCGCGCTGATCACCGAGGCGAGCCGCACGGCGTGCCGCGCGGCGGGCTGTTCGCGCAGCGCGGTGACCGCGTGGGTGGAGGTGAGGAGCGTGTGCAACCGGGCCCGCGCCTCGGGCTCCGGCGCGAGGCCGAGCACCCGCCGCTCAAGGACCCCCAGTGGGTCGGGCGGCGCGATGGCGTGGCGTGCGAAACCTTCCGCACCGGTCTCGCCGCCGGTGGCGAGCGTGAGTTCGTGGCCGCCGGTGAGGACGAGCAGGCAGTCGGCCGTACGGAGGGTGGCGGCGACCGAGGCCAGTCGGCGGGCCCCAAAGCCCTGCGCGTCTGCCGGGCCGTCCTCGACCTCGACGAGATACCCGCAGTTCTTCACGGGCGGTTCCCAGTCGGACTCGGTCAGCGACGACGGGTCGAGCAGCCGGTGACAGCCGCCGTCGTGGGTGCCGCTGAGGGCGGTGGCCTCGGACAGCAGATTGACGGCCGTTGCCGTGCGGCCACTGCCCGGTGGCCCGGTCAGCACGAGCAGGCCCTGCTCACGGAGGTCCTCAAGGGCTGTGTCGTACTCCTCGGGGTGCACGAACAGCTCGGTGTACTCGGCCAGTTCGGTGCTGTCGAGAGCAGCCACCAGGCCCGCGCGCCGACCGGCCCCGGGGGCGCGGGAACCCGAGGTGTGGAACCCGCCGCCGAAGCTGACGCTGTCGTTGAACAGCGCGAGCGTGCCGATGCTGGTGCCCGATGCGTCCGCGTTCAACCGGGCGGCAATGAGGTCGGCGATGGCGGATGCCCGCCGCGCCTCGGTTCGCTCGGCCGCGTCGGGGCCCGCGTCCGATGCGAGCGAGGCCAGGGCGTCCGAGGCGTCCACGGGGCCGTCCCGCTCCTCTTCGAAGGGGCGCGGATCCGGTTTCGAGGGTTCTTTTTTGGGCGGGGCAGACTTCGCGGATGAGTCTTCATCGACGCTGTCGTCGGCTGCCGAACGGGGTTCGGGTGGTTCTTCCTCGCTGCTCATGAGAGTTCGGTCTTCCGGATGTGACGGTGCCGCGGCGTGTGCCGCGCGGGCGATGGGAAGGCGGCTAGGAGACGTTCCAGTCGCCCTTGACTTCGACCTTGTCGTTGAACACCTGGGCGTTCTTGATCAGCGCGGCGTTGACCTGCGCGCCTTTGCCGCCGGCCGCGGCCGCCTCGGCCACCATCGTGCGCATCTCGTCCTCGAAGGCACGGTCGAGCAGCATGTGGGCGGCGAGCAGCCGCTCGAGCTCCTGCTGGGCGCCCTCGTCGTCTGGTGCCCGGGTGACCTGGTCAAGGGCGGTTTCGGCGGAGGAGTCGCCACGGAACCGCGCACGGATCCGCTCGATCAGCCGGGCCCCGCTCGTCCACCCCGCGCGTCCCGCTTCCTGGGCCGCGCTTTCCAACGCTCCCTTGGCCACGAGCGCGACGCCCGCGGCTGCGACAGCCGTCACTGGATCCATCGTGCATCCCCCGATTTCGCTTGCGGACCAGTGGTACACGTGGCCCGAACAGCCAATCTAGGCCACAGCACTGACATCTGACCTGGGCCTTGCACATTGCCGATCCAGGTTGGCCGAAACTTGACCGTTGCATCAATCAACGCGCATCAACTTCGCCGCAGAACCAGGCACTTGATGCCGTTGATGAAGTTCGAGACGAGTCGTTCCGGTGGCTCCGCGAGCGTCAGAGTGGGAAGGGTATTGGTCACCTCCTCGTACAGCGCCCGTAGTTGGAGGCGGGCGAAGTGGGCGCCCAGGCAGACGTGCGGGCCGTCTCCGAAGGAGACGTGGGGGTTGGGGGTGCGGGTCAGGTCCAGGGTGGACGGTGCGGGGAAGACGCGTTCGTCGTGGTTGGCGGAGGCGTGCAGGACGACCACCTTGTCGCCCCGCTTGATGGGGGTGCCCGCCAGAGCCGTGTCCTCGGTGGCCGTGCGGCGGAAGGTGAGGACCGGCGGGTGGCGGCGCAGCAGTTCGTCGAGCGCGAGCGTCAAGTCGGCCTTCCCCATGCGGAGTTGCTCGTACGCGGACGGGGTCTCGGCGAGCAGTGCCAGGCTGCCCGGGGCCGCGCTGCGGACCGTGTCGTTGCCCGCGATGGTGAGGAGGAAGAAGAACATCTGGCGTTCGGGCGGGGTGAGTTCGGGGTCCGCCGCGAGCGTCGTCATGATGTCGTCGGCCGGGTGGGCCCGCTTGTGGGCCGTCAGCTCGTCGGCGTACGCGAACATGTCGGCCAGCGCGGAGGGGGAGCGGGGGTTCACCGGTGGGCCGGTGGTGGCAGCCGGGGACGTCTCGTCCGGATCCTGGTAGCCGATGACGCGGCGGGTCCAGTGCAGGAGCAGCGCGCGGTCGGACTCCGGGACGCCCAGGAGGTCGGCGAGGTTCAAGAGGGCGTAGTCGTCGGTGACCGTGGCGACCAGGTCCACCGTGTCCGCGTCCGCCGCCTCTTGAAGGGCGGTGTGCAGCAGGGTTCTTGCCCGGTTCCGTACCGAGTCCTCGAACGCTGCCACGCGGCGCGGCGTGAACGCCCGGCTCACCAGGCGGCGCAGTCTGCCGTGGGCCGGCGGGTCCTGGTTGAGCATCATGCCGCGGATGAACGGGAGGTCCGCCGGGTCCGGATCGCGGATCTGGGTCGCGCCCAGGTGCGAGGAGTACGCGGACGTGTCCTTGAGGACCCGGACCACGTCCGCGTGCCGGGTGACCGCCCAGAAGCCGGGGCCCTCCGGCCAGCCGAGGACCGCGGGCTCCGGCTGCCAGGCCACCGGGTGGTGGTCGCGCAGCGTCCGGTACCGGTCGTGCGGGACACCGCGCGCGTACAGGCGCGGGTCGAAGACGTCGGGGACGGCAGGCGTCACGAGCCGTCCGCCCGCAGGAAGTCCTCCATGACGCGGATCAGCGCGAGTGGCGCCTCGTCCATCGCGTAGTGGCCGCATACGGGGAGGTCGACGAGCTCGCCGCGGGTGAACCAGGTCAGCCATGTCGAGCGCATCAGGGGCGCGGCCAGGGCCGGATCGAGCTGCCCCGTGACCGCGAGCGCGGGGACCGTACAGGGCTCCAGGTCGGTGTGGAAGTCGTCGCCGGTCCACGAGTCGAGCCAGGCCCGGAACGCCTTGGCGTCGCTGCACGCGAGCGAGCGCTCCACCATGCGGTCCAGCCATGCGCCGGGGCGTACGCCGCCCGTCGTGACGTCGATGATCGCGCGGCGGTTGGCGGGCGAGGTGTCGGCCGTCGCGAACAGCTCCCACTGCTCGGGCGGCATGGGCAGCCCGGACGCCGGAACCGGGGACACCCCCACGATGCGGCGCACCCGCCGCGGCGCGTTCGCCACCACGCGCTGCGCGACACTGCCGCCCATGGAGTGCCCGATCAGCGAGAACCGCTCCCAGCCGAGCCGGTCCGCGAGGTCGAGCACGTCCGCGGCGGCCTCGGTCGTCGTGTACGCGCCCGGCGTCTGTTTCGCCTCCCCGTAGCCGCGCAGATCCACGAGCGCGTACTGGAAGGTGGTGCGGTCGAGGTCGGGCACGATCGGCGCGTAGGCGGCGCGGTCGGCGAACCAGCCGTGCACCGCGATCACCTTGTGCGTGCCGTCACCGTGCAGTTCGTACGGCAGGACGAAGGACGAGGCCACGTCGACTCCCCAGGGTGTGGAACTTCAGGCGGTGCCGGACGCCTCCAAGGTGGCGCGGGGCCGGGCCCGGCCACAAGAGGGCGCACGCACGCGTGGCCGCGCGCACCGCACCGTGGCCCATCGGCGAGAATGGGCAGGTGACCTCCCCGGAAGCCCCTCCTGACCGCCCCGACCTGCGCGCCGATTGCGCAAACTGCTTCGGCCTGTGCTGCGTCGCCCTCCCCTTCGCGAAGTCGCAGGACTTCGCGCACGACAAGAACGCGGGCACGCCCTGCCGCAACCTTCAGGACGACTTCCGCTGCGGCATCCACACCAGGCTGCGCGACGAGGGGTACCCCGGCTGCACCGTCTTCGACTGCTTCGGTGCGGGCCAGAAGGTCTCCCAGGTCACCTTCGAGGGCGTCAGCTGGCGCGAGCGGCCCGAGAGCTCCAGGGCCATGTACGAGGTCTTCCCCGTCATGCGTCAACTGCACGAGCTCCTCTGGTACTTGAGTGACGTACTGGAGCTGGACGCCGCCGTCGCCGTGCACGGCGACGCCCGGCGGGCCCGCGAGGACATCGAGCGGCTGACCCGCGCGCGCAGCGACGAACTGGTCGCCGCCGACGTGCCGGCCGTCCGGGGCGACGTGAACGCCCTTCTACTGAAGGCGAGCGAACTGGCGCGCGCCGACGTGCCGGGCGCCCTGGGCCGCAAGAAGAACCACCGCGGCGCCGACCTTGTAGGAGCCCGTTTCAAAAAGGCCGACCTACGGGGCGCCAATCTGCGCGGCGCCCTGCTCGTCGCCGCGGATCTGACCGGCGCCGACCTCCGCTCGGCCGACCTGATCGGCGCGGACCTGCGCGACGCCCGGCTCGCGGGCGCCGACCTCACCGGGGCGCTGTTCCTCACCCAGGCGCAGGTGAACGCGGCGCGCGGCGACGCCGCCACCCGCATCCCGGCGGGCCTTCAGCGGCCCGCGCACTGGGCCGCGTAGCAGCTAGGAAGCGCACACCGAAGCCCTCAGGAGGCGCACACCGAAGGCAGCGCCCGTGCGAGGCCCTTGAGGTGCAGCGCGTCGAACCCGCGCGCGTGGGCGTCGCGCAGCGCCACCGCCGTCAGCAGCGGCCCGCAGGCCGGAGAGGTACGCGTGGGCGCCACCTCCCGCAGGGCGTCAAGCAGCTGCGTCGTGATCCGGTCGAGCTGCGGCCGCACCTCCGTCGCCAGATCGGGGCGCTCGGTCGGGCGCTGCTCCGGGTGGGCGTCCCAGCGGGCGTAAAGGCCGCGCTGCACCACCTTGTTGGCCTCGATCTGGTCCCGGAAGACGGCCCCCGCGAACTCCGGGTCGATGCCGAGATCCGCCGAGCGCTTCGCCACGTCGTCGAGGATCACCTTCTCGCGCGCCGGGTCGTCGATCGGCGCGTCCGTGCCGTACTTCGCCGCCGCGACCTTGTCCGCGAGGGCGAGCCGTTCCGTGGCGAGCGAGGTGATCGCGGCGAGGGCGCCCGGGTTCGCGTGGGAAGCGGTGGAGGAGGCGGTGGCGGTGGCAGTGGTGGCGGGCGCGGCCGGGGCGGCGGAGGCCGGGAGGGCCGCCCCGCCGAGGGTGAGCGCGGTGGCGGCGCCCAGGGCGACCAGGCAGCGGGCGGCGGTTGACGTGGTCCGGATGCGCAACGTGGGTCCTTCGCTTCGTACAGGCAACGGGTGCACGGCGTGCCCCTGTTGTGTATCAGGTTCACGCGATAGTGCGATCATGATCCGCTCCGTGGATGCCGGTTGACGGCCACGGGTAGGGCGGCGCTCATGACACACGAGTCCACGCAGCCCTTCCACCTGCCGCGCTTCTACATGCCGTACCAGGCCCGGCTCAACCCGCATCTGGACGGGGCGCGGGCCCATTCCACGGTGTGGGCCCGCGAGATGGGCATGCTGGAGGGCAGCGGCGTCTGGGACCAGGGCGACCTCGACGCGCACGACTACGGCCTGTTGTGCGCGTACACGCACCCCGACTGCGACGGTCCTGCGCTCTCCTTGATCACCGACTGGTACGTGTGGGTCTTCTTCTTCGACGACCACTTCCTGGACATGTACAAGCGCACGAACGACCGCGCGGCCGGCAAGGCGCACCTGGACCGGCTGCCGCTGTTCATGCCGATGGAGCTCGACACCCCCGTGCCCGAGCCGCGGAACCCGGTCGAGGCGGGCCTCATCGACCTGTGGCGGCGCACCGTGCCCGCCATGTCGATGGACTGGCGGCGCCGCTTCGCGGAGTCGACCGAGCACCTCCTGTACGAGTCGATGTGGGAGCTGTCCAACATCAACGAGGGGCGGATCTCCAACCCCGTCGAGTACATCGAGATGCGCCGCAAGGTGGGCGGCGCCCCCTGGTCGGCGGGCCTGGTGGAGTACGCGACCGCCGAAGTCCCGGCATCCGTCGCGCAGTCGAGGCCGCTGCGCGTCCTCATGGAGACGTTCGCCGACGCGGTGCACCTGCGCAACGACCTCTTCTCCTACGAACGAGAGGTCATGGACGAGGGCGAACTCTCCAACGGCGTCCTGGTGTTGGAGACCTTCTTCGGCTGTACGACACAGGAGGCGGCGGAGGCCGTCAACGACGTGCTGACTTCGCGGCTGCACCAGTTCGAACACACAGCGCTGACCGAAGTGCCCGCCCTCTCCGTGGAGAAGGGGCTCACGCCGGACCAGGTCGCCGCGGTCGCCGCGTACACGCGCGGGCTGCAGGACTGGCAGTCCGGCGGCCACGAGTGGCACATGCGATCGAGCCGCTACATGAACAAGGAGGCCACCGCGCAACCCGAAGCGCCCCTGGGTGGGCCGAGCGGACTCGGCACGGGCGCCACGGACGTACGGGCGCTGCTCGACGGGGTCGGAGCCGAGCGCCTGCGCGCGTACACGCACGTGCCGTTCCAGAAGGTCGGCCCGTCCCTGATCCCCGACATCCACATGCCGTTCGCCCTGAGCCTCAACCCTGAGCTCGACGGGGCCCGCGCGCGGCTGCTCCCGTGGACGCACCGCATGGGCATCCTGGGGGAGGGCGTCTGGGACGAGGACAAAGTCCGCGCCTACGACCTGCCGTTGTGCGCGGCGGGACTCGACCCGGACGGTTCGGCCGAGGCGCTCGACCTCAGCTCCCAGTGGCTCGCCTGGGGCACCTACGGGGACGACTACTACCCGCTGGTCTTCGGCCACCGGCGGGACCTGGCCGCCGCCAAGCTGTGCACCGCGCGCCTCTCCGACCGCATGCCCGTGACCGGCGAGGACATCCCGCCGCCCGCCAACGCCATGGAGCGCGGCCTCGACGACCTGTGGCGGCGCACCACGGCGGACATGGCCCCGGAGCAACGGCGCACCCTGAAGGCCGCCGTGGAGGTCATGACGGAGAGCTGGGTGTGGGAGGTCGCCAACCAGCTCCAGCACCGCATCCCCGACCCGGTCGACTACCTGGAGATGCGCCGCGCCACCTTCGGCTCCGACCTCACCACGAGCCTGTGCCGCATGGGCCACGGGCCCGCCGTACCGCCCGAGATCTACCGCACGGGCACGGTGCGCGCCCTGGAGAACTCGGCGATCGACTACACGATGCTGCTCAACGACGTGTTCTCGTACCAGAAGGAGATCGAGTACGAGGGCGAGATCCACAACGCGATCCTGGTCGTGCAGAACTTCTTCGGCGCGGACTACCCGACGGCCGTCGGCATCGTGAACGACCTCATGACGCAGCGCATGCGCCAGTTCGAGCACATCGTCGAGCACGAACTACCGGCCCTGTACGAGGACTTCGGGCTCCACCGCGACGCGCGCACGGCTCTCGACGGCTATGTCGAGGACCTGCGGAACTGGATGGCGGGCATCCTCAACTGGCATCGAAACGTCGACCGATACCGCGACGGCTGGCTCGCGCGCCGGGCCCACGGATTCGTCCCCGGCCGCGTTCCGGCGCCGCCGGTTCCGATTGGTTTCAACAACCGCACGTCCGGATTGGGTGGTTCAGGGAACTTCGCTGGGACGTCAGCCGTCTTGTGAGGTGAGACGGCCGTTCATGGCCGGACAAGACGGCCGTTCGCGGCCGTAACGGGGACGATGTGAGAACACACGGGGGTGTTCTTTTCATGACCGAAATCTTTGACCGCATCACGGACAAATTGACCGGAGTCGAGGAGGCCGCGAGCGAGATCGCCGCGGCCGCCGTGGGGGAACTGGCGCCGTATGTAGCGCCGTTGACGGTGCCGCCGGTGCTGCGGCCCGACTCCGGTGATGTCCGTCAGGAAACAGAGATCGCGCTGCGGCCCACGTGGCAGCGGCTGCACCCGCAGCTCCCGCCGACACTGATGTGGGGCTACGAGGGCGCGGTGCCGGGCCCGACGATCGAGGTACGGCGCGGGCAGCGCGTCCGCATCGCCTGGACGAACCGCATTCCCAAGGGCGGCGAGTACCCGGTGACGTCGGTGGAGGTGCCCAATCCGCCGACCGAGCCGGGGCAGGACCCGCCGCCCCCGCCGACCACGCTGCCCGGCCGCGGCGGCGTCCCTGCGAACGCGGACGTGGCCGCGCTGCCCGCCTGGACCGTCACGCACCTGCACGGCGCGCAGACCGGCGGCGGCAACGACGGCTGGGCGGACAACGCGGTGGGCTTCGGCGACGCCCAGCTCTCCGAGTACCCGAACGACCACCAGGCGGTGCAGTGGTGGTACCACGACCACGCCATGAACATCACCCGGTGGAACGTGTACGCGGGCCTGTACGGGACGTACCTGGTCCGGGACGACGAGGAGGACGCCCTGGGGCTCCCCTCCGGGGAGCGGGAGATACCGCTGCTGCTCGCCGACCGGAACCTGGACACGGACGAGGACGGCAGGCTGAACGGCAGGCTGTTGCACAAGACCGTGATCGTCGACCCGGCGAACGAGGAGACGGGCAAGCCCGTCACCATCCCGTTCAGCGGCCCGTACACGACGGTCAACGGGCGGATCTGGCCCTACGCGGAGGTGGACGCGGGCTGGTACCGCTTCCGCCTGGTGAACGCGTCGAACGCGCGGATCTACAACCTGGTGCTCATCGACGAGGACGGCGACCCGCTGCCCGGCGTCGTGCACCAGATCGGCAGTGACGGCGGACTGCTGCCGCGGCCCGTCCCGATCGACTTCGGCAGCGACCCGTCGGAGATGCCGACGCTGCCCGTCGCGCCCGCCGAGCGCATGGACCTGCTCATCGACTTCGCGTCCCTCGCGGGCAAGCGGGTGCGCCTGGTCGACAAGGGGCGCAACCAGGCACCGGGCGAGCCGGACGTACCCGGCGATGTGCGCTACCCGCACGTCATGGAGTTCCGGGTGGGCGAGTGCGGTGACCCGGAGCCGTTCGTGCTGCCCGAGGTGCTGTCCGGGTCCTTCCGGAGGCTCACGCACGACATCGAGCACGGGCACCGGCTGATCGTCCTGACGCCGCCCGCCACCAAGGGCGGCGGCGGACACCCGGAGATCTGGGAGATGGCGGAGGTCACCGGGGGCCACGAGGGTGCGTCGGGCGCCGAGGACGTCCAGGTGCCCAGCGACGGCGTCATCCAGCTCGTCGACGACAAGGGCGCGTTGAAGACCTACCGGCGCATCGCCCGGACCTTCAACGACGGGCTCGGCTTCACCATCGGCGAGGGCACCCACGAGCAGTGGAGCTTCCTCAACCTCGCGGTGAACCCGCCGGTCGTGCACCCGATGCACATCCACCTCGCCGACTTCCAGATACTCGGCCGGGACGTGTACGACGCCTCCGGGTTCGACGTGAAGGTGGGCGGCACGGTCAAGCCGGTCGCGTTCGACCCGACCAAGGTGGTCCCGCTGCCGCTCAACGAGCAGGGGCACAAGGACGTGTTCCGTGCCCTGCCCGGCCAGATGCTGCGCGTCATGGGCAGGTTCGACGGGGCGTACGGCCGGTTCATGTACCACTGCCACCTCCTGGAGCACGAGGACATGGGCATGATGCGGCCCTTCGTGGTGCTCCCGCCGGAAGCCCTGAAGTTCGACCACGGGGCCGGGCACGGCGGTGGCCACGGGGGCCACACCGGCTGACCGGTTGATCGGCCGATTCGGGAGGGGGTGCCGGGCGCCGGCGTTCGAGCCGGCCCCGGCACTCTCACTCGTTCGTGGATCGTCGGGGGCGTGCGCGGAGGGTAGGGCTCTGGCCGTGGCCGAGTGGGCCAGGGACCGGAGGCGGGCGACCCATGGAACAGACTGCGTTGCGTCCCAAGTCGATGCCGGGGTCCGGGGGCCGGACCTCGACGTCGGCCTCAACGTCGGCCTCAACGCCGACCTCGGCCTCGGCCTCGCGCTTGAGGCCGGGCGCCGCCCGGCGGCGCGGCAGGCGCCTGTGCAGCGTGCTGTGCGGGCTGCTGTGCGCGGTCGTGCTCGTCCTCGCGGGCATCGGCCTCGGCACCGTGGGAGCCACCGTCATCGGGATGAGCAAGCTCGCCGAACTGAAACGGCAGGCCCCGCCCGAGGCGAGGCCCGCGGCCCCGCCGCCGAGCAGCCCCGCCCCCACGCCAAGGCCCAGCACGGCGCCCACGCCGCCCGCGTCACCGCTCTCGAGGGGCGGGCTCGGCGTGGAGGTCGTCGACGCCCCCAAGACGTCGGGCGCGCTCGTCGTGGCCGTGCACATCCCGGGCCCCGGCTACACCGGCGGCCTGGTCCGCGGCGACGTCCTGGTGGGCCTGGGCGCGCGGCGCGTCGGCTCCGCGCTCGGCCTGGCGGCGCACGTGGCCGACGTGGCGGATGCCCGGCCGGGCCGGCCGGTGGTGGTCATGGTCCGGCACGCGAACGGGGAGCTGCAGAAGCTGGTGGTCACACCGGGGGTGGTCACGTGACGGCCGTATTCGGCGCGCGCCCCGCCCACGGCGCCTGAAATCATGGGCAGAGGTCGGTCTCGCGCCGCCCCGCGCCGCCGGGCAGGATGGCTGTCCGTACGACGCCCGCACCTCCATGAGCGCCTACCCGTACGAGAGGCCAGGACATGACGACCGGTACACCCGTGCCCTTCACCGCAGCCGACTACAAGGCCCGCATGGACCGTGCCGCGCAGTCCGCCGCGGCCGCGGGGCTCGCAGGGGTGCTGGTCGCGCCGGGCCCCGACCTCGTATGGCTCACCGGCTACCACGTGCCGGCCGACACCGAGCGGCTCACCCTCCTCGTGCTCGCGGCCGACCAGGAGCCCACGCTCGTCGTGCCGACCCTGGAGGCGCCCGACGCCGCCAAGGCAGCGGGAGCCGACGCGATGACGCTGCGCGACTGGACCGACGGCAAGGACCCGTACGACGTCACCGCCCCGCTGCTCGACGTGACGGGCCGCTTCGGGGTGAGCGACAACGCCTGGGCGATGCATCTGCTCGGCCTGCAGAAGACCTTGCCCGAGACCTCGTACGTCTCGCTCACGGAGGCCCTGCCGATGCTGCGCGGCGTGAAGGACGCCGCCGAACTGGAGCGCCTCGCCGCCGCGGGCGCCGCGGCGGACGCCACGTACGAGGAGATCAAGAAGGTCGCCTTCGCGGGCCGCCGCGAGAACGACATCGCCGGTGAACTGTCCGACCTGCTGAAGCGGTTCGGGCACTCGCAGGTCGACTTCACCGTCGTCGGCTCGGGCCCGAACGGCGCCAACCCGCACCACGAGGCGAGCGACCGCGTCATCCAGGATGGCGACATGGTGGTGCTCGACTTCGGCGGCCTCAAGCACGGCTACGGCTCCGACACCACCCGTACCGTGCACGTCGGAGAGCCGACCGACGAGGAGCGCAAGGTCCACGACATCGTCCGGGAGGCGCAGACCGCGGCCTGTGACGCGGTGCGGCCGGGGATCGCCTGCCAGGACGTCGACCGGGTCGCCCGCAAGGTCATCACCGACGCCGGGTACGGCGAGTACTTCATCCACCGCACCGGGCACGGCATCGGCGTCACCACCCACGAACCGCCCTACATGATCGAGGGCGAGGAGCAGGAGCTGGTGCCCGGCATGTGCTTCTCCGTCGAACCCGGCATCTATCTGCCGGGCCGGTTCGGCGTCCGCGTCGAGGACATCGTGACCGTCACCGAGGACGGCGGCCGGCGTCTCAACGCGACGGCGCGCGAGCTGGCGATCGTGGGCTGAGCGGCCATGCCGTCGACACCGCGGCAGCCCACTGCCGACGCTGTGCGCCGCGTCCTGGAGGCGATGCTTCCGGGCGGCGGCGCCCCGCGGGCGCGCCCCGTCACCGAAGGCGGCGAGCACTCCACGTGGTGGGTCGGTGAGGAGCACGTGCTGCGCCTCGCCACCGACCCGGAGATGTCCGCGCGGCTGCGACGCGAGGTGCGCCTGCGCGATCTCGTACGCCACCACGTCCCGGTCGCCGTGCCCGCCTCCGTCGCCGCGGGGGAGTGGGCGCCCGGCCTCGCCTGCACGCTCGACAAGCGGCTGCCCGGGGAGTCCGCGGAGGTCAGGGACGTCACCGCGGCAGGCGAGGAGGATCTCGCCGGGCTGCTCGCGGGGCTGCGGGCGGTGCCGGTCGCGCGGACCGGTCCTGTCGGTGTGCCGAACGTGCCGCCGCGCTCGCTGGAGAGCCTGCGCCGCGAGGCAGGCGCCGCGGCCCTGAAGCTGCACGCGGACGGCGAGTTCGAGGCCGAGCGGCTCGATCAGCTCTCCGCGCGGGCCGTCGCGCAGCTCGCCCCGCAGTCCGGCACCGTGCTCGTCCACCACGACCTGAAGGGCGAGCATCTGACCGTGTCGGCGGACGGCCGGGTGCGCGGCGTCCTGGACTGGGCCGACGCGGTCGTCGGTGACGCGGCGGAGGACATCGCCGGGCTCACCATCGCGGTCGGTGCGCGTGCCGCGGTCCGCTCCGCGACGCTGGCGGGGTACGGGCCGCGGTCATGCCTGCGGGGGCTGTGGCTGGCCCGCTGCGATGTCCTGGTGCGGCTCGGGGACCGGCTGTACGGCGCCGACGACAGCCCCGTGGGTCTGCTGCGGGTGCAGGCGGAGCGGGCGTGGGAGGCGATCCTGCTGGAGCTGGTGTCGGAGGGCTGAGCCGGAGGGGATGAGCCGGAGGGGATGAGCCGGAGGGGATGAGCCGGAGGGGATGAGTCCTCCCTCCGGCCCGCTGCCGGCCGGCCGCCCCTACGGTGCCACGGCGACCACGCAGGACTCCGCCGGGACCGTCAGCACGCCGTCCCTGCCCGGCAGTTCCACCGGCTCCCACGCGGCGAGCAGCCGCGCCACAGGACGCCCCAGCGGAATCGACACCGGGACGTCGGACAGGTTCACCGCCACCCGAAGATCGCCGCGCCGGTAGGCGATCCATCGCGCCCGCTCGTCGTACGCGACCTTGACCGCGGCCAGATCCGGCTCCCGGAGGTCCGGGCGGGCGCGGCGCAGGGCGAGGAGTTCGCGGTACCAGGCGAGTACGCGCGCGTGGTGGCCCGTTTCGCGCTCTTCCCAGTCCAGGCAGGAGCGCTCACGGGTGGCCGGGTCCTGCGGATCGGGAATGTCTCCCTCGGCCCAGCCGTGCGCCGCGAACTCCCGCCGCCTGCCCTTGCGCACGGCATCGGCGAGAGCGGCGTCGGTGTGGTCGGTGAAGTACTGCCAGGGCGTGCTCGCGGCCCATTCCTCGCCCATGAACAGCATCGGCGTGAAGGGCCCGGTGAGCACGAGTGTCGCCGCGCACGCCAGCAGTCCGGGGCGGACGAGCGCGCCGAGGCGCTCGCCCTGCGCCCGGTTGCCGACCTGGTCGTGGCTCTGCGTGTAGGCGAGCAGCCGGTGCGCGGGGACGGTGGCGCGGTCCAGCGGGCGACCGTGGTGGCGGCCGCGGAACGTCGAGTACGTGCCGTCGTGGAAGAAGCCCTGCGTGAGCGTCTTGGCGAGCGCGGCCATCGGCTGCCGCGCGAAGTCCCCGTAGTAGCCCCGCCGTTCCCCGGTGACGGCCGCGTGCACGGCGTGGTGCACGTCGTCGTTCCACTGCGCGTGGAGGCCGAGCCCGCCCTCGGAGCGCGCGGTGATGACGCGCGGGTCGCCGAGGTCGGACTCGCCGACCAGGAACAGCGGTCGGCCGAGGTCCTCGGCGAGCGCGTCCACGGCCGCCGAGAGCTCCTCAAGGAACGGCAGGGCGCGCCGGTCGTGGAGTTCGTGGATCGCGTCGAGCCGCAGCCCGTCGATCCGGTAGTCGCGCAGCCAGGCGAGCGCGCTGCCGATCAGGTACGCGCGTACCTCGTCGGAGCCGGGCGCGTCCAGGTTCATCGCGCTGCCCCACGGCGTGTGGTGGGTATCGGTGAAGTACGGGCCGAACGCCGGCAGATGGTTGCCGGAAGGGCCCAGGTGGTTGTGCACGACGTCGAGCACGACACCGAGGCCGTGGTCGTGCGCGCTGTCGACAAAACGCTTCAGCGCCTCGGGCCCGCCGTACGGCTCGTGCACGGCCCACGGGCCGACCCCGTCGTAGCCCCAGCCGTGCCGCCCCGGCATGGGGCACAGCGGCATCAACTCCACGTGCGTGACACCCAGGTCGGCGAGGTGGCCGAGCCGTGCCGCGGCGCCGTCGAGCGTGCCCTCCTTCGTGTACGTGCCCACATGGAGCTCGTACAGGACCGCTCCGGGCAACCCGCGCCCGGACGGACCGGAGCGCCACTCGTACCGCCTGTGGTCGACGACGGCGCTCAGTCCGTCCGGGCCCTCGGGCTGCCGCCGCGAGCGCGGGTCGGGCAGCACGGGCCCGCCGTCGACCGCGAAGCCGTACCGCGTGCCGTCCACTGCTTCCGCCTCGCCGGACCACCACCCGTCCCCGCGGTACGGGTCACGCGCCAACGCGCGCGTGGTGCCCTGTTCGTTCTCGGCGCCCCGAATGTGGAGCGTCACCTGCTCGGCCTGTGGTGCCCACACCTCGAACTGCACGGACCGTTCCCCCTCGTGACCGGATGCCTGCCGACAGTGACGGCTGAGTTCCATGGTGCGTCAGTTGTGATCGACGTGGGGCCATTTTGCCTCGCTGGGGCGCGCGTCACACGAAGTCGGGGCTTCGACAAACGAAGTTGATGCGCTTGTGCGGCACGGGTACCAGCGGGGACGCCCGGTTTTCTGGACACCTCGACCTTCGCTGCCCGACAATTCCCTTTGTGACGTCCTCTTTTGAACACCACACGCACCCGGCTCGGCTCTCCGACGCCGAGCGGGACCGTGCGCTGAAGGTGCTCAGGGACGGCGTCGCACTCGGCAGGCTCTCGCACGACACGTTCGTGCGCCGCATGGAGCTGGTGTTCACCGCCCGGCGGACCGAGGACCTCGACCGGCTCACCGCCGATCTGAACCAGGAGGGCCGCTGGTCGCGGGCGCTGTTCGGCACCGTGGGGGCGGTCTCCGGGTTCACCGTGCGGCTGCGCAGGGCGTGGACCGTGGAGCGGCTGCCGAAGCTGCTCCTGCCGTCGGCCACCTCCCCGTACCCGCTGCGCATCGGCCGCGACCCGGCCAACGGGCTGCGGCTGAGCCACGACACCGTCTCGCGGGTGCACGCCGAGCTGAGCCGGCAGGCCGGCATGTGGGTGCTGCGCGACCTCGGCTCGACCAACGGCACGTCGGTGAACGGGCGCAGGGTGATCGGCGCCGCGGTCGTCAAGGGCGGCGATCAGGTCGCCTTCGGGCGCATGTCGTTCCGGCTGTCCGTCGACTGACCAGGGCGCGCGCACTCACCCCGGGGCGTGTGCTCACCCGCGCGCGTGCCGCACCGCCGCCACCGTCGTCCGCGCCTGATGCTCTATCTGGTGGGCCACCGGCACCCACCGCGCCCCGAACCGCTCGGCGTACGCCTCGCACCACCGCGTGACAAGGGCGTCGAGGCGGGGCGCCGCCAGGTCGTCGGCCTCCTCCAGGACCCGCAGGAGCATCGCCGCGGCCCGCAGCGGAAGCCGCCGGGCGAACGCGTCGATGCTGCCGATGTACGCCATCGTGGCGTCCGGCGGCGGCGGTTGGACCCAGTCGTCCGCGAGCCCCGGCACCAGGCCCAGGGCCCAGCAGGCCGCGCCGAGGAGCGGCCCGCCGGTGTCCGGGAGCCGGGGCATGGCCTCCGCGAGGATCTCCTCCACGAGCCGCGTGTCGCGGCTGAGCCGGGCCGACAGGCGCCGCAGCGCCCGCTCGGGCGCGGGATGCGGGGCCGGGTCGTCCACCAGGTCGCTGGCCCACATCGGGACCTCCACGATCGCCGTGGAGCCGCCGTAGCGGTGCGCGTGGTGCCACGTCGACAGGCGGGCGTCGTCGGGCAGGCTCGGGAACGCGGCCTGCGCGTCCAGGTCCGGCATCACATGGACGCCGCGCCCCGACGTCGGCCAGCCCGCCGCGTCCGACGCCCCGGTCTCCACCGGTATGTGCAGCTCGGCGGCCGACTTGGCGAAGGGCTCGGCGAGCCCCGGGATGTCCCGCGTCAACTGCACCCAGCTGCCGCCCAGTTCGGTGCCGTGCAGGGACACCTGGAGGTAGGGCCGCACCTCGTCGATCACACCGACCAGGGTCGTCGTCTCCGGAGGCAGCCGGTCCGGGGGCAGCACGGACGGCGACCACTCCGGCTGCTCCGCGCCCGTGGGCCTGAAGAAGCCCCGGTGGTAGTCGAGCAGCGAGTGCGGCTCCGGAGCGTTGTGCAGGGCCGCGCCGTCCGGGTCCGCGCACAACAGGAAGTGCCACGACCGGTCGGTCCGCAACTCCCGGTCGAAGAGCGCCTTTTCGGCCAGGTGCAGCGCCGTGGGCCCACCCGTGGGCTCGTTGGCGTGCGCCCCCGCCACGATGAGGACGGCGCGCCGGTCGTGCCCGACGGACAGCAGATGCAGGGGGCGCCCCCCGCGCGACGTGCCGACCTGGCGTAGGTGACACAGGTCGGGTCGCTGGGACGCCAGCTCCCGCGCTGACTGGACCAACTCGGCCGAGGTGGGGTACCGCTGCTCCGTCAGGTGACTCACCCCCGTTGGTGCTCCCGGCGTCAGCAATCCGCAGTACCCCATGCTCCGCTCCATGTGTCAAGAAGGCCTATACAGCGGCCCCGGGCCGCTCGGCAGGGGAGAGTTCACGCCACCGAGGCCCCGCGCAGGTCAGACCCGTGCGTCACCCTGAGTCACCGCTGTCACTCGTACGGTGGAACGGAGGCTGCGTGACGAAGGCCTCGGTGGTGCGCTGGGAAGAGCCGCGCGCAGCGACCGGTGCGCGCCCCGGTACAGAGTGGAGTCCCGCGGTGCTGTGCCCTTCCGGACCGGTCTCGTATCCCGACGCACCGGGCTCCTACCCGCGCGCGGGGGCCGCGACGCGGCTCCCGAGCCTCGCCTCGCCGAGCACCGCCCACGATCCGTTCCCGCTGTACCGCACTCTGCGGGCCACCTACCCGCTGCACCACGACGAGCCCTTCGGCGCGTGGCTCCTCAGCCGCTACGTGGACGTGCGCACGGCGCTCGCCGACCCCCGCCTGGTCGCGCCACCTCCCGGCCGCACCTTCGCCCACCTGGAAGCGGACACGCACACCGCCCAGCGCGCACTCCTCGCCTCCGCCCTCCAAGGGCGCGCGCTGGCCACCGTGAAGGCGAGCGTCGAACGCACCGCCTACGTACTCGCGCGCCGCCTCGCCCGGCGCCACGAGGCCGATCTCGTCGAGGAGTTCTGCCACTGGCTGCCCGCCGTGGCCGTCGTCCGTGCGCTGGGCCTGCCCTTCGAAGGCACCGCCCACGTCGCCGCCCTGTGCCGCGCGGGGCTCACCCACCTGGGCGGCACCCCCGCGGCCCTGGACGCCTTTCTGCGCCCGCAGATCGCCCGCCGCCGCGCGCACCCCACGGACGACCTCCTGAGCGCTCTGTGCGCCGCGCGGGCCGACGGGCGGCCCCTTTCCGACGACACGGTCTGCGGGCTCGCCGGGACACTCATCGGCGCGGGCGGGGACGCCACCGACCGGGCCCTCGCCGCGCTCCTCGCCAACCTCCTCGACCACCCCGAGCAGTTGGCGCTGGTGCGGGCCCGCCCCGAACTCGTCGACGCCGCCTGGGCCGAGTCGCTGCGCCGTGACCCCGCCGCCCACGTCGTCCTGCGCCGGGCCCTCGCCCCGGTCCAGATGAGCGGCGGCACGATACCGGCGGGCGCCACGGTCGCGTGCCTGGTGGGAGCGGCGGGCAGGGACGCGACCCGGTTCGCCGACCCGGACCGCTACGACCTGTTCCGCGCGGCTCCCGGGCAGCTGGCCCACGGCACCGGGCGGCACCGCTGCCCGGGCGTCCAACTCGCCCGCCTCACCGCCGACGCGGGGCTGCGCGCCCTACTGACGGCGCTGCCGTCGATGGCGTGGGCGCCGGGGTTCAGGCCCGCCCACGAGGGCCTGCTCACCCGATCTCCCAGGGCTCTCCTCGTACGACTGCGGTAAGGGCTCGCAGGTCCGCAGGGGGTGCGGGCGGCATCAAGTGCTCGGGCGTCATGCGAACCTACGGATCCGCGGCGCCGCCTTTCGTGGCATCACCGCATGCATGCACGCACGCGTGCCTCGTTAGCGTCGGACGATGCCTGGTACATCCAAGAAGACCGGTGGCACCCCCAAGACCGGTGGCACGCTCGACGCGTACCGCAAGGTGCTCGCGGCGACGGGGCGCCCGCTGCCCGTCGTGTCGTTCCTCGGGCGGCTGCCGGTCGCGGTGATCCAGTTCGGCAGCGTCCTCCTGGTGACCCGCACCAGTGGTTCCCTCGCCACCGGAGGCGTCGTCGCCTGCGCCCTCGCGCTCGGCCAGGTGGCCGTGGGGCCGTTCGTCGGGCGGCTCGCGGACCGGCGCGGCCAGCGCCCCGTCGTCCTCGTCCTCGCGCTGCTCAACGGGCTCGCGATCGCCGCCTACACGCTGGGCGCCCTCGCCGGTCTGCCCACGGCGGCGCTGATCGCGCTCGGCGTCCTCGCGGGCGCCACCGTCCCCGGTATCGGTCCACTCGCGCGTGCGCGTGGCATCGCGCTCGTGCGCCGTGAGGGCGGCGACGAGCGGGTGGTGAACGCCGTGCTGTCCCTGGAGTCCACCATGGACGAGCTCAGCTTCGTCCTCGGCCCCGCGCTCATCGGTATCGCCTCCGTAGTGGCGCACCCCGCCTACGCGTTCGGCGCGGCGGCGCTCCTCGTCGCCGCCTGCGGAACCGCGTTCGCGCTGCATCCGACCGCCACGGCGGTGCCGCCCGCCCCGGCGGACACGCGGCCACGCGCGCGTGCCGACCGCCCACGGCTGCCGCGCCAGGTCCACGAGGTGCGCGCCGGGCTCGTCCTCCTCGGCATCCTCCTCGGCGGTTGCGGGGCCGGAATCACCGCGCTCACCGAGGAGTTGGGGCACGGCGACCAGGCGGGGCTCGTCTACGCCGCCATGGGCGTCATGAGCGCCGTCGTCGGCCTGTCCATGGCGGCGGTGCCCGCCCGGTTCACGCTGCGGGCCCGCTGGCGCGTCGCCACCGCTGCCGCCGCCCTCCTGTCGCTCCCGCTCCTCGTCACGCACTCCATGGCGCTCCTGTACGTCGTGGTGACCGCCTTCGGTGCCCTGTTCGCCCCGAACCTGATCACCGGGTTCGGGCTCACCGAACACGCCGTACCGCGCGAACGGCTCGGCGAGGGCATGACGGTCGCCGTGAGCGCGTTCGTCGGCGGACAGGCCGTCACGCTCGCCGTGGCGGGCCGTCTCGCGCAGACCCACGGGGCCGCTGCCGCCTTCGCGGTGGGCAGCCTGGCCGCCGGGGCCGCCTTCCTCGTCGCGCTGCGCCTACGGCCCCTCCAGGCGCCCGGCGAGACGACTACGCCGGCCGTTGCAACACCGTGAGGCTGCGGCCCTGCAGGGTGACCCGGTCGCCGGCCTGCACCTTCGGGCCCTCGCCCGCCGAAAGACCCTCGGGAAGCGCCGTGTCGACGACGGCATGCCACTGGCGCCCGTGGTCGACCGGGACCACGAACTCCTGTGGCTGCGGCGAGGCGTTGAACAGCAGCAGGAACGAGTCGTCCTGGATGCGCTCGCCGCGTGCGCCGGGCTCCGAGATCGCGTTGCCGTTGAGGAACACGGACAGGGCGCGGGCCTGCGCCGCGCCCCAGTCCCGCTGCGTCATCTCCTCGCCCTCCGGGGTGAACCACGCGATGTCCGACAGGTCGTCGTGCGTGCCCTCGACCGGACGGCCGTGGAAGAAGCGCCGCCTGCGGAACACCGGATGGTCGCCGCGCAGCCGCACCATCGCGCGCGTGAACTCCAGGAACGGGTCGGGCGCGGCGCCGGGCTCGGCCCAGCGCACCCACGCCACGTCGTTGTCCTGGCAGTAGGCGTTGTTGTTGCCGCCCTGGGTGCGCCCGAACTCGTCGCCGTGGCTGAGCATCGGGACGCCCTGCGACAGCATCAACGTAGCGATGAAGTTGCGCATTTGGCGGGCCCGTAGGTCGAGCACCGCCGCGTCGTCGGTCTCGCCCTCGGCGCCGCAGTTCCACGACCGGTTGTGGCTCTCGCCGTCGCGATTGCCCTCCCCGTTGGCGTCGTTGTGCTTGTCGTTGTACGAGACCAGGTCGCGCAGGGTGAAACCGTCGTGGCAGGTCACGAAGTTTATGGAGGCGAGCGGGCGGCGTCCGTCGTCCTGGTAGAGGTCCGACGAGCCGGTCAGCCGGCCGGCGAACTCGGCGAGCGTGCGCGGTTCGCCGCGCCACAAGTCCCTCACGGTGTCGCGGTACTTGCCGTTCCACTCGGTCCACAAGGGCGGGAAATTCCCCACCTGGTAGCCACCCTCGCCGACGTCCCAGGGCTCCGCGATCAGCTTCACGCGGGAGACCACCGGGTCCTGCTGTACGAGGTCGAAGAACGACGACAGGCGGTCCACTTCGTGGAACTGCCGGGCCAGGGTGGCGGCCAGGTCGAAGCGGAACCCGTCGACGTGCATCTCCTCGACCCAGTAACGCAGCGAATCCATGATCATCTGCAGTACGTGCGGGGACCGCATCAGGAGCGAGTTCCCCGTCCCCGTGGTGTCCATGTAGTAACGCGGGTCGTCGGTCAGCCTGTAGTAGGACGGATTGTCGAGGCCCTTGAAGGACAGCGTCGGGCCCAGATGATTGCCTTCCGCCGTGTGGTTGTAGACCACGTCCAGGATGACCTCGATGCCCGCCTGGTGCAGTGCCCGCACCGCGGACTTGAACTCAAGGACCTGCTCGCCCCGGTCGCCCCACGACGCGTACATGTTGTGCGGAGCGAAGAAGCCGATCGTGTTGTAGCCCCAGTAGTTGTTCAGCCCCATCTTGGCCAGGCGGTCGTCGTTGACGAACTGGTGCACCGGCATCAACTCCAGTGCGGTGACCCCCAGTTCCGTGAGGTGATCGATGACCGCCGGATGCGCGAGCGCCGCGTAGGTGCCGCGCAGCTCCTCCGGCAGCGAAGGGTGCAGCATCGTCAGGCCCTTCACGTGCGCCTCGTAGAGCACCGTCTGGTGGTACTCCGTGCGCGGCAGCCGGTCGTCGCCCCAGTCGAAGTACGGATTGACCACCACCGACGCCATCGTGTGCGGCGCCGAGTCCAGGTCGTTGCGCTCGTCCGGCGCGTCGAACGGATAGCCGTACACCGACTCGTTCCAGTCGATCCGCCCGCTGATGGCGCGCGCGTACGGGTCGAGGAGCAGCTTCGCCGAGTTGCAGCGCAGCCCGCGCGCGGGCTCGTACGGGCCGTGCGCCCGGTACCCGTAGCGCTGCCCCGGCATGACCCCCGGCAGATACGCGTGCCGCACGAAGGCGTCGGCCTCCCGCAGCTCCACCGCGGTCTCCGAGCCGTCGTCGTGCAACAGGCACAGCTCGACACGGTCGGCGGCCTCCGAGAAGACCGCGAAGTTCGTCCCGGCACCGTCGTACGCGGCGCCCAGTGGATGTGCCTGTCCAGGCCAGACCTGCATGCTGACGACTCTTCCTTCCCGAGCTCTCGACTACATAAGAGCAGGGGATACCCCATTGACCCGGCGGTCCGGGCGGCATCGGACACTCTCTGCCCGAATGTGAGGCAACCACACGGGAGTTGGAACGCTCTTACCTGACGACCACGTCGGTCCGGCATGCCCTCGACCGGGGCTGCCGGGGAAGTTGGGGGAAGATGTGCGCACAACTGTAAGACGCCATCTCGGGAAGCTGATGGCGGTGGGGGCGCTCGCGATCGCGGGCGCCGCCGTCGCGGTCGGCGTGACACTGCCGGATGACGGCGGGAGCGACTTGACCAGGGCGGGGGCCGCACGGCAGGACGCGGTGGCCCCGGAGGGCACCGTGGAGCCCGCGCCCGCCCAGGACGCGAAGGGGGTGGGGCGCGATCCGCTCACGGACGCGGAGACGGAGCGCGCCGAGAAGCTGGCGACGGCGCCGGCCGCTCTGCGGCTGGACGCGCGGGACGTGGAGGGCGACCGAGGCCCCCAGCACCTGTCCACGAACCTGACAGAGGTCGACCCGGGCCTCAGTGACGCCGCCGCCGGCGAACGCCGCGCCGATGTCGTCTACTACGACTACAAGAGCGACTCCGTCGTCACGAAGACGGTGAACCTCGACACGGGGAAGGTCGAGGACAGCAGGACCGACCAGGGCGTGCAGCCGCCGCCCAGCCAGGCCGAACTGGCCGAGGCGGCCCAGCTGTTGATCGCGGATCCGCTGGGAGTCGACCTGAAGGGCGACTACAAGGACGCCACCGGCAAGCAGCTCGCCAAGCCGGACCAACTGCAGCTGAGCGGCATGGTGTTCCGCAAGAAGACCGTCGCGAACGTCCCCGCAGGACTCAAGGAGTGCGGCGAGCACCGCTGCCTGCGTGTCATCACCAAGGTCGTCAACGGGCCGTGGATCGACACCCGTGACCTCATCGTCGACCTGAGCGCCCGCACCGTCTCCCGCCTCGGCTGAGGACTTCGCCGACTTCTCCTCCATGAAGGAGCGCTTCCGTATGCACGTCAACAGAGTTCCGCGCGCCCGTAAAAGGCCCGCACTCGCGGTCACGGGTCTCGCGGTCACCGCGCTGCTCGCCGGCCTCTTCGCCACCGCACCGGCCGCCACGGCGGCCCCGCCACAGGCGCCCCAAGCCGCAGCGCCCGCCTGCTCGGACGCGTACCGCATCGAGCAGACCCTCGACGGCGGCACCACCTGGCGCATGTGCTGGCACTACAACACGCTGGCAGGTCTCGTCCTGGACGACGTCAGCTACCAGCCCAAGGGCGAGGCCGCGCCGATCAAGGTCCTGACCAGCGCCCGCCTCGCACAGGTCCACGTCCCCTACGACGACGGCGAGGCCGAGTACGACGACGTCACCGGCACCGACTTCGGGCAGGCCCTGCAGAACCTGAAGCCCGCCGAGTGCCCCGGCGGCACCATCAAGACCGTCAAGGTCCCCGACATGGGCAACGTGAAGGGGCTCTGCACCACCACGCGTGCGCGCGGGCACGCGTACCGGCTGAGCGACGACTACTCGACCGGAGGCAGCGGCAAGGTCTACAGCGCCCAGGGTAAGGACCTGCTCGTCTACACGGTCAACAAGGCGTCCTGGTACGAGTACATCACCGAATGGCGCTTCGCCTCCGACGGCACCATCACGTCCAATATCGGCGCCACCGGCAGCCTCTCCCCGTACGACTACGACGGCACCGACGGCAAGGGCTGGCCCATCGGCAAGGGTGCGAGCGCCTACGCCGAGAGCCACAGCCACAACGTCTTCTGGAGGCTCAACTTCGGCCTCGACGGCTCGCCCAAGGCCAAGGTCGAGCAGTACGACTCCAAGGTGACCCCGCCGCAGGGGGACGGATCACCCAAGACGAAGACGACCCGCACCCCCGTCACCAAGGAACTCGCGGGCGACATAAAGGACATGCGGTGGTGGCGCGTGGTCTCCACCGCCGGCAAGAACAAGGACAACCACCCCAGGTCGTACGAGTTCGTGCCCGGCCGCTCCAACCGGTTCCCCGGACGTGCCTTCACCAAGCACGACGTCTACTTCACCGAGTACAAGAAGTGCGAGCAGTACGCGAGCGACAACCCGGCCGCGAACTGCGGGGGCACCAGCGTCAACAAGTGGGTGAACGGCCAGACGCTCAAGCACCCGATCACCTGGGTCAACATCGGGTTCCACCACATCGCCCGTGACGAGGACCAGCAACCCATGCCGGTGCACTGGCAGGGCTTTTCGCTGGCCCCCAGGGACGTGACCGCTATGAATCCGCTCACTCCGGCCGACCTCGCGGGGCAGAACGGGGTTCCCCGAAACGGCAGTTGAGAAACCGGCGGCTTCATCCGGCTGCACCGCCACCCGCTCGCGGAGTACCCTTCCTTGATCGTTGCTGGGAGCTGTGCTCTACACGTTCGGGCACGACAAACGCGGGGGAGCGGAAGGCGGTGCGGAGCGGGTGAGCTCGGGAGGGCTGGAGCTGCCCCCTGGTGGCGACGGTCACGAGGGCCAGGACAGCCAGGAGGCAGCCTCCACGGAGATCCCGCCCGGAGCGGTGTCGCTGGCCAGGCCCATGGACGTCGCGTCCCAGATCGGCCCGGAGCTGGACTGGGGCGCCGACGCCTGGAGCGAGGTCCGTACGCGCGCGCAACGCGCGGGGCGGGCCTATATCTGGCTGAACCTGGTGGAGCAGCGGCTGCGCGCCGTCGTCGCCGCCGTGCTCCGGCCCATCTACGTGCCCGTGCACGGTGAGGACTGGGTGGTGGCCGCGGCGGGGCCCGCCGGGCAGGAGTGGGTGCAGCGGGCCGTCGCCGTCCGCGAGGTCAGCCGCCGCAAGGGGTATCTCCTCGACCCGGCGGACGACAACGTGCTGTCGTTCCTGACCCTGCCGCAGCTGCGCGAGCTGATGGTGCAGCACTGGCCGTGCTTCGAGCCGTACTTCGACGACCGCCGCGACGTCGAGCTCGCCCTGGACGAGCTGGAGGTCACGCGCAACGTGGTCTCCCGCAACCGCGCGCTCTCGGAGACGGTCCTCGCCCAGGCCGAGCGCGCCTCCTCCCGCCTCCTGGACATACTCGGCGCCGGTTCCGACGTGCCCTCGGCCCGCCGGCTGCCCGTCGACGCCGTCGAGGACCTGGTCGGCGACCGGTACGCGGACGTGGTGGGGGTGCACCCGGACCGGGTCAGGCTGCTGCGTCAGTTCCCGGCGGAGGATCTCTTCGGCGGGGCGCGGCGCCTGGACGCCATCGGGATAGGGCTCAACCTGCTCGCGCAGAACTTCTCGGGCCGCCGCCTGGTCCGCCTCGCCGAGTCGGGCTGCCGGATACGGCTCCTCTTCCTCAACCCGGCGTCCAGCGCGGTCAAACGGCGCGAAAGGGAACTCGGGCTCAAACGGGGCGAGTTGAGTCGCTCCGTCGAGATGAACATCCTGCACATGCGCCGGGTGCGGGCCCGCCTCAAGGACCCCGGTGCCTTCGAGATCTGCGTCTTCGACGAGACGCCGCGCTTCAACGCCTACCTCGTCGACGGAGACGGCTCGGACGGCATCGCGGTCGTCCAGTCCTATCTGCGCAGGACGCGGGGGATGGAGGCGCCGGTCCTCGTGCTGCGCGGGGGCGGGCGCATCGTCAAGGCGAGTGCGTCGGCGGATACGGGTGAGAACGGCCTTTTCGTGACGTACCGCGATGAATTCGAGCAGGCCTGGGCGGACGCGCGGCCGGTGTCGTAGCGGCCCCGGCCGGGCCCCGCCGGGTGTCCGGCGGGATTGTCAGTGGTGCGTGCGATGGTGGTGGTCACTGGGGGAACGCACCACGAGAAGGGGGCTGCCATGGGCTGGCACCGCGAGCTGCTGATCGGCTTCGACCTGGAGACGACCGGGACCGATCCGGGCGAGGCGCGCATCGTCACCGCCGCCGTCATAGAGGTGAAGGACGGCGCGGTCCTCGGCCACCGGCAATGGCTGGCCGACCCCGGAGTGCCGATCCCCGAGGAAGCGATCGCGGTGCACGGTGTCACCAACGAGCGGGTGGCCGCCGAGGGCGAGCCCGCCGACCGGGTCGTCGACGCCCTCGCCGGAATACTGGTGGACCATTGGCGCACGGGCGTCCCCGTGGTCGCGTACAACGCGACGTTCGACCTCACCCTGCTCTCCGCCGAGCTCGCCAGGCACGGGCTGCCGTCCCTGCGGGAGCGCCTCGACGGAGCGGAGCCGGGCCCGGTCGTCGACCCGTACACGATCGACCGCACCGTCGACCGCTACCGAAGGGGCAAGCGCAACCTCGAAGCGGTCTGCACCGAGTACGGCGTCCCGCTCGACGCCGCGCACGACGCCTCGGCGGACGCGCTGGCCGCGGCGTTGCTCGCCCGCGCGATAGGCGAGCGGCACGCGAAGGTCGCGCAGCTCGACGTGGCCGAGCTGCATCGCAGACAGGTGGAGTGGTTCGCCGAATCGGCGGCCGACTTCCAGAACTTCCTGCGCCGCAAGGGCAATCCGGACGCGGTCATCGACACGGTGTGGCCTATCCGCGACGTGGTTGCGGTCGATTCGGGGGCTTAGCCCCCGGACCCCCAGTCCTCAATCGCCGGACGGGCTTGATGTGCCCACCCTCAGAAGGGGTACCACCGCACCTCGGCGTCCCCATCCCGCAGCGACGCCACCCGCCGCCGAAACTCCACCAACGCCTTCGGATTGCTCGGCGCATGCTGCGCAACCCACGCACAGGACGCCGTCTCCCGCGCCCCCCGCAGCACCGCACACCCCTCCCACTCGCGCACATCCCACCCGTACGCGGAAACGAACCCGTCATACGCCGCCGCAGGCAACCCGTACCGGTCCCGCGACAGGGCCATCACGACCAGATCGTGCTCCCGCAGATCGGAGGAGAACGTCTCGAGATCGACGAGCACGGGCCCCTCGGGCCCGATGTGCACATTGCGCGGCAGGGCGTCACCGTGGATCGGCCCGGCAGGCAACCGCGGGGTCAGCGCCGCGGCGGCGGCAGCGAACCCGTCCCGCCGCTCGCGCAGATAGTCCGCGTCGGCCGGGTCGATCGCGTCGCCCGCGAGCCGCAGCCAGCGCTCGACCCCGCCGAGCAACTCTCGCCGCGGCAGCTCGAAACCGGCCGGCGCCGGCAGCGCATGCACGAGCTTGAGCAACTCCGCCAGATCGCGCGGCTCGGCGGGGCGGACGGCCGCCGGGATCCGGTGCCACACGGTCACCGGGTGCCCGTCCACGACGAGCGCCTCGTCCTTCGCGGCGCGCACCGCGGGGACGTTGTGCGCTGCGAGGTAGGAGGCGATGGCGAGTTCGCGGCGGGCGCGGTCGAGCAGTTCGGCGCCGCCGTGCTCGATACTGCGCCCGATCTTGACGACGAGGTCGCCGACGCCGAACACCGCGTTCTCCCCGAGCGCGAGCAACTCCACCGCACCCGCGGCTCCCGCGAACCCCGGCGCACCTCCGGGCCCCGCGGCTCCCGCGGCCCCTGGCGCACCCCCGGGCCCCGCGGCTCCCGCGAACCCCGGCGCACCCCCGGGCCCCTCCGCAGCCGTGGCCCCCACCGCACCCGCGGTGCCGTTCACGACATCCGTCTGCGCCAGCACTTCCCGTGCCCGTGCCTCGTCCATGTTGTGCCTCCTGCGGCCCCGCGGCCCCGCGTCTCACCTGGTACGGGGCCAGTCTCGCACCCGGCCGCGCCCGATAAGCAGTTGCACGAGACGTATCGTCTCGCTACGGTGGGATCATGACGAACCCGAACCACGGCAAACGCGCCCACATCGCCATGTTCTCCATCGCCGCCCACGGGCACGTGAACCCGAGCCTCGAAGTGATCCGGGAGCTCGTCGCCCGTGGGCACCGCGTCACGTACGCGATCCCGCACCTGTTCGAGGAGAAGATCGCCGAGACCGGCGCCGAGCCGGTCCTCTACCGCACCACGCTCCCCGGCCCGGACGACGACCCGGCGGCGTGGGGGACGACACTGCTCGACAACGTCGAGCCGTTCCTGAACGACGCGATCCGGACCCTCCCGCAGCTCATCGAGGCCTACGAGGGTGAGGGCGGGGTCGGCGTCCCCGACCTCGTCATCCACGACATCACCTCGTACCCGGCGGGCGTCCTCGCCCACCGCTGGGGCGTGCCCGCGGTGACGCTCTCGCCGAACCTCGTCGCCTGGGAGGGACACCAGGAGGAGGTCGCACAGCCGATGTGGGAGGAGCCCCGCAAGACGCCGCGCGGCAAGGCCTACTACGAAAAGTTCGATGCATGGCTCAAGGAGTCCGGCGTCCCGAAGACCGCCGATGAATTCTGGGGCGTCTACGATCGCACCCTCGTCCTCATTCCTAAGGCCCTCCAGCCGAATGCCGACCGGGTCGACGAGAAGAAGAACACCTTCGTCGGCGCCTGCCAGGGAGACCGCTCCGCGCAGGGCGACTGGGGGCGTCCCGCCGACGCCGAGCGCGTGCTGCTCGTGTCGCTCGGCTCGTCGTTCACCAAGCAGCCCGATTTCTACCGGGAGTGCGTGAAGGCATTCGGTGATCTGCCGGGCTGGCACGTCGTGCTCCAGGTCGGCAAGCACGTCACCGCCGAGGATCTCGGGCCGGTACCCGGCAACGTGGAGGTGCGGCAGTGGGTGCCGCAGCTGGCGATCCTCAAGCAGGCCGACGCCTTCATCACGCACGCCGGTGCGGGTGGCAGTCAAGAAGGCCTGGCCACCGCCACGCCGATGGTCGCCGTGCCGCAGGCCGTCGACCAGTTCGGCAACGCCGACATGCTCCAGGGCCTCGGCGTCGCCCGGCACGTACCCATGGAGGAGGCGAACGCCGAGACGCTCCGCGAGGCCGTCCTCGCGCTGGTCGACGACCCGGAGGTGGCACGCCGACTCGCCGCCGTTCAGCGGGACATGGCCAAGGAGGGCGGAACGCGGCAGGCCGCCGATCTCATCGAGGCGGAACTGCGCCCCTGAAGTCGGGGTGGGGTAGACGCGATTTTTCACGGAACGGTTCCATCATTCCGTGAAAAGCCTGTGCCGAACAGATAACGAAATTGACTCGCCTGCGATGTACGACTAATACCCCTCGGTAAAGGTTGTGTCCGTACGTTCTTGAACTTGGTGAGAACTGATTCTTACTGTTGGGTGAACCTACTTTTGAACAGAGAAAGCTGGCGCGCCTCATGCCCCGAGACATACCGTCGTTGCCCGAAGTGCGGCGTCTCACCCAGAAGAAGCGCGACGCGTGGTGGACCGTGTTGCTCGTCGACCCGATGGCCACACCTCTCGTCCGGGTCACGGCGCGCTGGACGCGCATCACGCCGAACCAGATCACCTGGGGAGCCCTGATCCTCGGGCTGGGCGCGGCCGGCTGTTTCGCGATGGGGGACTGGCGCTGGCTGATCGCCGGCGCCCTCATCTACCACCTGAGCTTCGTGCTCGACTGCATGGACGGCAAGGTCGCCCGGCTGACCGGGCAGGGCTCCGTGTTCGGCGCCTGGCTCGACTACATCTTCGACCGCGTCCGCGTCATGGCCTGTGCCGTGGCGCTGATGGGCGGCCAGTTCCACCGCACGGGCGACCTGATCTACGTCTGGCTCGCCGTGGTCGTCGTCTTCCTCGACGGGCTGCGTTACATCAACTCGCTGGAGATCTTCAAGACCCGGCACACGATGCGCAAGCAGATCAAGACCCGCATGCGCGCGGCCCGTCGCGCGCAGAACGCGGACGACGTCGCCTTCATGGAGGACCTGCTGCGGGCCAACCCGTCCGCCGACATCGAGCAGGACCTGCGCGGGGCGGCCGCCGCGGAGGACGGTACGGCCCAGCAGTCGGAGACCGTCGGGGCGACCGTGCAGTCGGAGGCCGTCGAGCAGACCGAGCAGACGGAGACCGTCGCGCCGGCCTCGCGGCCCAAGGTCGTGGACCTGAACCAGGAGTTCCGCAGCCGCTTCCCGGTCTATCTGCGTTTCCGGTCCTTCCTGCTGCGCCACCGCATCCGTACGCACCTGATCAGCGGCATCGAGTTCCAGATGGCCGTCTTCATCGTCGGGCCGCTGATCGACCAGGTCATCGGGGCGACGGTCGTGGCCGGTGTGCTGCTGCTCGTCTTCGAACTCGCCATCGTCTACAAGCTGTTGCTGTCCACGCGCGACTTCGGCCGCACGCTGGAGGCCTTCGAGAAGGACGGCCGCGAGCGCGACGCCCTGGCGGCGGCGAACGGCCTTGAGCAGGACGGCGGTCTCAGGGAGGAGGGCCTGTCCACCGTCGCGTGACGCGACGGTGGACAGCCCCTCGGACCGGCGGGGGCCGGATCGCGCGGCGTCAGACGCGCACCTCCTCGCCGCCCTCGCGCGGGACCGGGGCGGGCTCGATGCCCGCCTCGTCGTGCGTCAGGTCAGGCATCCGGCGCAGCCACTTCGGCAGATACCAGTTGCGCTCCCCGAGCAGCGCCATCACGGCCGGGAGCAGCACACCGCGGATGACGGTCGCGTCGATCAGGATGGCGGCCGCGAGGCCCACGCCCATCTGCTTCATGGACTGCATGGACAGCGTCCCGAAGATGCCGAACACGGCGACCATGATGACGGCCGCGCTGGTGACCACACCCGCCGTGGTGACGACGCCGTGCCGGATGGCATCGAGGTTCGTACGCCCCTGAACGCGCGCCTCCTTGATCCGGGACACCACGAACACGTGGTAGTCCATCGACAGGCCGAACAGGATCACGAACAGGAACAGCGGCAGCCACGTGATGATGGCGCCCACTCCCTCCGCGCCGACCAGGGAGGCTCCCCAGCCGTGCTGGAAGACGGCGACGAGGATTCCGTAGGCGGCGCCCACCGACAGCAGGTTGAGCACGATCGAGGTGATCGCGACCGTCAGTGAGCGGAACGAGAGCAGCATCAGCAGGAACGCGAACGCGATGACGAACGCGAAGACCGGGACGACGGAACCGACGATCTGGTCGTTGAAGTCCTTCGACCCCGCGACCTGCCCGGTGATCGGAGCCTCGACGCCGCCGACGCGGCCGAAGGTGTCGGGCCGCACCTCGTCGCGCAGCAGCGCCAGGCTCTTCTCTGCCTTGTCCTGATCGGACCCGCCCACGAGCGGTACGTCGACGATCGCCACGTTCTCGTCCCGGTGCACGGTGACCTCGACCGGGCCGCGCGAGGCGCCCGAACTCACGGCCTGTGCACGGAAGTCGGCGAGAGCGGACCGTACGTCCGCGGCGTTGATGTCGTCGGCCTTCACGACCACCTCGGCCGGGTCCGAGCCGCCGGGGAACGCCGCGTTGACCTGGTCGTACGTTGCCACGATCGGCAGCGAGTCGCCGAACTCCTGGTCCAGGGTGAGGTTCTGGGTCTTCATGCCGAGCGCGGGCGCGGCGATCGCGAGCAGTGCGACGACCGCGACGGCGACGGAGACGGCGGGCCGCGCGAGGACGACGGTCAGCACCCGGCTCCAGAGCCGACTGCCCGAACCGGCCTCCCCGTTACCGCCGTTACGCCGCTTCGCCGGATGCAGGAACGGGATCCGCCCCTTCTCCACCCGGTGCCCGAGCAGCGAGAGCAGCGCCGGGAGTACGGTCACGGACCCCACCATCGCGACCGCGACCACCATCAGCGAGGCGAGCCCCATCGCCTGGAACTCGGCGAGCCCGGTGAACAGCATGCCCGCCATCGCCACGCACACCGTGACCCCGGAGACGATGATCGCCCGGCCGCTGGTGGCCGCCGCGACGCGCAGTGCCGTCTGCGGGTCGTGCCCCTTCATCCGCTCCTCGCGCTCGCGCCGCAGATAGAACAGGCAGTAGTCGACGCCGACCGCGAGGCCGACGAGCAGCATCACCGAGTTGGCGGTCTCGCTCATCGGCTGCAGATGGCTGACGAGGCCCATCAGGCCCATCGTCGCCATGATCGCCGTGACGGCGAGCGCCACCGGGAGCAGCGCCGCGACGAGCGCGCCGAACGCGATCAGCAGGATGCCGAGCGCCACCGGCACCGCCGAGTACTCGGCCTTCTGGAAGTCGTCGCCGAACGCGTCGTCGAAGGTCTTGTTCATGCTCGCGGCGCCGATCTCCTCGATCCGCAGCGCGTCATGGTCGCCCGCGACCCCCGCGACGGCCTTCTGGACCGGCTCGACCCGGTCGGCCGCGGTGTCGGGGTCGCCCCGCATGTCGAACTGGACGAGCGCGGTGCGGCCGTCCTTCGAGACGGTCCGGGTGTCGGCGGCGTACGGCGAGCGCACGGCGGTCACCTCACCCGTGCCCTCGACGGCCCTCACCACGTCGGCCACCGCGGCCCTGAACTCCGGCGCGGTGGCCCGCAGCGCACCGTTTTTGCTCTGTACGAGCACGGTCTCGCCCGCCGGTTCGTCGACGCCCGCGTCGTCGATGATCTGTGCGGCCTGACTCGTTTCGCCCTTGAGCTGGTCGTCCTCCGAGACGTCCACCCGCCCCGCGACGGACCCGAGGCCCATCGCCACCACGACGAAGAGCACCCAGATCCCCACCGCCGCCCACCTGTGCCGGGCGCTCCATCCGCCCGCCCGGGCCGCGAACCCGCGCACCCGGCGCTCCGGCCGTTCCCCGTTCCCTGCCATCAGGTCACCTCCGTAATCGAAGGTATGGGCGGGGTAAGGCCGGTTCGTCGTGCTGTTCGGTGAGGCGCGGCGGGCGGGGGTCCGCGCGGAGGATGACCCGAGTCCCCTACATCTATCGGGGGTTGAGACGCCGAGGTATGAACCGGGCGACCTTGATCCGAACCTCCGGGAACCGCCCGATTTGTTATTACGAAACCTTGTTGAGCACGTCACAGGTTCATGTAGGTCTTGATCTGATCGCGTCAATCGGTCAGGGTTTCGTCTCAACCCCCGGACATCTTCCGGAGTTTGACAGCCTTCGCGAGGGTTCGTCCTGGGGCGCTGGAATTCCCCCCACACCACTGAGGAGACCCCTCTTCATGGCAACACACCAGCATGCGCGCACGATGAAGCTCACCGCGGCGATAGCCACGGCGGCGACAGCAGTGGGCGTCACCATGTTCGGCGGCTTCTCCGCCACCGCGGCCCCCGCCGAGGGCAAGGTCTACGGGCAGGACGCCAAGGGCGCCGTGGCCGGCAGCTACATCGTGCTGCTCGACCAGAAGGCGAACGCCTCCGCGAAGAAGGACCTGGCCAAGGAGTACGGCGGCACGCTCAAGCGCAACTACGGCTCCGCCGTCAACGGCTTCTCGGCCAGAGGCCTCTCGGACACCGAGGCGAAGCGGCTCGCGGCCGACGGCTCCGTGTCGAAGGTCGTCCAGAACAAGAAGTTCCACATCGACGCCACCCAGGACAACCCGCCGTCGTGGGGCCTGGACCGCATCGACCAGGCGGACACCGCGGGCGACAGCAAGTACACGTACCCGGACAGCGCCGGCGAGGGCGCGACCGCGTACGTCATCGACACCGGGGTCCGGATCAGCCACAAGGACTTCGGTGGCCGCGCCTCCTCCGGCTTCGACGCGATCGACAACGACGACAACGCCGACGACGGCAACGGGCACGGCACGCACGTCGCCGGCACCATCGCCGGTGAGGCGCACGGTGTCGCCAAGAAGGCGAAGATCGTCGCCGTCCGCGTCCTCGACGACCAGGGCTCAGGCACCACCGAGCAGGTCGTCGCGGGTATCGACTGGGTGACCGAGAACCACCAGGGCCCCTCCGTCGCCAACATGTCGCTCGGCGGCGGCGTGGACGAGGCGCTCGACGCGGCGGTCAAGAAGTCCATCGACTCCGGTGTCACGTACGCGGTGGCGGCGGGCAACGAGTCGGCGGACGCCAAGACGAGCTCGCCCGCCCGCGTCCCGGAGGCCATCACGGTCGCCTCCTCCACGAAGGACGACGAGCAGTCGGACTTCTCCAACTACGGCTCCGTCGTCGACATCTACGCGCCTGGATCGGACATCACGTCCGACTGGAACACCGGCGACGACGCCACCAACACCATCTCCGGTACGTCGATGGCGACGCCGCACGTCGTCGGCGCGGCGGCCGTCTACCTGGCAGGACACAAGGACGCGGCCCCGGCCGACGTCGCCAAGGCGCTCACCGACGGGGCCACCCCCGACGCCATCAAGAACGCGTCGGACGGCACCGCGAACAAGCTCCTGAAGGTCGTCGAGTAAACGTTTCGGCTCGATGACCGGCGGCCGCCGTGCCCACCCCCACGGGGAACGGCGGCCGCCTTATCGTGTGCGCATGACTCAGGTGACCGAGGGGTGCGCGGCGCTGCTGCGCGGCATCAACGTGGGCGGCAACAAGAAGGTGCCGATGGCCGGGCTGCGGACGGTGATCGAGGGCCTGGGCATGACCGACGTACGCACATACCTCCAGAGCGGCAACGTCGCCTTCACGGTGCCGTCCGGCGGCGAGGCCTCAAAGGACTCGCTCGCGTCCGCGATCACCAAGGCGATCGAGGCCGAATTCGGCTTCACCGTCGACGTCCTCGTGCGCGGCCACGCCTATCTGAAGGCGGTCATGGCGGACTGCCCGTTCCCGGCCGCCGAACTGGAGGCCAAGCAGCTGCACGTCACGTACTTCTCGGAGCCGGTGACCGCCGAGCGATTCGCCGCAGTGGACCCGGCCGCGTACGCGCCCGAGGACTTCCGCCTCGGCGACCGCGCCCTCTACCTCTACGCGCCCCAGGGCCTCGGCGTCTCGAAGCTGGGGGCCCAGCTCTCCCGCCCGGCGCTCAACAAGGGCCTGATCGCGACGAGCCGCAACTGGAACACCGTGACGAAGCTGGTGGAACTCACCGCCCCACAGTGAGCGCGTCCGTGAAAGGGTCGGCACATGCGCTACATCATCATCGGAGCAGGAGCGGTCGGCGGCGTCATCGGCGGACGGCTCGCGCAGTCCGGGCACGGTGACGTCGTGCTCGTCGCGCGCGGCACGCAGTACGCGGCGCTGCGCGACAAGGGGCTGCGCGTCGAGACGCCCGACGGGCCGCACACCCATCAACTCCCGGTCGTGGACAGCCCGGAGGCGCTCGGCACGCTGCGCGCCGACGACGTGCTGATCCTCGCCGTGAAGACCCAGGACAGCGCGGCGGCGCTCGCCGCGTGGGGACCGCGCCCCGTCGAGGGCGGCGGCACCGCGGCGCTCCGCCTGCCGCTGGTCTGCGCGCAGAACGGGGTGGAGAGCGAACGGCTCGCCCTGCGCACCTTCCAGCGCGTCTACGGGATGTGCGTGTGGCTGCCCGCCACGTTCGTCGAGCCGGGCGTCGTCCGCGCCCAGGGCGCCCCGCTCTCCGGCATGCTGCACCTCGGCCGCTACCCGTCGGGCCGCGACGAGACGGCTCACGCGATCTCCGAGGACCTGGAGAAGGGCCTGTTGGAGGCGCCGGTGGTCGACGACGTCATGCGCTGGAAGTACGCCAAGCTCCTCTCCAACCTCGCCAATTCGATCGAGGCGGTCTCCGGCGTGCTCACCAGCGAGGAGGGCATCGCCCTTTTGCGCCGGGCGCGCGCCGAGGGCGAGGCGGTGCTCGACGCCGCGGGGATCGCGTACGCGTCGCAGGACGAGGAGAAGGCCGCCCGCGCCGACAAGATCACCTTCGAGCCCTTCGACAGCTCCCCGCGCGGCGGCGGCTCCTCCTGGCAGTCCCTCCAGCGCGGCGCGGGCAGCATCGAGGCCGACTACCTCAACGGCGAGATCGCCCTCCTCGGACGCCTGCACGGTGTGTCGACACCGGTCAACGACGTCCTCCAGGAGCTCGCGGACGAGGCGGCGCGGGAGGGCCGTTCGGCCGGGGAGACGAGCGTGGCGGACCTGGTCGCGGCGGTGGACGCGCGCAGCGCTCAGTAACCCTGTCGCGTTTGTTCAAGAGGGGCGGGTACCGGTCGCCGTAGCGTCAGCGGCATGAACGAACTCCGCATGGACACCGTGTACCCGTACCTCACCGAAAGCGCCGCCGAAGCCGCGCGCGTAGCGGCCGGCGTCAAGCCCGACCGGCTCGACGCGGCCTCGGGCTGCGGCGACTGGGACGTGCGGACGCTCGTGAACCACTGGACCGTGTACACCTCGCACGGCATGGAACACCGGGCGCTGCGCACCCAGTTGCCCGAGGAGGCGACCGCGCGCGACCTCACGGCCGAAGAGGACTGGGCCGCGACGTACACCGCCGACCTCGACCGGGCGGTCGCCGCCTGGGCCGAACCGGCCGTCTGGGAGGGCGAGGTCGACCTCGGCTTCGCCCAGCAGCCCGCCCCCGAGGTCGCCGCCCTCCTGTGGGCCGAACTCGTCCTGCACGGCTGGGACGTGGCCCGCGCCACTGGCCAGGAGTTCCGCGTCTCGGACGGCGCGGCGGCGCTGCTGCTCCAAGTCGTTGAGGCGAACGCCGAGTTGTACCGCCAGTACGAGGGCTTCGCCGCCCCCGTCGACGTGGCGGACGACGCGCCGGTCTACGCGCGGGCCCTGGCCCTCAGCGGCCGCGACCCACGCTGACGGCACGGCTCTTCCGCATGTCCACGTCGACGGCAACGGCTCACTCGCCGCGCCACTCGCCGCCCCGCCGCGCCCACCGCACGGCGGGGCCCACCCCGAGCCCCGCCACCACGAACAGCGCCCCGAGCGCGGCCCAGCCCGCCGTCCCGTACCGGATCGCGGTGACCGTCACCAGGGCCGGTGCCGCCATCGAGGCCGCGGCCTGGCCCGAGTTGAAGACGCCCTGGTAGACGCCCTGCGCGCGGGAGTCCGCAAGGCCGTAGCCGACGGTCCAGCCGCCCGCGGCCTGCAACACCTCGGCGAGGACCTGCACCACCGCCCCGACGACCAGGAACGTCAGCGCGCCCAGCGGTGACATTCCGGCGGAGCAGGCGAAGATCGCGCAGGACAGCGCGAGGAGCACCCCCGAGCGGCGCATCGCCTTCACCGCGCCGGGAAGGTCCTCGACACCCCGCGTCGCGCGCACCTGGAGCAGCGCCACCAGCACACAGTTGAGCACCATGACGAGCGCCGCCGTCCACCGCGGCGCCTCGGTGTGCTGCGCGATCCACAGTGGCAGCCCCACCTCCAACAGGGCGTATTGCAGGGCGAGTACGGCGTTGAGGAAGGTCACCGCCAGGAACGGCAGATCGCGCACGGCCCGCCATCGGCTCTCGGCCGGGGTGTCCGCGACGGGCCGCCGCCCCGCACCGCCCGGCAGCCGGTGCACCATCAGAGCCGAGGCCACGAACGCCGCCGCGTCGACGAGGATCAGCGCCGTGTAGCCGAACCGGCTGTCGAGTTGCAGCGCGAGCGCCCCGAACGCGCCGCCCACGCCCATGCCCACGTTCGTGACCATCCGCAGATGCGCCCGGCCCTCGACGCGCTCACCGGCGGGCAGCACGTCCGCGTACAGCGCGTTGCGCACGCCCATGCTGCCCTGGCTCAGCGTGGCGTAACAGATCGCCGTGATCAGGAACGAGACGTACGAGTCGATGAGCGTGTACGCCACCAGCCCCACGCCGCACCCGACCCACAGCCCGGTCAGCACGGGACGCCGCCCCCACCGGTCCGAGGCCCGCCCGGCCGGCACTCCCGCCGCGAGGCCGAACACCCCGGCCACCGTGAGGCCGACACCCACCGAGGTGGCGCTCAGGCCCACGAACCGGGTGAAGTACAGGACGCTGACCGGGAAGAACAGCCCGCGCCCGAACGCGTTGAGGAGCGTGAGCAGGGACAGGCGGCGCAGCACCGGGACGGTGGGCAGCATGCCGCCGAAACGCGTGGCGGCGGGCGTGGGCGCGGTGGGGCGCCGCGCAGGCGGTGATGTGGTCATGGCCATAGCGAAACCGGGTACCGGCCCGCCGCGACATTCCTTTAGCGTCACGCTAAACAGTCGGAAGAGGGGGGCGCCGTGATCGAGTTCCGCTTCGTCGTGGGCGACCTCGCCCGTACGTCCTTCGCGTACTCGCCCCTCCAGGAGGCCGTGTACTCGCTGCGCTGCTGGCGCGACCCCGCCCGCTATCCGCACCAGCGGCCCTGGCTGCGCCGCCTGGCCCCGGCCTTCCGGCGCCTCGACACCGAACTGCTCGTCGCGCTCGTCGCACCCCACCTGTGGCTCCCGGACTTCCTCACCCCGCGCCCGAGCCGCCCGCGCCCGGCGTTCGCGGAGCAGCTCGCCGAGATCCGCGACGTGCCGCCCGAGACCGTCGAACCCGACTTCACCACCGCCTACGACACGGTGGCGGAGCGACTGCCGCCCGTGCTGTGCGCGGGGCTCGCGGACCCGGCCGCCTTCCGCCACCGCATCGCCGACGAGCTGGAGGCCTACTGGCACACATGCCTCGCCCCCGACTGGTGGCCCCGCGTGCAGTCCGTCCTGGAAGCCGACCTCACGTACCGCGGCAAGGTGCTCGCTGACGCCGGAGTGGGCGGCCTGTTCACCAGCCTCGACCGGCGGCTGTCCTGGGACGGCGACGTGCTCACCCTCGTACAGCGCGACAGCCTCCACACCTGGCCGGAGGCCGACATCCCGATCGAGGGCCGCGGGCTCGTCCTCGTCCCCACCCTCTTCTGCCACGGCGCCCACACCATGCTCGACCCCGAACTGCCGCCGCTGCTCGCCTATCCGGCCCGTGGCCGCGCCACCATCTCCGAGACCCCGCCCCCGGCGACAGGCGAGGCGCTGATCCGGCTGCTCGGCGCGCCCCGCGCCCGCATCCTGCGGCTGCTCTCGGAGCCGGCGTCGACGACGGAACTCGCCCACCGCCTCGCCGTGACCCCGGGCGCGATCAGCCAGCACCTGTCGATCCTGTACGACGCGGGGCTGTTGGCGCGGGCGCGCAGCGGGCGGAGCGTGCGGTATGTGCGCAGCGAGTTGGGGGAGCGGCTGTGCGGGTGAGCCGGCGTCAGGCTCCGACCGCCAGCAACTCCCGTACGAGAGCGGTCTTGTAACGCTCGATCAGCACCCGCGCCACCTCGGGTGCGGGCCCCAGCACGTCCGCGAGGACATCAGCCCCGGCCGCCCCCGCCGCGATCCGGTCGGGCAGCCGGCCCGGTGCGAGGACGTACGGGGCGACCGCCACGCGCTCGCAGCCAAGGGCCCGCAGTTCGCGCACGGCGTCCTCCGTGCGCGGAAGGGATGCGGAGGCGAACGCAGGCCGCACGGCGCACCAACCGGTGTGCCGCCACTCCCGCGCGATTTCAGCGATCACTGCGATCGCCTCCGGGTCGGAGGAGCCCGCCGAGGCCAGGACGACCCCGGTCATGGGCTTGTCGGCGGGGGCCAACCCCGCTTCGTACAGGCGCCGTTCGAGGGCCGAGACCAGCAGCGGGTCGGGGCCCAGGACCTCCGCCTGACGGATCCGCATCCCGCGCGGCGCCTCGCGCAGCACCGCCGGGATGTCCGCCTTCGCGTGGAAGGCGCGGGTGAGGAGCAGGGGGAGCGCCACCACGTCCCGTACGCCCTCGGCCGCCAGCGACTTCAACACCCCTTGAACGGAAGGGACGTTGAAGTCGAGGAACGCCGTCTCCACCCGGACACCGGGGTGCTGCGCCCGCACCTCGCCCACGAGGGCGTGCACGGTCGCGGCATGGCGCGGGTCGCGGCTGCCGTGGGCTATGACGAGGAGGACGGGGGAGTGGCTCATCGTGCGCTCAGTTCCTGACCAGGGATCCGGGAGACGGTCTCAGAAGTCCCAACCCTCCTCGTCCACCAGCGCCTTGGGGTCCTCGGCGGAGGCGAAGGACTCGCCGGCCATGCCCGCCGCGAGCGTCGTGCCGTCCGCCGGGTCGACCAGCAGGAACGAGCCCGTGCGGCGCGAGTCCGCGTACGAGTCGATGGCGAGCGCCTCGGCGATCCGCACCTTCACGCGGCCGATGTCGTTGGCGACGAGCTGCCCGGGCTCGGGGTGCTGGGAGAGGTCGTCGAGCGTGAGCCGCGACGGGATCTCCTTGACGATCGCCTTGACCGTACGGGTGGTGTGCTTGAGCAGCACCCGCTGGCCTACGACGAGCGGGGTGTCCGCCACGTGGCACACCGTCGCCTCGATGTCCTGCGAGGTGGCGGGCGCGTCATGGCTCGGCACGATCAGGTCGCCGCGCGAGATGTCGATGTCGTCCTCCAGGAGGAGGGTGACCGACTGCGGCGTCCAGGCGACGTCGACGGCCGTGCCCAGCAGGTCGATTCCGGTGACCTTCGACGTACGGCCCGAGGGCAGTACGGTCACGGACTCGCCGACGCGGAAGGTACCGGCCGCGATCTGCCCCGCGTAGCCCCGGTAGTCCGGGTGCTCCGCGGTCTGCGGACGGATCACGTACTGGACGGGAAGGCGCGCGTGGCAGCTGGTGAGGTCGTGGCTGACCGGCACCGTCTCCAGGTGCTCAAGGACGGTGGGGCCGCCGTACCAGTCCATGTTGGCGGACGGCTCCACGACGTTGTCGCCCGCGAGCGCCGAGATCGGGATGGCGGTGATCTCCGGGACGCCCAACTGCCCGGCGTACGCGGTGAATTCCTCGGCGATCTTCGCGAAGACGGTCTCCTCGTAGTCAACGAGGTCCATCTTGTTCACGGCGAGGACGACGTGCGGGACACGCAGGAGCGCGGCCACGGCGGCGTGCCTGCGGGTCTGCTCGATGACGCCGTTGCGGGCGTCGACGAGGACCACGGCGAGGTCGGCCGTGGACGCGCCGGTCACCATGTTCCGCGTGTACTGCACGTGGCCCGGCGTGTCCGCGAGGATGAAGCGGCGGCGCGGGGTCGCGAAGTAGCGGTACGCGACGTCGATCGTGATGCCCTGCTCGCGCTCGGCGCGCAGGCCGTCCGTGAGCAGCGCGAGGTCCGGCTCGGCCGCGCCGCGCGAACGCGAGGCGAGCTCGACGGCCTCCAGCTGGTCGGTCAGGACCGACTTGGAGTCGTGCAGCAGGCGGCCGACCAGCGTGGACTTGCCGTCGTCGACCGAACCGGCCGTGGCGAACCGCAGCAGGGTCGTCGCCGAGAGATCGGCCAGCTCTTCGACGGCGGCGGAGGAGGTGGTGGAGCTCATGTCTAGAAGTACCCTTCGCGCTTGCGGTCTTCCATCGCGGCCTCGGACATCTTGTCGTCGGCGCGGGTGGCGCCCCGCTCGGTGAGCCGGGACACGGCGATCTCGGCGATGACCTTGTCGATGGTCGTGGCGTCCGAGTCGACGGCGCCGGTGCAGGACATGTCGCCGACGGTGCGGTAGCGCACCTGGCGCGTCTCGACCGTCTCGTCGTCCTTCGGGCCGCCCCACTCGCCGGCCGTCAGCCACATGCCGCTGCGCTTGAAGACCGGGCGCTCGTGCGCGTAGTAGATCTGCGGCAGTTCGATGTTCTCGCGGGCGATGTACTGCCACACGTCCAGCTCGGTCCAGTTGGAGAGCGGGAAGACGCGGACGTGCTCGCCCGGCGCGTGGCGGCCGTTGTAGAGCTGCCACAGCTCGGGGCGCTGGCGGCGCGGGTCCCACTGGGAGAACTCGTCGCGCAGGGAGAACACCCGCTCCTTGGCGCGGGCCTTCTCCTCGTCGCGGCGCCCGCCGCCGAAGACGGCGTCGAACTTCTCCTGCTGGATCTTCTCGGTCAGCGGCACGGTCTGGAGCGGGTTACGGGTCCCGTCCGGACGCTCGCGCAGCTTGCCGGCGTCGATGTACTCCTGCACCGACGCGACGTGCAGGCGAAGGCCGTGCTTCTCGACGGTGCGGTCGCGGTACTCGAGGACCTCGGGGAAGTTGTGCCCGGTGTCGACGTGCAGCAGGGAGAAGGGAATCGACGCGGGGGCGAACGCCTTCAGCGCCAGGTGCAGCATGACGATGGAGTCCTTGCCGCCGGAGAAGAGAATCACCGGCCGCTCGAACTCGCCCGCCACCTCGCGGAAGATGTGCACCGCCTCGGACTCCAGGGAGTCCAAGTGGCTGAGCGCGTAGGGGGAATCAGTGTCCTCGGTCACTGTGGCTACGGTCGTCATGCGGCGAGACCCCTCTCGGTGAGCAGCGCACGGAGCGCTGCCGCGGACTCCTGCACGGTCTGGTTCTGCGACTCGATGCGCAGGTCGGGCGATTCGGGTGCCTCGTACGGGTCGTCGACCCCGGTGAGGCCGGACAGCTCACCGGCGGCCTGCTTGGCGTACAGGCCCTTTACGTCGCGGTCGGAGCAGACCTCCACGGGCGTGGCGACGTGCACCTCCAGGTAGCCGGTGCCGCCCACCTGGTGGCGCTTGCGGACGGCCTCGCGGCTGTCCGCGTACGGCGCGATGACCGGGACGATCGCCAACACGCCGTTGCGGGCGAGGAGTTCGGCGAGGTAGCCGATGCGCTGGACGTTCGTGTGCCGGTCCTCCCGGCTGAAGCCGAGGCCCGCCGTGAGGTATTCGCGGATCTCGTCGCCGTCCAGCACCTCGACCTTGCGGCCCTCGGCGCGCAGCGTGTTCGCCAGCTCGTACGCGATGGTGGTCTTGCCGGCGGACGGCAGACCCGTGAGCCAGATCGTGGCTCCGGTCACTTGGTTCTCCAAAGTCTGGGTGTCGTTCATGGCGGTCAGCCGTGCAGTCCGCACTCGGTCTTGGCCTGGCCCGCCCACCGTCCGGCGCGCGCGTCCTCGCCCTCCAGGAGGCGGCGGGTGCACGGGGCGCAGCCCACGGACCCGTAGCCGTCCATCAGGAGCGGGTTGGTGAGCACGCCGTGCTCGGTGACGTAGGCGTCGACGTCGTCCTGCGTCCAGCGGGCGATCGGCGAGACCTTGACCTTCTGCCGCTTCTCGTCCCAGCCGACGACCGGGGTGTTCGCGCGGGTCGGGGACTCGTCGCGGCGCAGGCCGGTGGCCCACGCGGCGTATCCGGCGAGGCCCTCTTCGAGGGGCTTCACCTTGCGCATCGCGCAGCACAGGTCGGGGTTGCGGTCGTGCAGCTTCGGGCCGAACTCGGCGTCCTGCTCGGCGACCGTCTGCCGCGGGGTGAGCGTGATGACGTTGACGTCCATCACGGCCTCGACGGCGTCCCGGGTGCCGATCGTCTCCTCGAAGTGGTAGCCGGTGTCGAGGAACACGACGTCCACACCGGGCATCGCGCGGGAGGCGAGGTGGGCGACGACCGCGTCCTCCATGGACGAGGTCACGCAGAACTTCTTGCCGAAGGTGTCCGTCGCCCACTGGAGGATCTCCAGCGGGGAGGCGTCCTCCAGGTCGCGCCCGGCCTGCTCGGCGAGCGCCTTCAACTCATCAGTATCCGTGGGGGCTTGAGCCGTCGTCATATCTGTTCCCCTCCACCGTCGTTGCGCTGAACCCCGCGGGCGAGCAGCCCGCGGAACTTCAACGTGAAGGCTCGGTTGCAGGCCGCGCATTCCCAGGCGCCGTGACCTTCCTCGCCGGGCCGCAGGTCCTCGTCCCCGCAGTACGGGCAGAAGAACGGCGCGGCACGCTCGCTCATGACAGGGCCTCCCCTTTTTCCGAGGCTCGGTTCGCCTCCGGGGCGCCTGGTGCCGGCGTCGAGCCGACGACCGTGCTCGACCCTCCTTCGTCGGGCCTCCGCGCGCTCGCCGTCTCGACACCGGCGCGCCCCTTCGGCTCACTCGCCAACCTCATGACAGTGCCTCCGCGGATGCGCGGGCCGCCCAGGTCGCGAAGCGCTCGCCGTCCTCGCGCTCGGCCTCGTAGTTCTTGAGGACGCGCTCGATGTAGTCCGGCAGGTCGGCCGAGGTGACCTTCAGGCCGCGCACCTTGCGGCCGAACCCGGCCTCCAGGCCGAGCGCGCCGCCGAGGTGCACCTGGTAGCCCTCGACCTGCTCGCCGTTGCCGTCGAGCATGAGCTGCCCCTTGAGACCGATGTCCGCGACCTGGATACGGGCGCAGGCGTTCGGGCAGCCGTTGAGGTTGATGGTCAGCGGCTCGTCGAACTCCGGGAGGCGGCGCTCCAGCTCGTCGATCAGCTGCGAGCCGCGCTGCTTCGTCTCGACGATCGCGAGCTTGCAGAACTCGATGCCGGTGCAGGCCATCGTGCCGCGCCTGAACGGCGAGGGCTTCACCTGGAAGTCCAGCGCCTCAAGGCCCGAGACGAGCGACTCGACCTGGTCCTCGGTGACGTCGAGGATGATCATCTTCTGCTCGACGGTGGTGCGCAGCCGGTCCGAGCCGTGCGCGCCGGCCAGTTCGGCGATCTTCGCGAGCGTGGTGCCGTCGACCCGGCCGACGCGCGGCGCGAACCCGACGTAGAAGCGGCCGTCCTTCTGCTGGTGGACGCCGATGTGGTCACGCCACTTCTGCGAGGGCTCCTCCGGCGCGGGGCCGTCGACGAGCTTCCGCTTCAGGTACTCGTCCTCGAGGATCTGGCGGAACTTCTCCGGACCCCAGTCGGCCATCAGGAACTTCAGGCGGGCGCGGGTCCGCAGGCGGCGGTAGCCGTAGTCGCGGAAGATGCCGACGACACCGGCCCACACGTCGGGGGCCTCGTCGAGCGGCACCCAAGCACCCAGACGCTGCGCGAGCTTGGGGTTGGTGGACAGCCCGCCGCCGACCCACAGGTCGAAGCCCGGACCGTGCTCGGGGTGGTTGACGCCGACGAAGGCGATGTCGTTGATCTCGTGGACCACATCCTGGACAGGGGAGCCCGAGATCGCGGTCTTGAACTTGCGCGGCAGGTTGGAGAATTCCTTGTTGCCGATGTAGCGCTCGTGGATCTCGTCCACGGCGGGCGTGCCGTCGATGATCTCGTCGGCGGCGATGCCGGCCACCGGGGAGCCGATGATCACTCGCGGGCAGTCGCCGCACGCCTCGGTCGTGGACAGGCCCACGGCCTCCAGCTTCTCCCAGATCGCAGGAACGTCCTCGATGCGGATCCAGTGCAGCTGGATGTTCTGCCGGTCGGTGATGTCGGCGGTGCCGCGCGCGTACTGCTCGGAGACCTCGCCGATCGCGCGCAGCTGCGCAACGGTCAGCCGGCCGCCGTCCACGCGCACCCGCAGCATGAAGTACTCGTCGTCAAGCTCCTCCGGCTCCAGGACGGCCGTCTTGCCGCCGTCGATGCCGGGCTTGCGCTGGGTGTAGAGACCCCACCAGCGCATGCGTCCGCGCAGGTCCTGGGGGTCGATGGAGTCGAAACCGCGCTTGGAGTAGACCGTCTCAATACGTGTCCGTACATTGAGACCGTCGTCGTCCTTCTTGAACTGCTCGTTGCCGTTGAGCGGAGTGAAGTGGCCCACGGCCCACTGGCCCTCGCCACGGTGACGGCTCACCTTGCGGCGGGGCGCGGCGGAGACAGGTGTTTCTGGGGTAGCAGCCATGGAGAATCGTCCTTCAGACAGGCTTAAGGCGGCTCTGACCTGCACACTTCGCGCAGGAGGCGCGGCGGTGCGCAGGAGGTCAGATGTGGCGAGAGGTCGGCGGTGCTGGAGAGATCAGCGCGCCGGACAGATGGCGCTGGACATGCGGCCGAAGTCGACGTGACGTCGACTCACCAAGGCGGTTCCAGCTGTAGACATGACGAAAGCGTGTCACGGGACTTTGGGCCCGGTCCACCATCGTCCGCAATCTGGACGAGATCGTCTCGAATGGCGGACAATAGTGGCGCCGGTCACAGCGGTGCGAAGTGGCTCAACGGCCGGCGGGACGGGTTCAGGCGGCGGGAAAGGCCCCCGGCCACGGCCCCGCGGTCGGCAGGTCCGGCTCCTCCTCGGTCGCCGTACGGAACAGCTTGAACCCGCGCCGCTCGTAGTTGGCCATCGCGTGCTCGCCGTCCTTGCTGCAGGTGTGCAGCCACACCCGCTTCGTGGGCGCCCGGTCCGGCCACCGCTCGGCCAGGTCCCACGCGCGCGCGACCGCGTACGACAAGAGGTGGCCGCCGATCCGCCGCCCGCGGAACGCCGGGATCAGGCCGAAGTAGACGACCTCCACGACACCGTCGTCCTGCGCGTCCAGCTCCACGTACCCGGCGGGCGTGCCCTTCTCGTACGCGACCCAGGTCTCGGCACCCGGCCGCGACAGCTGCTCCTGCCACTGCGCGTAGGTCCAGCCGAGCCGGTCGAGCCAGCGGATGTCGCTGCCCACGGACGCGTACAGGAAGCGGCTGAACTCGGGGGAGGGGACCTCGGAGCGCACGACGCGTACGTCGTCGCCCTCCGGTGGGACGGCGGGGCGCAGGTCGCCGGGAGCGGTCTGCTCCAGCGACCACGTGGTGACGGTGAGGGTGTTGCTGCTGCTCATGCGGCTCATCGGATCACGCCCGACGGGCTATGGCCAAGGCTGCCCGCAATGCGGGAAGATCCCGCAGCGCGCAACAGCGCCACCCCCCGCGCCATCCGTACCAGCCCAACCGGAGGTTGTACCGATGTCACGTCGCTTCTCCCGTGGTGCGCTCGCCGCGGCCACCCTCACCGTCGCCCTCGCCACGCTCGCCGCACCCGCCCTCGCCGCGCCCGGATCGGCGCAGGCCCGGGTCTTCATGGTCAACCCGGTCCAGTCCTCGGGCGACCAGTCCCTCACCGACGCCAAGGACTCCGCGACGGCGGTCCCGAGCGCCCAGTACGCCACCGCCGCGCTGCGCAACCTCGACGGCAGCGGCGGCCTGTCCGGCAAGTGGGCCTACGTGAGATCCGAGACCGGCGCCGCCGCCAAGGTCGCGGACGCCGGGACGTACACCCGCCACGACGACCAGTTCGAGCAGGTGATGGCCTACTTCTGGGTCAACGAGGCGCAGGAGTACCTCCAGTCCCTCGGCTTCGGCACCGAACTCCCCGGTGCCAACGACCGCGCCCAGCCCGTCCGCATCAACCAGTGGGGCGCCGACAATTCGTACTTCACCGATAAGAAGGCCGAGATCCGCTTCGGCAAGGGCGGCGTCGACGACGCCGAGGACGCGGAGGTCGTCGTCCACGAGTACGGCCACGCCGTGCACAACGCCCAAGTCCCGGGATTCGGCACCTCGTTGGAGGCCGGATCGATCGGTGAGGCGTTCGGCGACTATCTCGCCGTGGAGGTCGGGGCCGCCGCCGACGCCAAGTACGGCTGGCCGATGCGGGCGGACCTGGCGTGCGTCGCCGACTGGGACTCCGTCTCGTACACCTCGTCCACTCCCCACTGTCTGCGCCGCGTCGACACCGACAAGACGTACGCGGACCGGGTGGGGGAGGTGCACGCCGACGGCGAGATCTGGTCGCGCGCGCTCTACGACATCCGCCGCGCCCTCGGAGCCCGCACGGCCGACCGGATCATCGTGAACGCCCAGTTCGACTTCGCCCCCGACACCAGCTTCTCGGCGGCGGCGAAGTCGACGGTCGCGACGGCGCGGGAAATGTACGGCGCCGGGGCGGAGACGGCGGTGCGCAAGGCCTTCGCTGACCGGGGGATCCCCGGAATCTAGGCCCTGCGCACCTGGTTCGGGCGTCTCAGTCCGTGTCGCGGTCGCGGCCGAGGCGTCCGGGCCACCACGACTTCGGGCCGATGTCCCTGACCAGCGCGGGGACCAGGAGCGAGCGCACGACCAGGGTGTCGAGCAGCACGCCGAAGGCCACGATGAAGGCGATCTGCACCAGGAAGGCGAGTGGGATCACGCCGAGCGCGGCGAACGTCGCGGCCAGCACGACACCGGCCGACGTGATCACGCCGCCCGTCGCGACGAGCGCCCGCAGGATTCCGTCCCGCACCCCGTGCCGCAGGGACTCCTCGCGGGCCCTCGACATCAGGAAGATGTTGTAGTCCACGCCGAGCGCGACCAGGAAAACGAAGCCGTACAGCGGCACGGACGCGTCGGTGCCGCTGAAGCCGAGGACGTGCTCGAAGACGAGCGAGGAAATGCCCAGCGTGGCAACGAAGTTGAGGGCCACCGTCGCCACCAGGAGCAGTGGCATCAGCACCGAGCGCAGCAGGCCGATGAGGATCACCAGGATGATGGCGAGGACCACGGGAACGATCAGCATGCGGTCGCGTTCGGCGGTGTGCTGGGTGTCGTACTGTTGCGCGGTGTAGCCGCCGACGACGGCGTCGGCGCCGTCGATGGAGTGCAGCGCCGTACGGAGTGCGACAACCGTCCCCTTGGCCGCGTCGCTGTCGGCCGGGTCCTTCAGCGTGACGTCGAGGCGCACCTTGCCGTCCACGATGCGGGGCGAACCGCCGCCGGGCCGCCCCTGCTCGCCCAGGACGGCCGCGCTCGCGACGCCGTCGACCTTCTCGGCCCGCGAGACGACCGCGGCCCGGTGTCCGGCGTCCGCGATCACCACGGCCGGGTTGCCGGAGCCGCCGGGGAAGTGCTCGGCCAGCGTCTCCTGCGCGGCGACCGAGGGCGCGTCGTTGACGAAGATCTCGTCGAGCGGCACGCCCTTGGAGTCGAGGGTGGGAGCGAAGGCCGCGCACGCCAGCAGGCCGACGAGGGCGATCGCCCAGATCTTGCGCGGCGCCCGCTCCACCGCCCGCGCGACGCGCCGCCACACACCGTGCCCCGCGCCCGAGCCGTCGTCGGCGCGCACCTTCGCGGGCCAGTACGCGGCGCCGCCGAGCAGCACCAGGGCGGCGGGCAGGAACGTGAGGGTGCTCAGGACGGCGCAGACGATGCCGATGGCGCCGACCGGGCCGAGCGCCCGGTTGTTGGTGAGGTCGCTGAGCAGCAGGGCGAGCAGGCCGAGGGCGACGGTGGCGGCGCTGGCCACGATCGCCCCGGAGGAGCGGCGCAGCGCGGCCCGCATCGCGGTGAACCGCTCGGCGCCCGAGGCGAGTTCCTCGCGGTAGCGGGCGGTGAGCAACAGCGCGTAGTCGGTCGCGGCGCCGATGACCAGGATCGACAGGATGCCCTGCACCTGTCCGTCGACGCGTACGACGTCGTGGTCGGCGAGCGCGTAGACGACGGCGCAGGCGGCGCCCAGCGCGAGCACCGCGCTGATGATGATCACGAAGGGGAGCAGCACGCTGCGGTAGACCAGGATCAGGATCACCAGGACCGCCACCAGGGCGACCGACAGGAGCAGCCCGTCGATCCCGGCGAAGGCGTCGGACAGATCGGCCTGGCTCGCCGCGGGGCCCGCCACGGCGGCCGTCGCACCCGGCACCTTCGATGTCGCGGACTCGATCTTGTCGAGCGTGGGTGCGAGTTGGTCCCCCAGGTCGGGGCGGAGTTGCACGACCCCCTGCAGGGCCTCGCGGTCGTCCGACGGCAGGGCGGGCGACACCTGGCCCACGATGCCGGGCTCGCCCTTCAGCGTGGCCAACGCGCGGGTGGCGGCGGCCTGTTGGCCGTCGTCTATCCGGCCCCCGCCGTCGGCGGTCCACACGACCACCGCGGGGAGCGTCTCGTCCTCGCTGAAGGCGCGCTGCGCGTCGATCACGCGGGTGGACTCCGCGCCCTGCGGCAGGAAGGCCGCCTGGTCGTTCGTGGCGACCTCGCCGAGCTTTCCGGCGTACGGACCGAGCGTGCCGCCGATGGCGAGCCAGCCGAAGAGCAGGACGATCGGCACGAGCCAGCGGGCGCGTCGGTGGGTGCGGGGCATGGTTCTCCCAAGGAAGGCAGCCGGACAATCTCAATCAGAAAGTATCTCGATGATTGAGTTAAATGGGATGGTGGCATACGTCGTACCTTCGGCCGCACCCGCCCCGGCGGATGCGGCCGGCCACGGGCCGGAACGCTATGTGCGGGGGCTCTCCACGGCGGCGAGCTCGTGATTGAGCGAACCGAGGAACCTCACGACGACGTCCAGTTCCGTCGCGTCGAAGTCACCGCGCACCCTGTCGGCAGCCTCGGCGAGCGGCCCGAAATACTTGCGTGCCCGCGCCTGTGCCCCCGGCACGTACTGAAGATGCACCACCCGCCGGTCCGCGCTCTCCCGCACCCGCCGCAGATGCCCTGCGCGTTCGAGCCGGTCCACGCAGGCGCTCACCGCGCCGGACGTCAGGCCGAGGCGGCGGCGCAGCACGCTCGGGGTGACGGGTTCCGTGGAGTCCAGGACGACGGCGAGCGCCTGTACGTCCGTGGGGTGCAGGTCCTGGCCCGAGGCGAAGCCGTGCACGACGCGGGTCAACTCCCCGTTGAGGCGGCGCAGCTCCACCGCGAGACGCCGCAGGTCCGACGGCGCGGACGCGGCCCCTTTGTCGCTCTGCCCGACCTCTCCACCCACGCCCACCACGACGTCCCTTCCACCTGATCCTGTACGAGGGTGCGTCAGCTTACTCGGGCCGTCCGGGCGTGCCTGACGTGCGGCTTCTGTCGGCGGGACGGTCGGGGCGGCGGATGACGTCCAGCGGCGCCCGGTGCCACGGGCTCTTGCGGTTCGCCGGGTCGAGCAGCGACTTCAGGTGCGCGTCCGCGACGTCCTGTGCGGCGAGCAGCGACTCGGAGGGCGTCCCCTGCGCGGCTTCGCGCCAGACCGAGAGGCCGAGGAGGTAGTGGTCGCCGTACTCCTGCCACGTGTTGTACGTGCCCGCGACCCGCGGCACCACGTTCTTCAGCAGGTTCCACGCGTCCGCCTCGGAGAGCAGCCCGGCGGCGAAGCCACAGCGCGCGATGTCCGCGTACAGGGCGATGTCCCAGGCCAGCGGCGCCACGCCGAGCCGGGCGCGGGCCTGCTCCCGAAAGCCCGACCGCGCCAGCGCGCCGAGCCGCGCGAGCAACTCGTCCCGCGTGCCGGACTCCCACTGCCCGGCGAGACGGCGCCGCGCCTTGTCGTCGTCGATGCGGGTGAACGGGTACAGCGTGGTGCGGGAGGCGTCCTTGTCCGGGCGCACGGGTGCGCTCAGGGACACCATCCAGAGCTGGTGCGCCGTGAGGGGCGTGCGGTACCGGCGCGCCGTCCTGGGCTTGATGCGCGGGATGCGTTCGAACATGGACATGCCGCCGGAGCGTACCGAACCGATTCAAGCCCCTGCGGCGATTGAGGCGCGGGGGCTGGTATGGGTTCAGCGCCGCGACAGCCGCACCGCCAGGTCGAACGCGTTCCGGATGGACCCCGTGTTCGCGGCCCCCCGACCGACCAGGTCGAACGCGGTGCCGTGCGCCGGCGTGCAGATCGGGATCGGCAGGCCGCCCGCGATGGTCACACCCCCGTCGAACCCCATCAGCTTCATCGCGATCTGCCCCTGGTCGTGGTACATCGTCAGCACCCCGTCGAACTCCCCGGCACGCGCCTTCAGGAAGATCGTGTCGGAGGGGTAGGGGCCGCTGAGGTCGAGCCCCTCCTCGCGCAGGACGGCGATCGCGGGGGAGATGATGTCGAGTTCGTGGCGGCCGAAGTGGCCGTTCTCGCCCGCGTGCGGATTGAGCGCGCACACCCCGATACGGGGGGCCTCGACGCCCGCGCCGCGCAGCACCCGGTCCAGGAGCCGGCCCGCCGCCGTCACCCGCTCGGGCGTGATCCCGGCGGCGACGTCCGCGATGGAGACGTGCGAGGTGACGCGCGCGGTCCACAGGCCGGGCACCACGTTCAGCTCCGAGGTGAAGGCGTCGACGCCCAACTCCTCCTCGAACCAGCGGAGTTCGTCACTCGTCGTCATCCCGGCCAGATGCAGCGAGGACTTGTTGAGCGGCGCGAACAGCATGGCGTCGACGTCACCCGCCCGCGCCAGATCGAGCCCGGTCTTGAGGTGGCCGAGCGCCCAGCGCCCGCCCTCCGCCGTCGCCGCCTTGCGCTGGAAGCCGCCGTCCGGGCGCTCGGGTGCGGGGCCCGGGTGCAGCAACTCCCGTGCCCAGTCCAGGTCCACGCCCGCGTCCTCGCCCGCCGAGCGCAGCTCCTCCTCGTCGGCGAGGAGTACGAGGTCGGCGGATTCGCGGGTCTTCGGGTCGGCGAGGAGGCGGGCGACCAGCTCGGGTCCGATCCCGGCCGGGTCGCCGAACGTGACGGCTACGCGCGGCAGTTCAGAGGTGCGGGTGCTCATGGTGTCTTCTCCGGGGTCTTGGGTGCGGGGGCCTCTGCGGCCTCGGGGACGGTACGGGTGCGGCGCAGCCTGCGGGTCACCGGCGGCCCTGCCACCAGCACCACGGCGAGCAGCAGGATCGTCACGGCGGCCGGGCTGTGCAGGATGAGCAGCGAGTCGTCGCCCGAAAGCGCCGACGTCTGCACCAGCGACTTCTCGAACAGCGGGCCGATGACCAGGCCGAGGACGAGCGGGGCCACGGGGAAGTTCAGCCGTTTCATCGCGTAGCCGACGAGCCCGAAGAACAGCACGATCCAGATGCTGAACATGCTGTTCTTCACCGAGTACGCGCCGATCAGCGAGGTCACGATGATCAGCGGGTACAGGAACGCGTAGCGCACGCGCAGGAGTTGGGCGAAGACCGGTGCGAGCGGCAGGTTGAGGATCAGCAGCAGAAGGTTGCCGATGAAGAAGGAGACCAACAGGCCCCACACCAGCTCCGGCTGGTTCTCGAAGAGCAGCGGGCCCGGCTGGATTCCGTACACGAGGAACGCGCCGAGCAGGACCGCCGTCGTCGCGCCGCCGGGGACACCGAGGACGAGGGTCGGCACGAAGTTGGCGTTGGAGGCGGAGTTGGTGGCCGCGTCGGGGGCGACGACGCCCTCGATGGCGCCCGTGCCGAGCTGCTTGCGGTTGCGGGAGAACCGCTTCTCCGCCCCGTACGCCATGAACGAGGCGAGCGTCGTGCCCGCGCCCGGCAGGCACCCGAGGAGGAAGCCGAGGACGGTGCCTCGTGCGGTGGGCGCGGCGGCCCGCTTGAGGTCCTCCTTGGTGAGGAGGAGATCGCGGAAGCGGGCACGGATCGGCTCGGCCATGCCGATGTGCAGCTGGTTGAGCAGCTCGCCGATCGCGAACAGACCGATCATCACCTCGACGAACGGGATGCCGCCGAACAGGTCGATCTGCCCGAACGTGTAGCGGGGCGTACCGCTGCCGCCGTCCACGCCGACGCAGCCGATGAGTACGCCGGTGAGACCAAGTGCCATGCCCAGAAGTAGATTTCGGCCCGAGAAGACGACGATCGTGCACAGGCCGAGGATCATCACGGCGAGCATCTCCGGCGGCCCGAAGTCCAGCGCCAGGTTCGCGAAGAACGGGGCCACCGCCATCAGCGCGACCAGCGACACCATCGCCGACACGAACGCGCCGAGCGCCGAGATCGCGAGCGCGGGCCCGGCTCTTCCCGCCCGCGCCATTCTGTATCCGTCGAGCGTGCTGACCACCGACGACGCCTCGCCGGGCGTCGCGATGAGGATCGCGGTGATCGTCGCCCCGAACTGGGCGCCGTGGTAGATCCCCGCGAGCATGATCAGCGCGGTGAGCGGCGAGAACGTGAGTGTGACCGGGATCAGGATGGCGACGCCCGTCGCCGAACCGAGGCCCGGAAGAATGCCGATGACGGTGCCCAGCAGCACGCCGACGAAGCACCACAGCACGTTCTCCGGGCTGAGCGCGGCACCGAATCCGGTGACGAGATGGTCGATCACAGCTGGCTCCAGACGGCGGGGTCGAAGAGACCGAACGGCAGCGGAATGCTGAGGATCGTGATGAACAGCAGGTAGGAGAGCGCGAACACGAGCACCGCCACGAGTACGCTGCGCGCGAGCGGCTGACGCTCCACGACCGCCGTGAGGAACAGGGTCATCAGCGTCAGCGCGGGCAGCAGCCCGAGGAACGGCACGAGCAGCGCGGTGACCACCATCGTCACCACGACCACGATCAGCTTCGTGCGGACCCGCCGCGCCTCATCGGCATCGACCTCGGCCGCCTCCTCGACGTGTCCGTCTCCCTCCAACACCGAGCCCGTACGCAGTTCCTGACGCACCAGCAGCAGACCGAGGACGGCGAGCAGCAGGCCCGCCGTCCTCGGCATCACGGCGGCGCCGATGGTGCCGTCCTCCGGCTGGGTCCACGGGTAGGCGAAGGAGCCGGCGAAGAACAGGGTGCCGAGCGCGGTCAGAGCGCCGTACGCGAGGAGGACGGGGCGGCGCGCCCGCGGTGGGGCAGAAGGCGTCGTCACTTGAGGTCCTCCTTCACCTGGGCGTCGTACTGCTTGAGATACGCGGCGAACTCAGGGCCGCTGCGCTGGGCCGGCGTGAGCATGTCGGCCTTCAGGTACTCGTGGTACGCCTTCGACTTCATGGCCTTCTCCAGCGACCTGATCCAGTACCTGCGCTGTACGTCGTCGATCCCGGCGGGCGCGAACACCCCGCGCCACAGCGTGACTTCGGCATCGAGGCCCTGCTCCTCGGCGGTCGGGACCTTGCCGAGGACCGGGTCGTCGTAGCGCTTCGCGGTCATGGTGCACAGCGCCTTCATGTCGCCGCTCTGCAGATACGGCTTCGCCGAGGAGGCGCTGGAGGGCGCGATGTCGATCTGCTTGCCGAGCAGCCCGGTCAGCACCTCGCCCGTCGAGCCGTAGGGCACGACGCCGAATTTCCCGCCCTGCTTCTTGAACTTGCCGATCACCAGCGCGTCCGCGCCCGTCTTGCCGCTGGACCCGGTGACGACACGCTTCTCGCGCGCGGCCCGCACCACGTCCGGACACGTCTTGTACGGCGAGTCCTTGCGGGCCACGACGATCCGGGAGTCCTCCGCGAACATCATCAGCGGCGTGAACGACTTGTACGTGAACGGCACGTCGTAGACGAGCGGCAGCGTGTTGAGGGCGCCCTCCGCGACGAGCAGCGCGTTGCCGTTGCCCTTCTCCGCGAGGAAGCCGGCCCAGCCGACGGCGCCCGAACCGCCTTCTTTGTTCTCGACGTTGACGTGGTAGCCGCCGTCGAGCTCATTGAGCCCCTGGGCCATCACGCGCGCCGAGCGGTCGCTGCCGCCGCCCGGCGCGAACGCGACGAGGGCGGAGACCGAACCGCGCGGGTGCCAGTCCTTCGGCACCTCGGGGGTGGCGTTGAGCAAGGTGCACGAGGTGAGTGCGGTGACCAATGCCGTGGCTCCGGCGAGACGGCGTACCGCACGCAGTGGTGACGTCATCGTCGACCTTCCTGCGGATCCGAGATCCTATGGGATATGGCGGTGACCGTAGGTGCGCCGAAGGAGTCATGACAAGAGGTGTGCGTGAATTGCCACCGCACGAGGGCAAGTTGATGTCGCCGGGTGTCGCCGGGTGCGGAACCGCTACGCGTCGTCGAGCGAGCGGCGCTCGACGCCCTCCAGGTGCGTGCGCATCGCGCGGGCCGGCGCCTCGGGATCGCCGGACTCGAACGCGGCGAGGATCGCGGTGTGCTCGGCGATGGCCTGGTCGATGTCGAACGTGCCGTGGTCGACGGTCTGCCGCATCCGGTGCACGTGCGCGCTCAGCGACTCGGCCATCGCCGCCATGAACCGGTTCTGCGCCGCCTGGATGATCAGAAGGTGGAACGCCCAGTCGGCGGCGAAGTATTCGCGCAGGTCGGAGTTGTCGGTCGCGGTCTCGTCACCGCCGCGGAGCTTGCGTACGCGGTGCGCCGCGAGCACGTGCCGGGCGTGCGCCGCCCGGAGCTCCGGCACCAGATCGTCGGTGTGTGCGAGGGCCCGCTCCACCGCGCCGAGCTCCAACATGATGCGGGCGTCGAAGAGTTCGGTGACCTGCTCGGGGGAGAGTGGCGGCGCCACCTTGTACCCCTTGAGCGCGACCCGGTTGACCAGGCCCGTGTGCTCCATCTGAACGAGGGCCTCGCGCACGGGAGTCGGCGAGACGCCGAGCTCGCGGGCGAGCGAGTCGATGCCGAGCGAGGAGCCGGGCGGCGTCGAGCCGTCGAGCAGCTTCTCCAGGATCGCGTCGTAGACCCCGTCGCGCAGCGCGCGGCGTGCCACGAGCGGGGAGGCGGGGCTCTGCGGGTGCGTGCTCTTCGGGCTCATCTCGCCGTCCAGGTTATCCGAGTGGGAGGTGCGGACAGTCTGTCGCAGACTGAATAGATCCTATAGGGTCTACGATCCAAAGGGATTGTCAGCGTGAGTTCCCAGTGTGAGTTCCAGCGTGGATCGCCCGGCCGACGAGGGAGTCGCCCATGCCCCGCCCCGCACAAGTCGCCCCAACCGCACCGCCGTTCACCGCCGCCCGTGACTGGCCCATCGGAGCCGCACTCCTCCAGTTCCCCGACGCCCACAACGCGCCTACGAGGCAGTGGAGTTCGGTTCTCGGCGAGGTGGCGGGCGAGGGCTTCGACCACGTCGACCTCACCGACAGCTGGGTGCGCCCCGGCGACCTCGACGCCGACCGCAGGGCCGAACTCTCCCGCGTGCTCAAGGAGTCGGACCTCGGCGTCACCGCGATCTCCGCGATCCGCCGCAGCGTCATCGACCCCGACGAGGACGCGGCCCGCACCCACCTCGCATACCTCCTGCGCACGATCGACGCGGCGGCCGACCTCGGTATCGGAGTCGTATCGGTGGGCCTGCACCGGGAGTTGACGGCGCAGCAGCAGGAAGCCCTGTGGTTCTGGCACGAGCCCGGCGCCACCGACCCGATCGGCGACTTCCGCACCTGGGAGCTCGCGGTGACCCGACTGCGCGAACTCGGCGAACGCGCCGGCCGGCACGGCATACGCCTGTCCCTGGAGATGTACGAGGACACCTACCTCGGCACCGCCGACAGCGCGGTGTCCCTCGCCACCGACATCGGACTCCCGAACGTCGGACTCAACCCCGACATCGGAAACCTCGTCCGACTGCACCGCCCCATCGAGGACTGGCAGTCGATGCTGCGCAAGACCCTCCCGCACACCAACTACTGGCACATCAAGAACTACTACCGCGATCACGACCTGGCCACCGGCGCCTACTTCACCCACCCCGCGCCCTGCGAGGGCGGTGTGATCGACTACCGGCGCGCCCTCGCGATGGCCCTGGAGTGCGGCTTCGACGGCCCGATCTGCGTGGAGCACTACGGCGGCGACGGCCTGGGTGTCTCCGCGGCCAACCGCGACTACCTGCGGCGCGTCCTGCGCGCCCGCCTCGGGGAGTGACTCGGATGGCACCGCTGGTCAACGACGCCCGGCAGTTCGCCCGGCAGGCGCTCGGCGGTTTCGCCGCCGCGCACGCCGACCTCGTACGCCCCGTGCACGGCGGCGTCGTCCGCGCCTCCGCGACCCCGCCGGGGCAGGTCGCCGTCGTCCTCGGCGGCGGCAGCGGCCACTATCCGGCGTTCGCCGGCTGGGTCGGGCCCGGATTCGCCCACGGCGCGGCCTGCGGCGAGATCTTCGCGTCACCGTCGGCCGGGCAGATCGCGTCCGTGGCGCGGGCCGCCGAGAACGGCGGGGGAGTCCTCTTCGGCTTCGGCAACTACGCGGGCGACGTCCTGCACTTCGGCGAGGCCGCGGGGCGCCTGCGCGCCGAGGGCATCGACGTCCGCATCCGCACGGTCACCGACGACATCGCCTCGCACACCGATCCGGCCGAACGGCGGGGCATAGCAGGTGACTTGCTGGTCTTCAAAGTCATGTGCGCGGCCGCCGAGCGCGGCGACACCCTCGACGAGGTGGAGGAAATCGGCCGCCGCGCCAACGACGCCACCCGCACCCTCGGCTACGCCTTCGACGGCTGCACGCTCCCCGGCGCGCCCCGTCCGCTGTTCTCCGTCGCCTCGGGGCGGATGGCCCTCGGTCTCGGTATCCATGGCGAACCCGGCCTGGACGAAGCCGAGTTGACGGACGCCGACACGATCGCCGACCGGCTCCTGGACGGCGTACTGAAGGAGGTGCCCGACGGCGCGCGGCGCGCCGCGGTCCTCCTCAACGGGCTCGGTGCCACCAAGTACGAGGAGCTGTTCGTCGTCTACCGCAGGGTCGCGGAGCGGCTCGCCGCCGCCGGCATCGAGCCCGTCGCCCCCGAGGTCGGCGAACACGTCACGAGCCTCGACATGGCGGGCCTCTCCCTCACCCTGACCTTCTTCGAAAAGGACGACGAACTCGCGGAGCTGTGGCAGGCCCCCGCCCTCGCCCCCGCGTTCCGGCGTGGCCACCTCGGGCCGCGCCCCACCCGAACCGACGACCTCACCACGACCGCGAGCCCGCCGGAGCCGACGCCGGGCACCCCCGAATCCCGCCGCTCAGCCGCCCGCGTCGCCGACGCTCTGCGCACCCTCCGCGCCACCATCGCCACGCACGAGGAACGGCTCGGCGCCCTGGACGCGGTGGGCGGCGACGGCGATCACGGCATCGGCATGCGCCGCGGCGCCGACGCCGCCTGCGCGGCCGCCGACCGGGCACTCGCCGCGGGCGCGGGGGCGGGCACCCTCCTCGTTCGGGCGGGCGAGGCATGGTCCGACGGCGCGGGCGGCACATCGGGTGCGCTGTGGGCCGCCGCCCTCACCGCCGCGGGCGCGGTCGCCGGTGACCGGGACCCGGTGACGTACGCCCAACTCGTGCGCGCCGTACGGGAGTCGGTCGACGCGATCGTACGGATCGGTGGGGCGCGGCCCGGTGACAAGACGCTCGTCGACGCCGCCGTCCCCTTCGCCGAACGCCTCCCGCACGACGGCTGGGCGGCAGCCGCCCTTGCCGCGACCCGAGCCGCCGAGGAGACCGCGCACATGACGGCCCGCCTCGGCCGCGCCCGCACCCACGGGGACCGCACCCTCGGCACCCCCGACCCGGGAGCCGTCTCCTTCGCCCTCATCGTCACGGCACTGGCCCCTCAGGAGGACGCATGAACACCTTGCGCGTGGTCGTCGGCTGCGACAGCGCGGGACTCGACTACAAGGAAGCGCTCAAGGCCGACCTCAAGGACAGCGCGGCCGTGTCCGAGGTCATCGACGTGGGCATCACGCCCGGCGGCGAGGACACCGCCTACCCGCACGTCGCCGTCGACGCGGCGCGGCTCGTCGCCGAGGGCCGCGCCGACCGGGCGCTGCTCGTGTGCGGCACCGGACTCGGCGTCGCCATCGCAGCGAACAAGGTCCCCGGCATCCGCGCCGTCACCGCCCACGACTCCTTCTCCGTGGAACGCGCGGTGCTCTCCAACGACGCCCAGGTCCTCTGCCTCGGCCAGCGCGTCATCGGCCTGGAACTCGCCCGCCGACTGGCCCGCGAATGGCTCACCTACACTTTCGACCCGCACTCCGCATCGGCCGCGAAGGTCGCCGCCATCAGCACGTACGAGCAGGAGGACAGCGCGTGAGCCGCTGGATCGGGACCAGCTTCAAGATGACCAAGACCCGTTCCGAGGCGGCGGGTTACGCGGCGCGCGTCCGGGCGGCGGTCGGGGACGGCATCGAGGGCGTGCGGCCCTTCCTGATTCCGTCGGCGACGGCTGTGTCCGTCGTCGCCGACGCGCTCGGGCCCGGCTCGGCCGTCCTGACCGGCGTGCAGAACGCCCACTGGGAGGACGAGGGCGCCTGGACCGGGGAGGTCTCCGTGCCGCAGGCCGCGGATGCCGGTGCCCGGCTTGTGGAGATCGGGCACTCGGAGCGGCGGGCGCACTTCGGGGAGACCGATGAGACGGTGCGGCTCAAGACGGCGGCGGCGTTGCGGCATGGGCTCACGCCGTTGGTGTGCGTCGGTGAGGATGCGGTGGCGCGGGACGCGGGGCGGGGTGCGGATGTCGTGCGGGCGCAGGCTTTGGCGGCGCTTGAAGGGCAGGCGGACCCCGGTGCGGTGTTGCTCGCCTACGAGCCGGTGTGGGCGATCGGGGCCGGCGGGCGGCCGCCTCGCCCCGAGGAGATCGCGCCTGCGCTTGAGGCTCTTGCGGAACTTCCGGTGCGGGCCGTGCTGTACGGGGGGTCGGTCGACCTCGGTAACGCGCCGTGGTTGCTTGGGTTGCCGGGGGTGCGGGGGTTGTTTGTGGGGCGGGCGGCGTGGGAGGTGGAGGCGTATCTGAAGCTGCTCGCGCTGGCCGCGGGGTAGGGCGGCACCGGGGTTGCGGCCGCGGGGCTCTGCCCCGGACCCCGCGGGCTCTCGTCACAAGAGCGGGGCTTGAAAGATCGGGGCTCTGCCCCGGACCCCGCGCCTCAATCGCCGGCGGGGCTTGATTGGTCGCCACCCGGGCTTGATCGGGTTCGGGCCGCCGACACCGCCGGTGCGACGGAGTGGGGGAGGAGGTCGCGGGGGTCGTCGGGGAGGTGGATGGTCACGTTCGCGTCGTCCGCGAAGCGGTAGGGGCGGTGGGCGAGGAGGGCGCCGAGGTAGCGGCGGACGCGGGACATCTCGGCGCGCACCGTCACCGTACGGGTCCCGTCGCCGAACAGGTCGTCGGCCAGCGCGGAAGCGCTGCGTCCCGCCGGGTGCAGCGCCAGGACGAACAGCAACTCGGCGTGCCGCGGGCTCAGTTCGTGGGCCCAGGTGGCCGCGGCCCCCGACACCTCGAGGGACCAGCGCCGCGGGCGGCTCACGTCGAGCGCTATGCGGGTCGCGCCGAGCGGCCGGGGCTCCTCGTCCACCATGAGGAGCCAGCCCCCGGGCAGCGGAGTCACGTTGCAGGCCCCGAGCGCGGGGATCCAGCAGCAGCCCTCCGCGAGGGACTTGGGCAGCGCCACCCGGTCCACCGGCGGCATCCCGGTGACCGCCGCCGTCCAGCCGAACGGGTCGACCGCGAGCGCCCGCCCGCTCATCCGGGCGAGGACCGGCGCGGCGACCGAACGCAGCCGCTCCAGGCTCCCCTGCAACTGTTCGCGCAGCCGCGCCTCCGCGAGCTGGGCCACCGAGTGCACCCAGGACAGCGTCGCCGGATGCAGCGTGTCCATCGGCCCGCTGACGTCCACGACCCCGAGGACCCGCCCGTCGCGCGGATCCGTGATCGGGGCGCCCGTGCAGATCCACGGGTGCTGCGACTGCACGAAGTGCTCGGCGGAGAAGACCTGCACGGGACGGCGGGCCACCAGCGGCGTACCGATCCCGTTCGTGCCAACGACGTCCTCCGCCCAGTGCGCGCCCAGTTGGAAGCCGAGTCTGTCGGCCATGCGCAGCACCCCGGGATGTCCCTCGCGCCACAGGATCCGGCCGTCGGCGTCGCTGATCACCATGATGTGCTGCGCCGCGTCGGCCACCGCCACCAGCGCCTCGCGCAGCATCGGCAGGAGGGGGAAGAGCGGCGAGGTCTGCCGCTTCTCCTCCAGCTCCTCCGCGGTGAGCAGCCCCGCCCGGACGTCGAGGTCCGGGTCGACGCCGTCCCGAAGCATCCGCCGCCAGGAGTCCCCGATCACCGGTCGCGGGCGCACCCGTGGGCGCAGCCCCGAGAGCGTGGCGTCGCGCACCCCCTTGAGCAGCCGGGAAGAGTGCGCCACGTCCATGGCGGACAACCGTGCGAGGTCGATCGTCGAGTCCTTGTTCATGGGGAGAACCTCGGTTGTGGGGAGTTGCGTCCATCCTGCCCTGAGGAACCGCGCGGGCGTGGGCCTTCCCGAGGAACGTTGCAACCCCCTGCAACCCTGGTGAACATCCGTGCGGAGTTTGAAGATGGGAGCAACGCCGCCGCGATGCGGCGTTCGAGCTCCTCTAGGGGGCCTGCTGAGCGGGGATGGTGCCGTGTCGGCGCAGCACCATCCCCGCGTCAGTGTCCGGACGCCCGGATCCGACCGTCACAGCCGCGGGCGTGCCCGCTCCGCCAGCGCCGCCAGGTCCAGCGTGTGCGGCAGCGTTCCGAACCCCGCGCCCCTGTCGCCCCCGAACCGCGCCGCGCAGAACGCGTCCGACACGTCGTCGGGCCCGTACCGCGCGAGCAGCGAACCTTGCAGCACCAGCGCGATCCGCTCCGCGATCCGCCGCGCCCGCGCCTCGATGCCGTCAAGATCGCCGAGTTCGGTCAGCAGACCCTTCACCGCCGCGTCGAGCCGGTGATCGGCGCCGCGCGCCTTGCCGATCTCGATCAGGAACGCGTTGAGCGCCTGCGGTTCCCGCTGCAACGCCCGCAGGACGTCGAGGGCCTGTACGTTCCCCGCGCCCTCCCAGATCGAGTTCAGCGGTGACTCGCGCAGCAGCCTCGGCATGCCGGACTCCTCCACGTACCCGTTGCCGCCGAGGCATTCGAGGGCCTCCGTCACCAGCGGCGTACAGCGCTTCGTCACCCAGTACTTGGCCGCCGGCAGCGCGATCCGCAGGAAGGCCCGCTCCTGCTCGCCCCCGTCGTCGTACGCCGCCGCGAGCCGCAGCGCGAGCGTCGTCGCGGCCTCCGACTCCAGGGCCAGATCCGCCAGGACGTTGCTCATCAGCGGCTGGTCGGCCAGCTTCGCGCCGAACGCCTCGCGGTGCGCGCAGTGGTGCGTCGCCTGCGCCACGGCCTGGCGCATCAGGGCCGCGGAGCCGAGCACGCAGTCGAGCCGGGTCGCCGACACCATCTCGATGATGGTGCGCACCCCGCGCCCCTCCTCGCCGACCCGGCGCGCCCACGTCCCGTCGAACTCGACCTCGGCCGACGCGTTGGACCGGTTGCCCAGTTTGTCCTTGAGGCGCTGGAGAGCGAACGCGTTGCGTGTGCCGTCCTCCAGGACGCGCGGCACGAGGAAACAGGTGGGTCCGGCGCCGGTCTGCGCCAGGACCAGGAATCCGTCCGACATCGGCGCGCTGCAGAACCACTTGTGTCCGGTGAGCGCGTACGTCCCGGCCTCGGACAGCGGTACGGCCCGCGTCGTATGGGCCCGTACGTCGCTGCCGCCCTGCTTCTCCGTCATCGCCATGCCGAAGAGGGCGCCGGCCTTCCGCCCCGCGGGGCGCATCCCGGAGTCGTAGACCGTGGAGGTGAGGAGGGGCTCCCACACGGCGGCGAGTTCCGGCTCCGCGCGTAGCGCGGGCACCGCCGCGTGCGTCATCGACAGCGGGCACAGGTGCCCCGCCTCCACCTGCGACCACACCAGGAACGCGGCGGCGCGCCGCAGATGACCGCCCGGCCGCGTCCACGCCGACGTGAGCCCCGCCGACACACCCTTGCCCAGGAGCCGGTGCCAGGCCGGATGGAACTCCACCTCGTCGATCCGGTGGCCGTAGCGGTCGTGGGTGCGAAGGCGCGGGGGGTTCTCGTTCGCGAGCCGACCCCACTCCTGGGCCTGCGCCGACCCGGCCGTGCGACCGAGAAGTGTGAGGTCCGCGAGGGTCTCGTCCAGAAGTGCCGGGTCCAGATGCCGCTTCAGACCCTGCGTCAGGGCGTGGTCGGCCCGGAAGACGTCGTATCCGACGAGCGGAGGGGCCTGGTTGGTGACGGTATGCGTGCTGCCTGCCATGTCTGTCGAACCTACCCGCGCCACCGCAAACCCCACCACAGGCCGGGCCTGACGTCGGACGCCGTCCCTCCCGACGGATACCGTTGAGGCGTGCAGCCAGCAAGTGGATCCCCCGAACCGCCGTCCGGACGTCTTCACCGGGCGCGTGTCCTCTATCACAACGTCTCAAAACGGAAGACGGCGTGGCTGCTCCTCAAGGACACCGTCAACTCGTGCATGGAGTACCGCATCCTGGGCCTCGCGGCCGAGGCGGCGTTCTTCACCCTCCTGTCGGTGCCGCCGCTGCTGCTGTCCCTGGTGGGACTGCTCGCGTACGTCGACACCTGGACCGGCGCGGACACCATCGCGGGCGTCCGCGACAACATCCTGGAGGCCTCCCGCACGGTCCTCACCGACCAGGGCGTGAAGGAGATCGCAGAACCGATCCTGGACGACGTCATCAAGGGCGGCAGGCCCGACGTCATCTCCATCGGCTTCCTGCTCTCGCTGTGGTCGGGCTCGCGCGCGGTGTCGACGTTCGTGGACACGGTGACCGTGATGTACGGCCTCGACGGCGTGCGCGGCATCGTGAAGACGCGGCTGCTCGCCTTCCTGCTCTTCCTGGTGGGGCTCGTCGTCGGCGCGATAGCGCTGCCGCTGATGATCGCGGGCCCGGACGCGGTGATCGGTCTCGTGCCCTGGTCCCAGTCCCTCGTCCAGATCTTCTACTGGCCCGTGGTCCTCGTGCTGTCCATCGCGTTCCTCACGACGCTCTACCACGTGTCCGTGCCGGTGCGTTCGCCGTGGATCGAGGACGTGCCGGGTGCTCTCGTGTCGCTCGCGATGTGGATCCCCGGCAGCTTCCTGCTGCGCCTCTACCTCACCAACACCATCGAGGGGCCGACCATCTACGGCTCCCTCGCCGCGCCGGTCGCCGTGCTGCTGTGGATCGGGGTCTCGGCGTTCGCGGTGCTCGTCGGCGCCGCGGTGAACGCCGCCATCGACCGGGTGTGGCCTTCGGTCGCGACGGGGGCGGCGCGCGCCGCGAACGAGCGCGTCCGCACGGCGGCCGCCGCCGAGCAGGTGGCACGGGCGGCCGCCCTCGACTTCCCGGACGACGACGAGGAGCTGGAGGACGGCGACGACCCCGGTATGCCGTCCGAGTTCCCGGAGCGCTGGTCGAAGTTCCTGCCCCCGGAGGACGTCACGTCCCGTCTGCGCACCGTCCGCAAGAACGGTGACGGGACGCCGGACGAGGAGGACTGACCGGGGCCCGTCGCCCCCGGCCGCCCCGGCTACTTCCAGGCGCCGGCCGCAGCCTCCCGCTCCGCGAACTCCCCGAACGTGCCCGCGCCGCGCCCGAGCACCCGCCGCACGTCGCCGCTCACCGAGGCGTTCCGCCCGTCGAGCAGCGTCCCGAACTGGTCCGCCAGGAACGCCGCGGGCACGCCCGGGTCTTGTACGAAACGGACACCTTCCGTCCCTCCTTGCGCGCGGGCCGAAACCGCCGTACACGAGGCATATGGCAGAAAACGAGTTCCTCGCCACCACCGCGATCCCCGCGCACCCGGTCACCCTGGAAGCCGATTACGATCCGGCCGTGTCCCGATGGCTGTGGCTGGTGAAGTGGCTGCTCGCCCTGCCGCACTACCTCGTCCTCGTCCTCCTGTTCATCGGCTCCTCCCTCACCACGCTCGTCGCACTGTTCGCGATCCTGTTCACGACCCGCTACCCACGTCTCCTCTTCGACTTCAACGTCGGTGTGATGCGCTGGACCTGGCGCGTCGGCTACTACACGTACGGAACCCTCGGCACCGACCGCTACCCTCCGTTCACGCTCGGGCCCGTCCCCGACTATCCGGCCCGCCTCGATGTCGTCTACCCCGAGCACCTGTCGCGCGGCCTGGTCCTGGTCAAGTGGTGGCTGCTCGTGCTGCCCCAGTTGCTGATGGTGTCGCTGCTCGTGGGCGGCTCCAGCACGGCGGGCGGTGTCGCGGGACTGCTCACGTTCTTCGCCGCCGTCTCCCTGCTCTTCACCGGCGTCTACCCGCGCGGCATGTACGACTTCAACATCGGCCTGCACCGCTGGGCGGCGCGGGTGGCGGCGTACGCGGGGCTGATGACGGACACCTATCCGCCGTTCCGCCTCGACCAGGGGGAGCGCGAGCCCCACTGACATCCGGGCATGCCCGCCGCCACGCTCGTGCACACCCGCACCACCGACTACCGCCACGACTCCATCCCGCACGCCGTCCGGGCCCTGCGCACACCCGGCTTCGCCGTGCGGCACACCGAGGACCCGGCCGACTTCGAGGCGGGGCTCGACGCCGGGCCCGACTCCGTCGTCTTCCTCTCCACCAGCGGTGACGTGCTCACACCCACCGGGCGTGAGCGGCTCGCGGCGTACGACGATCCGGCCTTCCGGGCGCATCTGGCGGGGGCGATCCGCTGGGCGGCACGCAGGCCTTAGGGTTTTCCGCGCGCCCGTGGCTCAGTGGTCGAGCGCCGCCGCGATCCCCGCCACGGCTCGGGGCCCGACCCGGCAGCAGCCCCCGATCAACCGGGCCCCGGCGTCCCGCCACGCGGTCACCTGTTCCGGGGCGGACGTGGCGCTGCCCGTCCAGGCGCGCGCCTCGGCGTCCCACTCCTCGCCGCTGTTGGGGTAGACGACGACGGGCTTGCCGGTGACGCGGGACGCGAGGCGCACGGCGGGCTCGACGTCGCGCGGAGCGCAGCAGTTGACGCCGACCGCGACGACCTCCTCCGAGTCCGCGGCGACCGCGAACGCCTCCTCCAGCGGCTGCCCGGCGCGGGTGTGCGCGCCGTCGACGCTGTACGACAGCCAGGCCGGCACCCCGAGCCCGCGCACCGCCCGCAGCAGGGCCCGCGCCTCGTCCGCGTCGGGCACGGTCTCCAGGGCGAACACATCCGGCGCGGCCCCCGCGAGCACCTCAAGGCGGGGCCGATGGAAGGAGTACAGCTCCTCCTCGCTCAGCCCGTACCGCCCCCGGTACTCCGACCCGTCGGCGAGCATCGCCCCGTACGGCCCCGCGGACGCGGCCGTCCACAGGGGTCGGTCGGTATCGGTGGCGGCAGCCGCCGCACGCGCCAACTCGACGCTGGACACCATGAGTTCGGCCGCCTTCTCCCGCCCGATGCCGTGCCGCGCGAACCCTTCGAACGTGGCCTGATAGCTGGCCGTGATGGCGACATTCGCGCCCGCCTCGTAGTACGCGCGGTGCGCCGCGACGATCGCCTCCGGCTCCTCGGCGAGCAGCCGGGCCGACCACAGCTCGTCGCTCAGATCGTGCCCGGCGGCCTCCAGCTGGTTGGACAGGCCGCCGTCGAGAACGAGCACGTCTCCGGCGAGGGCGCGGGTGAAGGAGTTGCTGGTCATGACGCCGACGCTAACCGACGGACCGGGCCGGCGGGTCGGCGGCGTGGGGATCGCGGACGTCCACGTGTCGTTGACGACGATCTCGGTGTGTGGCGCCACGGAGTTCGCGCGGTCCGTCCGGGACCGACTGCGCGAACAGGGTCTCGCCCGCGGGAAGTTGATGCGCTGAGGTGCCAGCGGGCGGCCTTCTCGGTCGCCCGCGCCACCGCCGCGACGAGCCGCTGGTTCTCCGGTGCCGCGCCGCCCGGGAAGGCGAAGCGGCGGCGGGTGTAGCCGTAGGCCAGGCCGGTGCGCGGGTCCGTGAACGCTTCGGAGCCCGCGGCCCCGGAGTGGCCGAACGCGGTGGCGTCCAGGACCGGGTAGCGCACTCCTTCCGTCTCGAAGCCGAGCGTGAAGTGGTCCGGCTCGCCCGTCACCCCGTCGGTGCCCGTCCAGTGGCGCTCCGTGAACTCCGCGACCGTCTCCGGCTTCAGCAGCGCGGGCGCCCCGTCGACCCCGCTGAGCGCCGCCGCGTACAGCCGGGCGAGCCCGCGCGCGGTGCCCACGCCGCCACCGGATGCGGGCCCGAGGGCGCGCACCGTACGGGAGTTGGCGTAGTCGACGATGTCGAAGGACGGGTCGGTGGCCCGGTTGAACGCGATGGGCAGGAGGCCCTCGGCCGGGGGCCGGTTCGTGGCCAGGAGTGCCTGTTGCCCGGGCGTCGGAGCCATCGGCCGGGTGGGCCGGAACCGTGCCTCCTCGGCTTCCGGGAGCCCCAGCCACAGGTCGAGGCCGTGCGGCGCCCGGATCCGCTCCTCGTAGACCTCCTGGAGCGTGCGACCCGTCGCCCTGCGCACCACCTCACCCGTCAGGGCCCCGATGGTCAGCGCGTGATAGCCGTACGCCGTCCCCGGCTCCCAGAACGGTCGCTGCCCGGCGAGGCGGGCGGCGGCGACGCGGTCGTCCGCCAGCACCTCCAGGGTGAACCCGCCGTCGACACCGATCAGGCCCGAACGGTGCGCGATCAGCTCGCGCAGCGTCAGCCGCTCCTTGCCTCCACCCACGAACTCGGGCCAGTAGAAGGTCACTTGGCGATCCAGATCGAGCACGCCCTCCTGCACGAGCAGTGCCACCACCAGGTGCGCGGCGCCCTTGCTGCTGGAGTGGACGGGCAGCAGGGTCGACCCGTCGATGCCGTCGCCGGCCCACAGATCGACGACGGCCCGCCCCTGGACGTACGCCGCCAGTTACGGGGTGATCGAACCCGGGGTCCGCCACGGGTATTCCCGCACGGCCGCCCTCATTTTGGAGCGACCGCTCCAGAACATGTGAGCGTCCTGCGGTGAGGGTGCGGCGGGTCGTCGCCGCGCTAGTTATGAAGCGTGCGCTCCAAAACGCTCGGAGTGAGAAGTGGACGGGGCGCGCGCTCGGGAACGACAGGGAAAGGAAGAGAACCCGTGCCACTCGCCGTCTATGTCCTGGGTCTCGGCATCTTCACGCAAGGCACGTCCGAGTTCATGCTCTCCGGGCTGCTCCCGGACATAGCAGCCGACCTGGGCGTCTCCATTCCCGACGCGGGGCTGCTCATCTCGGCCTTCGCGCTCGGCATGGTCATCGGCGCGCCTCTGCTCGCCGTGGCGACGCTGCGCCTGCCGCGCCGCGCTGCGCTCGTCGGGCTCCAGGTGGTGTTCGTGGCGGCGCACGCCGTCGGAGCGCTCGCCCCCGGCTATGGCCTGCTGTTCGCGACCCGGGTGATCGGCGCCCTCGCGTACGCCGGGTTCTGGGCCGTCGCTATCGCCACCGCCGTCACACTGGTGCCCGCGAGCGCCAAGAGCCGCGCGGTCGCCGTGGTCGCGGGCGGCCTCACCCTCGCCACGATCGTGGGCGTCCCCGCGGGAACCGTCCTGAGTCAGTACGCCAGTTGGCGCGCCGCGTTCTGGGCGGTGGCCGCCGCGACCCTGATCAGCGCGATCTGCACCCTCCTCGCACTACCCGCGGACCGGGGCGCGCGGGGGGCCCGCTCGGTCCGGGCGGAGTTGCGAGGCATGGCCCGTCCCGCCCTCTGGCTCTCCTATGCCATCACCGCTTTCACCTTCGGTGCGGTCATCGTGACCTTCAGCTATTTGGCGTCCCTGCTCACCGACGTGACCGGTATCCGCGACGCCTGGGTGCCCGTCCTGCTCGCCCTCTTCGGTGCGGGTGGGCTGCTCGGCCTCGTCGTCGGCGGCCGCACCGCGCACGCCGCCCCGCTGGCCACGCTCGGCTGGGGGCTCGCGGCCCTCGCCGTGATCTCGGCGCTGCTCGCGATGGCCGCGCACACGGCGATCGTCGTCGTCGCCCTCGTCTTCGCGCTCGGCGTGGCCGGGTACGTCACCAACCCAGCCCTCCAGTCCCGCGTGTTCACCCTCGCGCCCGCCGCGCCCACCCTCGTCGGCGCCACCAACACGGCGGCCTTCAACGTGGGCAACACCCTCGCTCCGCTCCTCGGCGGGCTCTCGATCGACGCGGGCCTCGGGTACGCGTCCGTGGCGTGGGTGGGGGCGTCACTCGCGGTGGTGGGTCTGGCGGGCGTGCTGTGGGCGGCGCGGCTGGAGCGCGCCCGGAGTTTTGTACCAGTAATCCAAAACTCGTAGGCTGGCGGTATGGCGAGGCCACGGCAGTTCGACGAGGAGCGCGTCATCGGCGCGGCGATGGACACGTTCTGGCGGCACGGGTACGAGGGGACGTCCACGCGCGACCTGTGCGACAGCACCGGGCTCGGGCCCTCCAGCCTCTACAACACCTTCGGCGGCAAGCGGCAGTTGTACCTGCGCGCGCTGGAGCGCTACCACGACACCGCGACCGCCGAGCAGATGGAGATCCTGGCCGGGCCCGGTCCGGCGGGCCGCCGGCTGCGCGCTCTCATGGTGCACGCCGTCGACACCGACCTCGCGGCCGCGGCGGCGGACCCGCACGGCTGCTTCGCCATCAACGCCGCGATCGAGGCGGCGGCGCACGACCCCGACGTCAAGCGGGTGGTGCGCCGCACCTTCGACCGGGTCGAGGGCGCGATCCATGCGGTCGTCGCGGCGGGGCAGGGCGCGGGCGAGTTCCGCACGGACATCGACACGCGCACCCTGGCCCGCCAGGTGCAGAGCGCGTACTACGGCCTACGGGTCCTGAGCAGGGCCCAGGACCGCCGCACTCTCCTGTCGACGGTCCGGGCGACGCTGGCCACGCTGAGCGTGCCTCCGGAGCGGGCCGAGGCTACGGCCGCACCGTGAGCACGAGCTTCCCCGTCACCCGCCCCGTGTCGCCTTCCGCGTGCGCCTTCGCGGCCTCGGCCAGCGGATACGTGTCCGCCACGTGCACCGTGAGACGGCCCGATTCGACGAGTCCGGTGACGGCCCGCATCCCCGCCTGGTCGTGCTCGACGAGCATGTCCGTCGCCCGCACCCCCAGCTCGGCGGCGCGCGCCGCGACGTCGTCGAACTGGCCCGGCAGCAGCGAGACGAGAATGCCACCCGGCTTCAGCACATCCAGGGAGCGCAGCCGGTCCTCACCGCCCAGGGTGTCGAGCACGACGTCGATGTCACGGACCTCGGCCGCGACGTCCGTGGTGCGGTAGTCGACGACCTCGTCCGCGCCCAACCCCCGTACGAACTCGTGCTTGGCGGCCGACGCGGTCCCGATCACGTACGCGCCGCGCGCCTTGGCGATCTGCACCGCCACGTGCCCCACGCCGCCGGCCGCGGCCTGGATCAACACCCGCTGTCCCGCCTCCAGTTGGGCGACGTCCACGAGGGCCTGCCAAGCGGTGAGTCCGACGAGCGGCAGCGCGCCCGCCTCGACATGGCTCAGCCCCTCGGGCTTCGGCACGAAGGCGCGGGCGGGCCCGGCCACGTACTCGGCGTGCGAACCGGCCCCGTACGGATACGGCAGCATGCCGAGCACCTCGTCGCCCGGCTTGAACAGGGCGACGCCGAGGCCGACCGCCTCGACGACCCCGGACACGTCCCAGCCGAGCGTGAACGGCGGCTTGCCGAGAAAGAGCCCGGAGGTGCGGTGCTTGTAGTCCGTCGGGTTCAGGCCCGCCGCGTGCACGGCGACCACGATCTGCCCGATGCCCGGCTTCGGCCGCGGAACCTCGACCTCCTGGAGCACGTCGGGCGCCCCGAGGGTGTCCTGGCTGATGGCCTTCATGGTGGTGGTGTTCTTGTCGCTCATGAGGCCAGCCTGCGCCACGGAAGCGGAACCGGGCAATGGCAAGATGGTCATCCAGCGATAGGATCGTGCCATGAGGGAAACGCCCGAAAGTTCACCGCACCGCGTGGTCGTGCTCGCGCTCGACGGGGTCTACCCGTTCGAGCTCGGCATCCCGAAGCGGGTCTTCGGCTCGGCGGGCGCCGCCTACGAGGTGCTGACCTGCGCCGCGACAGAGAGCCGCACCGTACGCACGGACGCCGACTTCACGATCACCGTCGCGCACGGCCCGGAGGCGCTGGAGACCGCGGACACCGTGATCGTTCCGCCGTACGACATGGCGCGCATCGCCGACCCGCTGCCCGCCGCCGAACGGGCCGCGCTCGCCCGGATCAGGCCCGGCGCCCGCACCGTCTCCATCTGCACGGGAGCGTTCGCGCTCGCCGAGGCCGGGATGCTCGACGGCCGGCGCGCCACCACCCACTGGGCGCTCGCGGACCGCTTCCGCCGGATGTTCCCGCACGTCGCCCTGGACCCGGACGTGCTGTTCGTCGAGGACGGCGACGTACTGACGTCCGCGGGCGCGGCCTCCGGCCTCGACGTCTGCCTGCACCTGGTGCGCTCCGACCACGGCAGCGCCCTCGCCAACTACGTGGCCAAGTGCTGCGTCGTCCCGCCGTGGCGCGAGGGCGGTCAGGCCCAGTACATCGAGCAGCCCGTGCCCGACGAGGGCGACAGCGGCACCGCCCCCGCCCGTGCCTGGGCCCTGGAGCGCCTCGACCAGCCGCTCGCGCTACGGGAGCTGGCCGAGCACGCCCGGATGAGCCCGCGCACCTTCGCCCGCCGCTTCCAGGAGGAGACGGGCACGAGCCCCGGCCGCTGGCTGATCCGCCAGCGCGTGCACAGGGCCCGCCACCTGCTGGAATCCACGGACCTCCCGGTGGACCGCATCGCGGCGGAGGTCGGCTTCGCCACCGGCACGTCGCTGCGGCAGCACCTGCACGCCACCATCGGGGTCAGCCCGCAGGCGTACCGCCGCACGTTCCGGGCGGGCCCGGTGGGTGTGACGTGAGGGGGACTGTGACGCCTGACGGCGGAAATATCGTCGTCAGACGTCACAGTCCCCGGTGACTACGCTCCCTCGGGCCACTCCCACCGCTCCAGATCCCTCAGCCACACCCGCGCGTTGCCGTCGGACGGGGCGCGCCAGTCGCCGCGCGGCGAGAGCGAACCGCCCGCCGAGACCTTCGGCCCGTTCGGCATCGCGGACCGCTTGAACTGCGCGAACTGGAAGAAGCGGCGGCAGAAGTACTCGAGCCAGTGCTTGATCTCCGCCAGCGTGTACGCGCCCCGGTCCTCGTCCGGAAAGCCCGGGGGCCAGGCGCCCGCCTCCACGTCGCGCCAGGCGTGCCACGCCAGGAACGCGATCTTGGACGGGCGGAAGCCGTACCGCAGCACGTAGTAGAGCGTGAAGTCGTGCAGCGCGTACGGGCCGATCTTCGACTCGGTGGACTGCAGCTCCTCGCCGGGGACCAGCTCGGGGCTGATCTCCGTGTCGAGGATCGCGGTGAGGATCCTCCCGGCCTCGTCGCCGAACTGGTCGCTGCTGACGACCCAGCGGATGAGGTGCTGGATGAGCGTCTTGGGCACGCCGCCGTTGACGTTGTAGTGGCTCATCTGGTCGCCGACGCCGTACGTGCACCAGCCGAGCGCCAGCTCGGACAGGTCGCCGGTGCCGAGGACGATGCCGCCGCGCTGGTTGGCGAGCCGGAACAGGTAGTCGGTGCGCAGGCCCGCCTGGACGTTCTCGAAGGTGACGTCGTACGCCGGCTCGCCGTCCGCGAAGGGGTGGTTCATCTCGCGGAGCATCAGGCGCGCGGTGTCCGTGATGTCGAGTTCGGCGGCCGTGACGCCGAGCGACTTCATGAGCGCGTGCGCGTTGGACTTGGTGTGCTCGCCCGTCGCGAAGCCCGGCATCGTGAAGGCGAGGATGTCGGTGCGCGGGCGGCCCGCCCGGTCCATCGCGCGGGCCGCGACGATCAGGGCGTGCGTCGAGTCGAGGCCGCCGGAGACGCCGATGACGATCTTGGGGCCGCCGATCGCGCCCAGCCGCTGGACCAGGCCGGAGACCTGGATGTTGTACGCCTCGTAGCAGTCCTGGGCCAGGCGCTCGGCGTCGGCGGGGACGAACGGGAAGCGCTCGACGCGGCGCTTGAGACCCAGGTCCGTGCTGGTGGGCGGGTCCAGGTGGAAGTCCACACGGCGGAAGTCGCCGGTGCGCGCCGCGTGTGTGCGGCGGTTGTCGTCGAACGTGCCCATGCGCTGGCGCTCCTGGCGCAGCAGGTCGAGGTCGACGTCGGCCACCGCGTGCTGGTCGCCGAGCGGGAAGCGGTCCGTCTCGGCGAGCAGCACCCCGTTCTCGAAGATCATGGTCTGCCCGTCCCAGGACAGATCCGTGGTGGACTCTCCCGCTCCGGCCGCCGCGTACACATAGGCGCTCAGGCAGCGGGCCGACGCGGAGCGGCAGAGGAGTTTGCGGTCCTCTGCGCGGCCGACGGTGATCGGGCTGCCGGAGAGGTTGAGGAGAACGGTCGCGCCGGCGAGGGCGGCTTCCGCGCTGGGGGGCACGGGGACCCACATGTCCTCGCAGATCTCGGCGTGCAGGACCAGACCGGGGACGTCCTCGGCAGCGAAGAGCAGGTCCGTGCCGAAGGGGACCTCCGTGCCTCCGACCCGGATCGTGCCGCCGCGCTCGTCGTCGCCCGCCGCGATCTGGCGCTTCTCGTAGAACTCCCGGTAGGTGGGGAGGTACGACTTGGGCGCCACGCCGAGGATCCGGCCTCGGTGCACGACGACCGCGCAGTTGTAGATGCGGTTGCGGTGCCGCAGGGGCGCGCCCACCACGAGGACCGGGAGGAGATCCGCGGAGCCCGTGACGATGTCGGCGAGCGCCTGCTCCACCTCGTCGAGCACCGGGTCCTGGAGCACCAGGTCCTCGATGGAGTAGCCGCACAGGCCCATCTCGGGGAAGAGGGCGACGGCGACTCCGTCCTCGGCGCAGCGGCGGCCCTGGCGCAGGACGGCCTCCGCGTTGGTGCGCGGGTCGGCGATGGCGGCGTGGCCGGTGCACGCGGCGACCCGCGCGAAACCGTGACTGTAGATCGACCGGAAGTTCACCCGTCCATGATGTCAACCGGGGCAGGGCGGTGCGCGCTGGGGCCCGGCATTCACTGGCCGGCGCCGGTCCTGAGCCGCCACAGCGATCGGGCACCACGATCACGGTTCGGGCGCTGCGTGAGCGACTGTTGACGGGCCGCGTCGATCAATGGGCGGACGGTAGAACGGATTCCGTCGAATACGGGCGGACAGGGGAGGCCGGCGGACGAGTGTGAGGGAGCGTTCGATGGGGCGGCATTGGCGGTCGGCGGCCGGTGGGGATCGGTGAAGTCTCGCGGGGGACCTGTTTCGGACAGGAGGTCGCGACCGGTTGTCGATGGTGCCGCAGGCTCAGTGTTGCGGGGCGCGTGTCGGATTTTGACACTCGACGCATGGGCCACCTGTGCGGTGCGGAGACGAAGAAGCGCACGTCCTGTCGTCGTCGCGTGCGGCAGGACAAGGTGTGGTGCCATTTTCACGTGGGCGGGGGCCGCTTCACCGGACGGCCGAGGCGCCGCGCGCCCGCAGATGCCGGGCGCCGAGCCGGGGGCGTCGACGCGGGGGCAGCCCTGTGGGCCGACATTCTCGACAAGGGAGCGGTCGACGCGATCGCGGCCCGCGCTGCCGAGTACACGTCGGAGGCGGCCTGGCGTGCCCTCGTCAGCGAACAGCGAAGGTCGCGCGGGTGTGATGAACTCGCCGTTGCAGCGCGCGAATTGCTCAAGTCGAGCACGCACGCGTATCTGCGCGACGGAGTGGCGGACGCGGTCCGTCGATCTGGCGGGACGGAACCCATGGCGGCCTTCGTCGGTGAGCTCGTCCGGCGTGTCACGCTGCCGTTCGACAGTCAACTCGTGCTTGCCGCACGGGCGTTACAGATCTGCGGAATCGTCACCTGCGGGCTGCAAGGGATTGCCCCCGCGGACTGCGCGTGTCTACATGACATGACCGTCGCGCTGACCGCGGCGGAGGTCGAGCCGCTCATCGCGGCAGCGATGGAAGACTGGCAACGGCTGCCCGAGCGGCTCGGCCCTCGGTGACCTGCCGGGGGGCGTAGCCCAAGCGTCGATTCGAAGGGCTTGGCGTCACTGTGGATCCATGGACCGGTTGCCCCGCGTGGATGGGCGGCGGCAACGTTCCCGCCCTGGTGGCGACTCGCGTACATGACGGCCGCTACGCCCCTGCCCCGGCGGTCGTCGGGTCGGCCGGGGCGGCGATGGGACCGCCGCCCCGGCCGTCACATACGGCTACGCCAACTGCCCGAAGACGAAAGAGAATTCGGCGTGCTCCGGTGTGAGTCGGTACTGCGGGAGGACGCCGGGGCCGCACGACTGTGTGCCGATGCCCTGTTGTGCGTGGTCGAGGTGGACCCACAGGGTGTCGCCGGGTGTCAGGTCCGTGCGGTGCGTGGCCGCGTCGAGCTGCCGCGTCGTCCAGCGGCGGGCCGTGAGGGCGTAGGCGGGCTCGCCCTCGATGCGCAGGCCGCCGAGCTCCGCCCAGCGGACACCGATCCGAGCCCCGTTCTCCTGCGGTCGTACGTACGGGGTGTGCAGGGCGGCCACGTCCGACTCCCAGCGGCCGAGCCGCGCCGCCTCGCGCGTGTCCGGGTAGGCCTCACCGGGCCCGCCGCCGAACCAGCGCACACCCAAGTCCCTTACGGGGAGCCCGAGTCGGACGCCGAGTCGGGGGAGGGGGAGCCGCCAGTCGCCCTCCGGGGCGACGGACACGGTCAGCCGCAGGAGCTCCTCGTCCGCCGTCCAGTGGTAGGTCGCCCGCAGGCCGATGTCCCGGCTCGCCGGGCCGACCCGGGTGCGCACCGTCAGCGCGGTATCGCCCAACTCCACGCCGTCCACCCGGTGTTGCATGCGGTGCAGGCCGAACTGTCGCCACAGCAGCCCGAGCCGCTCGTCGTTCTGCCAGCTCGCGCCGTCGTCGTTGTCCGTGGGGGCACGCCACACGTCGAGCCGGGGAGCGGAGGCGAGTGTCACGTCGCCGATGGTGCGGAGGTCCCCGGTGCGGGCGTCGAAGGTGGCGGGGCCGAGCGTGATCACCCCGTCGGCCGCCGAGGTACGTCCTCCGAAAGATGTCGCGGTGTTGCGTACGACTCCGACATCGTTCTGTCCCCACGCCACCTCACGGCCGTCGCCGTCCAGGGCGCGGACCGTCCAGTACCCGTCGGTCCCGGCCGGAGCCGGCAGCTTCACATCCGCGGACTCGCCGGGCGTGAGGGGCGGCACGGTCAGCGTGCCGCGCTCCACGGCCTCGCCGTCCACCTCGTACGCCCAGTCGAAGGCCAGGTGGGACAGGTCGCGGAAGTCGTAGCGGTTGGTGACGCGGACGGTCCTGGCCGCCTCGTCGACCTCGATCCGTACCGGCTCGATCACCTTCTTGAACTCGATGAGCCCCGGCGACGGCGTCCGGTCGGGGAACAGCAGCCCGTCGCAGACGAAGTTCCCGTCGTGCAGCTCCTCGCCGAAGTCGCCGCCGTACGCGTATCCGTACCGCTCGTCGGCGATCCCGTGGTCGATCCACTCCCAGACGAACGCTCCCTGAAGCCGGTCGTACTTCTCGAACAGCCGCTGGTAGTCGGCGAGTCCACCGGGACCGTTGCCCATGGCGTGTGCGTACTCGCACTGGATGAAGGGGAGCGCACGGCGCCTCTCGGGCCCGCCGTCGAGCCCCTGGCCGATCCGCTCGACCTCGGCATGATCGGCGTACATGCGCGAATAGACGTCGGTGTCACGGCAGTTGATGTCGCCTTCGTAGTGGACGAGGCGCTCGGGGTCGCGTGCGCGGATCCACTCGGCCATGGCGGTGAGACCGCGCCCGGTGCCCGCCTCGTTGCCGAGCGACCACAGGACGATGGACGGATGGTTCTTGTCGCGCTCGACCATGCGGGCCGCCCGGTCGAGCAGCGCCGGAGTCCAGCGCTCGTCGTCAACCGGGTTGTCCCGCCAGCCTTGTTCGACGAACCCGTGGGTCTCCAGGTCGCACTCGTCGATGACCCACAGCCCGTACTCGTCGCACAGGGTGAGGAAGGCAGGGTGTGGCGGGTAGTGGGAGGTGCGGACGGCGTTGATGTTGTGGGCCTTCATCAACTCGACGTCGCGGCGCATGGTTTCGAGGTCGAGCGCGCGGCCGTGCTCAGGGTGCCACTCATGCCGGTTGACGCCCTTGAAGAGGATCGGCGTGCCGTTGACCTTGATCAGCCCGTCGGACAGCTCCACGGTACGGAAGCCGATCCGCAGCGGCACCCGCTCACCGGACGTCGCGAGCTCGCCGTCGTACAGGCGCGGCGTCTCGGCCGTCCACGGCTCGACGGCGACGGTCACCGGCTCCCCGGTGGCCACGTCGACGCCCAGCTCCGGCACGGTGATCCGGCCCGCCACGTCGCTGTCGACGCGGAGGGTGCCGCGGCCGGTGGCGTGGTCGTACGAGGCGTGCGTGAAGAAGTCCCGGACGCCGCCCGCGGGGCGGTGCAGAAGTGTCACGTCGCGGAAGATGCCGGGCAGCCACCACTGGTCCTGGTCCTCCAGGTAGGAGCCGGACGACCACTGGTGCACGCGGACCGCGAGCACGTTGCCTGTGGGGACGAGCAGGTGGCCGACCTCGAACTCGTGCGGCAGCCGGCTCCCCTTGAACTCGCCGAGCTCCGTGCCGTTCAGCCACACCTTCGCGCAGGACTCGACCCCGTCGAAGCGGACCACGGCCGAGCCGTCACCGGGCCAGTCGCCGGGCAGATCGAAGACGCGCAGGTGATCCCCGGTCGGGTTCTCGTCGGGGACGCGCGGCGGGTCGACGGGGAACGGGTACAGGACGTTCGTATAGGCCGGCCCCCCGAACGCCCCGTCCCCCTGCATCACCCAGTGCCCGGGCACGGAGACGCTGCTCCAACTGCCGGCGTCGTACCCCGGCGAGGCGAAGGAATCGTCGTGCGCGTCGGCCGTCGCCGACAAACGAAAGCCCCAAGTGCCATTGAGGGAAAGCGAGGTGGCGGACGATTCGGCATACCAGGCGCGTGGCGGCAGAGCGCCGTGGCCGGGAGAGGTGTCGGTTACGTAGGCGATGGACGTGGGCATGGAGTTCCTTACGTCGAGATCGGCACATTCAAGCCCCGCCGGCGTTTGAGGCGCGGGGTCCGGGGCGGAGCCCCGAGGCGTCGATCCCGGTGCGGCCCAACACGCCCTCCAGCGCGAACGTCGCCGCACCGAGGCTCACCGGATCCGTGGGAATGGGCGAAAGAACGATCTCCGCGGCGGCGAACGGCCCCGCGAGGGAACGCCGGCCCACGGCCGAGCGAACCTCGTCCAGCAGGGGCCCGCCCAACGCCCCGGCGACCCAACTGCTGAGCACCACGACCTCGGGATTGAGCAGATTGACGAGATCGGCGACTGCCGCGCCCAGATACCGCGCGGTCTCCCGCACCACATCCAGCGCCTCGGCGGAGCCCTCCGCCGCCGCGCGACCGATGGCAGAGACCGTGGCGGTCTGGTCGTCCGCATGGAGGAGCGGCGAACCAGGGTGCAGCTCCCGCAAGTTGCGCATGATGCCGGGCGCCCCCACGTACGCCTCCACACACCCCCGGCCACCGCAGTGGCACGGCCGCCCGTCGAGCACGAGCGTGGTGTGCCCCCACTCGCCCGCACTGTTGGTGACACCCCGATGCAGCGCCCCGCCGAGCGCGAGCCCCGCACCGACACCCGTGCCGAGGTTGACGACGACCGCGTCGTCCCGCCCACGCGCCGCCCCGAACCACAGCTCGGCGACGGTGGACGCACGCAGCGGATTGTCCAGGTACAGCGGTACGTCGAGGTGTTGGGCGAGGAGTTCACGCAGCGGCACCGCTTCGTGCCAGCCCCAGTTCGGGGCGTACACGCTGATGCCGCCCTGCCGGTCGACGAGTCCCGGCATGCAGACGCCGGCGCCGAGCACGGGCCCGCCGGTATTGGCGTCGAGCACCGCCCGGACCGCGTCCGCGATCACGGCGACCACGTGCCCGGGATCGTGTGTACCGGGCCGCAATTGACGGTCGGCGCGGGCGACGACCCGCAGGTTCAGGTCGAACAGCTCGGCGTGCACATACGTCTCCGCGACGTCCACGCCGACGAGCGAACCGTGGCCCGCGTCGACCGAGACGAGGCCGCGCGGCCGCCCGCCCGCCGAGTCCACGAAGCCGCCCGTGACCAGGATTCCCAGGTCGAGCAGCTCCCCGACGAGCGTGGCGACGGTCGCCGAGCTGAGGCCCGTCTCAGCGGCCAGCTCCTGCCGGGAGACGGCGGGCCGGTCGAGGCAGCGGCGCAGCACCTCGTACCGGTTCGCCGTCCGTATGTCGCGGGACGTGCGCTTCATGCCGTCAGGCTAGGAGCGCCGGACGGACTTCGACAAGGGGTTGGAGAAAGGGCTTTCAAAAGTCGCCCCGCACACCCTCACGCATCGCGACGCAGCAGCCCCCGCACGAACGCGTTGCTGAACTTCCCCTCCGGGTCGAGCCGTTCGGCCAGCGCCACGAAGTCCGCCGCCCGCGGATACCGGGCGGCGACGCGCGCCGGATCCGCCGTGAAGACCTTCCCCCAGTGCGGGCGCGGCCCGAACTCCCGCAGCCGGTCCTCCACCAGCGAGACGACCGGTAGCACCCGCTCCGTGTCCGCCACCCACGTGAAGTGGAACGCGACCGTGTCCCGGCCGTACGCCGGGCTCAGCCACTGCGTGTCCGCGGCGACCGTGCGCACCTCGCAGACCTGGACCACGTCCGCGATCCGCTCGCGCACCGCGTCGAGGGCGGCGAGCGCGGCCACGGCGTGCTCGCGCGGCAGCAGGTACTCCGACTGCAGCTCGTCGCCGCTGCTGGGCGTGAACTCGGCCCGGAAGTGCGGCAGTCGCTCGTGCCAGGGCCCCGGCACCCCGAACTGCTCGGTGCAGTGCACGGCGGACATCCCCGGCACCGGGTGCTGCGCCTCGACGGCGGCCCCGGCCCACGGGAAGTCCAGCGCGTCCGGCATCCGCCGCTTCACCCAGACCTGGTCGAAGCGCGGCCCGCGCCAGTCGGTGAACAGGCTGACGCTGTACGCGGCGGCCGACACGGCCTCGAAGTCCAGGCCCTGGAAGGGGAGTTCACGGAAGACGTGCTGCGCGACATCGAAGGACGGCTCCACATCCAGCGTCAATGACAGCACCACACCCAGCGCGCCGAGCGAGACGACCGCCCCCTCGAAACCGGCGTCCCCGCGCGCGAGCGTGATCAGCTCCCCGTCCCCGGTCAGGATCTCCACGGCCCGCACGGCCTCGGCCAGCGACCGGTTTCCGTTTCCCGAACCGTGTGTGCCGGTGGCCACCGAACCGGCGACGGAAATGTGCGGCAGCGAGGCCATGTTGGGCAGCGCGAGCCCGTGTGCGTGCAGCGCGGCGGCCAGCTCGGCGTACCGCACACCGCCGCCGACCCGGACGGTGCGCTCCGCGGTGTCGACGTCGATCCGGCTCGGCAGCGCGCCCAGCGACACGAGCGTGCCGCCGCGCTCCGCGTCCACGTCGGCGATCCGGTTGAACGAGTGGCCGCTGCCGAGCACCCGTATGTGCCCGCTCTTGCCGACGACCTCCCGCAACTCATCAACACTGCCGGGCCGGTGCAGCCGCTCTGCGGCAAAGGTGATGTTGCGAGCCCAATTGGTAATCGCTGACACGTGACGCCCTTTCTGCAAGTGCGAATATGCAGCGATTGGACCACGACCCATCAAGCCCCTGGGTTCTCGTTGACGTCACGGGGCTCCGCCCCGGACCCCGCTGCTCAATCGCCGCAGGGGCTTGATTGGCGTACCGTGCCTGCGCATGACGCACACCGACGACCACCGCACCCTCCCGCGAACCGACCGCGCCGACCTGGAAGCAATCCTCGACGCGGGCTTCTTGTGCCATCTCGGTGTCATGGTCGACGGCGCCCCCGTCGTCGTACCGACCGTCTATGGGCGTGACGCGCGGTGGCTGTACGTGCACGGGACCGTGGCCGGCCGCAGCCTCGCGGCCGATCCGGGCGCGGCGGTGTGCGTGACGGTGACCCACGTCGACGGCCTCGTCCTCGCCCGCTCCGTCTTCGAGCACGGGGTGAACTACCGCAGCGCCATGGTGCACGGCGTGCCGCGCGTACTCACCGACGAGGACGAGAAACTCGAAGGGCTCCGCCGCCTCACCGAGCACGCGACCCCCGGCCAGTGGACGTACGCGCGGCAGCCGAACCGCAAGGAGCTCGCCGCCACCACGCTCCTTGCGCTCTCCCTCGAAGAGGCGTCCGTGCAGATCCGGTCCGGCGCGCCCGACGACGGGGCGTCGGCCGACGCGGAGCTCGGTCTCTGGGCCGGGACCCTGCCGCTGAACGGCCGCTGGGGCGCACCCACGGCCGACCCGCTGCTGCCCGTGGGCATCACCGCGCCCGCCCACATCGTGGCCCGAGCGGGGACCCGTCAGGGCTGACCGGCGACCGGGGCGTACCGTGAGGAGGCGAGAAACCGTAGAAGACGCAGCACAGCAGAGGGTCGAGGAGTAACGGGATGCAGAGCCGTACGGCGCTGGTAGAGGACCTGATGGAGCGCTTCCCGCACGTTCCGAAGGAAGCGGTCTTCAAGGAGGACCTGCTGCGCGGCGGCGTGGCCTTCGACGCGTCCGCGCTGAGTGACAACGAGGACGGCGAGGTCAAGCCGAAGTCGTACTTCATCTTCTCCTTCGACCACGGCACGCTGCCCGAGCTGGGCGAGGCCGCGCTGCGCCGCCCGCCCGAGGAGATCGTCCTCACCGGCGGCCCCTACGACCTGCGCCGCACGGTCGTCTCGGTCCGCGTGAACCCGAAGTCGCCGTACCGCGTGGCCTCGAACGAGGACGGCATGCTCGGCCTGTACCTCGACGGCAAGCGCATCTCCGACGTGGGCGTGCCGCCGATGCCGGAGTACTACCGGCACAAGCTCTCCAACGGGAAGTCGGTCATGGAGGTGGCGCCCACGATCCAGTGGGGCTACCTGATCTACCTGACCGCGTTCCGGGTCTGCCAGTACTTCGGCGCCAAGGAGGAGTGCCAGTACTGCGACATCAACCACAACTGGCGCCAGCACAAGGCGGCGGGCCGTCCGTACACGGGCGTGAAGGACGTCGACGAGGTGCTCGAGGCCCTCGAGATCATCAACAAGTACGACACCGGCAAGACGTCGACCGCGTACACGCTGACCGGCGGCGCGATCACGTCGAAGGTCCAGGGCCTGGACGAGGCGGACTTCTACGGGCGGTACGCCAAGGCCATCGAGGAGTACTTCCCGGACCGCTGGATCGGCAAGGTCGTGGCCCAGGCGCTGCCCAAGGACGACGTGCAGCGCTTCAAGGACTACGGCGTGCAGATCTACCACCCCAACTTCGAGGTGTGGGACGAGTACCTGTTCAAGATGTACTGCCCGGGCAAGGAGCGCTACGTCGGCCGCGACGAGTGGCACAAGCGGATCCTCGACTCGCGCGAGGTCTTCGGCGCGCGCAACGTCATCCCGAACTTCGTGGCGGGCGTCGAGATGGCCGAGCCGTTCGGCTTCAAGACGGTCGACGAGGCCATCGCCTCCACCACGGAGGGCCTGAACTTCTTCATGTCGAACGGCATCACGCCGCGCTTCACCACCTGGTGCCCCGAGCCGACGACGCCGCTCGGCAAGGAGAACCCGAACGGCGCGCCGCTGGAGTACCACATCCGGCTGCTCGACGCGTACCGCAACGCCATGGACGAGCACGGTCTTTCCTCGCCTCCCGGATACGGTCCGGCGGGTGCGGGCCGGGCCGTGTTCTCGGTCAGCTCGTTCATGGACAGCCTCGCGCCCAACGAAGAGGCCGTGGAGTTCTGATCCCTCCGGCCGCCGCGAGGTCCTGCGACTACGCGGCGGTCTGCTCGCCGGTCGGCTCCTCGCCGGCCGGCAGCGCGCCCGGCGCGTCGATCAGACGGCCGAGCAGGTCCGGCCGGGCGGCGGGGGAGACGTCCGCGAGGAGCGCGGCCAGCACGGCGATCCGGGTCTGGCCCGCGCGCAGCGTGCCGCTGAGCACGGCGCCCGCGGCGACCAGGTCCACGGCGCCGCCACCGGTGTAGATCTCGGCGAGCGGGCCCGCGGATACGCGCGTAGACACGGCGACGAGGACTCCTCGGCGTACGGCTGAGGACACCGCGTCGACCAGCTCCGGCGTCGCGTTCCCCGCGCCCGTGGCCACCAGCACGATGCCGCGCGCGCCCGCGGCGACGGCCGCCTCGAAGAGGGTGGCGTCGGCGTCGCTGTGGTGCATGACGATGTCGACGCGCGGTATCGCTTCACCGGCCTGCGGCTCCGGCAGCGGGGCCGGGCGGCTCGGCTTGTGGCGTATGTCGACGCGGCCGAAGCCGAGCCGGCCGAGCGGTCCTGCGGACGGGTCGGCGAAGGCGTCGGCCGCGAGGGTCTGCGTCTTCACGGTGCCGCGCGCCGCGTGCACCTTCCCGTCGAAGGCGATGAGCACGCCCAGGTCCCGTACGTTCGCGGCGAGTTGGAGCGCGTCGTACATGTTCCCCGGTCCGTCGCCCTCGGCCTGGCCGAGCGGCTTCTGGGCGCCGGTGAAGACGACCGGGCGCGGGTCGTCGTGGTGCAGGTCGAGCAGGAACGCGGACTCCTCCAGGGTGTCCGTGCCGTGCGTGACCACGATGCCGTCGACGGCCGGGTCGGCGAGCACCTCGCGCACCGTGCGCAGCAGCGTCAGCTGGAGCTCCGTCGTCATCCGCGAGCTGTTCACGTTGAACAGGTCGACGACGGTCACCTCGACCCCCTCCGGCAGCGCGGCCGACGCCAGCACCGTGTCCCCGCCGGCGTCGGCGGCGTAGCCGGTGCCCTGCCAGCGGCTGGCGATGGTGCCTCCGGTGCTGATGAGGGTGATGCGTGCCATGTGACCTGCCTCGCCAAGAGTCGGTGCTCCCGCGCGCGTGGGGAGCGTATGTTCGATCTACAGCAAGGATAAATCCTGATCTGCGCAATCGGATTGCGAATCCTGGCCGATGATCGCGCAAAGCGTGGTGCATGATTGCGCCATGGACCGGATCGACCTGCATATCTTGCGTGAGCTCCAGGAGGACGGCCGCCTGAGCAATCAGGACCTGGCCGCACGCGTCGGCCTCAGCCCGTCCCCGTGCATGCGCCGCGTGCGGCAGCTGGAGAAGGACGGCGTCATCCAGGGCTATCGCGCGGTCGTCGACCCGGACGCCGTCGGCCGCGGCTTCGAGGTCCTCGTCTCCATCGAGGTGCGCCGCGACCGCGCCTCCGTGGAGGCCTTCGAGCACGCGCTTCAGGATATCCCCGACGTCATCGAGGCCTACCGGCTCTTCGGCAGTCCCGGCTGCATGCTGCGCATCGCGGTCGCCGACCTCGCCGCGTACGAACGCCTGTGGATCGAGGAGCTCACCGCGCTCGACGGGGTCACAGAGGTGAACTCGCAGATCATCATGAAGCGCATCAAGGAGCCGAAGGGGCTGCCGGTCTAGCGTCCTGGAGGAGCAGCCCCTTCAACCCGCGTCTACTGCTCCCGCAGGCCCAGCACCAGCTCGCGCGGCAGCCCGTGCGTGTCGTGCAGATAGTGCAGGTCGTCCTCGTTCAGCGGGCCCGAGAACCGCGGCCGCGACAGCACCTTTCTGCCGCGCTCCAGGAGCCGGTCGAAGCGCAGCTCCTCGTCGAGCAGCACCTGGCGTACGCGGGACGGGCCGAGGTCCTGGCGGAAGTGGTCCAGGGTGTGCCGGATCAGCTCGACCGGCAGGTCCCCGAGCGTGCGGGTCGGATCCTCGCGGCGCAGCACGGTCAGCACCCGCCGGATCAGCCGGCGCAGCACGTACCCGCGTCCGGTGTTCGACGGCCGCACCCCGTCGCCGACGATCACGACGGACGAGCGCAGATGGTCGACGACCACCCGCAGCGACGGCTCGTCCAGCGGCCAGAGGCCCGGCAGCAGCAGCCGCCACGGATCGAAGACGTCGCACTCGAAGACGGACGGCTTCCCCTGCAGCAGGGAGGACAGCCGCTCCAGGCCGAGGCCCGTGTCGACGTTGCGCTGGGGGAGCGGCACCAACGAGCCGTCGTCCAGGCGCCGGTAACGCATCGTCACGTGGTTCCACACCTCCACCCAGCGCTCGTCCTTGGTCGGGCTCGACTCCGGCGGGGTGTCCCCGGTCCACAGGAAGATCTCCGAGTCCGGACCGCAAGGACCGGTCGGCCCGTTGTCCCACCAGTTGTCCTCGACGGTCTCCTCGATCGGCAACCCGCGCCGCTCCCACACCTCCCGCGAACCGGTGTCGGGCCCTGTCTGCCCGTCGCCGCCGAACACGGTCACGTACAGCATCCGCGGATCGATGCCGAAGCCCTCGGTGAGCAGCTCGTACCCCCACTCCAGGCTCTGCGGCCCCTCGTAGTCGCCGAGCGACCACGTGCCGAGCATCTCGAAGACCGTCAGATGCGTGGGGTCGCCGACCTCCTCCAGGTCCGTGGTCCGCAGACACCGCTGTATGTTGACGAGCCGCCGGCCCAGCGGATGGGGGCTGCCCTCCAGGTACGGGGTGAGCGGATGCATCCCGGAGGTGGTGAACAGGACCGGGTCGCCGGGCGGCGGCAGCAGTGTCGAGCCGGTGACGCGGCGGTGGCCGCGGTCCTCGTAGAACTCGGTGAACGTGCGGACGACGTCGTCGGTGCGCATGGGGTGACTCCTTCGCGTGATGCGGGCGAAAGGCACCGGAAGCGGCCGACGGAGCGCGTTGGGGCAACAGAAAACCGGCGGCCGTTTCCGGTCGCCGGTGGGAAAACTGGTACGTCAGGCGGCGGCAACCGGCGAGCTGGTCGCTCGCGCGGTCGCGGTGGTGGTGCTGCCCATGACGTTCATGAGTCCGAGGGTAACGCGGCCGCCGGGTCCGGGCCACGAGTTTTCCGGGGCCCGGTCAGTAGCGCCGCACCGCACCCCTCGCCACGGAGGACAGCAGGGAGCCGATGGCGATGCCGATCACGAGATACACGCCCGCGGTGCCGAGCTTCGCCTGCCACGTGAGCCCGGTCGTGAACGGCAGCAGCACCATGACCGCGGTCGCGAGGCCGATGATCCAGGCGAAGAAGCGCTCGGGCCGCGGGGTCGCCACGATCAGCAGGTTGAGGAGCGCGGTCGCGACGAGCGCCGCCACCGCGGCGCCGCCCGCGAGCGCTCCGGTGGTCGCGTTGCCCATCAGGCCGTCGCCCTCCGGCGCGAACACCGGGACGTCGAGCACGCCTCGTACGAGGAGGAGGGCGACCACCGCGGTGAGGGCGGCGATCACGGCGGTCATCAGCCCGCCCGCCCACAGCTTTCCGGCGTCGAGGCGGGGCTGCGGCTGTGGCTCGGGTGCGTAGCCGGGTTCGGCCTGGCCGTACGACTGGCCATACGGCTGGCCGTAGGACTGGTGCCCGTAGGGCGAGTTCTGTGGATCCACGATGAGGCTTTCCGGTCGAGTTCCGGGTGCGGCGGATGTCCGGTGCAGTATTACCCGCCGTATTCGCCCCCGCATTTCGGGCGAATCATCCGGGGTGCCCCGGTGGCCTCGCCGTTCACTCGCCTGGCTCCGTCCGCTCGCCCGGTGGCGGCGCAGCGGTTCCCCTTGCTTTCACAACAGCGTGCGCTCGCGCGTCTACAAGGAGGCAACGGTGGCGGAGGACACGGCGCCCATGGACCCTGCCGAGCAGGCCGAACTCGCGCGACTGCGGGGCCGGGTGGCCGAGTTGGAGGCCGAGCGCGGAGGCCGGCGGCACCGGGGGCGGTCGTTCCTCGCCGTCGTGCTCATCGTGATCGGCTGCGTCCTCGCGCCGCTCGGCATCGTCGCGTCCTGGGCGGCCGACACCGTCGGCGACACCGACCGCTACGTCGCCACCGTCGGCCCGCTCGCCTCGGACCCCGACATCCAGAAGGCCGTCGCGAACCGCGCCACGAACGCGATCATGCAGCGGATCGACCTGCAGTCCCTGCTCTCCGAGGTGCCCACCGATGACCGGCCGCTCGTGGACAAGTCCCTGGGCAAGCTGGGTGACTCCCTCGAAGGCGCGGTCCGCAGCTTCGTCCAGGACAAGGCGCAGGGGGTCGTCGCCTCCGACGCCTTCGAGAACATCTGGAAGCAGACCAACCGCAAGGCCCACAGCGCCCTCGACAAGGCACTGACCGGCAGCGGCGGCGGGGCGGTCGAGCTGAAGGGCGGCGACACCGTCACCCTCGACCTCGGCCCGGTCGTCGAACAGGTCAAGCAGCGCCTCGTCGACTCCGGCCTCACCGTCGCCGCGAAGATCCCCGAGGTGCACACCGAGTTCACGCTCGTCACGAACGACAACATCGGCAAGGCCAAGACGTACATGCGGCTGTTGCAGGTGATGGGCAACTGGCTGCCGGTCCTCGCCCTCGTCCTCGTCGCGGCGGGCGTGCTGCTCTCCGTACGCCGCCGGAGGTCGCTCGTGGCCACCGCGCTCGCGGTCGCCGTGAGCTGCGGTCTGCTCGGCATCGGGCTCCGCGTCTTCCGCGTGATCTACCTCGACCGGCTGCCGGGAGGCGTCTCGCAGGACGCGGCGGCCGCGGTCTACGACACCATGACGCACTTCCTGTTCACCATGGTCCGGATGGTCGTCGCGCTCGGCGTCGTCGTGGCGCTCGGCGCGTGGCTCACCGGGCGCGGCAAGCGGGCCCGCCTGGTGCGCGGGCTGTGGATCTCCGGCATCGACGCGACGCGGGTCACCGCGGACCGGGCCGGATTCCGTACGGGGCCGGTGGGCCCGTTCGTGCGGGACCACCGCACCTGGATCGTCTGGATCCTGATCGCGGGCTCGCTCCTCGTCTACCTGCTCTGGTCGTACCCGACCGGGTGGGTGGTCGTCGGCATCGCGCTGTGCCTGCTGTTCCTGCTGGCGGTGGTGGAGTTCCTGGCGGCGGTGGGGAACGGGGCCGGCGACGGGGACGCCGTGCCGGGACGGTGAGGGGGGCGATGGGAAAGGTCGACGCGGCCACAGTCGGCCGCATGACGGACACCCTGTTCATCGAGCGCTCGTGGAAGAGCCCCGGCTCGACCCGGTTCTGGGGGCTGCTCGTGCTGGCGGCGGTGATCGCGGCCGCAGGTGTGGTGGGCGACTCGACGGCCACGGTCATCGGCGCGATGATCGTCGCCCCGCTGATGACACCGATCCTCGGCAGCGCGCTCGCCCTGGTCCTCGCGGACCGTTCCCAGGTCGTCCGGTGCGTGCTGCTCGTCCTCTGCGGGGCGCTCGCGGTGGTGGCGATCGGGATGCTGCTGGGGTGGATCGCGGCGCCGCCCGACGACTTCGCGTCGAACTCGCAGGTGTCGTCGAGGATCAGCCCGCGCCTCATCGATCTGCTGGCCGCGCTCGCCACGGGCACGGTGGGCGCGTTCGCGCTGGTCCGCGCGGACATCTCCGACACGCTGCCGGGCGTCGCGATCGCCATCTCGCTGGTGCCGCCGCTGGCCGTCACGGGGCTGCTGATCACGGTGGGCCGATTCCACGACGCGAGCGAGTCCGCGCTCCTGTTCGCCACGAACGTCGCCGCGATCGTGGCGACCGGCACCGTGGTCTTCCTCGTGTACGGGATCCGGGGTGCGGCCCGGGAGTCCACGTGGCACGTGGGGGAGTTCCACGGCCGTACGTTGGTGGCGGTGGTCGGGCTGCTGGTACTGATCGCGGTGCCGCTCACCACGGGCACGGTGTCGGTGTGGCGGGACCGGATCCTCGCGGCGGACGCGCGGCCGGTCGCCGAGGAGTGGGCGGCGACGGGGAAGTGGCAGATCGCGTCCGTGGAGGCCCGCCAAGGCGTGGTGGTGATCGGCGTCCTCGGCCTGCCACCGCAGCCGGCCCCCACGGCCCTCCGCACCGCCCTCGACCGCAACGGCATGTCCGCCGCGGACCTGGAACTCCACCTGGTGGGCGGGCGTACGCACTGGTGCGCGGCGGGTGGCGTGACCTGCGAGGTAAGGGGCACGCAGCCCGGTTGAGCCATTCAAGGCCCGCCGGCGTTGCGCACCCGGGGCTCCGCCCCGGACCCCGCTGCTCAATCGCCGCAGGGGCTTGAAAGGCCTGCTCAATCGCCGCGGAGGCTGAGAGGCCTGCTCAATCGCCGCGGAGGCTGAGAGGCCTGCTCAATCGCCGCGGGGCTTGAAAGGCCTGCTTAATCGCCGGCGGGGCTTGACAGATCAAGCCTCGCCGGCGATTGGTATTTCCAGCCCCGCCGGCGTTTGAGGCGCGGGGTCCGGGGCGGAGCCCCGTGGCGTCAACCCCGGGGCCGCCGAGTTACGCGGGCAGCCGTTCCAGAATCGCCCCGAAGCCCACCGCGGGCGGCAACGTACCGAAAGCCAACCCCCGATCGCCGGCCAGGCGACTCGCGCAGAAGGCGTCGGCCACCGCGGCCGGCGCGTGCCGCACCAGGAGCGAGCCCTGAAGTACGAGCGCCGCCCGCTCGATCACCCGCCGCGCACGCAACTGCGCATCCTCGGGCGAGCCCAACTCCACCTGAAGCTCCCGCCACGCACCGTCCAGACGGGCATCCGCCCCGGACGCCGCCTCGACCTCCGCCCGGAACGCCTCCAGGGACTCCGGCTCGCGGGTCAACGCCCGCAGCATGTCGAGCGCGTTGACGTTCCCGGAGCCCTCCCAGATCCCGTTGAGCGGGGCCTCCCGGTACAGCCGCGGCATGCCTGACGCCTCGTCATAACCGTTGCCTCCGAGGCACTCCAGGGCCTCCGCGACCGCCACCGGCTGCCGCTTGCACACCCAGTACTTGCCCACCGCCGTCGCCAGCCGAAGGAACGCCCGCTCACCCGCGTCCCCGCGCTGCGCCCGGTCCGCCGCGCCGGCAAGCCGCAGCCCGAGCGTCGTCGCCGCCTCCGACTCCAGGGCCAGGTCCGCGAGGACGTTGCGCATCAACGGCTGGTCGATCAACTTCGCCCCGAACACGGAACGGTGACGTGAATGGTGCGCCGCCTGTGCCAGCGACTCGCGCACATGTGCCGCCGACCCGAGGACGCAATCGAGCCGCGTCATCGTCACCATGTCGATGATGGTGCGCACGCCCTTGCCCTCGTCCCCGACGAGCCATGCCACCGTGTCGTCGAACTCCGGCTCGCTGGACGCGTTCGACCGGTTGCCGAGCTTGTCTTTGAGGCGCTGGATGCGGAACGTATTGCGCGACCCGTCCGGCAGCACACGCGGAACCAGGAAGCACGACAACCCGCCCGGCGCCTGCGCGAGCACCAGGAACACGTCGTTCATCGGCGCCGACGTGAACCACTTGTGCCCGCGCAGCCGCCACGCGCCGTCCGCCTGCTCGACCGCGGCCGTCGTGTTCGCGCGCACATCCGTGCCGCCCTGCTTCTCCGTCATGCCCATCCCGGCGAGCAAGCCGCGCTTGTCTGCGGGGGCGCGGAGCCCGGGCTCGTAGACGGTGCTCGTGAGCAACGGCTCGTAGACCTTGGCGAGTTCGGGCGCGCGGCGCAGCGCGGGCACGACCGCGTACGTCATGGAGACCGGGCACATGTGCCCCTGCTCCAGCATCGTGGCGAGCATGAAGGTGCCTGCACGGGCCACGTGTGCGCCCGGCCGCTCGTCCGCCCACGCGGAACCCGCCGCGCCCGCGGCCACCGTCGCACGCATCAGCGAGTGGTACGAGGGGTGGAAATCCACCTCGTCGACGCGGTTGCCGTAGCGGTCGTGGGTGCGCAGCTCCGGCTCGTGCCGGTTGGCCTGGTCGGCCCAGAGGCGGGCCTCCTCGCTGCCGACGTAGCGGCCGAAGCGGTGCAGCTCGTCGATGTGCCACTCGGCGCCCTCGCGGCGAATCCCCTCCAGGAGGACCGGGTCGTCGGCGGCGTCGTGGCCCGTCAACGGCGGGGCCTGGTTGGTCACTTCGTGGGTCACCGAAGGGTTCGAGTGCATCAGGGGGCTCCTCCAACGAGTACGGGTCAGGCGGTGGGTGCGCCCGCGCAGCGCAGCGCCATGGCGGTGAGTTCGGTGATCAGTTCGCTGCCGGAGGCCTCGTCGTGGGCGGCGAGCGGATCGGCGAGCACCTCGCCGATCGCGCCGGTGAGCGCGGCCGCGGTGATCGCGCCGTCCTGCTTCGGCAGCAGCCCTGCTGCCATGCCCTCGTGCACGACCTCGGCGAACAGGGTGTGGTAGCGGCGCCGGTAGTCGATGCGCTCGGCGCCGACCTTGGGGTCGGCGGGGGCGACGAGCAGGGCGTGCGCGAGGCCGCGGTTCTCCAGGGCGCGGCGGGCGAACACCTCTACCCCGCGCTGCAGCCGCAGCACCGGGTCGCCGTCCCCCTGGAGCACCTCGCCGATCACGGACACCTCCCGCGCCGCGGCCCGCCGGAACACCTCGACCGCGAGCGCCGCCTTCGACGGAAAGTGCTGGTAGACCGAGCCCGCCGCGATCCCGGCGGCATCGGCGACCGCCGTCACGGACGCCTGCGCCCAGCCCACCTCGGCGACGACCGAGGTGGCGCACGCGACCAGGTGCTCGCGCGCCGTTTCGAGTCGACGGATTTCGGCTGGGGTCTTGCGGTAGGCCATGCAAGCAGTGAACCATCATTCAGAGTTTCCCGCCATGGTCGGTCCCGAGGGTTCCAGGGCCGCCGGCTCGTCAGGAGAACGTGAATGCACCTCAGTGCCCTGCTGGACAGCGCTGTTCGCTCGGGCGGCACGAAGGACGCCGTCGTCTACCGCGAACAGCGGTGGAACTACCGGGAGTTCGCCGACGCCGCCCGCCGCGCCGCGACCGCGCTGCGCGAGGCGGGCCTCGGCCCCGGCGACCGCCTCGCCGTGATGACGTACAACACCCCGGCGTTCCTCTTCGCCGCCTTCGGTGCCTGGAGCCTCGGGGCCACCCTCGTACCGTTCAACCACAAGCTGCAGACGGACGAGGTGGCGCGCCAGCTGAAGCACTGCGGGGCGCGCGTCGCCCTCGTCGACGCGGAGATCGGCGCGCGGGCGACCGCCGCGGACCCGGACGTACGCTGGCTGACCAGCCACCCGGACACCCCGGCCGAAGCGCTCCCGGCCGACGCCTTCGAGGCGCTCGTCGCGGCCGCCGAACCGTACGAGGCGGAGGACCGCCCCGACGCCGACGTGGCGGAGATCCTCTACACGTCCGGCACCTCCGGCACCCCCAAGGGATGCGTCCACTCGCACCGCACCGCCGCCCTGACCGCCGCGTACTCCGCGGCGACGATGTCGATCCAGCAGGACGAGCGCTTCCTGATCTGCATGCCGATCTGGCACGCGGCGCCGCTCAACAACATGACCCTCGGCACCCTGTTCGCGGGCGGCACGGTGGTGCTGCAGCGCGAGTACGAGCCGCGCGGCATGCTCGAACTCATCCAGCGCGAGCGGATCACCGCGCTGTTCGGCGCGCCCATCGCACTCATCGCCCCGCTCCAGGCGGTCCCGGACCACGCCGACTACGACGTGTCGTCCGTCCGCGCCTGGCTCTACGGCGCGGGCCCGCTCGACGCGGACACCGTGCGCCGCCTCATGAAGGCGTACGGCACGGAGAACTTCCAGCAGGTGTACGGGATGAGCGAGACCGGGCCCGCGGGCGCCTCGCTCCTGCCGGCCGAGCACGCGGCCAAGGCGGGCGCGATCGGGCGCGGCGGCATGCCGGGCGTGGACCTGCGCGTCGTACGCCCCGACGGTCGCGACGCGGAGCCCGGCGAGAGCGGCGAGATCTGGCTGCGCACCGACACCCGCATGCTCGGCTACCTGGACGACGAGGCGGCCACAGCCGAGGTGTTCGCCGGTGACTGGTACCGCAGCGGTGACCTGGGCCAGATCGACGAGGACGGCTATGTCACGCTCGTCGACCGGATGAAGGACGTGATCATCACAGGCGGCGAGAACGTCGCGTCGCAGGAGGTCGAGGGCGCGCTGCGGGGTCACCCGGACGTGCTCGACGTCGCCGTCGTCGGCCGCCCGCACCCGCAGTGGGGAGAGACCGTCGTGGCCTTCGTCGTCCCGAGCGAGGGCGCCGGGATCGATCTGGCCGGGATGCGGGTGTGGCTGGAGGAGCGGATCGCCCGCTACAAGGTGCCGCGCGAGCTGATCCTGCGCGACACCCTTCCGCGTACGCCCTCCGGCAAGATCACCAAGCATGTGCTGCGGGCCGAACTGACCTGATGGGCCCCGCTGTAGGGTCTCGGCATGGCCGATGAGCAGGTAAAGCAAGCGCGCAGGGGGCCGGGCCGGCCGCGCCAGGAGCACGTCACCAAGGCCGTGCTCCAGGCCGTCGTCGAGCTGGTGGCGGAGGAAGGCATGGGCGCGCTGACCATGGACGCCGTCGCGACCCGCGCGGGCGTGAGCAAGCCGGCCATGTACCGGCGCTGGCCCACCAAGCAGGACCTGATCATCGCCGCCGCCGAGTCCCGCGTCGGGACGCTGACGGTGCCCGACATGGGGGACTTCAGGGCCGAACTGCGCGCGGTCCTCATGGAACGTGTGCGTGCCTACCGGCAGCCCGGTGTCGGCCGGCTGCTCGCCGGTGTGATCAGCGCGGCGGCGGAGGCCGGTGCGGGGCGCGAGGCGTTCCGGGCGTACGTGACGCGGGTGACCAGCGAGACGCGGCATGTGCTGGAGCGCGGCATCGCGCGCGGCGACGTGCGGCCCGACGTCCCGATCGCCGATGTCACGACCCTCATCGCGTCGTCCCTCGTCTTCCGGCTCGTCGCCGAGCAGCGGGCGCCGGAGAAGGAGCTGGTCGAATCCGTGGTGGACCTGATCGGCCGCGCGGTCGACGTCCGGCCGTGAAGCACGGGTAACCGTTCACTGACCCTCGGTCAAATCTCTTGCGGACCCCTTGCCCCGGCGCATTTCAATATCGATACTGCCGGTTACGTAATAGCGTTCGCTGTTGGGAGGACCCCCCATGCACGACGTCGCGACGGCCCCCGTCGAGAACCCCAAGCCGATCCTGGACAAGCCCCTGATGCACTACGGGCGCCGCGTCCTGGACCGCCTCGCGCCCGGCGCGGAGCAGGCGGACTACAAGCACTTCGAGGTCAACCCGCTCACCCCGCACTTCGGGGCCGTGCTCGGCGGCATCGACCTGACGAAGCCGATCACCGAGGAGCTCGCAGAGGAGCTGCGCCAGGCGCTCCTCGAATGGAAGGTGATCTTCTTCCGCGGCCAGACCGGCTTCAACGCCGAGAACCACCTCGCCCTCTCGGCCGTCTGGGGCCCGCCGGAGCCCAACCCGTTCTTCCCGAAGACCGAGACCGTCGGCCTGTCCCGGCTCGCCAAGGACGCCAAGGCCGCGGGCAACAAGAACATCTGGCACAGCGACCACTCCTTCATGGTCAACCCCTCACTCGGCGCCGTCCTGCGCGCCATCGAGGTGCCCGCAGCGGGCGGCGACACCATGTGGTGCGACATGGGCGCCGCGTACGACAACCTCCCCGACGACCTCAAGGAGCGGATCGAGAACCTCACCGCGGTCCACGACTGGGAGGCCAGCTGGGGCGCGCTCATGAACGACGAGCAGAAGGCCGCCTTCCGCGCCAACTGGCCGCAGGTCGAGCACCCCGTCGTCGTGCGCCACCCGCGCAGCGGCCGCAGGACCCTGTACGTGAACGAGCCGTTCACCCGGTACATCAAGGGCCTGTCCGAGGAGGAGAACCGCGAACTCCTCGACATCCTCGTGCTCCAGGCGCGCATCCCCGAGTTCCAGATCCGCTTCAACTGGGCGCCGGACTCGATCGCGATCTGGGACAACATCGCCGTCCAGCACTACGCGGTCAACGACTACTTCCCGGCCAAGCGCGTCATGGAGCGCATCGCCATCGCCGGAGTGCCGCTCTCGTGACCACCGCATCCGCCGCCATGCGCGGCACGGAAGCTGGCCCGGCCGCGCGCGGGAGCCGCCGCGCATGGACGGTGACCGCGCTCCTCGTGGTCTTCATGATGGTCAACTTCGCGGACAAGTCCGTGCTCGGCCTCGCCGCCGACGAGATCCGCGCCGATCTGCACCTGAGTGCCACCCAGTTCGGGCTCGCCAACAGCGCGTTCTTCCTGCTGTTCTCCGTCGCCGCGATCGTCGTGGGGATGGCGGCGGACCGGGTGTCCCCGAAGCTGCTGCTTCTGGTGATGGCCGTGCTCTGGTCGGTGGCGCAGGTGCCCGCGGCCGTCGGCGGGGGACTGGCCGTGCTCATCGGCTCGCGGGTGTTCCTGGGCGCCGCGGAGGGCCCGGCCTTCCCCGTCGCCCAGCAGGCCACGCTCTCCTGGTTCCCGAATGACAAGCGGAACCTGCCGAGCGCGCTGCTCACCATCGGCATCACGCTCGGCGTGATCATCTCCGCGCCCGGCCTGTCCTGGGTGATCCAGAACCACGGCTGGCGCTCGGCCCTGTGGGTGCTTGCCGCGATCGGCGTGGTGTGGGCGGTGCTGTGGTCGCTGTTCGGCGCGGACAGCCCGCGGGCCCGCGCCACGGCGACCACGAAGGCGGCCGACGACGGCGACGCCTTCGCGTCCAAGGTCCCGTACCGGAAGATCTTCGCCAGCCGTACGTGGATCGGCAGCACCCTCGCGTACTTCATGAGCTACTGGTCCGTCGCGCTGATGCTGGTGTGGATGCCGTCCTACCTGCGCAACGCGCTGGACTACTCGGCGTCCACCGCGGGCAAGTTGGTCGTCCTGCCCTGGGCCGTCGGCGCCGTCGTCCTGCTCGGGCAGGCCACGCTCACCGGCCGGCTCATGCGGCGCGGCGTCGTCAGCAGGAAGGCCCGCGGCTGGGTCGGCGGGTTCATGCTCGCGATCGGCGCCGTCTGCTGCCTCCTGACGCCGTTCGTCGACTCGGTGCCCGCGCAGACCGTGCTCGTCGCCCTCGGCTTCGGCTTCAGCGGCTCGTACGCCACCGTGGCCGCGACCACCGTCGCCGAACTCGCCCCGGCCTCCCGCAGCGGCGGCGCCCTGGGCCTGATGAACGCCCTCGTCACGGTGTCCGGGCTGCTCGCGCCCGCCGCCGTCGGCGCCCTCGTCGACGCGCAGGGCGACGCCGGGTACCAGCACGCCGTGCTCGTGACCGGGGTGCTCGTCGCGGTCGGCGCCGTGCTCGCCTTCGCCCTGATCGACCCGGAGCGCGACCGGGCCCGGTTGACCGGCTGAGCGCCCGTCACGCAGCCTGCCCTTACCGGGGGTTACCCCCGGATGGCATGATCGATGGCACGACCCCCCATTCCCCCCGCGTTTCCAAGGAGTTGACCGTGAGCGCCGCAGCAGCACTCGACACCTCACCGCTGGACCAGGCCGTCCGCGACCTGCGCGAGCACGCACCGTCCTGGACCGCGACGCCGCTGGACGAGCGCATCGCGCTCCTGGAGCGGACGCTCCCGCGGATCTCCGAGGGCGCCGCCGCGATGGTCGCCGACGCGTCCGCCGCCAAGGGCTACGCGGAGACCTCCGAGTGGGCCGCCGAGGACTGGATCACCGCGCCGTGGGCGCTCGCCCAGACGATCACCGCGTACCTGCACGTCCTGCGCCGCCTCGCCGCGGGCAAGGAGCCGGTCGACCCCAAGTCCGTGCGCAGCCACGAGGGCCGCACCGTCGTCGACGTCTTCCCCACGCTCACCTCCGACCGGCTGCTGCTGAACGGCTTCACGGCGCAGGTGTGGACGCTGCCCGGCACGACCCGCGAACAGGTCCTGGCCCGTGCGGCGGGGGAGTACCGGGGCCGGCAGGCCGAGCCGACCGTCTCCCTGGTGCTCGGCGCGGGCAACGTCGCGTCGATCACCCCGCTCGACATCCTCCAGAAGCTGTACGCGGAGGGCGAGGTCGTCATCGCCAAGATGAACCCCGTCAACGCGTATCTGCGCCCGCACTTCGAGAAGGTCTTCGCCGAGTACGTGGACCGCGGCTGGGTCCGCTTCGTGGACGGCGGCGCCGCCGAGGGCGCGTACCTCACCGGGCACGAGGACATCGACACCATCCACGTCACCGGCAGCGAGCGCACCCACGACGCGATCGTGTGGGGCGTCGACGAGCAGGCCGAGCAGCGCCGCGCGGAGGACACCCCGCTCAACGACAAGCCGTTCACCAGCGAGCTCGGCGGCGTCAGCCCCTGCATCGTGACGCCGGGCCCGTGGAGCGACGCCGACTTCCGCTTCCAGGCCGAGCACATCGTCACCAGCAAGCTCAACAACTCGGGCCACAACTGCATCGCCACGCAGGTCCTCGTGGTGCCCCGCGAGTGGGACGGCACGGAGAAGCTGCTCGCCGAGGTCCGCAAGGTCCTTGCCGAGCTTTCGCCGCGGCCCGACTACTACCCGGGCGCGGCCGACCGCGTCGCCAAGGTCACGGACGCCCACCCGCAGGCCGAGAAGCTCGGCATCGACGACTCCTGCCGCGTCCTCGTCCCCGAGATCGACGGCATGGACGACGTCCTGATCACCGACGAGGTGTTCGCCAGCGCCCTCGGTGTGGTCCGCCTCCCCGGCGCCGACGTGTCGCACTTCCTCGCCGCCGCCACGGAGTTCGCCAACGACAAGCTCCCCGGCACCCTCGGCGCCACGCTGCTCGTCCACCCGAAGACGGAGCGCGCCCACGCCGGCGCGGTCGCCGACGCGATCGCCGCGCTGCGCTACGGCACGCTCGGCGTCAACGTCTGGTCGGCCTTCGGCTTCCTGCTCGGCTACACGCCGTGGGGGGCCTTCCCGGGCAACACCCGGGGGGACATCGGCAGCGGCATCGGTTTCGTGCACAACGCGTTCATGCTGGAGGACATCGAGAAGACGGTGGTGCGCGCCCCCTTCGCCCCGTCCCCGCGCGGCCTCTTCACCGGCTCGCCGTCCCTCTCCCCGCGCCCGCCGTTCTACGTCACGAACCGCACGGGCCTCACGACGATGCAGCGCCTCACGTCCTACACGACGTCCCCGTCCCCGGCAAAGCTCCCGGCCATCTTCGCGTCGGCGCTGCGGGGCTGATTCCGGGGCCCGGCGCCGCACCGGGGCTCAAAAGCCGGGGCTCCGCCCCGGACCCCGCGCCTCAAACGCCGGCGGGGCTGGAAAGATCGCCTCAATCGCATCTTTTAAGCCCCTGCGGCGATTGAGCAGCGGGGTCCGGGGCGGAGCCCCGTGGCGTAGGGGCGGGGGGCCGCAACGATGCTCAACCGTTGAGGACGCGCGCCTTCTCCGCCGCGAACTCCGCCTCCGTGAGGAGCCCCTGAGCCCGCAACTCGGCAAGCGCCTGAAGCTGCGAAACCCGATCCGTGCCACCGGCAACCGGCGCCGCCTGCTGCACCGGTTGCGCGTCCATCTCACGACGCACGTCACGATCCGCCATCCTGCGGTTCACCCGCCCCGAGACCGCCGAGGCGGTACCGGAGATGACCGCCGTACGGGCGATGGTGCCAAGGAGTCCGGGCCGTCCGAATCGTTGCGGCATGCTGACCTCTCTCGCGTAAGTGTGTCGTCAGGCCGTGGCGAGGGCTTCGATGGCCTCGTCGACGGTCTCCCGCGGGATGCGCTCGAACATCAGCATCTGTCCCCGCGAGTCCCGCACGGCCGCGCCGAACCGCGCCGCCCAGGTGTTCTCCCAGGCCAGGACGAGCGCGGAGGACGACGCCGGAAGGTTGTCGGAGACCGTCTTCAGGTCCTCGTCGCTGAGCAGGTCGAACCGTACGTCGGCCACCTGCTGGAACAGCTCGGTGACCTCGGGGTCGCCGAGCTCGACGACATCGACGGACCCGTCGGCCGCCTTACGGATGAAGCACAGGTCGAGGATCCGTACGGTCCCCTCCTTCTGCAGATTCCGCAGCGCGGGCGCGACATCGCCGCTGAAGTGGTTGCCGTCGAAGGCGAGCACGGCGACGTCCACCGGACCGACGGTGTCGGCGTTGAGGCCACTGGTCACGGGGCGAGCCCCTTCCCTGGATTTCCGTATGGGACATAGATGTACGAAACGTCTGAAACGGATACTAGGGCGAGCGTACTGCGAGAGCGAGCCCGGCGGACCGGGTCGTTCGGCCCTCAAGGAGGCCGAACGACGGTTTATTGCCGCGACGCAACTACGGAGTACGAGGCCTGCGAGGCCAGAAGCTCGGCGAGACCACGGCGAGTGGCGGCGAGAACGACCCGGTCGGTCGGCCGAAGTACGTAGTCGGGGTCCAGCTTCCAGACGAGTCCCGGCTCCCGTTCCTCGCGGTCCTCCTCCGGATCGGCCGAGAGGCTGGGCCGCCGCTCGTCCGGCGCGGTCGTGTCGACGGCGACCACGCGCCAGGCACCGGCCCGGAACGACGCGGCGACCGTACGCCCCTCCAGATGCGGATGGCCCGCCACGTCCAGCGCGGCGAACAGCAGCACGCGGCGCTCGACCGGGATCGCGCCGAGCACCTGCCGGCCCATCATCGCCCCGGCGAAGGCGGGTGCCGCGAGGGTCGTGACGCTGCGGCTGCGGGTGAGGGCGCGCGGGTGGGCGGCGCGCAGCGTGCGGTAGACGGCGGTGGCGAAGGCATCGTCGTACAGGCGCAGGCTCACCTGGAGGTTCGGCTTGACCGAGCGGGCGTAGAGCGCGGCCTCGAGGTTGGTGGTGTCGAGGCTGGTGAGGGCGAGGAAGGCACCCGACCTGGACACCTTGGCGGCCTCCAGGACCCCCTCGTCGCGTACGTCGCCGATGACCGTCGGCACGCGCAGCCTGCGGGCGAGCGGGATGCCGCGGGCCTCCGGGTTCTCCTCCACGCACACGACGGGGACGCCGAGTTCGTGCAGCCGGGCCAGGACGCGGGTGCCGATCTTGCCGAGGCCGAGCAGGACGACGTGCCCGGACAGGCCGCGCGGCGGCCGGCGCAGCGCGGACGCGGTGCGGAAGGTGCCCATCGCCTCCAGGACCGCGGCCAGGAGCACGGGCAGCAGCAGCAACCCGGCGAATCCGGTGAGGAGTTGGATGATCTGCCGGGCCGCCGGCTCTCCGATCGCCGGATCGTCGATGGCGAACAGGTCGAGCATGGTGAGATAGCCGGCCCGCCATGGATTCGACTCGGTCGTCGCCCAGGTGGCGAGCGCGAGACCGAGCACGCAGACCACGAGCACGGCAAGGGACCAGCGCACCCGGCGCGAGAACAGTGAGCCGAGCGGCAGCGCCCGCGCGGCGAGGCGCCGCGGGGGCAGCGCGGGCTCCGACGGGGTGACGGTGTCGAGGACGACGCTGCCGCGCCCGACCGCGGCGGCGACCTCCTGGTCGTCCGGCAGCAGTACCGGCTCCTCCTGGCCCGAGGTGTCCGAACCCTCCGTGTCCGAAGGGTCGTTGTTCGACGACGAGAGGATCGCGAGCGTGCACAGGCCGGGGGTGGCGGGAGGCCGGCCCCGGCCGCGCGGCGCGCGCTCGACCGCGCGCAGCAGCAGCCCGTCGGCCTGCACGACCTTGCCGGTGCCCGCCACGGCGGTCGCGGCGAGCGCGGGCGCGGCCGTGTCGGCGTCGGACAGGATGGTGGTGGACGTGTCGAGGGACTCCGCGGCGAGGTCCGGCTGCGCGAGCACGGCCGCCTGGTCGAGGAGCTGGGCCAGGTGCTGGCCGAGCTTGCGGTCGAAGAGCCGGATGACGAGCCGCAGGCGGGGATTGAGGCGGCGGGCAGCGAGCGCGGCGCGGATATTGGTCTCGTCGTCGTCGTGCACCAGGGCCAGCGCGTCCGCCCGCGCCACCCCCGCCTCCGTCAACGTGTCCTCGCTGAGCACCGCGGCCTCGATGACGCGTGGCGCCTGGCCGGCGAGCGAGTCGTCGTCCGACGGCGAGAGCCGGCCCATCGCGGCCTGCACCCGGCTCAGCAGCGCGGCGGCCCGGATCCGGCCGCCGCCCTGCGCGGGTTCGCCCGCGGTGCGCGTCGACGGTACGACGATGGTGACCTGGGTGCGGTACAGCTCACGCAGTTCGGTGCCGAGCCGCTCGGCCAACGCGTCGTCGCCGCACACGACCATGTGTCGCGGCAGGGGCGTCTGTTGGGTCTGCTCGGAATCTTCGGACTGCTGGGGCTGGTGGGGAAGTGACACCGTGTCATGGTGCGTGTTCGTGATGTGCGACGTCCACCGACACCGGGGCCGACCACGTGAAAAACCGGTGGCGGGTGCATGGGGGCTGTGGTTATCGTCGTCGGTGTCGGGGTGGCCGCTGCCACCGTGGAATGTGCGCCGAGTGCGTGATCGAGGAGGTGTCGACCGATGGCTGTCGTTGAGATGGGCGCTGCCCGCATCCGGAAGTTCATCAAGTCCACCTCCGTGGCCACCGGCTGACCTGACTCTGTTCTCCGCATTTCTCCGCGGTTCCTGTGCCGGGGCCACCCTTTGAAGGGTCACCCCTTGTCTTCCTCTTCTTCTGGTTCCAGTTCTGGTTCCGGGGCCACCACCACCTCCGCTCTCGACGCGTACGGCTGGGACGCCGACTGGGCGGACGCGTTCGCCTCCTTCGCCGACCGCGGCCTCGTGCCCGGCCGGGTGCTGCGTGTCGACCGCGGGCGGTGCGACCTCGTCACACCGGAAGGGGTCGTGCACGCCGACACCGAGTACGTCGTGCCCCGCGACCCCATGAAGGTCATCTGCACCGGCGACTGGGCCGCCGTCGACCCGGCCGGCGCCGACCCCCGCTACGTACAGGCGTATCTGCCACGCCGGACCGCCTTCGTGCGCTCCACGTCCTCCAAGCGGTCCGAAGGGCAGATCCTCGCCGCGAACGTGGACCACGCGATCATCGCGGTCTCCCTCGCGGCCGAGCTCGACCTCGGGCGGATCGAACGGTTCCTCGCCCTGGCCTGGGAATCGGGCGCACAACCCCTGGTCGTCCTCACCAAGGCCGACCTCGTGCCGGACCCGATCGGCCTGTCGTATCTCGTCTCCGACGTCGAGACGGCCGCGCCCGGCGTGCAGGTGCTGCCCGTCAGCGCGCTCGACGGGGACGGTACGGAGGTGCTGCGGGCGGTCGTCGCCGATGGCACGTCCGTGCTGCTCGGCCAGTCGGGCGCCGGGAAGTCGACGCTGGCCAACGCGCTGATGGGCGCGGATGTGATGGACGTACAGACCGTCCGTGACATGGACGGCAAGGGGCGTCACACCACGACCACCCGCAACCTGTTCGCCCTGCCGGGCGGCGGCGTGCTCATCGATACGCCGGGGCTGCGCGGGGTCGGCCTGTACGACGCCGAGGGAGGCGTCGGGCAGGTCTTCGCGGAGATCGCGGCGCTGGCGGAGGACTGCCGCTTCCACGACTGCGCGCACACGGTCGAGCCGGGGTGTGCGGTGCTGGCGGCGCTGGAGGACGGGTCGTTGCACGAGCGGCGTCTGGACAGCTACCGCAAGCTCTTGCGCGAGAATCAGCGGCTTGCCGCTCGGACCGATGCGAGGCTGCGGGCCGATATGCGGAAGGTGTGGAAGCAGAGGGGGGCCGAGGGGCGCGCCGCGATGGAGGCGAAACGGGGGCGTGTCCGGTAGCCAAATCAAGCCCCTGCGGCGATTGAGCAGCGGGGTCCGGGGCGGAGCCCCGGGGTGCCGCGTCCGAATCCCGCCAGCCGGGGGGTCTCGGGCGCGGCACACTTAAGGTGTGATGACCGACGAAGACACGCGCTACGAAGCCGTCCGCAGCCGCGACGCGCGGTTCGACGGGGAGTTCTTCTTCGCCGTCGAGACCACCGGGATCTACTGCCGGCCGAGCTGCCCCGCGGTCACCCCGAAGCGGCACAACGTCCGCTACTACGCCACGGCCGCCGCGGCGCAGGGCTCGGGCTTCCGGGCCTGCCGCCGCTGCCGCCCCGACGCGGTGCCGGGCTCGGCCGACTGGAACGTGCGCGCCGACGTCGTGGGCCGCGCGATGCGGCTCATCGGCGACGGCATCGTCGACCGCGAGGGCGTCGGAGGGCTCGCCACCCGGCTCGGCTACAGCGCCCGCCAGGTGCAGCGCCAGCTCACCGCCGAGCTGGGCGCGGGCCCGGTCGCCCTCGCCCGCGCCCAGCGCGCCCACACCGCGCGCGTCCTGCTCCAGACGACCCCGCTGCCGGTCACCGAGATCGCGTTCGCGGCGGGGTTCGCGAGTGTCCGGCAGTTCAACGACACGATCCGCGAGGTGTACGCCCGGACCCCCACGCAGCTGCGCGCCGAGGCGCCCGACAAGCGCCGCGCCGTCGCTCCCGCCGCCGGGATCCCGCTGCGCCTCGCCCACCGCGGCTCCTACCAGGCCGGTCCCGTCTTCGACCTGCTCGCTTCCGAACTCCTCGACGGAGTCGAGGAGTTGACCGGGCGGCCCGGTGCGCGAACCTTCCGGCGCGCGCTGCGGCTTCCGTACGGCACCGGTGTCGTACGCGTCGACGAGACCACGCACGACCAGCCCGGCGCGCAGGCCGAGCACCGGGGCGGCTGGCTGGACGCGCGCCTCCAACTGACCGATCTGCGCGATCTGACCACCGCCGTCGGCCGCCTGCGCCGCCTCTTCGACCTCGACGCCGACCCGTACGCGATCGACGAGCGGCTCGCCCTCGACCCACGGCTCGCACCGCTGGTCGCCGCCCGGCCGGGACTGCGCTCGCCCGGCGCCGCCGACCCCGACGAACTGGCGCTGCGCCTGGTCGCGGGGCCCGCGGAGGCCGTGCGGCTCGTCGAGCGGTACGGCAAGCGGCTCGACGCGCCCAGTGGCACCGTCGACCGGCTGTTCCCCTCGCCGGGGGAGCTGGCCGACGAGCCAGGCACGCTTGGCGCGCTCGCCCGCGCCCTGCACACCGGAGCGCTCCGCCTCGGCCCGGGCGCCGACCGGGACGACGCCGAAGCGGCGCTGCGCGCGCTGCCCGGCATGCCCCCACGCACCGCCGCCCTGATCCGCCTGCGGGCCCTGGGCGACCCGGACGTGGGCGTGCCCGACGACTCCATGACCGATGACGCGTGGCGCCCCTGGCGCTCGTACGCGCGCCAACACCTCATCGTAGAAGGACAGTTGTGAACAGGACCGAGAACATCTCCGGTGGCGACACCGTGTACTACGCCACCGTAACCAGCCCCCTCGGTGAACTGCTGCTCACCGCGGACTCCTCTGGCGCCCTCACCTCGCTCTCCGTCCCCGGGCAGAAGGGTGGCCGGGTCGTCGGGGAGGGGTGGGTGCGCGATCCCGCGCGGTTCACCGAGGCCGAGCGGCAGCTCGCCGCGTACTTCGCGGGTGAACTCAAGCAATTCGAGTTGGAGTTGAAGCCGGAGGGCACCGAGTTCCGGCGGCGGGTCTGGGACGCGCTCGACGACGTACCGTACGGGGCCACCACCACGTACGGAGAAGTGGCCGCCCGCATCGGCGCCTCGCGCGCCGCCGTCCGGGCCGTCGGCGGCGCGATCGGCGCCAACCCGCTGCTGATCGTGCGCCCCTGCCACCGGGTGATCGGAGCGAGCGGCGCACTGACCGGTTACGCGGGCGGCCTGGAGCGCAAGGTCGAGCTGCTGACGCTGGAGGGCTGCCTCTGAACGGCGGGCGCGGGCGCGTGAGGGCCTCAGCCTGCCTCCTCCTCCAGCCCCCAGCTGTGCACCTTCCGTGGGTGGATCCGGATGACCTCATCGCTCATGTGGGGCCCCAACTCATGGGGTCCCACGAGGAGTTCGGCCTCGCCGCGGATGTCCACGCCGCGCACCCGCCACGGTGTGACGCTCGCGATGTCATCGACCACGAGCGACACGTTCGGGTTGGCCTCCAGGTTGCGCCACTTCTTGGTCGTGCCCATCGAGTAGCCGCCGATCAGGATCGTCCCGTCGTCCTGCGGGAAGAAACCGACGGGATTGGCTTGCGGCCGCCCCTGTGGATCGACCGTGGCCATCCGGCCCAGGCGCTGGGACTTCAGGTAGGCGCGTTCGGCATCGCTGAATTCCGTCATGGGGACAGCCAAACACTCCCGTGCACCGCGCACATCGGGAAGTCGGCCTAGGTCCCCGGACCCAGCGCGACAGCCGCCGTGTACCCCTCCGGCATCGGCACGTCCCGCAGTGACCAGCCGTCCGGTGCGCCGGGGGAGTCGGCCAGGGCGCCGACGTAGTCGCGGTCGGTGCCGCGGGACAGACCCGTGCCGAGGCCCTTCAGGTAGGCCTCCTTGCGGACCCAGGCGCGGGCCACCGCGAGCCGGCGCTCCTCCGGCCCCGCGAGCGCCGCCAGCTCGGCCCGCTCGCGCGGGTGCAGCACCGCCGTGAGCTCCTCGGCGACCTCGGCCGAAGGCAGCTCCTCCACATCGGCGCCGACCGGCGCGGGCGCCAGCGCCACCAGGGCGAGATCCCCGCTGTGCGAGAGGGAGAAGTGCGGGCCGGGGGTGTCCGCGAGGGCGGGGCGGCCGTGCGGGCCGCCGCAGCCGGGGCAGGCGAGACGCGTGAACCGTACGTCGCTGGGGGCACGGCCGAGCCGCTCGCCCAGGATGCCGCGGAGCGCGAGATGCGCGGCGATGTAGCGCACCCGATGCCGCTCGAACCGAAAGGCCGCGGCCCGCCGCGCCTCCTCGGCGTCGAGGACGCCGACGCCGTCCCCGGGTGGAGCGCTCCCCGGGGCTGTCGTGACGAGCCACAACCGGGTCGACCCGGAAGCGGGCAACTCCCGTACGTTGTCCACGCGTCAGGCCTCCAGGTGGCGCAGGACCACGGCGTCGGGCAGCGCGGCGGCGTCCCCGAGCGCGGCGACGACCTCGCGCCCCTCCTCCGCGAGTAGCCGCACCAGGCCCTCGCGCGACAGGGGCGAGTCCTCGGCGATGATCAGGCGCACGGCGGCTCCGCGGTCACGATGGTGGGTCCCCCGGAAGGGCTGTCGACGCGCAGTCGGCCGTCGAGAGCTTCGACGCGTCCGCGCAGGCCGCTGAGACCGGCACCGGCCGGATCGGCGGCGCCGGTCGAGGGCGGTGATCCGGCGGGCGCCGGCCGTCGGCGCGGCCTGTGCCCGGGGGCGGCTTCGCGGCAGGAGAAGGAAGGGGCCGAGCGCGGCTCCGGCGACGGCGAGGTACAGCAGGCCGGTGATCGCGGTGCCGCACCCGAGGAGTACGCCCGCCCCCCTGCGACCTGCCCGCGTCCACCCCACGGGAGCCGAGCCTACCGGGGGGCCTTCTGCCGACGCTCCCGGTCCCGGTGGCGGCCCCGGCCGCGCAGCCGCACGACCAGGTACGCCACCAGCGCGACGAGCGCCGCACCGAGCACCACCTTGGAGATCACGCCGACGTACGTCTCCACCAGGTCCCACTGATCGCCCAGCCAGTAGCCGGCGAGGATCAGCACCGAGTTCCAGACCAGCGAGCCGACCGCCGTCAGCGACAGGAACACCGGCAGGGGCATGCGTTCGACGCCCGCCGGGATCGAGATCAGACTGCGGAAGATCGGGACCATCCGGCCCAGCAGCACCGCCTTCGTGCCGTGCCTCTGGAACCACGCCTCCGTCTTCTCCAGGTCGGACACCTTCACCAGCGGAATCCGGCCCCACAGCGCGTACATCCGCTCACGGCCGATGACCCGGCCGATCCAGTAGAGGACCGCCGCCCCGACGACGGAGCCGAGTGTCGTCCAGAACAGGGCCGAGGAGAGGGATATCGCGCCCTGGCCCGCGGCGAAGCCGGTCAGCGGCAGGATGACCTCGCTGGGCAGCGGCGGGAAGAGGTTCTCCAGGGCGATCGCGAGCCCTGCTCCGGGGCCGCCGAGCACATCGACGAGATGGGCCGCCCAGCCCGCGATGCCGGTGGTCGGCTCCGCGGTGGCCGCCGAGGTCACGAGGTGCATACGAGGTCTCCAGGCAGGGGCGTCCCGGCACCGTCGTCGCGGCACCGGAGGTCCGTACGTCCGAGGCTGCTGCCTCGACTCCTGTCCAGGCCAGGAACCGCAGCTCATGGCCACTACGAGAGTAACCGTTTGGCAAAGTGCGGTGATCCACACCCCTGACCCCGTGGTTTACCGCGGGGCCAGGGGTGCTCAGCCCCAGATCACGACGCCCAGCCACGCCCCCACGATCAGCAGGCACGCGAACAGCTCCACCAGCACGTTCGAGCCGCCCGCTCGCATGGCGATGCGGGTCGACGCCAGTGCGTCTCCGTGGGTTCCGAGCCGCAGTCGTTCCGATACGTAGATCCCGCCCATGAACCCCGGCACCGCCCCGACCACCGGCACCACGCAGAATCCGATCACCGCGCCCGCGCCCGCCCAGAACTCCAGGCGGCGGGTCGCGCCCGCCTGCCGGAGGCGGCGCGGTGGCAGCTGCCAGCGCAGTACCTGGGAGGCCAGCAGGACGACGCTGGCCCCGACGAGGACACCCCAGGCCAGCCCGTTCGGGTCCCGCAGCGCCCAGACGGCGACCGCGGCCCACACGAGCCAGGATCCGGGTACGCCCGGCACCAGCACCCCGCACAGGCCCAGCACCATCACGGCGCCGACCAGGAGGAGTTCCCACGCTCCCATGTGCACAGGGTCCCCCAGGCGCGGCGAAAGCGCAGGTCAAAAGAGTCTCAATGAGAACTTATCGAGCCAACCGGTCCCGGAAGGGCTCATCGAGCCAACCGGTCCCGGAAGGGCTCATCGAGCCAACCGTCCCGGGAGGGCTCATCGGGCCAGCCGGCTCCGGGAGGCCTCAGCGGGCCACCCAGCCCCGGTCGTACGCATGCCACCCGAGCTGCAGCCGCGTGGTCACGCCCGCCAGCTCCATCAGCCGTTTCACCCGACGCTGCACCGTCCTCAGCCCCAGGTCCAGCTGTTTGGCGACGCTCGCGTCGGTCAGACCGGCGAGCAGCAGCGAGAGGATCTCCAGGTCCAGGCCGTCGGGGCCCTCCGTGCGGGCCTCCTCCACCTCGCCCGCCGCCCCGAGCCGTAGCGGCAGCGCCTGCCGCCACACCGCCTCGAAGAGTCCGTTCAGCGTTTCGAGCAGGCCACTCGCGTGCACCACGAGCGCGGCGGGCTCGGCGGCGTGCCGGGTCAGCGGCACCATGGCGAGCGTCCGGTCGGCGATCACCAGCTTCGTCGGCACCCGGTCCACGACCCGTACCTGCTCGTCCCGGCCGATCGCCGCCGACAGCTCGGTCAGGCCGGACGGCATGGAGAGCACCTCGCGTTCGAGGACGACGCGGTAGCCGACGCCCCGGCTGACGGCCTGCTCCTCCGCGTCGTTCTCCGTGGCGGGCACCGCGATCGGGCTGCCGGTGACGAGCGCGCACACCTCCTCGGTCGCACCGAGCTGGATCTGCAAAAACCGCTGGGCCGCGGCCGCCGCCCCGGTCACCACCTCGACCAGATCGTGCGCGGCGGGCTCGGTGGCCTGTGCCCGGAACTCCGCGGCGAGCCGGGCCGCCGCCAGCTCCGCCTCGTCCAGCTCGTGCCGCCGCTGGGTGAGCAGCGCGCCGAGCGCGACCCCGGGCGGCGCCGCGACCCAGCGCCCGGGGCGCGCCGAGGACTGGGCGGCGAGGCCGTGCTGCTCAAGGCGGCGCAGCGCGTGCTCGGTCTCGTGCTCGGCGCGGGTGAGGCGCCGTGCCAGGTCGGGGACGTCGGCCGCGCCCACCGCGACGAGCGCCCGGTAGGCCGCCTCGTGCCCCTCGTCCAGACCTATCGCGTGCAGCATGCGGCGATCCCCTCCCCAGTGAACCGTTCCAACACCCCCCCCCCGTGGCGGGAAACAGCCACGGCACATTCCCGCCGCTCCCATCATCCCTGCACCGGCCGTCACTCTGCCAATGTGGCGCCACCGCAGCACCAACACCCGCCGGGAATATGGCCTTTGGCCCGTATTCACCCGCGCTTCTACTGGGGAGAGCGATGCGCCCGATATCGCGTGCGGCCCTGGGCACGGCGACCGCCGTCGTCCTGGGTATCACGGTGGCCGTCCCGTCCGGGGCCCTGGAGGGGAGGGCCCCGGACGGCGGCGGCCGGCCGCTCGTCGGCAGCTCCACCGCCGCTGCCAAGAGCCCCGCGGCCACGGTCACGCTGGTCACCGGCGACCGCGTCGTCGTCACCACCGACGCCAAGGGACGCGCCACGGCGGCGGCCCTGCCCGCCGCCGACGGCGACACCCCGCTGCTCCAGACCAGGCAGTCGGGCAAGGACCTGTACGTCTACCCGGACAGCGCCGCGAAGGCGCTCGCCGCGGGCCGCGTCGACGAGGAACTCTTCAACGTCACCGGCCTGATCCGGCAGGGCTACGACGACCAGCACAGCGCGACGCTGCCGCTCATCGCGACCTACGACAAGTCCGTCGACGTGGCCCGCGGCGCGCCCGCCGCACCGCGCGGCGCGCAGCGTGGCCTCGTCCTCGACCCGGTCGACGGCGTCGCGTTGAAGGCCGACAAGAAGAAGGCCGCCGACTTCTGGTCCGACGTCTCAAGTCCCCGCTCCCGTACGGCCGGTGACCTGAAGAAGCTCTGGCTCGACGCCAAGGTGAAGTCGCTGCTCGCCGACTCCACGAAGCAGGTGCACGCCGACGAGGCGTGGGCCGCGGGTTACGACGGCAAGGGCACCAAGGTCGCCGTCCTCGACACCGGCGTCGACACCGAACACCCCGACCTCAAGGGCCGCGTCGCCGAGTCGGAGAACTTCACCGACTCCGCCGACGCGGACGACCACCAGGGCCACGGCACGCACACCACGTCCACGGTCGGCGGCTCCGGCGCGGCGAGCGGCGGCAAGGAGAAGGGCGTCGCTCCGGGCGCCGCCCTGCTGAACGGAAAGGTCCTCAACGACAGTGGTTCCGGGGCCACTTCGTGGATCATCGCCGGCATGCAGTGGGCCGTCGACCAGAAGGCCGACGTGGTGTCCATGTCGCTGGGCAACCCCGACGAACTGGACTGCTCCGACCCCATGTCGCAGGCCACGCAGGAACTCGCACGGTCCTCGAAGGACACGCTCTTCGTCATCGCGGCGGGCAACTCGGGGCCGACCCTCAACACGGTCTCCTCGCCGGGCTGCGTGCCCGAGGTGCTCACCGTCGGCGCCGTCGACAGCGACGACGGGACCGCGAGCTTCTCCAGCCGCAGCCCCGTGCGGCGCACGCACACCCTCAAGCCGGAGATCGCCGCGCCCGGTGTCGCCATCAAGGCCGCCGCGGCGGGCGGCCGGGGCGTCTACGCGTACCAGTCCATGAGCGGTACGTCGATGGCGACGCCGCACGTCGCGGGCGCCGCGGCCCTCGTCAAGCAGCGCCACCCCGACTGGAGCGCGCAGCAGATCAAGCGGGCGCTCGTCGCCTCCGCCGACGCCGACATCCCCGGCGACGTACGGGAGACCGGCGGCGGCCGGCTCGACGCGAAGGCCGCCGTCGACCAGAAGGTGCTCGGCGCGGGCGCCGTGCAGAGCGGTACCTTCAACTGGCCGCAGGACAGCAGCGACCGCACCACCGTGCAGGTGCCCTACACCAACACCACTGACAAACCAGTGAAGTTGAGCCTCTCCGTCGACGGTGTCACCGGCAACGACGGCTCCGCCGTGAAGTCCACGGTCGGCCGGCTCGGCGCACGCACGGTCACCGTTCCGGCGGGCGGCACCGCTCAGGTCCCGCTGGCCGTCGACCCGACCGCACACCTCACGAAGGCCCAGTACGGCGACGTCACCGGCCGCGTCCTCGCCACCGGGCCGGGCGGCGCGCACCTCAGCACCCCGTTCTCGCTGTACGTCCAGCCGGAGACGGTCACCCTGCGCGTCAAGGTCGTCGACCGCCGAGGGAATCCGGCGACCGCCGGTTCCTCGCTCGACCTCATCGGCACCGACGACGCGTCCGGTGAGCGGCGCGTCAACGACGGCGCCACCGACCAGACGTACCGGGTCAGACCCGGTGCGTACGCCCTGTCGGCATTCGTCGCGACGCCGGAGACCGAGGGCACGCTCGTCAACTCCGCGACGTTCATGGGGCGTCCGCAGCTGAACCTCACCAAGGACACCACCGTCGTCCTCGACGCCCGTAAGGCGCACAAGTTGAGCGTGCGGACGGACCGGGAGAGCGAGGTGCGCGGCGCCACCCTCGGCTTCGCGCGCACCTTCGGCGAGGACAACTGGCTGCACGCGGCGAGCATCCAGGGCTCACGCACCGTGCGCGGGTACTACGCCGATGTCCGGGGCGAGGTCCGCGACGGAGACTTCGAGTTCGACAGCTTCTGGCGCGCGGCCGCCCCGCAGATCGGCGAGTTCGGCGTGGTCGACGGGCCCGCGCTGCACCCGGTGACCGGCTCCACGAACTCCTCGAACCTCGACGGCACGGGCACGTCCGAGATCGTGTCGGCGGGGACTGGGGCCGCGGGCGAACTGGCGGCGGCCGAGGGCAAGTTGGCGTTGGTGAAGCTGCCCGAGGGCGGATCCGCGAACACGGTCGCGCAGGCTGCGGTCGAGGCGGGCGTCAAGGGGGTCGTCCTGTACCGGGAGGCCGCGGGCCGCTGGTACCCGACCGCCGGTTTCGTCGGCGGATCCGTCCCGATGCTCGCCCTTGAGACGGCGGAGGGCACGGCGCTCGCCGGGCGGATCGCGGCCGGCGCGACGACGCTTCGCTGGAAGGCGACGGCCAGGAGCCCGTACGTCTACACGCTCGCGTTCCCCGAGAGTGGGCAGATCCGCGACGACCATACCTACCGGGTGTCGGACCGGGAACTCGCCGCGAACAAGGCCACGTACAAGGCGATGGGCACGGCCACGGACTACATCGACCTGCCGTCGGTGGCCAGGCCCAGCGGCCTGACCACCTCCTTCGGTGACATCGAGCTGGTCGCCGCTCCGTCCACCCGCACCGAGCTGTACTCGCCCGGTGCCACCGGGTACGGGCACCAGGTGTCCAGCAGCTTCCCGTGGGGCGAGTTCATGATCGACCCGGTGCGGACGTACGAGAAGGGCGAGCAGCGCGCCGAGGAGTGGTACGGCGGTGCGATGGCGCCCACCACGCCGCTCGACGCCTCCGGCGAGCAGGTGCTCGCCGCGGAACGCCAGGGCGATCTGATCGGCGTCGCGCCCGGATTCTGGGGCGACGGTGAACACCAGGGTGTCCAGGGCTCGTTCGGCGACATCGGCGGCGTCGAGCTGAAGCGGAACGGTGAGACCGTCGGCTCCAGCGGCTGGCCGTTCGGCGTCTTCACGGTCCCGGCCGAGGACGCGGCGTACGACCTGACCCTGCACACGCGGAAGCTGAACGGGGGCAAGGTCTGGCTCCGCTCGACCGAGACCACGACGACGTGGTCGTTCCGCTCGCACCGGGAGGAGGACACCTACTCGCAGGGCATCCCGCTGCTCTTCCCGCGGATGACGTTCCCCGAGGACGGCATGAAGACGCTCGCGGCGCGGGACGGTCAGCGGATCGCCCTGACGGCGACGGGGCACGCGGGCTACGAGCCGGGCACCCTGACGAAGGCCGCGCTCTCGTACTCCTACGATGGCGGGGAGACCTGGACCGAGGCGAAGACCTCGAAGCGGGACGGGCGGTGGACCGCGACGGTCGACCACGCGGGGGCCTCCGGCGAACAGGTCACCCTCAAGGCCCAACTGACCGACTCGAACGGCAACTCGGTCACGCAAACGGTGACCAGAGCGTACGACGTGCGCGAGGCGCGTTAGCGACTCCGTTCGCACGCTCACCCGATCCGGTCCGCCGGGCGGTCCTCCCGTGGGGGGTGGGGCCGTCCGGCGGGCCCATTTCGGTGGGCTTTTCCCGATGCCCCGTTTTCGTACGGCCCGTGCCGTGGACAATGAGGGCATGAGCCAGCAGGGGGAGAGGCCCACCGGTCACCCGGCCCAAGGGGACGACTGGTGGGGGAAGTTGTACGACGACGAGGTCGCCGCCGGGGACACCGGTCCCGCCCCGACCCCGGACACCCTGGACGACCGCTTCACGTCAGCCAAAGCACTCGCACCTCCACACCCACCGACAGCCCCGGGCGCGGGCGCCGTCGGCTCCGCCCCGGGGGGCCTTGGTGCGGACCTGGGTGCCCTTGGTGCCGACCCCGGCGCCCCTGGCGCTGAGCCGGGCGGCTCCGGCCCGGACTCGGGGGAACTTAGCGCCGGCCCGGGTAGCCCTGGTACCGCCCCGGGTGCCCCTGGCGCTGAGCCGGGCAGCCCCGAGTCCGGTGGTCCTGGCCCCGCCCCGGGTGCCCCTGGCGCTGAGCCGGGCAGTTCCGGTCCCGGCCTCGCGGCCCCTGGCCCCGAGCTCGGCCCCCGGCCCTTGCCGGGGGACGCCTCCCTGCCGGGGCCCCGGCGCGTCGACGATCCCCCGGCCCCGCCTCCGCCGGAGACCGGCCACACCGTGTACCCGGAGACGGGGCGCGTCTGGGATGCCGGGGGCCCGCCACAGTCGCCCCCAGCGCCCCGGCGCCCACTGGACCCCCCGCCTCCGCGGGAGGAATCCGGCACCCCGCGGGAGGCGCCCCCGCATCTGCCTGTGCCCCCGGCCCCCGCGCCTCTGCCGCCGGCCCCGTCGGCGGACGCCGCGTCGCCGTGGCCGGAGGGCTTCCCGCCCCCGCCGGAGGGTTCCCGGTTTCCGCGGGAGGCACCCCCGGAACCGCCGGAGGCACCCCGGCGGGCGCCCGTTCCGGCCCAGCCTGAAGCGCCTCCCGCCCCGCCGGGGGCGCCCCGCGTAGAAGCCGCACCGGCTCTACCGGACACACCCCCGTTGCCGCCCGGGGCCGTCCCGTCACCGCAGCGGCCCGAAGCCGCGTCCCCGCCGCTTGAGGCTGTCCAGTACCCGCCGGATGCGCCCCCGTTGCCGCCCGAAGCCGCGCCTCCGCCGGGCGGGCCTTCGTTGCCGCCCGAAGCAGCCTCCCCGCCGGGCGGGATCCCGGCGGCGCCCGGCACCGTTCCGTCCCCGGCTGACGCACCCTCCCCGCCGTCCGGCACCGTCCCGTCCCCGGCGGACGCACCCTCCCCGCCGTCCGGCACCGTCCCGTCCCCGGCGGACGTGACCAGGGTCGGGTACGTAGGGGATGGGCCGCCCACCTATGAGGCGGAGCCCACCGCGTTGCCGTTGGCGGATCCGGAGGAGCTTGAGGGGCTGGTCGCGGATACCGTGCTCGACGGTGCGCGGTGTGGAGTGTCGACCTTGCGGGCCGTGTCCGTGCGGGGGGACTCCGCGCGGTACCGGGGAGAGCCGCGGCGCGACAGTCTGCTCACCGCGCGGTTCGGGAGCGGGGCGAGCGCGCTGATTCTCGTCGCCATGGCCACCGGCGCCCGCGCCACACCCGGCGCGCACCGGGCCGCCGCCGAGGTCTGCGAGTGGATCGGCCGGGCGGTGGGGCTCAGCCACGCGCGGCTCGCGGAGGACGTCAGGGCCGGCCGGCGCGGCGACCTGAAGTCCGGGCTGCACCGGCTCACCGACCGCAGCCTCGGCAGACTCCGGGCCGGCGCCACCGAACAGGGCCTCGACCCGGAGGAGTACGCCGCCACGCTGCGCTGCCTGCTGCTGCCCGCCGACCCGGCATGCCGCACCCGCGTGTTCTTCGGCGCCGGCGGAGGCGGACTCTTCCGGCTCAGGGACGGCGAGTGGCGGGACATAGAGCCGAGCGTCCCCGAACAGGCCGGCGCAGCCGTTGTCGGCTTCGGTTCGTCGCCGCCCGCCGAGACCCCGGACGGCGACCGGCTCACGATGGACCTCGACATCACGACGCCCCCGAGCCCCTACGAGCCCGCGGCCCCGTCCTCCCCGGGTTCCCGAACGAGCCCGGACAGCGGAGCCCCCACGCGCGACGCCTTCCGGTTCCGCGCCTCCGTCGCCCGACCGGGGGACACACTGCTGCTGTGCTCGCCGGGCCTCGCCGAACCCCTCCGCGGCGAGCCGGACCTCGCCCACCACCTGGCGAACAGGTGGGCGGACGCCGATCCGCCGGGCCTCGCCGCGTTCCTCGCGGACACCCAGGTCCGGGTGAAGGGATACGCCGACGACAGAACCGCCGCGGCCGTTTGGGAGGCGTGAGCGCGCCCCGTATGAATTCATGGAACCCGGAAGCAGTGGAAACCGGGTTCCGAAAGGGCGCGTGAGTCATGGCCAAGCAGAACGTCGCCGAGCAGTTCGTCGACATCCTCGTCCGCGCGGGCGTCGAGCGCATGTACGGAGTCGTGGGCGACAGCCTCAACCCGGTCGTCGACGCGATCCGGCGCAACGACGCGATCGACTGGGTTCACGTGCGGCACGAGGAGACCGCCGCCTTCGCGGCCGGCGCGGAAGCGCAGATCACCGGAAAGCTGACCGCGTGCGCCGGTTCCTGCGGGCCCGGCAATCTGCACCTCATCAACGGGCTCTACGACGCCCACCGCTCAATGGCCCCGGTACTCGCCCTCGCCTCGCACATCCCCTCCAGCGAGATCGGCCTCGGCTTCTTCCAGGAGACCCATCCCGACCGGCTGTTCTCCGAGTGCTCGCACTACAGCGAGATGATCTCCAGCCCGAAGCAGATGCCGCGCGTCCTGCAGACCGCGATCCAGAACGCGGTCGGCCAGTCCGGCGTCAGCGTCGTGACGCTCCCCGGCGACGTCGCCGACGAAGCCGCCCCCGAGACGTCCATCGAGACCGCGATCGTCACTTCCCGGCCCAGCATCCGCCCCGGCGACGCCGAGATCGAGAAGCTCGTGGAGCTGATCGACGAGGCCGGCAAGGTCACGCTGTTCTGCGGCAGCGGCACCGCGGGCGCGCACGCCGAGGTCATGGAGTTCGCCGAGAAGATCAAATCGCCGGTCGGCCACGCGCTGCGCGGCAAGGAGTGGATTCAGTACGACAACCCCTACGACGTGGGGATGAGCGGGCTGCTCGGATACGGCGCCGCCTACGAGGCCACCCACGAGTGCGACCTCCTGATCCTGCTCGGCACCGACTTTCCGTACAACGCGTTCCTGCCGCAGAAGGACGTCAAGATCGTCCAGGTCGACGTGCGGCCCGAGCACCTGGGCAGGCGCTCGAAGCTGGACCTCGCGGTCTGGGGCGACGTACGCGAGACGCTGCGCTGCCTCACGCCGCGCGTGAAGCCGAAGTCGAACCGCAAGTTCCTCGACCGGATGCTGAAGAAGCACGCCGACGCGCTCGAAGGTGTCGTGAAGGCGTACACGCGCAAGGTCGAGAAGCACACCCCGATCCACCCCGAGTACGTCGCCTCCGTCGTCGACGAACTCGCCGCCGAGGACGCCGTGTTCACGGTCGACACCGGCATGTGCAACGTCTGGGCGGCCCGCTACATCTCACCCAACGGGCGGCGCCGTGTCATCGGTTCGTTCTCCCACGGTTCGATGGCGAACGCGCTGCCGATGGCGATCGGCGCCCAGTTCACCGACCGGAACCGGCAGGTCGTCTCGATGTCGGGCGACGGCGGCTTCTCGATGCTGATGGGCGACTTCCTCACCCTTGTCCAGTACGACCTGCCGGTGAAGGTCGTCCTCTTCAACAACTCCTCCCTGGGAATGGTCGAGTTGGAGATGCTGGTCGCAGGGCTCCCCTCGTACGGGACGACCAACAAGAACCCCGACTTCGCCGCGATCGCCCGCGCCGCCGGTGCCTACGGCGTCCGCGTCGAGAAGCCGAAGCAGCTCGCGGGCGCGCTCAAGGACGCCTTCAGTCACAAGGGGCCCGCGCTCGTCGACGTCGTCACCGACCCCAACGCCCTGTCCATCCCGCCGAAGATCAGCGCCGAGATGGTCACGGGCTTCGCCCTCTCCGCCTCGAAGATCGTGCTCGACGGCGGAGTGGGCCGGATGGTGCAGATGGCCCGCTCCAACCTGCGCAACATGCCGCGTCCGTAGGGCAGCCTGTCGCCCGGATCGGGTCGGATCACACCGGTCGTAGTCGCAGCGTCAGGATCTGGAACGGGCGCAGGGACAGGGCGAGACCGGCGTCCGAGGTGCCGGCCGCGCGCAGCGGCCGCTCCAGGAGGTCCGTCTCGTCGGCGCCCGCCACCGGGAACGCCGTCGTGAGCGTCGCGTCCGCGCGCCCGCCCCGCGACTCGTAGAGCCGCACCACGACATCCCCGCTCCGGTCCTCCGCGAGCTTCACGGACTCCACCGTCACCGCCGGGTTGTCGACCGTGACCAGCGGTGTCACGGCGGGGGCGGGCGCGACCCGCAGCGGCAGGTTGAGGGCGAGTCCTTCCGCCACCGCGTCGCCGGTCGTGGCGCCCGGCAGCAGCGCGTACGTGAAGCGGTGCGTGCCCAGGTCCGTCTCCGGGTCGGGGGAGTGCGGGGCGCGCAGGAGCGTGAGGCGGACCGTGGTGCCGAGACCCTCGTCGTGCGCGGCGCGGGTCACGTCGTGGCCGTACGTGGAGTCGTTGACGAGCGCGACCCCGTAGCCCTCCTCCGCGACGCGCAGCCAGCGGTGCGCGCAGATCTCGTAACGGGCCGCGTCCCAGCCGGTGTTGGCGTGCGTGGGCCGGTTGACGTGGCCGAACTGGATCTCGGCGGAGGACCGCTCCGCGTGCACGTCCAGCGGGAACGCCGCCTTGAGTACCTTCTCCGACTCCTGCCAGTCGATGTCCGTGACCACGTCGAGGCGCCGGCTGCCCGCCGCGAGCCGGTACTCCTGCGTGATCCGGGACGCCCCGAAGGAGCGGGTGACGCGCACGGAGACCCGCAGCGGCCCCTCCTCGACCAGCTCCACGTGCTCGGCCTCCGTGAGGTCGGTGCGGGTGTGCCGGTAGTGGGCGTCCAGGTCCCAGGCGTCGTACTGGGTGGGGTGGTCGGGGTGCAGCTGGAGGAGGTTTCCGCGACTGCCGGGGGTGAGCGTCTCGCGTCCGCCGCTGCCCAAGTCCCGTACGGAGGTGAGGAGTCCGTCGCTGTCGATCGTGACGGTGAGGTGTTCGTTGGCGAGGACGATCGAACCGGTCTCCCGCGTCGCCGCCGCGTGCGCGCCGGGACCGCGCGTCCGCCCGGCGGCTTCGGCGAGGGAGCGGGAGCCGAGCCCGTCGACGTTCACATGGATCAACTCGCCGTTGTGGGCGACGATTTCGCTGCGCGGGTACGGGGAGGCGTTGAGTGCGGACGGCTCGGTGCCGCCGAGGTGGCGTACGGCATCGGCGGTGATCCCGGCCAGCTCCGTGAGCACCTGGGCGTAGGTCTCCCGTGCCTCCCGGTGGACCCAGGCGATCGACGAGCCGGGCAGGATGTCGTGGAACTGGTGCAGCAGCACCGTCTTCCAGATCCGGTCGAGGTCGTCATAGGGGTACGCGTACGAAGCGTCGTGCAGAGCGGCCGCCGTGCACCACAACTCGGCTTCGCGCAGGGCGTGTTCGGAGCGGCGGTTGCCCTGCTTCGTCTTCGCCTGCGTGGTGTACGTGGCGCGGTGCATCTCCAGGTACAGCTCGCCGGACCACACCGGGGCCTTGGCCCCGTACTCCTCGTGGGCCGCCTCGAAGAACGCCGAGGGCCTCTCGATGTCGACGCGCGGCGAGCCCTCCAGGTCGCGCAGCCGGCGCGCCTTCTCCAGCATTTCGCGGGTCGGACCGCCCCCGCCGTCGCCCCAGCCGAACGGGACGAGGGAGCGGGACGCGCCGCCCTTCTCCGCGAAGTTCCGCTCCGCGCGCGCCAGTTCGCTCGCGTGGAACTGCGCGTTGTAGGTATCCACGGGCGGGAAGTGGGTGAACACGCGCGTGCCGTCGATGCCCTCCCACCAGAACGTGTGGTGCGGCATCTTGTTCGTCTGGTTCCAGCTCAGCTTCTGCGTCAGGAACCACTTGGCGCCCGCGAGCTTCGCCAACTGCGGGAAGGCGGCGGTGTATCCGAAGGAGTCCGGCAGCCAAATCTCCTCCGTCTCCACGCCCAGCTCGTCCTGGAAGAACCGCTTGCCGTGCACCAGTTGGCGCGCGAGGGCCTCGCCGCCCGGCATGTTGGCGTCCGACTCCACCCACATCGAGCCGACCGGCGACCAGTTCCCGTCCGCGACCGCCTTCTTGATGCGCTCCCAGATGTGCGGCTGGTGCTCCTTCACCCACGCGTACTGCTGTGCTTGCGAGCAGGCGAAGACCAGCTCGGGATAGTCGCGGGCCAGCGCCGTCACGTTCGCGAACGTGCGGGAGGCCTTGCGGACCGTCTCGCGCAGCGGCCACAGCCACGCCGAGTCGATGTGCGCGTGCCCGGCCGCCGAGACCCGGTGCGCGCTCGCGTGCGCGGGCCGGGACAGCACCTCGGCCAGCTCGGCGCGGGCCGCAGACGCCGTGCCGGAGACGTCGTGCAGATCGAGGGCGTCCAGCATCCGCTCCAGGGCGCGCAGGATGTCGTGGCGCCTGGCCCGGTCGGCGTCCAGCTCGTGCATCAGCTCCGAGAGCACCTCGATGTCCAGTACGAGGTGCCAGACCTCTTCATCGAGTACGGCCAGATCGGCAGAGCGGAATCGGTAGTTGGGGCGATCCCCTGCGGTCAGTACGTCGCCGAGGAGGGTGGGTTCGAAGTCCCTCAGGACCGTCGGATTGGCCGCGGCTTCGAGCAGCAGGCTCACCGGCTCCCCGCCGCTCGCGCGCGCCGCGATCGTCAGATGCCGGTTGCGCGGGTGGATGCCCTTGAGGGGTACGCCCGACGCGTCGTACAGCAACCCCTCCGCCTGGAAGCCGGGCCCCTGCCCGGAGAAACCGGGGTCGACGACCGCCTCGACGTGCCGCCCCTCCCACTCCTCGGGCACCCGCCCCTCCAGGCGGAACCAACTGGTCGACCACGGCTTTCCCCAGGCGGTGCCGGTCTCGAAGGGCTCGTACGTGCCTTCAAGAGCCTCGGCCACCGGGACCGGTTCCCCCGGCGCGTGCCAGACGCTCATGCTCAGCGGTACCCGCGCCGCGTACTGCGCGGGCCGCACGAACTGGCGCATCGCCCGGTCGAGTCGGCCTTCCACGAGGTGTCGGTCGTCGTGCACGGCGGCTCCTTCAATGCTTGTGCTGCGCTGTTCCCGGGCGGCGTCCCCACGCTTCCTTCCCCGGCGGGGCGGGGCACATCCCCGCAAATGGTGGACCAATCAACAAGCGTGCCGATCAGGCAGCGGGGCATTCATCCCCGTGTACGCGTTCGAAGAGGGATCGGCGTGTGGGCGGGGGCCATGAAAAGGCAGTTACGAGGGGGCGCCTCAATGGGCGACACGGGCTCAATGACATTCGAGAAGGGGGTCGCGGCGGCGCGCGCGGACCCGGAGGACGAGCCGCCGCGGCAACTCAAGCGAAAACTGGGCAAGGCGGACCTGCGGGCCGTCCCGGAGGTGAGGCGCGCGCTGCGCGAACTCCTCCTGCACTGGGGCAGGCCCGGAAGATCTGAGGTGGCGGAGCTGCTCACCAGCGAACTCGTGACGAACGCGCTGGTGCACACGGACTGCGAGGCGGAACTCACGGCGACCGTGGGGGCCCGGTCCCTGAGGGTCGAGGTCCGTGACTTCGTCTCGCGCAGGCCCAAGCCACGCGTACCGCACGCCGACGACGGTACGCACGGCACCAGTGGGCGGGGCCTCGTCCTGGTGCAGTCCCTCGCGGACGCCTGGGGCGTCGCGGCGCTGGGCCCGGATGCCACGGGCAAGGTGGTCTGGTTCGAACTGGACGGCGGCGCCGCGTGATGTCACGACGCCGCCGTACCACGGACGGGCTCAACCGAGCTGCTGCTCAAGGTCCTTGAGCTTCTGCTCCAGAGAGTCGAGCCGGGGCAGCGCCTGCGTGTCGTCCTCCGCCGTGAGATCGACGGTGACCGGCGCCTTCTGGTCACGGGATTTACGCATGCCCTTGACGGCCTGGAGAGAGGGGCGGGCGCGCAACGGCAGCTGTTCCGGTGCGGGCGCCGCCTGCGGCAGTTCCGACGGTGCGGCCTGCGCCGATATTGCGGACTCCGGGCCGGTCCCTCCGGAGGTGCCCGCCTCCACCTGCCGGGGGTCACGGGTGCCGAAACCCCGGCTCAGCGCCTTCAGTTGGGCACGCTCCAGCTTCTGGTGCTCGCGCTGGCGCATCCGGTTCTGCGTCCTCTCCCGCTTGTCCTCGCGCACCTCGTCCACGGCCTCGTCGAGGGTGCGCACGTTCTCCAGGAGCATCAACGACCAGGCGCTGTACGTCTCCAGGGGTGCGCGCATCCAGCGCACCATCCGGATCTGCGGCAACGGCCGCGGTACCAGGCCCTGTTCACGCAGCGCCGCGCGGCGCGTCTGCTTCAGGGCGCGGTCGAAGAGGACGGCGGCCGAGAGGGACATCCCCGCGAAGAAGTGCGGGGCGCCCGCGTGGTCCAACCCCCGTGGCGCGTGGACCCAGTTGAACCAGGCGGCGGCGCCCGCGAACGTCCACACGAGTATCCGGGAGCCGAGCGCGGCATCGCCGTGGCTGGCCTCGCGCACCGCGAGCACCGAGCAGAACATCGCGGCGCCGTCGAGCCCGAACGGGACGAGGTACTCCCAGCCTCCGGTCAGATTCAGGTTCTGCTGGCCGAAGCCGACCAGGCCGTGGAAGGAGAGTGCGGCGGCGACGGCGGCGCAGCAGAACAGCAGCACGTACGAGGCGGTGCCGTAGACGGCCTCCTTGCGCCTGCGGCGCTCCTCGCTGCGCTCCCACGAGTCGTCGGAGAACGCTCCTGCGTCCTTCTTGCTGCCCCCGGCGCGCTTGCCGCGCGCGAGCACTGCGACCGCCGCCAGCATGCCCAGGAGCAGTACGGCGCCCGGCAGCAGCCAGTCCAGCGATATGTCGGTCAGTCTCATCTGGGGTCCCTTGCATCGCGATAGGGCGTTTCGGCCGCCATATTGGCCCAGCCGTCGGAGCGCGCAGGGGGTTTCGGGGCAAGACAACGCCATTGGTGTGCAAGGGGGCGCGTAAAACGGTCGTACGCTCGAACTCCCGCCGGTAAAACGGAAGTTGAGTTCGAATTACGTCACTCGTACGGGTGGTTCAGGCCGCCGCGGTCGCGGTAAGCCTGTCGACCCGGTCCGCGTCGCAGGTGCGCGGGCAGGTCACACAGGTGTCCTGCGGGCGCAGTGTGTAGAACATGCAGCAGCTCGCTCGGTCGCGTGTCGGCAGCAACTCCCCGTCGGGGCCCGTGAGTTCACGGAAAGCGGCCTTCCCGACGTACGGCTTCGTCGCGCCGGGCAGCAGTGCCTCCAGGTCGGACATGGCGCGCCGCTCCTCGCCGAGGAGGTGGCCCACGTACCAGAGGGACTCGACGATCTCGTCCGTCGCCATGCCCCACAGCGCGCGCGGGCCGCGCCGCATCCGCGGCCCGAAGCCGGTGAGGACGGGTTGAAGGTGTTCGGCGACGGCCGCGCGGACCTCGGCGCGCAGGGCCTCCTCGTCGGGGACGACGCGGGCGCCGGGCAGGTTCGCCGCCGGGTCGTCGGGGAGGCAGGCGAACTCGGTGGTGCGGACCGCGAGCCGGCCGAGCGTGCGCTGGAAGGCGACCTCGGAGGCCGGGAAGCGGGGCACGCGGCGGTGCAGGAACCAGGGGATCGTGATGAGCAGGCAGGCGGGCCAGGCGTAGCGGTGCAGGCCGAAGCTCGCGATGACGTCGGGGCGGGCGCCGGTGCCGTAGTCCCTGAGCACCTGTGCGTTGTCCCACGCGAGGAAGGCGTCGAGGTCGGCGCCGCCCTCCGCGAGCCGCGCGGTGTGCACCCAGCCCGCGCCCTCGGGCAGTGCCTCGCCCGCGGGCACCTCGGTGACGCCCAGACCCGGGAACACCTCGGTGAGGCGGGCGTACGCGGCCGAGACCGCGCTGGGGGGTGCGCCGAGCACCGACGTGGTGAGGGGCATGCGAGGACCGCCGATTCACGATCGTTTACAGGTAAGCCTTACCTTACCCGAACGGGGTGGGGTTTGAACTGTCGGCCCGGCCCTCTATCGTTCGTCGTTGAGCTTCGGACAAACGGCAAGGAACGGCGGCGAAGGGGATGACCGGGGTGGAGCGGACGAGACCACGCGAGGCACGCGACTCCTCCATCGGAGTGCCGGAGCAGCGGTCGACGTCGGCGTGGGTGCCGCGGTCCTCCCCGCAGCCCGTCTCCGCGCCGGCCGCCGTTCCCGAGCAGAGCCGTGGTGAGCACACCCACAGTGAGCCTCCCGCGCCGGGGCTCGCGGCGCGCGTGGCGGTCGAGCGGACGTCCGTGCGCGGTCAGGTGCTCGACGCGCTGCGGGCCGCGCTGGTCTCCGGCGACCTCGCGCCCGGCGAGGTGTACTCGGGTCCCGCCCTCGGGGAGCGCTTCGGGGTCTCGGCGACGCCGGTGCGCGAGGCGATGCAGCAGCTGGCGCGCGAGGGTGCGGTCGAGGTCGTGCCCAACCGGGGGTTCCGGGTGACCCGGCGCTCGGACCGCGAGCTGGCGGAGCTCGCGGAGGTGCGGATGCTCGTCGAGGTGCCGGTGGTGGCGCGGCTCGCCCGTACGGTGGCGCCCGCGCGGTGGGCCGAGCTGCGGCCGCTGGCTCGTGCGACGGCGGTGGCCGCCGCGGTGGGGGACCGGGCCGGGTACGCGGAGGCGGATCGTGCCTTCCACCGGGCCGTTCTGTCGTTCGCGGGGAACGACCAGGTGGTCAGGGTCGCGGACGACCTGCACCGGCAGGTGGGGTGGTCGACGTGTGACCTCGCGGTCGATGCGAGGCAGCATGCCGCGTTGCTGGATGTGCTGGAGGCGCAGGACGGTGCGGCGGCGCGTGTGCTCGTGGAGCGTCACATCGGCGGTTGACCGTCCTCAGGCCGCGGGGCTCTGCCCCGGACCCCGCTGCTCAATCGCCGCAGGGGCTTGAAAGGCCCACCCGCCGCAGGGGCTTGAAAGGCCTGCTCAATCGCCGCAGGGGCTCAAAAGATCGCCTCAATCGCCGGCGGGGCTATAAATAGCCCCTGCGGCGATTGAGCAGGCCCGTCCGGCAGGACTTTCGGGAAGGGGCGGGGTGGGGGAGACGGCTTTCACGCCGCCGAGGGCAGCACCCCCGCCAACCACGTCGGCACGCCGTCCAGGAGGCGGAACAACCGACCCGCCTCCGCGCGCAGCCGCGCCTTTGTGGCCGGTTCGGGTTCCGCCTCCGCCAGGGAGGCGAGCGCCGGCGCCGTGCCCACCAGGTAGCCGAGTTCCTCGCGGATACGCAGGGACTCCGTGAAGCCGTGCCGCGCCTCCGCCAACTCCCCCTCCCGCAGGGCGAGTCCGGCGAGATGGCGCCAGGTGAAGGAGAGCAGGAGCGCGTCACCGTGGGCCGTCGCGCCCGCGTGGGCCCTGCGGTACGCCGCACGCGCCGCCTGCGGCGAGTCCGCCAGGTTCTCCGACATCAGGCCGCGTCGGAAGTCGAGCAACGCGCGGCCGGGCGCACCCGGAGCGATCAGCGCCGCCGCCCTGCCGAACGCCGAACGCGCCTCGTCGGAGCGGTCCCGCGTCTTCAACAACGTGGCCTCGTACGCGAGTTGACCCCGCTCGCACGCCGCCGCACCCCGCTCCTCGTCCGTATGGGCCAGCGCCTCCGCCGCCCGCAGCGCGTCCTCCGCGTCCGCCCACCCCTGCTCCGTGTAGAGGCACCGCTCCACCAGCAGCGCCGCCCGTTGCAGGGCCGCCCCCGCGTCCGTCGTCGCCCGATGGTCGAGGAGTGCCGCGGCATCGGCCCAGCAGCCGCGCGAACGCAACCGCCATACCGCGGTCTGGAGTGGATCGTCCGTTGCGTTCGTTCCGGTACCAGACATGGCGGTATACGCCACATTGCCCTCCCGAGCACGCCATCGAGCCGAGTTTGCCGTGGGGCATCTCAGCACGGATCAAGGTGCCCGGCCAAGGGGGTGGGTGAAAGATTTCACAAAGGGATGGGGTTCCCAAGAGCTCCCAAGATCGCTAAGGGGTAACTCCTGGGCATGATGGGACGTCAGCCGACGTTCAGCTCATCCGCAACGCCAGGAAGAAGTCCAACTTGTCTTCCAGGCGCGACAGATCACGACCCGTCAGCTGCTCGATGCGGCCGACGCGGTACCGCAACGTGTTCACGTGCAGGTGCAGCCGGGACGCGCAGCGGGTCCACGAGCCGTCGCACTCGAGGAACGCCTCCAGCGTCGCGACCAGCTCGGCGCGGTGCTTGTGGTCGTAGTCACGAAGCGGGTCGAGCAGGCGGGCCGTGAACGCCCGCCGTACGTCGTCCGGGACGAAGGGCAGCAGCAGGACGTGGGACGCCAGCTCCTGGTGGCCCGCCGCGCACACCACGCCCGAGCGGGCGGCCGCCACGCGCCGGGCGTGCCGTGCCTCTTCCAGGGCGCCGCGCAGCCCCTCGGCCGAGTGCACCGCGGCGCTCACGCCGATCGCCAGGCGCCCGTCGTCGGCGAGCCCGGCCGCGAGGGGCTCGCGCACCGCGGTCAGCAGCGTGTCCGCGAGCAGGCCCTGCTCCGAGCCGTCGTGCTCCGCCGCCACGGCGGGCAGCGGCACCAGGGCGATCGCCTCGTCCCCGCTGTGCGCCACGGCGATCCGGTCCGACGGCTCGGCGCCGTCGGGGCGCGCCCCGGCCTCCGGGGCGATGAGGATCTCCTCCAGGAGCGACTGGGCCACGGCCCCGCCCCCCGCCTTCTCGCCCTGCTGGTCCGTCCACTCCACACGCGCCACGACGACCTGCCAGTGCGGGGCCGCGCCGAGCCCCGGCAGCAGCACGGGAGCCGCGACGCGCAGACGTGCCGCGATCTCCGCGGGTGCCGCGCCCGCCTGCACCAGCTCCAGGACCTCCTGCGCGAGCCTGCGCCGCACCGTGCGCGCCGCGTCCCGCCGCTCGCGCTCCACCGAGATCAGCTGCGTGACGCCCTGCAGTAGGTCGAGCCGCTCCTCCGGCCAGTCGCCCGCGTCCGCCTCGACGGCGAGCAGCCAGTTGGCGAGGGCGCTCGTACGGGCGTCGGGGGAGGGCGTGGCGGCCGGTCCGTCCTTGGGGGCCGAGCCGATCGGGAACAGCGAGTACGTGACGCCCTCCACCGAGACCCGGTGCGGGCTGCGCCGCCCGGTGCGCAGGGCCGCCAGGTGCTCTGCCGCGAGCCGGGTGCGGATCCTCGCGGGCAGCTCGGGCCCGGCCGCCGACGAGCCCGCGATCGCGCGGCCCGTCGGGGAGAGCACCCAGGCCCGCAGGTCGAGGTCGCTGCCGAGCAGATCGAGGACGACGTCCGGGCCGCCGCCCGCGGGGCCCGAGGTCATCAGGCGCCGGTGCCGGTCCACGACCGCCGCGAGGTCCCCGGCGCGCTCGCCCGAGACCTGACGTACGACGTGCTCGGTGATCGTTCCGAACGCCACCGACTGGGCCACCGAGAACAGCGGCACGCGGTGCCGGGCACAGGCCTCGACGAAGTCCTCGGGGACGTAGCCGAACTCAGCCGTGCCCGCGGCGACGCCCGCGACGCCCGCCGCGGCCATCAGCCGGGCGAAGGGCTCCGAATCGGCCGGCTCCCGGTGCCAGGCCAGGCCCGTGAGGACCAGCTCGCCGCCGGTCAGATAGCGGCTGGGGTCCCGCAGGTCCGTCGTCATCACGCCGCGGACGGTGCGGTCGAGCTCGTCCTCGCCGCCGAGGAGGCTGAGGCCCAGCGCGTCCGTGTCCAGCAATGCGCGCAGCCGCATGTGTTCGTCGCCGCCGATCTGTCTTGATGTCGTACCGGAGTGGAACCCACGGACCCGTGCCCAGGGTGTCCCGGGGAGCAGTGTTCGTAGTTTCCAGAGGAAAACGGTGAGGTTACTGATGCCACCCGTTCATACGAATCTACAAGACACCCCCGTGGGCCAGCCAACGCGTTCATGTCTTCCGTGACTGACACTGCCGGAGCGCAGGCGGTGTACTGGCCTCACTCCGCGTGAACAGCACATGGAACAGAACTGAACGAGCCCCTGTGATCCGCACGTCCCGTGGCTCGATCGCATCGCCCCCCCACGACGCACGAACCACGCACGATCCCTGCCCGATCCACGAACCTCACGGAGAAGAGAGCCGTTATGGACTTCCTTCGCCCCGGCAGCTGGGAGGAGGCGCTCGCCGCGAAGGCCGAGCACCCCACAGCCGTGCCGATCGCAGGCGGCACCGATGTCATGGTCGAGATCAACTTCGACCACCGCCGCCCCGAGTACCTGCTCGACCTCAACCGCATCGGTGAGCTGAGCGAGTGGGAGGTGGGCGAGGGGCCCGAGGGCGACACCGTCCGGCTCGGCGCCTCCGTCCCGTACACCAAGATCATGGAGCACCTGCGCACCGAGCTGCCGGGTCTCGCCCTCGCCTCGCACACCGTCGCGTCCCCGCAGATCCGCAACCGCGGCGGCGTCGGCGGCAACCTCGGCACCGCCTCGCCCGCGGGCGACGCCCACCCGGCGCTGCTCGCCGCCGGCGCCGAGGTCGAGGTGGAGTCTGTCCGCGGCTCCCGGCGCATCCCGATCGACGCGTTCTACACGGGGGTCAAGCGCAACGCCCTCGCCGAGGACGAGCTGATCCGCGCCGTGCACATCAAGAAGGCCGAAGGGCCGCAGCAGTTCTCCAAGGTCGGCACGCGCAACGCGATGGTGATCGCGGTGTGCGCCTTCGGCCTCGCCCTGCACCCCGGGACCCGGACCGTACGCACCGGCATCGGCTCGGCGGCGCCCACGCCGGTCCGCGCCAAGGAGGCCGAGGAATTCCTCAACTCCGCTTTGGAAGAAGGCGGGTTCTGGGAGACCGGCAAGATCATCACCCCGTCGGTCGCCAAGCAGTTCGCCACGCTGTGCTCCGGCGCCTGCAACCCGATCGACGACGTGCGGGGCACCGCCTCGTACCGCCGTCACGCGGTCGGCGTCATGGCGCGCCGCACGCTGACCTGGGCCTGGGAGTCGTACCGCGGCTCGGGCGCATCCACGGAGGGAGCCGCGTAATGCGCGTCAATTTCACGGTCAACGGCCGTAAGCAGGAAGCCGACGACGTCTGGGAGGGCGAGTCCCTTCTCTACGTCCTGCGCGAGCGCATGGGACTTCCGGGCTCGAAGAACGCGTGCGAGCAGGGCGAGTGCGGATCCTGCACCGTCCGGCTCGACGGCGTCCCCGTGTGTTCGTGTCTGGTGGCCGCCGGACAGGTCGAGGGCCACGAGGTCGTCACCGTCGAGGGGCTCGCCGAGCACGCCAAGTCCCGTACGTGCGCGTCCCATGAGGGCGGCACGACGCTTCAGGACGCCCAGGGCTGGTCCGCGAAGGGCACCGACTCGCAGACCGGAGAGGGCGGCGAACTCGCCCCGATCCAGCAGGCGTTCATCGACGCGGGCGCCGTCCAGTGCGGATTCTGCACGCCGGGCCTGCTCGTCGCGGCCGACGAGATGCTGGAGCAGAACCCGACGCCGTCCGACGCGGACATCCGCGAGGCGCTCTCCGGGAACCTCTGCCGCTGCACCGGCTACGAGAAGATCATGGACGCGGTCCGGCTCGCCGCCGCGCGCCAGACACAGCCGGAAGGGGTCTGAGCAGCATGGGTACGACAGGAATCCCCGGCAAGGTCACCCAGGGGTCGCAGACCAAGGGCGGCATCGGCGAGTCCACGCTCCGCCCGGACGGCACCCTCAAGGTCACCGGCGAGTTCGCGTACTCGTCCGACATGTGGCACGAGGACATGCTGTGGGGCCACATTCTGCGCTCCACCACGGCGCACGCCGAGATCGTGTCCATCGACACGGGCGAAGCCCTCGCAACTCCCGGTGTCTACGCGGTACTTACCTACGACGACCTCCCGACCGCCATGAAGAACTACGGCCTGGAGATCAAGGACACCCCGGTCCTCGCGCACGGCAAGGTCCGCCACCACGGCGAGCCGGTCGCCTGCATCGCGGCCGACCACCCGGAGACCGCGCGGCGCGCCGCCGCCAAGATCAAGGTGGAGTACCGCGAGCTGCCCGTCATCACCGACGAGGCCTCCGCGACCGCGCCCGACGCGATCCTGGTCCACGAGAACCGCGACGACCACCACATCGGCCACGTCCCGCACCCGAACATCGTGCACCGCCAGCCGATCATCCGCGGCAACGCCGAGGAGGCCGCCAAGAAGGCCGACTTCGTCGTCTCCGGCGAGTACACCTTCGGCATGCAGGACCAGGCCTTCCTCGGCCCCGAGTCCGGCCTCGCCGTGCCGGCCGAGGACGGCGGCGTCGACCTCTACGTCGCCACGCAGTGGCTGCACTCGGACCTCGGTCAGATCGCCCCCGTCCTCGGCCTGCCCGAGGACAAGGTGCGGATGACGCTGTCCGGCGTCGGCGGCGCGTTCGGCGGCCGCGAGGACCTGTCGATGCAGATCCACGCGTGCCTGCTCGCGCTGCGCACCGGCAAGCCCGTCAAGATCGTCTACAACCGTTTCGAGTCCTTCTTCGGGCACGTCCACCGCCACCCCGCGAAGCTCTACTACGAGCACGGGGCGACGAAGGACGGCAAGCTCACGCACATGAAGTGCCGCATCGTCCTCGACGGCGGCGCCTACGCCTCCGCGTCCCCGGCCGTCGTCGGCAACGCCTCGTCCCTCGCCGTCGGCCCCTACGTGCTCGACGACGTCGACATCGAGGCCATCGCGCTCTACTCCAACAACCCGCCCTGCGGCGCCATGCGCGGCTTCGGAGCGGTCCAGGCGTGCTTCGCGTACGAGGCGCAGATGGACAAGCTCGCCGACAAGCTGGGCATGGACCGGGTCGAGTTCCGGCAGCTCAACGCCATGGAGCAGGGCACCATCATGCCGACGGGCCAGCCAGTCGACTCGCCCGCTCCCGTCGCCGAGATCCTGCGCCGCGTCAAGGCGATGCCGCTGCCGCCCGAGCGCCAGTGGGAGTCCAGCGAGGGCGCCGACGTGCGCGCGCTGCCCGGCGGCCTGTCCAATACCTCGCACGGCGAGGGTGTCGTACGAGGCATCGGCTACGCGGTCGGCATCAAGAACGTCGGCTTCTCCGAGGGCTTCGACGACTACTCGACTGCCCGTGTACGTATGGAGGTTGTCCGCGGCGAGCCGGTCGCCACCGTGCACACCGCGATGGCCGAGGTCGGCCAGGGCGGCGTCACCGTGCACGCGCAGATCGCCCGCACCGAGCTGGGCGTCACCCAGGTGACCATCCACCCGGCCAACACCCAGGTCGGCTCGGCCGGTTCGACATCCGCGTCCCGCCAGACGTACGTCACCGGCGGCGCCGTCAAGAACGCCTGCGAGCTCGTCCGCGAGAAGGTCCTTGACCTCGGCCGCCGCAAGATGGGCAGCTACCACCCGGCGTGGGCCACCGCCGAACTCCTCCTGGAGGGCGGCAAGGTCGTCACCGACGGCGGCGAGGTCCTGGCCGACCTCGCCGAGGTCCTCGAAGGTGAGTCCGTCGAGGTCGAGGAGGAGTGGCGCCACCGGCCCACCGAGGCCTTCGACTTGACGACCGGTCAGGGCAACGGCCACGTCCAGTACTCCTTCGCCGCGCACCGCGCCGTCGTCGAGGTCGACACCGAACTCGGCCTCGTCAAGGTCGTCGAGCTGGCCTGCGCCCAGGACGTCGGCAAGGCGCTCAACCCGCTGTCCGTGATCGGCCAGATCCAGGGCGGCACCACACAGGGCCTCGGCGTCGCGGTGATGGAGGAGATCGTCGTCGACCCGAAGACCGCCAAGGTCAGGAACCCGTCCTTCACGGACTACCTGATCCCCACCATTCTCGACACGCCGACCATCCCGGTCGACGTGCTCGAACTCGCCGACGACCACGCCCCGTACGGGCTGCGCGGCATCGGTGAGGCCCCGACCCTGTCGTCGACCCCGGCCGTCCTCGCGGCGATCCGGAACGCGACGGGTCTGGAGCTCGACCGGACCCCGGTCCGGCCGGAGCACCTGACGGGAACGGCCGCCCAGGCCTAGACCCGCCTCCCCGCGGGGTGACGGCCGACGCCGTCACCCCGCAGTACCTCTGCGTCTCGGGCCGTCCCCCGGGTCGTGCAGCCATCCCAAAACCCGTGTGCCGTACGGCAGTTCACGGGAGCCCCTATGAACCTTGGGAAACGAGGCACCATGACCCAGCAGTCCGTGGAGCCGAAGACCGCCGCCGACGACGCGGGCGCGGGCTCGCGCCAGCCCGCCGGCAGGTCTTGGCTCGACCGCTACTTCCACATATCCGACAGAGGATCGACGTTCGCGCGCGAGGTGCGCGGCGGCATCACCACCTTCATGGCGATGTGTTACATCCTCCTGCTCAACCCCTTGCTGCTCGGCGGCCCCGACGCCGCGGGGAACAAGCTCAGCCACGCCGGACTGATCACCGCGACCGCGCTCGCGGCCGCCGTGTGCACCCTGCTGATGGGCTTCCTCGGCAAGGTCCCGCTGGCGCTCGCCGCGGGCCTCTCCGTCTCCGGCGTGCTCGCCACCCAGGTCGCGCCCAACATGACGTGGCCGCAGGCCATGGGCATGTGCGTGATGTACGGCGTGGTGATCGTGCTACTTGTCGTCACCGGCCTGCGCGAGATCATCATGAACGCGATCCCGCTCGCCCTGAAGCACGGCATCACCATCGGCATCGGCATGTTCATCGCCCTGATCGGCCTGGTCAACGCCGGCTTCGTCGGCAAGGGCAACCCGGTCACGCTGGGCACCGGCGGACAGCTCAAGGGCTGGCCCGTACTGCTCTTCGCCGTGACCCTCCTCCTCATCTTCATGCTCCAGGCCCGCAACATCCCCGGCGCGATCCTCATCGGCATCGTCGCCGGCACGGTCCTCGCCGTCATCGTCAACGCGGTCTTCGACCTCGACCCGAAGGTCTGGGGCGGCAGCCCGCCCGAGCTGACCGGCAGTGCCGTCTCCATGCCCGACTTCTCGCTCTTCGGACACGTCGAGTTCGGCGGCTGGGACTCCATCGGCGGCATGACCGTCGGCATGATCGTGTTCACGCTCGTGCTCGCCGGCTTCTTCGACGCGATGGCCACCATCATCGGCGTCGGCACCGAGGCCAAGCTGGCCGACGAGAAGGGCCGGATGCCGGGCCTGTCCAAGGCGCTGTTCATCGACGGCGCGGGCGGCGCGATCGGCGGCGTCGCGGGAGCCTCCGGGCAGACCGTGTTCATCGAGTCCGCCACCGGCGTCGGCGAGGGCGCGCGCACCGGCCTGTCGTCCGTGGTCACCGGCTTCCTCTTCGCGCTCGGCCTGTTCTTCACGCCGCTCGCGCAGATCGTGCCCGGCCAGGTCGCCGCGGCGGCGCTCGTCGTCATCGGCGCGATGATGATGCAGAACGCCCGGCACGTGGACTGGTCCGACCGGGCCGTGGCCGTGCCGGTGTTCCTGACCGTGGCGCTGATGCCGTTCACGTACTCGATCACCGCAGGTGTCGGTGCGGGTGTCATCGCCTACACCGCCATCAAGGCGGCGCAGGGCAAGTTCCGCGAGATCGGCGCCTTCATGTGGGTGCTGACGCTCGTGTTCATCGTGTACTTCGCCCTGCACCCGATCGAGAGTTGGATGGGCGTCAAGTAGCCCTGCCGGACGTACCGTTCCGCGAACCGTTGAGGAGACCGAGACATGCTGGACATCGCCGATGAGCTGAACCGGTGGGTCGGGCAGGGGCGCGACTTCGCCGTGGCCACCGTGGTGGCCGTCGGCGGCAGCGCGCCCCGGCAGCCGGGCGCGGCGCTCGCCGTCGACAGCGAGGGCACGGCTATCGGCTCGGTCTCGGGCGGGTGTGTGGAGGGCGCGGTGTACGAGCTGTGCGCGCAGGCCCTGGAGGACGGGGAACCGGTCCTCGAACGGTTCGGGTACAGCGACGACGACGCCTTCGCCGTGGGGCTCACCTGCGGTGGCGTCATCGACATCCTCGTCACGCCTGTACGGGCGTCTGATACGGCCGTACGTGACGTGCTCGCGAGGGCGCTGGGTGCCGCCGCCACGGGGGAGGCGGCGGCGCTCGCGCGCGTGGTGGCGGGGCCGGGGGAGTTGGTCGGGCGGGCGCTGGTCGTCCGTCCCGACGGCTCGTACGAGGGTGGGTTCGGGGGCCACCCGGAGCTCGACCGCACCGTGGCGGGGGAGGCGGGTGCGTATCTCGACGCGGGGCGGACCGGCACGCTGGAGATCGGCGAGCAGGGCTCGCGGTGCGGGTCTCCGCTCACGGTCCTCGTCGAGTCGTCGGTGCCGGCGCCTCGGATGATCGTGTTCGGCGCGATCGACTTCGCGTCGGCGTTGGTGCGGATGGGGAAGTTCCTCGGGTATCGCGTGACCGTGTGCGACGCCCGCCCGGTATTCGCGACGGCGGCGCGCTTCCCCGACGCCGACGAGGTCGTGGTCGAGTGGCCGCACAAGTACCTGGAGCGGGTGGCGGCGGAGGTCGACGGCCGTACGGTGCTGTGCGTGCTCACCCATGACGCCAAGTTCGACGTGCCGTTGCTCGAGCTCGCGCTGCGGTTGCCGGTGGCGTACGTGGGGGCGATGGGGTCGCGGCGCACGCACCTGGACCGCAATGAGCGCCTGCGCGAGGTCGGGGTCACCGACCTGGAGCTGGCCCGCCTCCGCTCGCCGATCGGGCTCGACCTGGGTGCCCGCACACCGGAGGAGGTGGCGGTCTCCATCGCCTCCGAGATCGTGGCGGCCCGGCGGGGTGGCATGGGGGTGTCCCTGACGGGGGCGCACACCCCGATCCACCATGAGCCGGGTGCCGCTCGACGGATCGACTCGGTGGCCTGAGCCACGGGGGTCTTTCTCCCCCACCCGCCCCTTCCCGAATGTCCTGCCGGACGGGCCTGCTCAATCGCCGCAGGGGCTTGATACATCAAGCCCCGCTCTTGTGACGAGAGCCAGCGGGGTGCGGGGCGGAGCCCCGAGGCGTAGGGACGGGTGACGTCAACAAGTCGTACGCGCGGCGTACTTGACGTCGACGAGACCGCCCCCGAGTCTGTGGGAGCGCTCCCGCGACGTCTACCGGACCCAGGAGTCACCGTGCGAAGACCCCTCAGACGTACCGCCCTCACCGCCCTCGCCCTCACCGCCCTCCTCCTCGGCGGACCGCAAGCCGCCGGTGCCGACCAGTCGGCCGACAGCGGTCGCGGAGCACCCAGGCTCTACACCCCCGACCCCAACCCCGACGCCACTCGCCAGATCGCCGGACTCTTCAAGGCCGGCCAGTACCGCGACGCCGCCCGGATCACCGCGATGATCGCCACCCCGCAGGCCGTCTGGTTCGGCGACCAGAGCCCGGCCGAGGTTGAGAAGCTCACCCGCGACGTCGTCAGGGACGCCGACCGGCGCGACGCCCTCCCGGTGTTCGCGCTCTACAACATCCCCGGCCGCGACTGCTCCAACTACTCCGCGGGCGGCGCCGCCACCACCGCCGAGTACCAGGCCTGGATCGACGCCGTCGCCCGCGGCATCGGCTCCCGCGACGCCATGGTCGTCCTCGAACCCGACGCCCTGGCCCTGCTCCCCGCCGACTGCGGCCAGGACGACGCCGAGGGCACGAAGACCGCGGCCCGGTACGCCGAAGTCAACTACGCCGTCGACCAGTTGGAGCCGCTGCGCGGTACCCGCGTCTACCTCGACACCGGCCACCCCGGCTGGCACAGCGTCAACTCCATCGTGCCGCGCCTGATCAAGGGCGGCGTCGAGCAGGCGACCGGCTTCTACATCAACGCGTCGAACTACTTCACCGACGACGCCAACTCCTGGTACGGCAAGCTGATCTCGTCCTGCATCGCCTACGTCGAGAAGTCCGCCGGGGACGCCGCCGACTGCCCGAACCAGTGGACCCCGCGCGCCGACGCGCAGACCTGGATCGACGCGCACGTGCGCGTACCGGCCTCCCGGATGCCGCACTTCGTGACGGACTCCAGCCGCAACGGCCGGGGCCCATGGACCCCGCCCGCCGGCAAGTACACCGACGCCCAGGACTGGTGCAACCCGCCGGACCGCGGCCTCGGCGCCCGCCCGACGCTGCGCACCGGCGACTCCTTGCAGGACGCCCGCCTGTGGATCAAGACACCCGGGGAGTCGGACGGCCTGTGCCTGCGCGGCACCGCGGGCCCCGAGGACCCGGAGCGGGGCACGGTCGACCCGAAGGCGGGGGACTGGTTCCCACAGCAGGCGCTCGAACTGGCGCGGTACGCCAACCCGCCGCTGCCGCCCGCGAAGTGACGCTCACCCGGTCACTGCGCTTGCGGTGACGTTTCTCCGGGGGTGCCGTCCTCGGTGACGGCACCCCCGGCGTCGTACAGCAACCCGTCCACCGCCCGCCCGAAGACCCATCGCCCCGCCGCCGCGACCACCCGGTCCGCGGCGCGGGGCACCCCGCGTACCCGCAGTTCCTCGCGCCACTCGACGCGCGAGCCCCCGTCGCCGAGCGCCCGCACCTCGAACTCGGCCCAGCCGGTGACGACGCGGCCGCGCTTCTCCATCCGGCAGCGGCGCGGCGGCTGCCAGGCGACGACCTCCATCGGGTCGTCGAAGCCGCACCGGCCGATGCCGGTGCGCGCCACGAACACCGTGCCCGCCGCGTCCGGCGGCGGGGTCGTCACGGTGACACGGGTGAGCGGCACGGAGTCCCCGTGCCGCTCCCAGTCGGTGAGCCGCCGCCACGCCTCGGCGGCGCGCAGCGACGTGTCACGGACGATGCTGATTTGGGCGGTCATGTCGCGATGGTAGGCACACGTCCGGGTGCGGTGTCCGTGCCGGAGGCCGGGCGGCGTGTCGCACGGGCCCCAACTCGGATCCCAGCGCGCTCAGTTGTGCGGATCCCGCCCGGTCAGGCCGCCTTGTAGGTGACCGCCAGCTTCGTCAGTCGCGAAGGGCACCTCGCCCTTGAAGCGGTCGACGGGGTGGATGCGGGCCTGATCGGGTCGTGGTCTCGGTGTGACGCAAGGTTCCGTTGCTTTGACCATCAAGGAGTCTCAGCAATCCCGGCGTTTCTGCCGGAATGGTCCGTAACGGTTTCGCCGGGGCGTGGTGTGCGCTCCGGTGTCCTGTTGACGGTCTCCCGTTTCCTTCCCGCCCGGGGGCTGGGGATCGCGCCGCCTGCCCGCCCCGTCCCGTCCCGGCCATGCCGGTGCGGGCGGGTGGTGCGGGTCTTGTGGTCGGCTCCACGGGGCTTCGATCCCACCGCGGTGGGATCCAGGTCTCCGGCCACTCCGGTACCTGTCCTGCTGGTGCTCGTACTGCTGGTGGTGGTGCGGGCCGCGAGGGCGGCCAGGTTGCGTGCGGCATTCTCGTCCCGGTCCAGGACCAGGCCACAGGTATCGCATACGGAGACCCGTGTACTGAGGGGCAGTTTGGCTTTCACCGCACCACAGCCGGAGCAGGTCTTCGAGGAGGGGTACCAGCGGCCCGCGACGAGCAGGCGGGTGCCGCGGCGGCGGGTCTTGTAGGCGAGCTGGCGCCGGATCTCACCGAACGCGGCGTCCGCGACCCGGCGCGACAGGCGCCGGTTGCGGCCCATCCCAGCCACGTTCAGGTCTTCGACCACGATCGTGCCGTACTCCGCGGCCAGACGGGTCGTCATCTTGTGGATCGTGTCCTCGCGCAGGTTCGCCACCCGGTGATGAATCCTGTTCCGGGCCCGGTTCGCCTTCTCCCACCGCCTGGAGGGCTGCTGCCCGGTACGCTGGTCCGGGCCGCGTCGGCGCGAGACGACCCGGCAGGCGCGCCGCAGTTGCTTCTGCGCCCGGTCCAGGTGGCGGGGGTTGGCCTCCTGACCGTGATTCCCGTCGCTGTCCGCGAGGACCGCGAGGGTCTTGATCCCGAGATCGACGCCGACCGCCGCGTCCGGGCGCGCGACCTTGACCAGCTCGTGCCGCTGTTCGGCCTGGAGGGCCACGAACCAGCGCCCCCGCTCCAGCCGGACGGTCGCGGACAGGATCCGCAGCTGACCGGCATCGGCCAGGGCCCGCAGGTGGGAGGCGTCCTCGTGCAGCCGGATGGTGCCGATCCGCGGCAGCGTGACATGCCGCCCGTCGGCCTCGAGACGGATCGCGCCGGTGGTGAACCGGCAGGACAGGCGCGCCCGGCGTTTCGACTTGAACCGCGGGATGCCCATCCGGGGGCCCTTGCGCCGGCCGCTTCTCGACTTCGCATAGTTGTCGAATGCCGCGGCGGCATGGGCCAGGCCGGTGTTGTAGGCCTCCTTGGAGTTGGCCTGCCACCAGCCGACGAAGCGGGGGTCGGTGCGCTTGGCCGCGTTGAACGCCTTGCGCAGTGCGGGCAGCGACCACGACCGCCACGGCGTGAGCTGGTTGTCGGGGATGCCGTAGGACTGCTCGGCCCTGCGCTGCCACCACACCGACGTGACATGGGCGACGGCCCAGTTGTAGGCGGTCCGCGCCGTGAACTTCCGCATCCCCGCCCCCGCCTTCGGCTCATCCCGGCCTCACCGGCGCGGTCATATCGTCCAACGAGCCACCCGCCACCAGGACACGCGATCGACAGAAGAAAACTCTTTCCCATCACCACGAAGACACGAACGCCCCAAACCACCCCCCGGACCGCATCCCGCCTCCCGGTGACGCGTCAGACGAGAGCCGCCCCGCCCGGAAAGCACCCGCACCACGGCCCCAATACCGTTCGGGGGCCCAGCACCCCAGGACAGCAACTCACACTGCCCGGAATGCTTCATACGGCCAACCTTGGCCACTCAACTTAGGAACGGTTGGCCACTTGTGACCGATTGACAGCCGGGGCGCCGCCCCCGATCGTTTGCTTCGGGGTGTGGCACCTGACGGTTGGGGGACCGCGATGAGGTGGCAGGGGGGCGCGTCGTCCGACGGCGCGGGACAGGGCGGGAGCGGTGGATTCGGCCCGCCGCCGCAGATGCCACCGGTGCCGCCGATGCCAATGGGGCCGCCGACACCACCGGGGCCGCCCGCCGGGCCCGCCGATCCGGCGCGCGCCGTCGCGGCCGGGCTGCTCAACCTCAGCGGTCTCGGCCTGGGATACGTCCTCGTACGCCGCCGCCTCCTCGCGCTGCTGTGCGTCGCCGCCACGGCCGCCCTGCTCACCCTCGCGCTGCCCGCCGACCCGGACGGAGTGCCCGGATGGGCGCTGATCGGGTACGCGGCGCTGCTGCTCGCCGCGGTGGCGGACGGCGCGCGGCGCGGGCTGCGGGCATCGTCAACTGCCGTGCGCGCCAAGCCGGTTGTGGCGATCGCGCTCGGAGTCGTGCTGCTCGCCGTGCCCGCCGGGGGCGCCGTCGCGTACGACGGGATGCGCGACGACGCCGTCGAGGAGCTGCTGCTCGACCGGCTCGCCAGCGCCGACGCCCTCGTCGAGAAGGCCTCGGCCCGCGACTTCGCGGAGGCGCGCGCCGACTACCGCACCGCGCTCGGCCGGTACCGCGACCTCGCCGAGGACCACCCGGAATCCAGGGCGGCCGACCGGTTGCACGACAGCCTCGACGCCTACTACAAGGCGGTGTCCGCGCCGTACGCCGACGGCGAGCACTGCGCGGCCGTCGCACCCCTCGAACACCTGCGGTCGGTGCCGCGCACCGTCGACCGCGCCGTCCTCGGCTCCCTCGCGAACTGGCCCGACAAGCCGCTCGCCACCTCGCTCCTGAAATGCGGCACGGAAAAGCTCGGCGCATCCGAGTCCGACGGCAGGGGCGGCGAACTGGGCCAACTCCTGCGTACGTTCCCCGAGTCGACACAGGCGGACCAGGTGGAGCCCGCCGTGCGCGCGGCCGTCGAGCGGCGCGCGGGCGAGCTGAAGGGCGCCGACCCGTGCGCCGCCACCCGGGCGCTGCGCCGCATCGGCGGCACCGCGAAGCGGCTGCCCGCGCCCGCCCCCGCGCACCTGCGCGGCGGCGTCGCGACGGCCGTGCAGGACGGGACGTACGCCTGCGGCATCGACCAGTTCAAGGACAAGAAGTTCGGCGCGGCGTACACGTCCCTGACCGGCTTCGCGGGCACGTACAAGAGCGACGAGCGGCGGGCCCGCGCCCAGCAGGTCGCCACCGCCGCCGAGATCGCGCGGCTGCGCCCCGCCGCGGGCCACCGGCTGCCGCCGAAGGGCGCGCCCGGCGGCTCCCGGATGGAGATGGTGATCAGCAACGACGGGCCCGACCCGGTCGAGGTCCTCTACACGGGCCCGGTCACCGGCCGGATCACCATCGCCGCCTGCGGATCCTGCAAGACGTACCCGACGGAGGCGGCGGGCCGCGGCAAGGCGTGCAAGGTGAGCGGCAAGAGCTATCCGAAGAAGACGCTGCGGCTGCCCGCGGGCACGTACCACTTCCTGCACAAGCCGGGCGGCCGCGATGCGACGGCGGCCGGGCGCGCGGCGGGCGGCCGGGTCGAGCCCGGATACTCGTACACGCAGTGCAGCTATGTGGTCAGGGGCGAGCTGGGCGCGGATCTGTAGCGCCGTCGGCGCGCACCGCCGCGAGACTCTTGACCCGGGCTTGACCCCCCTTTGACCTGCACAAATACCTGCGTACCCCTGGCTGAGGCACTCAGGAAAGAGGGCTACACTCACTTGCTCGATACAAGCAACTGAAGTGGGATCGGGAGGCGGTCATGGGTAAGGGGACGGTCCATGACCGTGCGGCAGCGGACGGCGACCCGGTGACGGGAAGCGCGAGTGCCGAGGACGCCGCGGCGGGACTCGGCACACAACTGGTGCGGTTCTCAAGGCTGTTGACTGCCTACCGGCAGAAGGCGAGGCTCGAGAGCCGGTCCGGCGAGCGGGTCCTGCTGGCCAAGCTGGTGCGCGACGGCGAACGCCGCGCCACCGACCTGGCGGCCGCGACCTTCCTCGACCTGTCGACCGTCAGCCGCCAGGTGCGGGCCATGGTCGACAAGGGACTCGTCGAACGGCGCCCGGACCCGGAGGACCGGCGGGGTGCGCTGCTGAGCGCCACCGCCGCCGGGGAGGCCGCGTTCGAGGAGTACCGGCGCCAGCGCGACGCGGGGTTCCAGAGACTTCTGGAGCCCTGGCCCGCGGAGGACCGGTACCAGCTGATCCGGCTGCTCTCCCGCCTCAATGACGATCTGGAAGAGTTTGAATACGCGCGTCCCGAGCCCGGGATTCCCGGGCCCGGTGGCGAGCAGGGAGCAACGCAAGAATGACTGAGGCCGTGTCCGCGTCCCGCGGAGACACCGCTACCCGAGCCATATCCACCCCCAAAGAGACCCCCTCGTCCGGTGGCCTGAGCCACCGGCAGATCCTGACCATCCTCAGCGGCCTGATGCTGGGCATGTTCCTGGCCGCGCTCGACCAGACCATCGTCTCCACCTCGATCCGCACCATCGCGGACGACCTCGACGGTCTCAGCCAGCAGGCCTGGGCGACGACGGCTTACCTGATCACCTCGACGATCGCCACGCCGCTCTACGGCAAGCTGTCCGACCTGCACGGCCGCAAGCCGTACTTCCTCGCGGCGATCACGATCTTCATCGTCGGTTCCGCGCTGTGCACCTTCTCGACGTCGATGCCGGAACTGGCCGCATTCCGCGCGGTGCAGGGCATCGGCGCCGGCGGTCTGATGTCGCTCGCGCTCGCGATCATCGGCGACATCGTGCCGCCGCGCGAACGGGCCCGCTATCAGGGCTACATGCTCGCCACGTTCGCCACGTCCAGCGTCGCGGGGCCGCTCATCGGCGGCGCCCTCGCAGGACAGGACAGCATCCTCGGCGTCACCGGCTGGCGCTGGGTGTTCCTGGTGAACGTGCCGATCGCGATCGTCGCGCTGTTCGTCGTCGCGAAGGTGCTCAACATCCCGCACGTCCGCCGCAACCGGCGGATCGACTGGTGGGGCGCGTTCACCATCGCGCTCGGCGTCGTCCCGCTGCTGCTCGTCGCCGAACAGGGCCGCGAGTGGGGCTGGGGCTCGACGGGCTCGATCGTCTGCTACGTCCTCGGCGGCGTCGGCATCGTCTCGTGGATCCTCGTGGAGCGCCGGGTCGGCGACGACGCGCTCATCCCGATGCGGCTGTTCCGCAACGCCATCTTCAGCAAGACCAGCTTCCTGTCCGTGCTGATCGGCGCGGGCATGTTCGGCGGCATGCTGATGATCCCGCAGTACCTCCAGATCGTGAAGGGCGCGAGCCCCACCAAGTCCGGTCTCGAGATGCTGCCGCTGATGGCCGGCATGATGATCGCGTCCATCGTCTCCGGCCAGATCACCGGGAAGACCGGCCGTTACAAGATCTTCCCGACCCTCGGCACGCTCTTCATGGTGGCGGCGCTGCTGCTCTTCCACTTCAAGGTCGAGTGGGACACCCCGCTGTGGGAGACCATGCTCTACATGGGGCTGTTCGGGCTCGGCCTGGGCTGCTGCATGCAGACGCTGGTGCTCGCGGTGCAGAACGCGGTGCCGCCGCAGGACATGGGCGTGGCGACCGCCTCGTCCACGTTCTTCCGGCAGATGGGCGCCACCGCCGGTACGGCGATCTTCCTCTCCGTCCTCTTCTCGAACGTCGGCGACAAGATCGGCGACGCGTTCAGGTCGGCCGCGAAGACCCCGGACTTCCAGGCCGCGCTGCACGATCCGTCGGTCGTCCACAACCCGGCCAACAAGCCTGTCTTCGACATGCTGAAGGACGGCGGGGGCGGCAGCGGTGTGCTGAGCGACTCCTCGTTCATCCAGCACCTCGACCCGCGGCTCGCGGAGCCGTTCAAGCAGGGCTTCGCGGACGCCATGCACGTGGTGTTCCTGATCGCGGCGGGCGTCATCGTCCTCGCGTTCCTGATGGTCCTGTGGACCAAGGAGGTCCCGCTGCGCAAGATGTCGGGGCTGCAGGCGCGCGAGGCGGCGGAGAAGGGGGAGACGGGGGAGACCGCTTCCGAGGAGGCTGCCACCCCGGAGCCCGCGTCCGCCCAGGTGCCCGCGCAGGTCCCGCCGGTGGACGCGGCGGAGGCCACGTCCGGCATCAAGGGCCACGTCCGCGAACGCGACGCCTCGCCGCTGGCGGGCGCGGTGGTCACGCTGATCGACCTCAGGGGCGGTCAACTGGGCCGTACGACGACGGGTCCCGACGGCGCGTACCGACTGGCGGCCCCCGCCGGTGGCACGTACGTCCTGATCGGTTCCGCGGGCTCCCGGCAGCCGCAGGCCACGACGCTGACGGTCGGCGAGGGCTTCCTCGACTTCGACCTGATGCTGGCCGGGGCGGCGGGCCTGACCGGCACCGTCGTCACAGCGGCGGACGAGTTGCCGGTACCGGGCGCGCTGGTGATCGCCACCGACGTACGCGGTGAGGTGATCGCCTCCGGAGCCGCCGACGCCACGGGCACCTTCGCCTTCGGCGACCTGGCCCCCGGCAGCTACACCCTTGCGGTGAGCGCGGAGGGCCACCGGCCCACGGCCCTCCCGGTCGAGGTCGCCACCGGCGCCCCGGGCCGCTGCGAGGTCCGCCTCGTCCCGGGCGCCCGCGTCCGCGGCACGGTCCGCGACACCTCCGGCACCCCGCTGAACGACGCCCGCGTCACGCTCCTCGACACGGCGGGCAACACGGTCGGCACGGCCGTCACGGGCATCGACGGCGCCTACGCCTTCGAGGACCTCGACGCCGGCCAGTACACCGTCGTCGCCGGCGGCTACGCCCCGCAGGCCCTTCCGGTGTCCCTCAACGGCACCGGCAGGAATGACGCGGATGTGGAGCTGAGCCACTGAGGCTCTGAACCACCGCACGGCAGAAGGCCGTGGCGCCACACAGATCCTGTGTGGCGCCACGGCCTTCGACGTAGCGACGCCAGGGCCTCCGCCGTTGTGGCGCCAGAGCCTCCGTCGTCCTCCGTCACCTCCTGAAGCCCCAACCGCCCTTTCTGTTCTGTTTGTTGAACTCTTGTTGCCGATTTCCCCGGGAACTTCTGCCGCAACCCTTGACGGCGAATTCACCTACCTGAAGCATGCGTCGCCAGTGGAGCGCTCCCACACCCCCCACCGTTCACTTCATGAACAAGGAGAGCCGCTGTGACTCGCTTCCCCCTGCCCATGTCGCGCCGCAAAGTTCTCGGTGCGGCCGCGGCCGCCGGCGTGGCACTGCCCGCCCTCGGTGCGATGGCGGCGTCCGCCGCTCCGGCCGTGAAGTCCGGCACGCCGACGAAGTCCGGCGACACCCTCGCCGCCGGCGGCGATCTCGGGCCCAACGTCATCGTGTTCGACCCGGCCACACCCGGCATCCAGGCCAAGCTGGACGAGATCTTCAAGCAGCAGGAGTCCGCGCAGTTCGGCGCCGGCCGCTACCAACTGCTCTTCAAGCCCGGCACGTACAGCGGGCTCAACGCCCAACTCGGCTTCTACACCTCGATAGCGGGCCTCGGTCTGACCCCGGACGACACCACCATCAACGGAGACGTGACGGTCGACGCCGGCTGGTTCGACGGCAACGCGACCCAGAACTTCTGGCGCAGCGCGGAGAACCTGGCGCTCGTGCCGGTGAGCGGGACGAACCGGTGGGCGGTCGCGCAGGCCGCCCCGTTCCGCCGGATGCACGTACGCGGCGGGCTCAATCTCTCCCCCGACGGCTACGGCTGGGCAAGCGGCGGCTACATCGCGGACAGCCGGATCGACGGCACCGTGGGACCGTACTCGCAGCAGCAGTGGTACACCCGCGACTCGGCCGTGGGCGGGTGGCAGAACGGCGTGTGGAACATGGTGTTCTCGGGCGTCGAGGGCGCTCCCGCGCAGAGCTTCCCCGACCCGCCGTACACGACCCTCGACACCACCCCGGTCTCCCGCGAGAAGCCGTTCCTGTACCTCGACGGCGCCGACTACAAGGTGTTCCTGCCGGAGAAGCGGACGAACGCACGCGGCACGAGCTGGGGCGCCGGCACCCCGCGCGGCACCTCGCTGGCCCTCGACAAGTTCTACGTCGCCCGGCCCGACGCCAGTGCCGCCACCCTCAACGCCGCCCTGGCCCAGGGCCTCAACCTCCTTCTCACGCCCGGCGTTTACCACCTCGACGCGCCGCTCCAGGTGGACCGGGCGGGCACGGTCGTGCTCGGCCTCGGCTACGCCACGCTCATCCCGGACGGCGGGGCGACGGCCGTGAAGGTCGCCGACGTGGACGGGGTACGCCTCGCCGGGTTCCTCGTCGACGCCGGCTCCGAGAACTCCACCACCCTGATCGAGGTCGGCCCGAAGGGCGCGTCGGCCGACCACGCCGCCGACCCGATCACCGTGCAGGACGTGTTCGTACGGATCGGCGGCGCGGGCGCGGGCAAGGCCACCACCAGCATGGTGATCAACGCCCGGCACACCATCGTCGACCACACCTGGGTGTGGCGGGCCGACCACGGCGACGGCGTGGGCTGGGACACCAACCGCGCCGACTACGGCGTCGTGGTCAACGGCGACGACGTGCTGATGACCGGCCTGTTCGTCGAGCACTTCAACAAGTACGACGTGCAGTGGTTCGGACAGCGGGGCCGCACCATCTTCTTCCAGAACGAGAAGGCCTACGACGCCCCGAACCAGGCGGCGATCCAGAACGGCGACACCAAGGGATTCGCCGCCTACAAGGTCGACAACTCGGTGACGGACCACGAGGGTTGGGGCCTCGGCTCGTACTGCTTCTACAACGTCGACCCGGGCATCGTGCAGCACCACGGCTTCGCCGCACCGAACACGCCGGGCGTGAAGTTCCACGACCTGCTCGTGGTGTCACTGGGCGGCAAGGGCCAGTACGAGCGCGTCATCAACGACACCGGAAACCCGACCTCGGGCTCGGACACGGTCCCCTCGACGCTGGTGTCGTACCCGTGACATGACCCGCTCCCGGCCTCCGCAGCGCCCCCACCGTCCTGGCAGGTCAGGGGTCGCCGCGGGTGGGACGGGGAGGGCCGGGGCCGCTCAGGCGGTGAAGATGCGCTCGGCTTCGTCGCGCTGCGTGTGCAGGTCCCAGTAGAGGGGGGCGACATCCTCGGCCGGGGCCGCCGGCATTCCGGGCGGGCCGTCCGGGCCGATCCATACGCCGATGGCGGCGTGCGCGGCCTGGACGCCGGTGCCGGCCAGTTCCTTGTGCAGGCCGAGTACCCAGTTGCGCAGGGCGGCCTGGGCGGCGTTGAGGTTGCCGAGCATGGGGTTGGGGTCGAGTGAGCCGGCGCCGTTGGTGTAGAGGAGGGTGCCCGCGCCCGCCTCGCGCATCGCGGGCAGCACGGCCCGGGTGGCGGCGATGGCCCCGTAGAGCAGGAAGTCCATCGCCCACTGCACATCGGACGGGCTGGTCCCGGACGGTGCGGTGAGCGGCGTGGATGCGAGGCTCCCGGCCGGGGAGTACTCCAGGACGTCGATGCCGCCGAAACGGGTGCCGGCGTCCTTGAGGGCCCGGGTGAGCGAATCATGGTCGAGTACGTCCGCGGGGAACGCGGCGGCGGTGATGCCTTCGGCGTGAAGCCGGCCGACCAGGTCGTTGAGCTTGTCGTGGTTGCGGGCGATGAGAGCGACGTCGAAGCCGTGGGAGCCGAAGGTACGGGCGATGGCCAGGCCCATACCGGGGCCGGCTCCGACGATGGCGATGCTGGGCACAGTGAGTCCTTTGCTGGGAGGTCAGTTGGGACAGGGGTGGGTCATGCGCCGGTGAGCGCGATCCCGCCGAGGGTGCTCCTGCGGCGTCCTGTCCGGCGGGAGTGGACAGGACGTACCGCCATCACCGCTCGTACTCGTCGGCGAAGTGGTTGTCGTGGGCTTCGTGCAGCCGGCTCAACTCCCGCCCGTTCGCGGTGGCGAGCTGTGCGAAGTACTCCTCCCGCGGTACGCCTGGCGAGAGTGCCATCAGGAGGGTGGCAGGTTCGGCGCGTTCCTTCCGGAGGGCGTGGACGTCCCCCGCCAGGGCATGCACCGTGTCGCCGGGACGCAGTGTTCGCCAGGCCTGCCCGTCGAAGTAGTCGACTTCACCTTCTTCCACGATGAAGGTCTCGCTGAAGGTCGTGTGAAAGTGCGGGGCAGGTCCCCGGCTGGAGGGCGACATGCGCCACCGGTAGATGCTCACCATCCCGCCGGTCTCCGCCGGGCCGGCGAGGACTTCGATGGTCGATCCGCCGGCGCCCAGCCGGATCGTTCGTGTCTGTTGGGCTCGCCCGGGTTCCTTGGAATACCGGGCGATCGACTCCGTGTCGGTCATGGCCCGAGTCTCCGGGTTCGGCCGTTCCGCTCGCGCTCACTTCGGCGGTGGCCTAACAATGCGGGGGTGATCCGCTATCGACTGGGCGCTGGTGCCGCGAGTGTGCGGTGGGCGATGTCACCCATTCACGAAGTGGTCAGCCTTGCCCAGCTGTTGACCGAGCCGCAGCGTCACCCGATGTACCACTCGTGGCTCCGCCGTCGCCACCTTCATCTCTCGCATCCGGACCTGCGGGCACTCACCGTCTTCATGGCCGACGGCGCGTACCGGCCCGATTTCCTCGACCCGTCGCCGATGACCAGTGAGCCGACGTTCGAGGAAGGCATGGATGCCCTCCTCGCCGCACCGCCGGACCAGACGCACGCCGAACTGGTCGACGCCACGAGGGGACGCGGGACAGCAATGGGCCGCCGGCTGCTCGACGACCCCGAACGAGCCAGGTCCGAGGCCGCCGATGCACTGCGCCGCCTCTGGAAGGCAGTTGTGGAACCGGAGTGGCTGTGCATGCGGCAGGCGCTGCGTGCCGAGTTGCTGGATCGGGCCCTCCAGGTCAACCGCGAGGGGCTGCGCGCAGTCCTTCCTCGCCTGCACCCCTCCGCGGCGTGCGAAGACGACACCGTCACCGTCGAGAAGAGCGTGGACATCGACGTCGACTGCCCGGAGGGACTCATTCTCGTTCCGTCACTGTTCATCACCGACCGGGTGCAGTGCACCACTTCGGACCACTGGACTCCGGCGATCTACTACCCGGCGTCCGGACGGTACCTCTGGGCGGCACCCCCCACTCCGGGATCGCTCGACCGTCTCCTGGGAGCGACTCGAGCGAGGATCCTGGCCGCGCTCACCACTCCGCTGCAGACGACGGTGGTGGCCGGGCTGGTGAACGTCACCGCCCCTACGGCCAGCGAACACCTGGCAATCCTGCGAGACGCCGGACTGGTCGAGCGCAGCCGGGCCGGCCGCACTGCCATGTACGAGCTCACCGAGGCTGGGCACATTCTCCTGGCCGCAGCCTCGCCACGACCATGACAGGCAGGGAGGGAGGCGCACTCGGCGTGGTCTCCCTGGGCATCGACGTCTACGTCCTCGCGGGCGTCCTGCCGGACATGGAGCCCTTTTCGACCTCGCGTTGCTGACCGCGAGTTGGACTCTTCTGCGCAACGACGAAGCTCCTGGTAGACGGGTTCTCGACCAAGATCACCCGTGTCCGCCAGGAGCCGTGTGTGCAGCTCCGGCATGTTCGTCACGCGGCTGCCCGGGTGCGGGAGGTGAGCTCGGTGAAGGTGTCCTCCCACACGGTGCGCACGGTGCGGCCGACGAGGGTGCGCAGTACGGGCCACAGCTTGAGGAGTAGATCCCGGTTGAGGTAGCGGGGCAGGTCGTCGTGCAGGCCCTCGTGCAGGACCGTGCGGTACAGGCCCATGCGCTGGCGCGGTTGGCCCAGGTCGTACGAGGTCATCCCGGACCATGCCAGGTGCAGCGGCACCCGTGCCGCCCGCCGAATCTCTCCGGATTCTCCCCAGCGACTTCAGGAGGGTGAGAAGTACTGAGCTCGGCAAGAGTGGATCACAGCCAGTCCCGCCGCTTGAAGATGACGTACAGGCTGGTGCAGACGACCGCCATCAGGAGGAGGGCGAAGGGATAACCCCCCATCCAGTGCAGCTCCGGCATGTGGTCGAAGTTCATGCCGTAGATGGTGCCGACCAGCGTCGGGGCGAAGAGGATCGCGGCCCACGAGGAGATCTTCTTGATCTCCTCGTTCTGCTCGAAGCCGGCCTCCGCGAGCGCCCGCATCTCGGCGTTCTGCTGCTGCGTCACCAGCGTCGCGTTCACCGTGAGGATGTCGGCGAGGGCTTGGCGGAAGGAGTCGACGCGTTCGCTGGTGTGCGTGACGTGGTCGGCGACGTCGCGGAGGTAGCGCTGGAGTTCCTCGTCCGTGCCGTACTTCGCGAAGCCCGCCATCAGGGCGTGCAGCATGCCGACCAGGGGGCGGGTCGCGCGCTGGAACTCGACCATTTCCCGGGAGAGTTCGTAGATGCGGCGCGAGACGGCGGGGGCGCCGGAGAAGACCTCCGTCTCGATCTCGTCGATGTCGTTCTGGACGCCGGACACCACCGGCGCGTAGCCGTCGACGACCGCGTCGAGGATGGCGTAGAGGACCGCCTCCGGGCCGAGTCGCAGCAGATCGGGGGTCGCCTCCATACGGTGGCGGACCGCCGAGAGGTCGGGGGCCGCGCCGTGCCGGACCGTGATGACGAAGTCGGGGCCCACGAACACGTGCAGCTCGCCGAACTCGACCTCCTCCGGGGCGTCCAGATAGCGGGCCGCGCGCAGGACGACGAAGAGGGTCTCGCCGTAGCGCTCCAGCTTCGGACGCTGGTGTGCCTCCATCGCGTCCTCGACGGCGAGCTCGTGCAGGTCGAACTCGGCCGCCAGCGACTTGAGTTCAGAGTCGGAGGGGCGGGCCAGGCCGATCCACGCCATCGTGCGCGGCTTCTCGCGCAGCTGCCGGTAGGTGTCCGTGAGGGTGTCCGGGGTCGCGACCCGCACGCCGTCCCGGTACAGCGCCGCGTTCACCACGCTGCCCTGGTCCTGCGGCGCCGGGGCGGCCGCGGGCGCGGTCGGCGGTTCGGAGGACGGGGAAGCCGGGGCGGTCGCGCGGCGCCAGGAGTAGCGGCGCGCCCCATTGTGCTCGCTCCGGTCGGCTCGTCCCTGCCGTCGTGGCATCGCCGCCTCCCTTCCATGGTTACGCTGCCGGGTCCCCGGCAGCGTAACCAGCGAAGGTGACACCACGGTGCAACGCATCGCGGACAGCGCATGACCTACTTCACGGCTACCGTCCTCGTATGACGACGGAGCCGATGACCGCCCGCGCCCTGGGGCGCGCCACCCTGGAGCGCCAACTCCTGCTCGACCGGAGCACGCTGAGCGCCGAGGCCGCCGTCGACCGGCTGCTCGGCCTGCAGGCGCAGGAGGTCCGGCCGCCGTATCTCGCGCTCGCCGCGCGCCTCGCCGACTTCACCCCCGCCGCGCTCTCCACCGCCCTGGAGCGGCGCCGCGTGGCCCGGCTCGTCACCATGCGCTCCACCATCCACCTGCACACCGCCGACGACTGCATGACGCTGCGCCCCCTCGTGCAGGCCGCCCGCGACCGGGAGTTGCGGATGTTCCGCAAGGGCCTCGTCGGCGTTGACCTGGACCGGCTCACCGACCTGACCCGGCGGTACGTAGAGGAGGAGCCGCGCACCCCGAAGGAGATCCGTGAGCTGCTCCTGGGGCACTGGCCGGACGCCGACCCGCAGGCCCTCACCATCGCGGCCCGCGGCTGCCTCCCCCTCGTCCAGGTCACACCGCGCGGTCTGTGGCGGCGCAGCGGCGGGGTGCGGCTGACCACGGCCGAGCACTGGTTCGGCAGGACCACCGAGCCGGCGCCCGCCCCCGACGACACGATCCTGCGCTACCTCGGCGCCTTCGGCCCCGCCTCGGTGAAGGACTTCCAGCAGTGGGCCGGCATCACCCGCACCAAGGAGGCCTTCGAGCGGCTGCGGCCCCGGCTCGTGACCTTCCGCGACGAGCACGGCGTCGAGCTGTTCGACCTGCCCGACGCGCCACGGCCGGACGAGGACACCCCGGCTCCGCCCCGGCTGCTCGCCGAGTTCGACAATCTGCTGCTGTCGCACGCCGATCGCACCCGCGTGATCCACGAGGTCGACCGGGGCCGCAACTGGCAGGTGAACACCGCCTATTTGACGTTCCTGGTTGATGGATTCCTGGCAGGGCTGTGGACCCTGAAGGAGAGTAAGGGGAGCACGGGGAGCGGGGGCGCGGGCAGTGTGCTCACCCTTGAACCCTTCCGGAAGCTCACGCGCGCCCAGCGGGAGGAACTCGTCGCCGAAGCGGAGCGCACCGCCGCGGTCCTGGAGGCTCCGGGGCCGGTCACCGTGGTCTTCGGCACCGTCCGCACGTAGGCATCCGCGTCCTCCCTCCCGTTCCTGCGCCACGGGGCTCCGCCCCGGACCCCGCTGCTCAATCGCCGCAGGGGCTTGAATGGCTCACCTGCCGCCGTGACTTGAAAGGCCTGCTCAATCGTCGCAGGGGCTCAAGAGGTGGCGCTACGGCAGTATCCCCGCCCGCCGAGCTGCCACCACCGCCTCGCCTCGTGTGTGCGTGCCCAGCTTGCGCATGGCGGAGCGGAGGTAGCCCTTCACCGTTTCCGGGCGCAGGCCGAGCCGTTCACCCGCCCCCGCGTTCGTCGCGCCGGAGGCCACGCACGCGAGTACGTCCACCTCGCGCGGCGTGAGCGTCACCGGCGCCTCCGCGGCCCGCACCGGATCCGACGCCACGGCCAACGTGCCGCACACCGCGAGCAGTTCGCTCCGCAGTTCCGGGTCGACCAGTTTCGGCGCGAGCGCCCGCAGCGCCCCGTGCGCCTCCCGGACCGCCTCCCACGCCCCGCCGTCCTCGGTGACCGGGGCGCGGGTCACGGCCAGCAGCGACTGCACCTCGTCGCGCACCACGAGGGCCTGCTCCACGTCCCGCGCCGCCGCCATCGCCGCGTCGAGCGCCCGGTCGCCGAGCGGCCGGGCCGTGCGCAGCGCCCCGTACAGGACACCCCGCACCCGGCGCCGTACGACGACGGGCACCGCGAGCACCGAGTGCAGGCCCTCGGCCGCGACCGCGGCGTCGTACTCGTGGCTGATGTGCCGCGAGCCCTGGTAGTCGGTGACGGCGCACGCCCTGGCGAGGGAGAGGGCCTTGCCGCCAAGGCCGCTGCCCGCCGCGACGCCGAGTCCGCGCAGCGCGTGGGTCGCCGCGCCGCTGAGCTCCGCGATCCGTACCTGGCCCGCCGCCTGCCCGGCCGCCCGGCCCGCGCCCGCGGTCAGCCCGCCGAAGGCCACCGGAAGCCCCGTGCCCCGGCGCAGCCGCACCAGCGCAGCCCGCATCTCGACCGCCTCGGCCGTTCCTGCGTTCACCGTCCATCACCTCGCCGCGCACCGTTCACCCCCGTATGGGGGTGGTGAGACCTGCGTCACTCCCTACACGATGGCAGACACGTCCCGCGACGGTGCGGGACATGCGGTGGAACCCGGGCCACCCAGGGACATACGGAGCGCAGATGACGACGGCGAACGGACCGACGGCGAACGGACCGACGGCGAACGGACCGGCGGCGAACGGATCCACGGAACAGTTCCGCACAGCCCGTGACTTCCTGTTGCGGCACGCACGGGACTACGAGTCGGCGTACGAGGGCTTCTCCTGGCCCCGCCCCGAGCGCTTCAACTGGGCCCTCGACTGGTTCGACGTCATCGCCGAAGGCAACGACAAGATCGCGCTGCACATCGTCGAGGAGGACGACTCGGAGGCGCGCTTCTCCTTCGACACCATGCGGCGCCGCTCCAACCAGGTCGCCAACTGGCTGCGCGGGCACGGCGTCGGCGCGGGCGACCGGGTGCTGCTCATGCTCGGCAACCAGGTCGAGCTGTGGGAGGTGATGCTCGCCGCGATGAAGCTGCGGGCCGTCGTCATCCCCGCGACACCGCTGCTCGGCCCCGCCGATCTGACCGACCGCGTCGAGCGCGGCGCCGCCCGCCACGTCGTCGTACGCCCCGAGGACGTCGACAAGTTCGGCGAGGTGCCGGGGGAGTACACCCGGATCGTGGTCGGTGCGGGCGGGCCCGAGGAGGGCTGGCTGTCGTACGAGGACGCCGCCGGCGCCGCCGACACCTTCGAGCCCGACGGGGAGACCGGCGCCGAGGACCCGCTGCTCCTGTACTTCACGTCCGGCACGACCGCCCGCCCCAAACTGGTCGAGCACACCCACGTCTCGTATCCCATCGGGCATCTGGCGACGATGTACTGGATCGGCCTGCGCCCCGGCGACGTCCACCTCAACATCTCCTCGCCCGGCTGGGCCAAGCACGCCTGGTCGAACTTCTTCGCGCCGTGGAACGCCGAGGCGACCGTCTTCCTCTACAACTACACGCGCTTCGACGCGGGGCGCCTGATGGCCACGATGGACCGCGCGGGAGTGACGTCCTTCTGTGCGCCGCCCACCGTGTGGCGCATGCTCATCCAGGCCGACCTCACGGCCCTGCGTACGCCGCCCAGGGAGGTCGTCGCCGCGGGCGAACCGCTGAACCCCGAGGTCATCGAGCAGGTCGAGCGCGCCTGGGGCATCACCATCCGCGACGGCTTCGGGCAGACCGAGACCTCCGTCCAGGTCTCCAACAGCCCGGGCCAGCGCCTCAAGTCCGGCTCCATGGGACGCCCGAGCCCCGGCTTCAAGGTCGAGCTGCTCGACCCGGTGACCGGCGAGCCCGGCGCGGACGAGGGCGAGATCAGCCTCGACCTCTCCGCCCGCCCCGTCGGCCTGATGGTCGGCTACCACGGCGACCCGGAGCGCACGGCGGAGTCGATGGCGGGCGGCTTCTACCGCACCGGCGACATCGGCTCGCGCGACGCGGACGGCTACCTGACGTACGTGGGCCGCGCCGACGACGTCTTCAAGGCCAGCGACTACAAGATCAGCCCCTTCGAGCTGGAGAGCGCCCTGCTCGAACACGAGGCGGTCGCGGAGGCCGCGGTCGTGCCCGCCCCCGACGAGCTGCGGCTCGCCGTCCCGAAGGCGTACGTAGTGCTCGCCGAGGGCTACGAACCGGGCCCGGATGCGGCGAAGCTGCTCTTCGAGCACTCCCGCGCGGTACTCGCTCCGTACAAGCGCGTGCGCCGCATCGAGTTCGCCGAGCTGCCCAAGACGGTCTCCGGGAAGATCCGCCGCATCGAGCTGCGCGAGGCCACCGCCAAGGGGTCCGCCGCCGAGTACCGCGAGGAGGACTTCAAGTGAGCGCAGCCGAAGGGGAGTTGTCGTACACGCACGGCACCAGCGAGGCGCCGCTCCTCGGCGACACCGTGGGGCGCAACCTGCGGCGGGCCGTCGAGGCCTGGCCCGAGCGCGAGGCGCTGGTCGACATGGCCGACGGGCGCCGCTGGACGTACGGTCAATTCGGTGCGGATGTCGGGGAGTTGGCGCGCGGACTGCTGGCCCGTGGGATCGCCAAGGGCGACCGCGTCGGCATCTGGGCGGTCAACTGTGCCGAGTGGGTGCTCGTGCAGTACGCGACCGCACGGATCGGCGCGATCATGGTCAACATCAACCCGGCGTACCGGGCGCATGAGTTGGCGTTCGTGCTCAAACAGTCCGGTGTCTCGCTCCTCGTCTCGTCGACCGAGCACAAGGGCACGGACTATCGCGCGCTCGTACGGCAAGTGGCGCCGGAATGTCCGCAGTTGCGCGAGCAGGTCTTCATCGGCACGGACAGCTGGGGCGCTCTGGTGGCGGCCGCGGACGGTGTCACGGAGGGCCAACTGGCGGCCCGTGAAGCCGAGTTGTCCTGCGACGACCCGGTCAACCTTCAGTACACCTCCGGCACCACCGGTTTCCCGAAGGGTGCCACGCTCTCCCACCACAACATCCTCAACAACGGCTACTGGGTGGGGGAGACGGTCGGCTACACCGAGCAGGACCGGGTCTGCCTGCCGGTGCCCTTCTACCACTGTTTTGGGATGGTGATGGGAAATCTTGGCGCCACTTCACACGGCGCCTGCATCGTCATCCCCGGCCCGTCCTTCGAACCGGCCGCCACCCTGCGCGCCGTGCAGCAGGAGCGGTGCACCTCGCTGTACGGCGTACCGACCATGTTCATCGCCGAGTTGAACCTGCCGGACTTCGGCTCGTACGACCTGAGCAGTCTGCGTACGGGCATCATGGCGGGCTCCCCGTGCCCGGTCGAGGTGATGAAGCGGGTCGTCGCCGAGATGCACATGGCCGAGGTGTCCATCTGCTACGGCATGACCGAGACGTCCCCCGTCTCCCTCCAGACGCGCCGCGACGACGATCTGGAGCGCCGCACCGGCACCGTCGGCCGCGTCCTGCCGCACATCGAGGTCAAGGTGATCGACCCGGTCACCGGCGTCACGCTGCCGCGCGGCGAATCGGGCGAGCTGTGCACGCGCGGGTACGGCGTGATGCTCGGCTACTGGGACGAGCCGGAGAAGACCGCCGAGGTCATCGACGCCGGCCGGTGGATGCACACGGGCGACCTCGCGGTCATCCGCGAGGACGGCTACGGGCAGATCGTCGGGCGCATCAAGGACATGATCATCCGGGGCGGCGAGAACATCTCCCCGCGCGAGATCGAGGAGTTCCTCTACGGGCACCCGAAGATCGCCGACGTCCAGGTCGTGGGCGTGCCGCACGAGAAGTACGGCGAGGAGGTGCTCGCCTGTGTGATCCTGCGCGACCCGGCGGACACGCTGACCCTCGACGAGGTGCGCGCCTACTGTCGCGACCGGCTCGCGCACTACAAGATCCCGAGCCGGCTGCGCCTCCTCGAACGGTTCCCGATGACCGTCAGCGGTAAGGTCCGGAAGGTGGAACTTCGAGAAGGGTACGGGGAGTTGTAGAACCGGCAACCGTAGAGAGAACCTGTAACCGAAAGGCGGGGACCGTCACAGGTCCCTTCGCATGCACACCCTGGGCCACCGGTCCAGGCCGTGCTCGGCCTCGGCCGCGCGGATCGCGCGCAGCCCCGGTGTGAGCTCGGCCCCGGAGAGCCGGCGGAAGCCGAGGCGCTCGTAGTACGGGGCGTTCCACGGGACGTCGGCGAACGTGGTCAGGGTGAGACCGGTCAGGCCCTGGCCGCGCGCGCAGTCGGCGGCACACGCGATCAGGGTCTGGCCCACGCCCCGGCGGGCGGCGTCGGGGTGCACGGTGACCTGCTCGATGTGGAAGGCGCCGTCGACGACCTCGGCGACCAGGTAGGCGATGACGGTCCCGGCGCCCTCGGTTCCGGTCTCCTCGGTCCCGATGTTCTCGGTCCCGGTGTCCTCGATCCCGGTGTCCTCGGTCGCGACCCAGGCGTGGCCCGCCTGCCGGTAGCGCTCCAGCTCGGGGATCGTGGGTGGCGCGTCGTCGGCGATCGCGGCCATGCCGACCGTACGGAAGATCTCGCCGGCGGCCGTCTCGATGGCCTGGAGGCGGGGCAGGTCGGCGGGCTCGGCGCTGCGAATGATCACCCGGTCAGTATGTCGGGGCCGCCCTGGCCGCTCACGCGTATTTACGTCCCGCCCGCGATCAGCTCGTCCGCCGGGCTGTTCACCGGCTGCGGTACTCCGGCCAGGTCGAGGACGAACAGCGGGACGCCGAGGACGTCGGCGCGGGTGCCGGCCTCGTCCACGTACCCCGCGAGGGAGAAGTAGGCGCAGGTCGCGGACTCCGCCATCGACTGCAGCCACAGGCACTCCACGTCGCGCAGCGTCACGGGTCGCACCGACGGCTCGACCTGGGCGACGACCCCGCTCGCCGCGAGCCCGATGCCGGAGGGCGGGCGCTGATCGGCCCTGCGTACGTCGTCGTAGCCGAGCCAGCGCAGATACAGCGCGACGGCCGTCACGGCGTCGCGCGCGGTGCGGATGGTGACCGGCTGGAACGCGGGGCGTGGGGGCGCGGCCGTGCGCGGCAGCGGGATGTGGGCGGGCGCGGGGGCCTGGTCGTCGTGGACCGGGACGCGCAGCACCGAGCCGCAGGCGCAGCCCAGCTCGGGCCGGGGCCATCGGTCGTGCCGGCCGCACAGGGGGCAGCGCAGCGTCATCCAGTCGTCGTCCCAGGTCCGCTCGGACACGGGCACGGGGGCGGCGCCGCGCACCATCGGGGGCGCGACGGGCGCTCCGCAGGCGCAGGGGAGGGCCTGGGGCGCGTACAGATGCTCGCGCCGGCAGGTGGGGCAGCGCAGATGGGCGGGCTCGGCCATGGCAACTCCCCCTCGGTCCTGCCCCGGGAACGGATCGACGTCAGTCTCATCATCCACCTTGACGGCCTCCAAAGCGCCCCTCTACATTGCTTCCATATAGCAGAAACTAGTTTCCACATCGTGAAAGTTGCTCGGAAGGGTCGCTGGAGCGAACAGGGGGCTGGGGGACGGAATTCAGAGCTCGCCGCGGGGCGCGACGGGAGCGCGAATCCGACAGCCACAGCCGTAGCCGTAGTCGTACAGCCGTAGAGGCGTACGCAGTCACAGCAGGAGTCGGGAGCACTCATGGCTCGAATGACCGCCGCCCGCGCGGCCGTTGAGATCCTCAAGCGCGAGGGCGTCACGAACGCGTTCGGCGTGCCCGGTGCCGCCATCAACCCCTTCTACAAGGAGCTCAAGGAGAGCGGTGGCATCGACCACACGCTCGCCCGCCACGTCGAGGGCGCCTCGCACATGGCCGAGGGCTACACCCGGGCCAACCCGGGCAACATCGGTGTCTGCATCGGCACTTCGGGTCCCGCAGGGACCGACATGATCACCGGCCTGTACTCCGCCACGGGCGACTCGATCCCGATCCTGTGCATCACGGGTCAGGCCCCGAGCCACCTCCTGCACAAGGAGGACTTCCAGGCCGTCGACATCGCCTCGATCGCCAAGCCGGTCGCGAAGATGGCGGTGACGGTCCTGGAGGCCGCGCAGGTCCCGGGCATCTTCCAGCAGGCCTTCCACCTGATGCGTTCGGGCCGTCCGGGGCCCGTCCTCGTCGACCTGCCGATCGACGTCCAGCAGACGGAGATCGAGTTCGACCCGGAGACGTACGAGCCGCTGCCGATCTACAAGCCGGCCGCGAGCCGCGCCCAGATCGAGAAGGCGATCAAGCTCCTCGTCGCGTCGGAGCGGCCGCTGATCGTCGCGGGCGGCGGCATCATCAACGCGGACGCGTCCGACCTGCTCGTCGAGTTCGCCGAGGTCACCAACACGCCTGTCATTCCTACGCTGATGGGCTGGGGCACGATCCCCGACGACCACGAGCTGAACGCGGGCATGGTGGGTCAGCAGACCGGCCACCGGTACGGCAACGCCACGTTCCTGGAGTCGGACTTCGTCCTCGGCATCGGCAATCGCTGGGCCAACCGGCACACGGGTTACAAGCTGGACGTCTACCAGGGCGAGCGCAAGTTCGTGCACGTCGACATCGAGCCGACGCAGATCGGCAAGATCTTCGCGCCGGACTACGGGATCACGTCCGACGCGAAGTCGGCCCTTGAGCTGTTCGTCGAGGTGGCGAAGGAGCTCAAGGCGGCCGGTGAGCTGCCGGACCGTTCCGCCTGGGTCGCCTCGCACCTGGAGCGCAAGGAGACCCTCCAGCGCCGTACGCACTTCGACGACATCCCCATGAAGCCGCAGCGCGTCTACGAGGAGATGAACAAGGCGTTCGGCAAGGACACGCGGTACGTCACCACGATCGGTCTGTCGCAGATCGCCGGTGCGCAGATGCTGCACGTCTACAAGCCGCGGCACTGGATCAACTGCGGCCAGGCGGGGCCGCTCGGCTGGACGATCCCGGCGGCGCTCGGCGTCTCCAAGGCGGACCCCGACACGCAGGTCGTCGCCCTCTCCGGTGACTACGACTTCCAGTTCATGATCGAGGAGCTGGCGGTCGGGGCGCAGCACCGCATCCCGTACGTCCATGTCCTGGTGAACAACGCCTACTTGGGTCTGATCCGGCAGGCCCAGATCGGCCTCGACATCAACTTCCAGGTCAACCTGGAGTTCGAGAACCAGAACAGCCCCGAGCTGGGTGTCTACGGTGTCGACCACGTCAAGGTCGCCGAGGGGCTCGGCTGCAAGGCGATCCGCGTGACGGATCCGAACGAGCTGGGCGCCGCCTTCGAGCAGGCGAAGAAGATGGCTCAGGAGTTCCAGGTGCCGGTCGTCGTGGAGGCGATCCTGGAGCGCATCACGAACATCTCCATGAGCCCGACGGCGGACATCAGCGCGGTCAAGGAGTTCGAGGAGCTGGCGACGGAGCCGGGCCATGCGCCTACGGCCATCCGGCCGCTGAAGGTGTGACGCGGGCCGCGTCCGCGGTGGGGCGGGCCCCTGGTTCTACGGAACCGGGGGCCCGCCCTTCGTCGTGCCGGGGGCCGGGGTTGGTGTTGCCCGGCGCGCTGGGCGGCGTCGGGGTGTCTCGCTGCGTGAGGGCCGGCGCCCGTCGTCGTTGTTGCGCGGCAACGGGGCTCGGGGCATTGCCGGTGCCGAGGCCCCACGTCGTCGGTGCGCGGTGCCGGGGCTTTGCCGGTGCCGGCGCTTCACGTCGTCGGTGCGTGGTGCCGGGGGTTTGCCGGTGCCGGCGCCTCACGCGATGGTTGCGCGGTACCGGGGCTTTGCCGGTGCCGAGGCCCCACGTCGTCGGTGCGCGGTGCCGGGGCTTTGCCGGTGCCGGCGCTTCACGTCGTCGGTGCGTGGTGCCGGGGGTTTGCCGGTGCCGGCGCCTCACGCGATCGTTGCGCGGCATCGGCCCTGGTCCGGCTGCACCGGCGCCCGCTCACCTCCCACCCACCCGCCCCCTCCGGGGGCTTCGGCCCCAGGGGGTGGCCGCCGCGATCGGCCTGCCGCGCCGGCGCCCGGCCGCTGTACGGCGCCGGGCGCCGTCTTGCCCCTCCCGTCGCCCAAGACGGTGGCGGCCCAACGCCCTGGGCCGGGGAGCGGTGGCCGACGGCAACTACCCTCGGCGGGGCCGCCGCCGGCAGCAGGCCGGAAGCGGCACCCCGTCGCGCCGAGGCCCCCGGAGGGGGCGGGGGGTGGGAAACGACCGGGGGACAGAGAACGGGCGCGCCGCTCAACGCCGAGGCGAGCACCTCAAGCTCCTGCGGCGCCGAGGCGATACCTCAAGCCCCTGTGGTGCCGAGGCGAGCACCACAATCTCCTGTGGCGCGGAGACGAGTACCTCAAGCTCCTGTGGCGTCGAGGCGATACCTCAAGCTCCTGTGGTGCGGAGGCGAGTACCTCAAGCCCTTGTGGTGCGGAGGCGATACCTCAATCTCCTGTGGCGCGGAGACGACTACCTCACGCCCCCGTGGTGCCGAGGCGAGCACCACAATCTCCTGTGGCGCCGAGGCGACACCTCAAGCCCCTGCGGTGCGGAGACGACTACCTCACGCCCCTGCGGTGCCGAGGCGAGCACCACAATCTCCTGTGGCGCGGAGACGACTACCGCAAGTCCCTGTGGCGTCGAGGCGCTACCTCAAGCCCCTGTGGCGCAGAGGCGAGCACCACAATCACCTGTGGCGCAGAGACGACTACCTCAAGCCCCTGCGGCGATTGAGCAGCGGGGTCCGGGGCGGAGCCCCGAGGCGCGGGAACGTCGACCGTCATGGGCGGATTCCGGGGGAGGTAGGAGCGTCGACCGTCATGGGCGGAGCCCGACGTGGGGCGGGGCTGAAGCGGATGGACCTGCGGACGCAGAAGAGCGCCGAGTCCGGGACCGTCCGAACTCGGCGCTCTGGCCAAGAGGTTGTTGCCGTCCGACGGCGCGCGACTGGCGGAACATGCATGCGCGCCACCGGACGGAGACCGAGGAAACCCCAACGGGCAGACCCCGTCGGGGAATTGGCTGGGACCGCGGCGGCCGGCGTACGACGGTTCCCCGTCCCCCTCCCTCAGGTCGAGAGGAGAGCGGAGGAACCTTCACCACCGCACTGGCTCGTACGCTGCACAAGCCGCCGCGGTCCTCGTCCTCCCGCAACCGTCGGCCAGACCACCCCTCATCCGGGTCGTGGCCGACGGTGCGGGTCAGTGCGTACGGGGGCGGACCTCCCGCCGCCCCACGTACGCAGTCAGGGGGCTCAGTCCTCGCGCAGGGCGCGGACCGCTTCCTCCACGCGCTTGCCGTAGTCGGCGTCGGCGGCGTGGAAGTGGGCCAGGTTCTTCTCGACGATGTCGTCGCGCGAGACCTGGGAGAGGCCGCCCGCGATGTTCGCGACCAGGCGTCCCTTCTCGTCCTCCGACATCAGGCGGTACAGCTCGCCCGCCTGGAAGAAGTCGTCGTCCTTCGTGTGGGCCGGGGCCTCGTGCGTACCCGTGTGGCCGTGGATCGCGAGCGGCGCGGCCAGCGGGCGGCCGGTCTCGGCCGGTCCGTCGAAGGAGTTCGGCTCGTAGTTCTTGCGGGCGCGGGCGTACGCGTTCGCAGCCATGACGCCGTCGCGGCCGTAGTTGTTCGCGCCGCCCTCGACACCCTTCGGCGCGTTCACCGCGAGCTGGGTGTGGTTGACGCCCAGGCGGTAGCGGTGCGCGTCCGCGTAGGCGAAGAGGCGGCCCTGCAGCATCTTGTCGGGCGAAGGGCCGATGCCCGGAACGAAGTTGTTCGGGGAGAAGGCGGCCTGCTCGACCTCGGCGAAGACGTTGTCCGGGTTGCGGTCCAGGACCAGCCGGCCCACGCGCTGCAGCGGGTAGTCCTTGTGCGGCCACACCTTGGTGAGGTCGAACGGGTTGAAGCGGTAGTCCGCCGCCTCGGCCGCCGGCATCAGCTGGACGTACACGGTCCAGGACGGGTTCACACCGCGCTCGATGGCCTGGAGCAGGTCCGTCTGGTGCGAGTTGGCGTCCTTGCCCGCGATTTCCGCAGCCTGCTCCGACGACAGGCTGCGCACACCCTGGTTCGTCTTGAAGTGGTACTTCACGAAGAAGGCCTCGCCCGCCTCGTTCGTCCACTGGTAGGTGTGCGAACCGTAGCCGTTCATGTGACGGTACGAGGCCGGGATGCCGCGGTCGCCCATCAGCCAGGTGATCTGGTGCGTGGCCTCGGGGGCGTGCGCCCAGAAGTCCCAGACGTTCTCCGGCTCCTGCTTGCCCGTGAACGGGTCGCGCTTCTGGGAGTGGATGAAGTCGGGGAACTTCAGCGGGTCCTTGATGAAGAAGACCGGGGTGTTGTTGCCGACGAGGTCGTAATTGCCCTCTTCGGTGTAGAACTTCAGCGCGAAGCCGCGGGGGTCACGGACGGCGTCCGCCCCACCGAGGTTGTCGGCGACGGTCGAGAAGCGCAGGAAGACCTCGGTGCGCTTGCCGACCGAGCTCAGGAACTCGGCGTACGTGTAGTCGGTGACGTCGTCCGTCACCTCGAAGTAGCCGTACGCGCCGGAGCCACGGGCGTGCACCACGCGCTCCGGGATGCGCTCGCGGTTGAAGCGGGCGAGCTTCTCCAGGAGGTGCTGGTCCTGGAGCAGGATCGGGCCACCGACGCCGGCGGTGGCGGAGTTCTGGTTGTCGGCGACGGGGGCGCCGGACTCGGTCGTAAGCACGCGCTTCGACATCGTGACCTTCCGTGCTGTAACTGCTGCGACTGCTGAGAAGTTCGAGGTGTTCGGAGCGTAGGTACCTCTGAACTGCTACGTCAACAGTTTGTTGAAGTTATGGGTACGCGAATATGGGTTCCGGGCCGTGGCGGCGCCTGGGCGCGACAGGACAGGTGTCAGCGACACCACGGCCCGGAAGACTGTGGGGCCGGTTCCTACTTGGGCTGGTCGCCCGAGAGGCGCTCGACCGCGCGCAGCAGCGCCGAGTGGTCGAGGCCGCCGTCGCCCTGGGCGCGCAGCGAGGCGACCAGTTGGGCGACCGTGGCGCCGACGGGGAGCGAGGCACCGACATTGCGGGCGGCGTCGGTGACGATGCCCATGTCCTTGTGGTGCAGGTCGATGCGGAAACCCGGCTTGAAGTCCCGGTTGAGGAAGTTGTCCTTCTTGCGGGTCAGCACGGTCGAGCCGGCCAGGCCGCCGTTCAGGACGTCCAGGGCCGCCTTCAGGTCGACGCCGGACTTCTCCAGGAAGACCACGGCCTCGGCGCACGCCTGGATGTTCACGGCGACGATCAGCTGGTTGGCGGCCTTCACGGTCTGGCCCGAGCCGTGCGGGCCGCACAGCACGATGGTCTTGCCGAGCGCGTCGAGCAGCGGCTTGGCCTCGTCGAACTCGGCCTGGTCGCCGCCGACCATGATGGACAGGACGGCCTCGATCGCGCCGGCCTCGCCACCGGAGACGGGGGCGTCGAGGACGCGAATTCCCTTGTCCTTGGCGGCCTTTGCGAGGTCCACGGACGTCTGCGGGGTGATCGACGACATGTCGACGAGCAGCGCGCCGGACCTGGCGTTCTCCAGGATGCCGTCCGGGCCGTACGCGATGGCCTCGACCTGCGGGGAGGCCGGAACCATCGTCACGATGACATCGGCCTCGCGCACGGCCTCGGCGATCGACTTCGCGGCGGTGCCGCCGGCGGTCGTGAGGCGGTCCAGCTTGTCCTGCTCCAGGGTGAAGCCCGTGACGTCGTAGCCGGCCTTGATCAGGTTCTCCGACATGGGGGAGCCCATGATGCCGAGACCGATCCACGCGACCTTGGGGAGGTTGTTGCTCATGAGGGTGACTCCAAAAGCGTTGTTACGGCGATGAGTTGACGGCCCTACTGCGGCTCGGGCGGCTCAGGCGGCGCGGTGCTCGTGCGGCAGCCAGGCGAAGGACTCGGCGCTCGGGGCGTCGCCCGGCTTGTACTCCAGGCCCACGTAGCCCTCGTAGCCGGCCTTCTTCAGCTGGTCCAGCAGCTCCTCGATGGGGAGCGTGCCGGTGCCCGGCGCGCCGCGGCCCGGGTTGTCGGCGATCTGCACGTGCGCCGTCTTGTCGGTGTAGGCGCTGATGATCGCCGTCAGGTCCTCGCCGTTCATGGACAGGTGGTACAGGTCCATCAGGAACTTGGCGTTGCCGAGGCCGGTCGCCGCGTTCACCTTGTCCACGATCTCGATCGCCTTCGGGGCGCTCACGATCGGGCACTTCGGCGACTCCGGCGCGTTGAGCGCCTCGATCAGCAGCACGGCGCCGACGCGGTCGGCGGCGCGGGCCGCGAGCACCAGGTTCTCCAGGGCGAGCTCGTCCTGCTCCTGCTCGGAGACGCCCTCGACGCGGTTGCCGTACAGCGCGTTGAGCGCCGTGCAGCCGAGCGACTGGGCGAAGTCGGCCGCGACGTCGATGTTCGCGCGGAACTTCTCGCTCTCCTCGCCGGGGATCGACAGGGCGCCCCGGTCCGGGCCCGGCAGCTGACCCGCGTAGAAGTTGAGGCCGGTGAGCTGGACGCCCGCGTCCTTGATCGCTGCGCGCAGGGCGTCGAGCTCGGACTGCTCGGGGGTGGGGGCGTCGACCCAGGGCCACCACAGCTCGACCGCGGTGAAGCCCGCCGCGGCGGCGGCCGCGGGGCGCTCCAGGAGCGGGAGCTCGGTGAAGAGGATCGACAGGTTGACGTTGAAGCGCTGGTCTGCGAATCCCATGAGGGTCGGCGCTCCCTTCATCTTCGAAGTCGTTGAACTTTCGTATTGCGGAAGTTCGTTTCTACTTGATGGAAGATTGCCTGCAAGGGCTTGTGGCTGTCAAGAGGGGTCGTCGAATTTCGCCGCGCCCATGGGTCTGTCCGGGCCTCGAGAAACCGGCCCGTGACACGTGTTTGGCCTTGTAGTTCTGGGAAGGTGAACGCCCGTTGCCGGTCACGGGAGTTGGGGGAGATGGGCGGATCCCGGTCAGTGCCGACGAACGGCCTCTCGCCGGTCTACGACGAGACGGGGGCCGCGTCCGCGCGGTTCTTGCGCTGGCTCGTCGAGCAGACCGGCACGGGTGGGGCGAGCCGCGTGGCCAGCGCCGATTTCGCGCCGCACGAGCGGTGCAGCGTGGACCTGGTCGCCGACGCGGTGTGCCGCCTCGGCGCGCTCGGCTGGCTCACCGAGCACAACGACTCGGGCGCCGACCCGCCCCTCGTGAGCCCCACCGCCGCCGGGCTCTGTGAGGTCGCCGTCTGGGACGAGGCGTACGCCGACCGGGAGGCGAGGCGCCGCTACGCGAAGGCGGCGCTGTTCGCGTACTGGGACCGGGCCGGGCAGCACCGCGGCGGCGAGGAGTCCCACCCCGAGAACTTCCTGTGGGCCAGCGAGGCCTTCTACTGCGGTCGTCAACTCCCGGTGGAGGACCTGGAGTACGCCAGGAACCACCTGGAACTGCCCGCGCCCGTCCACGTCAGCCCGGCGGAACAGGGCGAGGGCGTGGTGATCTCGTACGAGCAGCTGGCCCAGCTCGTCCGGTCCTCCCTGCCCGAAGCCGCCGAGAGCGACAGTGAACTGCGGCAGGTGCGTGAACTCGCCGACGAGCTGACCGACGCCATCGACCGCGGCGACCGGCCCGACGAGGGTCTGGTGCGGCGCTTCATGGAGCGCGTCCCGGGCGTGCTGCAGAGCGAGAGCGCCTCGGTCGGCAAGGAGGTGGTGGTCGGCTTCCTCGCCGACTTCGTCCGCCAGACGCTGAGGCTGCCGTGACGGACCACGGTGTGACGGACCACGGGGGACCCGGCGGGGTGCCCGCCACCGAATCCGACGGCCAGATACCCGAGGTGTACGCGCGCCAGCCGCTCCTGAGTCAGCTGGTGCCACGCCTCATCGGTCTGGAACGCGAGCGCCACCGTAGGCGTCGCCGCCGGGAGTTCGCCGACGACCTGCCCGTCGTCCTGCTCAGCGGGCGGCACGGCACCGGCAAGAGCGCCATGCTGAACGACCTCCAGCGGGCCTACGCCCCCGACACCGGCCCCTGGCCGGGCCCTCGCGTCCCCTTCGCCCGGATCAACTGCACGGACCTGGAGGAGCGGGCCAGGGTGGGCCCCGAGATCGCCAACAACTCGTACGTGGTCGAGATGCTGGTCGAGCTCGTACGTCAACTCTCGCTCCCCGTCGCCGGGTTCGGACGCCTTCGCTTCCCGAGGACGACCGCGGGACTGCTCGCCGTGATCTCCGCCCGGCGCCCCGGCATCGACGACGAACTCGACGTCGCCGACCGGCACGCCGCCGCCCTGATGGGCCCCTGGCCGGCCGGCGAACCCCCGCCCACCTGGGACGCGCTGTTCCGCCCCGCGCTGCCGACGCCCGCCGATGGCGGCTCGCCCGACCCGGCCGAGTTCCCCGAGGCGGCCGTGCGCACCTACCTCGGCAGGCAGTACCGCCGCCGCACGCGCCGACTCGGCCCCCGCGACCTCGTCAGCTGGTACGGGAGCCACCGCAGCGAGAGCGACAACCGGCTGCGCGGAATGCCGCCCGACGCGGCCACCGAGCCGCCCCGGGTACCGGCCGCCCAGCGCGCGCGGGCCGTGGCCCGGCTCTGTCAGGAGTTCCACCAGGGCAGGGGCTTTCGGCGCGGCGTCGAACGCATGCTGATGGCCGCGTTCCTCAGGGATGTGCGCTACGGGAGGCTGCGGCGCGGGAACCGGGCCCCGCGGCCGCTGATCCTGCTCGACAACGTGCACACCGACCCCGGCCGCGACTTCCTCGAACTCCTCCTGGAACAACGGGCGTTGCAGGAGCGCGGCGCCCGCGACCCGCTCGTCGTCCTCGCCACGGAGCTGCGCGGCGACGCCGACGACGATGACGAGACGCCGGAAGAGGAGCAGGAGACCGCCCCGTACACGCGGGCCACCCGCCAGCCGCTTCAGGAGGTCGGGGCCCGCACCCGCTGGAGCCGCCGCAGCGCGGAGCCGTCCGAGGGGGTGCTGCTCCTGCCGCTGCCGCCGCTCGACACGGAACACCTGGAACGCATGCTGCGCAGCGACGAGCGGGTCACCTTCGACCCGTACATCGCGACGGCGCTGCACGATCTGACCCGCGGCCACCCCATGGGGGCCCGCAGAATGTGCGACGCCGTCGTGCACAAGGCGCGCGGCGAGGAGTGGGTGGCGGCCGAGGAATTGCTCGACCTGGACCAGCCCGGCGGCGCCGGCGAGTCGGTCATCTGGCGGCTGCTCAACACCCTGGTCGGCGGTGAGAACCACGACGAGCTGTGCCTGCTCTCGCTGGCCTGGGACCGGGAGGCGGCCGAGCAGCTGGCCGAGCGGTGGGTGCCGCGCCGGATCGACGACCTGGCCGCGGCCGACGGCGTCGCCGCCCAGCTGGAGCGGGAGCGCTGGTCGCGCGGGCCCGGCAGCCGCCCGTTCATCACGGACCGCTTTCTGCGGGCGCTGCTCGTGCACCAGATGCGCAGTGGGCGCGGCGCGGGCGGCGTGGGCTGGGGCGATGCGCACTGGCTGCTCGCGCAGCACCACCGGCGCCGCGCCGAGGGCCGCGCGGGGCGGTCCGGGCGCGAGGAGTGGGCCCGCTTCCTGTGGCACCGGCTGGCCGGGGGCGAGACCCAGGAGGTCGTCGACCGGCTGCACGCGGAGTTCGGGCGCTCCGACGGTGACGCCCTGGAGTGGCTGCGCGCGCTGCGGACGGTGGCGCACGCGCCGCGCCCGCCCGGTGACCTCTGGTTCGAGCAGTGCCAGGAGGTCGGCAAGGGGCGCAGGGACCGGCTCCAGGTGCGGGCGGACCCGGAGGCGGGCCTGGAGAAGCGGGCGATCTACCGGCTGCTGCACGCGCTGTGGTACTCCGCCGACGAGCTCGCCGAGGCCGACCGGGTGCTGGCCGACCGGATCGGGCAGGACCTGTCGTTCCTGTCCGCCCAGCACCTGACCGGTCGGGCGGTCCTCGCCCAGGCGGCGGTCCGCTGGCCGCGGGCCGTGCGGGACGGCGAGGACTGGCCGCTGGAGCGCAGCTGGGGAGGGGTGGCATGAGGGGCCGCCGGCCGGACCGCAGGAACTGGCGGTGGCTGCCGCGGCGGCTCCGGTTCCGCGTCTTCGGCCTGATCGACGTGATCGTGCTGTGGGTGCTCGTCGGGGCGCTGGTCGGGGGCGGGACGTGGTGGGGTGTGGACACGTATCTGGGCCACCGGAACTACTGCTCGGCGGACCATGACCTGCGGCGCGCGGGGGAGGAATGCGTCGGCGTCACCGCGCGGCCGTATGCCTTCGACAAGGACCTGAAGGACGTCCTGGACCGCATCGCGAGCGAGAACGCGCGTGCTCGGGCGAGCGCGCCGCAGCGGCAGGTGGTGAGCGTGGGTGTCGTCATGCCGTACACCGCGAGGACGCGGGGTGCTGCCATGTCCAAGGCGCTGATCCTGCACTCGCTGCAGGGCGCGTACGTCGCGCAGTACGAGCACAACCACGGTTCGACGACCAAGGGCAGCGCGGTCCAGCTCCTCTTCGCCAACGTGGGCGAATACCTCGACTATTGGTCGGACGTGACCGGCGAGCTGAGCGCACGGACCGACGACAAGAGCGCTCCCCTCGTCGCCACCATCGGCTTCCCCAACAGCGACAGCAGGACCCTGGCCTCCGTGGAGAGCCTCGAGAAGGCCCGGATCCCGGCCGTCAGCGCCGCGCTGAGCGCCACCGACATGGAGAACCCGTACCTGTTCAAGGTGTCGCCCTCCAACGCCCAGCTCGTCGACGCCCTGAAGGCGTACGCGAAGCGGAACGACGTCAACCGCGACAAGACGTTCATGATCGCGGACGACCGGGACGACAATTACGTCTCCGACCTGCGCGAGGTCTTCCAGGAGAAGTTCGGCGAGGACTACGGCATCACCGACGACCCGGTGCGGCGGACGGTCGAGATGTACCAGGGCAGAAAGGGACCGGCCCGGGGCGACACCCAGGACTTCAAGAAGTCGGTGGAAGCGATGTGCGGGGCCGGGACGAGAACGGTGTTCCTGGCCGGCCGCGACGCCGACCTGCACCCCTTCGTGAAAGCCATCGACGAGACGGGCTCCTGCCGGTACCGGTCCGACGACCCGCTGCGCATCCTGCGCGTCAGCACGGCCCGTGACCCGGTCACCGAGACCTCCGGCATCGGCGAGAAGGCCCATCGGCTGCACATCCGGATCGTGACGGCGGCCGCCGTGGACGCGCCGCGCTGGGAGCGTGGCGAAGGCGAGACACCCCGGCACTTCGGGCGGTTCGCGAGCGCCTACGAACACTCCTTCACGGGCGCGGGGCGGCGTGCCCTCAACGACGGGTACGCCGTGATGTACCACGACGCCCTCGCCGCGGTGAGCAACGCCGTGAAGCAGGCCGGTGCGAGCGGCCACGGCGAGGTGTCCAACGACGACGTCCAGAACCAGCTGCGCAAGGGCAGCCCGCAGGACGACTGCGCCCAGTGCGTGCAGGCCGCGAGCGGCGACTTCACGTTCGTCGACGCCGACGAGAGCGGCGCCGACGAGAGCGATGCCGGGGCCGGGGTCGGCCAGTGGCCGGTGTGCAAACCGGTACCCATCGTGACGTTCCCGGAGGGAAACCGGGACGGATCGCCGCTCTACCGGACCTACGAGAGCGCGCACAGCAAGTGCCCCGCACCCTGACCTCCACCCTGATCCCCACGGTGGCTCCCGGTAACCGCTCCATGCGGGTTAGGTTGAACGCGTGCGATTGAGAGTGGAGTTCACGACGGAGCCGTTCGACCTGGAGGAGGCGCCCGAGCACGCGCTCGCGGCGCGCCGGGTCATCGAGGCGGCCGATCTCGACGAGGTCGACGTGGGGCCGTTCGGCAACACGGCGGAGAGCGGCGCGGACGAGGTGCTGACCGCGGTCGACGCCCTGCTGCGCAGCAGCCTCGCGAACGGGGCGACGCGGATCTCGCTGCAGGTCAACGTGGTGGGGGAGCCCACGGGGAAGGGTGACGACGCGTGAACGACACCGGGGACGCCTTCATCACGGCGGTGAAGCCACTGGTCGACGCCATGGGCGGGGAGCTGATGCCGCCGGAGGGCGCGGGCCCCGACGACGTGGTGCTTGCGTGGCAGGGGGCCGATGTCGTGGCCGTACGCCTGCCCCAGTTGGCGGACTCGCTCGACCACATCCTGGCCGCCATGGAGCGCACCAAGGGTGTGCCGCTGTCCGCGCTCGACCGCAGGGAGAAGCAGGAGGCCGTACGGCTTCTGGAGGCGCGTGGAGCGTTCTCCGTACGGCACGGTGTGGAGACCGTGGCCGGCGCGCTCGGCGTTTCCCGCTTCACCGTCTACAACTATCTCAACCGGGACAAGACCCCCTGACCTGGTGCGATACCGGGCCGACCGCCCCTCTCCTCACCGCTGTCCGATATCCGGACGGCGGTTTTTTGTAACTCCGAGTTTTCAACAAAGTGTTGACGTGGTGTTTCCGGGGGCGTTAGCTATCTGCAGCCCGTCCAGCACAAGGCCACGGAGGCACCCCGTGACTTCAGGTTCAACGCCGGGTCTGACCCGGTTCAACACCTCGGACGAGAGCACGGCCCAGGCCGAGCTCCACGAGGTGTGTGCTTCATCGGCGTGGGGGAGCAAGCTTCTCGCCCAGCGCCCCTTCGCTTCAGCAGAGACTCTCTTCACCGCCAGTGACGCCGCGATGGCGGAACTGACCGCGGACGACCTCGCCGAGGCGATGGCGGGGCATCCGCCGATCGGCCGCCCGAAGCCCGGCGACCCGACGTCGTCGCGCGAACAGCGCGGCATGGCGGGGGCCTCCGAGGAGCTCAAGAAGGAGATGCTCGAGCTCAACCTGGCGTACCAGGACAGGTTCGGTCATGTCTTCCTCATCTGCGCCACCGGCGCCACGGCGGAGCAGATGCTCGATGCGCTCAGGACCCGGATCGGCCACACGGCCGAGGAGGAGCGGGAGATCGTCCGCACCGAACTGGGAAAGATCAACCGCATCCGCCTGACCCGCATCGTAGAAGCACCGTAAGAACAGGAAATGAACGCCTGATGAGCACCGAGACCACGGCTTCGGTGTCCACGCACATTCTGGACACCAGCATCGGACGCCCCGCCGAGGGCGTCGCCATCTCCCTTGCGGCACGCGCCGGTTCGGGCGCCGAGTGGCAGGCGCTCGGCGGCAGTGCCACCGACGCGGACGGGCGCTGCAAGGACCTGCCGGCGCTGCCGGAGGGCACCACCCACGTACGCCTCGACTTCGAGACCGAGGCGTACTTCGCGAAGAAGACCGCCAACACGCAGAACCAGCAAGCCGATGCGCAGCAGGACGCCCCCGCGAATCGGGACAGCGACACGACCGGAGCGTTCTTCCCGGAGGTGGCGATCACATTCGCCGTCAAGCCGGGGGAGCACTACCACGTGCCGCTGCTGCTCAACCCGTTCGGCTACTCCGTTTACCGAGGGAGCTAGCAGACATGCCCACGATTCTGGGATCCAACCAGTACGGCAAGGCCGAGAACCGGGTCGTAAAGATCACGCGGGACGGCGACACCCACCACATCAAGGACCTGAACGTCTCGGTCGCCCTCAGCGGTGACCTCGACGACGTCCACCTCACCGGGTCGAACGCCAACTGCCTGCCGACGGACACCACCAAGAACACCTGCTTCGCCTTCGCCAAGGAACACGGCATCGAGTCGGCGGAGGGCTACGGCATCGAGCTGGCCCGGCACTTCGTCGACAGCCAGCCGTCCATCCACCGCGCGCGCATCCGCATCGAGGAGTACTCGTGGGAGCGCATCGCGGGATCCGACGCGGGCTCCAAGTTCATCGGCTCCGACGAGGTCAAGCACTCCTTCGTCCGCAAGGGCCAGGAGACGCGCCTCGTCCAGGTCACCTATGACGGCGAGAAGTTCGAAGTCCTCAGCGGACTCAAGGACTTGACCGTGATGAACACCACGAACTCCGAGTTCTGGGGCTACATCAAGGACAAGTACACGACGCTCAAGGAGGACTACGACCGCATCCTCGCGACGTCGCTGTCCACCTGGTGGCGGCACAACTGGACGGGCGTCGACGACGAGCGCACGCCCAACTGGAACAAGTCCTACGAGCAGTCGAAGAAGCACATTCTTCAGGCCTTCGTGGAGACGTACTCGCTGTCGCTGCAGCAGACCCTCTTCCAGATGGGTTCGCGCGTCATCAACAACCGCAGCGAGATCGACGAGATCCGCTTCTCCGCGCCGAACAAGCACCACTTCCGGCAGGACCTTTCGGCCTTCGGTCTGGAGAACGAGGCGAAGGACGGCGCCGTGTACTGGGCCGCCGACCGCCCCTACGGCCTCATCGAGGCCACCATCCTGAGGGACGGCGCGGACCAGCGCATCCCGGTCGACATGACCAACCTCTGACGCCGCATCAGGCGTTCACGGACGCGGTAGCGCACCCCCGTCACCCCGCAGTCGGCGGGGGTGCGCCGCACCGGAGGGAACATAGCAATGGCAGTGCCAGCAAAAGGGCCGGCTGAAGCCGAGGGCCCGTGTTCCACCCCATCGGGAAGCACCGAACCGGAGTCCACCGGTTCGCGGGTGCACCCGGTGGACGAGAAGCTCCACCCGTCGCGGCTCGCGCCCGCCGCACTCCAGCACATCGCCGCCATGTACGCCGGTGTCGTCACCCCGCCGCTCATCATCGGCCAGGCCGTCGGCCTCGACACCGCGGGCCAGACCCGGCTGATCGCCGCGTCGCTGCTCATCGCGGGCGTGGCCACCCTGCTCCAGACGCTCGGCGTCAAGGGCTTCGTCGGCAACCGGCTGCCCTTCGTCAACGCCGCGTCCTCCGCGGGCATCGCGCCGATGCTCGCCATCGCCGAGACGAACGCCAAAGGCGACCAACTCCCCGCCATTTACGGGGCGGTCATGGTCGCGGGCGTCTTCTGTCTCGCGATCGGCCCGTTCTTCGGGCGGCTGCTGAGGTTCTTCCCGCCGCTCGTCACGGGCGTCGTCATCACCCTCATCGGTGTGACGCTGATGCCCGTACCCGTCGGCTGGGCACAAGGCGGCGACAAGACCGCCTCCGACTACGGCGACATGCGCTACCTCGCACTCGCCGCCTTCACGCTCGTCGTCATCCTGCTGATCCAGCGCTTCGGCAAGGGCTTCGTCAAGCAAGTCGCCCTGCTCTTCGGCATGTTGATCGGCACGCTCGCCGCGATCCCGTTCGGCATGGCGGACTTCAGCTCCCTCAAGTCGGCGCCGGTCGCCGCGCTCCCGACGCCGTTCGCCTTCGGCGCCCCCGAGTTCCAGCCCGCCGCGATCATCTCGCTCTGCCTCGTCATGCTCGTCCTGATGACCGAGTCCAGCGCCGGCATGCTCGCCATCGGCGAGATCTGCGAGCGCGAGTGCGACGGAAAGACGATCACCCGGGGGCTGCGCACCGACGGCATCGCCACCTTCATCGGACCGATCTTCGGCGGCCTGCCGACCTCGGCGTTCGCCCAGAACGTCGGCGTCGTCTCGCTGACCAAGGTGCGCAGCCGCTACGTCGTCGCCGTCGCCGGCGGCACCCTCCTGATCCTCGGCGTCTTCCCGATGCTCGGCGCGGTCGTCTCCATGGTCCCCATGCCGGTCCTTGGCGGCGCGGGCATCGTGCTGTTCGGCTCGATCGCCGTCAGCGGCATCCGTACGCTCTCCGAAGCAGGGCTCGACGACAGCTCCAACATCATCCTGGTGGCCGTCTCGCTCGGCGCGGGCATCATCCCGCTCGCCGCACCGAGCTTCTACGCCGATTTCCCGGCCTGGGCACAGACCGTGCTCGGCTCCGGCATCAGCGCGGGCGCGCTCGTCGCCGTCTCGCTCAATCTGTTCTTCCACCATCTCGGCACCCGTGGCGCACCTGCCGCGGCACTCAAATCTTCCTAGGGTCCTGCCGTGCCCACACGTCACACCGACTGAAGGAAGCAGCACCATGGCTCCTGCCACGGCAGACCGCATCGTCATCGAGAACGTCGCCATCGCGACGGTCGACGCGCACGACACCGAGTACGCCTCGGGCCACATCGTCGTGGCGGACAACAAGATCGAGTCCATCGGCGCGGGCAGCGCGCCCGAGGGACTCGAGAATGTCGTCCGCCGGATCGACGGCACCGGCCACCTGGCCACACCCGGCCTCGTCAACACGCACCACCACTTCTACCAGTGGATCACCCGTGGCCTGGCGACGGACCACAACCTGTTCAACTGGCTGGTGACGCTGTACCCGACGTGGGCGCGCATCGACGAGCAGATGACATACGCGGCGGCGCAGGGCTCCCTCGCGATGATGGCCCGCGGCGGTGTCACCACCGCCATGGACCACCACTACGTGTTCCCGAAGGGCACCGGCGACCTGTCCGGATCGATCATCCGGGCCGCCTCCGAGATGGGCGTGCGCTTCACCCTGGCGCGTGGCTCCATGGACCGCAGCGAGAAGGACGGCGGACTGCCGCCCGACTTCGCCGTCGAGACCCTCGACGGCGCGCTCGCCGCGACCGAGGAGACCGTCAAGAAGCACCACGACGCCTCCTTCGACGCGATGACGCAGGTGGCCGTGGCCCCCTGTTCCCCGTTCTCCGTGTCCACGGAACTCCTCAAGCAGGGCGCCGAGTTGGCGCGCTCGCTCGGCGTACGGCTGCACACCCACGGCAGCGAGACCGTCGAGGAGGAGAAGTTCTGCCACGAGCTGTTCGGCATGGGCCCGACCGACTACTTCGAGTCGACGGGCTGGCTCGGCGAGGACGTGTGGATGGCGCACAGCGTCCACATGAACGACTCCGACATCGCCGCGTTCGGGCGCACGAAGACGGGCGTGGCGCACTGCCCGTCCTCAAATGCCCGACTGGCAGCGGGAATCGCCCGCGTACCCGACATGCTCGCGGCCGGCGTCCCGGTCGGTCTCGGCGTCGACGGCACCGCCTCCAACGAGTCGGGCGAACTGCACACCGAACTCCGTAACGCCCTCCTCATCAACCGCCTCGGCGCGCACCGCGAGGCGGCCCTGAACGCCCGTCAGGCGCTGCGCCTCGGGACGTACGGAGGGGCCCAAGTCCTCGGCCGGGCACCCCAGATCGGGTCGCTCGAAGCCGGCAAGCTGGCCGACCTGGTGCTGTGGAAGATGGACACCCTCGCCCACGCATCGATCGCCGACCCGGTGACCGCGCTCGTCTTCGGCGCGGCCGCACCGGTCACCCTCTCCCTCGTGAACGGGCGCCCGGTGGTCGAGGACGGCCGCCTGCTGCACGTCGACGAGGACGCCATCGCCCGCTCCACGCGGGCGGAGGCGCAGCGACTCGCGCGAATCACCGCCGAGAGCTGACCTTTTGAGACTCCGGTCAGGGGGGACGGCCCTTGACCGGGGGCTCGAGCTGCCGAGCGGGCAGCTCGAGTGCCGCCCCGGGGACGTGGCCCAAAGCTTCACGTTGCCGGGGCGGCCAGTAATACCTGGGCGCACAACAACTGAACAACGGAACAGCACCACCAGTACGACCTTGCACCTTGCACCACCTCCCAGAAGCGAAAAGCGCCGGCGGCCTGCCGGGGCTGGAAAACAACCGGAGGAGCCGTAGTGGCGTCGAAGCCCAGGTTCACCAAGCAAGGCACGACCCCCGACGAGCCCGAGGAAGTGGCCGCGGGGCATACCAAACATCCGGTAGACGAGAAGCTGCCGCCGCTGAAGATGGCGACGACGGGTCTGCAGCACGTGGCGGCGATGTACGCGGGCGTGGTCGCGCCCCCGCTCATCGTCGGCGCGGCTATCGGTCTCAGCCCGAAGGACCTGACCTTCCTTACGGGCGCCTGCCTGTTCACGGCGGGCCTCGCGACCTTCCTGCAGACGCTCGGCATCTGGAAGATCGGCGCCCGCCTTCCGTTCGTGAACGGTGTGACCTTCGCGGGCGTCGCTCCGATGCTCGCCGTCGTCGGCTCGACGAAGGACAAGGACGACGCGCTGCCGATCATCTTCGGCGCGGTGATCGTCGCGGGTGTGCTCGGCTTCATAGCCGCACCCTTCTTCTCGAAGCTGGTCCGGTTCTTCCCGCCGGTCGTCACCGGCACGGTCATCACGCTCATCGGTGTCTCGCTGATGCCGGTCGCGTTCGGCTGGGCGCAGGGGCCCGACGCGAAGGCGCCGGACTACGGCTCCATGGAGAACCTGGCACTCGCCGGGATCACACTCGTGATCGTGCTGATCATCCGCCGCTTCACGTCGGGCTTCGTCAAGCAGATCGCGGTCCTGCTCGGCCTGGTCATCGGCACCGTCATCGCGATCCCGTTCGGCGCCACGGACTTCTCGCCGGTCGGCGACGCGGACGTCATCGGCTTCCCGACCCCGTTCCACTTCGGCGCCCCGCAGTTCGCGGGCGCGGCCATCGTCTCGATGATCGTCGTCATGGTGGTCTCGATGACCGAGTCCACGGCGGACATGCTCGCCCTGGGGGAGATCGTCGACCGCCCCGCCGACGAGAAGACCATCGCGGCGGGTCTGCGCGCCGACACCCTCGGCACTGCCATCAGCCCGCTGTTCAACGGCTTCATGTGCAGTGCGTTCGCCCAGAACATCGGCCTCGTCGCGATGACGAAGATCCGCAGCCGGTACGTGGTCGCGGCCGGCGGTGGCTTCCTCGTCCTGATGGGCCTGTGTCCGATGGCGGCCTCGCTGATCGCCGTCGTGCCGCGCCCGGTGCTCGGCGGAGCCGGCGTCGTGCTGTTCGGCTCGGTCGCGGCCAGCGGTATCCAGACCCTGGTCAAGGCCAACCTGGACAAGGACAACAACGTCCTCATCGTCGCCGTCTCGCTCGCCGTGGGCCTGATCCCCATCGCGGTGCCGGAGTTCTACCACGCGTTCCCGGAGAACGCGAAGATCATCCTGGACTCGGGCATCTCGACGGGCTGTGTCGCGGCGGTCGTGCTCAACCTGCTGTTCAACCACATCGGCAAGGGGCGTGACGCCGACGACGTCACGCATCCGATGGAGTCGGGCAGCGACATCGCGGGACAGCGCTCCGAGCCGACGGCGGCAGGCGCGCACTGAGCGGCGCGGCGGGGGTGGCGCGGTCGGCGGGCGCCACCCCCGGACCGCGCTTTCACCCTCCCGCGTCTCTACCTCCCGCGTCTCGCACGCGCGTGTTTCCACCTCCTGCGTCTCGCGCGCGCCCGTGTCTCACCCGCCGCAGACGGGCGCCGACTTCAGGTACCCGCCGAGATTCTCGTCGTCCGTGCCGAGCAGTGCCGTGCCGTTCGCGCCCGGCACGCACTCCACCGCCTCGATCTTGCGGCCGTCGAACCTGTCCGGCGCGCTCCGCCGCGCGGCCAACCGCAGCGTCGCCCGGGTGCCCGAGTCGTTCAGCGACACGCGTCCCGCCTCGCTCACCGCCGAGGCGAACGGCCCGTCGTCCCCGGCGTCCGAGGCCGAACTCACCATGATCCGACCGGACTTGGTGAGGGAGATGTCGGAGACATGCCGCACGTCCCCCTTCGGATAGGCCGCGCGGAACTCCGCCTTGCGTACGCTCCCGAACTCGGCCTCCCCGTACTCGTTGAAGGAGAACGGCGCCGCGAAGACCGTCGCCGGGCGGTCCGCGCCCGCGCCCCGGTCCGCCCACACCGCGACCGTCCTCCCGTGCGCAGACGTGCCGAGCGCGAAGCTCTCGAAGTCCGCGCCCTCGGGGATCGCGGGCAGTGGCGCCAGGTCGAGCACCCGCGCGGTGCCCCCGTCGACGTGCAGCCGGTACACGAGGCCCCTGCTGGCGAGCGCCATGAACTCGCCGTCCGTGCCCGGCACCGCCTCGATCGCCTCCAGGTCCTTGGGCTCCGCACCGTCCCACACCAGCGGAGTGACCGTCGTGGCCTTCGGGGCGGACGGGTGGAAGGTGACGCGGCTGATCCGCCGCTCGCCGGGCTTCTTGTTGTCGTGGACGACGAGGGCCTCCACGCCGCCGCCCGCCACGGCCCGGCCGGTGAGCGCGAGGCCGCTGACCCCGGACTTGGCGTCGTCGCCGACCTGTTGCCAGCCGCCGGGCGCGGTCCCGCCCGCCCGGGGTGTCCCGGTCGCGGGTGCCGCGGGTGCCGCGGGTGCCGCAGGGGAGGCGAGGGCCAGGGCCACGAACGTGGCGGCGAGCAGGGACGTGCGGCGCAACTGCATGGAAGGGCCTCTCGAAGCGATGGCACTGGGCGTGATGTGACGCGCGTAGAAAGTAGGGCTGAAGGGACCGTAGCGATCTTCGCGTGGCTCGGCAAGGGAGTGTGTCCGAGCGGCCGGTGGCGTACTCCACCCGCCTCAAGTACGGTCACACTCCGGCGAGTTGGGGAGTGCGCCCGGATCGGGGTGGGGGGACATGGACGACGGTCGGGACAGCACCGACTCCGCGCGCCTGGAGGCATTCAGTGACGGCGTGTTCGCCATCGCCGTCACGCTCCTGATCCTGGAGATCAAGGTGCCGCACGTCGCGCACGGCGAGAGCCTGTGGAGTGCGCTCGGCGACCAATGGCCCTCGTACGCGGCGTACGTCGTCAGCTTCCTGGTCATCGGCATCATCTGGGTCAACCACCACCAGGTGTTCAGCCAAGTGGTGCGCGTCGACCGCGCGTTGATGTTTCTCAACCTGCTGGTCCTGATGATCGTCGCGGCCATGCCGTGGCCCACGGCGATGCTCGCCGAGTACCTGCGAGAGGAGGACGCCTCACATGTCGCGGCCGCCGTCTACAGCCTCACCATGGTCGCCTCCGCCTTCGCCTTCCAGGCCCTGTGGTGGCACCTGACCCGCACCGGGCACCTCTTCCACCCGCGGGTGGACACCGACGCCGCCCGACGCACCCGCGCCCGCTTCGCGCTCGGCTCCCTCGCGTACCCGGCGACCGTCGGGCTCGCCTTCGTCTCGGCGCCCTGGACGCTCGCCGCGCACGGTGTCATCGCGCTGTACTACGGCTTCAATCAGGTTCCGGTGCCGATCCGTCAGGACCCCGGCTCCTCCGATGCCCGCGAGGGCCCGGACGGCTCGGACGGCCCGGACGGCTCGGACGGCTCAAGGGACTTGGCGTAGAAACGGCTGTCCTCGTAGGCGCGGAACGGGCCGAACGGGCGGGTCGGGCGGTAGCCGTCGGCCTCGTACAGGCGGATGGCCTCCGGCAGGTGCACGCCCGTCTCCAGGACCATCCGCGTGCGGCCCGCGTCCCGCGCGCTCTCCTCCAGCGCGGCCAGGATCCGGCGGGCGAGGCCCCGGCCGCGCGCCCGCTCCACGACGAACATGCGCTTGAGCTCGGCGTCACCGTCCGCGTAGCCCGCGTCGTCCCGCTCCTGTGCGCGCCAGCCTCCACAGGCGACCGGATCCCCGGCGTCGTACGCGACGAGGAACAGGCCCTTCGGCGGGTCGAAGTGCGCGGGGTGCAGATCGGTGAAGTCGTCGTAGCCGAAGCGCTTTCGGTACTCGGCCTGCACCTGGTCGCTGAGCGAGACGGCGTCGGGGTGCCCGTAGGAACGGCTGCGGATGTCCATGGCGGGGGAGCGGCGGCGCGGACGGTCAGAGGCCGAGGACGGCCGGGGCGGAGGCCAGCTCCTTGAAGACCTCCCCCGGGTTCTTCACCAGCTTGCGCTCGGAGAGGTCCATGACACCGCTCACCGCGGACACCTCGGCCGCCACCGTGCCGTCCGCCTTGCGGATCGTCTGGTGGACGCGGAACACCTTGCCGTCGCCGAACTCGAAGGCGCAGCTCACGTCGACGACCTCGCCCGCGCGCAACTCCCGCAGATAACGGATGTTCGTCTCCAGGACGACCGGGCCGACGCCGCTGCCGAGCAGCGCCTTGTCGTCGAGTCCCGCGTGTTGCAGGAACGACCAGCGCGCGTGCTCCGCGTACTGCAGATAGACGGCCTGGTTGAGGTGTCCGTTGACGTCGATCTCGTACCCGCGCACCTCGACCGGCACGGAAAACTGCTCTGCCACGACGTTCCTCTCGATGGGGGCGTTGTGCCGATCATGCCAACAGTCGGGCGGGGAGGGGATTCCGGCCGCCGTGAGGTGCGTTACGCACGTCTGGGCGACGCCAGGAGATAGCGAGATCCGGCGCCCGCCCGCGCGTGCTCGCTGACCTGCCAGCCCGCTTCCCGCAGAGCCGCCGCACACGCCGCGAGCCCGGCCGGCTCCGAGTGGTGGACGGCGACGGCCTCCGGCTGCGGGGTGTCGCGCACGCGGTAGCCGGGGGCGGTCTCGCCTGCCGGCGCGCAGCCGGCCGCTTCCAGGGCGAGCGCCGCGGACGGGCCGAGCCGGCCCCGCTCCCAGGCGCACGGCCGGTCCGTCGCGCCGTCCGGGTTGGTCATCCGGCGTATCTCCAACAGGCCCTGCCACGCCGTCCGCACCTCGCGCGCCCGCGCGGGGCCCGTGTCGGTCTCCGGCTCCCCGCCGAGCCGGGCGGCGAACAGGCCGCCTGTCGCGGCCGGTTCACCGGGCGGCTCGGCGGCCGGTGGCCCGTCCCCGGCCTCGCGCACCCGGTGACCCGCCGGGGTCAGGAAGTGCTCGTGCGGGGGACGCGGGTGCCGGAACGCCAGCTTCAGAACGATGAGCCGGTCGAGCTGGGCGGGCGTGCCGGAGAGCCGGCCCGTCTCCGGGTCGGCGGCCTCGATGATGCGGCGCTGTGCGGCAGTCGGCGGTCTCGTCATGGCGTGCCTCCCGTCTGGTGACGATGGTGCACGAAGGGTCTGACAACGGGCCGGGGCGAGGGCCCTTCTGACGGATCAGCCGGGCTCAGGGGCGCAGGTTCCAGCCGGAGATCACCGGTCGGCCGTGCTCGAAGGTGAGGCGGCTGACCGTGCCCGTCGACAGCAGAAAGTGCGAGCCGCCCGACGGCGGCAGGCCCAGGCGCCGCGCGGTCAGGACGCGCAGGAAGTGGCTGTGCGAGACGAGGACGACGCTGCCCTCGTAGTTGGCGAGCGCCGCGTCGACCTTGGACAGCATCCGGTCGGCCCGGTCGCCCACCTCCTCCGGCGTCTCGCCGGGGTGCTCGGGAGGCCCGGGCGGCACTCCGTCGTCGAAGAGGTACCAGTCCGGCCGGGTGCGCTGGATCTCCCGGGTGGTCACCCCCTCGTACGCGCCGTAGTCCCATTCGTGCAGGTCCGAATCGACGGTGTAGCGCTTGAGGCCCGCGAGCTCGGCGGTCTCGCGGGTGCGCTGGAGGGGGCTCACGAAGACGGCCCCGATGTGGTAGCTGCCGACGAGGGGCGCGACGCGGCGCGCCTCTTCCCGCCCGTTGTCGGTGAGCGGGATGTCGGTGAGGCCGGTGTGCTGTCCGGTCAGGGCCCATTCGGTCTCGCCGTGCCGGACGAGAAGCAGATCACCCAAGGTTCGCGCCTGTTCGATCAGAGGTTGGCAGAGGTAAGGCCATTGTCTCCGGGCAGAGGCGTGCGGGCCCGGCGGGCTGGGCGGACCGGGCAGTCCCGCCCGCAGGGCACCGGCTCCAGGGCATGGGATCAAGGATTGTCAGACCCGCCCCGTAAGGTCATAGGGGTCATCGAGGCCTGAGCGGAGAGAGGAAAGGGAGGTGGCGTGAGCGTGCCTGAGCTGTCGGGTGTCCCGCTGAGCGCCGCCGCCGTCTTCCTGCCCGATCCGCTGCCCCGCGCGGGGCGGATCGCCTTCTGGTCCCCGGACGCGGATGCGTCGGACACGCCGGACGAGTGGGGCGGGGCCGGTGGGCCGGCCCTTCCTGGCGCCGACGGCGAGCTGACCGTCGTACGGTCGCACGGCTCCAGTGTGCGCAGCCGCAAGGTTCCCGCGCTCGTGCTGCCCGTTCTCGACGCGCTGCCGCCGCTGCTGCGGGCCCGCCGCACCCGGGGCGCCCACCCGGCGGCGGCCGCCTGGGGAGCGGCCGCGGCGCACGCCCTGCACTTGGTGGCGCGGGGGCGTCTGCTGCCGGGCCTCACCGCCTCCGACCACGACGCGTGGCGCGCGGGCCCGCTCGACGAGGACGACGTGGCGCAGGTGCGGGCCATCGCCGCCGCCCTGTCGCCCGAGGGATACGCGACGCCGGTGCCGGGGAGCAGGCCACTGCGGGTGCCGCAGCCGGAGGCGCTGGTGAGGGCGCTGCTCGACGCGGTGGCCGACGCGCTGCCCCGTACCCCGGCAGCGGCGCACGCGGCGGGCGCGCCGTTCGCGGCCGCCGCCGCCCAGCACATTCCGCGGGCCCGCCCCTGGGCCGTCGAGGCGGCGGCCGGGCTCGACGCGGGCGTGAAGGTGTCATTGCGGCTCGACCTGTCGCAGGCCGCGTTGTTCGACGGGGACGACGTGACGGATCCGGAGGCGGATCCGGAGGCGGATCCGGAGGCGGCGCCAGAGCCGGAATCGGAGTCGGGGTCCGGGGAGCGCGCGGGAGCGCGTCGCGCGGGTGCCGCCATCGTCCAGGTGCACAGCCTCGCCGACCCCACGCGCGTGGTCGACGCCGCAGGACTGTGGGCGGGGGAGGCCGGTGAGCACTTCGGGCCGCGCGCCCGGATCGACGCGGTGCTCGCGGTGCGGCGGGCCGCGCTCGCCTGGCCGCCGCTCGGCCGCCTCCTGGAACAGGACGTGCCGGACGTGCTGGCGCTGTCCGACAGCGAGCTGACGGATCTGCTCGGGCCCGGCGCCGCGCGCCTCGCCAAGGCCGGAGTCACCCTGCACTGGCCGCGCGACATCGCCCGCTCCCTCACCGCGACCGCCGTGGTGCGCGCGCAGGCCGCGCCCGGCTCGGCCACCGACGGGACGCCGTTCTTCGACAGCGAGGAGCTGCTGAAGTTCAACTGGCAGGTGGCGCTCGACGGGGACCCGCTGACCGAGCGCGAGATGGACCTGCTCGCCGAGTCGCACCGCGCGGTGGTGCGCCTTCGCGACCAGTGGGTGGTCGTCGACCCCGATCTCGTCCGCAAGGCCCGCAAGCGGGAGTTGGGCCTCCTTGAGCCCGTCGACGCGCTGGCGGTCGCGCTGACCGGCGAGGCCGAGATCGACGGGGAGCGGGTCGCGGCCGTGCCCACGGGCCGCCTCGCCGAGCTGCGCGACCGGCTCACCCGCGGCATCGACACCGTCGAGCCGCCCGAGGGCCTGCACGCGACGCTGCGCGACTACCAACTGCGGGGCCTCGCCTGGCTCGACCTCATGACCTCGCTCGGCCTCGGCGGCTGCCTCGCCGACGACATGGGCCTCGGCAAGACCGTCACGCTCATCGCGCTGCACTTGCGCCGCGCTCGGCCCGCGCCCACGCTTGTCGTCTGCCCGGCCTCCCTGCTCGGCAACTGGCAGCGGGAGATCGAGCGGTTCGCCCCCGGCGTCCCGGTGCGCCGCTTCCACGGCGTGGACCGCGCCCTGACCGGCGTCGAGGGCGGCTTCGTCCTCACCACGTACGGCACCCTGCGCACCCGCGCCACCGAACTCGCGGGACACACCTGGGGCATGGTCGTGGCGGACGAGGCGCAGCACGTGAAGAACCCCAACTCGGCGACGGCGAAGGCGCTGCGCACGATCGAGGCCCCCGCGCGCGTGGCACTCACCGGCACACCGGTGGAGAACGACCTGTCCGAGCTGTGGGCCCTGCTCGACTGGACGACACCCGGGCTGCTCGGACCGCTCAAGGCCTTCCGTGCCCGGCACGCGCGCGTGGTCGAGGGCGAGGTCCCCCTCCAGGGCCAGGGCGGGACGAACCCGGAGGCGATCGAGCGGCTTGCCCGCCTGGTGCGCCCGTTCATCCTGCGCCGCAAGAAGTCCGACCCCGGCATCGTCCCCGAACTGCCCCCGAAGACCGAGTCCGACCATCCCGCGCCGCTCACCCGCGAGCAGGTGTCGCTCTACGAGGCCGTGGTGCGCGAGTCGATGGCGCAGATCGAGGAGGCCGAGGGCATCGGCCGGCGCGGCCTGATCATGAAGCTGCTCACGTCGCTGAAGCAGATCTGCAACCACCCGGCGCAGTACCTCAAGGAGGGCCAGGGCGACGGTTCCCGCCCGCGCCTGGCGGGCCGCTCCGGCAAACTCGCCCTCCTGGACGAGCTGTTGGACACGATCGTGGCCGAGGACCGCTCGGTGCTCGTCTTCACCCAGTACGTGTCCATGGCCAAGCTGCTCGCCATGCACCTGACCACCCGCGGCATTCCCAGCCAGCTGCTGCACGGCGGCAGCACGATCGTCGAGCGCGAGCGCATGGTCGACCGTTTCCAGTCCGGAGAGGTGCCCGTCTTTCTGCTCTCCCTGAAGGCGGCCGGCACCGGACTCAACCTCACGCGCGCGGGGCACGTGATCCACTTCGACCGCTGGTGGAACCCGGCCGTGGAGGAGCAGGCCACCGACCGCGCGTACCGCATCGGGCAGACGCAGCCCGTGCAGGTCCACCGGTTCATCGCCGAGGGCACGGTGGAGGACCGGATCGCCGAACTCCTCGCCACCAAGCGGGCCTTGGCGGACGCGGTGCTCGGCACCGGCGAGGCGGCGCTCACCGAGCTGACCGACCGGGAGCTCACGGACCTCGTGACGCTGCGCAGGGAGGCGCACCAGTGAGCCCGACGCGAAGGCCCCAGGGGTCGCACAGGACGCCCCGGCCGCACGTGCCGGGCCGCGCCGGCGCCGACGAGCAGGCGCGCGCCCGGCACCTGGACGCGCGCCGCACCTTCCCGCCGCTGCCGCCCCGCGCCGAGCCCGGCGGCAGTTTCGCCCTCACCTGGTGGGGCAACGCCTGGGTGGACGCCCTCGAAGACACGGCCCTCGACCAGGGCCGCCTCGCACGCGGCCGCGCCTACGCGGACCGTGGCCACGTCGACGCGATCACGGTCACCCCCGGCCGCGTCATCGCCTACGTGCACGGCTCGCGCCCCCGCCCCTACCGGGCCGAACTGCGCCTGCGCACCCTGCCGGACGACGCGTGGGACCGCTTCCTGAGTACGGCCGCGGCCCGCCCCGAACACCTGGCGTCGCTGCTCGACAAGGACGTGCCGCACGCGCTGGCGGCGTCCGCCGACCTGCTGCCCACGGTCGACGAGCTCACCCCCGAGTGCACCTGCCCGGACCGCGGCCATCCCTGCAAGCACGCGGCGGCGCTCTGCTACCAGACGGCGCGGCTCCTCGACGAGGACCCGTTCGTCCTGTTCCTGTTGCGCGGACGCGGCGAGCAGGAGCTGCTGCGGGCGCTGACCCGGCGCAGTTCGGTGCACGAGGCGGAGGAGCGCTCCAAGGCGCGGGCCCCGGAGCTCGACTCGCTCCCGGCGAAGGACGCGTACGCGAGCGCGGGTGCGGGTGCCGGGCAACTGTCGCAGCTGCCACCGGAGTTCCCGCCGCCGCAGTACTCCGAACGCCCGCCCTCCTACCCGCAGGCGCCGGACGCCCCCGACCCGCTCGCGCTCGACCTCCTCGCCACGGAGGCGGGGGTCCGCGCCCACGCGCTGCTCACCACCGGTACCGACCCGATCGCGCCGCTCACCCCGTGGCAGGACGCGGTCCGCCTCGCCGCGGCCCACCCCGGCTCGGGTCTCACGGCGGCGACCCGCGCGCTGTACGCCTCGCTGTCCCGTGGCACGGGGCGTACGCCCACGGATCTGGCGCGTGCGGTCGCCGCCTGGCGTCAGGGTGGGCCCCAGGGGCTTTCCGTCCTGGAGGAGGAGTGGGACCCGCCGGCCGGGCCCTTCGACCGGGCCCGTCCCGCGCTTCTCGCCGTGGGGCATCCGGACTTCCGGCCCCACCGCAACCATTTGTCGACCCGTTCCGTCCAGCTGCGTCTGGGCCGCGATGGCTGGTGGTACGGATATGAGTCGGAGCCGGATCGTGAGGACTGGTGGCCCCGCGGGGAGCCGGGGCGGGATCCGGTGTCGGCGCTCGACTCGCTGCTCGGCGGCGGCTGACTGCCGGGGCTCCGCCCCGGACCCCGCTGCTCAAACGCCGCAGGGGCTTGAGTGGCCGACCCCCGCAGGGGCTTAAAGGATGCTGCTCAAGCGCCGCAGGGGCTTGAATGCAGGACCCGGTTGGTCAGGGATATGCCCCTCCCGGCGAAGAATTGCTCGAAGTGCTCAACCGGCAGGTTCGCCGTGCGGGTTGCCGCGTTCGTGCCGGACGGGTTGTGGAAGTGGTAGCCGGAGCCGTCCGGGGTGCGGGCCGTGACGAGGACGAGGTGGCCGCCGCGACCGGGGGCCGGCTCGTGCGGGCGCCGGATCGCGTAGTGCACGGAGGCGATGACCAGGCGGCCCGCGTCGAGCAGTTCGCCGATCTCGTCCGCGCGCAGGGTGCGGTGCACCGCCGCGTCGACGCCGTGCACCTCCCGTACGTACCCCACCGCGGGGGCGTAGATCATGCCGCGGATCTCGCCCTCGGCGTCCACCCGGTACGCGCCGAACTTCAGCGCCCCGTCGCGCAGTTCGAAGAGCGAGGGAGCGCCGGGGCCGAGCGCCATGCGCAGGCACGTCGCCCCGCACAGATGCCCGCACCAGCGCGCGTAGTCCTCGACCGTCGCCGCGCCCGACTGCCGCCACGCGGGATCCCGCGCCCGGTCGAAGCGCCCGGACACGATGGGCCCGACCAGGTCGGGGGACGCGAACTGCGTGTGGCTGGAGTGCCCACAGGCACCGCACGTTGTCGAAGTGATCACGTCACTGACGGTATCCGCTCAGGAAGCGCCCGATCCGGCTGATCGCGGCATCGAGATCATCGGCGTACGGGAGCGTGAGGATGCGGAAGTGGTCCGGGGTCGGCCAGTTGAAGCCGGTGCCCTGGACGACCTGGATCTTCTCGCGGAGCAGCAGGTCGAGGACGAACTTCTCGTCGTCGACGATCTTGTGCACCTTGGGGTCGATGCGGGGGAAGGCGTACAGCGCGCCCTTGGGCTTCACGCAGCTGACGCCGGGGATCTCGTTCAGTTTCTCCCACGCCTTGTCGCGCTGCTCCAGCAACCGCCCGCCGGGCGCGGTGAGTTCGCGGATCGACTGGCGGCCGCCGAGCGCGGCCTGGATGGCGTACTGGGCGGGCGCGTTCGGGCACAGGCGCATGGAGGCCAGCATGGTCAGGCCCTCCAAGTAGCTCTTCGCGTGCTGCCGCGGGCCCGTGACCACCATCCAGCCGGAGCGGAACCCGGCCACCCGGTACGTCTTCGACAGGCCGGAGAAGGTGAGGACGACGAGGTCGGGGGCGAGGGTGGCGGCGGTGTGGTGCACCGCGTCGTCGTAGAGGATCTGGTCGTAGATCTCGTCGGCGAACACCATCAGGCCGTGCCGGCGGGCGAGATCGAGGATGCCCTCGATGATCTCCTTCGGGTAGACCGCGCCGGTCGGGTTGTTCGGGTTGATGATGACGACCGCCTTCGTGCGGTCGGTGATCTTCGACTCTATGTCGGCGAGGTCCGGGTACCAGTCCGACTGCTCGTCGCAGAGATAGTGGACGGCCTTGCCGCCGGAGAGCGTCGTGACCGCCGTCCAGAGCGGGAAGTCGGGCGCCGGGATGAGGACTTCGTCGCCGTCCTCCAGAAGCGCCTGGATCGCCATCGAGACCAGTTCGGACACGCCGTTGCCGAGGAAGACGTCGTCGACCCCGACGTCGAGGCCGAGCGCCTGGTAGCGCTGGGCGACGGCGCGGCGCGCGGAGAGGATGCCGCGCGAGTCCGTGTAGCCGTGCGCCTGCGGGAGCATCCGGATCATGTCCTGGACGATCTCCTCCGGCGCCTCGAAGCCGAACAGGGCCGGGTTGCCGGTGTTCAGGCGCAGCACGCTGTGGCCCGCCTCCTCCAGCGCGTTGGCGTGCTCGATCACCGGGCCGCGGATCTCGTAACAGACCTCGCTCAGCTTGCTCGACTGCCGGAACTCCATGCGCTTGCCCTCCAGGCGGACCAGGTGTCACTGTGCCGAACCGTTGTTGCTTGGTTTTACCAAGTGGACGCTTGGAAAGTCCAACAAGTTGCATAGACTGCGCGCCATGCCACGCCGAAGCTACGACCAGTACTGTGCCGTCGCCCGCGCGCTCGACGTCGTCGGGGACCGCTGGACGCTCCTCGTCGCGCGCGAACTCCTCGCCGGGCCGCGCCGCTACACCGATCTGCACGCCGACCTGCCGGGCGTCAGCACGGACATGCTGGCCACGCGACTGAAGGACATGGAGCGGGACGGCCTCGCCGAGCGCCGCCGGCTCCCCGCGCCCACCTCGGCGTACGTGTACGAACTCACCGAGCGGGGGCGCGGATTGCTGCCCGTGCTGCAAGCGCTGGGGGAGTGGGGCGCGCCGGGCCTCGCCGAACGGCGGCCCACCGACGCGGTGCGGGCGCACTGGCTGGCGCTGCCGCTGGCACGGCAACTTGAGGCGCTGGGGGAGCCCGGCGCGGTGGAGGTCCGGGTCGACGAGGGCGTCTTCCATGTACGGGTGGGTGGAGATCCCGTACACCCCGCACACCCCGCACATCCCGCATATCCCGTATATGGGGACGGCGTGTACCCGGACGGGGAGCCGGACGCGCGGCTGAGCCTGGAGGCCGAGGTGTGCGGCGAGGTCGCCCGCGGTGCGGTCGGTCTGGTCGAGGCGGTGCGCGGCGGACGCGTCACCGTGACCGGAGCGGGTTCGCTGGCGAAGGCGCTGCGCGGCGGCACCTCCTGAAACCTCTCCTCATAGGCGTCCCGCGAGGAACGGCGGCAATGTCCGGACCGTCCCGAGGCGCGGCGTGACAAGAGTCGCAACATCATTCGCGGTCACGGGACGTGCCAATTTGTGAAGACCCCATGAACTCGGGCTCTGCCAAGGTTCTACCAGTCGGTAACCCCTCTGGTGCAGGCCAATTACCGCTCTGAACAGGCCGTCTCATGCGTGTTAGCGTCCCGGTCGACCGGGGGGCCGATGTGAAGAGTGAGAGGGACCCGTAGCGAATATGGGGCACATGCACCACATGACAGGCGGCTGGATCACTCCGCTCCTGTCGTACGTGATGGCTGTCGTGGGATCCGCTCTGGGCCTGCGCTGCACCGCGCGTGCCCAGGCCGCCGGGCAGCGATCCAAGCGGAACTGGCTGCTGACCGCGTCCGTCGCGATCGGCGCCGGGATCTGGACGATGCACTTCATCGCGATGCTCGGCTACGCCGTCGACGGCACCGCGATCCGCTACGACATCCCGCTCACCCTCCTGAGCCTGCTCGTGGCGATCCTGGTGGTCGGCGCGGGCATGTTCGTCGCCGGATACGGAAAGTCCCGCGCCCTCTCCGTCGTGCTCGGCGGACTCGGTACCGGGCTCGGCGTCGCCGCGATGCACTACATCGGCATGTCGGCCGTGCGGCTCAACGGGTCCCTCTCCTACGACCCCGTGCTCGTGGCGGTCTCCGTGGTGATCGCCGTCGTCGCCGCGTCCGCCGCGCTGTGGGCCGCGCTGTCCGTGCGCGGACCCGTGATCGCCGCCGTCGCCGCCCTCGTGATGGGCCTCGCGGTGAGCAGCATGCACTACACCGGAATGGCCGCCGTGAAGGTGAGCGTGCATCCGGGAACCACGCCGCTGTCCGGCGCCACCGCGACCGCGTTCATCCTGCCGCTGGCCGTCGTGCTCGGCTCGTTCCTCTTCCTCACCTGCGCCTTCGTCGCGCTGTCGCCGACGGCCGACGAGCGCGCGCGGAGCGAGGCCGCGGCCCGCCCGCTGCATGAGGTCGAACTGCCCGCCACGTAGGGCGACACGTCTCTCGCGACGTTCGCGCAGGCAGGTCCGCCGCGCAGGCGCGGCGCCCCTTGGGTGTACGCCACCCCACCCCCCCCACACACACACCACTCAGCCCGGCCGAGGAGCTGCCCCATGCCCGCGCGCTTTCCGCTGCCCGAACGGCTGCGCTCCAAATCGATCAGAGCCAAGGTCGTCACCCTGCTCACGGTCCCCGTCGTCTCCGTGATGGCGCTGTGGGGTCATGCCGCGGTGACCACGGCGTCTCAGATATCCGACAAGGAGCAGCTGAAAGAGGTGAACTCGGCACTCGTCACGCCGATTTCGCGGTTCACCGGCGCCGTGCAGGGCGAGCGCGCCGCCGCCATGAAGTACCGCGTGGCCCACGACGCCACCACGCGGCAGGACTTCACGGAGGCAACGGCCCGCACCGACAAGGCGGTTGACGCCCTCAACGCGGGATTGCGCTCCATCAGCACCGACCTCGCCGACCTCGACGCGTCGCTGCCCGACCGCATCCAGAAGCTGAAGTTCAGCGCCGACAGTCTGTCCGGACCGCGCCAGAAGGCGGGGGCGCGGGGCGCCGTGCAGGCCATCGGCGGCTACGACACCGCGGTCCAGCGGGCCCTGTCCGTACGGGCCGGACTCGCCGCGGCCGACAGCGACACGGCCCGTACGCTGCTCCAACTCGCCCGCGCCCACGACGCGTTGAGCCGCCAGGACGCGCTGCTCGGCGCCGTGCACGCGGCCGACACGGAGATGACGCCCGGCCAGTACCGCGACTTCGTGGGCGACGTGGCGGTGCAGCGCAGCCTCACCGAGGCCGCGCTGCCCGACCTGAAGGGCGACGACGCCACCGCGTTCCGTGCCGCGCTCGGCACCGCCGGCGCCAAGGACCTGAGCCACGTGCAGGACATGGTCCTCGTCGCGGGCGCTTCGCAGGCCGCCGACGCGGTGCCCGCCGGGCGCTGGCAGGCGGATGCGCGGGACACCCTGGCCGCCCTGGACAAGGCCGGGGCCCGGGCGATCGACGAGGCCGCGGGAGCCGAGCCGTACTCCCTTTCCGCCCTGGGCAGTTCGGGCATCGCCGTGCTCCTCGGTCTGCTCGGTGTGATCGTGTCGCTGCTGCTCTCCGTACGCATCGGGCGCGGCCTCGTCGCCGACCTCACGGGGCTGCGCGACGCCGCGCTCGACATGGCGGCGACCCGGCTGCCCGCCTCCATGCGGCGCATCCACAACGGCGAGGACGTCGACCTCGACAAGGAGGCGCCGCTCGACGAGACGCCGCACAGCGACGAGGTCGGGCAGGTCGGCGCGGCCCTCACCACCGTGCAGCGCGCGGCGCTTCGCGCGGTCGCGGACCGGGCCGCGGTTCTCACGGGTGTGTCCGGTGTGTACGTGTCGCTCGCCCGCCGCAGCCAGGTGCTGCTGCACCGCCAGCTCGACCTCCTCGACGCGATGGAGCGTCGCACGGAGGACCCCACCGACCTCGAGGACCTGTTCCGTATCGACCACTTGACGACGCGCATGCGACGTCATGCGGAATCGCTGCTGATCCTCTCCGGGTCGGCTCCGGGGCGTGCCTGGCGCAACCCGGTGCCGCTGATCGACGCGGTCCGTGCGGGGCTCGCCGAGACGGCCGACTTCGACCGGGTCCAGCTCCAGGACATCCCCGAGCTGTCCCTCGCGGGTTCGGCCGTCGCCGACGTGGTTCACCTCGTGGCCGAACTCGCCGAGAACGCCTCGGTGTTCTCGCCGCCGCACACGCCTGTGGTGGTGCGCGGTGAGCCGGTCGGGGCGGGGGCCTGTCTGGAGATCGAGGACAGGGGCCTCGGCATGAGCGACGAGGCGCTGGCGGACGCCAACGCGCGTATCAACGCGGCCGACATCGACCTGCTCGACTCCCGCAAGCTCGGGCTCTTCGTGGTCAACCGGCTCTCGGAGCGGCAGCGACTGGATGTGACCCTCCGCCGCTCCATCTACGGCGGCATCACCGCGGTCGTCTTCATCCCGCAGAACCTTCTGGAGGCCCCGCACCCGGGCCTGCGGCCGGTCCCGGAGGCCCCCCTCCCGCAGCGGACCGCCACCCCGACGGTGAAGGCCGACCGTCCCCCGCCCCGGGGCTCCGCCCCAGTCCCCGCTCCTCAACCGCCGGCGGGGCTTGAAGTGCAGGACCCCGTCGGGGCGGAAGGGCAGTCGCAGGCCGCCCGCCTTGGGCAATCTGCCGCCTTGGGCGGCAGGGTGGGCAAGGCGGCACCCCGGCGCGGCGCGCCCGATACGGAAGGCCCCGGCCCCGTCGCGGAGAGCCCCGCCCCCGGCACGGAAAGCTTCGGCCCCGGTACGGAGGACCTCCCGCGGCGCGTGCGGCAGGCGAACATCAGTCCGGAGTTGCGGGACAACGTGCCCGCGCAGGGCGACGCCGCGGGGGCCGGCGCCCGGTCGCCGGAGGCCGCCCGCGCCACCATGACCTCGCTGAGCTCGGGCCGCAGACGCGCCCGCGCCGCCCGCGAGGAGAACGACGGAGGACCCCGATGACCCCCACGTACAACGTCACCAACCTGGGCGGCGCCGCCGGCGAACACCCCGAAACCGGCGGAGCCATGGGCATCGACTGGCTCCTCGACGAGCTCGCTGCCCGCGTCCTCGAAGTCCGCCACGTGGTCATGCTCTCCGGCGACGGCCTCTGCGTCGGCGCCTCCACCGGCCTCGGCCGCGACGAATCCGAACGCTTCTGCGCGATCGCCTCCGGATTCCACTCGCTCGCCAAGGGCGCGGGCCGCCACTTCGCCGCGGGCGGCGTCGTCCAGACGATGGTCGAACTCGAAGGCGGCTTCCTGTTCGTGGTCGCCGCGGGCGAGGGCTCCTGCCTCGCCGTGTTCACCGACGGACACGCCGACATCGGCCTCGTCGCGTACGAGATGGCCCTGCTCGTGGACCGCGTGCGCGAACACCTCGGCGTACCGAACCGCTCGGACGGCGATACTCCGTGACGCCACCACCCCCAGACCCCATGGACGCCTGGTCCGACCGCTACGACGAGGACGCGGGGCCCCTGGTCCGGCTCTACGCCATGACCTCGGGCCGTGCCCGCACCGGCAACGGCGCGGAACGCATGGACCTCATGGCCATCGTCCGCCCCACCCACACCAGGCCGGACGGACCGCTGCCGCCCGAACAGCGCGAGCTGCTCGCCCTGTGCCTGCGCGGCCCGCGCCCGCTGGCCGACCTCGCCTCCGACTCCGGCCTCCCGTTGGGCGTCGTACGCGTCCTGCTCGGCGACCTGGCGGCGAAGTCCCTCGTCACCGTCGTGCCGCCGCGGGCTCCGGCCGCCGACCCCGCAACGGGCGAACCCGCGTCCTACGCCCGTCCCGACGCCCACCTCCTCCGAGAAGTGATCAATGGCCTACGCGCACTCTGACCCGACCGCCCGCGCCGACTTCACGGCCCTGAAGGTGCTGATCGCGGGCGGCTTCGGGGCCGGCAAGACCACGATGGTGGAGTCCGTCAGCGAGATCCGTCCGCTGCGCACCGAGGAGGACCTCACGGTCGCCTCGCGCGGCGTGGACCACCTCGACGGCGTCACCACCAAGTCGACGACGACCGTGGCCATGGACTTCGGCCGCATCACGCTGCGCGAGAACCTCGCGCTGTATCTGTTCGGCACGCCGGGCCAGGACCGCTTCTGGTTCCTGTGGGACGAGCTGGCGACGGGGTGCCTGGGCGCGGTCGTCCTCGCGGACACCCGCAGGCTCGCCGACTGCTTCCCCGCGGTCGACTACTTCGAGAGCCGCGGCATCCCATTCATCGTCGCGGTGAACTGCTTCGACGGCGTCCGTTCGCACTCCTCTGAAGCGGTCTCCCGCGCGCTCGACCTCGGCCCGGACACCACGGTGCTGCTGTGCGACGCGCGTGACAGGGAGTCCGGCAAGGAGACGCTGATCTCGCTCCTGGAGCAGGTGCTGCGCCGGGACGCGTGACCACCCGACCGTATGAGCCTGACCCGGTGTCCAGGCTCAGAGAGATCGTTCGTGTGGACTTGTGTGGCCGATTCTCCCCAGGCGCTCTCCAAGGAGCTCGTTCCTCCCCGGCCGGTGGCAGTTGCCGGCGGCGCGGTCTCAACGCGGAGCGGGGCACATGCTTCGTCACCGTCCGCGCTTCCGTCACCGGTACGTTCACCGGAACGAATGACGATCGCCGACAGCATCCCGAAAGTGCGACACGGGCGTTCTTTGGACAGCCCCGGCGTTGCGTTTGAGGACTTCGCCCATGCGCACGATGTCGACCGAGACGATGTTCCGTCCGGCCAGTCCCTCGTCGACGAAGTCGACGAGACTTGCGGCGTCGGGGAGCATGACGTGCGCGATGACGGATACTGCGCCGCTCGAGGCCGCCGCGAACCGGCATTCGGGCTGCTGCCGGAGCCACTGCCCGAGGTCACGGATGCCGCCCGGCGAGACGCGGATCCAGAGCATCGCATCGCCGCTCGCGTCCAGGGCCGCGGGGTGGATGTCCGCCTCGAAGAAGAGGATGCCCTCCTCGACGAGCCTGCGGCGACGGCGTGATGTCGTGCTCGGGTCCAGAGCGAGGCGCGTGGCGAGCTCGCGGTTCGGCATTCGCCCGTCCTCGGCGAGCAACCGCATGACATGTCTGTCGATGGCATCGAGCTGCCGTGATGGATGGGTGACGGTGCCTTCCTGCCCGCTCCAGACCTTCAGCAGCTCGTAGGTGTGAGCGGAGCGGACCCGGCGGTCCGACTCCAGCTGGGTGAGGATGCTGTCGTCGGCGGAGTGGGTCACGAAGCCGGCGATCATCTCGGTGCGGTCCCGAGCGATCCGTACCCACCTGCTGCGGTCGTTCCGTGCGAGTTCGGCGGCGAGTTCGCCGATCGCGCTCGGCGCCACATGCGCGCGGGCCAGCCATGCGCTGCGTCCGTCGAAGTCCGGGAGGGTGCGGCCGACCACACGCACGATGTCGTGGGAGCGCAGGCGAAGGAGGCGGTCGGCGACGGTGCGCGGGCTGACGTTCAGTTCATTGCTGAGGCCGGCATAGCTGATGGTCGGATCTCGGTCCAGAACGGTCAGTATGAGTCGGTCCAGCGGGTCGAGCTCCACCGGCAGCACAGCTCCCGCTCTACGGACCACGGGTCCTCCCTGTCAGTAGGCGTTGCGGATGTCTTTTCACGATCCTTGCACTCAGATACGGATCACGTCATGTCCGGTCGGGTATTGCCGGCCGATTCTGCTGTTCCTTGCGCTGTCGCACGCATTGATGCTCTGCCCTGGTGTCATGGCGAGAGTCGTCCACAGGGCGGCGCTCGCGTTCAGAAAGGGCAGGTCGCATGCCATACCAGGGAAACAACTCAGCCACAGCAAGTGCGGAGAGTACGGAAGTTTCCTCGCCCCCGCCGAGGCACGGACTGGTGGCCGTGGCGGGTTTCTCGTGCTTGGTCGTGGCGCTGCAGCAGACGCTCGTGGTGCCGGCCGTTCCCGGATTTCCCAAGATTCTGGGCCACTCTCCCGAGGCCGTCGCCTGGCTGGTCACCGCGACGCTGCTCACCGGTGCGATAGCGACGCCGATCGTCGCGCGCCTGTCCGACATGTTCGGACGCCGCCGGATGCTCGTTCTGTCCATGCTGTTCGTTCTGGTCGGCTCGCTCCTCGCGCCTGTCGCGGGGCTTGGCACGCTGGTCGCGGGCAGGGCGCTACAAGGAGTCGGGACGGCCTTGGTCCCGGTCGCGATGGCGCAGATGCGCGACAGTCTCCCGGCCCGCCGGGTCGGGCCCTCCCTGGCCGTGCTCAGCGCGACGTTGGGGATCGGGGGCGGCATCGGCATTCCGTTGGGAGGAGTGATCCTCACTACGCTGAGCTGGCAGTGGCTGTTCTGGCTGTCGGCGGTGCTGTCCCTGGTGTCCATCGCACTCATCGTCCGAGTCGTGCCTCGTCACGAGCCCGCGCCGGCGGGACGCTTTGATGTGGGCGGTGCCGCACTGCTGTCGATCGCACTCGTCGCCTTCTTGCTGGGGCTCTCCCAGGGCGGCGCGTGGGGCTGGACCTCGCCCCTGACCTTGGCGGCCCTCGCTGTCGCCGTCCTGGCGGGCCTGGCGTGGGGACGGTACGAACTGCGTCACTCCTCGCCGCTGGTCGACCTGCGGGCCTCGGCCCGGCGACCCATCCTGTTCACCAACCTCGCTTCCCTGGCCCTGGGCACGTTGATGTTCGCGAACCTGCTGCTGACCACCTCGCAGTTGCAGGGACCGACGAGCGAGAACGGCTTCGGATGGTCGGCGCGGGATGCGGGCCTCGCGATGCTCCCCAATGCGGTCGCGATGTTCGCCGTGGCCCCCTTCACCGCCCGCCTGGCGGAACGGCTGGGCGCACGCGCGGTCCTGACCGTCGGGGCGTCGGTCACCGGACTCGGCTACCTTTTGCGGATCATCGTCACGCCCAGCGCGGGGATGGCGGTCGTGTGGACGACGGTCGTGGGAATCGGCGTCGGAATCGGGTACGCGGCACTGCCGATGCTCATCACGGCGCACGCCCCTGCACGCGAGATCGGCGCGGCCAACGGTCTCAACGCCCTGCTCCGGGCGATCGGCACGGCCATCGCCAGCGCCGGCGTAGCCGGGATCAGCACGGTCATGGCCACCGAGGCACACGGCGCGCAGGTGCCGACCAGTACCGCCCTGCTGACTGTCTCCGCCTGCGGAGTGGGATTCAGTCTGCTTACCCTGGTGTTTTCGTCGCTGGTCAGCCGCCGATACCGGCGAGTGGAGGTCGCACGATGACAGACACCTACGCGGTGGACGCCTACGCCGTGGACACCCATGCACACGTCTATCCGGCGGCGTATCTGGACCGGCTGGAGGGCATCGGAGTCGACCCGGCGACCACCATGATCGCCAGGAACCTCGCCGCGGACTCGACCGACGCCGACATCGCCGAACGCCTGCGTGGCATGGATGCCGCGGGCGTCGCCGTCCAGGTCCTCGCCGTGACACCACAGAGTCCGGGCGGACGTGCGGCGAAGCCGTCGCTCGACGCGGCAAGGTGGATCAATGACGAGTACGCGCGGCTCGTCGAGGCTCACCCGACCCGGTTCCTCGCCTACGGCGCGCTGCCCCTGCCGCATGTCGACGCCGCGCTGACCGAACTCCCGCGAATCTTCGATCAGTTGGGGTTCGTCGGCGTCTCGCTGCCGACCGTGCTGCCCGGCGGGCTCGGCCCCGCGGACGCCCGGTTCGACCCCGTGTGGGCGGCGCTCGACGAGCGGTCGGCCATCGTCAATGTGCATGCCACGGGTTCGGGCGCATGCTCGGATCTGATCAACGGCCACCGTCTTGAGTGGGTCAACGGGGCACCTGTCGAGGACGCCATCGCCGTACTCCAACTCCTGAAGGCGGACATCCCGCGGCGCTTCCCTCATGTCCGGCTGCACGTGGCCCACTTGGGCGGCGATCTGCCCTTCCTCGCCCAGCGCCTCCAGGATAACTACGAGGACTGGCACGCGTTTCCCGAGCCGCCCATGGAGACCTTGCCGCGCATGTGGTTCGACGCGGCCAACTTCCATGAACCGTCGCTGGCCCTGGCGGCCGAGACCTTCGGAACCGACCGGCTCCTGGCGGGCTCGGACCACCCCTACTTCCAGGGCGAGAAGTACCGGCGGGCCTTCGACTACATCCGCACCTCCCGGCTGACCGACACCGACACGTACGCCGTCCTCACCGGCAACGCCCTTGCCCTGTACGGGAAGCAGCCGGCGCTGTCACGCCTGCGACCTGCCTGAGCCCAACGGTCGAGCGCGGTCATCGAAGAGGGGAGCGCCCCCGGATCGCCGGTACGGGCGAAGGCGGCCCGGAAGGCATGTGCTCGGCGAAGCGCTTGAGTCCACCGGCGTCGGTGGACTACAGGGTGCGTTTGAGGACATGGCTCATTGGCACGATCTCCACGTCCCGGACGCCGTAACCGCTGAGATGTTCGTCGACAAACGCGACGAGGGTGCCACCGTCCGGCAGCACGACGTGCGCGACGACGGAGCTCTCTCCGCTGGTGGCCGCCGTGAATCGAATGTCGGGAAGCTGCCGTAGGGCCGCGCCGAGCTCCCCGATGCGGCCGGGGCTCATACGTATCCAGAGCATGGCGTCGGCGGCAGTGCCCCATGCCGCAGGATGAATGTCGGCTTCGAAGTAGAGGATGCCGTCGTCGACGAGGCGACGGCGCCGGCGGGACGCGGTGCTGGGGTCGACGTTGAGGCGTCGTGCGAGTTCGGGAGTCTCCATCCGGCCATCGCGCTCGAGCAGTTCCAGGAGTCGCCGATCGGTGTCGTCGAGGTCGCGGGGTGGTGAGACGACGGCGCGCGAGGTTTCGCCCCAGACTTGAAGCAGCTCGTACACGCGGACGCGCCGCAGCTGGGGGTCGTGCACCAGGCGCTGGAAGGCGTCGTCCACCTGTGCTGCCGAGGCGACGAAGCCGCACATCAGCTCGGTCGTCTCGCGTGCGAGTCGTACCCACCGGGTGCGTTCCTGTTCGGCCATCGACCTTGCCAGCGCGGCAACCCTGTCAGGGGTGCCCTCCGCGCGGACGAGGTGAGCCAGGCGGCCGCCGAAGCCGGGCAGTGTTCGTCCCATGATGCGAACGATCCCTACTGACTGCAGGCGCTGTAGACGCCGGGCAACGGTTCGGGCACTCACTTCGAGCTGGTCGGCGAAGCTCGTGAGGCTGCCCGCTGGGTCGCGGTCCACCACGGTGAGGAGCCGGCGGTCCAGCAGATCGAGACGGGCAGGGCCCGGAGCGCCGGTCGCGGCGGTCAAAGAAGCTCCTGAAGAAGGTGCCGGATTCGTGCACGCGTCAGCACTGAACTTCCTGTGTGTGTGCGTGAATTCGAAGAACGGGGTCCACGTTAAGCCTCATTCGTGCATTGCTCAACCGAATCGGAGGCGGCTCTGCTGGGATGGGGTCAGCAGGAAAGCTGAGTGCTCCATCCCAGGTTGCACATGTGCGCTGCGACTCTTGATGTCTCTTCCGGTGCTTCGCTCAGTCAATTGTTGCAAACGTTTGCAGTGTCCGTGATGTCGCAGCCACGTCAGGCCCGCTTTGTCACCATCCCCCTTCAGGGAGACCCAATGACCAAGACCACCAGGCGCAGCCTGCTGACCGCCGGAGCGGGAGCCGCGACCGGCGCGTTTTTTGTCCCTGCGACGGCGCCTTCAGCCCAGGCGGCACCACTGACCCCGACGACCGACGCGGCGGGAGGTCGCGCGATCGACACTCACGCGCACGTCTACCCTGCGAAGTACCTCGACCTGCTGGAGCAGATCGGCGTCCCGGCGTCCACCACCGCGATCGCCCGCGGGATCGGTGCGGACTCGACCGACGAAGACCTCTCCGCCCGTTTGCGCTGGATGGACCGCGCAAATGTCGAGACGCAGATCATCGCCGTGACACCCCAGGTCCCGTCCGGTCCCGACGGCGCGTCATCGCTGGCCGCCGCGCGACAGATCAATGACGAGTACGCGGGCCTGGTGCAGCGCCATGCCGGCCGCTTCCTCGCCTACGGGACCCTTCCGCTTCCGCACGTGGAGGAGTCACTCGCCGAGATCCCGCGCCTCTTCGACGACCTCGGGGTGGTCGGGGTGTCACTGACAACGGTGCTGCCCGGGGGACTCTCTCCCGCCGACCGCAGATTCGACCCGGTGTGGCAGGCGCTCAATGAGCGTGCCGCGATCGTGAACATCCACGCCACCGGATCCGGTGCCCTGTCGTCGATGATCACCGAACACCAGCTGGAATGGGTGAACGGTGCGCCCGTCGAGGATGCCACCAGCGTGCTTCACATCCTCAAAGCGGACATCCCGCGCCGCTTCCCAGATGTGCGCTTCCACATCGCACATCTCGGCGGCGACCTCCCGTTTCTCGCCCAGCGGATCGAGGACAACTACACCGACTGGCAGGCCTTTCCCGTCTCGCCCCTCGACACCCTGCGCACCATGTGGTTCGACGCCGCGAACTTCCATACGCCGTCGCTTCGACTCACCGTGGAGACGTTCGGTGCCGATCGCATCATGGCCGGCTCCGACCACCCGTACTTCCAAGAGGACAAATACGTCAGGGCATTCGACTACATCCGCAAGGCCCCTCTGGCGCCCGACGAGGTCAGTGCCATCCTCGCCGGCAACGCCACCGCCCTCTACAAGACGACATCAAAGAGCAGGTGACCTCGTAGGCGTACAGGTCGCATGAGAGGGCGCCGTCGAGAAACGCCCGACGGCGCCCCGCGCCCGGCTTCGCGGACGATGACATCTTTGTACTCAGCCACGGGCCGGGCCGGTCGACCTTCGAATCTCCAACGTCGTCGGCAGCAGGAGCGACTTCACGGTCAGCGGCCTGCCGGCGTGCTTGTCCTGCAACATCTGCAAGAGGAACCGGCCCGCTTCCCTGCCGAGGTCGAAGTGCGGTACCCGCACGGTCGTCAGGGGCGGATCGATCCGATCGGTGAACGGCAGGTCGTTGAAGCCCACGACGCTGACATCTCCTGGACAGTCCAGTCCGTACGCACGCAGTGCGTCGTAGGCCCCGATCGCCAGCAGGTCGTTGGCAGCCACCACGGCAGTGAACTCACCCCGGTCGAGCAGCTCGCCCATCGCCCGCTGGCCGGCCTCCACCTGGAACGCGTTCTCAGGACGGACCAGCTCTTCGACGAATTCGAGCCCCAGGTCCGTCATCTCGCTGCGGAAGGCGCGCAAGCGGATCCGACCGGTTGAGGTGTCCTGCGGCCCGGCGATGTGCGCGATGCGCCGGTGACCGAGGCTGCGCAGGTGTTCCAGCGCCTGCCGGATTCCGGCTACGTCGTCGCTGACCACGCTCGAGGCATGGGAGGCACCTGACACGCGGTTGACCATGACGACCGGGACGCCGTCCTCGATCAATCCCGAGATCGCCGGGTCGTCCACCCGGGCTGTGGCGACCAGCATGCCCTCCACCTGGCGGAAGCGCAGGTCCTGAATCTGTCCGGCTTCCCGGTCGGCCATGTTGTCGGTGTTGGCGATCAGCACGCTGAACCCGTCCTGGCTCACCATCTGCTCCAGCCCCCGGATGATCGGCGGGAACAACGGATTGGTGACGTCCGGGATCAGCGCGCCGAGGGTGCCCGATCGCTGAGTCTTGAGGCTCCGCGCGAAGGGGTTGGGAACGTAGCCGGCCTTTTTCGCGGCACGGCGCACGCGTTTCACGGTGTCCGCCTTCACCAGGTGCTCCGTGGCAGGGTTCAGTGCCCGCGAAACCGTGCCCGGGTGCACACCGACCGCTTTCGCCACGTCACGTAGTGTCGCCGCCATCACTTTCCTCTTGATTCAGGGCCTCCGGCCCACCGTCGGAGTTGGCCACTTTAGCCCTGGGCCGACCGCGAACCGCTCACAGCAGCATGCACTGCGGTTGTTCGATCAAGGCGGTGAACTCCCGCATCCAGTGTGCCGCCGTCACACCGTCGACCGGCCGGTGGTCCACCGACAGCACCACGGTCATGACCTTCGCGACCACGGGAACGGACCGGCTGACCACCACCGATTCGCGCACTGCGCCCACCGCGAGGATCGCGGCCTGAGGCGGGTTGATGATCGCGGTGAACTCCTCGATACCGAACATGCCCAGATTGCTCACGCAGATCGATCCGCCCTCCAGATCGCCCTGGCGCAACCTCCCGTTCTCGGCACGCTCCCGCAACTCGGCGGAGTTGTGCGCCAGCGCGGCAAGTCCGAGCGAATCGACCGAGCGCAGCACCGGCGTGAGCAGTCCGCGCTCGGTCGCCACGGCCATGCCGACGTCGGCATGGGCAAACTGCCGCACGGCATCGTCGTACCAGGCGACATTGAGTTCCGGGACCCGCACGAGGGCGCCCCCCACTGCCTTGACCACGAGATCATTGACCGAAATGCGCTGGGCGGACCGTTCATTGAGCGTGGCGCGCAGCTTGAGCAGCTCACCGACCTCGATCGTCGCCTTGACGTAGAAGTGCGGCGCTTGCTGCTTGCTCGCGGTGAGCCGCCCTGCGATGGCGCGGCGCATCCGGTCGTGTGGAATCTCCCGAAAGCCGGCGGCCGCCGCGTTGGGTGTCACCGCGGCCGAAACCGTGGACGCAGGCTGCGGCCGGGAGTTCTCGCGCTCCTCCAGCGCGAGCAGTACGTCGCGCCTGGTGATCCGGCCGTGCGGGCCGGTTCCCGTGATCTGCTCGGCGCCGAGGCCCGCCTCGGCCGCCAGCCGGCGGGCGAGCGGGCTGATGAAGATGCGGTGCCCGCCCCCGCGAGGTGCCGCCGCCGGCCCGTCCGGCACAGCCGGAGCGGGCGTGGAATCCGTCGGCGGCGGCTGCGCCGACCGCGGTTCGGGGCCGACCGCGTCCGTCACGCCCTGCGTGGTGAGGAACGCGTCGACGTCGACCGTCTCGCCCCGGTCGCCAAGCACCGCGATCGGTGCGCCGACGTCGACCAGCGCCCGGCTCGGGACCAGGTGGCGCACGACCACCCCGGCGGCGTCGGCGGCCACCTCGGCGATCGCCTTGTCGGTCTCGACCGTGGCGACCACGTCGCCGGAGGCGAACTCGCCGCCCTCGGCCACCGCCCACTCGTCCAGCGTGGCCTCGCCCGCGGCGGCGGCGAGTTCAGGCATCGTCAGCAAACGCGCCATGTCACACCTCTCCGATCTGTCGCAACGCCGTTTCCATTTCGCTCTGCCCGGCGATCGCCGCCTGCTCCAGCTTCTTGCTGATGCTGGGCGACGCCTCGCGGCCGGTCACCCGCTGGACCGGGGCGTCGAGATGGTCGAAGAAACGCCGATGGATCTCGTCGGCCAGCCACGATCCGTACGCGGTGCCGGGCGGCCCCTGCTCGGCCGTGATCACTCGGTTGGTACGGCGGACGCTCTCGCCGATGGTGTCCCAGTCGACGCTGGCCCGGTCGAGCCAGCGCAGGTCGATCACTTCGGCGTCCGCGTCCGGCACGGCCTCGGCCGCGGCGAGCGCCGGGGCGACCATCCCCAGGTAGGTCAGCACGGTCGCACCCGTACCGGAACGTTTGACCGCCGCCCTGCCGAGCGGCAAGCAGTAATCCAGGTCGCCGACAGGCGACGGTCCGGTGGAGTTGTAGAGGTCGACGTGCTCCAGGACCAACACCGGGTCCTCGCACTTCAGCGCGGCGTTCATCAGCCCCACGTACTCGAAGGGGGTCGAGGGTGCCACGATGCGCCACCCCGGGTTCGTGGCCATCACGCCCGCCGGGTCCATGGAGTGCTGTGATCCGTACCCGGCGCCGATCGCGACCTTCGAGCGGAGCACCAGCGGTACGCCCCGGGTGCCGCCGTACATGTGCCGCGCCTTGCCGATCTGGTTGAACAACTGGTCGGCGGCGACCCACATGAAGTCGGCGTACATGAGCTCCACGACCGGCTTGTAGCGGCCGTCCAGCGCCATCCCACAGGCGAGGCCGGTGAACGCGTTCTCCGCGATCGGGGTACCGAGGACACGGCCGGGAAACCTGTCCGACAGGCCGCGGGTGGCGCCGTTGGTGCCACCGTTCAGCCGGTGGACATCCTCGCCGAGCACCACGATCGAATCGTCGGTCTCCATCCGGCGGTCCATCACGGCCGCGACCGCTCTGACGAACTTCTCGTCCTTGATCTCACCGTCGTAGTCGCCGAGTTCACAGAAGGCCGCGTCGCCGAACTCCGACAGGTCGCCGCGGACGCCGACGTCCGCGAACTCCGGGTCGGGCCACAGCTCGGGGCGGATGCGCTTCCTTCCGGCCTTGCCCTCCGGGTCGGCCTCGAGGATCTCTTCACCGATGGCGGCCATCAGATCGGCAGCATCGCGGGCCATCGCCTCCACCTCGTCCGCCGAGCGGATGCCGCGGCGCGTCAGGTGCGCGGCGACCTGGTCGATCGGATCAAGCTCGCGCCACCGTGCTTCCTCGTCCTTGTCGCGGTAGCCGAACGCGCTGCCGGGGAAGGCGCCGTTCTGGTGAAGGTAGCGGTACGTGTCCGCCTCGATCAGTGTCGGACCGCCACCGGCGCGCATGTGTTCCGCGGCCTCCGTCATCGCCGCGTGCACGGCGAGTACGTCCTGGCCGTCGACCTTCCAGGACCGGATGCCGAACCCGGGGCCGCGAGCGGACAGCCGCGGTTCGCCGGTGACCTCGCTGACATGCGTCGACACCGCGTACAGGTTGTTCTCGATGAAGAAGCAGAGCGGCAGCTTCCACGCCGCGGCGAGGTTGAACGACTCCAGCGTGGAACCGATGTTGACGGCGCCGTCACCGAAGTAGGTGACTGCGATGTCGCCACGGTCCGCGGCTTTGTGGGCCCAGGCGTATCCGGCGGCGATCGGGACACCGCCGCCGACGATCGCGTTGGTGCCGGTCGCACCCGCATCGAGCCACCGCAGGTGCATCGACCCGCCCCGGCCGCTGCTCCAGCCGGTCTTCAGGCCGGTGATCTCGCTCAGCGTCCGCAGGAGCATGTCGCGGACGGCCGGTTCGAGTGGGTCGGCCAGATCCAGATCGGGGGCGAGGTGGCCCAACGCCTTTGCCAGGAACTGGTGGTGGCCCCGGTGCGACCCACTGACGGTGTCGGTGGATCGCAGCGCCAGCACCGACCCGACGGCCGCGCCCTCCTGACCGATGCTGCTATGGGCCGGCCCGTGCAGGTTGCCCGCGGCCGACAGGTCGAGCACGTACTGCTCGAAGGCGCGGATCAGAACCAACTGGCTGTAGGCGTTGACCAGGAACTCCGGCGCCGCGGCATCCCAGTCCTTGAGTGTGCTGCGCACCTCGGTCCAGCCGGCCCCGGGGGTGAGTTCGCGGTGAGTGGTCATCCCTGTTCCTCCCGCTGCTTGTCCCAGGCCTTGCCGCCGGGATACGAGACGAGTTCGAACTGCATCCCCCACGGGCTGGTGAAGTAGATCCAGCGCTGACCCTCGCTCGGGCCCTTGCTGGCGGTCGGCCCCTCGAAGACGTCCACACCGTGCCGCCCGAGCTGCTCGACGGCGGCGTCGAGATCGTCGACGTACAGCGCGAGATGATGGCCGCCGATGTCGGAGTTGCGCGGCTGCACCGGGTTCTGCTCCGGCGACTCGTACTGGAACACCTCGAGGGTGACCGGCCCGCAGCGAAGGAAGTTCAGCGAGCGCATGACGGCGTCCTTGTGTACGCCGAGGTGGTCGGTCATCCAGGTGCCGGAGCGGTCCTCGTACGGCCCGAGCGTGTACATGTACTCGCAGCCCAGGACCTCGATCAGAAATTCGGTGGCCGCGCGCAGGTCGGGCACCGTGAATCCGATGTGGTCGATCCCGCGACTGCCCCTGATCGGTCCCTCCCGGCCGCTCACGACTGCGCCTTCCAGTCCACCGCGATGTACTTGGACTCGGTGTAGTCCAAGACGCCCTCGTGGCCGCCCTCTCGGCCCACGCCGCTCTGCTTGGTGCCGCCGAACGGGGCGGCCGGGTCGCTGACCAGGCCACGGTTGAGCGCCACCATCCCGCTGTCGATGCGCTCACTGACCCGCAGTCCGCGTGCCAGGTCGCGGGTGTAGACGTACGACACCAGGCCGTACCGCGTGTCGTTCGCCAGCTCGACCGCTTCGTCCTCGGTGGTGAAGGTGACGATCGGCGCGACCGGACCGAAGATCTCTTCTCCCAGGATGGCCGCCCCGGGCTGCACGTCGGAGAGGACGGTCGGGACGACGTACGTCTCGCGTTCGCCGGCCGTGCCGCCGGTCAGCACCGTGGCCCCCTCCGCCTTCGCGCCCGCGATCAGGTCGAGCACCTTCTGCGCGGTCCGCGCATTGACCAGCGGGCCGACCTCGGTGTCCTCGTGGGTGCCGTTGCCGACCTTGAGCGCAGCCATCCGCTGCGCCAGCCGTTCACCGAACTCCCGCGCCACCGGCTCCTCGACGTAGAAACGGTTGGCCGCGGTGCAGGCGGAGCCGCCGTTGCGCATCTTGGCGATCATCGCTCCGTCCAGCGCCGCGTTCAGGTCGGCGTCGGCGAACACCATGAAGGGCGCGTTGCCGCCGAGTTCCATCGAGGCGTTCACGACGTTGTCGGCCGCCTCGTGCAGGAGGTTCGAACCCACCTCTGTGGAGCCGGTGAACGACACCTTGCGTACCCGCGGGTCGTGCAGCAGTGCGTGGGCCACTTCGCCGGACGCGCGGCTCGGGACCACGCCGACCACGCCGTCCGGCACGCCGGCGTCGGCGAGGATGTCGGCCACCGCGAGCGCGGTCAGCGGTGTCTCGCTCGCCGGCTTCAGCACCATCGTGCAGCCTGCCGCCAGCGCCGGAGCCAACTTGCGGGTGGCCATCGCCGCCGGGAAGTTCCAGGGGGTGATGAGCAGGCAGACGCCGACCGGCTGGTGCAGCACCATGATGTTGTTCGCGCCGCTGGGCGCGGTCTGTACGGTGCCGAGCACACGTACGGCTTCCTCGCTGTACCAACGGAAGAACTCCGCCGCGTACGCCACCTCGCCGCGGGCGTCCCGCAGCGCCTTGCCGTTCTCCCGGGAGATGAGCAGCGCCAGCTCCTCGGAGCGTTCGGTCATCAGCTCGTACGCCCTGCGCAGGATCTCGGCGCGCTCGCGAGGAGGCTTGCCGGCCCACTCCTCTGCGGCCGCCTCCGCGGCGTCGACAGCGCGCAGCGCGTCGCTGGTCGTGCCGTTGGCGACCCGCGTGATGACTTTCCCCGTCGAGGGGTCGAGCACTTCGAAGGTCGCACCGCCCTCGGCGTCCACATGGCGGCCTCTGATGATGAGCTGGTTGGTCAGGGACTGGGACATGCTCACTCCTTGCGGCACGTGAAATCGCCGCTCAGCACGGGTTGGTGACGAAGAGTTCCTGCGCGGGGAAGAGAGTCATCACCTTGGGGCCGTCCTCGGTGATGACGATCTCCTCCTCGATCCGCGCGGCGGAGTAGCCGTCGGAGGCCGGACAGTAGGTCTCCAGCGCGAAGACCATGCCGACCTGGAGCTCGACCGGCTCCTTCATCGAGTTGAGGCGGGAGATGATCGGCCGCTCGTGCAGCCCGAGGCCGAGGCCATGAGCGAACTGGAGGCCGAACGCGGCCATCTCGTCCGGGAATCCGAACTCCGTCGCCTTCGGCAGCAGAGCGGCGACCTCGTCGGTGCCGGCGCCCGCCGAGATGCCGGCGATGCCACGGTCCATCCACTCGCGTGCCCTGGCGTAGGCGTCGCGCTGCGCGGGCGTGGAACTGCCGACCGCGAAGGTGCGGTAGTAGCAGGTCCTGTAGCCGTTGTAGGAGTGGATGATGTCGAAGAATGCCTGGTCACCGGGGCGGATCAGGCGGTCGGTGAAGTTGTGCGGGTGCGGATTGCAGCGCTCGCCGGAGATCGCGTTGACTGCCTCTACCTGATCCGAGCCCATCTCGTACAGCCGATTGTTCGCCAGGGCGACGATCTGGTTCTCCCGGATGCCGGGCTTGAGTGCCTCGGTGATGTCCTGGTAGACGCCGTCGACCATCGCGCACGCCTGGTTGAGCAGCATGATCTCGTCCTGGGACTTGATCAGGCGTGCGTCGAGCATGCTCTGTTGGGCGTCTGCGACGTTCAGGCCCTGCTTCTGCATCTCGAACAGGAAGGGCGGTTCGACGATGTCGACGCCGACCGGCAGATCGGCCACGCCGGCGTCTTCCAGCATTCCCCTGATCTCGGTCACCGCGTTGGCCATCAGGCCGACGGTCGGAGCGACCGCCCCGCGAAAGCCCAGGAAGCCCGGCCGGTGGTTCTCCGACGGCACCCAGTTGGAGTGGAGCTTGTGGTGCGGTACGGCGGAGCCGAAGTCCCACAGCACCGGGTCCTGGTCGCCGATGAGCAGCGCGTAGCGGATCATCTTGTCGCCCAGCGCCCCACCGACCCAAGTGGAGGTGGCATAGCGGATGTTGTAGAAGTCGAAGAGCAGGAACGCTCCGCAGCCGCTGGCCTTCAGCGCGTCCTTGGCGCGGTCGAGGCGGTAGGTGCGCAACCGGTCGAAGTCGACGCGGTGTTCGTAGTCGACCCCCATGTGGCCGGGGGCGCTCAGTGGATTCATGCCGAACCCTCGTCCGGGGCGGCCAGGCCGTCGCTGACATCGGCGTTCTCGGACTCCAACGCGAGCCCGGACGCGGCGGCCTGCAGCTCGAGCAGAACCGCGAAGTCCTCCTCGACGCGGCCCGCGCCGATGCTCGACTGCACCAGCTGGGCGGTGGCCGACGACAGCGGCATCGGCACGTCGAGCGACCGCGCCGCGGCCAGTCCCAGGTCGAAGTCCTTGCGCAGGAGGAGCGGAGTGAAGGTCGGTGTGAAGTCCAGGTTGACGAAGGCCGGTGTCTTGTAGCGGGTGAACACCGACCCCATGACCGAGTCGTTCAGGAAGCCGAGGAAGGCTTCGCGGGAGACACCGCTCTTCTGCGCCAGCACGGTGACCTCGGCCATGGACTGGGTGACGATGCCGAGGAAGAGATTGTGCGCGATCTTGACCAGGCGGGCGATCTCGCCCTCGCCGACATACGTCACGGAGCGCCCAATGGCGGCCAGCAGCGGCTCCACCCGGTCGTACACCTCGCGCGGGCCGGAAGCGCAGAGGCTCAGGCCGCCGGCCTCGGCGACCTTGCCGTTGCCGCTCACCGGAGAGGAGAGGAACCGCACGCCGAGCCGGTCGGCGGCGTCGCGCACCTGCTGTGAGGTCTCGGTGTCGACGGTGGAGCAGTCGACGACGACCTCGGGCAGGTGGTCGGCGTCGGCCAGCAGGCCGTTCTCGCCGAGCAGGACCTGCAGCAGGTCCTTCGGGGCCGACACCATGGTGAAGACCACCTGGCGCGAGCGCAGGTCACCCAGTTCGTTCGCGACCTTGCACCCCTCGGAGGACAGGGCCTCCGCCTTGGCACGGGTGCGGTTCCATACCTGCACGTCGTAGCCGCTCCGGGACAGGCGGCCGGCCATGGCCGCACCCATACGGCCGGCGCCGATCCAACCGACAGTGACGTTGTCCTGGCTCATGTTGACCCTTCTATGCAAACGATTGCTGTTCGATGCAATCGGAACAGCTCGGAAACTGTCAAGGCTTAAGGGGATTCTGGTAGGCGAGCCGTGGGGGCGCGCAATGCGAACGTTTGCATTACGTCGCGCATGGAGTGAATACTTCTGCCATGCTCCGCACTCCGACAGCCCCCAGCCCGCTGGTCATCGGCCTGTACATGTGGACCTTCGGCACCGGCCTGGTCGACGCCATCAGCTTCGTCCACTTCGACCACGTCTTCGTGGCGAACATGACCGGCAACGTGGTGTTCATCGGTCTCGCCGCGGCAGGTGAGGGCAGCATCGCCATCGGCACTGTCGCGTTCGCCGTACTCGGGTTCCTGCTCGGTGCGTTCGCCTGTGGACGGTTCCTGCTCGGCCGCGTGGCGCACCACCGTTTGGTGCCGGTCGCTGTGCTGGCCCAGTTGGTGCTCACCGGCGCCGCTCTGCTGGTCGGGGTCGTCGAGCCGTCGTACGTCCCCCTGATCACCGGCCTGCTCGGTACCGCCATGGGCACGCAGAACGCGGTCGCCCGACACCTGAAGGTCCCGGACGCCACCACGACCGTCGTCACCATGACCGTCACCGGTCTTGCCGCCGATCGGCAGCAAGGGGCAGGGGCCATGCTGCGGCGCATCGTGGTCGTCGCTCTGCTCGCGGCGGGTGCGGCCGCAGGCGCGCTGTTGCTGCGAACCTCGCTCGTCGCGGCGCTGGCCGGGGTGTTCCTGGTGAACGGAGCCGCCGCCCTGGTCGCCCTGCGCGAGCAGGACCGAGACACCGGGCGCGGTGGCACTCTCCACGGTCGGGGAGTGCCACCGTCAGGCAGTCAGTCGACGACATGAACGGTCAGCACGCTGCGTGCCCCGCCGCCGTGGTGCACCCGCTGGCGGGCCACCACGGGGGCGCTGTCGTCGCCCGGACCGCCGCCCGTCCCGGGGTTCACCTGGTAGGTCGGGTGATTGCTGCTGGCGACGTCGACCCGCACCCGGTGGCCGGTTCCGAAGACGACCGCGGTCGGCTGTAGCGTGATCAAGACCCGGCGCGGCACGCCTGGTTCCCCCTGCGTGCGGATGATCCCCTCGGCGAGGTTGATCGAGCGCCCGTCCGGCCGGACATCGGCCAGCGTCGCCACGAAATCGGTGTCGGCGACCGACGAGGTGACCTCCAGTTCGACGGTCACCGGGCCGGCCACCTCCAGGGGCCGTGCCAGCTCCGGCCCCGTGTAGACCAGCACGTCGGCGCGGCTCTCCACCGGTCGCTGGTCGTACGGCCCCATCGGGGACTGCGGTGGGTAGCAGCAGCTGTGGCCTCCGACGCTCGGCACCGGATCGAACGGGTCATGGACGTACTCGTCGAACCCCGCGTCGGCCTCGGCCCGGCCGGTGAGCCGACCGCCCTCGGCGAGATGGAGGCCCATCGCGCGGCACTGCGGTGGCGGCCAGGCCGCGGCCGACCGCCAGGTGTTGTCGCCCATGCTGAAGTAGCGCACCGGCGGCGTCTCGGCGATCGGCCCGCCCTTCAGCCATCGGTCCATCCAGCCCAACGCCTCACGCTGGACGGCGAATTCGGCGTCCGGTCCGAGGTCCAGCTCGCCGACGCCACGTCCCCACAGGTTGTGGGCCCACGGCCCGAGGATCAGCCGATGGTCCGGGGCGTCGGCCCCGCGCGCGGTGGCGAGTTCGGCCGATGTCTCGACGGTGGCACCGGCGAATGCGTCGTAGAACCCACCCACGTTCAGAACCGGCACCTCGATGTTCGCGAGCTTTCCACGCAGACTGGTGCGCTCCCAGTACTCGTCCGGCCGGGCGTGCTCGTCCAACCAGTCGTAGAAGTAGCCTGCGACTTCCCGGCGATCCGGGTGCAGCGGCGGGAAGGTGCGCAACGGACGATGGAAGTACCCGTCGGTGAGCAGGTCGAGGTAGTCGCGGTCCATCTGCCGGACCAGCTGGTCGCCGTCGGGCAGCCGCGCGGCGGCCGAACGTGCCACGTTGCGCAACAGCCAGGTGACGGTGAACGCCTTGGCGAGCTGGCCACCCGGAAAGAACTTCTCGTAGGTGTCGACGGGGGTCATCCCGATGGCCAGCGCCTTCAGCGCCGGCGGCTTGCGGACTGCGGCTTGGAGGGCGCAACCGGCCACATACGACGTGCCGATCATCCCGACCTCTCCGGTCGTCCCCGGCAGCGCGGCGGCCCATGCGATCGTGTCCTCGGAATCGTTCGCCTCGTTGACGTACGGCTCCCAGACACCCTCGGAGGCGTGCAGACCGCGGGTGTCCTGGAGCACGGCTACGTAGCCGGCCGCCGCCCACATCTCGCCGAGCGCGCCGTAGACCGACTTGTCGTACGGCGTCCGCAGCAGCAGGACAGGCAGTACCTGTGAGGGGTCGTGCTCCGGGCGGAACACGTCCGCCCGGAGCACGACACCGTCACGCATGGCCACTTCGGCGTCCCGTGCGACGTCCGGCCCGCCCGCCTCGTGTTCCCGGTCCACGCGGCTACTTCTTGGCGCCGATGTCGGACTTCTTCACCGGAGCTGCGCGCGACTCGACTTCGATGACGCGCGTGGTCACCCGCCACTTGCCGTCGTCGCAGCGGCGGAACGTGTCGAGGTAGCGGCCGAACGACCAGAAGTACGGTCCGGTTTCCCCGTGGTCGATACGGGTCAGGTACGATGACGCGGTCGCCAGGTCGCCCTCGACCTCGACGATCGGGTCGCCGACGAGGTGCTTGTGGAAGTGTTCCGGAGCATGGGTGTGACCAGGGATGAAATCGCGCAGCGCCTGGTGTCCTTCGTGCCGGACGCGGACGACGCGGTCGGTGGAGCTGACCTCGACCATCTGGAACTCGATGTCGTCCGTGAAGCAGTCCAGCCACGCCGGGTGCTCGCCGTAGTCGACGGTCTGCGCCATGCGGTAGAGCACCGTGATGATGTCTTGCTTCGCCTCGACCAGCGAGAGTCGCCGCTCGAGTTGCTCCAGAGTGGTCTGGTCGGTCTTGTCGTGTGCGGTGGTCATGGTGATCAGATCTCCAATGGTTTCCGGTAGTTGCCCGGGGGTGAGTCAGTTCTTGACGAGAGCGCGGTCGCGCGCCTCGAAGAGTCTTGTACGGGACCGCTTCAGCTGTGCGGAAACCTCTGCCGTGTCGACGCCGGTCAACTCCCCGCGCCGGTACCGCATTTGGCCACCGACGAACACGGTGTCGACGTCCCGCGAGGTGGACTGGAGCACGAGGTGACCGGCCGGGTCGCCCATGGACAGGCCGAAGGGCTCGGTCTCGATCAGAGTGAGGTCGGCGGGTGCGCCGGCCTCGACGCGCTTCGCCCCCGCGCCGGTGGCCGCGGCGCCGTTGGCGGTCGCCCAGCCGACGATGTCGCGCGCCGACACGGCCGGGACGTCCACGTCCCGATGCGGCGGAACGTGTCCACGGGCGCGTTCCTTGTCACCGTCGAGCACGCGGTGCAGGGCGTACGCGAGGTGCATTTGGTTGAACATGTCGCCGGCGGTGTAGCTGACGACGTCGACGCCGAGGGTCACCGGGATGCCCCGGCGCACAGCGCGTTCGAAGATCGCGGTCGGCTTGCCCATGCCCATCTCGATGTCCGGGGTGAGGCTCAGATACGCCCCCGATGCGGCAAGCGCGTCCAACTCGGCCTCGCCGGCGAAGTTTCCGTGGGCCCACAGCACGTCCGGGCCGAGGTCGCCGGCGTCGGCGAACTCCTTCAGCAGTCCGACCGGGTTGCCGTGGACCGAGATCCGCAGACCCAGGTCGCGGGCCGTCTGTACGGCGTGGCCGTCGTGCTTGTGGTCGATCGCCAGCGCGACGTCGACCAGTGCGTCGCCCTTCGTCTCCTGGGCGATTCGGGCGAGGTCCTCCAGCCGGTGTGCGCGGTCCCGGTAGGTGGAGCTCTCGCGCTCGAACAGGGCGAAACCGTACGTCGCCCGGATCCCCGCGTCCCGCAGGCCGCGGATCGAGGCGTCGACGTGCTCCGGCGAGTTGGCGCTGTGGCAGTAGTCGAAGACCTGGGTGACACCGTGAGACAGCAGCTCCAGCCCACCGGCGTAGGTCGCCCAGTAGATGTCTTCGGGGGTGAAGTACTGCGACATCGGGTGGACGGTGTGGAAGTACTCACGCGCCCACAGGTCCGCGGTCATGCCGCGGAGCGCGGTCTGCCAGAGGTGCAGATGGGTGTCGACGAAGCCCGGGGCGATCAACTTGCCCCCGGCGTCCACCACTTCGGCGCCCGTCGGTGCCTCGATGTCGCCGCCGACGGCGGTGATGACACCGTCGGTGACCAGTACGTCGCCGGTCTCCGCCATCGGCTCGTAGATGTTGCCCTCGGGTTCGTCGGCGTAGAGGTACCCGCCGCGGATCAGTGTGCTGATCATCGGTCGCCGCCCCTGTTCGCCTTCACGGCCTCGGCGTCGATCTCCAACTGGATGTGTGGGTTGGCCAGTCGGTTCACCTCCACCAAGGTGGAGGTGGGTCGTTCGTCACCGAACCAACCGAAGACGGTCTCCATCGCGTCCCGCAGGAAGGCGTCCATCCGCGTGGTGAAGACCCGGATGCGGACGACGTCGGAGCGCAGCAGGCCGGCACCGTCCAGCGACTTGCCGAGGTTGTCCATCATCACCTGGGCCTGAAGTGCCAGGTCGTCGTCCAGGCCGCCGTCGGGGTGGTACGGCAGGGTCCCGGCGATCTCGAAACGCGGGCCGTCGGCGACGGCGACCACCTGACTGTAGAGCCCGGTGACCGGTTCGAAGATGCCCTCGGGCTGGAGCCGCTGGTGCATGAGGTTCTCCTTCATGTTCCGCAATCCTTTGCATTACGCATCCTTGTACGCGCCGGATCTTGGAGTCAATAGCTGGGGAGAGAGGAAGGCAATCGTTTGCTGTTCAGTACGTGGCGAGATGCCGCACCATGAGCAGTGTGAGCCTCTGGAAGCGGACCTTTGCTGACCGAAGAGGGGAACGGTCATGTCCGCAGGAGCGAACCGCAAGAGAGAGCGACAGTACGAACACGTCAAGGAGAGCGCGAAGAAGCGCGGCGAGTCCACGAAAGCGGGTCGAGGAGTTCGCCGCGCGCACCGTGAACAAGGAGCGCGCCCGCAGCGGCGACGTCGCTCCGCTGCTGTCCCTCGACGCCGACCGGGCGGCCCGCCGGATCGTGGGCGCCGTGATCCAGCGACGCGCGCGGCTGGCGCTCACGGCGCCGGCCAAGGCGGCGCAGCTCGCGCACGGCGTGGCACCCGGCCTGACCACTCGTCTGACGGGCCTCACCGCGAGGCTCTTGCCATCCGCCTCAGGGCGAGGACCGTTGCGCCAAGGCAGCGAGGCCGTCCTGCCGCGCAACCCGATCGCGCGAACGATCCGAGCCTGGGGCGGTGCACGCAACGATCGAGCTGTGCGTGACGGCAACCAGCAGGAGCCCGAGCCGCACACCATCTCGTGATCTCGCCTGTGCAGCGGCGGCCGTTACCCCGGCCGGCCCCGCACCGCGGCTTCACCGCAGCAGTACGCGCTGATCGCCGACGGAGAGCGTGGCGCCCTCATCGGTCCACGCGGCGACATCGTCTGGCTGTGCGCCCCCCGCTGGGACTCCAATCTGGCGCAACCGCTGGGTTGCGGAAAACGGCATCGTGGAATGCCGGGAGCCGTTCCCGCACGGTCGATGGCGTCGAACGGAGCTTCTCCGACCAGACCGGCCGGGCGTGGCGGCCGCGTCGTTGGCCGTGCCCATCGCGGGCCGCGTCGCCGGACCTGAGCCGTCGGGCGCAGGGGCAGCCGTCAGGGCAGAGTCCTTTGTAGGCCGGCTGGTGGGTGTGCGGCCGCGCCAGGAGGATGTCGCTACCCGAAAGGCGACGGGGTCTATCTGATGGAAAGCATGTTGAAAGCCTGTTTCCTTGTCCCGACGGTCGCCCTCGGTTCGCTGGCTCTGACGGCGGCCGTGTCCTCCCCGGTGGCTGCGGCCGACACCACCGTGAACATCGGTTACACCGGCCTGCCGGACAGATACGTGGTGCCGGACGGGGTGTGCCAGTTGCGCGTCACGGCCAATGGCGCGGGGGGCGGATCCGGCGCCTCCGCCCCGGGTGGCCTCGGGGCGGCTGTGGCCGCCACGCTGGACGTCACACCCGGGCAGGTGTTGGGGGTGGTCGTGGGCGGCCAGGGGGGAACCGCCACCGCGGCCGGAGGTGCGGGTGGCTTCAACGGCGGTGGCGCGGGTGGCGCGGCGGACAGCTCCACGGGCGGGGGAGCCGGCGGGGGCGGGGCGACCGTGGTCAGCGGCTCCGGCGGCCTGCGGATCGTGGCCGGTGGCGGCGGTGGCGCATCACCGGGGGCCCGCGGTCTGCAGGGTGGTGCCGGAGGTCGTGACGGGCAGTCCGGCGGGCAGGTAACCGGCAATGGGTACGCGAAGGCCGGTGGCGGGGGCAGCAGTTCAGGAACGGGCGGGACCGGGGGCGAGGGCGGCGAGTTCACCGTGGGCGGCGCCACCACGACGGGAGGCGCGGGCACGGCCGGCTCGCTGCTGCGAGGCGGCGAGGGCGGAGCCGGCCGCGCGAACTCGGGCTTCGGCGCCGAGGGCGGCGGAGGTGGCGGCGGCGGTCAGCAAGGCGGGGGAGGCGGCGGTGGCGGAGCCAACGCCCTCGGCGCCGGTGGTGGCGGCGGTTCCAGCGTCGGACCCGCCGCGGCCGGCATCACCACCGGCGCCCGGGCCGGGGACGGGGTGGCCACCTTCACGTACGACCTCGCCGGCGGGGACGGCTGCTCCAGCCCCTCGCCGTCGCCCACCCCCTCGCCCACAGATTCCCCGACTCCCTCGCCCACCGACACGGGAGGGGGTAACCCCACTCCGACGAACATCCCGACTCCCACTCCGACTTCTCCAGCGGACGGCGGTCGGCCCGGCTCCGGTCAGCTCGCCGAGACCGGCCCCGCGGCGTCGGCCGGGCTCTGGGGAACGGCGGCGGGTTGCCTGATCGCCGCGGGTGCGTGGATGGCCCGTTGGGGACGCCGCGACCGGTCCTGAGCCCCTCGAAGGCGAGCGCCCCGCCCTTGCCGTCGCTCGACGTGCTGGGGGGAAGCGGGGCGTGGGGGGCCTCTATGACTTTGGTCGACAGGAGGGGGGAAGCCATGCCGACTCGCAGCGGCCGGCCAAGGTGGCCGAGATCCTCCCCATGGGCCGCGCCGGCCGGCCCGAGGAGATCGCCGGAGCGGTCGCCTGGCTGCTCGGACGACGCCTCCTACGAACCAGTTGGTCCCGCTCGTCCCATGAGCGGGTGACGGTGGGGCCGAGTCGTTCGTACAGGGCGAAGACCCCGGTCCGCCATTCCCAAGCCGAGAGCCGAGGGGTTCGGGTCCGGCCGCTGCTGCCGGGGCCTGGCCGGCTACGGGGCCGGGGCGTACTGCCATCGGGCACTCCTTGACGCGATCCGCTCTCTCGTCGACAACGGCATCAAGTGGCGGGCGATGCCGGCGGGCTTCCTGACGGCGGCTACACCGGCAACCCCATCGAGCACTGCCTGGCGCCGCGTTCGGCTTCGTCCTCGCGATCGTCCGACGCCCTCACGCCCTGCGGGGCTTCGCGGCGTTGCCCAAACGGTGGATCGTCGAGCGGATCTTCGTCCACCTGATGCGAAGCCGTCGCCTGGCCCGCCAACCCCCGTGACGAGGGTGAACCGACCCCGGCTGTCGTTCGGCCGGCCGGCCCCGGGCCACCGGACGCTTCGCCTTCGACCGCAGTGCCTCCACCTTCGCCTGCACCGCGTCCAGGCCGAACAAGCCGGCCATCTCCTGGCAGGTCAACGGCCCCTGATGAAGCCGATGGCTGAAGCCTGCGCCGGCCAAGGCCGGCATCATCCCGCCGCGTGCGAAGGGGCCGAAGGACTGGCAGTGGGAGACAACACCGAGGGACGGATTCCATGTGCTGCGGCACACCTACGCCTCGCTCATGCTGGAGGCGGGAGAGTCCGTGGTGACCGTGGCTCGGGTACTCCTCGCCGGCGATCACCCTCGGTTACTATGCTCACTTCATGCCGGAGGCCGGAAGCAAGGGGCGAGCGGCCATTGACGGACTGCTGGGGAGGCACGGAGATCTGCACGCCAGTCGAAACTCCCCAGATTCTCCCCAGGGTTGGTGACAGGCGATTTGCGCTGTCGCACCCCTCCGAGACGAACCTTGGATTGCGAGGCCAATCGAGGGGTGAGGTGAGGAAATGCTGAGAGAAATCACCGCGACCCGCTATGTGAACCCGCTGCGCACCGGCGGCTCCGTACCCGGCGTCGTCGAGGCGGACGATCTGGGTACGTACGTGCTCAAGTTCACCGGGTCCGCGCAGGGTGTGAAGGCGCTCGTCGCGGAGATCGTCGTGGGCGAGCTCGCGCGCGCGTTCGGGCTGCGGTTCCCGGAGTTGGTGCTCGCGCAGTTCGACCCGGCGCTGGGTGCGGACGAGCCGCACCAGGAGGTCAAGGAGCTCCTGGAGGCGAGCGCGGGTCTCAACCTCGGGATGGACTTCCTGCCGGGCGCGGTGGACTTCACGCCGGAGATCGCGGAGTCCTTCCCGGTCGACCCGCTGGAGGCCGGCCGCATCGTCTGGCTCGACGCGCTCACCGTCAACGTCGACCGTACGGTGCACAGTTCGAACCTCATGGTCTGGCCCACGCTCGGCGTCGCCCCGCCGAAGCTGTGGCTCATCGACCACGGCGCGGCGCTCGTCTTCCACCACCGCTGGGACGGCGCGGACCCGGCGAAGGCGTACGACTTCCGGCACCACGCGCTGGGCGGATACGGTCCCGACACGCGCGCGGCCGACGCGGAACTCGCGCCCAAGGTGACCGAGGAGCTGCTGCGCGGGATCCTCTCCCTGGTCCCCGACGCGTGGCTCACGGACTTCGCCACACCGGACGAGGCCCGGGACGCCTACGTCACCCACCTCCTGGCCCGCGCCCGCGCCTCCGCCACCTGGCTGCCCACGGACTTCCCGTCCCGCGACGAACTGGCGGCGGCGGATGCGAAGCGCGCGGCGGCGACGGAGCGGGGTCGTCCCTCCTGGCTGAAACGGGTGCCGGACCTCCACGGAAAGCCTTCGGCGGAGCAGGACTGGTCCCGCCACGTGGGGTGAGCCGTCCTCCGCCCACGGGGCTCCGCCCCGGACCCCGCGCCTCAAACGCCGGCGGGGCTGGAAAGATCGGGGCTCCGCCCCGGACCCCGCTGCTCAATCGCCGCAGGGGCTTGATTTGCCCACCCGTCGCGGGGCCTGAAAGGCCGGGGCTCCGCCCCGGACCCCGCGCCTCAATCGCCGGCGGGGCTTGAATTGCGTAGGGGCCCGGCGCCACCCCGGCGCCGGGCCCCACACACCGCGAAACGTCAGCCGAGCTGCTCGTACGCCGGGAGTGTCAGGAAGTCCGCGTAGTCCGCGTCGAGCGAGACCGTCAGCAGCAGGTCGTGGGCCTGCTGCCACTTGCCGGCGGCGAAGGCCTCGTCGCCGACCTCACCGCGGATGGCGGCCAGCTCCTCCGCGGCGACCTTGCGGGCCAGTTCCGCGGTGACGGGCTCGCCGTTGTCGAGGACGACGCCCGCGTTGATCCACTGCCAGATCTGGGAGCGGGAGATCTCGGCCGTGGCCGCGTCCTCCATGAGGTTGAAGATCGCGACGGCGCCGAGGCCGCGCAGCCATGCCTCGATGTAACGGATGCCGACCTGGACGGCGTTGACCAGACCGTCGTAGGTGGGCTTCGCGTCGAGGGAGTCGATGGCGATCAGGTCACCGGCGGCGACGGACACGTCCTCGCGCAGGCGGTCCTTCTGGTTCGGCTTCTCGCCGAGGACCTTGTCGAAGGACTCCATGGCGATCGGGACGAGGTCCGGGTGCGCGACCCAGGAGCCGTCGAAGCCGTCGCCGGCCTCGCGGTCCTTGTCGTCGCGGACCTTCGCGAAGGCCACCTTGTTGACCTCGGCGTCGCGCCGCGACGGGATGAAGGCCGCCATGCCGCCGATGGCGTGCGCACCGCGCTTGTGGCAGGTGCGGACGAGGAGTTCGGTGTACGCCCGCATGAACGGGGCCGTCATCGTCACCGCGTTGCGGTCCGGCAGGACGAACTTCTGGCCGCCGTCACGGAAGTTCTTGACGATGGAGAAGAGGTAGTCCCAACGGCCCGCGTTCAGACCGGAGGCGTGGTCGCGCAGCTCGTAGAGGATCTCCTCCATCTCGTACGCGGCCGTGATCGTCTCGATCAGGACGGTGGCGCGCACGGTGCCCTGCGGGATGCCGACGTAGTCCTGTGCGAAGACGAAGATCTCGTTCCAGAGGCGGGCCTCCAGGTGCGACTCCGTCTTCGGGAGGTAGAAGTACGGGCCCTTGCCGAGCTCGATCAGCTTCTTCGCGTTGTGGAAGAAGTAGAGGCCGAAGTCGACGAGCGCGCCGGGGACCGGCTTGCCGGCCTCGTCCACGAGGTGACGCTCGTTCAGGTGCCAGCCGCGCGGGCGCATGACGACCGTGGCCAGCTCCTCGGCGGGCTTCAGGGCGTACGACTTGCCGGAGCGCTCGTCGGTGAAGTCGATGGCGCGGTTGTAGGCGTTGGTGAGGTTGAGCTGGCCGCCGATGACGTTCTCCCACGTCGGGGCGGAGGCGTCCTCGAAGTCGGCGAGCCAGATCTTCGCGCCGGAGTTGAGCGCGTTGATCGTCATCTTGCGGTCGGTCGGGCCCGTGATCTCGACGCGGCGGTCGTTCAGGGCGGCCGGGGCCTCGGCGACCTTCCAGGTGTCGTCCGCGCGGACGGCGGCGGTCTCCGGGAGGAAGTCGAGCGTGCAGGTGCGGGCGATCTCGGCGCGGCGCTCGGCGCGACGGGCGAGCAGCTCGTCACGCCGGGGCGTGAAAAGGCGGTGCAGCTCGGCCACGAAGGCGAGGGCCGCTTCGGTGAGCACCTCGCCCTGTCCGGGCAGGGTCTCGGCGTCGACGATGGCCAGCGGGGACGGCGCTGGTGCGGACATGTGGCTGTCACTTCCTTCAGCGAGCGAACGGCCCCTGCGGCACTGAGTGCCGGGGCCGCCTGGGTATGGCTGCTGGCCCCGCTTCGGGGGACCGGCCCTTCTCAACAGTGGATATTAGTTTCCTCATTGTGGAAGTTCAATGGTTTGTTGACGTCGAGATTCTCAGAGTCGACAGAACGTGGCTCTGCGTGCCACGCCCCGTTACTCAAGGTGGCCGAGATCCGCTTCCGTGTCGATGTCGTACGCCTCGGCGATGTCCCCGCACTCCACGAGGTCCAGCACCCCCGTGCGCTCCTTGAGGTAGGCGCGCGCCCCACAGTCGCCGCTCGCGCTCGCCGCGATCCCCGCCCAGTGGTCCCGGCCGAACAGCACCGGATGCCCGCGCTCCCCGCCGTACGCGGCCGCCGCGAGCGAGGCGGGGGAGCGGTACGCCGCGCGCACCCGCGCCACCGCTGCCGCGCCGATCCCGGGCTGGTCCACCAGGAGTACGAGCGCGGCCTCTGCTCCCGTGTCCGCGAGCGAGGCGAGTCCCGCCCGCAGCGAGGACCCCATGCCCTCCTCCCAGTCCGGGTTCTCCGTCACCTGACACCCCTCCAGTACGGCCCGCTCCCGTACGTCGCCGGCCGCCGCCCCGAGTACCACGTGCACGGGATCGCATCCCCCCGCGCGCAAGGTGTGTACCGCGTGTTCCACGAGTGGCCGCCCGCGGTGTGAGAGGAGTGCCTTGGGCCGGCCGCCGAGCCGTCGCCCGCCACCCGCGGCGAGCAGCAGCCCCGCCACCACCGCGTCTGTGCTCTTCGTCGTCATGCCCCTTGCATATCGCACACCGGGTGCGATCGAAGTCGTTCACTTTTTCACAGTTGCCTTGCGCAACGGACTGGCGAAAGGCTTGCGCGTGGCGTTAACTGGGCGGCCACAAAACCGAGTTGGACGCCCGACCGACGCTCCGGCCGGGTTACGCGGTAGTAGCAATCGAGAAGTACGAGAAGTACCTGAGCGGGACAACACACGCACAAGGACGTGCGAGGGGGAGCAAACTGTGTTGCGGAGTGTGGAGCAGAGGCTTGTGACCGGGAGCGACCAGGACCCGCGGGTGGACGAGTTGCGCACCGCCGTGTCCCGGCTGCGCCGGGAACTCGCCGCGCACCCGGTCGAGTTTCCCGACCGGGGGATCGCGGAGGACGAACTCGCGGCGCTGGACGCGATGGCCGGCGGGGGCCGGCCCGAGGTGCCGAGGCTGCGCCGTTCGCTGTTGCTCGTGGCGGGGGCGATCGGCTCGGTCAGCGCGCTGTCCGCGGCGCTGACCCAGGTCAGGGGTGCCGTGGAACTGTTCGGAGGGCCGCCTGCGAAGGGCTGACGTTCTCGTGGACGGGGAGGGGGTCGCGCCGAACGGCGCGGCCCCCGTACGTTCAGGCGCGGCCCCCGTACGTTCATAAGGCCCCTACGCCACCCAGTGCGGCCGCCCCGGCTCCTCGCCCGCCCCGCCGAGTCCACCGACCGCGTCGTCGATGGATGCCGCGATCCGCCGCACCGCCTCCTCGGCGACGTCGACCGGCTGGACGTACGGGACGCGCAGCCGGTGTTCGAACGTGCCGGGGTCCGCGCCGAACCGTGACCCGCCCTCGATCCGCACCCCGTGGCGCAGCGCGGCCCGCCCCAGCGCGGAGGCGATCGGCCGCCCCAGGTCCACCCAGAGGGAGAGCCCGCCGGGCGGCACCTGCCAGCGCCAGTCAGGGAACTCGCGGCCGAGCGCCTCGGCGAGGCGGTCGCGGCGCTCGCGCAGCACCGGGATCCGCCCGCGCAGAATGCTCTCCTCACGGTCGAGGAGCCGCCCCGCCACCAGCTGGTCGAGGACCGAACCCGACATGTCCGCTGTGACCCGCAGCGCCGTCAGCTCGGTGATCAGACGGGTGCCCGCGCGCACCCAGCCGACCCGCAGCCCACTCCAGTGCCCCTTGCTCAACGAGCCGACGGTGACGATCTGTTCGCCCCCGCCGGGCGGGGCGAGGGAGGCGAACGGCGGCTCGCTCACCCCGTCGAGCGCGATGTCCGCGATCGTCTCGTCGATGACCAGCCAGGTGCCGGTCGCCCGCGCGGCGGCGATGATCTGCCGCCGCTGTTCGCTCGGCATGAGCCGGCCCGTCGGGTTCTGGAAATCCGGAATGAGGTACGCGAGCCGGGGTGCCGACTGCCGCAGCGTCGCGCCGATCAGCTCCACGTCCCAGCCGTCCTCGGTGACCGGCACAGGCGCCGTGCGCATCCCCAACTGCCGGATCACCGAAAGGGCGTTGGCGTACGACGGGTTCTCCACCAGGATCCGGTCGCCGGGCCTTCCGAGCAGCGTGAGGGTGAGCGACACGGCCTGCTGGGCGCCCGTCGTGACCAGGATCTGCTCGGGCATCGTGGGCAGCCCGCGCCGCGTGTACCGGTCGGCGATCTGGGCGCGCAGCTCCGGCAGTCCGTACGGGTGGTAGCCGTTGGTCACCGCGTGCCGGGCGACGTCCGGGGCCGCGGCGGTGTACGCGGCCGACAGTTCGTCCTCCAGGAAACCGGGCGCGGCGACCGCCAGATCGATCACGTCCTCCCCCGCGGCGGGCGTCGCCACGACCGTCGGGCGCGCGCCCTCGGGCAGCTCGGTCCACGTCCCGGCGCCGCGCCTGCTGCGCGCGTACCCGCTCTCGCGGAGCAGGTCGTACGCGGCCGTGACGGTGGCCCTGCTGACCCCGAGCGAGGCCGCGAACTCGCGCTCCGCGGGCAGCCGCGTGTGCAGCGCGATCCGTCCGTCGAGCAGCAGCGTCCGCACGCCCTGCGCGAGCGCGCGGTAGCCGGGGCGCTCCCCGGCCACACCGGTCACGAGCGCGCCGAGCCGCCTGCCGCCGAGCCCGTGCCCACCGCCGTCCACGCTGCGGACCACTGTCTTGTCACCCATGCCACCACTCCGTGATTGGCCCTGCTGTCCAGGCCAATCAGCGTACAGAGTGGGCTCGATCGGTGAGAAGTGGCCTGTGGGAAGTGGCCTGTCGGCGGCCACGGTGTGCGTGCGAGGAGGAGTGTCATGGACGACGGCGAGCGGGTCGGTGGTCGCGTGGTGGTCGGGGTCAGCGGTTCCCCGGCGAGCCTCGCCGCGTTGCGCTCATCGGTCGCCGAGGCCCGACGGTCGGGGCGACCCCTGGTGGCGGTGCTCGCGTGGGAGCCGCCGGAGGGCGAGGCCATGTACCGGAGGTGGCCGGACGCCGCGTGGGCCCGGCACTGGTACGGGGAGGCCCGCGCCCGGCTGACGGCGGCGTTCGACGAGGCGCTCGGCGGCCTGCCGCCCGACCTCGACGTGACGCCACGCGTGGTGCGCGACCGCCCAGGACCCGCCCTGGTGGAGGCCGCGGCACGCCCCGACGACCTGCTGGTCATCGGCGTACGTCCACGGAGCCTGCGCCGCGCCGCCCACCGCCACGTACGGCGGCACGCGGTGTGCCCGGTGCTCACGGTGCCGGTGCGACCGCTGCAACGGGCGGAACTGCGGGCGCTGCGGCGGGTGCGGGCGGCGGACTTCGAGGTGACGCGCTGACGGACGTCGGCGTGACGCGTCAGCGGCGCCGCAGCAGCCCGTCCCGCGTCGCCCGCGCCACCGCCGACGTACGCGAGTCGACGCCCAACTTCGCGTAGATGTGCACCAGGTGGGACTTGACCGTGGCCTGGCTCAGGAACAGCTCGCGGGCGATCTCCGCGTTGGACAGGCCGTCCCGGACGTGCCGCAGCACCTCCAGCTCGCGCCGGCTCAGCGCCTCCGCGGGTGCCCGCATCCGGCCCATCAGCCGGTCGGCGACGGCGGGCGCGAGCGCGGAGCGCCCGGACGCCGCGGTGCGGACGGCCGCCGCGAGTTCCTCGGGCGGCGCGTCCTTCAGCAGGTAGCCGGAGGCTCCCGCCTCCACGGCGGCGAGGATGTCCGCCTCGGTGTCGTACGTGGTGAGCACGAGGACGCGCGGCCCGTCGTCGAGTGCCGCGATCCGGGCGGTGGCCTCGGCGCCGTGCATCGTCCCCGTGCCGAACTGCAGGTCCATGAGGACGACGTCCACGTCCCCCGCCAGCTCCACGGCCCGCTCGGCCGTCGCGGCCTCCGCGACGATCACGAAGTCCGCCTCCGCGTCGAGCACGGCCCGCAGCCCGGCGCGTACGACGGGGTGGTCGTCGGCGAGCAGCAGCCGGATCACGCGGCGCCCCCGGTCGGCACCCCGGAGGGCACCGGCAGCGTCACCGCGACCGCCGTGCCGCGGCCCGGCTCCGACTCGACGGTGAACGTGCCGCCGAGTTCGCTCACCCGCGAGCGCATCGCGACGAGGCCGAATCCGCCGTCGCCGCCGTCCGGCGCCGCCGCGGGGTCGAAGCCCGCGCCGTCGTCCACCACGTCCAGGGCCACCGAGGTCTCCATGAAGCTGAGGGTGATCTCCGCGCGGCCCGCCCGCGCGTGCCGCACCGTGTTGGCGAGCGCCGACTGGGCGATGCGCAACAGCGCCACCTCGTACGGCGTGGGGAGTTCGAGCGGGGTGCCGCTCACTGTGAAGCGGGCGGTCAGGCCCGGCGCCGTGGCGCACAGCCGGTCGAGCGCCCCGGTCAGCGAGCCGACGTCCAGGTCGGGCGGTGCGAGCGCGCGTACGAAGCGGCGGGCCTCCGCGAGGTTGTCCTGCGCCGTGGCCCTGGCCCGCTCGACGTGCCCGGCGGCGGGGGAGCCGGCGGGCAGTTCGCGCCCGGCCGCGACCAGCAGCAACTGGATCGAGGACAGGCCCTGCGCCAGCGTGTCGTGGATCTCGCGGGCCAACCGCTCGCGCTCGGCGAGAGTGCCGCCCGCGCGCTCCGCCGCCGCGAGTTCGGCGCGGGTGGCGACCAGCTCCTCGATCAGCCCCTGCCTGCGCTCGCTCTCCCGGTACAGCGCCTGATACCCGAGCACCGTCGCCACGGCGACGGCCGCGCCCAGCAGCGGCCCTATGAACGCCCCCGGATTCACCGCCCCGTCATGACCGACGTACGAGCAGATGGCCGCCCCCGCCGCGAGCGCCACCGCCGGCACGCCCCAGCGCGCGGGCAGCAGATGCAGCAGCAGGAAGTACAGCGGGAACGCCAGCCACAGCGCGTCGGGTGAGAGCACGAGCAGCACCGCCCACACCGTGCCAAGGACGGCCAGCCACCACGCGGCGCCCGCCCGCGTGGACCGTACGACAGGCAGCGCCGCGCCCACCCCGTAGACGACGCCCATCGCCCCGGCCACCGTCACCACCGCCGCGACCGGCTCCTCGGACCGCCCGGTCAGGGCCCGTACGACGACGAGCGCGAGCAGGCCCGCCGTCAGCAGATGCAGACAGAGGCGCAGCGCGCGCAGCGCGGGGGTGAGCGAACGTGGATCCATACCCTCACCAGCGTACGAAGCCGGTGGCCGGAACCCGTCAACCGAAAGTTTGAAAGGCGCGTCCCTCCTTCGATTCGGGTGAAGCGTGCTGTGGCGCGATGCCCGCGCGGCCCCCGGAGCAGCAGTCTTGGCGGCATGTTCGTTGCATGGAGAGATCTACGGTTCGCCAGGGGCAGGTTCGCCCTGATGGGAACCGTGATCGTACTGATCACGCTGCTCGTGGGACTGCTGTCGGGACTGACGGCGGGGCTCGCGCGGGACAACACGTCGGCGCTCACCGGGCTGCCCGCCGACCACCTCGCGTTCGCGCGGCCCGCCGACGGCCAGTCGGTGTCGTTCACGGCGTCCACGGTCCGCCCCGAGCAGTGGCGCGACCTCGCGGCGCGGCCGGGCGTCGAGAGCGCGGAGCCGATCGGCATCGGCACGGTGAACGCCGAGGCGGGCCGGCAGACCGCGGCGGTCTCCGCGTTCGGTGTCCGCCAGGGATCGGGCCTCGCACCCGACGAGACGGAGCCCGGCACGGCGGTCCTGTCCACCAAGGCGGCGAAGGAACTGGGCGCCGCCACGGGCGACAGGCTCACCCTCGGCGGCACGCGCCTCACGGTCACGGGCATCTCCGGCGACGCCTCGTACAGCCACACCCCGGTCGTCTGGACGCACCTCGACGACTGGCAGCACATCACGCCCACGGGAGGCGAGGGCGAACGCGCGACGGTGATCGCCCTGCGCACGGCAGCGGGCGCCGACCTGCGGGCGGCCGACAAGACCGCGGGCACGGACACCACCACCATCGAAGGCGCCCTGTCCGCCATAGGGTCCTATCAGGCCGAGAACGGTTCGCTGCAGCTGATGCGCGGCTTCCTCTTCGCCATCTCGGCGCTCGTCGTCGGCGCGTTCTTCACCGTGTGGACGATCCAGCGCAGCGCGGACATCGCGGTCCTGAAGGCCCTCGGCTCGTCGACCCGCTACCTCCTGCGGGACGCACTCGGCCAGGCGGTCCTGATGCTGGTCGCGGGTACGGCGGTCGGCACCGGCCTCGCCACCCTCATCGGCGCCTTCGTCCCGGACACGGTGCCCTTCGTCCTCGACCCGCTGACCGCGCTCGGCCCGGCCGCCGTCATGACGGTCCTCGGCCTCGCGGGCGCCGCCCTGTCCATCCGGCGGATCACCGCCGTCGACCCCCTCATCGCACTCGGGAGCGCCCGATGACCCTGCTGCTCGACGACATCACGCTGACCTACGCCGACGGGGACGGCCGCCTCACGGCCCTCGACCGGGTCGGCCTCCAGGTCCCGGCCGGCGGCCTCACGGCGGTGGTGGGCCCGTCCGGCTCCGGCAAGTCCAGCCTCCTGGCGGTGGCGGCGACGCTCGTCACCCCCGACAGCGGCCGCGTGATCGTCGACGGAACCGAGGCCACGGCCCTGACCCGCACCGAATCGGCGGAACTGCGCCGCCGCGCGATCGGCATCGTCTTCCAGCAGCCGAACCTGCTGCCGTCGCTGACCGCGCTGGAACAACTCCAGGTGATGGCCCACCTGGACGGCCGCAAGCCCCGCGAAGTACGGGAGCGCGCACGGGAGTTGCTGGATGCCGTCGGCCTGGCGGACCAGGCGCACCGCCGTCCGCACCAACTCTCGGGAGGCCAGCGCCAGCGCGTGAACATCGCACGCGCCCTGATCAACGCCCCTCGTGTCCTCCTGGTGGACGAACCCACCAGCGCGCTCGACCACGAACGCGGCGCGTCGGTACTGGACTTGCTGCGCAAGCTGACGAGGGAGCGAGGCACGGCGACGGTCCTGGTAACGCACGACCGCGACCACCTGACGGTGGCCGACAAGATCCACGAGATGCACGACGGCGGTATTTCAAGCCCCTGCGGCGATTGAGCAGCGGGGTCCGGGGCAGCGCCCCGCGACGTCAAGCGCTGTGGCCGGAACTGGCCAACGCCACCGACAACTCCCGCGCCACCTGCTGAAGAATCGGCACGATCTTCTCGGTGGCCGCCTCGGTCACCCGCCCCGCCGGCCCGGAAATAGAAATCGCCGCAGCCGTCGGAGACTCCGGCACGGACACCGCGAGGCACCGCACCCCGATCTCCTGCTCGTTGTCATCGACGGCATACCCGGCCTGCCGCACATCCTCCAGCGCGTCGAGGAACCCCTCGGGCGTGGTGAGCGTCTTCTCGGTGGCGGCAGGCATACCCGTACGCCCGAGCAACGCCCGCACCTCCTCCGCCGGCGTGTACGCGAGCAGCGCCTTGCCCACTCCGGTCGAGTGCGGCAGCACCCTGCGGCCGACCTCGGTGAACATCCGCATGGAGTGCTTGGACGGCACCTGGGCGACGTACACGACCTCGTCGCCGTCGAGGAGCGCCATGTTCGCGGTCTCCCCGGTCTCCTCGACGAGGCGCGCCAGGTACGGACGCGCCCACGTGCCGAGCAGCCGGGACGCGGACTCGCCGAGCCGGATGAGCCGCGGACCGAGCGCGTAGCGCCGGTTGGGCTGCTGGCGTACGTAGCCGCAGGCGACGAGCGTACGCATCAGGCGGTGGATCGTCGGCAGCGGCAGCCCGCTGCTGGCGGAGAGCTCGCTGAGGCCGACCTCACCACCGGCGTCGGCCATCCGCTCGAGCAGATCGAAGGCGCGCTCAAGGGACTGGACGCCGCCGGTGGGTGCGGACTTGGCGGCATCAGTGGTGCTGGCGTCGGACGTCGGCACAGCGCGTTCCTTTCGGGTGGCAGGCAGATACGCAGCCTACCGGCGGGTTCCTGTCCAGAGATCCCTTGACCGGGAAGTTCGTCGGTAGCTACGTTCTGCGTACCGGAATCTTAATTTCACTTTGTGGAAACGTCTAGGGCTCGCGCCTCCCGCATCCGGGTCTTGACGGTTCCCGAAGTCTGAGTGAAGACTCCTTCAACAGAACGTTGAAGCTTGAGGAGGCCCACGTGTCGGACCCCGACGTCCAGATCGAACTCGTGCTGCGCTCGACGCGCGTCATCACTCCCGAAGGTACGCGCCCCGCCTCGGTCGCGGTCGCCCAGGGGAAGATCGTCGCGGTGCTCGCGCACGACGCGCAGGTCCCGGCCGGGGCCCGCCTCGAGGACTTCGGCGACGACGCGCTGCTGCCCGGCATCGTCGACACGCACGTGCACGTCAACGACCCGGGGCGCACCGAGTGGGAGGGCTTCTGGACCGCCACCCGCGCCGCGGCGGCCGGCGGCATCACGACCCTCGTCGACATGCCACTCAACTCGCTGCCGCCGACCACGACCGTCGACAACCTTCGTACGAAGAAGGACGTGGCCGCTTCCAAGGCGCACATCGACGTCGGCTTCTGGGGCGGCGCGCTGCCCGACAACGTCAAGGACCTGCGCCCGCTGCACGACGCCGGGGTCTTCGGCTTCAAGTGCTTCCTGTCGCCGTCCGGCGTCGACGAGTTCCCGCACCTGAACCGGGACCAGCTCAGCACCTCCATGGCGGAGATCGCCGGCTTCGGCGGCCTGCTCATCGTGCACGCCGAGGACCCGCACGAGCTGGACGTGGCGCCGCACAACAGCGGTCCCAAGTACGACGACTACCTGGCGACCCGCCCGCGCGTCTCCGAGGACGTCGCCATCAAGGGCCTGATCGACACCGCCAAGCGGATCGGTGCCCGCATCCACATCCTGCACCTGTCGTCCTCCGACGCGCTGCCGCTGATCGCCGCCGCGAAGGCCGAGGGTGTCGAGCTGACCGTCGAGACCTGCCCGCACTACCTCACGCTCACCGCCGAGGAAGTCCCGGACGGGGCAAGCGAGTTCAAGTGCTGCCCGCCGATCCGTGAGGTCGCCAACCAGGACCTGCTGTGGCAGGCGCTCGCCGACGGCACCATCGACTGCGTCGTCACCGACCACTCGCCGTCCACGGCCGACCTGAAGACCGACGACTTCGCGACCGCGTGGGGCGGCATCTCCGGCCTCCAGCTCAGCCTATCGGCGATCTGGACGGCCGCCCGTGCCCGCGGCTACTCCCTTGAGGACGTGGTTCGTTGGATGTCCGAGCGCACGTCGAAGCTGGTCGGCCTCGACGACCGCAAGGGCGCCATCGCGGTCGGCCGCGACGCCGACTTCGCCGTCCTCGCCCCCGAGGACACCTTCAGCGTCGACCCGGCCGCCCTCCAGCACCGCAACCGCGTCACCGCGTACGCGGGCAAGACGCTGCACGGCGTCGTGAAGTCGACCTGGCTGCGCGGTGAACGCATCGTCTCCGACGGCGAGTTCACCGCCCCGCAGGGACAGCTGCTCGAGAGGGCCAAGTAACGCAGGGACGCGAGGAGTCTCAACTGATGGCCCGCCATGCGGAGTTGGGTGAGTAGCCCCTACTCTGCTCGGCTTGCGGGGCACACCGGCCTGACAGCACCGGTGTGCCCCGCATTTCCCTTTCCGGCGTTACGCGGCGTGCCCGCCGTCCACCGCGAACTCGGCGCCCGTCACGTACGAGGCCCCGTCGCCCGCCAGGTACGCGACCGCCGACGCCACCTCGTCCGCGGTGCCGTAGCGGCCGAGCGCCGTCGCCGAGGCCTGCGCCGCCGCGTACGGACCGTCGGCCGGGTTCATATCGGTGTCCGTCGGGCCCGGGTGCACGATGTTCGCCGTGATGCCACGCCCGCCCAGCTCGCGGGCGAGCGCCTTCGTCAGGCCGATCAGGGCCGCCTTGCTCGTGGCGTAGAGCGTGCCGCCGGGGCCCGGCACGTGCTGGGCCATGCAGGAGCCGACGGTGACGATCCGGCCGCCCTCGGGGAGTCTGGCGGCCGCGGCCTGCGAGGTGACGAAGACGCCGCGCACGTTCACGTCGAGCGCGCGGTCGACGTCCGCGAGGGAGAAGCCGTCCAGCGGGCCGAGCGCCCCCACGCCGACGTTGTTGACGAGCACGTCGATCCGGCCGAGCCCCGCCACGGTCCGCTCGACCGCCTCCGCCGCCTCGACGGCGTCCGCCGAGTCGGCCCGCACCGCGAGCCCCCGCCGCCCCAGCGCCTCGATCCGCCGCACCACCTCCTCCGCGGCCTCCTTGCCCTGTACGTAGGTGAGCGCCACGTCGAAGCCGTCGAGGGCGAGCCGCAGCGCCGTCGCCGCGCCGATTCCGCGGGAGCCGCCGGTCACCAGAGCCACCTTGCCGTTCATGTCGCCTCCTGTAGGGAGCGGATGTTGTGGCTTCAAGTACAGCGATCCACGCAGGTGAGGGCTGGCGGCAAATGGACGTCGATGTCGTGGGCGGCGCGCGCAGGATGTGAACTCAAGGAGAACGTGGGGGAGTTGGTGTTGACATGACCACCTCTACGCGCGTCACACTGTGGGGCATGAAGATTCCCCCACGCTTCATCGCAACCGTCTCCGTAGCCGCCGCCCTCTTCGTGGGCGGCCCGACCGCACTCGCCGCGCAGGCCGCCCCGGCCCCGGCCGTCGCCTCCCACACCGTCTCGGCCGCCGATGTCGGCGACATCTGCGCCTCCGCGCTGCCCGCCGAGGCGCACGACACGCTGGACCTCATCGAGCAGGGCGGGCCGTACCCGTACGAGCAGGACGGCACGGTCTTCTCCAACAGGGAGGGCATCCTCCCCGACCAGTCGTCCGGCTACTACCACGAGTACACGGTGATCACGCCGGGCTCGGACGACCGCGGCGCCCGCCGCATCGTCACCGGAGACTCCGACAAGGTGGACTACTACACGGCGGACCACTACGCGTCCTTCGACCTGGTCGACCACGCCTGCTGAGCCCTCCGGCTCCTGATTCGCGCACAGGGACTCTCGCCCCGCGGACCCCCCACCCACATCGGCCGCGGGGCGAGCCCCGTACGACTCCGGCAGGGCCTGTCGTCTTTTGGGCCAGGCCCCACCGGAGCGCGGGGCGCCGGCCGCGACCAAAGTCGACGGGGGTGCGACTTTGGTCGCGGAAGCGGCGCTCGGGGCGGTGCCGGGCGCCTCGGGTGCGTAGATTTGTCGACCATGGAAGCAGTGCGGCAGACCGGAACCCCGCAGCCGGCGGACACGCCCGCCGAGCGCTGGCGCCGACGGCTGCTGCCCTCGGCCGTCGCCGACGAGCTCGACCTGGACCCCGAGGGGCGGCCGGGCCGCAGGCGGCGCACGGCCCGCGACTGGATCGTCGACTTCAGCTGCTTCGGGATCGCGGTCTTCCTCGGCCTGATCTTCGCCCAGCAGGTCTGGGACGACCCGAACACGCCGCCTGCCCTCGCGGTGATCGACCAGGTGCTCGGAGCCCTCGCCTGCGCCGGGATCTGGCTGCGCAGACGCTGGCCGCTGGGCCTCGCCCTGGCGATGCTCCCGGTGGGCTTCCTGTCCAACACCGCGGGCGGCGCGTCGATGATCGCGATGTTCACGCTCGCCGTGCACCGCCCGTTCCGCTACATCGGCTGGGTGGCGGGCGTCTCCATCGCGTTCATCCCGCTGTTCTTCTGGCTGCGGCCCGACCCCGAGTCCTCGTACCTGCTGTCGGTCTCGTTCACCGTCATCATCACGATCACGGTCGTCGGCTGGGGCATGTTCGTCCGCTCCCGCCGCCAGCTCCTGATGTCCCTGCGGGACCGGGCGCGCCGCGCCGAGACCGAGGCCGAGCTCCGCGCCGAGCGGGCCCAGCGGCTCGCCCGCGAGGACATCGCACGCGAGATGCACGACGTGCTCGCCCACCGCCTCACCCTGCTGAGCGTGCACGCGGGCGCCCTGGAGTTCCGCCCCGACGCGCCCCAGGCCGAGATCGCCCGGGCCGCGGGCGTGATCCGGGAGAGCGCGCACGAGGCACTGCAGGACCTGCGCGAGATCATCGGCGTGCTGCGCGCGGCGGACCACGGCGACGAGTCGGGGCGGCCGCAGCCCACCCTCGCCGCGCTCGACGCCCTGGTCGCCGAGTCCCGCGAGGCCGGCATGAAGGTCGACCTCGACAACCGGGTCCCCGAAGCACAGGCCGTGCCCGCCTCCACCGGACGCACCGCCTACCGCATCGCCCAGGAAGGCCTGACCAACGCCCGTAAGCACGCCCCTGGCGCCGAGGTCGCGGTCACGGTCGAGGGCAGCGCGGGGGACGGCCTCACGGTCACGGTGCGCAACCCGCCGCCGCCCGGCGCGGTGTCGCACGTCCCCGGCTCGGGGCAGGGCCTGATCGGCCTCACGGAACGCGCCACGCTCGCGGGCGGCCGGCTCGCCCACGGGGCGGAACCGGACGGCGGTTTCGCGGTGCGGGCCTGGCTGCCGTGGCCGGAGTGAGGACCGCGGGGGAAGCCGCCGGTGTGCGCACAGCGGTGATCGTCCCTCGCTACGGTGGCCCCATGACCGCAATCCGCCTGCTCATCGTCGACGACGACCCCCTTGTGCGCGCCGGGCTCACCTTCATGTTCGGCGCCGCCGATGACATCGAGATCGTCGGGGAGGCCGCCGACGGCAGCGAGGTGGACGCGCAGGTGGCCCGGCTGCACCCGGACGTCGTCCTCATGGACCTGCGCATGCCGACCCTGGACGGCCTGTCCGCCACCGAGGCACTACGCGCGCGTGAAGGCGCGCCAGAGGTGATCGTCCTGACCACGTTCCACGCGGACGAACAGGTGCTGCGGGCGCTGCGCGCGGGAGCCGCCGGATTCGTCCTCAAGGACACCGCGCCGGGCGAGATCGTCGAGGCGGTACGCCGCGTGGCGGCCGGCACCCCGGTCCTCTCGCCGACCGTGACCCGGCAGCTCATCTCCAAGGTCTCGGGCGACGACCCAGCCCTGGACCGGAGGGCACGCGCGCGTACGCGCATGGCCGAACTGGCCGAGCGCGAACGGGAGGTGGCCGTCGAGGTGGGCCGCGGCAGGTCGAACGCGGAGATCGCCGCGACGCTCTACATGAGCGTCCCCACGGTCAAGACCCACGTCTCGCGCATCATGGCCCGGCTCGGCCTCAACAATCGCGTACAGATCGCGCTGCTCGCCCACGACGCGGGGCTGCTGGACGACGCTTGAGGAGCGTCGGTCGGCGTCGGTCGGCGTCGGTCGGTGGCCGGTCGGTGTCGGTCCCGCAGGGTAAATTCGCACCGTTCAACGATGTGAGCGGTCGAAGGGGTGGGGATGGCGGCACCACGCCGGCGGACGGTACGTGACCTGCGGCGCGGCAACCGCGCCGTGGTCCTGAGCAAGCTGTACTTCGACGGGCCGCTCAGCAGACAGGAGTTGGGGCCCCTCACGGCGCTCAGCTCGGGCTCCATCAGCAACGTGGTGGCGGAACTCGTCGCCGACGGCCTCCTGGAGGAGGCGGGCTCGGTCGAATCCGACGGCGGCCGCCCCCGCACCCTGCTGCGCGTCGCCCCGTGCTGCGGCCACCTCGTGGGCGTGGACGTCGGGGAGACCCGCGTGCGCGTGGAGCTGTTCGACCTCGCGCTCGGCCAACTCGCGCGCGTGGACGAGCCGTTGCCGGAAGCCTCGCGCGACGGCCGCTGCGACGCCAAGGACGTCGTACGCCTCATCACCGCGGGACTGACACGGGTGCTGGCCGACGCGGAGGTGGCTCCGGGCTCCCTCCTCGGCGTCGGCATCGGAGTGCCCGGCATCGTCGACGCATCGGGCGGGGGCGGCGCGGTGGTGCACGGCCAGACCATCGGCTGGGACGGGGTCCCCCTGGAAGCCATGCTCCGCGCGCCGGACGGCCTCCCGCCCGAACTCCCCTCGCAGCTCCCCCTCTTCCTCGACAACGGGGCCAAGACCCTCGGCCGCGCCGAGATGTGGTTCGGCGCGGGCCGCGGCGCCCGCAACGCCGTGATCGCGCTCATCGGCTCCGGCGTCGGCGCCTGCGTCATCGCCGACGGACTGCCCTACCAGGGCGCGTCCAGCAGCGCGGGGGAGTGGGGTCACACCGTGCTGCGGGTCGGCGGCCGGGCCTGCCGGTGCGGGGCGCGCGGCTGCCTGGAGGCGTACGTCGGCGCGGAGGCGCTCCTCGCGCGCTGGCGGGAGGCGGGCGGCAGGTGGACCGCGCCCGACGAGGAGGGCGCGCTCGCCGAACTCCTCGCCGACGAAACCCCTGCCACGGCGGCCCTGTTGGAGGAGACCGCCGAATACCTCGGCGCGGGCATCGCCGACCTGGTCAACCTGTTCAACCCGGAGCGGATCGTCGTGGGCGGCTGGGCGGGCCTCATGCTCGGCCCCCGCCTGCTCGCCCCGATACGCACCGCCGCCGCGTCCTACGCCCTTCACCACCCCTTCACCCAAACCACGGTGAACCTGGGCCACCTGGGCCCCGACGCGGTCACGGTCGGCGCGGCCACCCTCCCCCTGGCCCGCTTCCTGGAATCGGGCGGCACTTCAAGCCCCCGCGGCGGGTGACCAATTCAAGCCCCTGCGGCGATTGAGCAGCGGGGTCCGGGGCAGAGCCCCGATCTTTTGGAGCCCCGCCGGCGTTTGAGGCGCGGGGTCCGGGGCGGAGCCCCGCGACGCAGGCAACGCACCCGGTCACCCCCGGGACGGGAACGCACGGGATGCGGCGCGAGTTGAACACGATGGACGCAAGCCGGAACCGGGTTACGGGAGGCACGCAATGACGGGCAGCGCTGAGATCGTCGACCTGGGTGAACTGGCCGGGGGAGCACCCCAATTCCACGCCGACCCCTACCCGGTCTACGAACGCCTCCGCAACCACGGCCCGGTCCACCACGTCCGCACACCGGGCCCCGGCCCCACCGAAGACCTCTACCTGATCGTGGGCCACGAGGCCGCCCGCGCCGCGTTCACCGACCCCCGCCTGGTCAAGACCCCACCGTGGGGCATCGAGGGCGACATGATGGGCCTGCACCTCCTCTTCGCGGACCCGCCGGCCCACGGCCGCCTGCGCTCCTTGGTCACACGGGAATTCACCCCGCGCCGCGTCGCCGCGCTCGCCCCGCGCATCCAGAAACTCACGGACGAGCTGCTCGACGACATGGTGCCGCGCGGCAGCGCCGACCTGATCGGCTCGCTCGCTTTCCCGCTGCCCTTCGCGGTGATCTGCGAACTGCTCGGCGTCCCCGACATCGACCGCGAGCGGTTCCGCCGCATGTCGACGCAGGTCGTGGCGCCGACCAGCGAGGAGGAGGCGTACGCGTCGCATGTCGAACTGGTCGGTTTCCTCGACGAGTTGATCGACGCCAAGCGGAGCGCGGCCCCCGCCGACGACCTGCTGAGCGCGCTGATCCGCACCACCGCGGAGGACGGCGACCGTCTCTCGCCCAGCGAATTGCGTGGCATGTCCTTCCTTTTGCTCGTCGCCGGCCACGAAACCACGGTCAACCTGATCGGCAACGGCGTCCGCGCCCTGCTCCGGCACCCGGACCAACTCGCGGCCCTGCGCGCCGACATGACGCTTCTGGATGGCGCCGTGGAGGAGATGCTCCGCTACGACGGCCCGGTCGAGACGGCCACGCACCGCTTCGCGGCGGAGCCGGTGGACATCGACGGCACGGTGATTCCGGCGGGCGCGCCGGTGCTCATCGGCATCGCCACGGCGAGCCACGACCCGCACCGGTTCGTGGAACCCGACCGCTTCGACATCCGCCGTGATGCCCGCGGCCACGTCGCGTTCGGCCACGGCATCCACTTCTGCCTGGGCGCTCCGCTTGCCCGGCTGGAGGGGCGTATCGCCGTCCGCTCCCTTCTGGAACGCTGTCCGGAGCTGGCCCTCGCGGAGGAGCCGGAGGCGTGGCTGCCGGGGATGCTCATCCGGGGCACGAGGAGCCTGCGGGTCACGTGGTGAACGCCTCGGGGCTCCGCCCCGGACCCCGCTGCTCAATCGCCGCAGGGGCTTGATGTGACCCGGCGGCGCTTGATGCGTGCGCAGGGCTTGATGTGTGCCGAGCGCTGGGCGCAGGCGTGCCGAAGAACACCCTTGACACTCCCGCCCCACCGAACCCATAGTTCTCGCCGCTGAGCGCAACGGCGTTGCGCTCAGCGCACCGAGCGAGGGTACGGAGAGGAGCGAGGCGATGGCCGAGGCGAACGGTACGACCGCCGTCGACACCGCACACGAGGGAGAGTCCGTCGACCCCGCGGACTTCCTCGCTCCACCGCAGCCCGGGGTCCTTCAGGGTGCCGACCGCGCCCTGCTCGTCCTGCTGTCCTTCACCGAACGCCGGCCCGAGTGGGGCGTGAGCGAGATGGCCCGCAGGCACGGCTGGGACAAGGCCGTCGCCCAGCGGATCCTCACCACCCTCGCCTCCCGCTCCTTCCTCACCTGCGACACCACCACCCGTCGCTACCGGCTCGGCCCCGCCGTCTCCCGGCTGGCCCGGGCCGGAGAGCACAGCGGGGTGCTGCCCTCGCTGGTCCGCCCGATCCTCGCCGGACTGCTGCGCGAGACCGGTGAGAGCGTCGTCCTGAACGTGCCGCAGGGTGCCGGCTACCGCTGCGCCGCGGCCGTCGACGGCACGGGACCCGTCCGCTACACCGCGATCATCGGCGCCGTCATGCCCGGCCACGCCGGCGCCTCCGGCCACGCGATCTTCGCCCACTACCCCGAGGCGGAGCTGCGCCGGCTGTTCGGCGCCACCCCGCTCCAGCGCTTCAACGACCACACCGTCACCGACCTCGACGCCCTGCTCGCCCTGTACGCCGACGTCCGCGCACGGGGCCACAGCGTCAGCCACGGCGAGTACGACGAGGCCGTCGCCGCCGTGTCGGCCCCGGTCTTCCAGGCCGGCACCGTCGCGGCCTCGCTCACCGTCATCGGCCCCGCGCACCGCGTCACTCGCGCCGCCGACCGCATCACCGAACTCGTCAGGTCAGGAGCCGAGGAGGCCACGGCCGCCTTCGGCTCCTGACCCCGTCGGCGACCCGCCCGCCGACCCCCCGCCGGCACTCGTACGACGACGGTCCCGCACCCGCCGTACGCGGCTCGCTGCCGCCTGCCCACAACCGTCCCGCCCCTTCCAGGGACAGCCCTTTCCAACGGGCTGCGCCTTCCAGGGACGGGCCCACCCGCCAAGAGGTGACCTCGTGTCGCACCACAGCTCGCCCGCCGCCACCGCTCCGCCCCCACCGGGCGGACCGGGGCCGAGCACCAAGCCGGCCGGCGCCGGCCACCCCCGCGTACGTGAACCCGTCACGCTGGTCGTCCTCGTGGTGCTCTCCGTGGTCGGCGCGGTCATCGGCGCGGACCTCGTCGCCAAGCTCGGCATCTCCGCCAACACCTCCGTGGTCGGCGCCCTCATCGCGATGCTGATCGGCCGGATCCCGCTCGCGGGACTGCGCTCGATGCGCTCCGTGCACCGGCAGAACCTCGCCCAGAGCGCCATCTCCGCCGCCACCTTCGCCTCCGCCAACGCGCTGCTCACCTCGATCGCCGTGCCCTACGTCTTCGGGCGCAAGGACCTGGTCTGGCCGATGCTCATCGGCTCCTTCGTGGGGCTGCTCATCGACACCTGGGTGCTCTACCGGTCCTTCGGCTCGCGGCTGCTGCCCGCCGACGCCGCCTGGCCGCCCGGACAGGCCGCCGCCGAGACCATCAAGGCGGGCGACAAGGGCGGCAAACGCGCCCTGATCCTCGGCGCGGGCACCGTCGTCGGCATCGGCGGCACCCTGCTGAGCCTGCCGCTGTCCGCCGCGGGCGTCGCCTTCCTCGGCAACGTATGGGCGCTGGGGATGTTCGGAGTCGGCCTCGGCCTGCGGGAGTTCAGCCCCGACCTGTTCCACACCGACCTCGGGGTCGGCTACGTACCGCACGGCGTGATGGTCGGCGCGGGCGTCGTCGCCCTCGGCCAGGCCGTCGTGATGCTCGTGCGCCGCCGCTCGGCCGCCAAGCCCGCGCCCGCCGACACCCCCACGGACGCTCCGGCCGACCCCACCACCGCGTACACCGTCGACGAGAAGTCGCTGCGCCGCTCTCTCGTACGGGGCTACGCCCTGTTCGTGGCGGGCGCCGTGCTGCTGGCCGTGATCGGCGGCCTCATCGGCGACATGAGCCCGCTCGGCATCGTCGGCTGGGTGCTGTTCGCCGCGTTCGCCGCCCTCGTGCACGAACTGATCGTGGGCCTCGCCGCCATGCAGTCCGGCTGGTTCCCGTCCTTCGCGGTCACCCTGATCTTCCTGATCCTCGGGCTGCTGATCGGCATCCCGTCCGTCCCGCTCGCCCTGCTCGTCGGCTACGTCTCCGCCACCGGACCCGCCTTCGCCGACATGGGCTACGACCTCAAGGCGGGCTGGCTGCTGCGCCGCGACCACCAGCCCTGGGACCCGTTCGAGCGGGAAGGCCGCCGCGAGCAGTTCCGCGCCGCGCTCATCGGCTTCGCCGCCGCGCTGGTCGTCGTGGCCGTGCTCTGGCAGTCGTACTTCAGGCAGGGCCTGATCCCGCCCGTCGCCAAGGTCTACGCCGACACCGTCAAGAACGGCCTGGGCGAGCCCGGAGTGCTGCGCACGCTGCTGATCTGGGCGATCCCCGGCGCCCTGATTCAACTGCTCGGCGGCACGAAGCGGCAGATGGGCGTGATGCTCGCGACCGGCCTGCTGATCCTCACCCCGCACGCCTGCTGGCTGGTCCTCGCCGCCCTCGCGATCCGCGTCGGCTACCGCAAGTGGCGCGGCCCCCGCGCCGACGAGGAACTGAACCTGATCGGCGCCGGACTCATCGCGGGCAGTTCGCTCGGCGATTCCGCCCAGATCGTCAAGGCGGGCTGACCTCCTCGCCACCCCGGTCGCCCCACCCCACAAGCCACCTCTCGCACACGCACCACCGCAAGGAGAAGGATCCACCATGGAGATGTTCAGCCGGCTCGAACCCCGCGCCGAGTACCTCAGCTACGAACTCGCCCTCGCCGCACGCAAGTTGGTCGAGCAGGTCATGCTTGTCAAGCCCGGCGAGCACGTCGTCCTCACCGGTGACACCAGCAGCGACCGCCGCGTCGTCGATGCCACCGCGCAGGCCGTCGCCGCCGCCGGCGCCCACCCCGTCGTCGTCTGGTCAGAGACCATGCCCAGCTCCTCGATGGAGCCGCCGCGCCCCGTCGCGGGCGCCATCGCGGACGCCGACGTATGGATCGAGTTCGCCGTCTCGTACGTGATGCACTCCAACGCCTTCCGCCGCGCCATGGCCAACGGCTGCCGCTACACCAACCTCACCGCCATGGACGTGCACATGCTCGTCGCGACGGTCGGCCGCCCCGACTTCCAGGGCGTCATCAAGCTCGGCAAGGCGCTCGTCCGCCTCCTGGAGCAGGCCGACGAGGTCCGCATCACCTCCGCGAACGGCACCGACATCACCGGCCGCAACGGCGACCGCCCGATCAACCTGCGCGGCAAGCCCGCCGAGAAGCCCGGCGAGACCGTCATGCTCTCCGGCCAGATCTCCTGGAACCCCCTCGAAGGGACCCAGGACGGCGTCCTCGTCTTCGACGGCGCCCTGTGGCCGCCGGACCAGCTCGGCCTGCTGCGCAACCCGGTGCGCTGCATCGTCGAGAAGGGCGTCGTCACGAAGATCGACGGCGAGGGCCAGGACGCCGAGATCTTCCGCCGCTGGATGGAGTCCTGGGACGACCCGAACATGTTCCGCGTCGCCCACTGGTCGCTCGGCTTCAACCCCGGCGTGCCCGCGCCCACCGGCCGCATCGTCGAGGACGAGCGTGTCTTCGGCTGCGTGGAGCTCGGCATCGGTACGAAGGGGGCGTGGATCGGGGGCGAGCCGTGGGTCTCCGCCGCGCACACCGACGGGTCGATCCTCGGCCCGTCCATCTACCTGGACGGCGAGTGCATCGAGAAGGACGGGGTGTACGTCCACCCTGAACTGGTGGAGATCTGCCGCGAGTTGGGCGTGGCCGGATACTGAAGCGCCCAGCCGGCGTTGCGGTCGCGCAGTTCCCCGCGCCCCTGAAGGGGCGCGGGGAACTGCGCAATCTTTACCCCGTCCCACCTCAGGAGTCGATCCACCCATGACCACCTACCGCCACAACGGACTCGTCTGCACCGACCACACCCTCGACGTCCCCCTCGACCACACCCGGCCGGACGGCCCCCGCATCGACGTCTTCGCCCGCGAAGTCGTCGCCGAGGGGCTGGAGGGGCGGCGGGACCTGCCCCGTCTGCTCTGGCTGCAGGGCGGACCCGGCGGCCGGGCGGAACGCCCCAACGCGGCTGGCGCCTGGCTGCGCCGCGCCCTGAAGGAGTACCGCGTGGTCCTCCTCGACCAGCGCGGCACCGGCCGCTCCACCCCCGCCGACCGCACCACGCTCGCAGGACACCCGGACCCGGCGGCGTATCTCGCGCACTTCCGTGCCGACTCCATCGTGCGCGACGCGGAACTGCTGCGCCGCCACCTCCAGGGCGACCGCCCCTGGACGGTGCTCGGCCAGAGCTTCGGCGGCTTCTGCACCCTTACGTATCTGAGCCTGGCGCCCGAGGGCCTGGACCGGGCCCTGATCACCGGCGGCCTCCCCACCCTCACCGGCCACGCGGACGACGTCTACCGCGCGGCCTACCGTCGCACCATCGACGCCAACTCCCGTTATTTCGCCCGCTATCCGCGCGACCGGGAGCTCGCCGCCCGGGTCGCGGACCACCTCGCCGAGCACGACGTACGGATGCCGTCGGGGGAGCGGCTGAGCGTGCGGCGCTTCCAGAGCCTCGGCATCTCGTTCGGCACCTCCGCCGCCATCGACTCGCTGCACTATCTGTTGGAGTGCGCGTTCGTGACCGGAGCGGGAGGGCGGCCGGCCCTCTCCGACCCCTTCCTGCGTGGCGTCGACGCCGTGGTCTCGCTGGCCCCGCGCCCGCTCTACGGGGTGCTGCACGAATCGATCTACGCGCAGGGCGGCCGCGCCACAGCCTGGTCCGCGCACCGGATCCGGGAGGAGTTCCCCGAGTTCGACGCGGAGAAGGGCGGACCGCTGCACCTCACCGGCGAGATGATGTACCCGTGGATGTTCGACGAGGACCCGGCCCTCGTCCCGCTCAAGACGGCCGCGGACACCCTCGCCCACCGCACGGACTGGCCGGCCCTCTACGACCTCGACCGCCTCGCCGCGAACGAGGTCCCGGTCGCCGCTGCCGTCTACCGCGACGACATGTTCGTGGACCGTGAACAGGCCCTGCACACCGCGTCGTTGGTCCGGGGACTCGACCCCTGGGTCTCCGACACCCACCTCCACGACGGCGTCAAGGCGGACCCGGCGGTCCTGGACCGGCTCCTCGGCATGACGGCATAGCCCGAAGTCAGCCCCCGGCCACCTCTTCGAGCCGTACGACCCGCCGCTCCGCCCGCGACAGCTCGCACGCCTCCGCGACCCGCAGCGCCCGCAGGGCCTCCCACCCGTCGCACGGATTGGCGCGTTCGCCGCGGACGACGTCCACGAAGGCCTTCAACTCGGCCTCGTACGCGGGGGCGAAGCGTTCCAGGAAGCCGGGCCACGGCTTCGTGGCGGCGCGCGGGCCCTCCGGTTCCGTGGAGGCGACCGGGGTCCGGTCGTCGAGGCCGACGACGACCGTGTCCCGGTCCCCGGAGAGCTCCATGCGCACGTCGTACCCGGCGCCGTTGCACCGCGTGGAGGTGGCCGTGGCCAGGGTCCCGTCGTCGAGGGTCAGGAGCGCCGCCGCGGTGTCCACGTCCCCCGCCTCGCGGAACATGGCGGGCCCGGCGTCGGACCCGGTCGCGTACACCTCGACGATCTCGCGCCCGGTCACCCACCGCAGCATGTCGAAGTCGTGGATCAGGCAGTCCCGGTAGAGCCCGCCGGAGAGCGGGAGGTACGCGGCAGGGGGTGGCGCCGGGTCGGAGGTCATCGCCCGTACCGTGTGCACCCGGCCGAGGCTCCCCTCCCGCACGGCGGCCCGCGCCGCCGTGTACCCGGCGTCGAAGCGCCGCTGGAAGCCGAGTTGGAGCACCGTGCCCGCCGCCTCGACCTCCGCGAGCGCGGCCAGCGTGCCCGGCAGGTCGAGCGCGATCGGCTTCTCGCAGAAGACCGGGAGTCCGGCCCGCGCCGCCCGCCCGATCAGCTCGGCGTGCGCCGCGGTGGCCGCGGTGATCACCAGCGCGTCCACGCCCCACGTGAAGATCTCGTCGACGCTCGGCGCGGCCGTCGCCCCGATCCGGTCGGCGAGTGCGACCGCCCGCGCGGGCTCCGCGTCGGTGACGACCAGCGAACCGACCTCCCGGTACCGCTCCAGTACGCCCGCGTGAAAGGTGCCGATGCGGCCCGTTCCGATGAGTCCGATGCGCATGGCATCCAACGGTGGCGCGCTCCCGGGTGGGTGTCAATCGTTTGTCCTGACAAGCACCCGGCTGCCTTGCCGTGCTCCGCTGCGGGGCTTCGCCCCGGAAAGATCGGGGCTCTGCCCCGTACCCCGCTGGCTCTCGTTCACAGTGCGGGGCTTGATGTGCAAGGGGCACTCCCACCGATAACCTCGCCCCGTGGCCAAACCCCAAGCCGAACCGACCGCCGACCTCGGCCTCGGTGTCGACCGCGGCAGCCCGGTGCCGCTGTACTTCCAGCTGTCGCAGCAGCTGGAGGCGGCGATCGAGCGCGGCGCCCTGACCCCCGGCAGCCTGCTCGGCAACGAGATCGAGCTGGCGGGCCGCCTCGGCCTGTCCCGGCCCACCGTCCGCCAGGCCATCCAGTCCCTCGTCGACAAGGGGCTGCTCGTGCGCCGCCGCGGCGTCGGCACCCAGGTCGTGCACAGCCAGGTCAAGCGCCCGCTGGAGCTGTCCAGCCTCTACGACGACCTGGAGGCGGCGGGCCAGCGCCCCGAGACCCGGGTCATCGCCAACACCCTCGTGCCCGCCCCCGCGGAGGCGGCCGCGGCGCTCGGCGTCGGGGAGGGCGAGGAGGTGCACCGCGTCGAGCGGCTGCGGCTCGCGCACGGCGAACCGGTCGCGTACCTCTGCAACCACCTGCCCACAGGGCTGCTCGCGCTCGACGACGAGGAGCTCTCGGCGACCGGCCTGTACCGCCTGATGCGGTCCGCCGGCATCACCCTGCACAGCGCCCGCCAGTCCGTCGGCGCCCGCGCCGCCACCGCCGCGGAGGCCGAGCGGCTCGGCGAGAAGGAAGGCGCGCCGCTGCTCGCCATGGAGCGCACGACGTACGACGACACGGGCCGCCCGGTCGAGTTCGGCTCGCACGCGTACCGGGCTTCGCGCTACTCCTTCGAGTTCCAACTCCTCGTACGTTCCTGAGCGTTGTGCGCCGCTGAAGCCCGTACGTACGCGGTCCGAATGTTCTGACAAAGTCATTGACGCCGAGGTGGGACCCCGCTACAAACACCTCCAGCCGCACCGGGCGGCCGGAGGAGAGGTGGCTCCACCATGCGCACGATCCGCACAGGCCGTACGGCCGCAGGCTCTGTAGCTCTTATTGCCGTGATCGCGCTCGCCGCCGGTTGCAGTGGCTCGGGCGGCAAGGACTCGGAGGACAAGGCCGACGGCGATGGAGGCGGCGGCAAGGCCGTCACCACGCCCCGCATGAAGATCGCGATGGTCTCGCACTCCGGCGAGGGCGACACCTTCTGGGACATCGTCCGCAAGGGCGCCCAGCAGGCCGCAGACAAGGACAACGTCCAGTTCCTCTACTCCAACGACAAGGAGGCCAAGGGGCAGGCCGAGCTGGTGCAGGCCGCGATCGACAAGAAGGTCGACGGAATCGTCGTCACCCTCGCCAAGCCGCAGGCCATGGAGCCCGTGCTCGCGAAGGCGAAGGCCGCGGGCATCCCGGTCGTCTCGATCAACTCCGGCTCGGAGTTCTCGCAGAAGTTCGGCGCGATCAGCCACATCGGCCAGGAGGAGGGCGTGGCCGGCGAGGCGGTCGGCACGAAACTCAATGAAGAGGGCCGCAAGAAGACCCTGTGCGTCATCCACGAGCAGGGCAACGTCTCCCTCGAGCAGCGCTGCGCCGGCGTCGGCAAGACCTTCAAGGGCAGCGTCGAGAACCTCAACGTAGAGGGTACGAATGCCCCCTCGGCCCAGTCGTCCATCGAGGCGAAGCTCCAGGCCGACAAGGACATCGACGCGGTCGTCGCGCTCGGTGCCCCCATCGCTGCGCTCGCCGTGAAGGCCAAGGACGACGCGGGCAGCAAGGCGGAGATCTCCACGTTCGACCTGAACGCCGAGGTCGTCCGCCGGCTGAAGGCGAAGGAGGTCACGTTCGCCGTCGACCAGCAGCCCTACCTCCAGGGCTATCTGGCGGTGGACGAACTGTGGCTCTACAGGACGAACGCGAACGTGCTCGGCGGCGGCAAGCCGGTCTTCACCGGCCCGGCGATCGTCACCGAGAAGGACGTGCCGCGCCTGGAGAAGTACACCGCGCGCGGTACCCGGTGAATGGATGCATGATCCCCGTGACCCATACTTGTGCGTTTGGGACCGGAATGCGGTCCTTATGGACCGGTGTACGGTCCGCCGGGGTCGGCCCGCCGATCCCGGTCGATGACGCAGCAGACCAAGAAGGGCACGGCCTCGTGGCACGGTTTCGGACCTGGGTGAGCATCGCGGTTGCGGGGGCTCTCGGCCTCTCGCTCGCAGGGTGCAGCAGCACCGGCGGCAAGCGGGCGGAGGACGCCAGGAAGTCCCAGGCCGCGCAGGGCAGGGCAGCGGTGGACACACCCCGCTGGACCTTCGCGATGATCACCCATTCGGGCGATGGCGACACCTTCTGGGACATCGTCCAGAACGGTGCCAGGCAGGCGGCCACCAAGGACAACATCAACTTCCTCTACTCGCACAACGAGGAGGCGAACCAGCAGGCGCAGCTCGTCGACGCGGCCATCGACAAGAAGGTCGACGGAATCATCGTCACGCTCGCCAAGCCGGACGCGATGAAGTCCACCCTGGCCCGCGCCGAGAAGGCCGGCATCCCCGTCATCACGGTGAACTCGGGCTCCGAGATCTACAAGAAGTACGGCGCGATCTCGCACATCGGCCAGGACGAGACCATCGCCGGCGAGGCCGTCGGCAAGGAGCTCAACAAGCGCGGCAAGAAGAAGGCGCTGTGCGTCCTGCACGAGCAGGGCAACGTCGGTCACGAGCAGCGCTGCGAGGGCGCCAAGAAGACCTTCGACGGCAAGATGACGAACCTGTACGTCGAGGGCACCAACATGCCCGACGTGCAGTCCTCCATCGAGGCCAAGCTGCAGTCCGACACGTCGATCGACTCGGTCGTCACGCTGGGCGCCCCGTTCGCCGCCACCGCGGTGAAGGCCAAGGAGGACGCGAGCAGCAAGGCCGAGATCGACACCTTCGACCTGAACGACAAGGTCGCCCAGGGCCTCAAGGACGGCGACCTCGGCTTCGCCGTCGACCAGCAGCCCTACCTCCAGGGCTACCAGGCCGTGGACCTGCTGTGGCTCTACCGGTACAACGCCAATGTGCTCGGCGGCGGCCTGCCGGTCCTGACCGGCCCCGAGATCGTCACGAAGGACCAGGCAGCCAAGCTTCAGGAGTACGCGAAGCGGGGGACGCGATGAGTGCGACGACTCCAACAAGCACGGAGAAGGTCGACGAGCGGCTGGTCAAGGCCTCGCCGTGGAAGAAGCTGCTCGGCCGGCCCGAACTGGGCTCGGTCATCGGCGCCGTCGCCGTCTTCATCTTCTTCATGATCTTCGCGGACAGCTTCCTGCGGCCGACGAGCCTCGCGACGGTCCTGTACGCGTCCTCGACCCTCGGCATCATGGCCGTGCCCGTGGCGCTGCTGATGATCGGCGGCGAGTTCGACCTGTCGGCGGGCGTCATGGTCACGTCCTCGGCGCTGATCTCGTCGATGTTCAGCTACCAGATGACGGCGAACACCTGGGTGGGCGTCGGCGTCTCGCTCCTCGTGACGCTCGCCATCGGCGTCTTCAACGGCGTCATGCTGACCCGCACCAAACTCCCCAGCTTCATCATCACGCTCGGCACGTTCCTGATGCTGACGGGCATGAACCTGGGCTTCACGAAGCTGATCAGCGGCACCGTCTCGACGAAGTCGATCGCGGACATGGAGGGCTTCGATTCGGCCAAGTCCGTCTTCGCCTCCACGTTCAGCATCGGCGGCGTCGACTTCAAGATCACGATCATCTGGTGGCTCGCCCTCGTCCTGGTGGCCACCTGGATCCTGCTCCGTACCCGCATCGGCAACTGGATCTTCGCGGTCGGCGGTGACCTCGACTCGGCCCGCGCGGTGGGCGTCCCGGTCAACAAGACGAAGATCGGCCTCTACATGGGCGTCGCGTTCGGCGCCTGGATCTCCGGCCAGCACCTGCTCTTCTCCTACGACGTCGTGCAGTCCGGCGAGGGCGTCGGCAACGAGCTGATCTACATCGTCGCGGCCGTCATCGGCGGCTGTCTGATCACCGGCGGCTACGGCTCGGCGGTCGGCGCGGCCATCGGCGCGCTGATCTTCGGCATGACCAGCAAGGGCATCGTGTTCGCCGAATGGAACTCGGACTGGTTCAAGTTCTTCCTCGGGGCGATGCTGCTCCTCGCGACCCTGCTCAACGCGTGGGTCCGCAAGCGCGCGGAGGCGAGCAAATGACGACTGACGAGCAACTGACGACCGAGGACGCGGCGCCCGCACCGCTCGTCGAACTCGACGGCGTCAGCAAGTTCTACGGCAACATCCGCGCCCTCGACGACGTCTCGCTCGTCGTCAACGCGGGCGAGATCTCCTGCGTCCTCGGGGACAACGGCGCCGGCAAGTCGACCCTCATCAAGATCATCGCGGGCCTTCACCGGCACGACGGCGGCCGGTTCGCGATCGAGGGCGAGGAGGCCCGCCTCAGCAACCCGCGCGACGCCCTGAACCGGGGTATCGCCACGGTCTACCAGGACCTCGCCGTGGTCCCGCTCATGCCGGTGTGGCGCAACTTCTTCCTCGGCTCCGAACCCACGAAGGGAACGGGCCCCTTCAAGCGCCTGGACGTCGACCTCATGCGGCGGACGACGCACGAGGAACTGGCCCGCATGGGCATCGACCTGCGCGATGTCGACCAGCCGATCGGCACACTGTCCGGCGGTGAACGCCAGTGCGTCGCCATCGCCCGCGCCGTCTACTTCGGCGCGAAGGTCCTCGTCCTCGACGAGCCGACGGCGGCGCTCGGCGTGAAGCAGTCCGGCGTCGTCCTGAAGTACGTGGCGGCGGCACGTGACGCGGGCCTCGGCGTGGTGCTGATCACGCACAACCCGCACCACGCGTACCTCGTCGGCGACCGGTTCGTGCTGCTCAAGCGCGGCGCGATGTTCGGCAGCCACAACCGGTCCGAGATCACGCTGGACGAGCTCACCCGGCAGATGGCCGGCGGCACGGAGCTGGACGACCTCCGTCACGAGCTGGAGCGGGCGCCAGTGCCTACGCACCTGGGCGGGCACACGGCTGACGGAGCCGAGAAGTAGCGGCCCCGGTGCCGCGCCCGCGTGGGCGCAACACCGCTTGCGGGCGGCCGCCGGTCCTGCTCCGGTCCCGTTCGCGCAGTTCCCCGCGCCCCTGAAAGGGGCGCGGGGAACTGCGCGAAGGCGACCAACGACGCGACCGGCGGCCGCCCGCGGCAAGCGGCACGCTGCGCTGACAGTTGCGCCGCCGCGCCGCGGCACGGCGTAAAACCCGGTATGCGGCGGAGCCGCCCCGTGAGGCAGAATCGCCGCAATGAGCACCTACCGCGACCTCGCACACCGTGGCAGCGCACGGGCCACCGTCCTGCGGACGGTCGGCACCCGCGAGCGCCGCTCGCACACGACGGCCCCGCGCGTACCCACCGTCGGCATCGACATCGGTGGCACGAAGGTGATGGCCGGCGTGGTCGACGCGGACGGCATCATCCTGGAGACGCTCCGCACGGAGACCCCGGACAAGTCCAAGAGCCCCAAGGTCGTCGAGGACACGATCACGGAGCTGGTGCTCGACCTCTCCGACCGGCACGACGTGCACGCGGTCGGCATCGGCGCCGCAGGCTGGGTCGACGCGGACCGCAACCGCGTCCTGTTCGCCCCCCACCTGTCGTGGCGCAACGAACCCCTGCGGGACCGCCTCGCGGGCCGCCTCGCGGTCCCCGTACTCGTCGACAACGACGCCAACACCGCCGCCTGGGCGGAGTGGCGCTTCGGCGCCGGACGCGGCGAGGACCACCTCGTCATGATCACGCTCGGGACCGGCATCGGCGGCGCGATCCTCGAAGACGGCCAGGTCAAGCGCGGCAAGTTCGGCGTCGCGGGAGAGTTCGGCCATATGCAGGTCGTCCCCGGCGGGCACCGCTGCCCGTGCGGCAACCGCGGCTGCTGGGAGCAGTACAGCTCGGGCAACGCCCTGGTCCGCGAGGCCCGCGAGCTCGCCGCGGCCGACTCCCCGGTCGCGTACAACATCATCGAGCGGGTCCAGGGGCACATCCCCGACATCACGGGCCCGCTCATCACGCAGCTGGCCCGCGAGGGCGACGCCATGTGCATCGAGCTGCTGCAGGACATCGGCCAGTGGCTGGGCGTCGGCATAGCGAACCTCGCGGCGGCCCTCGACCCGTCGTGCTTCGTCATCGGCGGCGGCGTGTCGGCCGCCGACGACCTGCTGATCGCGCCCGCCCGCGACGCCTTCAAGCGCCAGCTCACCGGCCGCGGCTACCGCCCCGAGGCCCGCATCGCCCGCGCCCAGCTCGGCCCCGAGGCCGGCATGGTCGGCGCCGCGGACCTGGCCCGCCTCGTCGCCCGCCGCTTCCGCCGCGCCAAGCGCCGCCGCGTGGAGCGCCACGAGCGGTACGAGCGCTACGCCCGCACCCGCCCCACGCCGGGCGCGCCCGCCGACGGGGCCGAGCAGGCTTAGGGCCGCAGATGCCGCAGAAAGTGACAGGAAAACCAGCCATGACCGTGCCCCGCCAGCCCCCGTCCGCGGACGAAGCGCCGCGACCGGCCGAGGACCGCGGCCATGTGATCCGACGCCGCGTCCTCACGCTCCTGACCATCGTGCTGCTCATCGGCATCCCCGCCGGCTACCTGGTGATCTCCGCGGGCCAGAGCCGGGACAGCGGCAAGGACAAGGAGGCGAAGTACTCGGTGACCGGCCTCACGGTCGGCTGGCCGTCCAAGGTGCAGCGCCGCCTCTACCAGATCCCGGTCCCGCCGCACTCGCGCAACGTCGCCTACTACGAGACGAACAACTACAAGGTGAGCCGCCTGTACGCGCAGTTCCTCACCAGCAACAAGGGCCTCGACCAGTTCCTGGAGGAGGTCGACGCCGGCTACACGGTCGGCGACCTGGCGACCGACGACTTCGCGATCAGCGAGCGCGACCGGAAGATCGCGGGCTGGGACTTCACGGGCCCGGGCCCCTGGTACGGCCTCACCCACCACCAGGAGGACCCGTCGCCGACCCTGACCATCGTGGTGAACCGCTCCAACCCGGACCACCCCATGGTCTACGTGGTGTCGATGACGCACCCGTGATCGTCCCCGGCCCCTGACCGGCGCGCGGGCGTCCGCTCTTCACGCCGTCCCCACCCCTGGTCCACACCAGGAACCCGGAGTGAACACGTCACGTCCATTGTGGGGACCCGCCACCAGATCGCTCAGACACAGTGGCTAGCGTGGCGGGTGTGAGTGACACGAAGACCCCGCGCCTGCAGTACCGATTCGACGGCCGTGACGACGACTCCGCCCCGGTGCTCATCCTCGGCCCGTCGCTCGGCACGACGTGGCACATGTGGGACCGCCAGGTGCCCGAGCTGGCCCAGCACTGGCGGGTGTTCCGCTTCGACCTGCCCGGCCACGGCGGTTCCCCCGCCCATCCGGCCGGTTCCGTCGAGGCGCTCGCGGAGCGGCTGCTCGCCACGCTGGACGAGCTGGGCATCCAGCGCTTCGGCTACGCGGGCTGCTCGCTGGGCGGCGCGATCGGAGCGGAGCTCGCGCTGCGTCACCCGGAGCGCGTCGCGTCGCTCGCCCTGATCGCGGCCTCGCCGCGGTTCGGCACCGCCGACGAGTTCCGCCAGCGCGGCGTCATCGTGCGCAGCAACGGCCTGGACCCCATCGCCCGTACGGCCCCCGAGCGCTGGTTCACGCACGGCTTCGCCTCCGCGCAGCCCGCGATCACGGACTGGGCCGTGCAGATGGTCCGCACGACGGACCCGGGCTGCTACATCGCCTCGTGCGAGGCGCTCGCCGCCTTCGACGTCCGCGAGGAGCTGGCCGACATCGGCGTGCCGACGCTCGTCCTCGTCGGCTCGGAGGACCACGTCACGGGCCCCGCCGAGGCCCGCACCCTGGTCGCCGGCATACCGGACGCCCGGCTCGCCGTGGTGCCCGGCGCCTCCCACCTGGCCCCGGTCGAACAGCCGGCCGCCGTCACCGACCTCCTCGTACGGCACTTCACCTCGGCCTGGCCCGCCGCGCACGAGAAGACCGGGCAGACCGCCATCCAGGCCGCCCCGGTCAAGCCGGTCATCGCGCCGCCGCCCCCGTCGGCCCCGCCGCGCGCGGAGATAGCGGCCGCGCAGCAGCCGGAGGCCGCGACCCGGCCCGACCCGCACGACGCGGGCCTCAAGACGCGCCGCGAGGTCCTCGGCGACGCCCACGTGGACCGGGCCCTGGCCACGGCCGACGACTTCTCCGGCGACTTCCAGGAACTCCTCACCCGCTACGCGTGGGGCGAGATCTGGTCCCGTCCGGGCCTCGACCGCCGCACGCGCTCCTCGGTGACCCTGGCGACCCTGGTCGCGGGCGGCCACCTCGACGAGCTGGTGTTCCACACGCGCGCGGCCCTGCGCAACGGCCTGACGGCCGCGGAGATCAAGGAAATCCTGCTGCAGACCGCCGTCTACTGCGGCGTACCGGCGGCGAACGCGGCGTTCAAGGTGGCCCAGCAGGTGATCCGCGAGGAGACCACGCCCCAGGAGTGAAGTGGAGCGCGGGCGGGCGCAGGATGGGACGTATGAAGCTGACGAAGAAGACCCACGCCTGCGTCCGGCTCCAGAAGGACGGGCAGACGCTCGTCATCGACCCGGGCGGATTCTCCGAGGAGGACGCGGCCGTCGGCGCCGACGCGATCCTCGTGACGCACGAGCACCCCGACCACTTCAGCGAGGACCGGCTGCGCGCAGGGATGGAGGCCAACCCCGGCGCGCACATCTGGACCCTGAAGTCGGTCGCGGAGCAGCTCTCGGCGGCCTTCCCGGGCCGCGTCCACACGGTGGGCCACGGCGACACGTTCACGGCCGCCGGATTCGACATCCAGGCGCACGGCGAGCTGCACGCCGTGATCCACCCGGACATCCCGCGCATCACGAACGTCGGCTATCTCGTCGACGGCGGCACGGTCTTCCACCCCGGCGACGCCCTCACCGTCCCCGACCACCCGGTCGAGACGCTGATGCTGCCCGTCATGGCGCCCTGGAACAAGATCGCCGAAGTGATCGACTACGTACGGGAGGTCAAGCCGCGCCGCGCGTACGACATCCACGACGCGCTGCTCACGGACCTCGCCCGGCCGATCTACGACAACCAGATCGGTGCGCTCGGCGGCACGGAGCACCTGCGCCTCGCCCCGGGGGGCTCGGCGCAGGTCTGACGGCTACTTCTTGAGGAGTTCGACGACCTCGTCCGTGGAGCCGATCTCCGCGATGCGCGGGAAGATCTTGCCGAAGCTGTGCTCGTGGGAGTCGGCGTCCGTGTCGGTCGTCGCGTCGTCGACGAGCACCAGGTGGTAGCTCTGCTCCCACGCGGAGCGGGCGGTCGACTCGACGCCGATGGACGTCGAGATGCCGCACAGCACGATCTGCGTGACGCCGCGGCGGCGCAACTGGAGGTCCAGCTCGGTGCCGGTGAAGGCGCCCCAGTGCCGCTTGGTGATGACGATGTCGTCGCCGAGCGGGCCGAGCTCGTCGGGGAACTCGGAGAACGCGGGCGGCGGCGCCTGCGTCATGGCGCCCGCGGCGGCCCGGCCGGTCGGGAGGTCGCCGCCGTCCTGCGACCAGGCGACCTTCACGCGCACGACCGGCAGGCCCTTGGCGCGGAAGGCCTCGGCGAGCCTGACACCGTTCTTGAGGACGTCGGCGGAGGGGTGCACGGTCGGCAGGCCGAGGATGCCGTTCTGGAGGTCGATGAGGACGAGGGCGGGACGCTCGTCGAGGGGGGTGTTGATCGTCATGTTCGGCAGGCTAACTGTCTAACAGGAAAACTTGCAAGGCAGCCTGTCGATACGGGCGTGGCTCGGCGGGGGCGTTGTCAGTCCCGCCTAGTAGGTTGTGGGACATGCGCATTGCTACCTGGAACGTGAACTCGATCACCGCGCGGCTGCCGCGCCTCCTTGCCTGGCTGGAGAGCAGCGGCACGGACGTGCTGTGCATCCAGGAGACCAAGTGCTCGGCCGAGCAGTTCCCCGCTGACGAGCTGCGGGAGCTGGGCTACGAGTCGGCGGTGAACGCGAACGGCAGGTGGAACGGGGTGGCGCTGCTCTCCCGCGTCGGCCTGGAGGACGTGGTCAAGGGCCTGCCCGGCGACCCCGGGTACGACGGCGCCGAGGAGCCCCGCGCGGTCTCCGCGACCTGCGGCCCGGTCCGCGTCTGGTCGGTGTACGTGCCGAACGGCCGGGAGGTGGACCACGCGCACTACGCGTACAAGCTCCAGTGGTTCGAGGCCCTGAAGGCGGCGGTCGCCGGCGACGCGGCGGGCTCGCGCCCCTTCGCGGTGCTGGGCGACTACAACGTGGCGCCGACGGACGACGACGTCTGGGACATCTCCCTCTTCGACGGGGCGACGCATGTGACCCCGGCCGAGCGCGCGGCACTCACGGCGCTGCGGGAGACGGGCCTGAGCGACGTCGTGCCGCGCCCCCTCAAGTACGACCACCCCTTCACGTACTGGGACTACCGCGCCCTCGGCTTCCCGAAGAACAAGGGCATGCGCATCGACCTGGTCTACGGGAACGAGCCGTTCGCCAAGGCCGTCTCCGACGCGTACGTGGACCGCGAGGAGCGCAAGGGCAAGGGTGCGTCGGACCACGCGCCGGTCGTGGTGGACCTCGACGTCTGAGTGGGGCCAGGTCAGGCCCCGTTGTCAGTGGCGGGCGCTAACGTCTGCGCCCGTGACGGATCTGACGACGTACCTGACCTCGACCCAACTGGCCTACGACACCGCCGCCGGCGCGTATGCGGAGATCGTGCCCCCGCTCTTCCCGCAGGACCTGTACGCGCACGCGATGTTCGGCGTCTTCGCCGAGCGAGTCCGGCGGGCGGGCGGCGGGCCCGTGGCCGACCTCGGCTGTGGGCCCGGCCATGTGACGGCCCATCTGGACTCCCTCGGGCTCTCCGCGTTCGGCGTCGACCTCTCGCCGAAGACGGTCGCCGAGGCCCGTCGTGCCCACCCCGGACTGCGGTTCGATGAGGGCACGATGACCGGCCTCGACCTGGCGGACGGCTCCCTCGGCGGGGTCGTCGCCTGGTACTCGACGGTGCACACACCGCCGGAGCTGCTGCCGACGGTGTTCGCGGAGTTCCACCGCGTCCTTGCCCCCGGCGGTCATCTTCTGCTCGGCTTCAAGGTGGGCGATCTGCTGCGGCACCTGGACCACGCCTACGGGCACGATCTCTCGCTGGACGTCTACTGGCTGGACCCGGAGCACGTCGCCGGGCTCGTGGAGCAGGCCGGCCTCCCGGTGGAGGCCAGTCTGGTCCGCGAGCCCGAGGACTACGAGCGGGCGACCCAGGCCCGGCAGGGAATCCTGATCGCCCGGAAGCCGGACGACGCTACGGCCTGAGCACGTTCAGGTCGATCGAGTCGGCCAGCGCCTTCAGACCCGGGTCACCGGGGTGCAGATGGTCCCCGCTGTCGTACACAGGGAGCATCCGCGCCGGATGGGTCGGGTCGCGGACGACGGCGTCGAAGTCGAGGAAGCCGTCGAAGCCCGAACCGGCGCTGCGCACAAAGGAGTTGATGGCCTCCCGCTGCTCGTTGGCGGCCGCCGTGCACAGGGCCTCGCCCTCGCACGGCGTGATGGTCGCCCCGATCACCTTGAGGCCCCGCGCGTGCGCCCGCGCCTGGATCTCCCGCAGGCCCGCCTCGACCTGCTCGGCGCTCGCGCCCCAGCGCACGTCGTTCACGCCCTGGAAGACGACGACCGTCTTCGCGGACGTCTGCGCGAACACGTCGCGGTCGAGCCGGTGCAGCGCGCTCACCCCGCCCGTGTCGGTGGAGAGCCCGTCGCCGGGGTAGCGGTCGGCGACGACCCGGTTCGCGGAGATGCCCTCGTTCAACACCCCGTAGTGCGGCACCTTCGACTGGGCGAGGAGCCGCGTGGCGAGCACGTTCGGCCAGCGGTGGTTCGCGTCCAGCGTCGATTTCACGCCGTCCGTGATGGAGTCGCCGAGCAGCACGACGGAACCGGGGCCACCGCCCACGTCGACCCCGGTGAGCAGCGGCCAGTACGAGATCGTCGAGCTGTACGAGGAGCCGTCCGCCTCAGCGGCGTGATCGCCCGCCGTGCTCATGTAGCTGCGCTGGATGGCCTGGCTGTGCACGGGCGCCGCGGTGACGGGCTCCGGCAGATGGAAGCTCACGAGAAGGTTGGCGCTCTCCGGCACGTCGAAGTCCACCGGGTCGCTGAACACCTGGCCACCGGCCGGTAGTTGGGCACCGGGGGAGCCCCTGAACGTCAGCGGCACCGGCTTCCCGAGCGCCGCGGCCCCCGCTCCCTGCACCGCCACCGACGCGCTCCCGATCCGTACCGGGGTCGCGGCGAAGGTGTTCTCCAGGCGGATGCGGACCTTGGGCCCGCCGGTGCTCGTGTGCACGACGAGCCGGATGGTGCGGTCCGCCCACGGTCCCACCGCGGTGTACCCGGCGGGCGAGGCCGACCAGGTGCCCGTCCACCCGGACGTCGCAGCGCGCACGGACAGGCCGAAGACGTGCAGCGCCCCGCCGCTCGCCCTCGGCAGGTCGACGGAGGAGATCTGGTGGCCCTTGCGCACCGGCACGGTCACCGCGTACAGCCGTGTCTTCTCGGGAACTTGGCCGTACGGCGTGTTCCGGTGCGGCAGCGCCACCGACTTCGTGGCGAGCGGCCCGGTGCGCCAGTCCGGCGCGCTGAGCCGGTACGTCGACCGGGAGCCGTCCGCGTACCGGACGACGCCGGTCCCGGCAGCGTCCCCGCCGGTCCCGGCGACCAGGAAGGCGAGCGCGTCCCCGCGCCCGTTCACCCGCACGGACTGCCCGTTCGCCCGTACGTTGTCGGGCCCGTACCCCGCCGTCCGCGGCCAGGTGAGGCGGGCCCGGTCGATCTCCATGGTGCGGCCGGGGGTCCAGCCGGCCGCGGTGAGGTCCTGCGCGGACAGGGAGCTGCCCGCGCCGTCGAAGTCCGCTTCGCCGGGCGCCGTGTCGTCGCTGACGGCCCGGTTGTCGAAGAGCCGCTCCAAGGGGAGCGGCCCGGGTCTGGCGGGTGCGGCGTGGGCCGCGGCGACAGGGGTGACCCCCGCGCAGACGGCCAGAATGAACGCGGCTCCCCAAATGCGTCGGCGCAAGACCGACTCCCTCCGCTTGTGTGTCCGCCGTGGTGGTTGCGCCATGAAGCTAAGGATGGGGTGATGGCCCGTCAATGTGCCGCGAGGTAAACGGGGGAGAAAGGCCGGTGTCCGGTTCCTGAACTCCGCGCGGCGCCGCCTCCGCGCGCCTGTGGTGCGGGCAGGTGCCCGGATGCCAATCTGGGCAATATGAAGATCCCTTTCGCGGCGAATTGGCGCAAGAAGCAGGGTCCGGCACGCGGTGTCGCCGTGTTCCCGACCGGTGACGAGGGCGACGAGAGCGAGAGCGGGCTCGTCGAACTCCTTTCCGAGTGCGAGCTGTTGCGTTCCCAGGCCGATGACGCGGGGGTCGAACTCGACGAGTCGGTCCGGTCGTTGGAGGCCCTCGACCAACTCGTGCCGCGCTGGCGGGAGGACGAGGACACGCTGCACTGGCTGGGCAACGACGCGGGTCTCTACCTCGGCTCGGTCATGGTGCGGCACGTGTCGGGCGCCACCTGGGTGATCTGGGGCAACGGGCAGCCCGTGGTGCGGCTCGCGTCGGGCCGCGAGATCGACGTCGTGGAGGCCGGGCACGAGTGGGCGGCGAGCGGGGCCCCGGAGCTCTCCCAGTTCTACGCGGAGGCGGCCGAGTCGTAGTCCCGTGCACGTCGCCGCATAGTTGAGCCTCAAATACGGTTAATGCCCATAAGTGCGTGTCGTCTGTTAAGTCCCATGTAAGCGTGGATAGTTTGCGCGGACCGACACAGCTGAAAGTGGGCAGGGACTGCCGATGGCCGTCGATCCGTTGATCGAGCTGCGAGACGTGAACAAGTACTACGGGGAGCTGCATGTCCTCCAGGACATCGACCTCACCGTCGGCAAGGGGGAGGTGGTGGTGGTCATCGGCCCTTCGGGGTCGGGCAAGTCGACGCTCTGCCGGACGATCAACCGTCTGGAGACCATCGAGTCCGGCGCGATCCGGCTCGACGGACAGCCGCTCCCCGAGGAGGGGAAGGCGCTCGCCCAGCTCAGAGCCGAAGTCGGCATGGTCTTCCAGTCGTTCAACCTCTTCGCGCACAAGACGGTGCTGCAGAATGTCTCGCTGGCCCAGCTGAAGGTCAGGAAGCGGAAGAAGGACGAGGCCGACAAGCGGTCCAGGGAACTCCTGGAGCGGGTCGGACTCGCCGCGCAAGCCGAGAAGTTCCCCGCGCAGCTCTCCGGTGGACAGCAGCAGCGCGTGGCCATCGCCCGCGCCCTCGCCATGGATCCCAAGGCACTCCTCTTCGACGAGCCGACCTCGGCACTCGACCCGGAGATGATCAACGAGGTCCTCGAGGTCATGCAGCAACTCGCGAGCGACGGCATGACGATGGTCGTCGTCACCCACGAGATGGGCTTCGCGCGCACCGCCGCCGACCGCGTCGTCTTCATGGCGGACGGGAAGATCGTGGAGGACCGCAGCCCCGAGGAGTTCTTCACCCACCCGGAGAGCGAGCGCGCCCGTGACTTCCTCTCCAAGATCCTGAAGCACTGACCGGGGGAGGGCACCAGCACATGATCGCCAAGTCGCTACGGCTGCTCGCCGCCCTGGCGGTGACGGCCCTGGCCGCCACCGCCTGTGGCAAGGAGGGCAGCCCACCCGTCAAGGGCCCATCGGCCGCCGAGCTCCCCCAGTACAAGATCGCCCGGGGCTTCTCGCTGCCCGACTCCCCGACGTGGAAGAAGGCGGAGAGGCGCGGTCACTTCATCGTCGGTGCCAAGGAGGACCAGCCCTACCTCGGCGAGAAGAACCCCGCGGACGGCACGTACACCGGCTTCGACATCGAGATCGCCAAGATGGTCTCGGCCTCCCTCGGCCTCGACCCGAAGAAGATCCGCTTCAAGACCATCGCGTCGGCGAACCGCGAGACGGCCCTGCAGAACGGGCAGATCGACTACTACGTCGGCACGTACACCATCAACGACCTCCGCAAGAAGATCGTCGGCTTCGCGGGCCCGTACTACATGGCGGGACAGTCGCTGCTCGTGCGCACCGACGAGAAGGACATCAAGGGTCCCGACGACCTCGCGGGCAAACGCGTCTGCTCGGCCGCCGGCTCCACCCCGTACCAGCGCATCAAGGCCGACTACCCGAAGGCCGAGCTCGTCGCGTACGACACGTACTCGATCTGTGTCGACAACCTGCTGACCTACCAGGTCGACGCGGTCACCACCGACGACGCGATCCTGCTCGGCTACGCGGCCAAGGTGCCCGAGGAGATGAAACTCGTCGGCAAGCCGTTCTCCGAGGAGCCGTACGGCATCGGGGTCCCGAAGAAGGACAACGCGCTGCGGTTCGCCATCAACGACGCGCTCGAGGCCCGCCAGAGGAACGGCGACTGGAAGAAGGCGTACGAGGCGACGCTCGGCCTGTCCGGAGAGCCCGCCCCGAAACCGCCCGCCATCGACCGCTACCCGGCGAACTGAGGAGGCGTCCCATGAATGTCCTGACCGACAACATCGAGCTGTACTGGAAAGGCTTCCTCGGCACCGTCGAGCTCACCGTCTTCGCCTCGATCCTGGCGCTGGTGCTCGGGTTCCTCATGGCCTCGTTCCGGGTCGCGCCCGTCGGCTCCTTCCGGGCCTTCGGCACCGCGTGGGTCACCGTGCTGCGCAACACCCCGCTGACGCTGCTGTTCTTCGCGGTGCTTCTCGGACTGCCGCGGTTCGGGCTCGTCCTGCCGTTCACGGTCTTCGCGATCCTCGCGCTCGGCTGCTACACCTCGGCGTTCATCTGCGAGGCGGTCCGCTCCGGCATCAACACGGTGCCCAAGGGGCAGGGCGAGGCGGCCCGCAGCCTCGGCATGACGTTCGGCCAGACCCTGACGCATGTGATCCTGCCGCAGGCCTTCCGGTCCGTGATCCCGCCGATCGGCTCCACGCTCATCGCGCTCGCCAAGAACTCCGCGATCGCGGGCGCCTTCAGCGTCGTCGAGCTGCTCGGCACCTACAAGACGCTCAGCGAGCTCGGCTACAACATCATCTGGACCTTCATCTGGATCGCGATCGGATACCTGATCATCACCCTCGCCATCAGCGCCCTGTTCAACTTCCTCGAGAAGCGCTGGGGGTTCGCCCGATGAAGGCCCTGCGGCACGACGCCACCGCCCTCTACGACATCCCGGGCCCGAAGACCGAACGCCGGCACAAGATGTACGGCGCCGTCTCGACGCTCATCGTGCTCGCCCTGGTCGGCTGGATCCTGTACCTGCTCTTCGACACCGACCAGTTCACGTACACGAAGTGGATGCCCTTCGAGTACACGGGCATCCAGGAGCTGCTCCTTCGCGGGCTCGGCAATACCCTCAAGGCCTTCGCCATGGCTGCCGTCCTGTCGCTCGTGCTCGGCACGCTGCTTGCCGTCGGGCGGCTCTCGGACCACAAGCCGGTGCGCTGGATCGCGACGCTGTTCGTCGAGTTCTTCCGCGCCATGCCGGTCCTGGTAATGATCTTCTTCATCTACGTGGCGCTGAAGATGGAGCCGCTGGCCGCGCTCGTCGCCGGCCTGACGCTCTACAACGGCTCCGTGCTCGCCGAGGTGTTCCGCTCCGGCATCAACTCGGTGGAGCGCGGGCAGCGCGAGGCGGCGTACGCGCTGGGCATGCGCAAGACGCAGGTCATGACGCATGTGCTCGTCCCTCAGGCGGTGCGGGCCATGCTGCCCGCCATCATCAGCCAGTTGGTGGTGGCCCTGAAGGACACGTCGCTCGGGTATCTCATCACCTACGAGGAGTTCCTCCACGCCGGAAAACTGATCGCTTCCAACCTCGACTACGATTTGCCCTTCATCCCTGTGGTGATGGTGATCTCGCCGATCTACATCGGGATGTGCATGGTGCTGTCCTGGTTCGCCCAGCGGGTGGCCAAGCGCCAGCGGCGCAACCCCAAGACGGAGGCGGCTGATGTCGCCCCGGCCGAGCCAGGGACGCTGCTGCCGGGTACGCAGTAGCCGAAGCCAGGGAAAGTACGGTCCGTTCCCGCCCAGCGGCAGCCGGAGATCACTGCTCGCGCCTGACAGGTGTACGAGAAGAAGGTCAGCTGCCGCGTGCCGGTCGGGACGTGCCTGCTTGCCGAGGATGAGCGGGCCCTTGTCGCATTCGTACGCGAAGGGGGCACCGCTCTCCTTGGTTTTGGGCGCCCTTCGGCACGGCCTACTTGGCGCGGTGCGCGGCGCGGCCGCCGCCATTGGCCGGCGCGGCGGGCAGCGGGGTCTCTGCCGCCTTTGTGACATCGGCGACCACCTCGACGACGTCGGGCCCGTACGCCCCGGAGTTCACGACCTTCAGGAGCAGGACGAAGGAGCTGTTGCCGTGCTTGCGGGCGAGCCGCTCGTGGTGACGGGCGAGATAGCGGGTGGCGGCCTGGTTGGTGATCGGCAGCTGCCCGCAGAACAGAAAGACCGGCCTCGCCTCGGGGGTGGCGGGACCGGCGGTCAGACGGGCCAGGAGGACGTACTCGGTTCTGCTCGGCTCCAGGCGGTAGCGCTCGGAGCCGATCTGGAAGGCGCCGCGGTCCGGGCCCGGCTCGGGGTCGGTGTTGACCCGGATGCCGGGCAGCAGGCTGACCATGTGCGCGGCCATGCGTCTGTTGGAGGCCGGGCCGCCGACACAGAACTCGGTCCGCTCACCGAAGCCCTGCTGCGCGGTGTCGTGGGCGACGACCTGGGCGTGCGCGTTGCAGTCCTTGATGAGCGCGGAGAGTTCGAGGAGGGCGAAGACGTCGTGGCGCTTCACCGTCAGCTCGGGGCCGCCCGCGTCGCGGTTCACGACGAGCAGCGACTCGGAGTTGTCGGGCAGCCCGAAGAAGGCCTGCTTCCTGCGGAGCTTGCGCTTCCACAGGTAGGTACGGGCGAGCCAGCCCAGCGAGGCGCTGATGCCCGCCGCGATCAGGCCGAGGACGATGTTGCGCACGTCTTCAGTCATGGGGGCGCACTCTAGCGGGATGTTCGACCGGGCTTCGAGGGGGAGGGTGCGGGGGTCCTGACGGCGCGGACCGATCAAGTTACGCTGCGCTGACGCCTGTTGACCGGAGGTACTGATGAGACGTTCAGTTGTGCGGAATCTGTCGGTCTTCGCCGCACTTGGCAGCATGGTGGCGGTCGGTGCCGCGGCTCCGCCTTCGTCCGGTTCGCCTTCGTCCGCTTCGCGTACGCCCGTGAAGGAACCGGTGGCGGTCGGCTCCGGCGGCGCCGTGGCGAGCGTCGACGCGGACGCCTCCGCGGCCGGTATCGAAGTCCTCAAGCACGGGGGCAACGCGGTGGACGCCGCCGTCGCCACCGCGGCCGCCCTCGGGGTGACCGAGCCGTACTCGTCCGGGGTCGGTGGCGGCGGCTACTTCGTCTACTACGACGCCAAGTCCCGCAAGGTGCACACCATCGACGGCCGCGAGACGGCGCCGCTGACGGCCGGCTCCGACCTCTTCCTGGAGAACGGCAAACCGCTCGCCTTCAACGATGCGGTCACCAGCGGGCTGAGCGTGGGGACGCCGGGGACGCCGGCCACGTGGCAGTCGGCGCTGGACGCGTGGGGGAGCAGGGGCCTCGGCTCGGTACTGAAGCCGGCCACGAAGCTGGCGGGCGACGGGTTCACCGTCGACGACACGTTCCGCTCGCAGACCGCGTCGAACGAGGCCCGGTTCCGCAACTTCCCCGACACGGCGAAGCTGTTCCTGCCGGGCGGGAAGCTCCCGGAGGTCGGCTCGACGTTCAAGAACCCCGACCTGGCGCGCACGTACGAGCAGTTGGGTCGGGAGGGGGTGGGAGCGGTCTACCGTGGGGGTATCGGCGCGGACGTCGTGAAGACGGTCAACAAGCCACCGGTGGACCCGGCCTCGGGCTACAACGCGCGCCCCGGAAAGCTGTCGGCGAAGGACCTCACGGCGTATGGCGCCAAGTTCCAGGCGCCGACCCGGACCTCGTACCGCGGCCTCGGCGTCTACTCCATGGCGCCGTCCTCGTCCGGTGGCACGAGTGTCGGCGAGGCGCTCAACATCCTTGAGAACACCGACCTTTCCAAGGCGTCCGACGTCCAGTACCTGCACCGTTTCATCGAGGCGAGCCGGGTGGCCTTCGCCGACCGGGGGCGCTGGGTGGGCGACCCGGCGTTCGAGGACGTGCCGACGAAGGGCCTGCTCTCGCAGAAGTTCGCGGACTCGCGCGAGTGCCTCATCAAGGACGACGCGGTGCTGAAGAGCCCGCTCGCGCCAGGTGACCCGCGGCACCCCGGCACGTGCGGCAAGGCCGGGGACAAGGCGGCGCCCACGACGTACGAGGGTGAGAACACCACGCACCTCACCGCGGCCGACAAGTGGGGCAACGTCGTCTCCTACACGCTCACCATCGAGTCGACCGGCGGCAGCGGTATCACGGTGCCGGGGCGCGGCTTCCTGCTGAACAACGAGTTGACGGACTTCTCGTTCGCGCCGGCGAGCGCGGAGGTGCACGATCCGAATCTGCCGGGTCCGGGGAAGCGGCCGCGTTCCTCGATCTCGCCGACGATCGTGCTGGACAAGGCGGGCAGGCCCGTGGTCGCGGTCGGTTCACCGGGTGGGGCCACCATCATCACCACGGTGTTGCAGACGCTGACGGGGTTCATCGACCGGGATCTGCCGCTGGTCGACGCGATTGCGGCGCCGCGGGCGAGTCAGCGCAATGCGGCGCAGACGGAGTTGGAGCCGGGGCTGTACGACAGCGCTCTGCGCTCCGAGCTGGAGGCCATCGGCCACTCCTTCAAGGAGAACCCCGAGATCGGGGCGGCGACGGGCGTGCAACGCCTTCCTGGCGGGAAGTGGCTCGCGGCGGCGGAGAAGGTTCGCCGGGGCGGAGGCTCGGCGATGGTCGTCTCCCCCGGTAGGTAGCCCGCCCTTACGCCACGGGGCTCTGCCCCGGACCCCGCGCCTCAATCGCCGGCGGGGCTTGATAGATCAAGCCCCGCCGGCGATTGAGGCGATCTTTTAAGCCCCTGCGGCGATTGAGCAGCGGGGTCCGGGGCAGAGCCCCGAGGGCGCAACCCCGGTCTAGCGGGCCGTCAGGACGCGGGGGCCGGCCTCCGTGATCGCCACGGAGTGTTCCGCGTGGGACGCGCGGGAGCCGTCATTCGTGCGGAGGGTCCAGCCGTCGGGCGCCTCGTGGTAGCCGTCCCCGCCACCACCGATGACCATGGGCTCGATGGCCAGGGCCATACCGTGCCGCAACCGCATGCCCCGCCCCGCCCGCCCCTCGTTCGGCACGCCCGGGTCCTCGTGCATCCGCCGCCCGATCCCGTGCCCGCCGAACCCCTCCGGGATCCCGTACCCGGCCTTCCGGCACACCGCCCCGATCGCATGCGCGATGTCCCCGATCCGGTTGCCGACGACCGCCGCCCCGATCCCCGCGGCGAGCGCCCGCTCGGCCGTCTCGACGAGCCGTACGTCCTCGGCCCGCGCCCTGCCGACCGTAAAGCTGATCGCGGAGTCCCCGGCCCAGCCGCCCAGCTCCGCCCCGCAGTCGATCGACACCAGGTCCCCGTCCCGCAGCCGGTACCCGGTCGGGATCCCGTGCACGATCGCGTCGTTCACGGACGCGCAGATCACCGCGGGGAACGGCGTCGGCGCGAAACTCGGCCGGTAGCCGAGGAACGGGGACGTCGCCCCCGCCTTGCGCAGCACCTCGCGTGCCACCTCGTCGAGGTCCAGCAGGCTGACGCCCACGGCCGCGTGCTCCCGCACCGCGGTGAGCGCGTCGCCCACGACCCGCCCCGCCTCCCGCATCGCGTCGATCTGTGTGTCCGTCTTCAGTTCCACCATTCCAATAACTATACCGGTATTTAAATCCGGTACAAAAATTGGGGTCTCGGGTAGCATGGGGGCATGGTCCGAACCCCCTTGACCCCCGAAGAGCGCGAGCGCGGCGAGCGCCTCGGCCGACTGCTGCGCGAGGCGCGGGTCGGGCGCAGCATGACGGAGGTGGCCGCGGGCGCGGGCGTCTCCGTCGAGACGCTGCGCAAGATCGAGACGGGCCGGGCGCCCACGCCGGCCTTCTTCACGGTCGCCGCGCTCGCCCGCGAGCTGGGCCTTTCCATGGACGAACTGGTGACGCACTGCGCGCTGATCCCCGCCTGACGCGTGCCGGTGCGCACCCCGAAAAGCGCGCGTAGCACCCCCGTAACACGCGAGGTGTTTGCTTCCGGAGCGTAAGGCTCCAAGAAGGCACCAGGGTGCGACGATCGGCGGGGCGCGTGGCGGAAGTGGGACAACTCCCTGACCGGGTGAGGGACTTCGCGGCATATCTGCATGGCCTCAACGCCCGGCTCGACCAGCGCGCCGGTTGGTGCGGCGTTTTCTGGCGGCGGGACCCCGAGGGCATGCGGGCCTGTCTCGACGGCAGTGAGGTGCCCCCGTGGGACGTGGTGGAGGCGCTGCTGAAGGATCTCGCCGCGACGCTGGGCACCGAGCACGCCGAGCGCGAGGCGGCCCGTGCCCGCGCTCTGTACCGCGCGTCCGCGCGCGTCCACGACGCCGGGCCGGGCGGGCGCGCGCTGCTCGCCGACCGGATGGACGTGATGGAGCGCGAGCGGCGGTACGCGGCGCGGCGTCTCCAGGAACTCGGCGCCCGCCTCGACTCCGTCACCGGCCAGGAGGAGGCGGACGCCCTCCGCCTCGACCTGGCATGGGCGCACGACGACCACGAGCGGGCGACCGCGCGGCTCGCCGAACTCGGTGCGAGACTGGAGGAGTTGGGCCCCGACCCTGCGCTCTCGGACTCGGGTCCGGCGCCCGCGCCGGCCGCCGCCCCCACTCCGAATCCCACTCCCGCCAAGGCGCGCAAACGCCGACCCCGGGGCAGCGCCCGCTTCGCGGGGATGCCCGTCGAGGAACCGGAGACGGAGGTCGCGGCCACGCGGGCCGCCGCTCCCGCCACCCCTACAGGCGCCCGTTTCGCCGGTGCCGCGCCAGGGCGGGACGAGGCGGCGGCCCCCGCCCCGCCCCTGGTCGACGCCACCGCGTACGCCGACGTCGCCGCCACGGTCGCCCTCCTCGCCCGCCGCCGCGCCGAGGGTCGCAGCGGCGAGGCACACATGGTCCTCGTGGACGCGGCCGCCGGGCCTGCCGCCCATTTCCCGCTGCTCGCCCACGAGTTGACGCGGTCCGGGCTCGGTGCCGACTGGGCCACCCTGCTGTGGGAGGCCGGGTCGCTGCCGCTTGACCGGCTGGTCGCCGCCGCCGACGCGCTGGTCGCGGCCGGCCGCACCGGTGACGGGCAGCAGCTGCTGCGTCAGGGCACGGGCAGCCCGCCCACCGAGTTCGGCGCCGCGGTGCACCGGCTCGACACGGACGGCCGGCACCGCGAGGTCCGCACCCTCCTGGACGCGTACGTCCGCGGCCGCACACCCGAAGAGGCCGCCCACAGCGCGCGCGACGCCCCCGACCGACTCGTCCCGCTGCTCCTGGACGCGGCCCGGCGGGTCTCCGAGGAGCGGTACTGGGACCTGGTACACGCGCTGCGCGTCGCGGGCCTGGGCCCCTGAACCGTCACCCGCCCGGGTGTCGGGGCCGCCCCGATCCAGCGGGTTGCCGACGATGCCCTTGGCAAGCCCTCCGATGAGGCTTACGTTCGTGCCTCTACGACCGTTCTACGTGCGTAGAGGGATACGGCGGAACCGTACCTGCGCAGAGACGGCGGAGACCTGCCTGCGCAGAGACGTAAGGAAGAAGGAGTGCTGCCGATGACCACCCCCTCCCGAGCCTCCCTGCACGATCGCCACCGCGATGTCCTGCCGGACTGGCTGGCCCTGTACTACGACGACCCGATCGAGCTCACGCACGGCGAGGGCCGGTACGTCTGGGACGCCGAGGGCAAGAAGTACCTGGACTTCTTCGGCGGCATCCTCACGACGATGACGGCGCACGCACTGCCCGAGGTCACGAAGGCGGTGAGCGAGCAGGCCTCCCGGATCGTCCACTCGTCGACGCTCTACCTGAACCGGCCGATGGTCGAACTCGCCGAGCGCGTCGCCCAGTTGTCGGGCATCCCGGACGCCCGCGTCTTCTTCACCACGTCCGGCACCGAGGCCAACGACACGGCGCTGCTGCTCGCCACCGCGTACCGCCGCTCGAACCAGATCCTGGCGATGCGCAACAGCTACCACGGCCGCTCGTTCTCCGCGGTCGGCATCACCGGCAACCAGGGCTGGTCGCCGACGAGCCTGTCCCCGCTCCAGACGCTGTACGTGCACGGGGGCGTGCGCGCCCGCGGCCCCTACGCCCACCTGTCCGACGCCGAGTTCACCGACGCCTGCGTCGCGGACCTGCGGGACATGCTCGGCCAGACCCGTGGCAACGTGGCGGCGCTCATCGCCGAACCCATCCAGGGCGTCGGCGGCTTCACCTCCCCGCCGGACGGCCTGTACGCCGCCTTCCGCGACGTCCTGCGCGAGCACGGCATCCTGTGGATCTCGGACGAGGTGCAGACCGGCTGGGGCCGCACGGGCGAGCACTTCTGGGGCTGGCAGGCGCACGCGCAGTCCGGCCCGCCGGACATCCTCACCTTCGCCAAGGGCATCGGCAACGGAATGTCGATCGGCGGCGTCGTCGCCCGCGACGAAGTCATGAACTGCCTTGACGCCAACTCCATTTCGACCTTCGGCGGCTCCCCGATCACCATGGCGGCGGGCCTCGCGAACCTCTCCTACCTTCTGGAACACGACCTCCAGGGCAACGCCCGGCGGGTCGGCGGACTCCTCATCGAGCGGCTGCGTGCCATCGCGGCGAGCGCGCCCGGCGTGCGGGAGGTGCGGGGGCGCGGCCTGATGATCGGCGTCGAGCTGGAGGCGCCCGGCCCCGGTCCCGACGCGGCGCAGGTCATCGAGTCCTGCCGGGCGCAGGGGCTGTTGATCGGCAAGGGCGGCGGCCACGATTCGAGCGTTCTGCGGATCGCTCCGCCGATGTCCCTGACGGTGGCGGAGGCGGAGGAGGGAGCGGGCATCTTGGAGCGGGCGCTCAAATCCAGCCCTGCCCAATCAAGCCCCTGCGGCGATTGAGGCGCGGGGCCCGGGGAGGTTCCTGCGACTGCTCCCGCATCAAGCCTCTGCGGTGTTTGAGGTGCGGGTTCCGGGGAGGTTCCCGTGACTGCTCCCGCATCAAGCCTCTGCGGTGTTTGAGGTGCGGGGTCCGGGGCGGAGCCCCGCGACCGCTCGCCGGGTAGCCGCTCCACACGAGGAGACCCCGCACATGTCCACGCACACCCTCTCCGTCCGCCAGATACTCGACCTGGACCGCATCGCCGCCGGCCAACCGGAGGTGGTCGCCGCGGCCGACCACCTCGACCGCCCCGTCCGCTGGGTGCACGTGGCCGAGGCCGCGGACGTGGGCGTGATGCTGAGCGGCGGTGAAATGATCCTCACCACCGGCGTCCTGCTCGCGGACGACGAGCGGCTGCAGGCCGAGTACATCAACTCCCTGCACCGCGCGGAGGCATCCGCCATCGTCCTGGGCCTCGGCCGCGCCTTCCCCTCCTCCCCGGAGGGAATGCGCCGCGCCGCCGAGCGGCACGGACTGCCGATGGTGGTGCTGCACCGCCCCTTCCCCTTCGCCGAGTTGACGGAGGAGGTGCAATCCCGCCTGGTACGAAGGAAGTTCGCGGCCGTCAGCCTCTCCGAAGGAATCCGTACCGCACTCACCGGCCTCATCACGGCGGGCGCCCCGTTGCAGGGGCTGCTCGACGAGATCGCCGCGCACAGCGACTGCCCGGTCGTCCTCACCAACCTCGCCCACCGCGTCCTCGCCACCGCCGGTGAACACCCCGCCGTCGAAGACGTGTTGCGCGACTGGGACCGCATCGCCCGGCAGCCCGGCGGCGTCGACGGCGAGGGCTGGATCCGCGCGGACCTCGGCGGCCGCGGCGAACGCTGGGGCTCCGTCGTCCTGTGCGGGCACCGCGGCGACGGCGCGTCCGGGCGGCTGCTCGCGGACCGGGCGGCGGAGGCCCTGGTGCTGCACCACCTGCTGTCGGGCTCCGGGCCGAGCTGGGAGGAGCAGTCGGCCCGCTGTCTGCTCGCCGACCTGCTCGCGGGCGGCGCACCGGCCCGCGGCCTGCTGCCCCGCGCCCGCGCGGCGGGCCTCCCGGTGAACCGCCGCACCTTCCTCCCTCTCGTCGTGCGCGACACGTCACCGGCCCAAATCGACCGACTCCTGCGCCTGTTGGGCCTCACGGGCCTCGTGGCGGAACTCGCCGAACACTCCACCGCCGTCCTCCTCAGCCTCGCCCGCGACCAGGCACCCGAGGTCCTCGCCGCGCACTTCGCCGACCGGCTGCGCGCGGAGACCGGCGACGCGCGGGCCGTCGTCGCGGCAGGCCCCGCCAGTACCGCCTGGGAGGACGTGCCGGAGGCGTTGCGCGAGGCGCTGCACGTCGCCGACGCCGTCACCGGCGCGCCGCCCGGCCTCCCCTCCGTGGTCCGTATCGGCGACGTACGACTGCGCGGCCTCGTACGGCAATTGCGCGACGACCCTCGCGTACAGGCCTTCTCGGAAAGGGAGTTGGACGCCATCCTGTCCTCCGAGGAGGCCGCGGAGCTCCTCCCGGTCCTGCGCGGCTACCTCACCACCGGCCGCAACAAGTCCCGCACCGCTCACCTCACCCACATGAGCCGCCCCGCCCTCTACCGCCGCCTCCAGTCCATAGAAACGCTGCTCGGCGTCGACCTCGACGACTTCGAGCAGGCCGCGTCCGTCCATCTGGCCCTGCTCGCGCACGACGCGCAGTCGGGCCCGTGACACCGTGCAACGCCCGCGGCGCCACGCGTGACACGCTGCGACTCGGCCACCGGGCCCCCGGCCCTCTACCGTCTGAGCCACCACCCGACCCAGCACCGTCCGAGCCGTCGAAGAGTCTTGTCTTGGAGGTCCCGATGAGCCCCGTGATCCGCGCCGCCATCTTCCAGACCGCATGGACCGGCGACAAAGAGTCCATGATCAAGGTGCATGAGCAGGCGGTCCGTGACGCCGCCGCCCAGGGCGCCCAAGTCCTCTGCTTCCAGGAGCTGTTCTACGGCCCGTACTTCTGCCAGGTGCAGGACGCGAAGTTCTACGAGTACGCGGAGGCCGTCCCGGAAGGGCCGGTCGTCCAGCGCTTCCAGGCCCTCGCGCGCGAACACGGCATCGTTCTCGTCCTCCCCGTCTACGAGGAGGAGCAGCCGGGCGTCCTCTACAACACGGCTGCCGTGATCGACGCCGACGGCAGCTATCTCGGCAAGTACCGCAAGACGCACATCCCGCAGGTCAAGGGCTTCTGGGAGAAGTTCTACTTCCGCGGCGGCAACAGCGGCTGGCCGGTCTTCGACACCGCCGTCGGCAAGATCGGCGTCTACATCTGCTACGACCGGCACTTCCCGGAGGGCTGGCGCGCGCTCGGCCTGGAGGGCGCCCAGATCGTCTTCAACCCGTCGGCGACGAGCCGCGGCCTGTCCCGCTACCTCTGGCAGCTGGAGCAGCCGGCGGCAGCGGTCGCGAACGAGTACTTCGTCGCCGCCATCAACCGCGTAGGAGTGGAGGAGTACGGCGACAACGACTTCTACGGCACGTCGTACTTCGTCGATCCCGAGGGCCGGTTCGTGGGCGAGGTCGCCGACGACAAGGCGCCCGAACTCGTCGTCCGCGAGCTCGACATGGCGAAGCTGCGCGAGGTCCGCGACCGCTGGCAGTTCTACCGCGACCGCGCCCCGCAGGCGTACGAGCCGCTGACCCGCCCCTGACCCCCCCCGCACCTCTGGAGGAGCACATGAGCGCCGTCCGTACGGTCATCCGCGGCGGACTCGTCGTCACCGCCGCCGACGAGATGCACGCCGACGTCCTCATCGAGGACGGCCGCGTCGTGGCCCTCGCGGCCACCGGCAGCGACACCGCCGCGTCCTGGACGGACGCGCGCGCCATCGACGCCTCGCAGAAGTACGTCGTCCCCGGCGGCGTCGACGGACACACCCACATGGAGATGCCCTTCGGCGGCACCTACGCCGCCGACACCTTCGAGACCGGCACACGGGCCGCGGCCTGGGGCGGCACCACGACGATCGTGGACTTCGCCATCCAGTCGAAGGGCCGCTCGCTGCGCGAGGGCCTCGACGCCTGGTACGCCAAGGCGGACGGCCAGTGCGCCATCGACTACGGCTTCCACATGATCGTCTCCGATGTGCACGAGGACACGCTGAAGGAGATGGATCTGCTGGTGGGGGAGGGGGTGACGTCCTTCAAGCAGTTCATGGCCTACCCGGGCGTCTTCTACTCCGACGACGGGCAGATCCTGCGGGCGATGCAGCGGGCCGGTGAGAACGGCGGCCTGATCATGATGCACGCGGAGAACGGCATCGCGATCGACGTCCTGGTCGAGCAGGCGCTGGCTCGCGGGGAGACCGATCCGCGCTACCACGGTGAGGTCCGCAGGTCGCTCCTGGAATCGGAGGCGACGCACCGCGCGATCAAGCTGGCGCAGGTGGCGGGCGCGCCGCTGTACGTGGTGCACGTGTCGGCGCAGGAGGCGGTGGAGGAGCTGGCGCGGGCGCGGCACGAGGGGCTGCCGGTGTTCGGGGAGACGTGTCCGCAGTATCTTTTCCTGTCAACGGACAACCTCGCGGAGCCGGACTTCGAGGGCGCCAAGTACGTGTGCTCAACGCCGCTCCGCCCCAAGGAACACCAGGCGGCGCTCTGGCGGGGCCTGCGCACGAACGACCTCCAGGTCGTCTCCACCGACCACTGCCCCTTCTGTTTCAGCGGGCAGAAGGAGCTGGGCCGCGGCGACTTCTCGAAGATTCCGAACGGGATGCCGGGCGTGGAGAACCGGATGGACCTGCTGCACCAGGCCGTGGTCGACGGGCACATCTCGCGGCGCCGGTGGATCGAGATCGCGTGCGCCTCTCCGGCCCGGATGTTCGGCCTGTATCCGAAGAAGGGGACCATCGCGCCGGGCGCCGACGCGGACGTCGTGATCTACGACCCGCACGCCGAGCAGACGATCTCCGCCGAGACGCATCACATGAACGTCGACTACTCGGCGTACGAAGGGAAGCGGATCACGGGGCGGGTCGAGACGGTGCTCTCGCGGGGCGAACTGGTCGTGACAGAGCGGGAGTTCACGGGGCGTGCGGGGCACGGTGTGTATATGCCGCGGGGGACATGCCAGTATCTGGCCTGATAGGTGCGGTGTCACGTGAGGCGGACGCCGTGCCTTGCCAGATAGGCGACCGGGTTCACGTCCGAGCCGTACCCGCGGCGTGCACGGATTTCGAGGTGAAGGTGTGGACCCGTGGCGCGTCCGGTGCTGCCGCTGTCCGCGATGCGCATGCCAGGGGTGACCCGGGCGCCCTTGCGGGTTCGGATGTTGCTGAGGTGTCCGTAGACGGCATAGTGGCCGTCCGACATCCTGATGGTCACCGCCTTGCCGTAGTCACCTGACCGCTTGGCGAGTACGACGGTGCCTGCGCGGACGGCGAAGACCGGCGTTCCCTGAGGAACCGCGAGGTCGATCCCCGTGTGGTGCCCCGCCTGCCAGTTGCCGCGCACTCCGTAGCGCGCGGAGACGCGGTAGCGCCGCCGGAGGGGCATGGCAGCGGGCCGGGGTGGCCCCATGAGCTGGTGGTCGGAGCCGGCGGACTGCGCTCCTGTTCCGGCGGACCCGATGCCGGCCGGAACAGGAGAGTGGGCGGTGGCGTCGGGCGCCAGACACATGGTGAGCGCACCGCCGATCAGGGCCGTGGACAGGCCGAGGACGCGACGCCGTGTGGTGTCCGCTGCCGGTGTGCTGTCGTCGTGAGAAGCCATGACCGACAGATCACCCCTGTTGAAGGCCGCCCGCATCTCCGCGGGAACCATATAGGTGAGCGGGTGCCACTGAACGGGCGTGTTCACCGCATCCGCCCCCGCGCCGTATGGCACCGGTACGGGACGCGGCCGCGAGGCTGTTCCTGACGGTCGGCAGACCTCCGGCCTGACACGCGCCGCCGGTCTCAGGATGTTCGTCGCTGCGATGTGACGCCGACGGCGGCGGAGGTGCGGGTGGCGTGCTGTCGTGGTGTGAGGTGGGTCGTCATGGGGCCCTGGTGACCCCTTTTCCGGGTCAGTCTCCGATGCGTTCCGTTCGTGTGTGGCGGTACGCGTGCCGGTAGTCGGACGTCTCCGGGTCCACGGTGTACGCGTTAGTGACCACGCGGTCGGCGTTGATCGAGAGCGTCATGAAGCCGAGGGTGTCGTAGGCCGCCCAGAACTCCTTGTTCTCGGCCTGGTCGCCCTTCCCCTTGGTCTTCGCGGCGGCGCCGCAGACGATCTGCTGGGTGCCGTGGTGGTCGGCGCCGGTGTCCAGGATCTGGAGCGTGTGGTCGTGGCCGGAGAGGATGAACTCGGCCTTGCCGCAGACCACTTCCTCGTACAGCTTCTTGACGTGCTTCCCGCTCATGTAGTCGCCGCAGGTGATGCCCTCGTACGAGCCCGCATTGCCGTGCGTGCCGTTGTTGCGCAGCGGGTGGTGGGCAAAGACGAACTTCCAGCGGGCGCGGGAGGCGGCGAGCGCATCGGCCAGCCAGGCGCGCTGCTTGTGGGCGAAGGGACCGTCCCAGTGGTACTCGGGGTCGGTCTGCAGGACGTACGAGGAGAGCGGCGTCGTGTCGATGGCGAAGAACTCGGCGACGGGGGCCTGTTGGGGGACGGCCACGGAGTAGTAGCGGTCGGGCATGTACCAGCGAGCGGAGTGCCGGTGGTAGGCGGTCTCGTGGTCGCCGCGGGACGGGCGGCCGCCGCTGCCGGGGATGACGCCGCTGGTGTCGTGGTTGCCGAGCACCATCAGCCAGGGGACGTCGATGCCCGTGTTGGGCTCCTCGAACTTGGTGCTGAACTCGTCGTCCAGGACGTCCTCGGGGCCGTTCTCGTAGATGTTGTCGCCGAGCCCGATCGCGAGGTCGACACCGCGCTTCTCGCACAGCTTGCGCGCGGCGGCCGCGACGGCGAACTGGTCGGGCGCGCCGGTGCCGGCGTCCCCCGTGATCAGCACGTTCAGCTCGGCCTTGTCCGGTATCGGGAACTTGGCCACGCCGTCCTCGGCCGCCAGCGCCTGCCGACCGAAGGCCCCAAGGGCGACGGCGGTGCCGACGCCGCCGACCCCCGCGAGCATCGCGCGCCTGCTGATTGCCTGCGACTGCATCCTGTGTCTCCGTCTCCTCGTCGTCGGATGCCCACGCGATCTCGGAAAGGCGAACGGGGTCCGGACGGGCTGGGGAGGTGCAGTGAATCCCGGCGGCACCGCGAGGACCAGGTTACTGGCCGGTTACTTACGTCACACTCGCTGGTTACCGAACGGTAAGTCCGCATAGGCTCCTCCGAGTTTTGCCTGCTGCCCCGCCTCGTCCGCACCACAGGCGCGGCACAGCAAGCGGGCTGTTCCCCGCAACGGCCGAAACGACAGAGAGGACCCCGTCCGGATGAGCGCCGTACGCAGACGCCGCAGGACACTGCTTCCGCTGGCCCTGGCCTTCGTCACCGCCGCCCTGGGAACCGCGGGCGCCGCAGCCGCTTCCCGGGGCGGCGCACCCGCCGAGGAGTCCGGCCGGCAGCGCCCCACTTGGGCCATCGCCCACCGGGTCCTTACCACTCAGGGGGTGACCGCGGCTCTCCGGGACGGCGCCAACGCGCTGGAGGTCGACGCCACGGCCTGGAAGGAAGGCTGGCGGGCGGACCACGACGGCACCCTCACCAGCTACGGCGACACGATGGCCGCCATGTTCGACCAGGTCGCGAAGGAGCACCGGGCGGGGCGTCAAGTGTCGTTCGTCTGGCTGGACATGAAGAACCCCGACTGGTGCGAGAGCAGTGATCCGGACAGGAAGCAGTGCTCCGCGGCCGCCCTGCGGGACCTGGCCCGCGCCAAACTGGAGAGTCAGGGCATCCGGGTGCTCTACGGCTTCTACGGGACCGAGGGCGGCAGCGGCTGGAAGGATGTGACGGGCAGCCTGACCAGCAAGGAGGGCGTCGCCTACAGCGGCACCTACGCGGACGTCCGAGGCGGCTACGCCGAGCACGGGGCGGCCATCGCGCGGAACCAGCGGGTGATGGACGACGGCCTGTTCAGTATGGCGCTCAAGTTCGGCGGCATCCGAGAGGAGCTGGAGGCCGGCGGTCGGGCCCGGGACCGCGGAGAGCTCGCCCGCACGGTCGGCTGGACCGTGGGCACGGGCGACCGGGAGCGCACCGAAACCCTGCTCGCCGACTCTGCCGGCGGCGCCGCCGTGGACGCGCTGATCTACGGCAACCGGATGTCCTGCTATCCCGACGGCGTCAGCGGGCCGAAGGGCTGCGGGACGAATGACAGCGGCGTACGGGAGCCCCTCTCGTACATCCAGGACTACGTCGAGGCGCACCCGAACACCCGCCGCATGGCCACCAGCCGGGATGTCCCCTTCGGCGGCTGAGAGGGCGTTTGGCCCGTGCGCGGAAGCGCCGAGAAACGTGCGTGCCCGGCCGGCTCGCGGGGAGACCGATCCCGCGCTACCGCGGTGAGGTCCGCAGGTCCCTCGCTCTGGCGGGGTCCGCGCACGACACATCTCGTGCCGCCGCTGGATCGAGATCGCCTGCGCCTCTCCGGCACGGATGTTCGGCCTGTACCCGAGGACCTGTACCCGAGGACCTGTACCCGAAGACCTGTACCCGAAGAAGGGCACGCCCGCGCCGGGCGCCGACGCGAACATTGTGATCTACGACCCGTCGGCCGAGCAGGCCATTTCCGCCGAGACGCATCACATGAATGTCACTACTCGGCATACGAAGAAAGCGGATCACGGGACGGGTCCGAACGGTGCTGTCGCGCGCCGAACTCGTCGTGACGGATCGCGAGTTCACGGGTCTTGGGGGCGTGGTGTGTACATGCCGCGGGGCACGTGCCGGTACCTGTCCCGGAAGGGCTCCAGCCGGGAGGAACGACTGCCGGTTTTCCGGGTCCGCGGGCGACATCTGGACGTGCCGGTGGCCGCCTAGGCAAGTACTCGGCCGTTTGGCCCGTACCCTTCGCAGGGTCTATGGCGTCATATTGCGGACTCCGAACACTGGAGGCACACACTTCATGCTGATTGCTCAGCGTCCCTCGTTGACCGAAGAGGTCGTCGACGAATTCCGCTCCCGGTTCGTGATCGAGCCGCTGGAGCCGGGCTTCGGCTACACCCTTGGCAACTCCCTGCGGCGCACACTTCTGTCATCGATTCCGGGTGCGGCGGTCACGTCGATCCGTATTGACGGTGTCCTGCACGAGTTCACGACGGTGCCGGGCGTCAAGGAGGACGTCACCGACCTCATCCTGAACATCAAGCAGCTGGTCGTCTCCTCGGAGCAGGACGAGCCGGTCGTGATGTACCTGCGCAAGCAGGGTCCGGGTCTGGTCACCGCCGCCGACATCGCGCCCCCGGCCGGTGTCGAGGTGCACAACCCCGACCTGGTCCTCGCCACGCTGAACGGCAAGGGCAAGCTGGAGATGGAGCTGACCGTCGAGCGCGGTCGCGGTTACGTCTCCGCGGTGCAGAACAAGCAGGTCGGTCAGGAGATCGGGCGCATCCCGGTCGACTCGATCTACTCGCCGGTTCTCAAGGTCACGTACAAGGTCGAGGCCACGCGTGTCGAGCAGCGGACCGACTTCGACAAGCTGATCGTCGACGTCGAGACCAAGCAGGCGATGCGTCCGCGTGACGCCATGGCGTCGGCCGGTAAGACGCTGGTGGAGCTGTTCGGTCTCGCCCGCGAGCTGAACGTCGACGCCGAGGGCATCGAGATGGGCGCGTCACCCGTTGACGAGGCGCTCGCCGCCGACTTGATCCTGCCGATCGAGGAGCTCGACCTCACCGTCCGCTCGTACAACTGCCTGAAGCGCGAGGGAGTCCACTCCGTGGGTGAGCTCGTCGGCCGTTCCGAGGCCGATCTGCTCGACATCCGCAACTTCGGGTCGAAGTCGATCGACGAGGTCAAGGCCAAGCTGGCCGGCATGGGTCTGGGTCTGAAGGACAGCCCGCCCGGATTCGACCCGACCGCGGCCGCCGACGCCTTCGGCGCCGACGAGGAGGCGGACACCGGGTTCATCGAAACAGAGCAGTACTGAATGCGGTACTGAACGCGGCACGGCATTCAGTACTGAATGCCGTGCTCAATGCAGTGTTGAATGAAGCGCCCCGGCCGCCCCATGGCGCCGAGTCCCCGGACTGCGGCGCCCCATGGGGTGGCAAGGCGAGACGCGGCGCGGTCACGGCTTCGTCAGCGTGACCTGATCGGGCTGCGTCGACGGCTCGGGCGTGGATGAGGCGACCACGTCGGAGTGGCGGCCGCCGCGGTCCATGAAGCCTCCCGCGAAGGCCAGGCCGAGACCGGCCACGGCGAGTGCCGCGCCCACCAGGGCGGGGGAGGTCCAGCCCCAGCCCGCGGAGATGGCCAGGCCGCCGAGCCAGGCGCCGCCCGCGTTGGCGAGGTTGAAGGCCGAGTGGTTGGAGGCGGCCGCCATGGTCGGCGCCGCCTCCGCCTTGGCCATCAGCAGCATCTGCACGGGCGTCGTGATGAGGGAGCCCAGCGCTCCGACGAGGGCGATGACGATGAGCGCGGGCACCGTGCTGTGGACCGCGAAGTAGAACGCCACGAGCGCCGCGGCGAGCAGCGCGAGGCCCGCGTACAGCGTGGGCCGCAGAGCCCGGTCGGTGAGCGGGCCCGCGATCAGCGTGCCCAGCGTCATGCCGACGCCGTAGAGCGCGAGGACCAGGGTGGTCGAGGAGTCGGAGATGCCCGTGACGTTCGTCAGCATGGGCACCAGGTAGCTGTAGACGGCGAAGAAGCCGCCGAACCCGACCACGGCCGTGGCCAGGCCGATCACCACCTGCCGGTTGCCCATCGCCCGCAGCTCGTGCCGGATCCCGGTCTGCCCGCCACGCGGCTGGTGCGGGACGAAGAGGGCGAGCGCCGCGAGGGCGACACCGCCGATGACGGCGACCGCCCAGTAGGCGGAGCGCCACCCCAGGTGCTGGCCGAGGGCGGTGCTCGCCGGGACGCCGACGATGTTCGCGACGGTGAGGCCGAGGAACATCTTCGAGACGGCGCGGGCCGCCCGGTCGGGCGTGACGAGCCGGGACGCGACGACGGCGCCGACACCGAACAGCGCTCCGTGCGGCAGACCGGCGAGGAAGCGTGCGGCGAAGAGCAGGCCGAAGTTCGGGGCGAGCGCGGACGCGACGTTGCCGATCACGAAGAGGCCGGACAGGAGCAGCAGCAGCCGCTTGTGCGGGATACGCGCTCCGATGCCCGTCAGGACGGGGGCGCCGACGACGACACCGAGCGCGTACGCGGAGACGAGATTGCCGGCGTGCGGCACCGACACGTCGATGCCGTCGGCGATCTGGGGCAGCAGCCCCATCGTGGCGAACTCGGTGGTGCCGATGCCGAACGCGACAACAGCCAGGGCCAGCAGGGCCAGCGGCATGGTGCAGGAAGCCTTTCGAAGAACGGGGAGGCCGGTCCCTGGGACGGAGATCGGCCGACAACCCGTGCAGCAGCGGGACGGACCCGCGCATTCCGTGTTCGCTCCACACGCCTCCGTGACCTCCGTCACCCCGTGCCCCGTGTCCGGGTGTCGTCGGTATTGATCCTTGAAGGCGGGCGTACGAAGGTGGGTCGGCGGGCACGTCGGGGACACGGCCCCGTCGTGTGCCAAGGCCCGGGGGAGGACCAGCATGCGGCGCGACCACTGGACCCGACAGATCCGGCGGCTCGATCCCGACGAGGACTTCCAGGAGATCTACCGGATCAGCGCCACCCACGAGTTCCCCTGGGACACCATGCAGGCCCTCGGGTTCGCCCTGTACCGCACGTACGCCGTGCCGAGCATCGGTGAACTCCTCGGCCGCACCGGCGAGTTCACCCGGCGCACGCAGAAGCGGTACGACGACACCGCGCTCATCCTCGACGCCGTCGGGGAGCACGGCATGGACACGGGGGAGGGGCGCGAGGCCATCCGCCGGATGAACCAGATGCACCGCGCGTACGACATTCCCGACGACGACTTCCGCTACGTCCTGTCGACCTTCGTCGTCGTCCCCAAGCGCTGGATGGACGACTACGCGTGGCGCCCGTACTCGCCGCACGAGGTCCGCGCGACCACGAACTACTACAAGGCGCTCGGCCGGCGCATGAACATCCAGGACATCCCCGAGACGTACGAGGACTTCGAGCGCCTCATGGACGACTACGAGCGGCGGAACTTCGGGTTCGACGCGGGGGGCCACGCCGTGTCGGAGGCGACGCTCGACCTGATGGCCTCCTGGTATCCCGGGCCGCTCGGCGGCGCGGTGCGCCGGGCTTCCGTGTGTCTGATGGATGCGCCGCTGCGGGCCGCGTTCGGCTACCCGGACCCGAACGCGGCCGTCGAACGAGTGGTGCGCGGCGGCCTCAGGCTGCGCGGCCGCTTCGTCCGCCTCCTGCCGGCCAGGCGCACCCCGCTCCTCGGCCGGCAGAGCCCCAACATCCGCAGCTACCCGAACGGTTACCGCGTCGGCGACCTCGGCACCTTCCCCGGCCGGGAGGGGGAGCGGGCCGCCGGCTGACAGTCCCCGGACGTCGATGATCGCCGGCGCTGCGGCGCACCGGTGACAGATGCTGGACGCGCGTAGAGCACCTCTTGCCAAGCCCCCACGAGAGGTCCACGATTGTCCCTTCCAAACGAGGGGCTCCCCATGGACTTTGGACTCGTCCTCCAGACCGACCCGCCGGCGTCCGCGGTCGTGGACCTGATGAAACGCGCGGAGCGCTCCGGCTTCACGTACGGGTGGACGTTCGACTCGTGTGTGCTGTGGCAGGAGCCGTTCGTCATCTACAGCCGGATCCTCGCGGAGACCGAGCGGCTGACGGTCGGTCCGATGGTCACCAACCCGGGTACGCGCACGTGGGAGGTGACCGCCTCGACCTTCGCGACGCTCAACGACATGTACGGCAACCGCACCGTGTGCGGCATCGGGCGCGGCGACTCCGCGATGCGGGTCGCCGGGCGCAAGCCGAACACCCTCGCGCGGATCAGTGACGCGATGAAGGTGATCCGCGCGCTGGGGCGGGGCGAGGAGGCCGACCTCGGCGGCGGCTCCCTCGTCCGCCTCCCCTGGGTGCGCGAGGGCGCCGAACTCCCCGTCTGGATGGCGGCGTACGGGCCCAAGGCGCTCAAGATGGCCGGCGAGGAGGCCGACGGGTTCATCCTCCAGCTCGCCGACCCGTTCCTCACCGAGTGGATGGTGAAGGCGGTGCGGGACGCGGCGCGGGCGGCGGGCCGCGACCCCTCCGCGGTGAAGATCTGCGTCGCCGCGCCCGCCTACGTCACGGCCGACGACTCGCCCGAGGCACTCGCCCACGCGCGCGAGCAGTGCCGCTGGTTCGGCGGCATGGTCGGCAACCACGTGGCCGACCTGGTGGCCAAGTACGGCGCGCACTCCGGCATGGTCCCCGACGCGTTGACGGAGTACATCAAGGCCCGCGAGGGGTACGACTACGCGCACCACGGCCGCTCGGGAAATCCGGACACGGCGTTCGTGCCCGACGAGATCGTGGACCGTTTCTGTCTGCTCGGCCCACCCGCCGCGCACGTCGAAAAGCTGCGGGCGCTACGGGAGTTGGGCGTCGACCAGTTCGCCGTGTACGACATGCACGACGCGAAGGAGGCGGTGATCGACGCGTACGGCAGGGACGTGATCCCCGCGATCAACATCTGAGGTTCGGCGCAAAACCCGTACCAAACAAGGCAGTTGACGGCACCGCACCCGCACGGCCGCTGTTCCCGTCTCCCTCCGCAGAGTCTCCCTCCGCAGAACGGACTGCCCATGACCGACACCGCCCCGAGAGCGCCCCTGCCCGCGGTGGAGCTCGCCGCCGACGCCTATCCGGCCGGCAGCCGCTACGCCAACGAGGATCTGCGCCCTGTCCCGCTCGCCGACCGCCGCTGGACCACGTACAACTTCGTGGCCCTGTGGATCGGGATGGCGCACTGCATCCCGTCGTGGACGCTCGCGTCCGGGCTCGTCGCCCTGGGCATGGACTGGAAGCAGGCGGTCCTCACGATCGCCCTCGCGAACGTCATCGTCCTGCTCCCCATGCTGCTGACCGGGCACGCGGGACCCAAGTACGGCATCCCCTTCCCGGTCCTCGCGCGGGCCGGCTTCGGTGTCCGCGGTGCCAACCTGCCCGCGCTGGTGCGGGCGGCGGTGGCCTGCTGCTGGTTCGGCATCCAGACGTGGATCGGCGGCCAGGGCATCTTCGTCCTCCTCGGGAAGATCTTCGGAGGATGGACGGGAGCGGCCGAGGTCGGCGGCTATCCGTGGACCCTCTGGCTCTGCTTCTTCCTCTTCTGGATCCTCGAACTCGCCATCATCTACCGGGGTATGGAGACGCTGCGCCGCTTCGAGAACTGGGCGGCACCCTTCGTGCTCGTCGGCGCGGTGGTGCTGCTGGTGTGGATCGCGAACAAGGCGGGCGGCTTCGGCCCGCTGCTTGACGAGCCGTCGAAGGTCGGCTGGGGCCCGGACTTCTGGAAGGTCTTCTTCCCCGGCCTGATGGGCATGATCGGCTTCTGGTCCACGCTGTCGCTGAACATCCCGGACTTCACGCGCTACGGGAAGGGGCAGCGGGCGCAGGTCTGGGGACAGACTCTCGGGCTGCCGACGACCATGACGCTCTTCGCGCTGATGTCGGTCCTGGTGACGGCCGGTTCGGAGAAGGTGTACGGGGTGCCCATCTGGGACCCGGTGGCGCTGGCCGCCAAGACGGACAGCGTGTTCGGGCTGCTCTTCGCGCTGATCACGGTGTTCGTGGCGACGATCTCGGTGAACGTCGCGGCCAACGTGGTCTCGCCCGCGTACGACCTGGCGAACCTGGCGCCGAAGCTCATCAGCTTCCGTACGGGCGCGATCATCACGGGTGTGGTGGGCGTGCTGGTCATGCCGTGGAAGCTGACGTCGACGCCCGAGTTGTACATCTTCACGTGGCTCGGCGTGGTCGGCGGGCTGCTCGGCACGGTCGCCGGCATCCTGATCGCCGACTACTGGATCGTGCGGCGCACGGTGCTGCACCTCGCGGATCTGTATGTGAGGGACGGGCGTTACTGGTACCGCGGCGGCTGGAACTGGCGCGCCGTCCTCGCCTTCACGGTCGGCGGCGTGCTGGCCGTCGGCGGCTCGTACTCGACGCTGAACGCGAAGGGCGAGAAGGCGGGACCGTTCCCCGTGGACGGCCTCATCCCCTTCCTCAAACCGCTGGCCGACTACGGCTGGGCCGTGGGCCTCGCGGCGTCGCTCGTGCTGTACGTGGTGTTGATGGTGGGGCAGCGACGGGACTGATCCAACTCAACTTCTGTGACCTGGCTCATTGACGGACCCGCACTTCATCAGGTTTGGTATACCAAACTGGTGGTGCGGGTCCGACGCGTTCGCGGCTCGCCAAATGCCCGAATCGGGCGGTCAGTTCATCCGTGAGGAATCGGTGTTTTCTTCGCGTACACCTCTTGATTACCGCAAAACCGGCCCGTAGCGTCTTCCCGCCAAGAGGAAACGAGATTCCTCATCGCGGAAATTGTGGACCTCCAGGAGCGCGTCATGGCTGCCGTGCACGAACAGACCCCCACCGCCGGTGTCGACGGACCCGCTCGCACCAGTCCAGGTCTCTACAGTCCCGATCTGGCCCCCACCAAGAAGGAGGGGCGCCGCTGGGGCGCGTACAACGTCTTCACGCTGTGGGGCAACGACGTGCACAGCCTGGGCAACTACGCCTTCGCCGTCGGCCTGTTCGCGCTCGGGCTCAGCGTCTGGCAGATCCTGATCGCCTTCGCCGTCGCCTCCGTGCTGCTCTTCGGACTCCTCACGCTCTCCGGCTACATGGGCCAGAAGACCGGCGTGCCGTTCCCCGTGATGAGCCGGATCGCCTTCGGCATTCGCGGGGCGCAGATCCCCGCCGCCGTGCGCGGGGCCGTCGCCATCGCCTGGTTCGGCATCCAGACGTATCTCGCCGCCGTCGTGCTCGGCGCCGTGGTCAAGAAGCTGGCGCCCGGCGCCGCCTCGCTCGACCACAACTCGATCCTGGGTCTGTCCACCCTCGGCTGGATCACCTTCCTGGTCCTCTGGGTCGTCCAGGTCGTGATCGTCAGTTACGGCATGGAACTCATCCGCAAGTACATGGCCTTCGCGGCGCCCACCATCCTCATCACGATGTGCGCGCTCGCCGCCTGGATCTTCGTCAAGGCGGACATGTCCATCGCGGTCTCCACGGGTTCCGCGCCCACCGGGCTCGACGCCTGGCGGCAGATCCTCGAGTCCGCCGCGCTGTGGGTCGTCATCTACGGCACGTTCGTCCTGAACTTCTGCGACTTCACCCGCTCCGCGAAGAGCCGCCGCGCCATCGTCGCGGGCAACCTGGTCGGCATCCCGCTCAACATGCTCTTCTTCGCCGGCATCGTCGTCGTGCTCTCCGGCGGCCAGTTCAAGATCAACGGTGCGGTCATCTCCGGCCCCGAGGACATCGTCGCGACCATCCCGAGCACGCCGCTGATGGTCCTCGCCTCCTTGGCGTTCATCGTCCTGACCATCGCGGTCAATCTGCTCGCGAACTTCGTCGCGCCCGTCTACACACTGGTCAACCTGTTCCCGCGCAAGCTGAACTTCCGCAGGGCCGGCATCGTCAGCGCCGTCATCGGGCTCGTCATCCTGCCCTGGAACCTCTACAACAGCCCGACCGTCGTGAACTACTTCCTCGGCGGACTCGGCGCGCTGCTCGGCCCCGCCTTCGGTGTCGTCATGGCCGACTACTGGCTCGTCCGCAAGACGCGGGTCAACGTCCCCGACCTCTACACCGACGCCGCCGACGGCGACTACCACTACCGGTCCGGGTTCCACCTGCGGGCCGTCGGCGCGTTCGCCCCGTCCGCCGCCGTCGCGGTCGTGATCGCCCTCGTACCCGCGTTCAAGTCGCTCTCCGGGTTCTCCTGGTTCATCGGCGCCGGACTCGCCGCGCTGCTCTACGTCGCCCTCGCGGACCGCAGCCGCACCGCGAACGACGTGGACGGCGAGGAGATCGCGGTGCCCGCCGCCTGACCCTCCCCGCACCACCTGTAAGAACTCAAGAAAGCTGTGACCCCGCCATGCGCATTCTCGTCTGCAACGTCAACACCACCGAGGACATGACCGAGAGCATCGGTGCGCAGGCCAGGGCCGTGGCCTCGCCGGGCACCGAGATCGTGCCGCTCACCCCGGCGTTCGGCCCCGACTCCTGCGAGGGCAACTACGAGAGCTACCTGGCCGCGATCGCCGTCATGGAGACGGTCCGCGCCTACCCGGAGCCCTTCGACGCCGTCGTGCAGGCGGGCTACGGCGAGCACGGCCGCGAGGGCCTCCAGGAACTCCTCGACGTCCCGGTCGTCGACATCACGGAGGCCGCGGCCAGTACGGCGATGTACCTCGGCCACAAGTACTCCGTGGTCACGACGCTCGACCGGGCCGTGCCGCTCATCGAGGACCGCCTCAAGCTGGCCGGGCTCACCGACCGCCTCGCCTCCGTACGCGCCAGTGGCCTCGCCGTGCTCGACCTCGAACGCGATCCGGACGCCGCCGTCAAGGCCATCGTCGAGCAGTCCGCGCGGGCCGTGGAGGACGACCGGGCGGAGGTGATCTGCCTGGGCTGCGGCGGCATGGCGGGCCTCGTGGACGAGGTCAAGGCGCGCACGGGCGTCCCCGTCGTCGACGGTGTCGCCGCCGCCGTGACCGTGGCCGAATCGCTCGTACGGATGGGCCTGAGCACGTCGAAGGTGCGCACGTACGCGCCGCCGCGCCCGAAGCGGTTCAAGAACTGGCCGCCGAGCCAAGGCTGACCGAGCCAGGGCCGGCTGAACCAGAGCTGACTCAGGAGGCCTTTCCGGAGGAGTCCTTGACGGAGCCGAGCGAGGCCGCCGCGTCCCCGGCGGCCTTGCGGGCGCCTCTGATCACGGTGTCGTTCGACGGCGCGCCCTTCGACCCGAAGTCGCTGCCGTTGTAGGTGACGGTCAGCAGCAGGTTCCCCGCGCGGACCGTCACGACGGACTCGCGGGTGTCCTGCTTGTCCTTCGTCGTGAGCGAGCTCGTCACGCGCGCCTCGTCCCCGAGGCCCTTGAGCGGGCTGGTCCGCTTCTCGCCGTCGCCGTTCGCGAACACCTTCTTCGCCAGGTCGTCGGAGTCCTTCACCTCGAAGGAGACATCGAGCCAGCGGTAGTCGTACCCCTTCAGGGCGCTCCACGAGCAGCCGCGACGGACCGACTCGTCGGTGGCCGACAGCTCCTTGCCCGCCGTCTTGGCGTCGGGCACGAGGGACGTGACGGTCGATTTGGGCAGCGACTCACACGGGGCCGGCGGCTTCGCGAAGGTCTTCGAGGCCACGGCCTTGCCGGGCTCGTCGGGCGCCGAGGAGGACTGCGGCGCCGACTCGGAGTCCTTGCTCGCGGACTGCTCCGCCATGGGCCCCGAATAGGCCCAGCCCGCGCAGGCGAGCACGGCGACGGGCAGCAGGCGTGCGGTCAGGGTGACCGGGAGCGGGAGAGAACCCACGGCGTACGTCCCTTACGTCAGGGCGGGCGGGGGACGGCCAGTCTCACATGAGTTGCTGTGTGCGGATACCGCCACTTCCGTCACTGTGACATCACGCTGGGGCGTCGCGGCGGAGGGTCCGTGGGTTTGCCGGGGCGGACCGGTAGGATCCGCTCACGTTGTTGGAGGCCGCGAACACTGGGTTCGCCGAGGTGGTTGGGGGTCGGCGTGGTAGCTGGTCGTGTGGTGCGCTTCGACGGAGCGCGTGGTTATGGATTCATCGCGCCGGACGACGGCGGCGAGGACGTCTTCCTGCATGTGAACGACCTCCTGATCCCCGAGTCGTACATCCGCACGGGCCTCAAGGTCTCCTTCGACATCGAGGACGGCGACCGCGGGCCCAAGGCCTCGTCGGTGCAGCTCGCGGAGGGGACCTCGGCTCCCGCGCCCGGCCGGCACGCGGCCGAGGGCGACGACGTGCTCTGCGATGTGCTGCGCGTCGACGAGTTCACGAACGAGGTCACGGAGCTGCTGCTGCGCTCGGCGCCCTCCCTGACGGGTGAGCAGATCCTGGCGATCCGCCGGGAGTTGGTGCAGAGCGGGCGCAAGCACGGGTGGGTGGACAGCTGACCGCGCCTCCGCTCACCACGGGGTGTCCGACACCTCGGCCGTGAGCACCGCCACGCCCGCGTCGATCAGGTCGGCCGCGAGCAGGCGCTGATCGCCGGGGTCGGTACCGGCCTCCAGCAGGCGCTCCCGTTGCGCGAGTGTGTGCAGCAGCAGTCCGATGAAGAAGTCCCACCGGTTCTCCCGTACGCGGTCCGGGAGTTCGGGCATGCAGTGCGTGATCCGGGAGTGCAGCCGCAGCAGGCCACGCGTCCACGGATGGGCCCTGAGATCGTTCGGCGCGATGCCCTCCACGTACATGGCGTTGACGACGAACCGCAGGAATCGGCTGGGCCGCTCGGGATCCTCGAGGCGCTCGACCATGGGGCGAACCAACACCCCCGTGAGTGCCCGGAGTTCCTTGCCGCGGCCCTGTGCGTCGATCGCCTCCAGTAGCTCCAGCCGGCGCGCCGTGGTGGCGGTGAGCCGGTCCTCGTAGATCGCGTCGACCAGGCCCCGTTTCGTGCCGAAGTGATAGGCGACCGCGGAGGTGTTGCGCTGGCCGGCCGCCGCGGCGATCTCCCGAAGCGACGTGGCGTGGATGCCCTGTTCGGCGAAGAGGCGCTCCGCCACGTCGATGAGGCGGCGTCGTGTTCCGTTCGTGGTGCCCATGGCGGAGAGTGTCGGTTGTCTTGCTTGTTTAACGCAAGCGCGTTAAGACGTCAGCGTGACCGCCACGTCCCGACTTGAAGGCCGCGGCACCGCCACGTACGTCCTGCGGCCGGCGGGCGCCGCGCTCCCGAGATCCCAACTCCCCAACGGAGAAGGACGGTTGACATGACGCACGGTGCGAACGGCAAGCGCCCCAACATCCTCCTCGTCGTCTCCGACCAGGAGCGCCAGCGGGACTGGCTCCCCGCCACGGTCGAACTTCCGTGGCGCGAGCGGCTGCTCGCCGAAGGCATGGAGTTGACCAACTACTGGACGCACTCCTCGCCCTGCTCACCCTCGCGGGCCACGATGATGACGGGCCAGTACGTCACCCAGCACCAGGTCGCCGAGAACGTCATCTTCCCCTGGCAGCCGGAGCTCGACCCAGCGACCCCCACCATCGGCGGCGCGCTGCGGGGGGCCGGCTACCGGTCCTCGTACATCGGCAAATGGCATCTGTCCCGCTCGGCGCGGCCCGACATGGAGGCGTACGGCTACGGGGACTGGGACGGCAACGACCACCACTTCATGGGCCTCGCGGGCACCGGCGTGCACTTCGACCCGGTCATCGCGAACAACGCGGCGCACTGGCTGCGCCGGAACGCGGACGCACCCGATCCCTGGTTCCTCACCGTCGCGCTCGTCAACCCGCACGACGTGATGTGGTACCCGATCGACCAGCCCGAATACCAGCGCGCGCATCCCCGGACGATGGAGTTCATCCGCCAGTTCCTCGACGGTGACTGGGGCGGCGGCCAGGCGATCCCGCCCTACGAGCGGCCGTACGACGAGGTGTTCAGCGAACTGCCCGGCAACTTCGACGACGATCTGTACACCAAGCCGGACACCCAGCGGCAGTGGCGCCACGACCAGCAGCACAGTCTCTACGGCCGCATCGACCCGGCGGACAAGGGTGCGTGGCTGCGCCAGCTCGACTACTACGCCCAACTGCACCGCCTCGCCGACGAGTCCCTGGGGAAGGTCCTCGGGGCCCTGGAGGAGTCCGGTGGCTGGGACGACACGATCGTCGTCTTCACGTCCGACCACGGCGACATGTGCGGCGGCCACGGCCTGCGCTCCAAGGGGCCCTTCGTCTACGACGAGATCATGCGCGTGCCCTGCTACGTGAAGGCGCCGGGGACGACCCGTCCCGGCACGGTCAGCGACTCCCTCGCCTCGCACGTCGACCTCGCCTCGACGATCTGCGCGCTCGCGGGAGTGCCCGCGCCCGACTCGTTCCGCGGAGTGGACCTCACGCCCGTGTTCCGGGATCCGCGGGCGTCGGTGCGCGACTACGTGCTGTTCGCGCACGAGGCCACGCACACCCGCCGGATTCAGCGGACGCGCTACGCGGTGCGCGGCATGTTCGACGGCCGGTTCAAGTACGCCCGCTACTTCGGCGTCGGCGGTGGACTCCCCGCCGACCTGGGAGAGAAGCCGGAGCCCTCGACGATGCTCTACGGCCCGGACGCCGACTTCGACGACAACGACCACGAGCTGTACGACCTCCAGGAGGATCCGGGCGAGTTGGTCAATCTCGCCATGGACCGGGCGCGCCGGGTGGAGCTTCGGGAGCGGTTCGGGAAGCTGTGCGCGGTGGAGGGGGAGGAGTTCGCTCCGCTGGACTGACGTGAGCTGAGCAGCACATCTGTGGGCAGTCTGTGGGTGGGCGTCCCATTTGCCGGTCGTGGTTATCCAATCTTCATCAAGGGTTGTCCGGATCCCGGACAACCCTCTTGTGTGCGGACTGTATGCGAAATACGTTCTTCCGTATTCCTTGATCGTGCATCGATCGCCCACCCCTCATCCCTGGCGGAGGTACGCCCTCGTGCGCCGAACAGCGGTTGCCCTGACGGCAGTTGTCCTGGCGATGTCCACCCTGTCGGGCTGCGGCTCCCTGCAGTCCTCGGCCACGGAGGTGGGCGGGCAGCGGATGTCCGACAGCCGTCCCGTCCGTGACGGCGGAACGCTGACCGTCGCCCTCAACGCCGACCCCGACAAGCTCGACCCGACCCTCGCCCAGACCCTCGTGGGCCGCACCGTCTTCGCGGGCATGTGCGAGAAGCTCTACGACGTCAACGAGCAGGGCAAGGTCGTGCCGCAGCTCGCGACCGAGCTGCCCAAGGTCTCCAAGGACGGCCGCACGGTCACCTTCGACGTACGCAAGGACGCGAAGTTCAGCGACGGCACCAAGCTGAACGCGGACGCCGTCGTCACCTCCCTGCTGCGCCACCGCGACCTGGCCGGTTCCGCCCGCGCCACCGAGCTCACCCCGCTCAAGTCGGCGAAGGCCACGGGCCCGTACGGCGTCGAGCTCACCCTGAAGCAGCCGTACGTGCCGCTGACCGCGGTGCTCGCCGACCGCTCCGGCATGGTGATGTCGCCGGCCGCACTGAAGAAGTACGGCAAGAGCTTCACCAACCATCCGTCCTGCGTGGGCCCTTACCGGTTCGTGGAGCGCGTCGGCGGTGACCGCATCGTGGTCGCCAAGGACCCGAACTACTACGACGCCAAGGACGTCCACCTGGACAAGGTGATCTACAAGCCGATCCCCGACGGCAGCGTCCGCCTCGCCAACCTGCGTTCCGGTGACGTCCAGGTCGGCGACCAGATGGTCCCCGTCGACGTGAAGAGCGCGCTCACCGACAACAAGCTGCGGCTCTTCAACTCGCCCTCGCTGGGCTACCAGGGCATCGGCATCAACGTCGGCAACGTCAAGGGCCTCGGCCAGGCGCCCGGCAAGGTCGACACCGCGATGGCGAAGGACGTCCGCGTCCGCGAGGCCTTCGAGCTGGCCATCGACCGCGACCTCATCAACAAGGTCGCGTTCCAGGGCATGTACGAGCCCGCTTGCGGCCCGATGTCCCCGGCGTCCGCGATCGCGCCCGGCGTGAAGTCCTCCCAGTGCCCGAAGCGCGATGTCCCCAAGGCCAAGCGGCTGTTGAAGGCGGCGGGCGTCAAGGGCGCCGTGCACGTGGAGCTGAAGATCCCCACGACGCCCGAGTGGAGCCGCATCGGCCAGGTCATCCAGGCCATGGTCAAGGACGCCGGCTTCGCCCTGACGCTGCGCCCCACCGAGTACGCCACCATGCTCGAGGAGACCGACAACGGCCAGTACCAGGCCTTCCAGAGCGGCTGGTCGGGACGGCTCGACCCGGACGGCAACATCGCGAGCTTCCTCCAGACCAAGGGTGCGATGAACGCCTACGGCCTGGGCAACCCCGAGATCGACGAGCTGATCAAGCGCGGCCGCACCGAGTCCGACCCCGCCGCACGCGACAAGATCTACGCCGAACTGATCCACAAGGTGAACGCCGAGCACACCCTGATCTACCTCTACCGCCAGAAGAACTACGTCGTCACCGGAAAGGACGTCGCGGGCCTGCGCGTCTTCGGAGACGGCCTCGTCCGAGTCAAGGATGCGGGGTACGTCAAGTGACGACCGCTCAAGTAGCAGTGAAAAAAGCTCCGTTGAAGAAGTCCGGGCTGCTCGCCGGGCATCCGATGGCGGGGTACGTCCTCACCCGCATCCGGCAGTCCGTCATCACGATGTTCCTCGTGTCGATCGTCGTGTTCGCCGGCATCCGTGCGCTGCCCGGCGACCCGGCGCTCGCGCTCGCCGGTGAGGAGCGCAGCCCGAAGGCGCTGGCCGCGATCCGCTCCGCGTACGGGCTCGACGACAACATCGTGGTCCAGTACGGCCGGTTCATCGGGCACGCGCTCCAGGGCGACCTGGGCAACTCCTCCCGGACCGGGCTCCCGGTCTCCGACGCCATCGCGCAGGCGCTGCCCGTCACCCTCGAACTGGCCGCACTTTCCCTGCTGTTGGCGATCGTGCTGGGTGTCGGCGCCGGTGTCGTCGCGGCCGTGCGGCGCGGCAAGACCGCCGAGTGGATCGCCAACGCCCTTGCCCTTCTTGGGCTTTCGGTGCCGACGTTCTGGCTCGGCATCGTCCTCGTTCTCGCCTTCGCGATCGCCGTACCGGTCTTCGCGGCCTCCGGCTTCGTCCCGTTCGGCACCGACCCGATCGACAACCTGCGCCGCATGGTGCTGCCCGCGATCGTCCTCGGCTCCGGGCTCGCCGCCGTCGTCATGCGCCAGACCCGCGCCGCGATGCTCGACTCGCTCTCCGCGGACTACGTGCGCACGGCCCGCGCCAAGGGCCTCTCGCGCCGCGAGGTGGTCGGCGGACACGCGCTGCGCAACTCGCTCGTCACCGTCGTCACCGTGCTCGGCCTGCAACTCGGCCATCTGATCTCCGGCGCGGTCGTCACCGAGCAGATTTTCGTGCTGCCGGGCTTCGGCAAGCTCACCATCGACGCCGTCTTCACGCGTGACTACGCGACGCTGCAAGGCGTGGTGCTGTGCACGTCCTTCGCGTACATCTTCATCAATCTGCTGGTCGACGTGGCGTACTCGGTCATCGACCCGCGCATCCGGCTCGGAGGTGCCCGGTGACCACGCTGGCTCTCACAGGAATACGCACCCGGGCCGCCGGGAACGCCAAGCTGCGCGCCCTGCGCAAGAACAAGCTCGCCATGACCGGCGCCGTCATCGCCGCGATCTTCGTGCTCGCCGCGCTGTTCGCGCCGCTCGTCGCCCCGTACGACCCCGCGCGCGCCAACTTCGATGACGTGCTCGCCGCGCCGAGCTGGGCGCACTGGCTGGGCACCGACGACCTCGGGCGCGACCAGCTGTCCCGCGTCGTGTTCGGGGCCCGAGCCTCCATGCAGGTCGGTGTGCTCGCGGTCGTGCTCGCCTTCGTCGTGGGCGTCCCGCTCGGACTGCTCGCCGGGTACTACGGCAAGGTCGCCGACAGCGTCGTGTCCCGCGTCACCGACACGATGCTCGCCTTCCCGTTCCTGGTCCTGGCCGTCGGCCTCGCCGCCGTCCTCGGCCCCTCGCTCACCAACGCGACGATCGCGATCGGCATCTCGCAGATCCCGGCCGTCATCCGCATCTCCCGCGCCGAGACGCTCCGCCTCAAGCACGTGGACTACGTGGCCGCGGCCGTCGCCAACGGAGGCGGCGACGGCACCATCCTGTTCCGGCACATCCTGCCCAACGCCACCTCCGCGCTGATCGTGCAGGCCACCGTGGGCATCCCCACCGCCATCATCGGCGAGGCCCTGCTCAGCTTCCTCGGCCTCGGCGTGCAGCCGCCCGAGCCGTCCCTCGGCGTGATGCTGTCGTCCGCCCAGGCCTTCCTCGCGCCCGCGCCCTGGATGGCGGTCTTCCCCGGCCTCGCGGTCGTCGCCGCGACGCTGGCGTTCAACCTGCTCGGCGACGGCCTGCGCGACGTCCTCGACCCCCGTGGAGCGACCCGATGAACGACCAGGCTTCCACCCAGGTCTCTACTGCACCCGTCCTCAGCGTCCGGGACCTGTCGGTGTCCTTCCGCTCCGACACCCGCACCGTGCACGCCGTCGACCAGGTCTCCTTCGACCTGCGCGCCGGTGAAGTGCTCGCCGTGGTGGGGGAGTCGGGCTGCGGAAAGTCCGTCACCTCCATGGCCGTCATGGGGCTCCTGCCGCCCACCGCGCACATCACCGGCTCCGTACGGATCGGTGACAAGGAACTCGCGGGCGCGGACGACAAGGCGTACGGGAAGATCCGCGGCAACGACATCGCGATGATCTTCCAGGAGCCGATGACGTCCCTGAACCCGGTGCTCACCATCGGGCGGCAGATCGGCGAGGTGCTCCGGCGCCACCAGGGTCTCAACAAGAAGCAGGCACGCGCGCGTGCCGTCGAACTCCTCGACCTCGTGGGCATCCCCGCCCCTGCCGAGCGCGTCGACGAGTACCCGCACCAGCTGTCCGGCGGTATGCGCCAGCGCGTCATGATCGCCATCGCTGTCGCCTGCGACCCCGCCGTCCTCATCGCCGACGAGCCGACGACCGCGCTCGACGTGACCGTGCAGGCGGGCATCCTGGAGGTGCTCCAGTCGCTGCGCGAGCGGCTCGGCACCGCCATCGTCCTCATCACGCACGACCTCGGCGTGGTGGCCGACACGGCCGACCGGGTACTCGTCATGTACGCGGGCCGGCCCGTCGAACAGGCGCCGGTGGACGAGCTGTTCGCCGACCCCAAGCACCCGTACACGCGCGGGCTGCTCTCCGCCGTGCTGCGGCCCGGCGGCGAGGGCAAGCGGCGGCTTCCCGAGATCCCCGGACTCGTGCCGAGCCTCGACTCCCAGCCCGAAGCCTGCACGTTCGCGCCGCGCTGCGCCCGCGCCGACGACACCTGTACGTCGAGCCGTCCCGGCCTCAAGGCCGTCGCCGCGGACGCCGGGGCCGACGCCCCGCACCGAGCCGCCTGCTGGCACCCGCACACCCTCCAGGAGACCGTTTCATGAGTCCTGCGACCTCTGAGAAGAGCACCACGGCCTCTGAGAAGAGCGCCACGGTGCTCGAACTCGTCGATCTGGAACGGCACTTCGCGGGCTCCGCCGGGACCGTGCGCGCCGCCGACGGTGTCACCCTGACCGTCGGGCGCGGCGAGGTCGTCGGCCTCGTCGGCGAGTCCGGCAGCGGCAAGTCGACCGTCGGGCGCTGCGCCGTCCGCCTCGACGACCCCACCGGCGGCACCGTGCGCATCAACGGCACCGACGTGACCACCATGTCGCGGCGCGCCCTGCGTCCGCTGCGCAAGGACTTCCACCTGGTCTTCCAGGACCCGTCGTCCTCGCTCGACCCGCGGATGACCGTCGGCCAGATCATCGCCGAACCGCTCAAGCTGCACGGCATCGCGAAGGGCGAGGCGGCACGCGCGCGTGCGGCCGAACTCCTCGACCAGGTGGGGCTGCGCCCCGAGCACGCCGACCGGCACCCGCACGAACTCTCCGGCGGCCAGCGCCAGCGCATCTCCATCGCCCGCGCGCTGTCCGTCGAGCCGGATCTGCTGATCGCCGACGAGCCGACCTCCGCGCTCGACGTCTCCGTACAGGCCTCGGTCCTCAACCTCCTCGCCGACCTGCAACGCGACCGCGGCTTCGGCTGCCTGTTCATCACGCACGACCTCGCGGCCGTCGAGTACCTCGCCGACCGGATCGCCGTCATGTACCTCGGCCAGATCGTCGAACAGGCGCCCACGCGCGAGCTGTTCGCGGACCCGAAGCACCCGTACACGCAGGCGCTGCTCTCGGCCGCGCCCGTCCCGGACCCGGCCACGCAGCGCAGCCGCGAACGCATCGTCCTCAGCGGCGAGTTGCCCAGCCCGCTGGCCCCGCCGGCCGGCTGCCGCTTCCACACGCGCTGCCCGCTCGCCGTCGACCGCTGCCGCACCGAGATCCCGGCCCTGCGCACGCTTGAAAGCGGCCGGGAGGTCTCCTGCCACCTCATCGCGGACGACGGCACGGCCCCGGACGCGGCAGCGCCACCGGCCGCCCTGTCGGCAGCGTCTCGTACGATCCCCAGCACCCGCACCGCCACCAGCTAGGAGCCTTAGTTGTTCACCACCCGCCCGACCTTGCAGGGCACCTTCGGCATGGTGTCCTCCACGCACTACCTCGCCTCCCAGTCCGCGATGGCGGTCCTGGAGGACGGCGGCAACGCCTACGACGCCGCCGTCGCCGCGGGCTTCGTGCTGCACGTCGTGGAGCCGCACCTGAACGGACCCGCAGGCGAGGTGCCGATCATCGTGGCGCCGACCGGGGGAGAGGTGCGGGTGCTGTGCGGGCAGGGCGGGGCCCCGGCGGGCGCCACCGTCGCGCACTACAAGTCCCTCGGCCTGGACCTCGTCCCCGGCACCGGACCGCTCGCGGCCGCCGTCCCCGGCGCGTTCGACGCCTGGATGCTCCTCCTGAAGGACCACGGCACCAAGACCCTCGCCGAGGTCCTCAAGTACGCCATCGGATACGCCGAGGACGGGCACGCGCCCGTGGAGCGCGTCGGCGAGACCGTCGAGACCGTGCGCGAGCTCTTCGAGACGGAGTGGCCCTCGTCCGCCGAGGTCTACCTCGTCGACGGCAAGTCCCCCAAGCCCGGTGAGCTGCTGCGCAACCGGCAGCTCGCCGCCACCTGGAAGCGCGTCATAGCCGAGTCCGAGGAGACCGGCGGCACCGACCGTGCGGCCCAGATCGAGGCCGCCCGCAAGGTGTGGCGCGAGGGCTTCATCGCCGAGGCGCTGGTCCGCCAGTCGCAGCGGCCCACGAAGGACACCAGCGGCGAGCGCCACACCGGCACGCTGACCGCCGATGACCTCGCCGGCTGGTCGGCGTCCTACGAGGCCCCGGCAACGTACGAGTGGAACGGCTGGACGCTGTGCAAGGCCGGCGGCTGGAGCCAGGGCCCCGCCTTCCTCCAGCAGCTCGCGCTGCTCCCGCCCGAGCTGCCCGCCTACGGGTCCGCCGACTACGTCCACCTGCTCGTCGAGGGCTGCAAGCTCGCGATGGCGGACCGTGAGGCCTGGTACGGCGACGCCGATCCTTCCGGTGTCCCCGTGGACGCGCTGCTCTCGGACGAGTACAACGCCGCGCGGCGCGCCCTCGTCGACCCGGAGAAGGCCTCGCACGAGCTGCGTCCGGGCAGCCCGCTCGGCGCCGAGCCGCGCTTGAGCGCGCACGCCCACGCCGTCGCCGCCGGCGAGGAGGGCTTCGACGCCATGGGCGTCGCGGGCGCGGGCGAGCCGACCGTGCAGAAGTCCTCGGACGAGGAGGTGTCCGCGAACGGCGCCACCCGCGGTGACACCTGCCACATCGACATCGTCGACCGCTGGGGCAACATGGTCGCCGCCACGCCCTCCGGCGGCTGGCTGCAGGCCAACCCGGTCGTCCCCGAGCTGGGCTTCCCGCTCGGCACCCGCCTCCAGATGACCTGGCTGGAGGAGGGCCTGCCGAACTCGCTCACGCCCGGCAAGCGCCCCCGCACGACGCTCACGCCTTCCCTCGCCCTGAAGGACGGCGTCCCGGTGATCGCCTTCGGCACCCCCGGCGGCGACCAGCAGGACCAGTGGCAGGTGCACTTCTTCCTGGCCGTGGCGCTGCGCGGGGCGGTGCGCGGCGGGCTCGACCTCCAGGGCGCCATCGACGCCCCGAACTGGCACAACGACTCGTTCCCCGGCTCCTTCTTCCCGCGCGGCATGCGGCCGGGCTCGGTCACCGTCGAGTCCCGCATGGACGCGGAGGTCGTCGCCGAGCTGCGCCGCCGCGGCCACGACGTGACCGTCGGCGACGCCTGGTCCGAGGGCCGCCTGTGCGCCGTCGCCCGGGACCCGCGCACCGGCGTGCTGTCGGCGGCGGCGAACCCGCGCGGCATGCAGGGCTACGCGGTCGGCCGCTGACCTGCGCCTTCGCCGGTGACCCCTGGATGTTTTCCAGGGGTCACCGTGCGTTCACCTGCCGTGGGGGCGTTGTCAGTGGGCTGTGTTCTCATGGAGACATGATCGAAACGAAGACGGAAAGCATCGAAGACTTTCCGACCACGGACGAATTTCTGCACACGTACATCAACCACAAGCTCCTGACCGGCGTCGAGGACATCGTCCGCGCCGCCGCGGCCGCCGAGATCACCCCGCGCTTCCGCCGGCTCGACGCCGCCGAGATCGAGGAGAAGAGCGCGCCGCACGACCTCGTGACGGTCGCCGACAAGCGCGCCGAGGAGTACCTCACCCGCGAGCTCGCCGCCCTCCTGCCCGGCTCCGTCGTCGTCGGCGAGGAAGCGGTCGCGGCGGACCCGGCCTCGTACGAGGCGATCCAGGGCGGCGCCCCGGTGTGGATCGTCGACCCGGTCGACGGCACCCGGCAGTTCGTGCACGGCGACCCCGGCTTCTGCACCCTCGTCGCCCTCGCGCTCGACGGAGTGGTGCTCGCCTCCTGGACGTACGCGCCCGCGCTCGACGAGATGGCCGTGGCGGTCCGCGGCCGTGGCGCGCGGCTCAACGGAGAGGTGCTGCACGCCGGACCCCCGGCGCCCGGTACCGACCTGCGGGTCGCGACCTCGCACCCCGACTTCACGACCGACGAGCAGAAGCGCTCCCTGCTGGGCCTGTGGACGGACGGTGTCGCGCCGCGCCCCTGCGGTTCCGCGGGCCTGGAGTACCTGGGCATCGCCCGCGGCACGGTGGACGCGATCGCGTTCGGCTGGGAGCTGGCCTGGGACCACGCGGCCGGGATACTCCTGGTCGAGGAGGCCGGCGGGGCGCACCTCACGCGCGAGGGTGTCCCCTTCACCATCCGCGGCGGGAACGCGCTGCCGTTCACCGCGGCGCGGGACGCGGGTACCGCGCGGCGGGTGGCGGGGTTGCTCGCGGCCTGAGCCGGGGGTCTCTTGACCGGCGCCGTGGTTGCGGACTCGGGGCTCTGCCCCGGACCCCGCGCCTCAATCGCCGGCGGGGCTTGAAAGGGGGAGCTCTATCCCGGACCCCGCGCCTCAAGCGGCGGCGGGGCTTGATAGGGCCTCGATGAGTGGGGGCGGGTGCGGGGTGACCCGCGGAGCGGTGCTGTCGGTGGTCCGGCATATCCTGTCCGGGCAGTGGCCATCGGCTGACAAAGGAGTCCGAAGGTGCCGTCGATGCTCGATGCCGTCGTGGTGGGTGCGGGGCCGAATGGGCTGACCGCAGCCGTTGAACTGGCCAGGCGCGGCTTCTCCGTTGCCGTGTTCGAGGCCGAGAGCACGGTGGGCGGCGGTGCGCGCACCGAGGAGCTGACACTTCCCGGCTTCCGCCACGACCCGTGCTCGGCCGCGCACCCGCTGGGCATCAACTCCCCGGCGTTCAGGGACCTCCCCCTGGACCGCTACGGCCTCGACTGGGTCCACCACGAACTGCCGATGGCGCACCCGTTCCCCGACGGCAGCGCGGCCATCCTGTCCCGGTCCGTCGCCGAGACCGCCGCGTCGTTCGGCCCGCGCGACGCGGGCGCGTACCGCCGCCTGATCGAACCCTTGCTGCCGCACTGGGACACGCTGGTCAAGGACTTCATGTCGCTGCCGCTCAGCGCGCTGCCCCGCGACCCGGTCACGCTCGCCCGGTTCGGCCTCGTCGGCCTGCCGCCGTCGACATGGCTGATGCGCCGCTTCCGCGACGAGAAGGCGCCCGCCCTGCTCTCGGGCCTCGTCGCCCACGTCATCGCGCCGCTCAGCGGCTTCGCGACCTCCGCGATCGGCCTGGTCTTCGCCCTTGCCGCCCACGCACGCGGGTGGCCCGTCGCGCGCGGCGGCTCCCAGTCGATCTCCGACGCGCTCGCCGCCTACCTCAAGGACCTCGGCGGCGCGATCCACACCGACTACGAGGTGAAGCGGCTCGACGACCTGCCGCCCGCCCGCGCGTACATCTTCGACACGTCGCCGAAGGCGCTCGCCAGGATCGCCGGACTCGGCGGCTATTACGACCGCTTCCGGTACGGCGCGAGCGTCTTCAAGGTCGACTACGCGCTCGACGGTCCGGTGCCGTGGACCGCGAAGGAGGCGAGGACCGCGGGGACGGTGCAGGTCGGCCCGTACCGCTCGGACATCGGCAGGGCGCTGAACGCCGCGTCGCGCGAGGGCCGCGGCCCCGAGGCGCCGTTCCTCATCACGGTGCAGCCGACCGTCGCCGACCCCACGCGCGCCCCCGAGGGCAAGCACACGTTCTGGGCGTACGGGCACGTGCCGAACGGCTGGGACGGCGACCTCACCGACGCCATCGAGCGCCAACTGGAGCGCTTCGCCCCGGGGTTCAGGGACCTCGTCCTCGCGCGCGCGACCGCGGGCCCGCCCGAACTCGCGGTCCGCAACGCGAACTATGTGGGCGGCGACATCGCCTCCGGCGCGGCCAGCGGTCTCCAGCTCCTGCTGCGCCCCAAGCTCTCCCTCTCCCCGTACACCACGCCGCACCCCGCCGTGTACATCTGCTCATCGGCCTCCCCGCCGGGACCGGGAGTCCATGGCATGTCGGGCCACAACGCCGCGAAGGCGGTGTGGCGGCGGCTGCGCGCAAATTAAAGCCCCTGCGGCGATTGAGCAGCGGGGTCCGGGGCAGAGCCCCGATCTTTGGAGCCCCGCCGGCGATTGAGGCGCGGGGTCCGGGGCAGAGCCCCGAGGCGTAGGACCGCCCGACGTACATGTCGCATTCTCGCCAGCCACTCCGCTCACCTTGCCCGATGCTGAAGACATGCACACCGACACCGACCGTTGCGTACGCGCAGTCCAAGCCAAGGACACCCGGTTCGACGGAGTCTTCTTCACCGCCGTGGTGACCACCCGCATCTACTGCCGCCCCGGCTGCCCGGTCGTGCCGCCCAAGCCGCGCAACATGCGGTTCTACCCCAGCGCCGCCGCCTGCCAGCAGGCCGGATTCCGGGCCTGCAAGCGGTGCAGGCCCGACACCACCCCCGGCTCCCCGGAGTGGAACCGGCGCGCCGACCTCACCGCCCGCGCGATGCGCCTCATCGGCGACGGCGTGGTGGACCGCGAGGGTGTCCCAGGACTCGCCCGCCGCCTCGGCTACAGCGCCCGCCAGATCGAGCGGCAGCTCCTCGCCGAGCTGGGCGCGGGCCCGCTCGCCCTGGCCCGCGCGCAGCGGGCCCAGACGGCACGCCTGCTGATCGAGACCACCGAACTCCCGCTCTCCGAGGTGGCGTTCGCGTCCGGCTTCGCCTCGATCCGGGCCTTCAACGACACGGTCCGCGAGGTGTACGCGCTGTCGCCGACGGAGCTGCGGACGCGCGTACCCCAGGGGCGGGCAAGCACTCCGGGAGTGCTCGCGCTGCGGCTGCCGTTCCGCCGACCCCTCAACCCCGACAACCTCTTCGGCCACCTCGCCGCGACAGGCGTACCCGGCGTGGAGGAGTGGCGCGACGGTTCCTACCGGCGCACCCTCCGCCTGCCGCACGGCCACGGCATCGCGACGCTCACACCGCCGGGCGCGCCCACGACCACGTACGTCGCCTGCCGCCTGATCCTCACCGACCAGCGTGACCTCACCGTGGCCATCAGCCGCTGCCGCCGCATGCTGGACCTGGACGCGGACCCGGTCGCCGTCGACGACCAGCTCCGCACCGATCCGCTCCTGGCGCCACTGGTCGACAAGGCGCCCGGCCGCCGCGTGCCGCGCACCGTCGACGAGGCCGAGTTCGCGGTACGCGCGGTCCTCGGCCAGCAGGTCTCGACGGCCGCGGCCCGCACCCACGCCGCCCGCCTGGTCCTCGCCCACGGTGAACCGGTCGACGACCCCGAGGGCGGCCTCACCCACCTCTTCCCGTCGCCGAAGGACCTCGCCTCCCTCGACCCGGAGTCGCTCGCGCTGCCCCGCAGCCGCCGCACGACCCTCACCACTCTCGTACGGCAACTGGCGGACGGAGAACTGACGTTGGGCCCCGAGTCCGACTGGGAAGAGGCCCGCGCCCGGCTCGGTGAACTGCCCGGCTTCGGTCCCTGGACCATCGAGGCGATCGCCATGCGCGCCCTCGGCGACCCGGACGCGTTCCTGCCCACCGACCTCGGAATGCGCCGCGCCGCCCAGGAGTTGGGCCTGCCCAACACTCCGGCAGCGCTGACCGCACGGTCGGCGGCGTGGCGCCCCTGGCGCGCGTACGCGACCCAGTACCTGTGGGCGACCGACAGCCACCCGATCAACTTCCTTCCCGCGTAAGGGGAAACAAGCCATGCACACGCACAGGCACCACACCCTCATCGACAGCCCCTACGGCGCCCTCACCCTCGTAGCCACCGACGGCACCCTCTCCGGCCTCTACATGACGGACCAGCGCCACCGCCCGCCGGAGGAGACCTTCGGTACCCGTGACGACCGCCCGTTCGGTCCGGCGATCGACCAGCTGAACGCCTACTTCGAGGGCGAGTTGCGGGAATTCGAGCTGCCGCTCGACCTGCACGGAACCCCGTTCCAGCGCTCGGTCTGGGCGCAGCTCCAGCGGATCCCGTACGGCGAGACCCGTACGTACGGGGAGCTGGCCGAGGCGCTCGGCAAACCGGCCGCCTCCCGCGCCGTGGGCCTCGCCAACGGCAAGAACCCCGTCGGCGTCATCGTTCCCTGCCACCGCGTCATCGGTGCGAACGGCGACCTCACCGGCTACGGCGGCGGCCTCGACCGCAAGCGCCGCCTGCTGGACTTCGAGCGCGCTCGGGCAGGTCAGGACGCGGCCTGACCAGCGGCGTGTATCCGTGTTAGATTTTGGATATACGAAGAGGGGTGTCGCATGGGCAAGACGCTGATCGAGATCGACGACGAGGCGCTGGCCGTGGCGCAGGACGCGTTCGGCACGACGACCAAGAAGGACACCGTCAATCGCGCCCTGCGCGAGGTCAGTGACCGGGTCAAACGCCACGAGGCGCGCATGGCGGCGGAACGGCTCGCCGTCGAGGCGCTGGACCTGGACGCCCTGACCGACAAGGCCACATACCGCCCCAGCCCCGCCACCGGCCATGACGAGCCGGGGCGGGGGCAAGCCGCGTGAAGTATCTGGCCGACACCTCGGCGGTGGCACGTTTTCTGCGGGACGGGGCGGATGCCTGGGGGTGGGGGGAAGCGCTGGACTCCGGCCTCGTCGGCATGTGCGAGATCACTGAGCTGGAGATCCTCCGCTCCGCACGTTCTTCCGCACACCACAAGCAGATGCAGCAGTACCTGAACGGTTTCTACGCCTGGGCGCCGGTCCCGGACTCTACCTTCCGGCGGGCCCGGGAGGTCCAGCAGCTGCTCGTCGACCACGGCGAACACCGCAGCGCCGGACCCGTTGACCTTCTCGTCGCGGCAGTGGCCGAGCCGGCCGGGCTCGCCCTGCTGCACTGCGACCGTGATTTCGAGACCATCGCCCGACACACCGGCCAGCCCACGATATTGCTCACGGACGGCACCCGGCCGTGAAGCTCAGTCCTTCGCTTCCGCGTGCACCGGCTTCGGGATCAGCAGCGACGTGAACAGGGCCGCCACGATGAGCACGAGACCCGCCACGACACCGGCGCTGTAGCCGCCGACCGAGGTGCCGCCTGTGGGGGCGACCGAGTCCATCGCCGCGTAAAGGATCACGAAGCTGAGGCCGGCGCCGAGGTTGAAGCAGCCCGCGTTGAGGCCCGGCAGGAAGCCGGGGTTCTCGGGCGGGGACAGCACGATGCCGAGGCCGTTCAGCATGATGTTGGCCATGCCCGCGTAGGTGATGCCGAGCAGGATCGACACCGCGAGGACGAGGCCCGACGAGTCCGTCTGGAGGGTCAGCAGCGCCAGGACCGTGGCGACCGCCGTGGCGATCAGTCCGGTGCGCAGGATGCGGCCGTAGCCGTACGTCGCCGCGAGCCGCCCCGAGATCGGGCCCATGGCGAGGCCCGCGAGCGCGTACGGGGTGAGCGTCCACCAGGTCGCGCCCTCGGCGCCGAGGCCGAGGCCCACCGAGGTGTCCTGCGCGAAGCCGGGCAGCAGCCCGTTCATGATCGCGAAGACGCCGGTCATGGTGAGCATCGTCGACAGCAGCAGCGACCAGGTGGCGCGGCGCTTCAGCAGGTGCGTGGTGACCAGCGGGTGCGAGGAGCGGTTCTCCATCCGCCAGAACGCCCAGAACGCGAGCGCGGCCACGACCAGGAGGCCGATCGCCAGCGGCCAGTTCGCCGCGGCCAGCTTGCCCGCCTCGTTGAACGCGATGAGGAGCGCGCCGACGGAGATCACCAGGAGCAGCACGCCCGGCCAGTCCATGGGCGGCCGCTCGGACGCGCGGGACTCCGGGGCGAAGAGGCGTACGAGCACGGCCGAGAGGGCCGCGAAGGCGGTCATGACCCAGAAGATCGACGCGTAGCCGTAGTGCTCGGCGAGCGAGCCGCCCGCGAACGAGTCGACGCCCGCGATGCCGCCGTTGACGGCGGTGACGACGCCCATGAGCGTGCCGTACCGCTTCGGGTCGGGAATCTCGACGCGCAGCATGATCAGGGCGAGCGGGATCGTCGGACCCGAGGCGCCCTGGATGACACGCCCCACGGCGAGCATCCCGACGGAGGTCGCGAGCGCGGAGATCACACACCCGACGGCCATCAGGACCATCATCCCGGTGAGCACCTTGCGGCGGCCGATCAGATCGCCGAGGCGCGGCAGGAAGAGGGAGAACAGCGCGGCGGCCGTGAAGAACGCGGTCTGCGTGACACCGATCGCGGACGCGGTGGTGTCGAGCTCGTCCGCCATCGTCGCGAGCGCCGGGCTGAGCATCGAGGCGTTGAGCTGGAAGGCGAAGCTGGCCGCGAGCAGCGCGACCATGAGGGCGCCGATCCGGACCGGGCGGCCGGAGTCGGGACCGCCGGCCGAGGAGTGGGGGGAGGCGGCGACGCTCATGCTGCGGGTGCTCCGTTCCCGTCGGGCTCGCCGATGCGCTGGAGGGCGTCCACGACGAGGTTCCAGAACCGCTCGTGGTCCAGGTCGACGGCGACCTGGGTGTGGCAGTCGTCGGGCGCGGGCGCGCGCAGGTCGGTGACGGTCATGCCGAGCGTGAGGGAGCCGCGCAGCTCGATGTCGACGGGCGCCTTGCGGACGGTCATGACGCTCGGGTCGATGACGTACGCGACGGCGCACGGGTCGTGCACGGGCGGGTGCTCGAAGCCCTGGTTCTCGCGGTAGGCCTCGCGGAAGAACTCGAGCAGTTCGAGCACGAACCGCGCGGGCTTCGTGCCGACGGCGGCGATCTTCTTCTCGACCTCGGGGGTCGCGAGGGCCTGATGGGTGAGGTCGAGCCCGACCATGGTGACCGGCCACGGCTCGTTGAAGACGATGTGCGCGGCCTCGGGGTCGATCACGATGTTGAACTCGGCGACCGGGCTCCAGTTGCCCTCGTGGTAGCCGCCGCCCATGAGCACGACCTCGCGCACCCGCTCGACGATGCGGGGCTCCTTGCGGGCAGCGAGCGCGATGTTCGTGAGGCCCGCGGTCGGCACGATGGTGATCTCGCCGGGCTCGTGCGCCATCACCGTGTCGATGATCAGGTCCACCGCGTGCCGCTCGTCGAGCTCGAAGCGGGCGTCCTGGAGCGCGGGTCCGTCGAGGCCCGTGTCGCCGTGGATCTCGGGTGCGGTCTCGATCGTACGGATCAGGGGCCGCGGGCAGCCCGCCGCGAACGGCACCCCGGTAATTCCGGCGATCGCCGCCACGGAGAGGGCGTTGCGCGTCACCTTCTCCAGGGTCTGGTTGCCGACGACGGTGGTCACGGCGACCAGCTCGATGTCGGGATTGCCGTGCGCGAGCAGCATGGCGACCGCGTCGTCATGACCCGGGTCGCAATCGAGGATGATCTTCCTGGCCAACGGTTCGAGCCCCTTTGCTCTGGTTACGGAAACTGTCCACGGAAACATCCCTCGCCGCCACACGAGATGTCAACGCGCGTAGATGTGAGAAAGGTGGAGATTTCCAGGTGAGGGCAGGGGATGTTCTGGCGGCCGTCCGGCGTCCTTCGCCGGTCCGCGGTCCGGACGGCCATGGGCAGCGGGCCCCTCCTGCGGTTAAGGTCGCAGCGGCGCGACTGCCTTGCCTGGAGCAAGGCGCAACAGCAAGGGGAGAGCAAGGTGGCGGACGCTGCACAGGCCGCGCGGCACGTGTTGATCGCGGCGGACAAGTTCAAGGGCTCGCTCACCGCCGTGCAGGTCGCACAGCGTGTGACGGCGGGTCTGCACCGGATCGCGCCCGAGGTCACGGTGGAGTCCGTGCCGGTCGCGGACGGCGGCGACGGGACGGTGGCGGCGGCGGTCGCGGCCGGGTTCGAGCGCCGCGAGGTACCGGTGACCGGGCCCCTCGGCGAGCCGGTCGTCGCCGCGTACGCGCTGCGCGAGGGCACGGCCGTCGTGGAGATGGCGGAGGCGTCGGGCCTTCAGCTCCTCCCCGAGGGCGAGTTCGCGCCGCTGACGGCGACGACGTACGGGTCCGGCGAGGTGATCACCGCCGCGCTGGACGCCGGGGCGCGCTCGATCGTGTTCGGTGTGGGCGGCAGCGCCACGACGGACGGCGGCGCGGGGATGCTGGCCGCGCTCGGCGCGCGGCTCCTCGACGCGGAGGGCGAGCCGGTCGGGCCAGGCGGCGGCGCCCTCGCGCATCTCGCGTCGGCCGATCTGTCGGGGCTCGACGCGCGTCTTGCCGAGGTCGAACTCGTCCTGGCGAGCGACGTCGACAACCCGCTCACCGGGCCGAAGGGCGCGCCCGCGATCTACGGTCCGCAGAAGGGCGCCACTCCCGAGGACGTCGCCGAACTCGACGCGGCACTCGCCCACTTCGCGAAGGTGCTCTCCGAGTCGGTGGGACCCAAGGCGCTCGAGTACGCGGAGTCGCCGGGGGCCGGTGCCGCGGGTGGCATCGGGTACGGGGCGCTGGTCGGACTCGGTGCGAGCTTCCGGCCCGGCATCGAGGTCATGCTCGACGTCCTGGGCTTCGCGCCCGCGCTGGAGCGGGCCGAGCTCGTGATCACCGGCGAGGGCTCCCTGGACGAGCAGACGCTGCACGGCAAGGCCCCTGCGGGCGTCGCCGCGGCGGCGCGGGCGGCGGGCGTGGAGGTCGTCGCGGTCTGCGGCCGCCTGGCGCTGGCACCGGAGGTGCTGGGGCGGGCCGGGATCCGCCGGGCGTACGCACTCACGGACGTGGAGCCGGACGTGGCACGCTGCATCGCCGAGGCGGGGCCGATCCTGGAGGACGTGGCGGAGCGCATCGGAACGGACTTCTTGCGCTGAGCCAGGGCGACGCCCTCGGTTCTCGTTGCGCGGCACCGGGGTGCCGCCTTGCCGCCCAAAGGCGGCGGGTGGGCACATCAAGCTCCTGCGGAGCTGCATCGCCTCAATCGCCGGCGGGGCTTGATATTTCAAGCCCCTGCGGCGATTGAGCAGCGGAGCCCCGTGGCCTCACCCCGGTGACAAGCGGTACGCGTCCAGGGCCAGGGTCATCTCCATCAGGTCCCGGGGCCGTGACAGCGAGCGTGACGTCAGCTGTTCCAGTCTGCGCAGGCGGTTGAAGACCGTGTTGCGGTGGCAGTACAGGCGCCCCGCCGCCCGCCCCGCCGACCCCTCGCACGCCAGCCACGCGTCCAGCGTCTCCAACAGGACCGCCCGGTCGGCCGGTTCGAGCGTCAGCAGTTCGCCGAAGACGCCCGACACCAGCCGCTGGGCGAGGTCCGGCTGGCTCACCACCAGGGCCGTCGGCATCCGCTCGTCCAGGCGCACCACCCCCGTCGTCTCCGGAGGACAGGTGCGCAGCGCGAGCTCGGCCAGGCGGCGGGCGTGGCCGAGCTCGGCGAGGCCCTTGACGACGGGGCTGACCCCGCCGGGGCCCGGACAGCGGCCGTCGAGCAGCGCCGCCAGATCGTCCAGCGTGCGGCCCGCACCGAGCGCCGCCACCCCCACCTCACAGTCCGCCCGCATCCGCCACACGAACCGACACCGCGGGTCCTGGATGCGCCGGTGGAAGGCCTCCCGGCCGTTCTGGCGCTCCACGCGGAGCACCACGACCGCGTAGGGGCCGTGCTCGGGCAGGTCGAGACCGGCCGCCGCGCGCGCCGCGAGGCCCGGAGCGGGGCGGCCGTCGAGGAGCGCGTCGAGCAGTGCCTGCGTCTGCTCGTCGGTACGGCGCCGCAGCTCCAACTCCGTTGCCCGGTACGCCTCCGAGGCCGCCTCGGCCTGCGCGTCGACCGCCGCCCACACCATCGTCGCCGACCGCATCAGCGCCTTGAGCCGCGCCGGTTCGCCGCCCGCGCTCTCCATCAGGGCGTCCCAGACGAGATACCCCGCGTTGCGGTAGGCGTGGATCAGCAGGTCGAGCGGCAGGCCCTGCCCCGCCCGGCGCCGGCCCGCGTCCTCGGCGTACTCCAGGTCCCTGCGCGGCGAGTCACGGGGCGCCGAGATCGTCTCGACGCCGATGCGCATCGCCTGCTCGGCCTCCCGCCACTGATCGTCGTAGGGCAGCACGCGCGCGTAGACGTCCGAGTACGCGAACAGCTGCCGCAGATGCTCGTCGACGAGCTCCGGCACCCGGTCGAGCAGCGTGCCGCAGGCCTCCTTCAGCAGCTTCCAGTCCTGACCCGTGCGGTGCTTGCGTGCGCCCATCGCCCCTCCCCAACTACTCGTAAAGCGGCGGCAAAGGACCGACTTGCCTGTGCGGAGGATGCCACCCGCCCCGCCTCCCCGGCAGGCCCCTGACACGCGGTCTTGTGCGCGGGCACAACCGGGGCGGGCGGGCGCTGGGCCCGCGCAGCGATTCGCGGGCCGCCCGTGGACGGGCCCGTCCGCACGGTGCTGTCGTGAGCGCCACCGGTCCAGGGAGGGACGCACACAGTGACCGATGTGAGCAAGACAGAAGAAGCCGGGCTTGTCGTCGACGACGTGTCCGTCGGCTACGGGCCCGTCCGCGCGCTGCGCGGCGTGAGCCTGGAGGTGCCGGCGCGCTCCATCGTCGCGGTGCTCGGCGGCAACGGCGCGGGCAAGACGACACTGCTGCGCGCCGTCTCGCGCACCCTCGGCTTCCACGGCGGGGCGGTGAGGTCCGGCACCGTGGACTTCGGCGGGCGAAGGATCGGCGGCCTGTCCGCCGACCGCGTGGTGGCCGCCGGGGTCTGCCAAGTCCCCGAGGGGCGGCGGGTGTTCGCCCGGATGACCGTCGCGGACAATCTGCGGGCCGGGGCGCTCGGCTCGCACGGCTCGCGGGCCGACAAGGCGGCGGCGCTGCGGCGCGTGCACGAACTGTTCCCCGTGCTCGCCGACCGGGCGCAGCAGCGGGCAGGCCTGCTGTCCGGCGGCGAGCAGCAGATGCTCGCCGTGGGCCGCGCCCTGATGGCCGCGCCGAAACTGCTGCTCCTGGACGAACCGTCGCTGGGCCTCGCCCCGCTGATGGCCGCCAGGATCGCCGACACGATCCGCGAGATCAACGCCCAGGGCGACCGCTCGGTCTCCGTACTCCTCGTCGAGCAGAACGCGGCGCTCGCGCTCCGCCTCGCCTCGTACGCGTACGTCCTGGAGGTCGGCGAGATCACCCTGCACGGCCGCGCCGACGAACTCGCGGGCTCCGACGAGGTGCGCCGCCGCTACCTGGGCGTGGTCGACGAGACGGCCGCATCGGACGCCGCGGCCGCCACCGGCGGGGCCGCGCACACGCCGACGCTGAGCCGCTGGGGAGGTGTACCTCGATGACGACCGCGCCGACCGCGACCACTACGAACGACGTACCGCCCCTGTACGTAAGGGACTTGACCGTACGCTTCGCGGGCCTCACCGCCCTCGACGCCATCGGCCTGACCGTCGAGCCGGGCACGGTGCACGCCGTCATCGGGCCGAACGGCGCGGGCAAGTCCACCACCTTCAACGTGCTCTCCGGCGTCTACCGGGCCACCTCCGGCACCGTCCACCTCGGCGAGCGAGAACTCACCGGCCTGCCCCCGCACCGCATCGCCGAATTCGGTGTCGCCCGCACCTTCCAGAACCTCGCCCTGCCGCCGCAGACGACGGTCGCCGACAGCCTGCTGCTCGGCCGGCACCGGCTGACCCGCGCGGGCTTCGTCGCGGCGGGCCTGCGGCTGCCTTCGGCGACCCGTGAGGAGCGCGCCCACCGCGAACGGGCCCGGGAGATCGCCGAGTTCGTCGGTATCGCCGACCAACTCGCCGCACCCACCGGCTCGTTGCCCTACGGCGCGCAGAAGCTCGCCGAACTCGCCCGCGCCCTGTGCATGGAGCCGAGGCTCCTCCTCCTCGACGAGCCCGTCGCCGGCATGACCGCCGACGAACGCCGCCGCACCGCCGCCGTCATCGCGGGCGTCCGCGACAGCCTCGGCATCTCGATCGTCCTGGTCGAACACGACATGGGCGTCGTCATGCGGCTCGCCGACGAGGTGACGGTCCTCGACTTCGGCCGCCGCATCGCGGGCGGGCCCCCGGAGCGGGTGCAGAACGACCCGGCGGTGGTCCAGGCGTACCTGGGCACGCCCGACGATCAGCAGGACAACGCCGGAGGGCCCGCAGCATGACTGATCTCTCGACGTTTCTCGAACTCCTCATCAACGGCGTCTCGATGGGCTCCGTCTACGCTCTCATCGCGCTCGGCTTCGTCGTCATCTTCCGGGCCACCGAGGTCGTCAACTTCGCCCACGCGTCGCTGCTGCTCGCCGGCGGCTACGTCATCGCGTCGCTCCACGACGACATCGGGTTCTGGCCCGCGGTCGGGGTCGGCATCGCGGCGGCGGCCGTCGTCGGCGCAGCCGTCGAGTTCCTCGTGATGCGGCGCTACCGGGGGCGCGACCACAGTGTCCTCGCCATCGTCACCATCGGCGTCGACATCCTCCTGACCACCGAACTCACCCGCCGCCTCGGCACCGACGTGCTCGCCATGGGGGACCCGTGGGGCGACGCCGTGCTCACCGTCGGCGGGGTCTCGATCGCGCACACCCGGATCGCCGCGTTCGCCGCCGCGGCCCTGCTCATCACCGCGTTCCTGCTCACCTTCCGCTACACCTCGTGGGGTGTCGCGATGCGCGCCGCCGCCGAGAGCAGCGAGACCGCCGCGCTGATGGGCGTACGGCTCGGGCGGGTGTCGCTCGGCGCGTGGGCGGTGGCGGGCGGGCTCGCCGCCGTCGCCGCCCTCTTCCTGACCGTCTTCCCGACGCCGGGCCTCGAACGGGCCACGTCACTGGCCGCGTTGAAGGCGTTCCCCGCCGCGATCCTCGGCGGACTCGACTCCACCACCGGCGCGCTCGTCGGCGGGCTCATCGTCGGCGTCACCGAGTCCCTCGCCGCCGGCTACCAGAGCGAACTCGCCTTCATGGGCCGTGGCCTCGGCGATGTCGCGCCCTATCTCGTGATGACCGTGATCCTGCTGCTGCGGCCCTCGGGGCTCTTCGGGACGAAGGAGCTCGCCCGTGTCTGACGTACTCGCCTCGGATGCCAAACCGGTCAAGTCCCGGACCATGTACGGCAGTTCACTGCGCGTACTCCTCTCGCGCCGTCGTACGTACGTCATCGCGGCCTGCGCCCTCCTGCTGCTCGCCCTGCCGTTCTACCTGGAGCGCTTCTGGCTGCAGGCGGGCCTGTTCGCCATGGCCGCGGCCATCGGCGCCATCGGGCTCAACCTGCTGACCGGCGCGACCGGTCAACTCTCCATGGGACACGCCTTCTTCCTCGCCGTCGGCGCCTACGGGTACTGCGTGTTCGCGGGGGAGCGGGGCCAGACCCTGAACGGGCTCGGCCTGCCGTCGTGGCTCGCGGCCGTACTCGCGGTGCTCGTCGCGGGCGTCGCGGGCGGCCTGTTCAGCCCCATCGCGGGCCGCCTCAAGGGCGCGTATCTCGGCATCGCGACCCTCGCGCTGATCTTCATCGGGCAGCACGTCCTGTTCAACGCCGAGGACCTGACGGGCGGCGCCAACGGGCGCGACGTACCCGCCATGAGCCTGTTCGGCCTCACCTTCGACGACAGCGAACTCGCCGTCGCGGGCGTGCCGTTCGGCGCCTCGGAGAAACTCTGGTACCTGGGACTGCTGCTCACGTTCGGCTGCGGACTCTTCGCCCGCGGAGTGCTGCGCGGACGGCCGGGGCGCGCCCTCAACGCGATCCGCGACCACCGGATCGCGGCCGGGGTGCTCGGCGTGCCCGTCGCCCGCTACCGCGGCTTCGTCTTCGTACTGTCGTCGATGTACGCGGGGCTCGCGGGCGTCCTGCTCGCCCTGGTCTTCCAGCGCACCGTGCCCGACTACTTCGGCATCACGCTCTCCCTCGAATACCTCGCCATGATCGTCATCGGTGGCCTGGGATCCGTGGCGGGCGCCGTCGTCGGCGCGGCCTTCGTCTCGCTGCTGCCGCAACTGCTCACCCGCTACAGCGACGCCCTGCCCCTGGTCTCCGCCCCCGGCACGGGCGGCGTGGCCCCCGGCGAGGCGTCCCGCTATCTGTACGGAGCCGCCGTCGTGGCGGTGGTCCTTTTCCTACCCGGCGGACTTGTGCGGCTGACCGGCCGGCGCGCCAGGAAGCACCCTCAGGAGGACGCATGACCCCATCTCACTCGCACGGCCGCACCCGCATGCTCACGGTGACCGCCGTGGCCACCCTGCTCGCGCTGACCGCCGCGTGCAGCTCCAAGGCGAAGGACGACGGCGAGGGCGACAAGCAGAGCGCCGGCGGCATCAAGACGGGCACGGGCATCACCGGCAAGACGATCAACCTGGGCGTCCTCACCGACATGACCGGCGTCTACGCGACGCTCGGCAAGAGTGTCACCCAGGCGCAGCAGCTGTACGTGAAGCAGTTCAACGCGGCCGGTGGCGCCTGCGGCTACAAGGCCAAGCTCACGGTGCGCGACCACGGCTACGACCCGCAGAAGGCCGTCGCCGGCTACACGGAGCTTGCGCCCGACGTGCTCGGCTTCCCGCAGTTCCTCGGCTCGCCGTTCGTCGCCGCCGTCAAGAACCGCATCGGCCAGGACAAGGCCCTCGTACTCCCGCAGGCCTGGTCGGCGCATCTGCTCGGCAGCCCGTACGTGCGCGTCATCGGCTCGACGTACGACATCGAGACGATCAACGCGATCGACTTCCTGATGAAGGAGAAGGGCCTGAAGAAGGGCGACAAGCTCGGCCACGTCTACTTCGAGGGCGACTACGGCGAGAACGCGCTTCAAGGCTCCCAGTACATGGCGAAGGAGGCCGGCCTCACCGTCGTCGAGCAGAAGATCAAGCCGACCGACAACGACATGACCGCCCAGGTCTCCGCCCTGAAGAAGGCCGGAGTCAAGGGCGTCGTGATCAGCGCGGGCCCGCGCCAGGCGGCTTCCCTCGTCGGCGTCGCGGCGGCGGCGAAGCTGAACGCGCCGATCATCGGCAACAACTCGGCGTACTCTCCACAGCTGTTGGGCACGCAGGCGGCCCCGGCCCTCCTGAAGAACTACTGGGTCGCCTCACCGTCGCTGCCGATCGGTGGGGACACCCCGGAGGCGAAGAAGCTCGTCGCCGACTACAAGAAGGCGTACCCGAAGGACTCGCTGGACAACGGCGTCGTCGCGGGCTGGACCGCCGCGGCCGTGTTCGGCGAGGCCCTGAAGAAGGCCTGCGAGGGCAAGGACCTCACACGCGAGGGCGTCGACAAGGCCCTGCTGTCCCTGAGCGACTTCGAGAACGGCTTCGGTGTCACCCAGGACTTCAGCGACCCGAAGGCCCCGTCCTCGCACGAATCGGTGATCCTCCAGCCCGACAAGTCGGCGGTCGGCGGCATGAAGGTCGTACGTCAGCCGTCCGAGTCCGAGGAGGCCAAGGGCTTTGCACCCAAGGTGAGTTGACGCCCGCGCGCGGCGGCGGCGCCGGGCGCATCCCGATGCGCCCGGCCCGGCCGGAACACGTACGGTCACCCCGAAAACACGTGGACCGCCGACACTTCGCCACGGGACACTCCGATGTCCGGCCCCACCTCACGGCCGGAAACCCACACCCCTCCAACACCCAAGGGACGGGATCGGATTGACCTCATTGCGCGAAGTGCCACCGAGCCGCGGTTCGGTACTGCTCGCACTCCGCTACTACGGACGGGAGCTGGCCCGGGCGCGCCGGTTCGCGGTCCCCGCGATGCTGCTGCCCGCGCTCGGCAACATCGGCCTCTTCTACCTGGCGCCGCTCGTCGTCGCCAAGCTCGTCGGCCACCTCGCCGACGGCGGTGAGCGCACCGTCCACGCGATGCTGCCGTACGTCCTCGCCTTCGCCGGGGTGCTCCTCGCCGCCGAGGTGCTGTGGCGCATCGGATTCCACTGCATCAACCGGCTCGAGGCGGGCGCCATCTCGCGCCTGTACGTGATCGGCATGGACGAGCTGTACGCGAAGGACGCCACGTTCTTCCACGACAACTTCGCCGGCTCGCTCACCAAGCGCGTCCTGAGCTTCGCCTCGCGTTTCGAGGAGTTCGCCGACGTACTGATCTTCAACGTGATGGCCAGCTTCGTGCCGATCATCTTCGGTTCGGTGGTGCTGTGGCGGTACGAGCCGTGGCTCGTCGTCGTGCTCCTCGCGATGATCGCGATCACCGGGCTCTGTGTGCGGCCGCTGATCCGGCGCCGCCAGAAGCTGGTCAACGCGCGTGAAGCGGCCTTCACCCACATGTCGGGGCACGTCGCCGACAGCCTGATGAACATGGAGACGGTCCGCGCCTTCGCCGCCGAGGAGCGCGAGGCCGCCGAGCACCGGGAGCGGGTCGCGGACGCGCGCGGCCACATCCTGCGGGCCTGGGACTACGGCAATCTGCGCGTGGACACCGTCGTCGCCCCGCTCTCCGTGCTGACCAACGCCCTCGGACTGCTGCTGGCCGTCGCCCTCGCGGGCAGCGGCCAGGGCGTCGAGGCGATCGTCGTCGCGTTCACGTACTTCACCAACGCGACGCGGATCATGTTCGAGTTCAACCAGATCTACCGCCGTCTGGAGCGTGCCATGACGGAGGCGGCCCAGTTCACGGAGCTGCTGCGGGACAAACCGAAGGTGCTCGACCCGGCCGAGCCCGAGGAGCCGCAGGAGACCTCGGCCGCCGCCGTCCGCTTCGAGCGGGTCGCGTACACGCACGCGGGCGCCGAGCCGCTGTTCACCGGGCTCGACCTGACCGTGCCCGGTGGCACACGGCTCGGCCTGGTCGGCCGCTCGGGCGGCGGCAAGACGACCCTCACCCGCCTGCTCCTGCGCATGATGGACATCGACGGCGGCCGGATCCTGATCGACGGCCAGGACATCTCCAAGCTGCGCCAGGCCGACCTGCGGTCCTTGATCGCGTACGTCCCCCAGGACCCGGCCATGTTCCACCGCAGCCTGCGCGAGAACATCGCCTTCGCCCGGCCTGGGGCGAGCGCGGCGGAGGTCCGGCGGGCGGCGGAGGCGGCACACGTCACCGAGTTCGCGGACGCGCTGCCGGAGGGGTTCGACACGATGGTCGGGGAGCGCGGCATCAAGCTCTCAGGCGGCCAGCGCCAGCGGGTCGCGCTCGCCCGCGCGATCCTGCGGGACGCGCCGATCCTGCTCCTGGACGAGGCGACCAGCGCGCTCGACTCGGAGAGCGAGCTGCTCGTGCAGGAGGCGCTCTGGCAGCTCATGGAGGGCCGCACAGCGCTCGTGGTCGCCCACCGTCTGAGCACGGTGGCCGGCATGGACAGCCTGGTCGTCCTCGACCACGGCCGCATCGTGGAGCAGGGCAGCCACACCGAGCTCCTGGCAGCCCACGGCACCTACGCCAAACTCTGGCAGCACCAGTCGGGGGGCTTCCTGGAGGAGGTGGCCTAGGCGGCACCGTGGCGGGGCTCGTCCGAAGGCGCTGCCCGCGCCGGGGTGCCGCCTTGCCCACCCTGCCGCCCCTGGCGGCAGATTGCCCAAGGCGGGCGGCACGCTTGCGGCTCGGCGGCGGTTGAGCATTCTCAGCCCCGCCGGCGTTTGAGGCGCGGGGTCCGGGGCGGAGCCCCGAGGCCGCAACCACGGTGCCGGTGACACGCACAAAAGGCGGTGGGCCCGAACCGATCCGGTTCGGGCCCACCGCCCACACGTTCCGCCGGGCTACGGCAACTGCGCGGCCCGCGCCTCACGCCGGTTGTCCCGGAAATTGTTCACACGACGAGCCGTCGCGAACAACGGGATGACCGCGCCCAGGACCACCTGAAGCGTGCAGCCCATCGCGAGAAGCAGCTGCCCGCCGGGCGCGTCGAACGCCCACGCCGCCAGGAGCCCCATGCTCGCCACGATCCACCCCAGCATCGCCACGGCGAGCCGCCCCCGCGGCTTCGGGTACTCGACACGGCTCACCATGAGCCACGCCGTACCGATGATCGCGAGGAGCGTCGCCACGAAGGGCAGCTCGAGCAGCACGATCGAGACGACGGTCAGCGCGCCAAACGGCGACGGCATCCCCTGGAACGTGCCGTCCTTCACGGTCACGCACGAGAACCGCGCAAGCCTCAGCACCACCGCCAGCAGCACAACGATCGCGCCCACCGCCGCGACTCTCTGGTGTGCGTCGTCGGCGACCATCCCGTACACGAGCACGAAGTAAGCGGGCGCCAGACCGAAGCTGATCAGGTCCGACAGGTTGTCCAGCTCCGCGCCCATGGGCGAGGACCGCAGCTTGCGCGCCACCAGACCGTCGAACAGGTCGAAGATCGCGGCGGCGAGCATCAGGATCACGGCGGTCGCGGCGGAGTGCCGCGCCATGCCGGAGTCCGAGCTGCCCTGGATGTGCGGGATCAGGATCCCGGTCGTCGTGAAGTAGACGGCCATGAAGCCGCACGTGGCGTTGCCCAGCGTGAGGGTGTCCGCTATCGACAGGCGGAGGGACAGCGGCATCTCCTCCGCGTCGTCCGCCACGTCGTCGTCGGCCCAGGCCGGAGTCTCGTGGTCAGTCACGGTCAATTCGGGTCACCCCAGCCACCGTCTTCTGGCCGACCTCGACGTCGGCCTCGACGCCCTCAGGGAGGTAGATGTCGACACGCGAACCGAAGCGGATCAGGCCGATCCGCTCGCCCTGCTCGACCTTCGTGCCCTGGGGGATGTAGGGCACGATGCGGCGGGCGACGGCGCCGGCGATCTGGACCATCTCGATGTCACCGAGCTCGGTGTCGAAGTGCCACACCACCCGCTCGTTGTTCTCGCTCTCCTTGTTGAAGGCGGGAACGAAACCACCGGGGATGTGCTCGACCGACGTGACCGTGCCCGCGAGGGGAGCGCGGTTCACGTGCACGTTCAGCGGGCTCATGAAGATCGCGACGCGGGTGCGCCCGTCCTTCCACGGCATGATGCTCTGCACCACACCGTCGGCCGGGGAGATGACCCGGCCATCGGCGATCTCGCGCTCGGGGTCGCGGAAGAACCACAGCATGCCGGCCGCCAGAGCGGTGGTCGGGACGGCGAGTGCTGCTGCCTTCTTGGAGCGACGCGAGCGCGCCAGGCTGAGGGCAGCCGTGGCGACGGTCGGGAGAAGCCACGGCGAGGCTCCGCGCGCAAGACGTCCCTTGAGGACGCCGTCGCGTGGTGCAGAGATTTGGCTGTGGGGCATGGATGACCTTCGTAGCGGATGAGGCCGCGCAGTTTACGGGGGGACGGCGGCTTTTCCGGGGATGCTATCGGTTGCGAGCCACAACTGGGCAAGCCAGGAAGCCACATCGGACGGTAGGCGTCCCCCGGAGCGCGCCTACGGGGTGTGATCTTCTTCGCGAAGAAACACCCCGTAAACGGACATCTGGCCCAGGATCAGCCTTGGGATCGATACTCCTCGAGGAGTCGACGACCAATGATCATTTTCTGGATCTCGGCGGTACCTTCGCCGATCAGCAGCATCGGTGCCTCGCGGTAGAGGCGCTCGATCTCGTACTCCTTGGAGAAGCCGTAGCCGCCGTGGATCCGGAACGCGTCCTCGACGACTTCCTTGCAGTACTCGGAGGCCAGGTACTTGGCCATCCCTGCTTCGAGGTCGTTACGTTCCCCTGAGTCCTTTTTGCGTGCTGCATTGACCATCATCGCATGGGCGGCCTCGACCTTGGTGGCCATCTCGGCCAACTTGAACTGGATCGCCTGGTGCTGCGCGATGGGCTTTCCGAAAGTGTGCCGTTGCTGCGCGTAATCGACACCCAGTTCAAATGCACGCTGTGCGACGCCGCAGCCACGCGCGGCGACATTCACGCGGCCGACTTCCACCCCGTCCATCATTTGGTAAAAGCCCCGGCCGGTCTCCCCGCCCAGTACGCGATTGGCCGGAATGCGCAGGTCATCCATGATGAGTTCGGTCGTGTCGACGCCCTTGTACCCCATCTTGTCGATCTTTCCGGGGATGGTCAGGCCCGGACGGACTTCACCGAAGCCCGGTTCCTTCTCCACGAGGAAGGTCGTCATCGACTTGTGGGGTGCGGAGCCCTCCGGGTGACCTTCATCACTTCGCGTGAGAACCGCCACGAGCGTTGACGAACCGCCGTTCGTCAGCCACATCTTCTGGCCGTTCAGAAGGTAACTGTCGCCGTCCTTAACCGCCTTTGACGTGATGGCCGACACGTCGGAGCCAAGTCCCGGTTCGGACATGGAGAATGCGCCGCGCACCTCGCCGAGCGCCATGCGGGGCAGGAAGTGGTCCTTCTGCTCCTGTGTCCCGTGTTGCTTGAGCATGTAGGCGACGATGAAGTGGGTGTTGATGATGCCGGAGACCGACATCCAGCCGCGCGCTATCTCCTCCACGCACAGCGCGTAGGTGAGCAGCGACTCGCCCAGGCCCCCGTACTCCTCGGGAATCATGAGCCCGAACAGGCCCAACTCCTTGAGCCCGTCGACGATCTCTTGCGGGTACTCGTCCCGGTGCTCGAGTTCGGTCGCGACCGGGAGGATCTCTTTGTCGACGAAGTCCCTGACGGTGGACAGAATTTCCTGCTGTACGTCGGTGAGACCGGCGGTCTGGGCGAGTCGTGCCATGGCTACTTCTCCTGCGACTTGAGGGACGGGCGGCCGGGCTGTTCGCCGCCGCGCTCCTTGATGTACGTCTCGGTGGGCACCATCACCTTGCGGCGGAAGACGCAGACGAGCGTGCCGTCCTGCTTGTAGCCCTTGGTCTCCACGTAGACGATGCCCCGGTCCGATTTCGACTTGGACGGAGTCTTGTCCAGGACCGTCGTCTCGCCGTAGATGGTGTCGCCGTGGAAGGTCGGCGCCACGTGCTTGAGCGACTCGACCTCCAGATTGGCGATCGCCTTGCCCGACACGTCCGGCACGGACATCCCGAGGAGGAGCGAGTAGATGTAGTTCCCGACGACGACGTTCTTGCCGAAGTCCGTCGTCTTCTCCGCATAGTTCGAGTCCATGTGGAGCGGGTGGTGGTTCATCGTCAGGAGGCAGAAGAGATGGTCGTCGTACTCGGTGACCGTCTTTCCGGGCCAGTGCTTGTAGACGTCCCCGACGGTGAACTCTTCGTAAGTGCGGCCGAACTGCATGATGTCGCTACGCCTCCGGGATCTCGAACTTGGACGTGCGCTGCATGCCGGCCGCGCGTCCCTTCCCGGAGATGACGAGCGCCATCTTCCGGCTGGCCTCGTCGATCATCTCGTCGCCGAGCATCGCCGAGCCCTTCTTGCCGCCGGCCTCGGACGTGCAGTAGTCGTACGCGTCCAGGATCAGCTCGGCGTGGTCGTAGTCCTCCTGGGAGGGCGAGAAGACCTCGTTGGCGGCCTCGACCTGGCCGGGGTGCAGGACCCACTTGCCGTCGAAGCCGAGCGCTGCGGCACGCCCCGCGACCTCGCGGAAGCCGTCGACGTTCTTGATCTGGAGGTACGGGCCGTCGATCGCCTGGAGGTCGTTGGCGCGGGCCGCCATCAGGATCTTCATCAGGATGTAGTGGTACGCGTCGGCGCCGTAGCCGGGCGGCTGCTCGCCGACGACCAGGGACTTCATGTTGATGGAGGCCATGAAGTCGGCCGGGCCGAAGATGATGGTCTCGGTGCGCGGCGAGGCCTCGGCGATCGCGTTGACGTTGTTGAGGCCCTGCGCGTTCTCGATCTGCGCCTCGATGCCGATCTTCCCGACCTCGAAGCCCATCGTCTTCTCGATCTGCGTGAGCAGGAGGTCGAGCGCGACGACCTGTTCGGCGCTCTGCACCTTCGGCAGCATGATGCAGTCGAGGTTCTGGCCCGCGCCCTCGACGACGGTCACGACGTCCCGGTACGTCCACTCGGTCGTCCAGTCGTTGACCCGCACGACGCGCGTCTTGCCCGTCCAGTCGCCCTCGTTGAGGAACTTGACGATGGTGTGCCGGGCCTCCGGCTTGGCGAGTGGCGCGCAGGCGTCCTCCAGGTCGAGGAAGACCTGGTCGGCGTCGAGGCCCTGGGCCTTCTCCAGGAAGCGCGGGTTCGAGCCGGGCACGGCCAGACACGAACGGCGCGGGCGAAGGCGGTTGACAGGCGCGGTCATGCGGGGACCTCCAGTGGGTCGAGGTGGTTCGCTGTGCGGATCTCGTCGACGATACGGCCGATGATCTCCGTGATGCCGAAGTCCTTGGGGGTGAAGACGGCGGCCACACCCGCCCGCTTCAGGTCCTCGGCGTCGGCGTTGGGGATGATGCCGCCGACGATCACGGGGATGTCGGTGGCGCCCGCCTCACGGAGGCGGGCGAGCACGTCGGGCACGAGCTCGGCGTGCGAGCCGGACAGGATCGACAGGCCGACGCAGTGCACGTCCTCGGCGAGCGCGGCGGACACGATCTGGTCGGGCGTGAGCCGGATGCCCTGGTAGACCACCTCGAACCCGGCGTCGCGGGCCCGTACGGCGATCTGCTCGGCGCCGTTGGAGTGCCCGTCGAGGCCCGGCTTGCCGACCAGCAGGCGGAGCTTGCCGCCCAGTTCGTCACCGGTGCGGCGGACCTTCTCGCGGACCTCCGCGAGCGGCGTGCCCTCCTCGGCGGTGACCGCGACCGGCGCCGACGAGACGCCCGTGGGGGCGCGGAACTCGCCGAACACCTCGCGCAGCGCCGCCGCCCACTCGCCGGTCGTGACGCCGGCGCGGGCGCATTCGAGGGTGGCCTCCATGAGGTTCTCCGTACCCGCCGCGGCCTCCTTGAGGCGGTCGAGCGCCTGCCCGGTGGTCGGGTAGTGGAACGGATCGCCCATGCCCTGCCGGTCGGAGGACTCCTCACGCGTCGTGCGCCAGTCGCCGATGGCGCCGACGACCCTGGCCTCGACGTCGTGGTCCACCGTCATGATCGCGGTGTCCAGGTCGGCGGTGAGCGGGTTCGGCTCGGTGCCCTCGTAGCAGTTGACGCCGACGATCTTCTCCTGGCCGGCCTCGATCTTGGCCCGGCGCTCGGCGTGCGAGGAGACGAGCTGCGACTTGAGGTAGCCGGACTCGACGGCGGCCATGGCGCCGCCCATCTCCTGGATCCGGTCGATCTCGGCGAAGGACTCGGCGACCAGCTCGTCGACCTTCTTCTCGATGACGTGCGAGCCCGCGAAGATGTCCTCGTACTCCAACAGGTCGCTCTCGTGGGCGAGGACCTGCTGGATGCGCAGGGACCACTGCTGGTCCCAGGGCCGGGGGAGGCCCAACGCCTCGTTCCAGGCCGGGAGTTGGACGGCGCGGGCGCGCGCGTCCTTGGAGAGCGTCACGGCCAGCATCTCGAGGACGATCCGCTGGACGTTGTTCTCCGGCTGGGCCTCGGTGAGGCCGAGCGAGTTGACCTGCACCCCGTAGCGGAAGCGGCGCTGCTTCGCGTTCTCGATGCCGTACCGCTCGCGCGTGATCTGGTCCCAGATCCGCCCGAACGCCCGCATCTTGCACATCTCCTCGATGAACCGGACTCCCGCGTTCACGAAGAAGGAGATGCGGGCCACGACGTCCCCGAACTTCTCCTCGGGGACCTGCCCTGAGTCGCGTACGGCATCGAGAACCGCGATGGCGGTGGACATCGCGTAGGCGATCTCCTGGACCGGAGTGGCCCCCGCCTCCTGGAGGTGGTAGCTGCAGATGTTGATCGGGTTCCACTTCGGCATGTTGGCGACCGTGTACGTGATCATGTCGGTCGTGAGCCGGAGCGAGGGGCCCGGCGGGAACACGTGCGTGCCCCGCGACAGGTACTCCTTGACGATGTCGTTCTGCGTCGTTCCCTGGAGTGCCGCGATGTCCGCGCCCTGCTCCTCCGCGACGACCTGGTAGAGCGCCAGGGTCCACATGGCGGTGGCGTTGATGGTCATCGAGGTGTTCATCTGCTCCAGGGGGATGTCCTGGAACAGCCGCCGCATGTCACCGAGGTGGGACACCGGGACGCCGACGCGGCCGACCTCACCCCGCGCGAGGATGTGGTCGGGGTCGTACCCGGTCTGGGTCGGCAGGTCGAAGGCGACCGACAGACCCGTCTGCCCCTTGGCGAGGTTGTTCCGGTACAGCTCGTTGGACGCCTCGGCCGTGGAGTGACCGGCGTACGTGCGCATCAGCCACGGCCGGTCCTTCTGACGCTCAGTCATCTGCACTGTCTCCTACGGGAGTTCAGAAGGTCTCAGACGTTCCGGAACCGGTTGATGGCGTCGATGTGCTGCGCCCGCTTCTCGTGGTCGCGCACGCCGAGGCCCTCCTCGGGGGCGAGCGCGAGGACGCCGACCTTGCCCTGGTGGCGGTTCTGGTGCACGTCGAAGGCGGCCTGCCCGGTGTCCTCCAGCGAGTAGACCTTCGACAGCGTCGGGTGGATCTTGCCCTTGGCGATCAGGCGGTTCGCCTCCCACGCCTCGCGGTAGTTGGCGAAGTGCGAGCCGATGATGCGCTTCAGCGACATCCACAGGTAGCGGTTGTCGTACTCGTGGTTGTAGCCGGAGGTCGAGGCGCAGGTGACGATGGTGCCGCCCTTGCGCGTGACGTAGACGGAGGCGCCGAAGGTCTCGCGGCCGGGGTGCTCGAAGACGATGTCGACGTCCTCGCCACCGGTGAGTTCACGGATCCGCTTGCCGAACCGCTTCCACTCGCGCGGGTCCTGGTTGTGCTCGTCCTTCCAGAACTTGTAGCCCTCGGCGTTGCGGTCGATGACCGCCTCGGCGCCCATGGCCCGGCAGATGTCGGCCTTCTCGGGGGAGGAGACGACACAGATGGGGTTGGCGCCGCCGGCGAGCGCGAACTGCGTGGCGTACGAGCCGAGTCCGCCGCTCGCGCCCCAGATGAGGACGTTGTCGCCCTGCTTCATGCCGGCGCCGTTGCGGGACACCAACTGCCGGTACGCGGTGGAGTTCACGAGGCCGGGAGCGGCGGCCTCCTCCCAGCTGAGGTGGTCCGGCTTCGGCATCAGCTGGTTGGACTTCACGAGCGCGATCTCGGCGAGGCCGCCGAAGTTGGTCTCGAAGCCCCAGATGCGCTGCTCGGGGTCGAGCATCGTGTCGTTGTGGCCGTCGCTCGACTCCAGCTCGACGGAGAGGCAGTGTGCGACGACCTCGTCGCCCGGGTGCCAGGCGTTGACGCCGGGACCGGTGCGCAGCACGACGCCCGCGAGGTCGGAGCCGATGATGTGGTACGGCAGATCGTGACGCTTCGTCAGTTCGCTCAACTTGCCGTAGCGCTCCAGGAATCCGAAGGTCGCCATCGGCTCGAAGATCGAGGTCCAGACGGAGTTGTAGTTGACCGAGGAGGCCATCACGGCGACGAGTGCCTCGCCGGGGCCGAGCTCGGGGACCGGGACGTCGTCCAGGTGGATGGATTTGCGCGGGTCCTTGTCGCGGGTGCTGAGCCCGGCGAACATCTCCGTCTCGTCCTTGTGCACGGTGATCGCGCGGTACGAGTCGGGGAGCGGCAGGGCGGCGAAGTCGGCAGACGTGGCGGTCTGCGACTGAATCGCGTCCAGGATGTCCTTCACGGTGGTGCCTCCGGCGGTGAGCGATTGAGGGGGATCGCTGAGTCGGGATGTGGCTGCTGATGTTTTGGAGAAGTGCCGTCGGTTCGGCGGGGTGGTGCTGTGGCAGCGCTTGGTGTGGCGCGGAAGGTTGCCTGTGACGCAGGCGTCCGGGCGCGCGAATCACGGTCGTGCGTGCCTCGCGGGGACAGCCCTCGCACGGAAGTTTTCTGTGCGCCGGCCACCCGGACACCTTCAACGTATGGCACGCCGTGACGCCTGGCAAGGCACTGCGTGCCATTAGTTTCGCTCAGCTGGAACATTTGCTGTTCAGGTGAGCGATGATCGATCAGGCGAGGTCAGGGGCGGGTTTCCGGGTCCTGGAAAGATCGATGATCGATCGCCGCGGTCGCCAGTGGACTGGAAGGGGTACGCAAAAGGCGCCCCACCTGGCACGCAGTGCCAGGTGGGGCGCCTTCGAGGGGGTCGGCCCCGCTACCGGTTCTTGAGCGCCTCTTCGATCGTGCGCATGACCTCCGGCAGCGGCGCGTCCGTGCGAGCCACCGTCACCAGGACCTCGCCGTTCTGCGAGACCTGGGCGGGGGCCGAGGGTGCGGCCGGGGTGCGGCCGGCGCCGATGCCGGTGCCGAACGTGCGGCGCACGATCGCGAAGGCGTGGTCGAGCTGGGTCTCGACGTCGCCCTGGCCGTCCGCCCGCAGCCAGCGCCGCAGCACGTGATTGTGGGCGGTGACGACGGCGGACGCGGCGACCTCGGCGAGCAACGGGTCGTCGTTGCCGTCGTGGTGCGCCTGTTCGTCGAAGTGGCCGAGGAGGTAGCGGGTGAAGAGCCGCTCGTAGCGGGCCACCGAGGCGATCTCGGCCTCGCGCAGCGTCGGTACCTCGCGGGTCAGCTGGTAGCGCGCGACGGACACCGCGGGCTGCGCGGCGTACATCTTCATGACTTCCTTGATGCCCCGGCACACCGTGTCCAGCGGGTGTTCCAGGGGCGGCGCCGCGTTCAGGACGGCCTCCGCGCGCACCAGGGTGTCGTCGTGGTCCGGGAAGATCGCCTCTTCCTTGGAGCGGAAGTGGCGGAAGAACGTGCGCCGGGCGACCCCGGCGGTCGCCGCGATCTCGTCGACCGTCGTCGCTTCGTACCCCTTCGTGGCGAAGAGCTCCATCGCCGCGGCCGCGAGCTCACGGCGCATCTTGAGCCGCTGGGCGGCGGCCCGATTGCCGGCGGCGCTCTCCGGGGCGTCGGGCGTGGCGGAGGTACGAGTGGACTGGTCGGCCTTGGACATGACCCGAACGTACTGCATGTACGTGCCCGGTGGTGCCCCGGTCAGCGGGCCGCCCGACTCCCCGAGCAACCCGCCCCAACCGCTTTCGGCCTCCCCGGACGAATCAGCGCTTGGCATATTCGCGGAAACCACGGCCCGTCTTGCGGCCGAGGCAGCCCGCGGCCACCAGGTGCTCCAGGAGCGGAGCGGGGGCGAGGCCCGGGTCGCGGAACTCGCGGTGCAGCACCTGCTCGATGGCGAGGGAGACGTCCAGGCCGACCACGTCGAGCAGTTCGAACGGGCCCATCGGGTAGCCGCCGCCGAGCTTCATGGCGGCGTCGATGTCGTCGAGCGAGGCGTAGTGCTCCTGCACCATCTTGATCGCGTTGTTCAGGTACGGGAAGAGCAGCGCGTTCACGATGAACCCGGCACGGTCACCGCAGTCCACGGGGTGCTTGCGGACCTTCGTCGTCAGCGCGCGGACGGTGGCGTGCACCTCGTCGGAGGTGAGCACCGTGCGCACGACCTCGACCAGCTTCATGGCGGGCGCCGGGTTGAAGAAGTGCATCCCGATGACGTCCTGCGGGCGCGAGGTGGCGCGGGCGCAGGCGACGACGGGCAGCGAGGAGGTCGTCGTCGCGAGGATCGCGCCGGGCTTGCAGACCTTGTCGAACGTCGCGAACAGCTGCCGCTTCACGTCCAGGTCCTCGGCGACGGCCTCAAGGGCCAGGTCGACCTCGGCGAACGCGTCGTAGGAACCGGCGGGGGAGATGTGCGCGAGCGTCGCCTCGGCGTTCTCGGCGGTCATCCGGCCCTTGTCGACGGAGCGCCGAAGCGACTTGGCGATACGGGACTTGGCCGCCTCCGCCTTCTCCTCGCTGCGGGCCGCGAGCACCACGTCGTACCCGGCCTTCGCGAACACCTCGGCGATCCCGGAGGCCATCGTTCCCGAGCCCGCGACGCCGACGGAGCGGACGGTGCGGCCGGGGCCCGTGAGGCTGTCGCTGAGCGGCGTGAGGGCGTCGCGCACGACGACCGAACTGCCCGGCGCCTCGTACGTGTAGAAGCCGCGGCCCGCCTTGCGCCCGGTCAGACCGGCCTCGCTGAGCTGCTTGAGGATCGGGGCGGGGGCGTGCAGCCGGTCGTGCGACTCGGCGTACATGGCGTCGAGGACGGTACGCGCCGTGTCGACGCCGATCAGGTCGAGCAGCGCGAGCGGGCCCATCGGCAGTCCGCAGCCCAGCTTCATCGCGGCGTCGATGTCCTCGCGCGAGGCGTACTTGGCCTCGTACATGGCGGCGGCCTGGTTGAGGTAGCCGAAGAGCAGCCCGTCGGCGACGAAGCCGGGCCGGTCGCCGACCGCCACCGGGTCCTTGCCCAGCTCGATGGCGAGATCGGTGACGGTCGCGACGGCGGCCGGCGCGGTGAGCACGCTGGAGACCACCTCGACGAGCTTCATCGCGGGCGCCGGGTTGAAGAAGTGCAGGCCGAGGACGCGCTCGGGCCGCGCCGTGTCGGCGGCAAGCCGGGTCACCGAGAGCGCGTTGGTGCCGGTCGCGAGGACGGTGTCGGGGCGCACGACGGCGTCGAGTTCACGGAAGATCTGCTGCTTGATCTCGTACGACTCCGGGACGACCTCGATCACCAGGTCGGCCTCGGCCGCGGCCTGCAGGTCCGTGAACGTACGGAAGCGGGCCAGCAGGTCGGCGCGCTGCTGCTCGGTGAGGTGCTCGCGGCGCACCGCACGCGCCGTCGAGGCCTCCAGGGACGCCACGGCCTGGGCGGTGGCGGACTCGCTGATGTCGATGCCGACGACCTCGCGCCCGGCACGCGCCAGGACCTCGGCGATGCCGGTGCCCATCGTGCCGAGGCCGACGACGGCCACAGTTGAGATACGGGACAGGGGAGCGTCCATCTGGGAACTCCAGAAGATGAGGGTGAGGACTGCTGCGACTGATCCGCCGCACGCGCGCGATCAACGGGCGCGAGAAGTGCGGGCGTTGAATCGAACCGGCGGGCCCTGTCCCGGGGCCTGGCCGTACTGCGGTACACACGGGTACCGAACCGACTGACACTCACGACGGCTGCGTCACCAGGCCGCCGCGAGCGGTGCTGCGGGAAGTATGCCCCGCTCACCTGAGCTTAACCAGCGAGTAACGAGCGCGCCAGCCCCCACTGTTGAAAGGTCGCTGTGATCTACGTCGCCGCAGGCCGTGCGCGTCTACCCTCGACGTCATGGACGAAGAGTCGCGAACGGTAACGGAACGCATCCGGAAGGAATCCGGTGGAACGCCCGCGTTCGAGCAGCTGGCCGCCACCCACGACAGGGATGAGCTGGCGGCGGTGCTCACCGCGCCGCAGCAGCCGCTGTGGGCGCGGGAACTGGCGGCGTACCGGCTCGGCATGGCGGGCGACGGCCGCGCCTTCGAATCCCTCGTCCTGCTGCTCAACCACCGTGACCCGCAGCGCTGCGCCGCGGCGGCGCGGGCGCTGGCCGCGCTCGGCGACCCGCGCACGGCGCGGGCGGCCGCGGCCCTGGCGACGAACGAGCTCCGTGTCGCCTACGCCCTGCACTCCGTCCGCCTCCTCACCCAGCTCCGGGCCCCGGAGTCGGCCCCGGCCCTGATCGCCACGCTCCGTCGCCGCCTCGTCCCGCACGACCCGTACCGGAAGGTGGCCCTCGCCTGTGTCGAGGGCCTCGGCAGCCTCGCCGATCCGCGGGCCCGCGAGGTACTGAAGGAGGCGGCCAAGCACCAGCGCCTCGCGATGGCGGCGGAGGCGGCGCTGGCGAGACTCCCGCGGGGGTGAGCCGACCCGCGGGCGCGGGAAAGCTTCACAACAAGGTCAGTTGGGTGGGTGCCTCCGGGGCCGGCGCCTCCTCGCGCGCGGGGATGCGGCGGGGCGCGGCCGACCGGGAGGGGCCGATGCCGAACTCCTCGGCCAGTTCGTGGACCTGGCGGGTCACGCGGCGCTGGTACCACTTCGGGGCGTAGGAGCCCTCCGCGTACAGCCGCTCGTAGCGCCGCACGAGGTACGGGTGGTGCTGCGCCAGCCACCCCATGAACCACTCGCGGGCGCCGGGGCGCAGATGCAGCACCAGCGGGGTCACGGACGTCGCGCCCGCCTGGGCGATGGCACGGACCGTCGCCCGCAGCTGGTCGGGGTGGTCGCCCAGGAAGGGGATCACCGGGGCCATCAGGACCCCGCAGCCGATCCCCGCGTCGGTGAGGGCGCGTACGACATCGAGGCGGCGCTCGGGTGCGGGCGTGCCCGGCTCGACGGTGCGCCACAGCTCCTGGTCCACGAAGCCGACCGAGACCGAGATCCCGACGTCCGTCACCTCGGCCGCCTGGCGCAGGACCGGCAGGTCGCGCAGGATCAGCGTGCCCTTGGTGAGGATCGAGAACGGGTTCGCGTAGTCGCGCAGCGCCTCGATGATGCCGGGCATCAACTGGTAGCGCCCTTCGGCCCGTTGATAGCAGTCGACGTTCGTGCCCATCGCGATGTGTTCACCGTGCCAGCGCCGCGAGGCGAGGTGGTGGCGCAGCAGCTGCGGCGCGTTCGTCTTCACCACGATCTGGCTGTCGAAGCCGAGTCCGGTGTCGAGGTCCAGATAGCGGTGGGTGTTGCGGGCGAAGCAGTAGACACACGCGTGCGTGCAGCCCCGGTACGGGTTGACGGTCCACTCGAACGGCATCCGGGACGCCCCCGGCACCCGGTTCACGATCGACCGGGCCCGGATCTCGTGGAACGTCACCCCGCGGAATTCCGGGGTGTCGAACGTGCGGCTCACCACCGCGTCCGCGCCGAACAGCGCGGCGTCCCGGGGTCGCCCGTGGTCGACGGGCTCGTCCGTGAGGTTCTCCCAGCGCATGACGCCTCCTCGGTAGCACTGACCACAGAATAGAACACATGTTCCCTTGATCGTGCGAACCTCGTCGGTTCGGGGTCGGGCCCCGATTTGGGCGGCCGGTACGGAGGGTGGTTGTCTTGACACCGCCCCAGGGCCGGTCGTCGCCCAGGCGGTCCCTGAAGAACCGATTGCTGGAGGAAGTGTCATGGCGCAGGTCGAGGCCACTACGGAACGTGTCGTCGCCGCGAAGCCGGACGACGTCTTCGACGCCCTCGCCGACTACAGCGGCACGCGCGCGAAGATGCTGCCCGAGCACTTCAGCGAGTACGAGGTGCGCGAGGGCGGCGACGGCGAGGGCACGCTCGTGCACTGGAAGCTCCAGGCCACCAGCAAGCGCGTGCGCGACTGCCTGCTCGACGTGACCGAGCCGACCGAGGGCGAGCTCGTCGAGAAGGACCGCAACTCCTCCATGGTCACGACGTGGCGCGTCACGCCGGCTGGCGACGGCCAGTCCCGCGTCACCGTCACGAGCGCCTGGAACGGTGCGGGCGGCATCGGCGGCTTCTTCGAGAAGACCTTCGCCCCCAAGGGCCTCGGCCGCATCTACGACGCCGTGCTCGCGGGGCTCGCGACCGAAGTCGAGAAGTGACCGGCGCGCGCGGGCAGTTGTGACGCTCGCGCACTGATTCACCGCTCACCGTTTCGAGTGGTTCTCGTTCTGCCCCCGTTGTACGCCGTAGGGCTCCTACCGGCGGATACGTCGATCCGGCCCACCTGAACAGCGACTCGTCTCGCTTGCCCCCAGTTGTCGCGTAATGCGAGAAATGGCGCGCAAGGGTGACGAGGGGAGCTGCAGGTGGGCACGGTGACACTGGTGACCGATCCGGTCGGGGATCCGGTGGCCCCGCCCGACCTCCCGCCGGATCCGCAACGGCCCGCGGAGCCCGCCGAGTTGCCCGGCCACGGGCTCAGCCCGCGCCGCGTGCGCATGGTCTTCGTCGGCCTGATGCTGGCACTGCTGCTCGCCGCCCTTGAGCAGATGATCGTCGCCACCGCGCTGCCCCGGATCGTCGGCGAACTGCACGGCCTGGACAAGATGTCCTGGGCGATCACCGCCTACCTGCTGACCTCCACCATCGGCCTGCCGATCTACGGAAAGCTCGGCGACCTCTTCGGGCGCAAGGGCGTCTTCCAGTTCGCGATCGTCGTGTTCATCATCGGCTCCGCGCTCGCGGGCCGGGCCCAGACGATGGACCAGCTCATCGCGTTCCGCGCCCTTCAGGGCGTCGGCGCGGGCGGACTCATGATCGGCGTGCAGGCGATCATCGGCGACATCGTGCCGCCACGCGAACGCGGCCGCTACATGGGCCTGATCGGCGCCGCGTTCGGCCTCGCCTCGGTCGCGGGCCCGCTGCTCGGCGGCTACTTCACCGACCACCTCTCCTGGCGCTGGTGCTTCTACATCAACGTCCCGTTCGGCCTGCTCACTCTCGCGGTGACGGCCGTCGTCCTCAAGCTCCCGAAGCCCACGAAGAAGGCCCGACTCGACGTCCTCGGAGCCCTGTTGCTGGCAGCGGCCTCCACCTGCCTCGTCCTGCTGACCAGTTGGGGCGGCACAGAGTACGAGTGGGGCGACCGCGTCATCATCGGGCTCGGTGCGGGCGCCCTCGCCTCGACGCTCCTCTTCCTCCTCGCCGAGAAGTTCGCCGCCGAACCCCTCATCCCGCTACGGCTGTTCCGCGACTCGGTGTTCAACGTCAGCGGGCTCGTCGGCATGGTCGTGGGTGTCGCACTGTTCGGCGCGGCGAGCTATCTGCCGACGTTCCTCCAGATGGTCGACGGGGCGTCGGCGACCGAGTCGGGCCTGCTGATGCTCCCCATGATGGGCGGAGTGGTCTTCGCCTCGATCATCTCCGGCCAACTCATCAGCCACACCGGCCGCTACAAGCTGTACCCGATCCTCGGCGGCGCGCTCTCGACGGCGGGCATGTACCTCCTCTCCCGCCTCGAAGTCGACACCCCCCGCCTCGAATACAGCGTCTACATGGTGGTGTTGGGCGCGGGCATCGGACTGATCATGCCGGTACTCGTGCTCGCCGTGCAGAACTCCGTACGCGCATCGGACCTCGGCACCGCCACCAGCGCCAACAACTACTTCCGGCAGATCGGCGGCAGCGTGGGCGCCGCGATCTTCGGCACGCTCTTCGCGGACCGGCTCGCCGACTCCCTCGCCGACCGGGCCACCGGCGGCGGGGACGTGCCCGACGCCGAGTCCATCACCCCGCAGCTCGTGCACGCGATGCCCGCGGCGCTGCGCACCCCGTACATCGAGGCGTACGCCGACGCGATGCCCCGGATCTTCCTCTACCTGGTGCCGGTCCTCGTCCTGGGCCTGCTCCTCGCCTTCTTCCTCAAGGAGACACCCCTCTTGTCCAGTTCAGCCGGCTCCGAGACCCATGTCATTCCCTCGCAGGAGCGCTCCACCGCGTACGCCGCCGGGGTCCCGGTCTGCGGGACCGTACGGCACTCCGACGGCACGCCGGTGCCGCGCGCCGCGCTCACCCTCATCGACGTGTCCGGCTCCCAGATCGGCCGCGGCGCGACCGGCGACGACGGCCGCTACGCGCTCGCGACGCCGGGCACGGGTTCGTACGTCCTGATCGCGGCGGCCGGCGGTCACCAGCCGCAGGCCGTGACGGTCACGGTCGGCGAGCGCCCGGTGGACCTGGACGTGGTCCTCGGAGGTGCGGGACGCCTGGCGGGTTCGGTGCTCACGGCCGACGGAACGCCCGTCCGCGAAGCGATCGTCACGCTGACGAACGTGCACGGCGAAGTGGTGTCGACGACCCGCTCCGGCCGCGAAGGCGGCTACGTCATCGCGGAGTTGGTGGCCGGCGAGTACACCCTGGCCGCCAGCGCCCCGGCGTTCCGGCCGGCCGCGCTGCCGGTGACGGTGATGGCCTCCCGTGAGACCCGCCAGGACGTGGAGTTGGCGGGCGGCGCGATGCTGCGGGGGACGGTGCGGGCGGGTGGCGGCCGGCCGGTGGAGGACGCGAGGGTGACGCTGCTCGATGTCGCGGGCAACGTGGTGGACACGCTGACGACGGGGCCGGACGGCACGTTCCGCTTCGTGGACCTGGCCTCCGGCGAGTACACGGTGATCGCCGCGGGTTACCCGCCGGTGGCCACGGTCCTCCAGGTGACCGGCGGCGCCCGCACGGACCGCGACCTCCAACTGGGCCACGAGGACTGACCGGTGCCGGGGCCGGTGGTTTTCGTTGCGCCGCACGGTGACCTTCGAGCTGCGCCGTGATCGACGCCGAGGGTCCTGGTTGCGCGGCACCGTGGCGCCGCCTTGCCCACCCTGCCGCCCAAGGCGGCAGATTGCCCAAGGCGGCGACGGCCGGGTGAGCAAATCAAGCCCCTGCGGCGATTGAGCAGCGGGGTCCGGGGCGGAGCCCCGTGGCGTGGGGGCGGTCGGGCGTAAGTCAAGGGGCGCATCGCAATTACCGCCAAGAAGCCCCCCGCCAACCGGCGGAGCCGTACCGTGGAAAGAGGCGCCGCCCACCCCCGGCGCACCGGAGGAAAGGAACGCGGTGATGAACGGTACCGGTCAAGCCCCGCAGGGCCGCGTCCCGCTCGCCGTCGTGCTGGTCGACCACGCGGGCCGCGTCTCGCACTGGAGCAGCGGCGCCCGCCGCCTCTTCGGCCCACCCAAGGAGGACGCGGTGGGCCGCCCCGCCGCCGACCTGCTGCCGGTATCCGGCGCCCTCCCCCAAGAGGGCCCCGCGCCGCACGACTTGGAGGAATCGCTCGGCGGACAGCTGTCCTACCCGGCCGCCGGCCGCGCCCGCCTCGACACCAGCGCGGTGCCCCGCGACCGCATCGACGTCCTGTGGTGGGCGTACCCCCTGGTGGGCCCGGGTCCCGAGCGCCTGCTCGTACTCGCCGCGGACGCCCGCGGACTGACCGGCGAAGAGGGGCCGCAGGTGGAGCGGATAGCCCCCGCCTTCGCGCTCCACACGGACTTCCCGGCCGCCGACGAACTCGCCCGCAAGCTCCCCGAGATCCTGCCGAGCATGAGCGTCTCCGAGAGCGCCCGGATCGTGTCACAGGTACTCGAACTCGGCTACCCGGTCCTGGAGTTCAGCCAGCACGACCGGGTCCCCGTCACCGCGGACTGGGGCGTGTCAAGGCGCACCGAGCGCAAGGCGCGCCGAGCGGAGGCCGCCCGCGCCACGACCCTCGGCGTACCGCCCCCACGCGCACCCCTGGACGACGCCGACACCGCAGAGGACCTCGAATACGCGGCCGTGCGCGACCGCCTCGAATTCCTCAACGAGGTGAGCGGCCGCATCGGTTCGTCCCTTGACCTCTCCCGCACCATCGTCGAGGTCAGCCGCGCCGTCGTGCCACGCTTCACCGACGTGGCAGGCACGTATCTGCGTGAACAGGTCGTCGCGGGCGAGGGCTTCCCCGAGGGCGCGCCCGACGCCACCACGATGTGGCACCGCGTCGCCCTGGAACACACCGACGAACCGGGCCGCTGGGACGATGTCGTACCGGTCGGCGAGTCCATGCCGTTCCCGGTGCACACCCCGTTCTTCCAGTGCATGACCAGCGGCGACCCGGTCCTCGTGCCGTACATCTCGGAGGAGATGGGCAACGCGATCGCGTCGCAGTTCGAGAAGCGGGACATCCGGCCGCTGATCAACCACCGGTCGATGCTGGTCGTGCCCCTGAAGGCGCGCAACGTCGTGCTCGGTTTCATGATCCTGCTGCGCCATCAGGAGCGGCAGGTCTTCAACGACATGGACCGTGTGACCGGCGCCGAACTCGCCGCGCGGGCCGGCCTCGTACTCGACAACGCGCGCATGTACACCTACCAGGAGGCCGTCGCCGAGACGCTCCAGGACAGCATGCTGCCGCAGATCGAGCCGCACATGCCGGGCTGCGACATCGCCACCCGCTATCTGCCGGGCACGCTGCTCGGGCGGGTCGGTGGTGACTGGTTCGACTCCATCAAACTGCCGGGCGCCCGTACCGCGCTCGTCGTCGGTGACGTGATGGGGCACGGGCTCAACTCGGCCGCGATGATGGGCCAGTTGCGGACGGCCGTGCAGACGATGGCGGCGCTCGACCTGCCGCCCGCCCAACTCCTGCGCAATCTCGACGACTTGGCGCAGCGGCTCGGCGACAACTACCTCGCGACGTGCCTGTACGCCGTCTACGACCCCATCGTCGGCGAACTGCACCTCGCCAACGCCGGGCACATCCCGCCCGTGCTCGTGCGCGCCGCCGACGGCGGCAGCGAACTGCTCGAACTGCCCACGGGCGCGCCGATCGGCGTCGGCGGCGTGCCCTTCGAGTCCGTACGCGTCCCGGTCGCGCCCGGCGACCGCCTGGTGATGTGCACGGACGGCCTGGTCGAGGTGCGGGGCGAGGACATCGGTGTGGGACTCGCGACGCTCTGCGAGTCCGCCGCCCACCCGGCCGCCTCCATGGACGACGCCTGCGACACCATCATCCGCTCGCTGGCCACGAAGGGCGGCCGCAAGGACGACGTGGCGCTGCTGCTCGCGCGGCTCAACGGGTTCGAGGCGGACGACGTCGCGCACTGGACCTTCGCCCCGGAGCCCGCGGAGGTGCCACGCGCGCGTGGTCTCGTACGGGAGCGGCTCGGGCGCTGGGGCCTGCGGGGGATCTCGGACTCCGCGGAACTGATCGTGAGCGAACTCGTCACCAACGCCGTCTGCCATGCGCCCGGTGGTCCGGTCCAGCTGCGTCTGGTGCGTTCCGGGACGCTGCTGTGCGAGGTCGAGGACACCGAGCACGCGCTGCCGACGCTGCTGAACGCGGGCCCTGGCGACGAGTTCGGCCGGGGCCTGCGCGTGGTGGCGCGGCTCTCGCGCGCGTGGGGCACGAGCCGCACCGCGACGGGAAAGACCGTGTGGTTCGAACTTTCCGCGTCGTCTCGGTGAAGGTGCGTACGGCGTGCTTGTGGGGCGTGTCCCGGAGCGGTAGACCGATCTGACACTTCGGCTGCCGCACCTTGGGGAGGGTTCCATGAGCGTGAGCGAGCGCTACAAGGAAGCGTGGGAGAGCTTCTGGGAGGACGCCTCGCCCGAGCCGGGCGGCGTCTTCTGGGACGCCGAGCCCGCGCTGACGGCGGGGCTCCATCTCGCCCTGTTCGAACCGGAGTTGGCGGCTCCCGGCCTCCCCATGGTGGACCTCGGGTGCGGCAACGGCACACAGACCCGCTTCCTCGCCGACCGCTACCCCAGAGTGGTCGGCGCCGATCTGTCGGCCGCCGCCCTCGGCCGGGCCCGCGAGGCCGATCCGGCGGGACAGGCCGACTACCGGGAGCTCGACGCCACCGACAACGACCAAATGGGCTCTCTGCACGCCGAGTTGGGCGACGTCAACGTCTATATGCGGGGTGTGCTGCACCAGAGCGAGACCGCCGACCGGCAGCTGCTCGTCGACGCGATCGCGGCGCTCGTCGGCGAGCGCGGGCGCGGCTTCGTGGTCGAGCTGTCGGAGCGGGCGCGGCCGATCCTGGAGGCGCTCGCGGCGGGCCCGTCCGGGCCGCCGCCCAAACTGGGCGAGGTGTTCTCGCACGGCATCGCACCCGGCGAGGTCTCGGACGAGGTGGTGCCCGAGTACGTCGCGTCGGCGGGCCTCTCGGTACTCGCCGCGGGGGAGCTGCCGCTCATGACAACGGATTTCTCGGCCGACGGCGGCCGTATCGAGCTGCCGTCGACATGGTTGGTGGTGGGCCGGTCGGACTAATTCGGTACACCGCCGCACCGCGCTGACGAGCGGGAACTCCTCTCAACGGGTGGGAAATTGGTCTACACCACTGAGAGTTATCCACAGGCCTGGTGCGGCTCGGCCGGATCCGCGTACGGTTCTGGCCATGAAGATCCTCATCAGCGCCGACATGGAGGGGGCCACGGGCGTCACCTGGCCCGCGGACGTCCTCCCAGGCACACCGCAGTGGGAGCGCTGCCGTTCCATGTTCACGTCGGACGTGAACGCGGCGGCGCTCGGTTTCTTCGCCGGCGGCGCCGACGAGGTGCTGATCAACGAGGCGCACTGGACGATGCGCAACCTGCTGCTCGAACAGCTCGACGAGCGGGTGGAGATGCTCACCGGGCGGCACAAGTCGCTGTCCATGGTGGAGGGTGTCCAGCATGGCGACGTCGACGCCATCGCGTTCATCGGCTACCACGCGGGAGCCGGCATGGAGGGGGTGCTCGCGCACACCTACCTGGCGAATCAGATCACGGGCGTCTGGGTCAACGACGTACGGGCGAGCGAGGGCCTGCTGAACGCGCACGTGGTGGCCGAGTACGGCGTGCCCGTCGTCCTCGTCACCGGCGACGACCACGCGTGCGACGACGCGCTCGGGTACGCGCCGGAGGCCCGCAAGGTCGCCGTCAAGGACCACGTCTCCCGGTACGCGGCCGTGTGCCGCACCCCCGCGCGGACCGCCGCCGACATCCGCGCCGCCGCCAAGGACGCCGCGTCCATCGCCGTGCGCCACGAGCCGGTGCAGGCGGGACCGTTCACCATCCAGGTGGAGTTCGACGCCGAGCACCTCGCCATGGCCTCGACCGTCGTGCCGGGCGTGCGACAGTTCGGCGAGCGGAAAATCGCGTACACCAACGAGACCATGTACGAGGGCATCCGCACTTTCAAGGCGGTCACCACGATCGCCTCGGCCGCGGTGGAGGAACAGTATGGCTGAGCAGGCCCACAACGTGGCATCCCTCGGGACCGTGGACCAGCAGGCGCTCGACGAGGTCGTCGCGTTCACCTCCGAGCTGATCCGCATCGACACCACGAACCGCGGCGGAGGCGACTGCCAGGAGCGGCCCGCCGCCGAATACGCGGCCGAGAAGCTGTCCGAGGCAGGACTGAAGCCGACGATCCTGGAGCGCACCCCGGGCCGCGGCAATGTCGTCGCCCGCATCGACGGCACCGACCCGACGGCCGACGCCCTGTTGGTCCACGGCCACCTGGACGTCGTGCCCGCCGAGGCGGCCGACTGGAGCGTCGACCCGTTCTCCGGCGAAGTACGCGACGGCGTCGTGTGGGGCCGCGGCGCGGTCGACATGAAGAACATGGACGCGATGATCCTGGCGACCGTACGCCAGTGGGCGCGCGTCGGGTTCCGGCCCCGCCGCGACATCGTCATCGCCTTCACCGCCGACGAGGAGGCCAGCGCCGAGGACGGTTCGGGCTTCCTCGCCGACGAGCACCCCGGACTCTTCGAAGGCTGCACGGAGGGCATCAGCGAGTCCGGCGCCTTCACCTTCCACGACGGCGGCGGCAGGCAGCTGTACCCGATCGCGGCGGGCGAGCGCGGCACCGGCTGGCTGAAGCTCACCGCGCGCGGCAAGGCGGGCCACGGCTCCAAGGTCAACAAGGCCAACGCGGTCAGCCGTCTCGCCGCCGCCGTCGCGCGCATCGGCGAGCACGAGTGGCCGGTGCGGCTCACCCCGACGGTGCGCGCCGCGCTGACCGAGATGGCCGCGCTGTACGGCATCCCGGCCGACGTGGACGCCCCGGACTTCGACGTCGACGCGCTGCTCGCGGCGCTCGGCCCGGCCGCCGCCCTGATCGAGCCGACCGTCCGCAACAGCGCCAACCCGACGATGCTGTCCGCCGGCTACAAGATCAACGTGATTCCGGGAGAGGCCACGGCGCTCGTCGACGGCCGCTGTCTGCCGGGCGGCGAGGACGAGTTCAAGGCCACTCTCGACGAACTCACGGGACCCGACGTCGACTGGGAGTACCACCACCGCGAGGTCGCGCTCCAGGCGCCGGTCGACTCGCCCGCGTACGCGAAGATGCGCGCGGCCGTCGAGGAGTTCGCACCCGAGGGCCACGTGATCCCGTACTGCATGTCGGGCGGCACCGACGCCAAGCAGTTCTCCCGGCTCGGCATCACCGGCTACGGCTTCGCCCCGCTCAAGCTGCCCGAGGGCTTCGACTACCAGGCGCTGTTCCACGGCGTGGACGAGCGGGTTCCGGTGGAGGCGCTGCACTTCGGGGTACGCGTGCTCGACAGATTCCTGCGCACGGCCTGAGGCGGCCCGCAGACGTATCGGCAGTAACACCCGCAGGGACACGGACTAGGAAAAGATGGCGGACGCGAAGAACATGGGGGCCACCGGACAAATGCGGGGCGGGGACGACATGCTGCACACGCGAGAGTACGGATCCTGGCCGTCGCCGATCGACGCCGCACTGGCGGCGGCGCACGACGGGCAGCCCGAGTACGTCGGGTTCGTCGGCGCCGAGGCGTGGTGGACCGAACCCCGGCCCACCGAGGCGGGTCGCCGCGCCCTCGTACGCCGGCTCGTCGACGGCACGGAGCGGTCGGTGCTGCCCGCGCCGTGGAACGTGCGCAGCCGCGTCATCGAGTACGGCGGCCGCCCCTGGACCGGGGCCGAGCGACCCGAAGGCCCCCTGGTGGTCTTCGTGAACTTCGCCGACCAGCGCTTGTACGCGTACGAGCCCGACGCCCCCGGCGCCGAACCGCGCCCGCTCACCCCCGTCTCGGGGGTCGGCGGCGGACTCCGCTGGGCAGACCCGCAGTTGCACGTCGAGCGCGGCGAAGTGTGGTGCGTCCTGGAGGAGTTCACCGGTGAGGGCACCGGCGACCTGCGACGCCTGGTGGCGGCCGTACCGCTCGACGGTTCGGCGGCGAGGGACAGGTCCGCCGTGCGTGAACTCTCCGGCGACGCCCACCGGTTCGTCACGACCGCCCGGCTCTCGCCCGACGGGCGGCGCGCCGCGTGGATCGCCTGGGACCACCCGCGGATGCCGTGGGACGGCACGGAGCTGCTGCTCGCCGAGGTCGCCGACGACGGCACTTTCGGTCCGGCGCAGACCGTGGCGGGCGGCGACGAGGAGTCCGTCTGCCAGGTCGAGTGGGCGCCCGACGGCGGACTTCTGTTCTCCAGTGACCGCAGCGGCTGGTGGAACCTGTACCGCCTCGACGTGCGCGGTGGGTGGGAGGTCCCGCCCGCGGGAGCGCGGCCGTCCCGAGGCGCCGATGTCCGCGGGGCCGCCGCCCTGTCCGTGCCGACGACCCCGCAGGGCGCCCTCGCACGCCCGACGCTCGCCGCCGCCCGGCCGCTGTGCGCCCGCGACGAGGAGTTCGGCGGGCCGATGTGGAAGCTCGGCCTGAGCTGGTTCAAGCCGCTGGAGGCCGGCCTGATCGCGGTCGTGCACGGCGTCGGCGCCACCGCGCTCGGCATCCTCGACCCCGAGACCGGCGAGGTCGTCGACACGGCGGGGCCCTGGACGGCGTGGTCGTCCACGCTCGCGGTGCACGGCAGCCGCGTCGTCGGCGTCGCCGCGAGCCCGCGCACCGCGCCCGAGGTCGTCGAGCTCGACACCGGCACCGGGCACACGCGCGTGATCGGCGCCGCGCACGACGACCCGGTCGACCCCGCGTACTACCCGGAACCCCAGATCCGCACCTTCGGCGGCCCCGACGGGCGGGACATCCACGCCCACATCTACCCGCCGCACAGCCCCACCCACGTGGCCACCGACGGCGAGCTGCCGCCGTACGTCGTATGGGCGCACGGCGGCCCCACCGGGCACGCGCCCCTCGTACTCGACCTGGAGATCGCCTACTTCACCTCGCGCGGCATCGGCGTCGCCGAGGTCAACTACGGCGGCTCGACCGGATACGGGCGGGAGTACCGGAACCGGCTGCGCGAGCAGTGGGGTGTCGTCGACGTCGAGGACTGCGCGGCCGTCGCGCTCGCCCTCGCCGAGGAGGGCACCGCCGACCGCGAGCGGCTCGCCATCCGCGGCGGCAGCGCCGGAGGCTGGACCAGCGCGGCATCCCTGACCAGCACGGACGTCTACGCCTGCGGCACGATCATCTACCCCATCCTCGACCTCACCGGCTGGGCCGAGGGGGAGACCCACGACTTCGAGTCCCGGTACCTGGAGTCGCTCGTCGGCCCGCTCGCCGAGGTGCCCGCACGCTACGCGGAGCGCTCGCCGGCCGAGCACGCGGACCGCCTCTCGGCGCCGTTCCTGCTCCTCCAGGGCCTCGACGACGTGATCTGCCCGCCCGTCCAGTGCGAGCGGTTCCTGGAGCGCGTCGAGAGTGAGGGGCGACGCGTCCCGCACGCGTACATCGCCTTCGAGGGCGAGGGCCACGGATTCCGCCGTGCGGACACGATGATCCGCGCCCTGGAGGCCGAACTCTCCCTGTACGCCCAGGTGTTCGGGCTTCAGCCCAGCGGTGTCCCCACCCTTGAGCTGACCAAGTGAGGCCACTGCGCCGCCCGGAACGGCTGGCACCGGGCGCGCGGGTCGCCGTCGTCGCGCCCAGCGGCCCGGTCCCCGAGGACGCGCTTCAGACCGGCCTCGACATCCTGCGCGGCTGGGACCTGGAACCGGTCGTGGCGCCCCATGTCATGGATACGCACGGGGAGTTCGACTACCTGGCGGGCGCGGACGCCGACCGGGCCGCCGACCTCCAGCGGGCCTGGTGCGACCGGGAGTCCGCCGCCGTCTTCTGCGCCCGCGGCGGCTACGGGGCGCAGCGCATGGTCGACCTCCTCGACTGGGACGCGATGCGCGCGGCCCGGCCGAAGGTGTTCGTCGGCTACAGCGACATCACCGCGCTGCACGAGGCGTTCGCGGTGCGGCTCGGCGTGAGTACGTTGCACGGACCGATGGTCGCCACGGCCGACTTCCTCAAGAACCCGCGGGCCCAGGAGCATCTGCGGGCGACGCTGTTCGAGCCGGAGACGGTGCGGGTGATCCCGGCGGTCGAGGGTGGCGGCGGGGTCCTGGTGCCCGGCACGGCGCGCGGCGTCACGTTCGGTGGCTGCCTGTCGCTGCTCGCGGCGGACCTCGGCGCGGCGGGGGCGAGGTCGTCGGCGCGGGGTGGGCTGCTCTGTCTGGAGGACGTGGGCGAGGAGGCGTACCGGATCGACCGCTACCTGACGCAACTCCTGCGCGGGGGCCTGCTGGACGGGGTGTCCGGGATCCTCCTCGGCTCCTGGTCGGACTGCGACCCGCTGCGCGCGCTGCTGTTGGACCGTCTGGGCGGCCTCGGGGTCCCGGTGACGGAGGACTTCGGCTTCGGGCACGGCGAAGGGTCTCTGACGGTTCCGTTGGGGGTGGCGGGGCAACTGGACGCGGATGCCGGAACATTGACGCTGGACGTCCCCGCACTGAGCTGACCCGTGGCCCAGGCCTTTCAAGCCCCGCCGGCGTTTGAGGCGCGGGGTCCGGGGCGGAGCTCCGTGGCGTCGAACGGAGATTCACCCGGCACGAACCTTGCCCCTTGCTGACACGTGCCACACGATGGCTCCGCGCTCACCGTTACCCGCCGGTAAGGCACACCGTGGAGGTCGCCCGTGCTCAGATCCCGCATCACGCTCGCCGCCGCCCTGTCCGTCATCGCCGCAGCAACCCTCGCCACACCCGCATCCGCCGACACACAAACCGCGCCGGACGTCACGGTGACGCCCCTGAGAGTCACCGTCCACACAGCGGAGCGAACCTGCACCGTCGACGCCGACCTCTACCGCCCCGCCGGCGTCGACGCCGCCCACCCCGCCCCCGCCGTCCTGACCACGAACGGCTTCGGCGGCAGCAAGTCGGACAGCACCGGTGACACGGCGAGGGCCTTCGCCGAGCGCGGCTACGTCTCCCTCGCCTACTCCGGCCTCGGCTTCGGCAAGTCCGGCTGCCTGGTCTCGCTCGACGACCCGCGCATCGACGGCAAGGCCGCCTCCGCCCTCGTCGACCTTCTCGCCGGCACCCGCGCCGCCGACGACGGCACGACGATCGACTACGTGACCGCCGACAAGAAGGGCGACCCCCGCGTCGGCATGATCGGCGGCTCGTACGGCGGCGCCATCCAGCTGGCCACGGCCGCCGTCGACCACCGCGTCGACGCGCTCGTCCCGCTGATCACCTGGAACGACCTCGCGTACTCCCTCGACCCGCAGAACGCGCAGGGTCCCGCGGCCGCCGACGTCCCCGGCGCCTTCAAATGGCAGTGGACCAACGGGTTCTACCTCATCGGCGAGGGCCAGCCCCTGCTCTCCCCGTCCCTCGACCCGTCCCGGATCAACAAGCTCAGCTGCCTGCACTTCGTCGACGACGCCTGCGCCACGATCCGCACGCTCAACTCCGGCCGCTACCCGGCCGCCGAGACCCAGCGGCTCCTCTCCTACGCCCGCGGCGTGTCCCCGGTGTCGTATCTGAAGCAAGTGAAGGCGCCGACGCTGCTCGTGCAGGGGCAGGCGGACTCGCTGTTCAACCTGAACGAGGCCAGGGCGACGTACGACACGCTCGCCGCCCAGGGCACCCCCGCCAAGATGATCTGGCAGTCCTGGGGCCACAGCGGTGGTCTCACCGACCCGGCCGCCGGTGAACTCAACCTCTCCGAGGGGAACCTGGAGACCAGCTACGTAGGCCGCCGCGTCCTCTCCTGGTTCGACCGGTACCTGCACAAGAAGGACGGCACCGACACCGGCCCCGCGTTCGCCTACTACCGCGACTGGATCACCGACCCGAACGGGACCTACGCCACCGCGCCGAGCGTCCCCGCGCTGAACCGCACGCTGTACCTCTCCGGCGACGGAAAGCTCGTCGACAACCGGAAGAAGGTGGCCCGCGGCAGCCGCGAATACCGCAACTGGCTCGTCCCGACCAGCCACTCCGAGTCCTCGCTGGCCGGCCTCATCGGCCTGTCCGACCCCGCCCCGTACGACACCAAGGGCACCTACCTCGACTGGACCACCGAACCGCTGACCGCCGCCACCGACGTCGTCGGCGCCCCGAAGGCGACGCTCAAGGTGATCTCGCCGAAGACGGAGCGCGTGCAGAACTCCGGCGACGCGGCCGACAAGCTGGTGCTCTTCGCGAAGCTGTACGACGTGGCGCCCGACGGCTCGAAGACGCTGGTGCACCGGCTCGTCGCCCCGGTCCGCGTGCCTGACGTCACCCGCCCCTTCACGGTCTCCCTCCCCGGCATCGTGCACCGCTACGAGAAGGGGCACCGGATCCGGTTCGTGATCGCCGCGAGCGACGACGCGTACGGCGGCAACAAGGGGATCAAGCCGGTCACCGTCACCAGCGCCCCGGACGACACGGGGACGGTGCGGCTGCCCGTCGTGCCCCAGTAGCCCCGGGCCATCACCCGTACGGGCCCCTGACCTGTGCGTTCGTGCCGCTTCCCCGGACATCCTTGGCAGGGGAGGCGGCACCGGCCTCCGGGGGAACGACGGAAGGGTCCACCGATGAGCCCCAAGGGCGGTTCGAGCTCCTCGAAAGGCATCGGCGCCGGCGCGTTCACCCCGGCCAGGATCGGCGTGCTGGTCCTGGGCGTCCTCGGCCTGGTCTTCATCTTCGAGAACACCCGGCACGTGAAGATCAGGCTGCTGATCCCCGAGGTCACCGTGCCGCTGTATCTGGCGCTGCTGATCACGGCGGTCATCGGGGCGATCTGCGGAGGCTACTTCGTGTCGCGCAGACGCAAGTGAGCCGGTGGTGAGTCAGCGAATCGCCGAGTCGGCGAGCGGGGTCGGTGAACATCGACGGGCCCCCGCTTCCTAAGCTGGCCCGATGGCCGACCTTCCCGCTCCGGGCTTCATCGTCACGGGCGCCCGCGTGGGCATCCGCCCCTACTCCCTCGACGCGTCCGACGTCGCCGAGTTCACGGCACGCGCGCGCGAGAGCGTCGAACTGCACCGGCCCTGGCTGTTCCCGCCGACCGGCGCGACGGCCTACACCGAGTACGCGGGGCGGCTCATCGAGGACCCGACCCGGCACGGGTTCCTGGTGTACGAGCGGGACGGCGAGGCCGGTGGTGCCCTCGCCGGGTTCATCAACATCAACAACGTGGTGCTCGGCGCCTTCCGCTGCGGCGCCCTCGGCTACGGCGCCTTCGCACACGCGGCCGGCCGCGGCCTGATGTCCGAGGCGCTCGGCCTCGTCATCCGCCAGGCGTTCGGCCCGCTCGGGCTGCACCGCCTGGAGATCAATGCGCAGCCCGACAACACGGGGTCCATCGCGCTCGCCCGCCGGGCCGGTTTCCGCCTCGAAGGTGTCTCGCCGGACTTCCTCTTCATCGACGGCGCCTGGCGCGACCACGAACGCTGGGCGCTCACCGCCGAGATGACGACAGCGACAGGTCCTAGCGGCGCGACTTCCGGTTGACCTTCATGGTGTCCATGTCGGTCACCGTCGAGCGCAGCTCCCCGTGTCCGTAGCCGCGCTCCTTGAGATATGCCTCCGCCTTCTCCTCGGCGAGCGCCGCCGCCATCTCGTCGCCGTCGTCCGGGTCGGACTCGACGACGTAGCGCATGGAGAAGTGCTTGAGCGTGCGGTCGTACGCGAGCGAGCCCTCCGGGCCGAACTTCATGCCGGCGATGCCCTCGTGCTCGGCGACCTCGGCGAGCAGCCGCTCCCGCGCCGCGTCGGTGAGGTCCTCGTAGGTGGCGCGGACGATGACTCGGTAGGTGTGGCTCTCGGCCATGGTGGCGCGGTCTCCTCGCGTACGTACTGCTGTCTGCGGCCTGCCTGTATGCGTGTCGCGACGGAGGCAGGAAAGTGCCAGCGTACGTCGGGGCGGACGGGACGCCCACGGATTATCGCGGCGCCCGGGACCCGGCTCCCGCCCGGCTTTGCGCAATCCTGACCGGAGGACACCCTGGTCAGCTCCCGCAGGACGATGTTCCATGGTCATCGGGGCGGGCCGCGCCCCTGGCGACGGGAGGCACACGTGACCGAGATCCGCCGTGCGGTACTGACTCTGCCGGGCGTGCCGCTGGGCCCGGACAATCCGCTGCCACCGCTGCGGCCACTCGACGAGATGCACGAGGTCGACGAGCGCGCCAAGGAGGACATGCCGCTCGACATGGCCCGTCAGGTCGGTTACCGGCCGCTGCGCAGCCTGCTGCCCGAGCGGATCCGCGACGGTTACGGGCGCGACAGGGAGCCGGTCGAACTCGACACGATCGTGATCGAGAACGACCGGCTGCGGGTGACGGTGCTGCCGGGCCTCGGCGGCCGCGTCGCATCCCTGTTCCACAAGCCGACCGGACGCGAACTCCTCTACCGCAACCCGGTGTTCCAGCCCGCCGACTTCGCGCTCAACGGCGCCTGGTTCTCCGGCGGCATCGAGTGGAACATCGGAGCGACCGGTCACACCGCCCTGTCCTGCGCACCGCTGCACGCCGCGCGCGTGCCCGCCCCCGACGGCGGTGACATGCTGCGCCTGTGGGAGTGGGAGCGGCTGCGCGACCTCCCCTTCCAGGTCGACCTGTGGCTCCCCGAAGGGTCCGATTTCCTCTACGTCGGCGTACGCGTCCGCAATCCGCACGAGAAGCCCGCGCCCACGTACTGGTGGTCCAACATCGCGGTGCCCGAGGAGCACCGGGTGCTCGCGCCCGCCGACGAGGCCTGGTACTTCGCGTACGAGCGCACGCTGGCCCGGGTACCGGTGCCGGAGTCCGACGGGGTCGACCGCACGTACCCGCTCAACAGCGAGTTCCCCGCCGACTACTTCTACGAGGTCGAGGACGGGCGGCGCCGCTGGATCGCCGCGCTCGACGACACCGGGCGGGGCCTGGTGCAGACGTCGACCGATCTGCTGCGCGGCCGGAAGCTGTTCGTGTGGGGCGCGGGGGCCGGCGGGCGGCGCTGGCAGGAGTGGCTGACGGAGCCCGGCACGGGCGGTTACTCCGAGATCCAGGCGGGTCTTGCGCGTACGCAGTTGGAGCACGTACGCCTGGAACCGGAGGGCGAGTTCAGCTGGCTGGAGGCGTACGGCCCGCTGTCGGCGGACGCCGAAACCGTGCACGCGAAAGGGGGTTGGGGCCGGGCGGTCGACGAGGTGGAGCGGCGCCTCGAGGGCGTACTTCCACGAGCCGACGTCGACGCCGCGTACGAGGCGTGGCGGGCCTGCGCCGACACGGAGCCGGGGGAGCGGCTGGCGGTCGGATCCGGGTGGGGCGCGCTCGAAGTGCTGCGCGCGGGATGGAAGTTGGCGGGGACGCCGTTCGACGAGTCGACGCTCGGTGAGGCGCAGGCGCCGTGGCGCGAGCTGCTCGAATCGGGCGCCTTCCCGGAGCAGCGCAGGGTGGGTCCGCCCGGGCCGTCACTGGTCTCCCCGCCCTGGCGGGACATGCTGGAGACGGCGCCGGCCCGGCCGCAGTCCGAGTATCACCTGGGCATCGCGCAGTGGCACGCGGGTGACCGGGCGCAGGCCGTACGCAGCTGGGAGCGGGGTCTCGAACTCGCGCCCTCGCTCTGGCCGTTCCTGCGCTGCCTCGCGGTGGCCGACGCGGCGGACGGCCATACGGAGCGTGCCGCCGACCGCTACGCCGAGGCCTTCGACGACCTGTGCGCGGAGCGGCGCGACGACGGGGAGCCGTGGCATTCCGCGTGCGGGGCCCTCGGCCGGGAGGCGATCGGAGTGTTGCTCGCGGCGGGGCGGGTGGGGGTGGCCCGGGGTGTGTGGGACCGCCTGCACGCGTCCACGCGCGAGCGGGGGCGCTTCCGCCTGCTGGAGGCGCAACTCCTGTGCGCGGAAGGGGACATGGCTGCGGCCCGCGCCATCTTCGACGAGGGCTTCGAGGTCGCGGACCTGCGTGAGGGCGCGGAGACGCTCGGCGAGGTGTGGACGAGGGCCGCCGGCCCGGGGGAACCGCTGCCGCCCCGCTACGACTTCCGCATGCGCCCGGAGTCGACGCCGTAGTGACCCTTGACGTGCCACCGGGGCGCCCGCCTTGCCCACGGCCGTGGGCGACGCCGTACTGATCGTTGCGCGGCACCGTGGCGCCGCCTTGCCCACCCTGCCGCCCAAGGCGGCAGATTGCCCAAGGCGGCGGGGCACATTCAAGCCCCGCCGGCGTTTGAGGCGCGGGGCCCTGATCTTGTCCAGCCCCTGCGGCGTTTGAGGCGCGGGGTTCGGGGTGGAGGCCCGATCTTGTTCAGCCCCGGCGGCGATTTAGGCGCGAGGGCCGGGGCAGCGCCCCGATTTTGTTCAGCCCCTGCGGCGATTGAGCAGCGGGGGCCGGGGCGGAGCCCCGTGGCGTGGGGGCGGGTGGGCGTCACGCCACCGGGTGGCTAGACCAACTCGCCGTTGCGGGCGACCACGCGCCCACCGTGCACCACCACATCCCGCTGCGGCATGTCCACCACCACCTGCGGAACGCCCTCGCCGCGCACCAGGACGAAGTCCGCCGGGTCGCCCGCCTTGAACTCCACCCGAGGCAGCCCCATGACATCCGCCCCACCATGCGCCCCGGCCGCGTAACAAGCGGCCAGCTCCTCGTCGAGGCGGACATCGGTGAACCACCCGAGGATGTGCGCGCGATGCAACATGTCCGCGTTGCCGAACGGGCTCCACGAGTCCCGCACCCCGTCCGACCCGAGCCCGACCCGCACCCCGTACTCCTTCAGCTTGGCGATGGGCAGGACCAGCTCCGCGCTCGGCGCCACCGTGGTCAGAGCGATGTCCAGGTCGGCCAAGACCCCTGCCATGGCCTCCAGTTCCGCATCCTTCAGGAGCGGCAGGCAGAAGACGTGACTCACCGTCACCTTGCCTCGCAGGGAAAGCGCCCGCGTGCGCTCGATGATGCCGCGCAGCACCTTCGTACCCTTGTCGTCGCGGTCGTGAAGGTGGATGTCGACGCCGACGTCGTAGCGGTCCGCGAGGTCGAAGAGCAGGTCGAGCTGCTCGTCCATGGCGTTGTCGAAGCTGATCGGGTCGATGCCGCCGACCATGTCGACGAGCCCGTCCCGCGCCGCGGCCCGCAGCAGGTCCGCGGTGCCGGGCGTGCGGACCACGCCGTGCTGCGGGAACCCCACGATCTGCACGTCGAGCGCGTCCCCGAGCCGCTCCCTCGCCTGGGCGACGCCCTCGGCCCCGGCCAGACCATAGGCCGGCGCCACGTCCGCGTGTGCCCGCATCGCACGGGTGCCGCGGGTCACCGCGTGCGCCATCAGGCCGTACGCCCGCTCGCCGACCGGGCGCTTCTGCGTACGGAACACCTCGACGTCCTGCTCGCAGTAGTCGGCGATGCCGTCCGCCGGCTTGCGCGAGATCCAGTCGCTGCCCCAGGTCGTCTTGTCGGGGTGGATGTGCGCGTCCACCAGGGACGGCAGCGCGATCCGGCCGCCACCGTCGACGATCTCCGCGCCGGCGGGGGCGGGACCGTCCGTGAACTTCCCGTCCACCACGGTCAGTTCCATGGTCTCCCCGGCACCGAAGGGGCGTACGTCGCGGAAGACCACGGCCTTGCCGGGGCGGCGCGCCTCCGCGGCTCGTGCCTGCGCCTGCGCCGCCGTCGCCGTCGCTCCAAGGGCCGCACCGCCGATCGAGGCCGCACCCGCGAGGACACCGCGCCGGGACAGGGGAGGAGTCATGCCGTTCTCCTTCGTTCGAGGGGAATGCGAGGGGAAGGTGGCTGAGCAGGTGACCGCTGACCGTGTACGCCGATCAGACCGTGATGCCCGAACGCACCACACCCACCGGCTTCTTGAGCACCGACACGTCGGCCAGCGGGTCGCCGTCGACGACCAGCACGTCACCCGCGCTGCCACGGGTGAGGCGCCCCACGGTGCCGTCGAGGCCGAGCAGCTTCGCCGCGCCGGTGGTGGCCGTACGGATCGCGTCGAGCGCGCTGAGCCCGGCCGAGTGCATCAGCTCGACCTCGCCGCCGATCGGGTCGACGGTGCCGCCGGAGGAGTCCGTGCCTGCGGCCAGCGGCACACCCATCTCGTGCGCGGCGAGGGCCGCCTTCTTGAGCAGCGGCAGATAGGTGCGTCCGCGCTCGTCGAGGACCGGGTCGGCGGAGCCGATCATGCCCGCGATCGCACCGAGGGTCGGGGTGAAGAACGTGCCGCGGCGGCGCATCTCGGCCAGCGTGCGCTCACCGACGTACGCGCCGTGCTCCAGGGAGTGGATGCCGGCCAGCACGGCGTCGTGACAGCCCTTCTCGCTGTAGCTGTGGCAGAGCACGCCCTTGCCGCCGCGCCCGGCGGCCGCGACGATCACGGACAGCTGCTCGCGCGAGTAGACCTGCTCCAGCGGGTCCTGCTCGGCGAGGCCCGCACGCGGGTTGACGCGGGTCTTGATGACGTCGGCGCCGCGCTTGAGGTTCACCTCGACGACGCGGCGCAGCGCCTCGGCGGACGTGACGCCGTCCTTGAGGCGGGCCAGCGGGGTGAGGTCCGGGTCGCCGAGGACCGTGTCGCCGAGGTCGGGGGTGACGAAGATGCCGGCGGCCTTCAGGCGGGGCGCCAGTTCGGGGGCCTGGCGGGCCAACTCCCGTACGGCGATGTCCTGGTAGAAGTTCGTGGAGCCGCTGCGCGCGCTGGTGGCGCCCTTGCGGACCGCGTCGAGGGCCTCGGTCGCGGTGTTGAGGTGGATGTGCGCGTCGACGAGTCCGGGCAGCACCCAGCGGCCGTGCGCGGCGAGGCGCGGCACGTCCTTGGGGACGTCGACGCGGCCGCGCGCGCCGGCCGCGCGCACCACGCCGTCGCGGATGACGACGACCGCGTCCTCGGTCACCTCGCCGGTGGCCGGGTCGAGCAGGGTGCCGCCGTCGACGACCAGGTCACCGGCGCGGGGCGCGGCGGCCGGGCGGCGGGGTGCGGCGGATGCCGTGGCCGCGCCGGAGCCGAGGGCGGTCGCGGTGCCCGCGAGCGCTGCGGACGCGGCGAGGACGCCGCGGCGGGTCAGTCGGCTGGACGGCGGCTCGGCGGGCTCGACGCACATGGGGGCTCCTGGCGGGGGTGTAAGCGGGTCGGATGAGCTGGCCCGCCTTTTTGTATACCAAGGGGAGAGTGCCCGACAAGGCCGCCCGTGTCGATGCCGCTTAATGCCCTGTTTGTGAGGGGGAGTCTCCGGGGGATCCGAGGGGCTATTCGCCTTCGGTATACAAAGTGGTGTCGCCGAACAGCGACCTCAGGGCGACCGCCCGGCTGTCCCTGACGTGCAGCAGCGAGCTGGCCACCGCCAGCTCCTCGTCGCCCGCCGCGATGTGCCGGTAGATGTCCGCGTGCTGCGCCCGCATGTGCGCCGGCTCCTCGCGCATCCCGAACAGCAGCTGCAACTGCCAGCTCAGCTGCTCCATCGTGCGGGCGAGCAGCGGGTTTCCGCCGAGTGCGACGATCTCCTCGTGGAACTCGGTGTGCGCGGCCACCTCGCGCGTGCCCTCGTCGGCCGCGGCCGCCCGCTCGGCCCGGTCGAGGCAGGCGCGCAGAGGTTCGAGGGAGGGCGGGTCCTGCGCCGTGAGCGCCCGCGCCGCGAGCCGCGAGGCCTGCACGGCGAGCGGCTCCCACACCTCGTACAGATGCCGTACGTCGGTCCGCTCCAGGCGGCGCACCCGCACACCACTGCGCGGCAGCAGTTCGAGGAGTCCCTCGGCGACGAGCGCGCGCAGCGCCTCCCGCACCGGGACCCGGGACATCCGCAGCTCCTCGGCGACCTCCCGCTCCACGAGCCGCGCGCCCATCGGGTAGCGGCGGTCCACGATGCGTTGCCGCACCGCCTCCCGCGCCTGCGCGCTCAGGGGCGCCCTCTCCCGGCGCCCCTCGTCCGACCCCGTCGTGCTGCCCGCCACATGCACCGTCCTTCGCCCGTCGTGCCCCGGGCGAGGATACGTCGAGTGGTTACGCCTCCGCGTTCTCCGCGGGGGCCTGACGGTCCACGTACTCGAAAACCGAGCCGTCGGGGTGCATCGCGATCAGATTGCGGCCCGCCGGGGACGGCACCGGGCCCGCGATGACCTTGGCGCCGGAGGCGGTGAGCAGCGAGCCGGCCGCCTCGACATCGGCGACCGCGATCGTCGCCGCGACCTTGCGCAGCACGTCGATCTCGGCCTTGGGGCCGCTCATCAGGAGGAAGCAGCCGACCGCGGCCACCGAGACCCCGCCGCGCTCGAACCGCAGCGCATCGGCGCCGGTGAGGCTTTCGTAGAACGTGACCGAGGACTCCAGGTCCTCGACGCAGATGCGCAGCGTGGTTCCCAGGATTTCCATGGGGAGGAGCCTAGTCGGACGGGCCGGGAGTGCGTGATCGTTTCACGGAAGCGGGCGGCAGATCCTGCCGTTGGCGGGCGCCACGTCCTGCCGTTACTCGGAGCGGGGCACGGGTACCCGGCGCGCATGGAACGCATGGGCGAACACATCAACGAGCAGCTGACCGACGAGCTGGCCGGACGGGTCACGCACGCCGTGCGCGAAACGCTGCGCGAGGAGTTCACCGCGAACGTGCGGGCGCAGCGACGCAGGGCCGCCCTGTACGCGGGAGCCGGCGCCGCCGCGCTGTACGCGGGGGCGGCCGTGGCGCTCGCGCTCGGCCTCGCCCTCGCCCTCGCCATGCCGGACTGGGGCGCGGCCCTGGTGGTCGCCGTGGTGCTCGCCGTCGCGGCGTACGTGCTGCGGGGCGTGGCACGGCCCGGACGGCCCCCGGTGCCCACCGCGCCGCCGATGCCGACCGCACCGCCGACGCCTGGAGCGTGACCGTGAGCCGATCCCGAGTCGTCGTCGTCGGCGCCGGCTTCGCCGGATACCGGGCCGCCCGCATGCTGACGCGGGTGGCCCGTGACACCGCCGATGTCACCCTGCTCAATCCCACCGACTACTTTCTCTACCTTCCCCTGTTGCCGCAGGTGGCCGCGGGCACACTCGAGCCCCGACGGGTGACCGTGTCGCTTTCGGGGACGCTGCCGCGCGCGCGGCTCGTGCTCGGCGAGGCCGACGGCGTGGACCTCGACGAGCGGGTCGTCTCCTACACCGACCCGGAGGGCGGGCGCGGCACTCTGGAGTACGACCGCCTCGTCCTGGCCGTCGGCAGCGTGAACAAGCTGCTGCCGGTGCCGGGCGTCGCCGAGCACGCGCACGGCTTCCGCGGCATGCCCGAGGCGCTGTACCTGCGCGACCACGTCACCCGGCAGATCGAGCTCGCCGCGGCCTCCGACACCCCGGAGGAATGCCGGGCACGTTGCACCTTCGTCGTGGTCGGCGCCGGCTACACCGGCACCGAAGTCGCCGCGCAGGGGCAGCTGTTGACCGACGCGCTCGTGAAGAAGCAGCCGCTGCGGCACGGCATGCGCCCGCGCTGGATGCTGCTCGACCTCGCGCCGCGCGTCCTGCCGGAGCTCGATCAGCACCTCTCGCGGACCGCCGACAGCGTGCTGCGCCGACGCGGCGTCGAGATACGGCCCAAGACCTCCGTGAAGGAGGCCACGAAGGACGGAGTCCTGCTGGACGACGGCGAATTCGTCGACACCCGTACGCTCGTGTGGTGCGTCGGCGTCCGCCCCGATCCGCTCGTCGCCGAACTCGGGCGGCCCCTCGAACGCGGCCGACTGCTCGTCGACCCGTATCTGAACGTGCCGGGACACCCCGAGGTGTTCGCGTGCGGGGACGCGGCAGCGGTGCCCGACCTGGAGAAACCGGGCGACTACACACCCATGACCGCGCAGCACGCCTGGCGGCAGGGGCGCGTCGCGGGCCTGAACGTCGCCGCGTCCCTCGGCAAGGGGGAGCGCCGCGAGTACCGGCACAAGGACCTCGGCTTCACCGTCGACCTCGGCGGTGTGCAGGCAGCGGCGAACCCGCTCGGCGTACCGCTGTCCGGTCCGCTCGCGGGCGCCGTCACCCGCGGCTACCACCTGGCCGCGATGCCCGGAAACCGGGTGCGGGTCGCCGCGGACTGGCTGCTCGACTCCGTACTGCCGCGCCAGGCAGTGCAGTTGGGCCTCGTCCGCTCCTGGTCCGTGCCGCTCGACTCGGCGGCGCCGGAACTGGCACGCGTACCCGACGACAGCAAGCGCAACGGAGGTTCCCCGTGACCACCACCACGTACAGTGACACCGAACTCCACGCCCTCGGGCAGCAGTTGAGGGTCGACTCGGTCCGCGCGGCCGACGCCGCGGGCTCCGGGCACCCCACCTCCTCGATGTCCGCCGCCGACCTGATGGCCGTTCTCCTCGGCCGCCACTTCCGCTACGACTTCGACCGCCCCGCCCACCCCGGCAACGACCGCTTCGTCCTCTCCAAGGGCCACGCGTCGCCGCTGCTCTACGCTTCCTACAAGGCGGCAGGCGCCCTCAGCGACGCCGAGTTGCTCACCTTCCGCAAGCTCGGCAGCCGGCTCGAGGGCCATCCGACGCCGCGGGCCCTGCCCTGGGTCGAGACGGCCACAGGATCGCTCGGCCAGGGGCTCCCGGTCGCGGCCGGTATCGCCTGGTCGGGCAAGCGGCTCGACCGGGTCGGCTACCAGGTGTACGTCCTGTGCGGCGACAGTGAGATGGCGGAGGGCTCCGTGTGGGAGGCCGCCGAGTACGCCGGGTACGAGCAGCTCGACAACCTCACCGCGATCGTCGACGTCAACCGGCTCGGCCAGCGCGGACCCACCCGGCACGGCCACGACCTCGACGCCTACGCCCGCCGCTTCAAGGCCTTCGACTGGCACACCATCGTCGTCGACGGGCACGACGTGGCGGAGATCGACCGCGCGTACGCGGAGGCCGCGTCGACCGTCGGCCGGCCCACGGCGATCATCGCCCGCACCCTCAAGGGCAAGGGCGTCGCGGCGGTGGAGGACCGCGAGGGCGCGCACGGCAAGCCGTTGCCGGACGCCGCGGAGGCCATCGAGGAGCTCGGCGGCGACCGCGGCGTACGTGTGTCGGTGCAGGCGCCGCCGGCCGCGCGCACCCTGCACGCGGTGCGCGGCGGACGCCTCGACCTGCCCCGCTTCGACGTCGGCGACGAGGTCGCCACCCGCGACGCGTACGGTCAGGCGCTCGTCGCCCTCGGTTCCGCGCGCGGCGATGTCGTCGCGCTCGACGGCGAGGTCGGCGACTCCACGCGCACGGAGATGTTTGCCAAGGAACACCCCGAGCGGTACGGCGAGTGCTACATCGCCGAACAGCAACTCGTCGCCACGAGTGTGGGGTTGAGCGCCCGTGGGTGGCTGCCGTACGCGGGGACCTTCGCGGCGTTCCTGACCCGCGCCCACGACTTCATCCGGATGGCGTCCATCAGCGGCGCGGACATCAACCTCGTCGGCTCGCACGCGGGCGTCGCGATCGGGCAGGACGGTCCGTCCCAGATGGGCCTGGAGGACCTGGCGATGTTCCGCGCCATCCCCGACACCACCGTCCTCTACCCCTGCGACGCCAACCAGACCGCCCAACTCGTCGCCGGTATGGCCGACTTGACCGGCATCCGCTACCTGCGCACCTCGCGCGGTGCGGCGCCGGTGATCTATCCGCCGCACGAGGACTTCCCGGTGGGCGGCAGCAAGGTGCTGCGCTCCGGGGACGGCGACCGGGTGACGGTCGTCGCGGCGGGTGTCACGGTCCACGAGGCGCTGAAGGCGGCGGACGAGCTGGCGGCGGCGGGTATCCCGGTCCGGGTGATCGACCTGTACTCGGTGAAGCCGGTCGACCGGGAGACTCTGCGGGAGGCTGCGCGGGCCACCGGGTGTCTGCTCACGGTGGAGGATCACCGGGAGCAGGGTGGCATCGGGGATGCGGTGGCCGAGGCGTTCTCCGCCGCGGAGCCGGCTCCGCGGTTCGCCCGGTTGGGTGTGCGTACGGTGCCGGGGTCTGCGACGCCGGCCGAGCAGTTGGCGGCGGCCGGTATCGACGCGACCGGAATCGTCGCCGCGGTCGGCCTCCTGGTCGAACACGCCATGACCTCATAACCCCGCGGTCACGCCCCTGGGGCTCCGCCCCAGCCCCCGCGCCTCAAACGCCGGCGGGGCTGGAAAGATCGGGGCTCCGCCCCGGACCCCGCGCCTCAAACGCCGGCGGGGCTGAAAATGCCCACCGCCGACGGGTCTTGATAGGCCTCGGCGTGACTTGAGCCAAATCAAGCCCCTGCGGCGTTTGAGCAGGCAGTTCAAGCCCCTGCGGCGATTGAGCAGGCCTTTCAAGCCCCGCCGGCGATTGAGGCGCGGGGTCCGGGGCGGAGCCCCGTGGCCGGAACACCGTTGCCGCGCAACAGGATGGAGGCCCGCGATGACGGATCACCGGACCGTAGAAGTCCAGCGCCCGCGCAAGGTGCTGCTGCCGGACGGCATCACCAAGGCCGACCTCGCCGACTACCACCGCGCCATCGCCCCGTTCATGCTCCCTCACCTCCGCCACCGCCCCCTGATGCTCGAACGTCACCCCGACGGCCTCGAAGGCCCCCGGTTCATGCAGAAGGACACCCCGGACCACTACCCGGACTGGATCCACCGCGCGGAGGTGCCGAAGGAGGGCGGCACGGTCACCCACACCGTGTGCGACGACACGGCCACCCTGATCTTCCTCGTCGACCAGGCCGCCCTCACCCTGCACCGATGGCTGTCCCGCGCCGACGACATCGACCACCCCGACCGGCTCGTCTTCGACCTCGACCCGTCCGTGGACGACTTCGAGACCGTGCGCGAGGCGGCCCGCCTGACGCACGGGATGCTGGACGACCTGGGCCTGCCCAGCGCCCCGATGACCACGGGATCCCGCGGTGTCCACGTCGTCGTACCCCTCGACAGGAGCCAGGACTTCGACGAGGTGCGGGACTTCGCACGGCAGGTCGCCGACACGCTCGCCGCCGAACACCCCGACGCGCTCACCACGGCCCCGCGCAAGAAGGACCGCGGCGACCGCCTCTTCCTGGACGTACTGCGCAACGCCTACGCCCAGACGGCCGTCGCGCCGTACTCGGTGCGCGCCAAACCGGGCGCCCCCGTGGCGACACCCCTGACCTGGCAACAGCTCGGCGCCCCCGCGGTCGACGCCCGGCACTGGACCATCGCGAACGCCGTCGAGCAGGCCCGCACCAACCCGTGGGACGGCCTGCTCGGCAGGGGCCGCTCGCTCGGCCCCGCCTGGAGCAAACTCCGGTCACGGCAAGGCAGTTGAGGTTTGTCCCCAGTAGTTGTGGAGACTCGGTGACCGAGGCTGCCATGACAGACACAAACAAGACGCAAGCGTCGTCGGAGCGTAAGCGCGGCGACGACAGGACCACCGAGGCGAGCGGCACACCGGGCCCGATGGTGGTGCTGCGCGAAGCGCGCACCCAGCTGGCGGAGCTCACCGGTATGGCGGCCGAGACCGTGTCGTCCTTCGAACGCACGGAGGACGGATGGGAGTTGGAGATCGAGGTCCTTGAACTGGCCCGGGTCCCCGACACCATGAGCCTGCTGGCGAGCTACCAGGTGACCCTGGACCCGCAAGGCGTCCTGACCGGCTACCGCCGCGTCCGCCGCTACGAACGCGGACGCTCCGAGCCGGCACACAGGCCGGGCAGTCACTAGGTCGTCGCGCCCCGCCTCGAACCGCGTACTACACACACAGACAGGGAGGACATGCCTCCATGACCGTTGTCCCCGCACAGCAAGGCGGTGGCGGTGGCGGCACCAGTGGCCTGTACGACGTTCTCGAACTCGTCCTGGACCGCGGGCTCGTCATCGACGCGTTCGTCCGTGTCTCGCTGGTCGGCATCGAGATCCTGAAGATCGACGTCAGGGTCGTCGTCGCCAGCGTCGACACCTACCTCCGCTTCGCGGAAGCCTGCAACAGGCTCGACCTCGAAGCGGGCCCCAAGCGCAATCCCGGACTGCCCGACCTGGTCGGCGAGATGACCGAGTCCGGCGCGCGCGGCAAGTCCAAGGGCGCGCTCTCGGGCGCCGCGCAGACCGTCTCCGACGCCTTCAACCAGGCCCGCGAGGAGGGGCAGGCCGAGCCGAGGCGATCCGGTTCCGGCAGCCGCAGGTCCACCACGAGCCGCCGTAAGGAGGAGCAGGAGTGAGCAGCAGCACGTACATCTATGCCATCGCGAGTTCCGAACACCCCTCCCTGCCCGTCGGCATGGGCGGCATCGGCGAGCCGGCGCGCGAGGTGCGCGTCGTCAAGGAGGGCTCGCTCGCGGCGCTCGTCAGCGAGGCCCCCGAAGGCCTGCGCCCCAAGCGCCGCGATCTGCTCGCCCACCAGAGCGTGCTCTCCGAGGCGGGCGCCGGGGGGCCGGTGCTGCCGATGCGGTTCGGTTCCCTCGCCCCCGACGACGAGTCGGTCTCGGCGGTGCTCGCCGAGCGCGCGGACCACTACCAGGAACGGCTGCGGGAGCTCGACGGCAAGGTCGAGTACAACGTCAAGGCGCAGCACGACGAGGAAGCGGTGCTGCACCAGGTGATGGTCGACAACCCCGAGGTCCGCACCGTCACCGAGGCCAACAGGCAGGCGGGCGGCGGCAGTTATGAGGACCGGCTGCGGCTCGGCGAGCTCGTCGTGTCCGCCGTGCAGGCCCGCGAGGCCGAGGACGCGATCGAGCTCCAGCACCTGCTCGAACCCGCGGCCTCCGCGATGTCGACGGGACCCGAGAGCACGGGCTGGCTTGCCAACCTCTCGTTCCTCGTCGACAGGAAGGCGGCCGAGCACTTCCTCGCCGCCGTCGAGGAACTGCGCCGCAGCCACCCGTACCTCGACCTCACGGTCAACGGGCCGCTGCCCCCGTACAGCTTCGTCGAACCGGGCCCCTCGGAGCCCGCGGCCGCGACGGACTGAGCCCATGGGCCTCATCTCGGAGCTGCTGTTGCTGCCGCTCGCTCCGGTACGCGGGTCCCTCTGGGCCGTGCAGCAGGTGCTCACCGAAGCAGAGCGGCAGTACTACGACCCGGCGGCCGTACGCGCCGAACTCGCCCGCCTGGAAGAGCAGTTGGTGTCCGGCGAGATCGACCAGGACACGTTCGACCGCGTCGAGGACGAGCTCCTCGACCGTCTGGAGGGACCTTGAACCGAACAGCGCTCGGCCTCGCGATAGGGGCCGGATACGTCCTCGGACGTACGAAGAAGATGAAGCTGGCGATCGCCGTCGGCACGATGGTGGCCGGTAAACGGCTGAACCTGAGTCCGCATGCGCTCGCCGACATGGTGACCACCCAGTTGCAGAACAACCCGCAGTTCAAGGAGATCGGCGACCAGCTGCGCGAGGATCTGCGCGGCGTCGGAAAGGCGGCGTCGGGCGCGCTCGTCGAGCGCCAGATCGAGGGCATCGCGGGGCGCCTGCACGACCGTACGCAGGGTGTCCGCGACCAGATCTCGGGCGTCGCCCCGGACGTGGACGACGTACGGGACGCGGGGGAGCGGGTCACCGACGTCGCGTCGGGCCGTCGCCGTGGCCGCGGGAACGACGAAGAGGAGTACGAGGACGAGGAGTACGCCGGCCACGAGGACCGGGCCGACGACGAGGCTGAGGCCGAGGCCGCGGCCCAAGGCGAGGAAGAGGCCGAGGAACGGTCCGAGGAGGACCGCCGTCCCGCGGCGGCCAGGAGCGCGCAGCAGTCGGCCGCCAAGAAGGCGCCCGCGAAGAAGCGCGCCGCGAGGCCGCAGGGGCCCAAGAAGACCGCGGCCAAGAAGACGACCGCCGCCAGGACGACCGCCGCGAAGGGAGGCCGGAGCCGTGGCTGACCGCGCGAACGACGCGCTCGGCGGCCTCGCCAAGAGCGAGGCGGCCGACCACCTCAAGTCGGAACTGCAGGAGTACCTCGCCGCCCAGGCCCAGCGGATGCTCATGGGCGCGGGCCGCAGGCTCGGCGAGACCACCGTGAAGCTGAACGACATCGCCGACGGCAACAGCCCCGGCTTCGCCAAGCTCGCGCTCGACGGCGGCCGCAAGCTCGCCGAGGGCAAGGGGCCGCTGCGCAGCGCGGTGGAGCTCGGTGCGGGCCACCTCAAGGACAACGTCGTGGGCGCCTTCAAGGGGCTCGCCGGCAAGGGTGGCAAGGGCAAGCGCAAGGGCGGCGCGGGCAAGAAGCCCACCGTCATCATGGAGTTCGTCGACGTCGGCGTCGATCTGCGCACGGCCTACGACCAGTGGACGCAGTACCAGGACTTCAGCACCTTCGCGAAGGGCGTCAAGAACGCGAACCGCGCCGACGACGTCACCTCCGACTGGCAGCTCAAGGTCTTCTGGTCCAACCGGAGTTGGAAGGCGCACACCACCGACCAGCATCCGGACGACCGGATCGCCTGGACCTCGGAGGGCGCCAAGGGCACCACGAAGGGCGTCGTCTCCTTCCACCCGCTGGCCGACCGGCTCACCCGCGTGCTGCTTCTCATCGAGTACTACCCGAAGGGCCTCTTCGAGAAGACCGGCAACATCTGGCGCGCCCAGGGCCGCAGGGCCCGTCTCGACCTCAAGCACTTCGCGCGGTACGTGACACTGCGCGGCGAGCAGACCGAGGGCTGGCGCGGCGAGATCGAGGAGGGCGAGGTCGTGCTCTCGCACGAGGACGCGCTCGCCGAGGAGGAACAGGAGCAGGAGCAGGAGGAGGAGCAGGAGCGCGAGCTGGAGGACAAGCCGTCCGACGCGTACGACTCCGATGAGTCCGAGGGCTACGAAGACGAGGCCGACGAGGCGGACGAGGAACCGGACGTCGACGAGGAACCGGCCGAGGAGCCCGAGGCCGACTACGAGGAGTACGAGGACGAGGACGAGGGCGAGGAGGAGCCCGAGCGGGAGCACGCCGGGAGCGGGGCCCGCCGATGACGACGGCGAGCCGCTTCCCCGAGCCCTACCGGGGTGAAGGCGGGGCCAACCTCGCCGACATCCTGGAACGCGTCCTCGACAAGGGCATCGTCATCGCGGGCGACATCCGGATCAACCTGCTCGACATCGAACTGCTCACCATCAAACTGCGCCTCATCGTCGCCTCGATCGACAAGGCCAAGGAGATGGGCATCGACTGGTGGGAGGACGACCCGGCCCTCTCCTCGGGCGCCCGCCGCAAGGAACTCGCGAGGGAGAACGCCGAGTTGAAGCAGCGCATCGCCGAACTCGACGAACTCACCGAAGGTGAACCGGCCGAGAGGAAGAGCGAGAGGAAGAGGGGGTCGGCGTGACCACGGACGAACCGCACGAGCTGCGCTACGTGTACGCCGTGTGCCACCCGCTCGGCGCCCCGCTCCAGGCCGAACTCACCGGCGTGGCGGGCGCCCCGCCCCGGCAGCTGGAGCACCGGGGCCTCGTCGCGGTCGTCGGCTCCGTGCCGGAGCGGGACTTCGCCGAGGCCCCGCTCCGGTCCCACCTGGAGGACCTGGACTGGCTCACCGAGACGGCCCGCGCCCACCAGAACGTGATCGCCGCACTCACCACGGTCACCAGCCCGCTCCCGCTGCGCCTCGCCACGGTCTTCCGTGACGACAGCGGCGTACGGCTCATGATGGAGCAGGAGGAGCGGCGCTTTCGCACGGGCCTCGACCGCCTCGCGGGGCGTGTGGAGTGGGGCGTGAAGGTGTACGTCGAGGAGCCCGGGACCCCGGCTCCGGCGCCCGCTCCGGCCGCCTCCGGCCGTGACTACCTGCGCCGCCGCCGCGCCGAGCGCACCGCGCGCGACGACACCTGGCGGCGCGCCGAACGCTTCGCGCAGGAGCTGCACGACGAGCTGTCCCGGCACGCCGCGCACACCCGGATCCACCCGCCGCAGAACCCGGAACTCTCCCGCGCCAGCGGCATGAACGTGCTCAACGCGGCGTATCTCGTGGAGCGTTCGGGCGCGGAGGAGTTCGTGGAGCGGGTCGACGCGACCAAGGGCCGCGAGCCGGATCTGCGGGTCGAACTGACCGGGCCGTGGGCGGGCTACTCGTTCACGGCGGAAGAGCAGGAGGCGGACACGTGACGGTCGTCGAACGGCGCGAGATCGCCCTGGTCGACCTCCTCGACCGGCTGCTCGCGGGCGGCGTCGTCCTCGCCGGGGACGTCACCCTGCGCATCGCCGACGTCGACCTGGTGCGCATCGATCTCAACGCCCTGATCAGCTCGGTGAACGAGCAAGTGCCCTCGCCCTGGCCGGAGGTGATGGACGGTGAGTGAACGACGCCGCATCGAACTGGACCACGACACGGTCGAGCGCGACCTGATGAAGCTCGTCCTCACCCTCGTCGAGCTGCTGCGCCAGCTCATGGAGCGGCAGGCGGTCCGCCGCTTCGACACCGGTGATCTGACGGAGGACCAGGAGGAGCGGGTCGGGCTGACCCTGATGCTTCTGGAGGACCGCATGGAGCAGCTGCGTGAGCGGTACGGGCTGCGGCCCGAGGACCTGAACATCGACCTCGGACCGCTGGGCCCGCTGCTGCCCCGCGGTTGAACCTGCGCCCGGTCAGCGGGGCTTGCGGCAGAGGATCTCCCCGTGCAGCACACCGAACCACGCGTCCTCGTGCGTGCCCCACTCCCGCCACGCCTGCGACACGGCGTCGAGCTGCTCGGGCGTCGCGTGCCCGCCGCTCGTCGCCCGCTCGGCGTACGAGGAGGCCAGCGTGCGGTCCGCCCACAGCCCGCTCCACCAGGCGATCTCCTCGGGCGTCGAGTAGCACCACGTACCGGCGGAGCACGTGAGGTCCTCCGGCGCGAAACCGGCCTTCAGAGCCCATGACTTCAGGAAGCGCCCGGCGTCCGGTTCGCCGCCGTTGTCGCGGGTGACCCGCTCGTACAGGTCCAGCCAGTCGTCCATGGCGGGCAGCCGCGGGAACCAGGAGAACGCCGCGTAGTCGGACTCCCGTACGGCGATGATCCCGCCAGGCTTCGTCACCCGGCGCATCTCGCGCAGCGCCTGCACCGGATCGCCCACGTGCTGCAGCACCTGGTGCGCGTGCACGACGCAGAACGTGTCGTCCGGCCAGTCCAGCGCGTGCACGTCCGCCGTGGTGAAGTCGACGTTGGTCAGGCCCCGTTCGGCGGCCGTGGCGCGCGCCTGGTCCAGGATGCCCTCGGCGTGGTCGGCGCCGGTGACATGCCCGTCGGGAACCAGCGCCGCCAGGTCGGCCGTGATGGTGCCGGGTCCGCAGCCGATGTCCAGGATCTTCATGTGCGGCTTGAGTGAATCGAGCAGGTAGCCCGCCGAGTTGGCGGCGGTGCGCCAGGTGTGCGAGCGGAGCACGGACTCGTGGTGTCCGTGGGTGTATACGGCGGTCTCCTGCGGCATGACTCGATCCCTTCACGTACGGCGGACCGCCAGGGGCGCCTGCCCCCGACGGTCCGATCACGGTACGCCCGCCAGCCGTATTGTGAGATACCCGTCTTGAATAGTGGACCGAGGGTCGGGTCAGAGCGGCGAGTGCGGCCGGTACACGCGCAGCCCTTCGTGCTCCTTGTCCACCCACAACTCCCCGCCGCACTCGGTGACTTCACCGTCGTAGGCGAGCGGGGTGCCGGGTGCGACACCGTCCACCCGCAGCCGCGTCAGGCGGGTCGCCGCGTGGAACGGCGAGCGGGACAGCGGGCCCGAGAGGGCCGCAGCGAGCAGCCGCAGGCCGGGCAGCCGGCCGCCGTCCACCGTGCGCACGTCGAGCAGGCCGTCGGCCAGGTTCGCGCGCCGACCGGCCGTCAGGCCCATCCGCCGGTACGTGCAGTTCCCCGCGAACAACAGCCACAACGGCCGCCGCCTGCCCTGGAGTTCAATGGTCAGCGGATGGTCGCGGCGCAGCACGTACAGCGCCGCCACGACGTCCGCGAGGCGCCCGCCGAGCCGCCCCGACCACTTCTCCCGCTCCCGCACCAGCTCCGGATAGGCGCCCAGGCTGAAGGTGTTGAGGAAGATCCCGGAACCGCTGTCGGACCTGAATCGGCCCACGTCCACGGCGACCGCGTGCCCGCCCTCGACGGCACCCACCAGATCACCGGTGTCCTCGATGCCGAGGTCGTACGCGAAGTGGTTGAGGGTGCCGCCGGGCAGCACCGCGAGCGGCAGGTCGTGCCGGAGCGCCACCCGCGCGGCCGTGTTCACGGAGCCGTCGCCGCCCGAGATGCCGAGCGCGCGGGCGCGCGGCGCCGCCTTGTCCAGCTGCTGCTCGAGCTCGTCCCCGGTGCACTCGATGTATTCGGCGTGCGGCAGCGCGTCCCGCAGGGCCCGCGCCCGCTCCGGGGTGCCCGCCCCGCTGTTGACGATCATCACCAGGCCCTCGCCGCCCGGCAGAGCCGGCACGTCGTCCACCAGGGGGCGGCCGGGTGCCGGCAGCTGGTCGCGGGTCGGCACCAGACCGCGCACCGCGAACGCCGCACCCGCGCCGAGGGCCGCGCCCGCGAGGACGTCGGCGGGGAAGTGGGCGCCGGTGTAGACGCGGGATGCCGCCACCGAGAACGCCACGGGGGCGACGAGCGCGCCGAGGGTGCGGGACTCCAGCGCCACGCCCGTCGCGAAGGCCGCGGCCGAGGCCGCGTGCCCGGAGGGGAACGACGTCGTGAACGGCTGCCGCTTCAGGCGGCGCACCAGGGGCACCGGGTCGAGTGCGGGCCGCGCCCTGCGCACCGAGCGCTTCCCGAGCGTGTTGATGGTGGCCGAGGCGAGCGCGAGGGACGCGACTCCGCGGACGGCGGCCCGGCGGGCGCGCGGCGACCCGGACACGGCGAGCGCCCCGCCCACCGCGAACCACAGCACACCGTGGTTCGCGGACCTGCTCAGGCGCGGCAGGATCCGCTCGGCCCCCGGCCAGCGCGCCCCCGCGGCGAACTCGAAGACGCGCAGATCGAGGGCGGCGAGCCGGTCGCGCAGCGTCGGAGGCACCGGCGGCGACGTGTCAAAGGTCGGACCCGAAGAGAACGGCTTCAGCTTAGGCATGGGTCACGACTACCCCGGCAGGTGGCCCGCACCCGACCCTGCCCGGACAATGCGTTTGCCCGTCACCCGCACGGGCGTCCAGAATGCGGGATCATGGGACATCTGGAAGCGGCACACCTTGAGTACTACCTCCCCGACGGGAGGGCGCTGCTGGGCGATGTCTCGTTCCGGGTCGGCGAGGGCGCGGTCGTCGCGCTCGTCGGGCCGAACGGAGCGGGCAAGACGACCCTGCTGAGGCTGATCTCCGGCGAGCTGCGGCCGCACGGCGGCTCGGTCACGGTCGGCGGCGGCCTCGGCGTGATGCGCCAGTTCGTGGGCTCGGTGCGCGACGAGACGACCGTCCGCGACCTCCTCGTATCGGTGTCCACGCCGCGTATCCGGGAGGCGGCGAAGGCGGTCGACGAGGCCGAGCACCTGATCATGACCGTCGACGACGAGGCCGCGCAGATGTCGTACGCGCAGGCACTCTCCGACTGGGCCGAGGCACAGGGCTACGAGGCGGAGACCCTCTGGGACATGTGCACGACGGCCGCGCTCGGCATGCCGTACGACAAGGCCCAGTTCCGCGAGGTGAGCACCCTCTCGGGCGGCGAACAGAAGCGTCTCGTCCTGGAAGCGCTGCTGCGCGGCACGGACGAGGTCCTCCTCCTGGACGAGCCGGACAACTACCTGGACGTCCCCGGCAAGCGCTGGCTGGAGGAGAAGCTCCGCGAGACCCGTAAGACGGTCCTGTTCGTCTCCCACGACCGGGAGCTGCTCGCCCGCTCCGCGGAGAAGATCGTCAGCGTCGAGCCGAGCCCCGGCGGGGCCGACGCGTGGGTGCACGGCGGGGGTTTCTCGACGTACCACGAGGCACGCCAGGAGCGTTTCGCGCGCTTCGAGGAGCTGCGCCGCCGCTGGGACGAGAAGCACGCGCAGCTGAAGAAGCTCGTGGTCAACCTGCGGCAGGCGGCCTCCGTCAGCCACGAAATGGCCTCCCGGTACGCGGCGGCGCAGACGCGCCTGCGCAAGTTCGAGGAGGCGGGCCCGCCGCCGGAGCCGCCGCGCGAGCAGGACATCACGATGCGCCTGAAGGGCGGCCGCACCGGCATCAGGGCGGTCACCTGCGCGAACCTCGAGCTCACCGGCCTCATGAAGCCCTTCTCGCTGGAGGTCTTCTACGGCGAGCGGGTCGCGGTCCTCGGATCGAACGGCTCGGGGAAGTCGCACTTCCTGCGGCTGCTCGCGGGCGACGACTCCGTGGGGCACACGGGTGCGTGGAAGCTCGGCGCGCGCGTCGTGCCGGGGCACTTCGCCCAGACCCACGCCCACCCCGAGCTCCAGGGCCGGCCGCTCCTCGACATCCTGTGGCGCGACCACGCGAAGGACAAGGGGGCGGCGATGTCCCTGCTTCGCCGCTACGAGCTGACGGCGCAGGCCGAGCAGAAGTTCGAGCGTCTGTCGGGGGGCCAGCAGGCCCGCTTCCAGATCCTGCTGCTCGAACTCGAGGGCGCGACCGCGCTGTTGCTGGACGAGCCCACGGACAACCTCGACCTGGAGTCGGCGGAGGCGCTTCAGGAGGGCCTGGAGTCCTTCGACGGCACGGTCCTCGCGGTCACGCACGACCGCTGGTTCGCCAGGTCCTTCGACCGCTACCTGGTCTTCGGCTCGGACGGCCACGTCCGCGAGACGCCGGAGCCGGTCTGGGACGAACGCCGGGTGGCCCGTTCCCGGTAGCTTCGGGGCTCCGCCCCGGACCCCGCGCCTCAAACGCCAGCGGGGCTGTTATTAAGCCCCGCTCTTGTGACGAGAGCCAGCGGGGTCCGGGGCAGAGCCCCGAACGCTACTCGGACCAGCGCAAGAGCGCTCCGAGGCCGCCCGCCGGTCCCGCCGAGGGGTCGGAGCCGGCCACCGACAACGCACCGGCCCCACTCGCGGCAGCACACCGCATGAGCGCATCATCGGCCCTCGCCGACACCACCTCACCCGCCCCGAGCGCGAGCGCCTCCGCATCGGCCCGGCGCACGCCGAGTTGGTCCGGGCTGTCGCCCACCCACACCTCACGGTGCGCGTCGGACCCGTCCGAGCGGATCAGCAGCTCCGCGATCCGGTGCTCACGCGCCGCGTCCACCAACGCCGGCACGCCCTCCGCCGCGGCTTCGCCCTGACCGCGCGCCTCGGCGAACAGCGCCAGGTCGTGCGCGGCGCGCTCCGCCACCTGTTCCGCCCTGGCCTGCTCCAGCTCGCCGTCGAGGAGGCGGCTCCCCGCCCCGTGCCGGGCGCGGACGACCGAGCCGTGCGGACCGGCGGGGAGCCGGTCCCGTACGGCGACGCACTCCCGGTCGTCGCCGACCAGGACCACGAGATCGGCCCGGGTCTCGGCCCGGCAGCGCTCCAACGCCCCCGCGATCTCACCGGCGTTGTGCTCCCAGGTGTTCTCCACGCGCAGTTGGAAGTGCCGCTCCGACGACTCCCCGCGTGCGGAGCGCAGTTCGAAGTCGGCGCCGGTGCGGTCGACGTACGCGACCAGGCACAGCGGGTCCTCGCCCGCGAGGTCGAGCAGCGGCGTCGTGTGCGGCAGCGCCGCCCAGCGCGCCGACGTCTGCCCCGGCGGTGTGCTCAGCGGCGGGTCGAGGACGACCTCGCCCTCGCGTCCGAAGAAGGCCCGGCCGACCGGTTCGCGCGAGTGCCGCAGATCCTCGACCGCGGACCGCATCGCATGACACGTCGCCTCGTCCGCACCGGCCGCGGCGAGTGCGCGCTGTACGCCCTGCGCCTCCAACGACCGTTCGTCCGGGGTGGATTCGTTGTGCCGTGACGTGTCGACGTACACGGAGGCCCAGGGGCCGGGGCGATTGCACAGGGGGTGGAGGAACGCGAGGTCCATGGCTGCCTCCTGAAAGTCGTGGGTACGTTGGGGCGGAACGCCGCCTCAGGTGCCGCTGACCTGCTTCAGCAGCGCCGCGTCGAAGGCCTTGAGGTCGTCCGGGCGGCGGCTGGTCACCAGCACGTTCGGCCCGGCCGTGCAGACCTTCACCTGCTCGTCGACCCAGGTGCCGCCCGCGTTGCGGATGTCGGTGGCCAGGCTCGGGTACGAGGTCAGCGTGCGGTCGCGGACCACGTCCGCCTCGACCAGCGTCCACGCCGCGTGGCAGATCGCCGCGACCGGCAGTCCCCGGTCGAAGAAGTCCCGTACGAACGAGACCGCGTCGGGGTCCGTGCGCAGCTGGTCCGGGTTGGCCACGCCACCCGGCAGCACCAGCGCGTCGAAGCCGTCCGCCGACGCCCCGAGGGACGCCACCGTCTTGTCGACCGCGAACTTGTCCGCCCTGTCGAGGTGGTCGAAGGCCTGGATCTCACCCTGCTTCGTCGATACGAGCACGGGTTCGCCGCCCGCGTCCCGCACCGCCTGCCAGGGGTCGGTCAGTTCGATCTGCTCGGTCCCCTCGGGCGCCACCAGGAACGCGATACGCATCGTCGGTCAACTCCCTTGCTGCATAGTGTGGTTAAGAGTTCTCGGGTCGGTCGGTCACTCGGTCGCTCAGTCGGGGTCGGTGGCTCGGCCCGGGGTCAGGTCGGTGTGTCGCCCGCCCAGCCGTCCGGGTCGGCGCCGCTGATGTCGGCGAGCGCGGACGCCGGGTCCTGAGTCAGCGCCAGATCGCCCAGGCTGACCATCCCGACCGCGTGTCCGTCCTGCACCACCGGCAGGCGGCGCACGGCGTACTCGCGCATCAGCGCCACCGCGGTGGACACCTCGTCGTCCGGGCCGATCGCCACCGGATGCGGAGTGCACACCGCCTCGGCGCTCACCGTGAGCGGATCGGCCCCGTCGGCCACGGCCCGCAGCGCGATGTCACGGTCCGTGAGCACGCCCACGACCTGCGCCTCGTCCGCCACCAGTACATCCCCGATGTCCTGCGCCCGCATCAGCTGGGCGGCCTCGACCAGCGAGGCGTCGGGGCGTACCGCGACCACGCCGGGTGTCATGACTTCCCTCACCACATAGGCCATCGCAATCCGGCCTCTCTTCATCTCGGGTGCACCGTGATTCCGGCCCAGGTACCCGACCGCCCCCGGAGCTAACCCCCGTCGTCTGTCAGGGCCTTGGCCAGGTCCGAGGCCGTATGGAACACGGTCTTCGCGGGCAGTGCCGCCACCAGCTCGACGAGCCGGTCGGGGGCGGTCCGCTCGCGCAGCGCGTCCGCGAGCGCCGGGGGCGTGGCCGGAAACGAGGTGCGGCCGAGGAGCCGTCCCAGTTCGAGCCGGACGGCGTCCTGGCGGCCGGGTCCGGAACCGGGTTCCACCGGTCCGCCCGCCACCTCCGGGTCGTCGTCCGCCGCCGGCTCGGGGTCGTTCCACTCCTCGACCCGCGTGGGGTGCCCGGACCGCAACAGGCCCTGCAGTTCCTGCTTCATCTCGTCGTCGCGGTGGACGTTCAGCCGGTCGCTGCCGCGTTGCATCTATCCCTCCAGTGACTCGGCGGTGCCCGACGCGTACCCGACCGCTTCGCGGTGACACCTGATGGTTTGCCCGGGCGGGGCGGGGAGACCCGGGAACGGTCGTCTCCTCTCGGACGGCCGGCTGGAAGGACAGGTCATGGAGCTGCTGACGGTCCTGATTCCCGCAGGGATGCTGGGCCTCGTGCTCGTCCTCGGACGGTACGAGGAGTGGCTGCTGCCCCGGCCCGAGGAGGCGGAACCGCGCGAACATGCGGGCCGGGCCCGCTGAGCGCACTCTGGAGATGTCGCGGTGTTTGCGGCGATGCGCCAGGGGCAGGCGATAGACAGTGCTTCGGACAGGAGGCACGTCCGTGGGAGGGATACGACCGCGTCGTATCCACTGGATCCGCAGGATCGCCCCGGGTGTGTCCGACTGATCTTGCGGGCGCAACTCCCACGGTGACCACCGAACCCAAGGCACCTTGCAGGGAGTTCGATCCAGATGCGCACGCGTACCAGCTCACCCCAGAGCCCGGTGAAGCACGGTGGACGCCACCCGCACGACGACGCCCCCGACACCGCCGAGGCCTTCGCCCAGCTGTCCGACATGCCCGACGGTCCTGAGCGCGAGGAACTGCGTCAGGAGGTCGTGGAGGCCTGGCTGCCGATGGCAGACCGGCTCGCGGGACGCTTCCGCAACCGCGGCGAATCCTATGAGGATCTGCGGCAGGTAGCCGCTCTCGGCCTGGTCAAGGCCGTGGACCGATACGACCCCGAGCGCGGCAACGCGTTCGAGAGCTACGCCGTTCCCACCGTGACCGGCGAGATCAAGCGGCACTTCCGCGACCACATGTGGACACTGCATGTGCCGCGCCGCGTCCAGGACCTGCGCAACAGGGTCCGGTTCGCGCAGCACGAACTCTCCACGAGCATCTCGGGGCGCGCCCCGACCCTCGCGGAGATCGCCGCACACGCCAATATGACCGAGGAAGAGGCCCGTTCCGGCCTGGAGGCGCTGGAGAGCTTCACCGCCCTGTCCCTCGACGCGGAGCTGCCCGGCAGTGAGGACGGATACTCGCTGTCCGACGCGCTCGGCGACGCCGACCCCGCGCTCGACGTCGTCGTCGACCGCGAGGCCGTCAAGCCGCGGATAGCGGCGCTGCCCGAGCGCGAGCGGGAGATCCTCTACATGCGGTTCTTCGGCGACATGACACAGAGCCGGATCGCCGAACGGCTCGGCATCTCCCAGATGCACGTGTCCCGGCTGATCAGCCGCTGCTGCGACCGCCTCCGGGACCAGGTACTGACGGACGCCGCGTAGCCCCGTGCGCCGACAGGCGGCCCTATTTCCGCATCGCCAACGCGATGTGACGGGCCATCATGTCGAGCGTCTTCGCCTCCGCCATCGAGAAGGCGAGGCGGCCCGCGGACCGGAACAGGGTGAGCACACCCTGGACCGGTTCGCCGGGCGCGGGGATCAACGGCACACACAGCAGCGAGGTGACATCGGCACGCACGAGCACCGGCGCCCCCGACGCGTCGTCGCCCAGGGCCCGCAGGTCCTCCGGGCGCACGAGCAGCGTCGGTGCCCCGCCGCGCGCCGCCTCGACGACGAGCGGGCTGCTGGCCGGATCCTGCGCGGCGATGTCGCGCACGGCCTCGTCGTCCGCGCCGAGCACCTCCGTACGCTCCAGGTCGGCGGCCCCCTTGTCGGCCACCACCCAGTCCGCGAACCGGCCGTGCAGCACATGTGCGGCGCGCCGTAGGAGTTCGGCCGGATCGCCGACCGGGCCGCCGAGCAGCTCCCGCGTCATCGCGTCGAGCAGGTCGGTGAGCGCGGCGTGCCGGGTCGTCTCCCCGAGGTCGGGGACCGGCGCGGCGGGCCGGGCCGACGCGGGCCTGACCGTCGCGTCGTCCGCGGGCTGCAGGATCGCGAGGACCGTGGTGCGCCGCTCGGTGCCCGGACGCAGGCCCGTGAGGACCGTGCGGACGGGGGCGTGCGGGTTCTGCTGCAGATGTACGGTCAGGCCGCGGTCGCCCTCGCCGCGGGCCACCGCCGCGACCTGCGAACGGAACGCGGCGCGGTCGGCGTGCGCCAGGAACCCGGTCATCGGGCGGCCCGTCGCGTATCCGGCGCGTACGCCCGTGAAGGTCGTCGCCGCGAAGTTGAGGCGGCGTACCACCGCCTCGCGGTCCACGAGCGCCACCGGCAGCGGAAGGCGCTGGAAGACGGCGCGCAGCAGTTGCTGCTCGTGCCGCTCGGCCACCGCGTTGCGGCTCGGGCCCGCGCCTGTGCCCGTGGCCTCGCCCCGCGGGGGTTGCGGCCACAACTTTCCTGCTACATGGTCGAGTTCGAAGAGTGCCGCGTCGAGGACGGCGGGCAGTTCCGCCGTCGATACCGAGCGCGCCGCCTTCAGCTCCGCCACACGACGCACGAAGTCCGCAAGTTCTTCATCGAATTCGTCCGTCTTCGCCATGCCCAGAACGTATCCCGTCCCGCGTTTTCGGGAGCCCGGTACGGGAAGCCGTCCGACAAGGAGGCTTGAACCCGATGCGACAGTACGTGCCGGTCGATCAGGACGACGACGCGGCCCAGGTCGGAAGCCATCCGGTGGAGCTGGGCCAACGCTCCACGGGGACAGCGGAATCGGGGCTGCTCGCCCGGCGGCTCTCCGAACTCGCCGAAGGGGCGCTCCGGTGCACCGCACAGTGCTGCGGCGCCGTCGCCACGGCGAGTGACGGCACGGACGAGCGGCCGACCGCGGTGACCCACCCCGATCTCGCGGCGCTCGTCTCCGTGCAGGACCGCTCCGGTGACGGGCCCATACCGGCGGCCGAGGAGGGCGGTGACCCGGTCGACGCCAGTGACCTGCTGAACGACCGGCGCTGGCCCGACTACCGTGCGCTCGCCCTGGACTCCGGGGTGCGCTCCAGCGTCACCATTCCGTTCCGCAGCGGCGGCCTCACGGTCACGCTCAGCCTGTACAGCTTCAGGGCCGGCTCCCTGGAGGTCGCGTCGCACGGGCCGATCCGCGCGCTCGGCGACCTGGCCGCGAGCTGTATGGTGCGCGACCGCTCCTACCAGGAGGCCCTCTCCGAGGTCGACCAGCTGGGCTCGGCGCTGCGGTCGCGGCCCGTGGTGGACCAGGCCTGCGGCATCGTCATGCATGTGCTGGGGTGCGCGCCGGACGACGCGTTCGGCGTGCTGCGTCGAATCTCGCAGACGACGAACCGGAAACTGGCGGATGTCGCGTCCGCGGTCGTCGAGCGGCGGGGGCGTGGCCTGGAGCGCGAGTTCACCGCGTTGGCGGAGTGACCGTCCGCGGCGTGGGCCGGGGGCAGCCGGCCACACGTGCCCACGCCTCGGGGCTCCGCCCCGGACCCCGCGCCTCAAACGCCGGCGGGGCTGGAAAGATCGGGGCTCTGCCCCGGATCCCGCTGCTCAATCGCCGCAGGGGCTTGATGTGCCCACCCGCCGCCGGGGCATGCGGGTGGCCGCCGCCTTGGGCACTCTGCCGCCTTGGGCGGCAGAGTGGGCAAGGCGGCACCCCGGCGCACGCGTGGCGTGGCGCGCGCGGATACCCGGGGAGGTGTGACGCTGGAGGGCAGCGACCACCACCCGCAGTGCGAGCGGACGGCACGGAGGCAGCATGCGGCCATCGGACCCCACGGCCCGAACCCCCGGAACCGGCACGGCTCGGAACCGACCCCCCGGCGCCGCACGGGCCCCCGAGGGGCGTGGGCCCGTGCGGTACGGACCGCCGCTGCCCGAGCCCGGCCTCCCGGTACTACCGGAACTCGCCGCCGTCGCCGCGAGCGCCGCGGGGCGCCCGGCCTCGGAGCCACCCGGCGGACCGCCCGCCCTGCTCGAAGCGGCCCGCGGCTACTGGCAGCGCCGCGGCCTCGGCACCGAACGCGAGCAGGTCGGCGCGGCGCCCGGCGCGGCCCCGCTGCTGCTCGCTCTCACCGCCGCGCTCGGCGGCGACGTGCTGGTACCCCGCCCCTGTTCGGCCTGGTGGGTGCCGCAGGCCAGGCTCCTGGGCCGCGCCGTGTACCACGTACCGACGCCCGCCGAGTGCGGCGGCGTCCCCGACTCGACGGCCTTCCTGGAGACGGTCCGCCGGGTCAGAGCCGAGGGCGGCGACCCGCGCCTCCTCGTGCTGTCCGTGGCCGACGACCCGACGGCGACCGTGCCGCCGCCCGAAATGCTGCACGAGGCCGTGGAGGCGGCCGCCGCCGAGGGGCTGCACGTGGTCAGCGACGAGACGTGGCGGGACACCGTGCACCCGGGCGCGGACTCCGTCCTGTTCAGCCCCGCCGAGATGTACCCGCGCGACGTCACCGTCCTCAGCGACCTCACCGGCGCCTTCCTGCCGCCCTCGCTGCCCGCGGCCTGCGCCCGGTTCCCCGCCACCGAGCTGGGCGCCGGGCTGCACGCCCGGGTCCTCGACTTCCTCACGGCCACGGGGGGCCTGCTCGCGGCGCCGGTCGCCGCGGCGGCCACGTACGTCCTGAACGAGACCGAGGAGATCACCGAGCGCTGCCGCGCCGGTGCCGCCCTGCACGCACAGGTCGCCGGTGCCGCGCACCGCGCCGTGCTCCGTGCGGGCGGCCTCGCCAGGCCGCCACGGGTCGGCCGACACCTCTACATGGACCTGGAGGAGCTGCGGCCCCGGCTCGCCGCGCTCGGCGTCAGCGACTCGCAGGACCTGGAGGACTTCCTCGGTGACCGGCTCGGCATGCCGGTCCCTGGCGGCCACCGCTTCGGCGACGAGCAGGGCGCGCTGCGGGCGCGTCTGTCGACGGGGCCGCTGCTCGGGTCAACCCCCGAGGAACGCCGGGCGTCCCTCACCTCACCGGAGCCCTTGGAATTGCCGCACGTCGCACGGCTGTTGACCATGGTGGAGTCGACGCTCCGCGCCATCGGCGGGGAACCGGCACGCGAAGGATGGGAGACCGAGCGATGACGCAGGCGTCCGAGGCACCGTCGGCCGTACAGCGGGGCGATGCCACCGCATCCGCTCCGCCCCTCGTCGAGCCGCGGCCGCTCGGCGGGGGAGACACCGGACTGCGGGACGTACCGCGCCGCTGGCCCAAAACCTTCGCCCACCGGCTGACCGCGCCGCTGCCGGGCCTGCGGGCCTTCGCCAGATTCGCCCGTGAGGGCGCGCTCCGGCCGCCCGCCGAGAGCCTGGCCGACATCCCGCACCTGCCCTTCGCGCCGGGCCCGCTGCCGCGGGTCGACGCCCGTACGGCGGCCGTCACCTGGGTCGGGCACGCCAGCTGGATCGTCCGCATCGGCGGCCTCACGGTCCTCACCGACCCCGTCTGGTCCCGCAAGATCCTCGGCACCCCGGCCAGGGTCACCCCCGCGGGCGTCGCATGGAGCGCGCTGCCCCGCGTGGACGCCGTCGTCATCAGCCACAACCACTACGACCACCTGGACTGGCCGACCGTAAAAAGACTCCCGCGCGACACCCCGGTCCTCGTTCCCGCAGGCCTCGCCCGCTGGTTCACGCGGCGCGGCTTCACGCGGGTCACGGAGTTGGACTGGTGGGAGGCGGCGGAGCTCAAGGGCGTGCGCTTCGACTTCGTGCCGGCCCACCACTGGTCCAAGCGCAGCCTCGTCGACACCTGCCGCACTCTGTGGGGCGGCTGGGTGCTCACCGACTCCGACGGCCGGCGGATCTACTTCGCGGGCGACACCGGCTACGGCCACTGGTTCTCGCAGATCGGCCGCCGCTACCCGGGCATCGACCTCGCGCTGCTCCCGATCGGCGCGTACGAGCCGCGCTGGTGGCTGAAGGACGTGCACTGCGATCCGGAGGACGCGGTGCGGGCGGTGCAGGACGTGGGTGCGCGGCGGATGGCGCCGATGCACTGGGCGACGTTCCTGCTGTCGGCGGAACCGGTCCTCGAACCGCTGCACCGGCTGCGCGCCGCATGGGAGAAGGCGGGCCTCCCCCGCGCCTCCCTCTGGGACGTCCCGGTGGGCGCCTCCCGCGTGCTGCCGACCTGAGCCCCGCCCGGCGTCACGGCCACGGGGCTCCGCCCCGGCCCCCGCGCCTCAATCGCCGGCGGGGCTGGGTATGGCTCGGCCAAATTAAGCCCCTGCGGCGATTGAGCAGCGGGGTCCGGGGCGGAGCCCCGAGGCCGCAACGCCGGGTGGCCGGAACCTGCCGGAGGGCTACGCGTGCTGGCTGCCCGACTCCCGCCCCCGCACCTTGCGCCACACCGCCGGCCCCGCACTGATCAGCACCGTGAGGCCAATCGCCGCGACGACCCCCTGCCACGGCTCCGGGAAGAGAGACCCGCCGAGGATGCCGATGACCTGGTACGTCGCCGCCCACGCGAGACACGCGGGAACATCGCCGCGGGCGAACTGCCGCAGCGGCATCTTCGCCAGCAGACAGGCCAGCATCACGGGGATCCGCCCCGCGGGCACGAGCCGCGACAGGACAAGCACCATCACGCCGTGGTCGGCGAGCTTGTCCTGCGCCTGCGTGAGCCGCTCCTCGGGAGCCCGCGAACGGATCGCCTCCAGCCACTTCGACCCTTCCCCAAGCTCTCGGCTTCGCTCGAGCAGGGGAGACCCCATTTTCGAGTGCATACCGCGCCGCCCCAGCCAGTACAGGACGATGTCGCCGAGGAACGCGGCGAGCGCGGACGCCGCGAACACGAGCAGCAGCGAGAGCGGCGAACTGTGGTGGAACGCGACGACCGCCGCTGAACTCACGAGCGCGCCGGTCGGAATGACCGGGACGAGCGCCCCGAGGAAGATGAGCAGGAACAACGAGGGGTAGCCGACGGCCTGTTGGGTCGACTCGGGCGGCACCTGGGTCGCGGCGGAGAGGATCACCGGCGCGCTCCCGGCAGTCTGCGCAGCCGTCTCATCCGGCCACCTCGGGACGTACGCTCTCGCCCGGGTCGAGCCGGTGCACCGCCACGCCTGGCGCGCGCAGCGCCGCCTGCCGGACGAACTCGTCGCCCGGCGCGTGGAACTCGTGCGGCCGCACCGCGTCCATGCCGATCGGCCAGTACGTCCCGTAGTGCACGGGGACCGCGCTGCGCGGCACGATCCGGGCGAGCGCCTCGGCGGCCCGGCCCGCGTCGAGATGCCCGGAGCCGAGGTACGGCCCCCAGCCGCCCACCGGCAGCAGCGCCACATCGACCTCGCCGACGGCCTCCTCCATGCCGTCGAAAAGACCGGTGTCACCCGCGAAGTACGTACGGGCCTCACCGCTCACCACGTAACCGAGCGCGGGGGCGATGTGCGGACCGACAGGCAGCCGCCGCCCGTCGTGCTGGGCCGGCACCACCTCAATCGCCACGTGCCCGACCTCGACGCGCGCGCCCGCCTCCACCTCGATGATCTTCAACGTGCCGAGCTTGCGCAGCGCGGGCACGGCGCGCGGGGCGCCCTTCGGTACGAGCACCCGCGTACCGGGCGCGAGCCGGGCGAGCGAGGGCACGTGCAGGTGGTCGGCGTGCAGGTGGGAGACGAGGACGACATCCGCCTCGGCCGCGCGCGGCGGCGGGGGCGCGCCGCGCCGACGGCGCAGATGTGCGAGGCGCCGGGCGAAGAGCGGATCCGTGAGCACGCGCGTACCTGAGTCCTCGACGGTGCAGGTGGCATGACCCCACCAGGTGATCTCCACCGGCACGCGCTCCTCCTTGTGCTCCTCCGGGCGACTCCCTTGAGCCTACGTGCAGGAGTAGGGTCGAGGCCGAAAGCTGTGGTGAGGGGGGACGCATGGGGGCATCCGACGGGAGCGGCGAAGCGGTGCGGGTCGCGGCGATCGCCAGCCTGATCCCGCTGGAGGAGCTGGACGCCGACCCCTTCCTGGTGGACTCGCGCAGTCAGCACGCCATGTGCGCGCGCTGGGCCGCCGACCGCGGCTACGTGGTCACCCGCGAACTCCTGGTCCACTCCGTCCGCCCCGACCACGAGGTCCTGTGGGCGGACGTCGACGCGGGCCTGGTCGATGTGTTCGTCGCCCCCTGCGAGCGGGTGCTGCGGGCTGCGCTCGGCTCGGTCGACGCGTTCGCGCGGGAGTGCGCGCGGCGCGGTGTCCGCCTGGAGACGGCGGGCCTCGCGGAACCCGCATACGACTCGGAGATGAAGGCCCGCGTCCACCGCCGCCTCTCCATGCCCACCGCAGGCTACGACGGCTGCTGACCCCGCCCCCCCCGGGGGGGGGGGGGGGGGGGGGGGGGGGGGGGGGGGGGGGGGGGGGGGGGCGCCGCGGGGGGGGGCGGCCGCGGGGGCGGCGGCGCGCGGCCCGCCCCCTGCCGCTGGCGCGCCCCCCCCCCCCGGGGCGGCCCCCCCCCCCCCCGGGGGGGGGGGGCCCCCCCCCCGCGGCCGCAACACCGTCTCCGCGCAAACGGTATGAAACCCTGACCACACCTGACCAAAGAGGGGAGCCGAAAAGTGGCCGGAGGCCGATGGTGGGCACGGGCGGCAAGCACAGCCTGGCGATCGGCCACGGTGTGGGCCGCATGCACCCTCACCATGATGCTCCTCGCAGGCATCCTGCCCGACTTCAAGCTCACCTCCGACGACGGCGACAGCATGACCCGCGTCGCCGTCACCGCCGCCCTCGGCGCCGCCGCCTTCGCCCTGCTCTCGGCCCTCGTCTGGCCGATCCTCGTCCGCGCCCTGCTGCTCGTACCCGCGCTCGTCCTCGGCCTCGTCGTGTTCTTCCTCAACGGCGCCGTGCTGCTCATCGCGCTGCACCTCATCCCGGACGGCAGGGGAGAGGCCGGACCCGAGACCGCGGTCGTCGTGGCCGCGGTCATGTCGGCCGTGGCGTCCGCGACCGGCGGTGCGCTCGCCGTCCGGGACGACGACGCGTACCGCAGGCGCCTGTACCGGCTCGCCGACCGCAGGCGCCGCAGAGGCTCCGAGGACACCACCTGCCCGCCCACCCCCGGCACCGTCTTCATCCAGCTCGACGGCGTAGGACACGAAGTGCTGCGCCGCGCCGCGCGCGACGACGTCATGCCGACGATCAACTCCTGGCTGCACGACGGCAGCCACCGCCTCACCCCCTGGCGCACCGACTGGTCGAGCCAGACCGGCGCCAGCCAGCTCGGCATCCTGCACGGTTCCAATCACGACGTCCCGGCCTTCCGCTGGTACGAGAAGGACACCGGCGAGACGCAGGTGTCCAACCGGCCCACCAGCGCCGCCGAACTCCAGCGCCGCGCCGTCGCGCACACCGGCGACGGCGGACTGCTCACCGTCGACGGCGCCAGCCGGGGCAACCTGTTCAGCGGCGGCGCGGAACAGGTCGCGCTCGTGCTGTCCGTCGCCGCCCGGCGCGGCAAGCAGAACCGCTCACGGGCCGGCTACTTCGCCTACTTCTCCGACCCGGCGAACGCCGTCCGCACCGTGCTGTCCTTCTTCGCCGAGGTCGGCCGCGAGATCGGCCAGTCCACGCGGTCCCGCCTGCGCAAGGAGCGGCCGCGGATGGGGCGCGGCGGCCTGTACCCGTTCATCCGCGCCTTCGCGACCGTCGTCGAGCGGGACGTCGTCGTCGCGGCCGTCATCGGCGACATGCTCGCGGGCCGCAGCGCCGTCTACGCCGACCTCGTGGCCTACGACGAGGTGGCGCACCACTCGGGACCGTTCGGCCGGGACGCGCGGAAGGTGCTCGAACGCCTCGACCGCTCGCTCGCGCTGCTCGTCAAGGTCGCCGAGCACGCGTCGCGCCCGTACCGCATCGTCGTCCTCTCCGACCACGGGCAGAGCCCCGGCGAGACCTTCCGCGGCCGCTACGGGCTCACGCTCCAGGACCTGGTCCGCGCGGGCTGCGGGCTGCCTGTGCCGCGCAAGGCGGGCCGCACGCGCAGCGGCGCCGAGGCCCGCGCCGCCGTGCGGGCCGCGCTGCACCGGCCCGTCGAGGAGGGCGCGGGCAAGGGGAAGCGCAGCGAACCGATCGTGCTGGCCTCCGGCAACCTCGGCCTCGTCTCGTTCCCGGACGTCCCGCACCGGATGACCCGCGAGGAGATCGACGCCCGCAACCCGGCTCTCCTTCCGACCCTCGCCAACCATCCGGGCATCGGCTTCCTCCTCGTACGCAGTGAGGAGCACGGCGCGGTCGTGTTGGGGGCGCGGGGCGTGGAGGTGCCGCTGGCCGAGCTCGCCGACGGCGAGGGGCCGCTCGCCGACTTCGGTCCGGGCGCGGCCGACGCCGTGCGCCGCACCGACTCCTTCCCGCACACCGCCGACATCATGGTCAACTCCATGTACGACCCGCTGGACGGCGAAGTCCTCGCCTTCGAGGAGCAGATCGGCTCGCACGGCGGGCTCGGCGGCGCCCAGAGCCGGCCGTTCCTGCTCTCGCCCGCGGAGCTGTCCGAGCCGGTGCCGCAGGGCGAGGACCTGGTCGGCGCCGAACAGGTGCACCGGGTGCTGCGCCGCTGGCTGACCGAGGGGCACGGACCGCAGATCCCGATGCGGGTCACACCGCTGTCCCTGGACCCACCTGCGACGAAGCCCCTGGAACGACCCGTGGAGAATTCCCTACGGCGGGAGCCCGGCGGTGCATCATTTGCGGCCACGCCCCCGGAGCCGCAGGACAATTCCGCCTGATTTGGAGCGCGGCGGGAGCCCACCGGACCATGGGCCCCGCCACCCGGCGATCCCGAGGTGGCTCAGCACAATCGAGAGGCACTTCCCCCCATGCTCGACACCGGGACTGCCCCCGCTCCCGAGACGGCTCCGGCAGCGGACGACGACCAGAACGCGGACGGTCGCGACGGCAAGCACGCCCGCAGGTTCGGCCTTCCCATCGCGACGGCCCTGGTCATGGGCAACATCATCGGCGGCGGCATCTTCCTGCTGCCCGCCTCCGTGGCCCCGTACGGCACGATCTCGCTGGTCGCCTTCGGTGTCCTGACGGTCGGCGCCATCGCCCTCGCGCTCGTCTTCGGACGGCTCGCGAAGCGGCACCCGCAGACCGGCGGCCCCTACGTGTACGCCCGTGAGGCCTTCGGCGACTTCGCCGGGTTCCTCGCCGCGTGGAGCTACTGGATCACCTCGTGGGTGTCGAACGCGGCGCTCGCCGTCGCCGCCGTCGGCTACCTCGACGTGCTGCTGCCGATCCACGGTTCGACGTTCTGGACGATCGTCGCGGCGCTCGCCTGCCAGTGGCTGCCCGCGCTCGCCAACCTCGCGGGCACCCGCTACGTCGGCGCGGTCCAGCTGGTCTCCACCGTCCTGAAGTTCGCGCCGCTGGTACTCGTCGCGGTCGGCGGCCTGTTCTTCTTCGACGCCGACAACCTCGGCCCGTTCCAGGCCGGCGGCGGGGACTCCCCGGTCGGCGCGATCTCGGCATCCGCCGCGATCCTGCTCTTCAGCTACCTGGGCGTCGAGTCCGCCTCCATGAGCGCGGGCGAGGTCCGCGACCCGGAGCGCAACGTCGGCCGGGCCACGGTCCTCGGCACCGCTCTCGCCGCACTGGTGTACCTGCTGTGCACGGTCTCCGTCTTCGGCACCGTCGCCCACGACAAGCTGGTGGACTCCACCGCGCCGATGACCGACTCCGTCAACGTGATGTTCGGCGGCACATGGGGCGGCACGGCGGTCGCGATCGCCGCGGTCGTCTCGATCCTCGGCGCGCTCAACGGCTGGACGCTGCTCTCCGCGCAGGCGCCGTACGCCCCCGCGAAGGACGGCCTGTTCCCGGCCGCGTTCGCCCGCAAGAAGCGCGGCGTCCCGACGTTCGGCGTGCTCGTCGGCGTCGCCCTCGCCTCGCTCCTGACCATCTACAACTACACGGCGGGCTCCGAGGGCGTCTTCGAGTCCCTCGTGCTCATCACGACGTTCACGGCGACGGTCCCGTACCTCCTCGCCACGGCCGCGCAGATCTACTTCCTGCTGTCGGGCCAGGGCCACCGGGTGAGCAAGGGCCGCCTCGCGCGCGACATGACGCTCGCGCTCGCCGCGTTCGGCTTCTCGATGTGGCTGGTCGGCGGCGCCGGCTACGCGGCCGTCTACCAGGGCGTCATCTTCCTGTTCGTGGGCGTCCTCGTCTACGCGTGGATGTCGGCCCGCAAGAACCGCCAATCAAGCCCCGCCGGCGATTGAGGCGCGGGGTCCGGGGCAGAGCCCCGAGACGTAGGCCCGGCCGACCCGCACCCAGCGAGCCGGCCGGACCTGACCTCGTCGGCTACCTCGCGATGGGCGCGGTCACCCACCTCAGCTTCCGGAACATCCCGTCCCGCGACCCGATCTCAACCAACTTCCGCGCCGCGGGATACGCCTCGTTGCCCTCGATCTCGTACCCGACCTCCAGGGACCCGGGCACATCCCTGACCTCAAGCTGCGCCTCGATGTCGGCCGCGGAGCGCGAGCCGTCCGCGGCCATCGCCGACAGATGGGCGATACGCCGCTGCTGCGCCTCGTCGAGCGCCTGCCGCGGGTCCCGCGAACCGGGCGAGGCCAGCGCCTGCTGCCCCTTCCCGGACGGCGGCGCGACCGCGGACGCGGGCGTGCGGGTCTCGCCGGTGGGCGTACGCGTGGACAGGGTCGCCTGGACGACCGTGCCGTCGTTGTCGAGCGCGACCCGGAACTCGCCGCGGCCCGGCGTGATCACCGGTACGCCGTCGAAGGCCTGCCGGAACGTGACGTGCGTCTGCAGCGACACCGGCTCACCGATCTGCGAGCCGTCCTTCTTGCCGCTGTTCTGCATCAGGTCGTGCACACCGTCCACGATCAGCTCGACGCCCTCCGCGTGTTCCTGCGCGAACCGCTGCGCGAGCTCGACCGCGCGCTCGGTCGCCAGCTGGCGCGTATTGCGGTGGTTGGCCTCGGCCAGCTTCACCCAGCGCACCGCCTGCGGCGCCGTCGAGATGAACCGGTCGCCGGAACTCGCGCTGAGCACGCCCTGCCGCTCGACCTGCACTTCTTGCAGCGCCGCCGCCGGGAAGTGCGCGAGGCGGCCGGCCGCGGTGAGCTCCTCGCTCGGGTCGCGCGGCGCCAGCTGCACGATCTGCGGGCTCTGCGGCGCCTGCGTCAACGGATCGCGCAGGCCTTCGCGCGCGTAGTACCAGCGCCACACGTACCAGTTGTCCGGGACGTGTTCCCGGTAGAAGTTGCGCTCGGAGTTCAGCCGGTTCTGCGCCTCCGCCTGGGTCGAACCGGTGGCGCACACCGACGGCGCCTGGCCGTGGTAGATGTCCCAACTCGCGTTCAGCCACGCGTCGCAGTACGTCTGACCGGCCCGCCACTTCTCCCAGAACTTCTTGCCGTAGTCCGGGCTGTCGATGCTCGTCGTCTCGAACCCGAAGATCATCCGGGAGCCGAGGTTGGGCCCGGCCCAGGTGCGGATGGGGGAGTGTCCGTCGAGGACGCGCAGCGAGTTGCACGTCGACCAGAACACGTAGTTGGCCTTCTCGTTGCCGAACGCCATCCGGTTGGAGATCGCGTCCGAGCGGTTGTCCCACTGGGCGCCGAGCGGCGCGAAGAACACGCCGTTGCCGTCCATGCCGCCGTGCCCCGAGTGGTACACGGCGACGACGGCGTCCACGCCGTACCGGTCCTGCCAGTTGTCGTACGTCTCTTCGTACGCCCACACCTGTACGCCGCTGTCGGCGAACCAGAAGTTGCGGTCGTAGAACTGCTGGAGGTACGCGAGCCAGCCGGTCGCGTCCTCGTGCGTGTGGGAGAGCGGGTTCTGGTTGACGAACTTCTGGATGCTGAACGCACCCCACCAGCCGAACGTCGAATCCCGGTCGGTCGCGCCCGGCTTCCCGGTCTCCAGTGGTGACGGACCCTGGTCCGCGTAGATCATGCGCATGGTCTGACCCCCTGCGAATTCCCCCTGAAACCCCCAGAGCGGGAGGCCCCAAACTGTCACCGCCACGCCCCTTTGCCCAGCACCCTTTCCAGCCACACATCCGGAGCCCCACCCGGCGTTGCGGTTACGGGGCTCCGCCCCGGCCCCCGCGCCTCAAACGCCGGCGATTGAGGCGATCAAGCCCCTGCGGCGATTGAGCAGCGGGGTCCGGGGCAGAGCCCCGCAACCGCGACCGCGGCTCCCGTGAACAAGACCCCGCCACCCCGGATGTGATCGGATGGAACGGACACGTACACCCCAACCCGGGAAAGGACCCCCCGTGGCAACGACCCGCTCCGCCCACACCGTGTGGGAAGGCACCCTCTTCGAGGGCGCCGGCACCGTCACTTTCGACTCGTCCGGCATCGGTCAGCAGCCGGTGTCCTGGGCGTCCCGCGCCGAGGAGGCGAACGGCAAGACCAGCCCGGAAGAGCTGATCGCGGCCGCGCACTCCTCGTGCTTCTCCATGGCGCTCTCCAACGGCCTGTCCGGCGCGGGCACCCCGCCCACCAAGCTGGTCACCTCCGCGGACGTCACGTTCCAGCCGGGCGAGGGCATCACCGGCATCCACCTCACCGTCGAGGGCACGGTCCCCGGCCTCGATGAGCAGGGCTTCCAGGCGGCCGCGGAGGACGCCAAGAAGAACTGCCCCGTGAGCCAGGCCCTCACCGGCACGACGATCACCCTCACCGCCAAGCTGGGCGGCTGAGCGTCCGCGCTCTTGACGTAGGCCCGCTCACGCCCTGTGCTGGATCCGGACGTGAGCGGGCCTTCGCGGAGAAAGCGGAAATGGGGACGCGTCATGGGGCGTGCGGTAGGTATCGATCTCGGTACGACGAACTCGGTGGTGGCCGTGCTCGAGGGCGGTGAGCCCACCGTCATCGCCAACGCGGAGGGCGCGCGCACCACGCCCTCGATCGTCGCCTTCGCCAGGTCGTCGAGCGCCGAGGTGCTCGTCGGCGAGGTCGCCAAGCGGCAGGCCGTGACGAACGTCGAGCGCACCGCGCGCTCCGTCAAACGTCATATGGGGGACGGGAATTGGCGCTTCCCCGACACCGGAGACATCGACGGGCACCGCTACAGCGCCCAGGAGCTCGCCGCCCGCGTCCTGCAGAAACTCAAGCGTGACGCCGAGTCGTACCTCGGCGAGGACGTCGTCGACGCCGTCGTCACCGTGCCCGCCTACTTCGACGACGCGCAGCGCCAGGCCACGAAGGAGGCCGGCGAGATCGCGGGCCTCAAGGTGCTGCGCATCGTCAACGAGCCGACCGCCGCCGCGCTCGCGTACGGGCTCGACAAGGGCGACGAGCAGACGGTCCTCGTCTTCGACCTGGGCGGTGGCACCTTCGATGTCTCGCTCCTGGAGATGGGCGAGGGCGTCATCGAGGTGAAGGCCACCAACGGTGACACCCAACTCGGCGGCGACGACTGGGACCAGCGGATCGTGGACCATCTCGCGCGGCAGTTCAAGAACGCCCACGGCATCGACCTCGCCGGCGACAAGATGGCCGTGCAGCGGCTGCGCGAGGGCGCCGAGAAGGCCAAGATCGAGCTGTCCTCGTCCAGCGAGACGAACATCAACCTGCCCTACATCACGGCCTCCGCCGAGGGGCCCCTGCACCTCGACGAGAAGCTGACGCGCGCTCAGCTCCAGGAACTTACCGGGGACTTGCTCGACCGCTGCAAGAAGCCCTTCCACCAGGCCGTCAAGGACGCGGGCGTCGAGCTGAAGGACATCGACCACGTGATCCTGGTCGGCGGGTCCACGCGCATGCCCGCCGTCACCGACCTCGTCAAGGAACTCACCGGGAAGGACCCGCACAAGGGCGTCAACCCGGACGAGGTCGTCGCCGTCGGAGCCACCTACCAGGCCGGTGTGATCCGCGGCGACGTGAAGGACGTACTGCTGCTCGACGTCACCCCGCTGTCGCTCGGCATCGAGACGAAGGGCGGGGTGATGACCAAGCTCATCGAGCGCAACACCACCATTCCCACCCGCCGTTCGGAGATCTTCACGACGGCCGCCGACAACCAGCCCTCCGTCGGCATCCAGGTCTTCCAGGGCGAGCGGGAGATCGCCGCCTACAACAAGAAGCTGGGCGTCTTCGATCTCACGGGCCTTCCGCCCGCGCCGCGCGGCGTGCCGCAGATCGAGGTCACCTTCGACATCGACGCCAACGGGATCATGCACGTGGGGGCCAAGGACCTCGCCACGGGGCGCGAGCAGAAGATGACGGTGACCGGTGGCTCGGCGCTGCCCAAGGACGAGATCGACCGGATGATGCGGGAGGCCGAGGCACACGCCGAGGAGGACCGCACGCGCCGCGAGGCGGCCGAGGTCCGCAACGAGGCGGAGCAGCTCGTGTACCAGACGGAGCGCTTCCTGAGGGACAACGAGGAGCGCATTCCGGCGGACACGCGGGGCCAAGTGCAGGACTCCGTACGGGAGTTGAAGACCGTGCTGGAGTCCAAGGAGTCGTCCACGCAGGAGCTGCGCGAGGGGGCTCGCAAGCTCGCCGAGGTGAGCCAGCGGATGGGGCAGGCGATGTACCAGGCGGCCGCGTCGTCCCAGGAGGACGCACCGCCGGCGCAGGGCCAGGACGCACCCCAGGGGGACGATGTGGTCGACGCCGAGATCGTGGACGACGACAAGCCCCAGGCGGACAAGCCCTGACCGTTCACCCGAGGGCTGCCCGCGCCTCGCTCAGGATCTCCACCGTCCGCGCGGGCCCGGCCGCCTGGGCCACCAGGTGGTCGAGCACCTCCAGGTGCATGCCGACCTCGTCCCGCGCGTCCAGGTACAGGGCCCCGGTCACGTACTCGCTGTAGACCATGTCCGGCAACTCCCTGACCGGGAACCGGAAGAGGGTGAACGGTCCGAACGTGCCGGGGTGCGGCCCCGTCGCGAACTCGGCGATCTGCAGCGTCACATGGGGGCGTTCGGACACCTCGATGAGCCGGTCCAGCTGGCCGCGCAGCACATCGGGGCCGCCGGGCGGGCGCCGCAGCACCGTCTCGTCCATGACGACCCACAGGTTCGGCGAGTCCTCCCGGTCGAGCAGCGACTGGCGGGCCATGCGCAGGTCGATGTGCCGGTCGACCTCCTCGGGCCGGGAGCGGCCCACCGTGCCGGCGTGGAAGACGGCCCGCGCGTACGCTTCCGTCTGCAACAGGCCGGGCACGAAGTGCGGTTCGTAGGCGCGGATCATCGAGGCCGCGCCCTCCAGGCTGACGTACAGGCTGAACCAGTCGGGGAGCACATCGTGGAACCGCTGCCACCAGCCGGGCAGATTCGCGTCCTCGGCGAGGGCCACGAAGGCCTCTATCTCGCGCTCGGGCACCTCGTACAGTTCCAACAGCATCTGCACGTAGGGGATCTTGAGCGCGACCTCGGCGGTCTCCATCCTGCGGATCGTCGCGCTCGCCACGCGCAGCGGCCGGGCCGCCTCCTCGCGCTTGAGTCCGCGGGCCTCGCGCAGGTCGCGCAGCCGGCGACCGAGGACGACCTGGCCCACGGTGGGCGCGGGCCGACGTTCACTCACCTTTGTACGTCTCCCAGGAACTAGGAGCCGGTGCGCTCCCACCCCCGACGCTCCGGCCGTGCGCCGAGGCGCCGCGGGTCGCGGCTGCGGTAAACGACGTACGGGCGGAACAGGTACTGCACCGGCGCGCTGAACATATGCACGAGCCGGGTGAACGGTACCAGCGCGATCAGTAGCATGCCCACTACTGCGTGAATCTGATAGAGAACGGGCACTCCGTCCATCAGCGCCACGTCCGGGCTCAGCGTGAACAGGCTGCGCGACCACGGGCCGATGGTCTGCCGGTAGTCGTAGCCGTTGCCGCTGGAGTGCGTGAGCTTGGCGACCATGCCGAGGACGAGGGCACCCAGCAGGAATACGTACATGGCCTTGTCGTTGCGCGTCGTGGCGAGCAGCACAGGGGCCTTGGTGCGGCGCCGATACACCAGCATCGCGATGCCGGCCACCGCGAGCACGCCCGCGAAGGTGCCGCCGATCAGCGAGAACATGTGGTAGGTGTGCTCGCTGACGCCGACCTTCTCCGTCCATGACTCCGGGATGAACAGGCCGACGATGTGTCCCACGAGCACGAAGAGGATGCCGTAGTGGAACACCGGCGACGCGATGTTGAGCAGCTTCGACTCGTAGACCTGCGACGAGCGCGTCGTCCAGCCGAACTTGTCGTAGCGGTGGCGCCAGATGGTGCCCGCGATCAGCAGGACGAACGCTACGTAGGGCAGGACGCCCCAGACCGCCGTATTCACCGGGCGTGCTCCTTCTCGAGGAGGGGGAGGCGGGCGAAGGGTTCGAGTCCGACGTCCTCCTGGGGCGGTCCCGACCGGGCCAGGGCCTGCGCCTCGGCCCGGTCCTTGGGGGAGGGGCCCGGCAGGGCGGCGCACACCGCGTTGAGGACGGTGGCGTACGGGGTGCCGTGGTCGGTGAGGGCGAACCGCAGCAGTTCGAGTCCCGCGCGGTGCTCCTCCAGCAGGAACGTGCCCTCCTGCGCGGAGAATTCGAGGACGGCGGGCAGGAAGTCCGGGAGTTCCTCGCCGGTGAACTCCATGCCGTGCTCCCGGTAGACCTCCTTCATCCGCACCAGGGACATGCCGCGCCGCCGGGTGTCACCGTCGCGCCACCACGTCAGGTACAGGCTGTGCCGGTTCTTGAAATCGAAGACCTGGACGTAGTGGGCGGCCAGGTCCTGCATCGGCGTGGCCTCCGCGTGCTCGACGAAGGGGGCGAGCGGCGGGGCGGCCGCGCGAATCAGCGGGAGCCGCTGGTAGAACTCCTCGTCCGGGTACGTGAGGCAGAGCGCGGACGCCTGAAGGAGCAGGGAGGTGCGGTCGGTCATGGTGTCTCCTCCTAGGCGGTGCTGTCTGGGCTGTGCGTGCTGTCCGTGCTGTCGGCGGTCTGCCGTTCCTTGCTGAGCTGGAAGTTCTCGACGGAGACGACGGGCAGCAGCTTGCGGCCGTCGGCGACGGTCGTCCCGGAGTCGCCGCCGAAGGGGCCCTCGCCGCCCATGCCGGGACCGCCCTCGTGGTCGAGCGAGCAGGTGTCCGACGGCAGCGCGGACTCCTCCAGGCGCTCCGCGTCGCCGACCGCCGCGGTCGGGATCACGTACCGGTCCTCGTACTTGGCGATGGCGAGCAGCTTGTACATCTCCTCGATCTCGTACGGTGACATGCCGACGGACTCGGCGATCGAACCGTCGGGCAGGTCACCGAGGTTGATGGCCCGCATGTGCGAGCGCATCGCGGCCAGCTTCTCCAGCGAGGCGCGCACGGGCTTGGTGTCACCCGCCGTGAAGATCTCCGCCAGGTATTCGAGGGGGATGCGCAGTGTGTCGATCGCCCCGAACAGGTTCGCGTGGTCCTCGCCGTCGTGCCCGGTCTCGGTGAGCGCGTCGACGACGGGGGAGAGCGGCGGGATGTACCAGACCATCGGCATCGTCCGGTACTCCGGGTGCAGCGGCAGCGCCACCTTGTACTTGCTGATGAGCGCGTGCACGGGCGAGCGCCGCGCGGCCTCCATCCAGTCGTACGGGATCCCCGCCTCCTCGGCGGCCCGCTGCACGGCCGGGTCCTCGGGGTCGAGGAAGACACCCAACTGCTCCTCGTACAGGTCGTGTTCGTTCGTCGAGGAGGCGGCCTCCGTCACCTTGTCGGCGTCGTAGAGGAGCACGCCGAGGTAGCGGAGCCGGCCCACGCAGGTCTCGGAGCAGACCGTCGGCAGGCCCACCTCGAGGCGCGGGTAGCAGAGCGTGCACTTCTCGGCCTTGCCGGTGCGGTGGTTGAAGTACACCTTCTTGTACGGGCAGCCGGTGACGCACATCCGCCAGCCGCGGCACGAGTCCTGGTCGACGAGGACGATGCCGTCCTCCACCCGCTTGTACATCGCGCCCGAGGGGCAGGACGAGACGCACGACGGGTTGAGGCAGTGCTCGCAGATCCGCGGCAGATAGAACATGAAGGTCTGCTCGAACTGGAACTTGACCTTCTCCGCGGCCTGTTCGCGGGTCTTCTCCACCATCGGGTCGAGATCGCCGTGCTCGGTCGCGCCGCCGAGGTTGTCGTCCCAGTTCGAGGACCACTCGATCTTCATCGGCTTGCCGCTGATGAGCGAGCGCGGCTCGGCGACGGGGTAGTCGTCACCGAGCGGGGCGTCGGTGAGGTTCTTGTAGTCGTACGTCCAGGGCTCGTAGTAGTCCTTGATTTCAGGGAGCTTGGGGTTGGAGAAGATGCCGAGGAGCTTCTTGAACCGGCCGCCGCCCTTCAGCTTCAGGGCGCCCTTCTTGTTGAGCTCCCAGCCGCCGCGCCACTTCTCCTGGTCCTCATAGCGGCGCGGGTACCCCTGGCCGGGGCGGGTCTCGACGTTGTTGAACCAGACGTACTCCATGCCGTTGCGGTTGGTCCACGCCTGCTTGCAGGTGACCGAGCAGGTGTGGCAGCCGATGCACTTGTCGAGGTTCATGACCATCGCGACCTGAGCCATGATGCGCATGTCAGTACTCCACCTTCTGCGAGCGGCGGCGGATGACCGTGACCTCGTCGCGCTGGTTGCCCGTCGGGCCGAGGTAGTTGAACGCCCAGCTCAACTGGGCGTAGCCGCCGATGAGATGGGACGGCTTGAGGATCAACCGGGTGAGCGAGTTGTGGATGCCGCCGCGCTTGCCGGTCGTCTCCGCCTTGGGCACGTTGACGGTGCGCTCCTGCGCGTGGTGCATGTAGACCGTGCCCGCCGGCATCCGGTGCGAGACGATCGCGCGGGCGACCACGACACCGTTGCGGTTCACCGCCTCGATCCAGTCGTTGTCCTTGACCCCGATGGCCTCCGCGTCCTGCGGGGCCATCCAGATGGACTGGCCGCCGCGCGACAGCGCCAGCATGAACAGGTTGTCCTGGTACTCGGAGTGGATGGACCACTTGTTGTGCGGGGTGAGGTAACGGACCGTCACCTCCTTCTCGCCGTCGGGCCCGAGGCGTGGCTCGCCGAACAGCCGGTTCATGTCGAGCGGCGGCCGGTAGATCGGCATCGCCTCGCCCAGCTCGTGCATCCAGTCGTGGTCGATGAAGAAGTGCTGGCGGCCCGTCAAGGTGTGCCAGGGCTTGAGGTGTTCGGTGTTGAGGGTGAACGCCGTGTAGCGGCGCCCGCCGGACTCGCTGCCCGACCACTCCGGCGAGGTGATCACCGGGACGGGCGCGGCCTGCGTGTCCGCGTACGTGATGCGCTTGCCCTCGTGCTCGGCGGACAGGTGCGCCATCTCCTGGCCCGTACGCTCCTCAAGGGTGTGGAAGCCCTGTGTGGCGAGGCGGCCGTTGGTGGTGCCGGACAGGGCGAGGATGGTGTTCGCCGCCTTGACCGCCGTGTCGAGGGACGGCCGGCCGTCGGCGGGGCCGCCGCGCACCGTGCCGTTGCGCTCGCGCAGCTCCGTGACCTCCTGGTCGGGCTTGAGCGCGATCCCCTTGGCGGGCAGGCCGAGTTGTTCGACGAGCGGGCCGAGCGCGGTGAACTTGGCGCCGATCGCGGTGTAGTCGCGCTCGACGACCGTGAGGTTCGGCAGCGTCTTGCCCGGTACCGGCTCGCACTCGCCCTTGCGCCAGTCCAGGACGACGCCGCCGGGCTGTGCGATCTCGCCGGGGGTGTCGTGCTGGAGGGGTGTCGCGACCAAGTCCTTGCGGACGCCCAGGTGTTGGGCGGACAGCTCGCTGAGTTTGTGGGCGAGCGCCTTGAACGTGTCGAAGTCGCTGCGCGCCTGCCACGGCGGGTCCACGGCCGGGGTGAAGGAGTGCACGTAGGGGTGCATGTCCGTGGAGGCGATGTCGTGCTTCTCGTACCAGGTCGCGGCGGGCAGCACCACGTCCGAGAGCAGCGTCGAGGACGTCTGGCGGAAGTCCAGCGAGGTGAGCAGGTCGATCTTGCCCTCGGGGGCCTCGTCGTGCCAGGTCACCGTCGTGGGGCGCTCCTCGGGGGAGGCCTCATCGGCCCGCAGCGAGGAGTGCGTGCCAAGGAGGTGCTTGGTGAAGTACTCGGCGCCCTTCGCGGACGAGCCCAGCAGGTTCGCCCGCCACAGGGTCATCACGCGCGGCCAGTTCTCCGGTGCGTCCGGGTCCTCGCACGCGAACTTCAGTGAGCCCGCCTTGAGTTCGGAGACCGTGTCCTCCACGGACTGCTCACCGAGCGCGAGCGAGCTGCGGTCGAACGTCGGATACGAGGGCATCCAGCCCGAACGCGCCGACAGGGACAGCACATCGGCGCCCGTCATGCCCTCGAAGGCACCCTTGCCGAGCGGCGACGCGAGAACATCCGCGCTGAACCGGTCGTAGCGCCACTGGTCGGTGTTGAGGAAGAAGAACCCGGTACCGATCATCTGCCGCGGCGGCCGCGACCAGTCGTTGGCGGAGGCGAGCGAGGCCCAGCCGGTGACCGGGCGGCACTTCTCCTGGCCGACGTAGTGCGCCCAGCCGCCGCCGTTCCTGCCCTGGCAGCCGGTGAGCTGCAACAGCGACAGGAAGCCCCGGTAGGTGGTCTCGGAGTGGAACCAGTGGTTCGTGCCGGCGCCCATCAGGATCATGCAGCGCCCGCGCGACTTCTCGGCGGTCCGCGCGAACTCCCGCGCGATCTTTACGCACTTGGCGGCCGGTACGGAGGTGTGGATCTCCTGCCAGGCCGGGGTGCCGGGCGTCTCGGTGTCGTCGTACGACGTGGGCCACTGGCCCGGGAGGCCCTCGCGCCCGACGCCGTACTGCGCGAGCAGCAAGTCGAACACGGTGGTCACCAGCGGTCCTTCCTGCCCGCCGAGCCGGGTCGCCGGCACCCCGCGCCGCACGACCTCGCCGCGGCCCTGCCCGTGCGCGCCGCCGTCGGTGTCGAAGCGGGGGAGCAGCACCTCCACGCCGCCCGCCACGTCCGAGTCGTGAAGGCTCAACTTCGGCTGGATATTGCCCAGTTCGAGGTTCCACTTGCCCTTGCCGGACTCGGTCCACCTGAAGCCCAGCGAACCGTTCGGAACGACCGGCTGCCCCGTCGCCTCGTCGAGCACCGCCGTCTTCCACTCGGCGCCCTCGCCGCCCTGCCCGAGATCGGTGGCGCGCAGGAACTTCGACGGCACGTACGCCCCGTCCTTCTCCTCCAGCGTCACCAGGAACGGCAGGTCGGTGAACTTCTTGACGTAGTCCGTGAAGAACGGCGTCTGCTTGTCGACGAAGAACTCCTTGAGGACGACATGCCCCATGGCGAGCGCGAGGGCGCCGTCGGTCCCCGGATGCGGGTGCAGCCACTCGTCGGCGAACTTCGCGTTGTCCGCGTAGTCGGGCGCGACGACCACGACCTTCTGGCCGCGATAGCGCGCCTCCGCCATCCAGTGCGCGTCGGGCGTCCGCGTCACCGGCACATTGGAGCCCCACATCATCAGATACGCGGCGTCCCACCAGTCACCCGACTCGGGGACGTCGGTCTGGTCGCCGAACACCTGCGGCGAGGCCACCGGCAGGTCCGCGTACCAGTCGTAGAACGACAGCATCGGTGCGCCGATCAGCGAGTGGAACCGGGCCCCCGCCGCGTGCGACACCATCGACATCGCGGGAATGGGTGAGAAGCCGGCGATCCGGTCGGGCCCGTACGTCTTGATGGTGTGCACATGCGCCGCGGCGACGATCTCCACGGCCTCGTCCCAGGTGGCGCGCACCAGGCCGCCCTTGCCGCGGGCCTGCTGGTACCTGCGGCGCCGCTCGGGGTCGGCCTGGATGTCGGCCCAGGCGAGCACCGGGTCGTGCAGCCGCGCCTTCGCCTCCCGGTACATCTCCACGAGGACGCCACGGATGTACGGGTAGCGCACACGGGTCGGCGAGTACGTGTACCAGGAGAACGCGGCGCCGCGCGGGCAGCCGCGTGGCTCGTACTCGGGCCGGTCGGGGCCCACGCTCGGATAGTCCGTCTGCTGGGTCTCCCAGGTGATGATGCCGTCCTTGACGTACACCTTCCACCGGCACGAGCCGGTGCAGTTCACGCCGTGCGTGGAGTTCACGACCTTGTCGTGGCTCCAGCGGTCCCGATAGAAGACGTCCCCGTCCCGGCCGCCCTTGATCTGCACGCTGTGCAGGTCCGGCGCTGCCGTCCCCCGCCGGAAGAACCGCCCCGCGCGCAGCAGAGCGGCGTCCGGCTCGGTCGGGGTGCGCGTCGTGTCCGTCACCGTCAGCTCCCTCGATGTCCCGTCCTGGGCACGCTAATGGCGTTGCGTCAGGGCCACACCTCGGCCGGAGCCGTACGAGTAGGCGGCGTGGAGGGCTTCGGCCATTACCCGGGACGTGATCGACCCGCCACCCGCACGCGGGCAGGGTGGTGCCACCGACCCGCTGACGGAGGGTGACCACCATGTCCGCCACCCCGCTCACCACCACCCCGGTCCGGACCCGCACCTGGCTGCGCCGCCTGCTCGCCGCCGACGCGCTCGGCACCGGCCCAACGGCCTCTTCTACGTCGCCGCCTCCGGGCCGATCGGCCGCTTCCTCGGCATCGATCCGGGGCTGCTGCTCGGACTCGGTATCGGCCTGGTCCTGTACGCCGCCGCGTTCGCGGCGCTCCAGTACGCCGCGCCGCGCGGTCAGCCCAGCGTCGACCGGAGGTAGGCGACCGTTACAGCTCCCGCAGCGGCTCCGACCTGGTCAGCGCGATCTGCTGCTCCACACGTAGGGCGCCCACTTCTGACGTGTTCTTGTGCGCGGCGGCGGTCATGGGACGACGGTAGCCGGATCCGGTGGCACGCTGGAGGCATGCCTACTGAACCGCTCTCCCAGAAGGACATCGAAGACCGCCTCACCGAGCTGCCCGGCTGGTCCGTGGAAGGCGACGCGCTCACGCGCACGTACCGCCTGGGCTCGCATTTCGCGGCGGCGGCACTGGTCGTGCACATCGCGCAGACCCAGGAGGACCTGAACCACCACTCGAACCTGACCCTCGGCTACAACACGGTGACCCTCGCGGTGAACACCCACGACGCGGGCGGCGCCCTGACGGCGAAGGACTTCGCGCTGGCGGAGCGGGTCGAGAAACTTGCACCGTCACATGGGGCCACCTGAGCAATTCAAGCCCCTGCGGCGTTTGAGCAGCGGGGTCCGGGGCGGAGCCCCGGTTTCGGGAAGGGGCGGGGTGGGGGAAACTCGCCCGGCTGCCGCACTGAGCGGCAACCCATCGGCGCCCAGCGGCAACTGACGGTGCGTAAGCACACGTCGACCCCGCACCCCCAGGAGCGCCGATGCCCCGCCCCCGCCCCCACCGCAGACGCCGCCGTCTGCTCCTCGCCGCCACCACGGCCGCCGCGCTGGCCGGTACCGGCCTGACGTTGCTGCCCGGTGGCGACGCCTCCGCCGCCACCGCCCGCCAGGCCGAGAAGCTCGACCGCGGCCTGGTCAGCGTGCACACCGACGCCGGCAACCTGGTCAGCTGGAGGTGGCTCGGCACGGACCCGGACAACGTGACGTTCAACGTCTACCGCGCCGGTACGAAGGTCAACTCCGCGCCGGTCACCGGCTCCACGAACTTCTTCCACGACGGCGCGCCCAGCTCCGCCGACTACACCGTGCGGGCCGTCGTGAACGGCACGGAACAGGCCGATTCGGCGCACGCGATCCAGCTCCGCTCCGGCTACAAGGACGTACCGATCACGCCGCCGGCGGGCGGCACCACCCCCGACGGCGTCGCCTACACCTACGAGGCGAACGACGCGTCCGTCGGCGACCTCGACGGCGACGGCGTCCTCGAATTCGTCCTCAAGTGGCAGCCCACCAACGCCAAGGACAACTCGCAGTCCGGCTACACGGGCAACACGATCGTCGACGCGGTGAAGCTCGATGGCACCCGGATGTGGCGCGCAGACCTCGGCAGGAACATCCGCTCGGGCGCCCACTACACCCAGTTCCAGGTGTACGACTACGACGGCGACGGCAAGGCCGAGGTCGCCATGAAGACGTCCGACGGCACGAAGGACGGCAAGGGCACGGTCATCGGCAGCTCCTCGGCCGACCACCGCAATTCGAGTGGCTACGTCCTGTCGGGGCCCGAGTACCTGACCATGTTCAACGGGCAGACCGGCGCCGCCATGGGCAGCGTCGACTACGTTCCCGCGCGCGGCACGGTGTCGTCCTGGGGCGACTCGTACGGCAACAGGGTGGACCGCTTCCTCGCGGGCACCGCCTACCTCGACGGCGCCCGTCCCTCACTCATCATGGCGCGCGGCTACTACACGCGGAGCGTGATCGCGGCCTGGGACTGGCGGGACGGAAAGTTCACCCGCCGCTGGACCTTCGACACCAACTCGTCCACCAACTCCGGGAAGGGGTACGACGGTCAGGGCAACCACCAGCTGTCCGTCGCGGACGTCGACGGCGACGGCAAGGACGAGATCGTCTACGGCGCGATGGCGGTGGACGACAACGGTTCCGGCCTGTGGACGACGAAGAACGGCCACGGCGACGCCATGCACGTCGGCGACCTCGACCCGTCGCGACCAGGGCTTGAGGAGTTCAAGGTCGACGAGGACAGCTCGAAGCCGTCCTCCTGGATGGCCGACGCCAAGACGGGCGGTGTCATCTGGAAGACGGGCACCAATGGTGACAACGGCCGTGGTGTGTCCGGCGACATCTGGTCCGGCAGCGCGGGCGCCGAGTCCTGGTCATCGGCGGAGTCCGGCGTCCGTGACCCCAAGGGCACGGTCGTGAACTCCCACAAGCCGTCCTCCACCAACTTCCTGGCCTGGTGGGACGGAGACACCACCCGCGAACTCCTCGACGGCACACACATCGACAAGTACGGCACATCCTCCGACACCCGCCTCCTGACGGGCTCCGGCGTCCACTCCAACAACGGCACGAAGTCCACGCCTGCCCTGTCCGGTGACATCCTCGGCGACTGGCGCGAGGAGGTCGTCTGGCCGACCACCGACAACACGGCGCTGCGTATCTACTCGACCCCGGTCGAGACCTCGACCCGGATCACCACGCTCCTCCACGACACCCAGTACCGTACGGCCCTGGCCTGGCAGAACACGGCCTACAACCAGCCCCCGCACCCGAGCTTCTTCATCGGCGACAAGATGCCGACGGCGCCACGGCCGACCATCACCACGCCGTGACACCGTGATGTGCTGACGGCGGGCGAGGTGTCTCGGTGGTCAGTCGACGCGGTGCAGCTTGATCTCACGGTTCGCGAAGAGATGCACGTAGCCGCAGAGCTCGATCATGCCCGGGAGGGGAAGCGCAACGCGTGAATTGAGCAAGCCCTGAGCAAGGCCGGTACCGGAGCCCGTCGGGACCGGGCCGGGCGGCCCTCGGAGAGGAGAGGGCCGCCCGGCCCGGTCGTACGGAGCCGCCTTCAGCGGGGCGTTGATCGAGCGGCTCCGCGAACGGGACCGCGGCACCGGCCGCGGCTCCGTTGATCGCAAAATTGGTGGGCGCTGAATTCGAGCCACTGCAAAAGAATTGCGCGCCGGCCGAAGCGGCGGAGACGGCCGCAATTCTCCCTGGTGACCGGCATTCTTCGCGGTGATCGCTGGCCCGACAGTCGGCGCCCAGCACCCAACTCCCGTTGTGGGCATGGCAGTTGTAGGGCGCGGCGCCGCCGGGTTCGTCTCTGGCCCGGTCTTTTGTTCGGCGGTTTCCTCCTGATGCGGCTCGGCAATACGTGAACCAGTGGGAGCGCTCCCAAGGATGCGGACGGGGCAATAGACGGTCAAGAGGTTTGAGGGGTCGAATAAATTCGACAGCGAAAGTTCGGAACTCGTCTGTTGCTTGACGGCAGTTCCTTCTCTAAAGTCACCCAGCAACCAGTGGGAGCGAATCCACCAGTCGACGCGCCGGCCATGGCCGTACGTGTCCGAGCTGCAAGGAATCGCTCATGCGACACCCCCCGCACAGTGCGTTACTCATGGCGTGTGCCGTCTCGGCGGCCACGCTGATCCCGTTGGCCGGCACCGCGCCCGCGTCCGCCGCCACCCCTGCCTGCACGGTCGAGTACTCCGTCACCGGGCAGTGGGGCGACGGCTTCCAGGGCGCCGTGAAGGTCACCAACAACGGCGCGGCGAAGGACAGTTGGAGCCTGTCCTTCGGCTTCGCCGACGGCCAGAAGGTCACCCAGGGCTGGAGCGCCAAGTGGTCCCAGTCCGGCACGACGGTGACCGCGAGCAACGAGGCATGGAACGGCGCACTCGCCACGGGCGCCTCCGTGTCCGCCGGCTTCGTTGGCTCGTGGTCCGGTGCCAACACCGTGCCCACCGCCTTCAAGCTGAACGGCACGACCTGCAACACCGACACCACGGACCCGACGGACCCGACCGATCCGACGGACCCGACCGGCCCCGGTGACGGAGCCGCCCCGGCCCTGAAGGTCTCCGGCAACAAGCTCGTCGACGCCTCAGGGGCCACCCGCCGGATCCTCGGCGTGAACCGCTCCGGCGCCGAGTTCATGTGCGTACAGGGCCACGGAATCTTCGACGGCCCCGTCGACGACGCCGCGATCAAGGCGATCGCCGACTGGAAGTCGAACGCCGTCCGCATCCCGCTCAACGAGGAGTGCTGGCTCGGTCTCGACAACATCAAACCGGAGTACGGAGGTGTCAACTACCAGTCCGCCATCAAGCAGTTGGTCGACCGCGTCAAGGCGAACGGCATGACACCGATCCTGGAGATGCACTGGTCGTACGGCCAGTACACCGGGAACTCGGCGGGCTGCTCCGACGTCCACGCCAGCTGCCAGAAGCCGATGCCGGACGCCAAGTACGCGCCCAGCTTCTGGTCGTCCGTCGCCAGCACCTTCAAGGCGCAGCCGGAGGTCGTCCTCGACCTGTTCAACGAGCCGTATCCGGACCGCGCCACCCCCACCCTGTCCGAGGCCTGGGCCTGCTGGAAGGACGGCGGCACGTGTCCCGGCATCGGCTACGAGGTGGCCGGTATGCAGGACCTGGTGGACGCCGTGCGCGCGGCGGGCGCCCCGAACCTGATCCTGGCGGGCGGCCTCGCGTACTCCAACGACCTGCGGCAGTGGCTCGCCCACAAGCCGTCCGACCCGGCCGGCAATCTCGCCGCGGCCTGGCACGTCTACAACTTCAACACCTGCTCCAGTGAGGCCTGTTGGGACGAGCAGCTCGCGCCCGTCGCGGCGCAGGTCCCGCTGGTGGCGGGGGAGATCGGCGAGAACACCTGCTCCCACGCCTTCATCGACCGGGTCATGAAGTGGTTCGACGACCGGAAGCTGTCGTACCTCGGCTGGACCTGGAACACCTGGGACTGCTCCTCAGGTCCCTCGCTGATCAGCGACTACGACGGCACGCCGACCAACTTCGGGGTCGGCCTGCGCGACCACCTGAAAGCCATCAACCCCTGACCGAGCCATCAACCCCCGACCGAGCCATCAACAGCTCACATCGAAAGGGACACCCCACATGAGTCGCACCAGATCCAGATCCAGATCCCGCTCCCGGGCCGGCGCCGCCGCGCTCGCGGCCCTCGCGATCACCGGCGCCGGCTGTCTGGCAGGAGCCGTCGCCCTGCCCGCGTCCGCCGCGGCCCCCGCCTGCACCGTCGACTACAAGGTGCAGAACGACTGGGGCAGTGGCTTCACCACCTCCGTCAGCGTCACCAACAATGGTGCCGCGGTGAACAGTTGGAACCTGACGTGGTCCTACGCCGGCAGCCAGAAGGTCGGCTCCGGCTGGAACGCCGACATCTCCCAGTCCGGGTCCGCAGTCACCGCCAAGAACGTCTCGTACAACGGCGGCCTCGCCTCCGGGGCCTCCGCCTCCTTCGGGTTCAACGCCACGTACAGCGGCAGCAACGCCGCACCCACCACGTTCAAGCTGAACGGTGTCACCTGCAACGAGGACACCACGGGGCCGACCGACCCGACCGATCCCACGGATCCGACCGACCCCACCGAGCCCGGTGACCGCGTCGACAACCCCTACGCGGGCGCCAAGGTGTACGTGAACCCGGAGTGGTCCGCGAAGGCGAAGGCGGAGCCCGGCGGCAGCCGCATCGCCGACCAGCCCACCGGTGTCTGGCTAGACCGGATCGCCGCCATCGAGGGCGTGGGCGACGGCATGGGCCTGCGCGACCACCTCGACGCGGCGCTCACCCAGAAGGGCAGCGGCGAAGAGGTCGTCCAGCTGGTCGTCTACGACCTGCCGGGCCGCGACTGCTCCGCGCTCGCCTCGAACGGCGAGCTAGGCCCGACGGAGATCGACAAGTACAAGTCGGACTTCATCGACCCGATCGCGAAGATCCTCGCCGACCCGAAGTACGCGGGTCTGCGCATCGCCACCACGATCGAGATCGACTCGCTGCCGAACCTCGTCACCAATGTGTCCGGCCGCCCGACGGCCACGCCCAACTGCGACACCATGAAGGCCAACGGCAACTACCAGAAGGGCGTCGGTTACGCCCTCGACAAGCTCGGTGACATCCCCAACGTCTACAACTACATCGACGCGGGCCACCACGGCTGGCTCGGCTGGGACGACAACTTCGGCCCCTCCGCCGAACTGTTCAAGTCGACCGCGTCCGGCAACGGCGCCAAGCTCTCCGACGTCGCCGGATTCATCGTGAACACCGCCAACTACAGCGCCCTGAAGGAGGACAACTTCAAGATCGACGACTCGGTGAACGGGACCTCCGTGCGCCAGTCGAAGTGGGTGGACTGGAACCGGTACACCGACGAGCTGTCGTACGCGCAGGCCATGCGCGAGAAGCTGGTGTCGCTGGGCTTCGACCAGAACCTCGGCATGCTGATCGACACGTCCCGCAACGGCTGGGGCGGCGCGGCGCGGCCGACCGGTCCGGGCGCCAAGACCTCCGTGGACACGTACGTGGACGGTGGCCGTTACGACCGCCGCATCCATCTCGGCAACTGGTGCAACCAGAGCGGTGCCGGCCTCGGCGAGCGGCCGCAGGCCGGCCCGGCGGCCGGGATCGACGCCTACGTGTGGATGAAGCCGCCGGGCGAGTCGGACGGGTCGAGCACCGCCATCGACAACGACGAGGGCAAGGGCTTCGACCGCATGTGTGACCCGACGTACACCGGCAACCCGAGGAACAACAACAACCTGAGCGGGGCGCTGCCGAACGCGCCCGTCTCCGGGCACTGGTTCTCCGCCCAGTTCCAGGAGCTCATGAAGAACGCCCACCCGGCGCTGTAGCCCGGCTGCCGTAGTCGGATCCTGCCGAAATTGCCGACTCGGCAACGTGGCTTGCCTGCCCGTATGTCGTCCGCGCACCCTGAGGGCGACGGACGACATACGGGCACGAAGGGCGGCGACACCCGACATGGCACACGGCCACCACCAGCACGAACAGCACGGCGAGCAGCAGCACGGTCAGCACGGCGGGCACGGTCACCACGACCAGACGGACATCGACTGGGCCGACATGATCCCCATGCTGGAGCGCAACGCGTCCGTGTACGAGCCCCTCTACACGCAGGCCCTCTCCTGGCTTCGCGCGTCCCGCCCCGCCGGCACCGGCCTGATCGTCGACGCGGGCGCGGGCCCCGGCGCGGTCTCGCTGCACCTCGCCGAGGCCTTCCCCGAGGCCAAGGTCATCGCGGCCGACCCGGAGGAGAAGCTGCTCGCCCGCGCCATGGAGCGGTTCGCGCAGCAGGGGATCGCCGAGCGGACGGGCACGCTGCGCGTCGAACTCCCGGACAGCATCGACGAGTTGCCGTCCGCCGACCTCATCTGGGCCGCCCGCTCCCTGCACCACGTGGGCGACCAGCGGGCCGCGGTCTCCGCGCTCGCGGGGCGGCTCGCGCCCGGCGGCACCCTCGCGCTCGTCGAGGGCGGTCTGCCGCAGCGCTGCCTGCCGCGCGACTTCGGTCTCGGCAGGCCCGGCCTGCAGGCGCGGGCCGACGCCATCGAGGAGGAGTGGTTCGGCGACATGCGCGCGAAGCTCCCCGGAGCCAAGCAGGACACGGAGAACTGGGCGGAGCTGCTGACCGACGCCGGACTGACGAACGCCGTCAGCCGCAGCTTCCTGCTCGATCTTCCCGCGCCGCTCTCGGGCGAGGCCCGCGAGACCGTCATCGATCTGTGGAAGCGCCGCCTGGAGGTCTTCGCGGAGGCCCTCCCGGCCGAGGACATGGCGACTATGCAGCGCCTGATGGACCCGAAGGACCCGCAGAGCCTGTACCTGCGGGACGACGTCTTCCTGCTGACGGCCCACACCGTGCACACGGCGGTCAAGGCGGGCTGAAGAGCGTACGCGCACGAGAAGGGGGCCCGGCTCGCGTGCCGGGCCCCCTTCTCGTGAGGTGTTACGCGACGTCGAACGTCGCCGGGTCCGGGCCAAGCCGCCGGTCCTCGTTGAGCGCGGAGATCGCGCCGAGGTCCTCGGTGTCGAGCTCGAAGCCGAACACGTCGATGTTCTCCTTGATCCGCGACGGCGTCACGGACTTCGGGATCACCACGTTGCCCAGCTCGATGTGCCAGCGCAGCACGACCTGCGCGGGCGTGCGGCCGTGCTTCTGCGCGATCGCGATGATGGCCGGAACCTCCAGGAGGCCCTTGCCCTGGCCGAGCGGCGACCAGGCCTCGGTCGCGATGCCCAGCTCGGCGTGCTTCTCGCGCGCGGCGCGCTGCTGGAGGTGCGGGTGCAGCTCGATCTGGTTGACGGCCGGGATCACGGAGGTCTCGGCGGTCAGCTTGTCCAGGTGCTCCGGCAGGAAGTTCGAGACGCCGATGGACTTGGCGCGCCCGTCCGCCTGGATCTTCTCGAAGGCCTTGTACGTTTCCACGGCGAGGCCCTTGGACGGCAGCGGCCAGTGGATCAGGTACAGGTCGACGTAGTCGAGACCCAGCTTCTCAAGCGAGGCGTCGAAGGCGCGCAGCGCGGAGTCGTGGCCCTGGTCCGCGTTCCACAGCTTCGTCGTGACGAACAGCTCCTCGCGGGGGAGGCCGGACGCGGCGATGGCCTTGCCGGTGCCCGTCTCGTTCTCGTAGGCCGCCGCGGTGTCGATGCTGCGGTACCCGGCCTCCAGCGCCGTCGCGACGGCGGTCTCGGCCTCGTCGTCCGGCACCTGCCACACGCCGAAGCCGAGCTGGGGCATCTCGACGCCGTTGTTCAGGATGATCGGGGGAACCTTGCTCACGAGGTGTCGATCCTTTTTCGTCCGGTGATGGGTGGCACTGCACATGCGGTACTCCCATGGTCAACGATCACGGGCGTACACGCATTCCTGTGGGTGACACCAGCATGACAGTCAGGTATGAGAGCTTTGCGCCGGGGGCTGTGACCCCAGGTACGCCTCGCGTACCCGCGTGTCCGCCCGGATCACCTCCGGAGTCCCTTCCGCGAGCACCGAACCCAGATCGAGCACCACGACCCGTGAGCACAGCTCCATCACGAACGCCACGTTGTGCTCGACGAGCAGCACCGCGCAGCCGTCCCCGGCGAGCCGTCGCACCGTCGCCGCGAGCAGCTCGCGCTCCTGCGCCGTCATGCCGGAGGCGGGCTCGTCGAGCAGCAGCACGCGCGGCCGGTCGGCGGCGGCCCGCGCCAGCTCCAGCATCCGGGCCCGGCCGACCGGCAGCGTCCCCGCGTAGGTGCCGGCGAGCTCGTCGAGGCCGCAGTCGCGCAGGAGGGCCCGCGCTCGCTCGTCGTCGGCCCCGCCGCGCCGCCACTCCTGTGCGACCAGCAGGTTGTCCGCGACCGTGAGCTGCCCGAACAGCTGCTGGCGCTGGAACGTGCGGCGCATTCCGTGCCGCGCCCGCCAGACGGGGGAACGCCGTGTGACGTCCGTGCCGTCGAGCAGTACCCGGCCGGCGTCGGGCCCGCGGATCCCGGAGACGACGTCGAAGAACGTCGTCTTGCCCGCGCCGTTCGGCCCGATGAGGCCGCAGACCTCGCCGGGCGCGAGGCGCAGACCCACCCCGTCGAGGGCCCGCACGCCGCCGAACCGCACGCCGATGTTCTCGGCTTCGAGTACGTGCCTCATGAGTGTTCGGCCTCCTTGGTCGCCGCGATGCCCAGGTACGCCTCCGTGAGCCGCTCGGCCTCCACCTTCTCGCGCGGCCCGCACCACGTGACGCGGCCCTGCGCGAGGTACGCCACGGTGTCCGCGACGCCGAGGATCTCGGACGCCTTCTCCTCGACGAGCAGCAACCCCGTTCCCGCGTCGCGGAGTTCGGCGAGCAGCCGGTACACCTCGTCGGCGACGCGCGGCGCCAGGCCGAGCGAGGGTTCGTCGGCGATGAGGACGCGGGGCGGGTGGTGCAGCAGCGCGGCGAGCGCCAGGAGCTGCTGTTCGCCGCCGGAGAGCGAGCCCGCGGTGACATCGCGCCGCGCCGCGAGCCCGGTGAACCGCTCGTAGACCGCCAACCGGTCGCTGTGCTGCGGGAGTTGGAGCGCCAGGTTCTCGTCGACGGTGAGGGACGGGAAGATGCCGCGGCCTTCCGGTGCGAGCACCACCCCGGCCCGCGCCCGGCGGACCGCGCCGCGGTGGCCCGCCGCGTCCCCCGCGACGTACACCTCGCCCTGAAGCGGCGTCATGAGGCCCGCCGCGACCTTGCACGTCGTGGACTTTCCGGCGCCGTTGGGGCCGAGGAGCGCCACGATCTCGCCGGGGTGGACCGTGAGGTCGACGCCCTGGAGGACGCGGGCGCCGTCGTATCCGGCCTGTACGCCCGCGAGTTGGAGTGCGGCATCGGGGTCGGGAGCCGGTACGGGCGCGCTGTCGACGACGTTCGTCGTGGCGCTCTTGCGGCGGTGGCGGCGGGCCGGGATCGCCGCGCAGTAGCCGTCCGGGTCGTTGGCGAGCGCGAGGCCCGCGAGACCGAAGAGGATCACCGGGAGCTGCACCGACTCGGTCAGGTGGTCGCTGATCAGATGCGGTACGACGGCGAAGCCGAGCCCCGCGACCACCGCGAACTGCGGCCGCCGCACACCCGCCGCGACCACCACGGCGAGCCAGATGAGCCCGGTCATCGCCGTGAAGTCGGTCGCGGTGATGCGGGTGTTGTACGACGCGTACATCACGCCGCCGAACCCGGCGAGCCCCGCAGAGATCGTGAACAGCAGCAGCTTCGTGCGGATCACGGAGATGCCGGACGCCATCGCCGCGGCCGGTGCCGAGCGCACGGCGAGCATGGCCCGGCCCGCCCGCGAGCCCCGCAGCGCGCTCAGTCCCGCCACGGCCGCCGCGCACAGCACCACCATGGCCACGCCCATCGCCCGGTCGTCGCCGAGGTCGAGCGGGCCCGCGACGGGGCGCGGGATCTCCCAGCCGGTGTCGCCGTTCCTCAACCAGCCGAGCTGGAAAAGGACTTGGTCCGCGAGGAAGGCGAGCGCGAGCGTGGCGAGGGCCAGCGAGCGGCCGCCGAGCCGCTGTGCGGGCAGCGCCACGAGCGCGCCGAGCAGGGCCGCCGCACACGTTCCGACGAGCGCCGCCCAGATGAACGGCACTCCGTGGCTCATCAGCAGCCCCGCGACGAGTGCGGCGCCCGTCACGAACGCGGCCTGCGCAAGGGACACCATCGCGCCGAGCCCGGTGACGACGGTGAACGACAGGAACACCAGGGAGATCGCGAGGCCCTGGGCGAGGATCCCGCTCCAGAACGGCGTCGTCACCGTGTAGAAGGCGACGGCGAGCAACACGGCGGCCGCCGACCACGGCCCCCAGCGCCGCAGCCACGACCGCCCCGCCAGATAGTCCACCGGCGGCGCGTCGCTCGCGACCGTGCCCGCCGTGCGCTGCCGCCGCGTGAGCAGCAGCAGCCCGGCGAACAGGATCAGGAAAGGCACCGCCGTACGGAACCCGGTGATCTTCTCCGCGAACGTGGCGTACCCCGCGACCAGGTTCTGGAGCACACCCAGCCCGAGCCCGCCCGCGAAGGCGAGCGGGATCGACATGAAGCGGCCGAGCACGGCGGCCGTCGCCGACACGAACAGGAACAGCGTGAAGTCGTGCGAGGAGAGCCCGAGCAGGGGAGTGGCCAGCACCCCCGCGAGCCCGGCGAGCACCGACGACAGCATCCACGCCACCGAGGAGAGCCGGTCGGCGCTGATCCCGCGCAACTCGACGAGCGAGCGGTTGTCGACGGACGCCCGCAATTTGAGCCCAAGTGCCGTGTGGCGCAGCAGAATCCACAGACCGAGCGCGACGACGGCGGTCGTCACCCACGTGATCAGCTGATCGGAGTCGATCCCGACGCCGTCCATCAGCTGCCAATTCTTGGCAGGGCTCGGCCCGACACCCGGCAGCCCGAACTGATTCTCCGCCGGCTTCACCGGCGCGCCCGCGTCCTCCAGCAGTTCGACGATCCACAGGCCGAGCGCGGGCAGCGCGACGAGCAGCCCGATCGTCGCCACGATCTGCGCGGTCTCTCCGACCCGCGCCAGTTTCCGGAACATCATCCGGTCGAGTCCCCACCCCAGCAGGGGAGCCACGACGAGGACGAGCAGCAGCGCCGTCGGCACGGCCGGCCAGCCGAAACCGGAGTGCAGTTCGTAGAAGGCGAGCGCGCACAGATAGGCAGTCGCGCCGTGCGCGAAGTTGAAGAGCCCGGAGGCCGAGTAGGAGAGCACGAGCCCCGTGGCGAGCAGCGCGTACAGCGCCCCCGACACGAGCCCGCTCAGCACGAAGGCAAGCAGATCCGTCACGTGAACACCCTTCCCTTTAGGCCTACTTGAAGGGGATCGGCGGATAGCACTTGAACGCGGACGACACCCGGTACGCCCCGTCCTTGAGCTGCGCGAGCGCCCCGCAGCCGAACGACTCGGTGCGCCCGCGCGGCAGCGCCCGGTCACCGACGAGCGTCCCGGTGTCGGAGAACCCGTTCGCCGCCTTCTGGAACGACGCGACGGTCAGATTCTTGCCCGCCTTCTTCGCGATGGAGAGGAAGAGATCGGCGCTCATGTACCCCGTCATCATGTGCATGTTGAACGGGATCTCCTTGCCCCCGGACGCCTTCTTGATGTCGGCCTTGAACTGCTTCATCCCGGGCGTGGACGCCTCGAACGGCTCGAAGGACAGCAGCACGTGCACCCCGTCGAGCGCCTGCTTCGTCGCCTTCTTGGCGAGAAGACCGGGGTCGTAGTCCGTCGGGTCGGTGAGCACGCCCTTGTACCCGGTGCGCTTGACGGCCGTGAACAGGCCGATGTTGTACGGCGTCTGCATCACGGAGACGACCACGTCCGGCGCCTTGCCGCCGTCGCTGCGCAGCAGCTCCTTCGTGTACGCCGACCAGTCGCTCGGCACGGCGGTCGCGGGGACCGTGGCCTTCGCGTAACTCACCTTGTAGCCCGCCGACTTGAAGGACTGCTTGTACGTGCGGACGGCGAAGGTGCCCGCGTCGTTGTCGTTGGCGAGGATCGCGACGGTCTTGCCCCGCGCGCCGCCCGTGACCTTCTTCAGCCCCTCCGGCCAGGTCTGCGAGATGGTGCCGCCGGGCATCGGCACCATGCAGCCGCCGTAGCCGTAGATGTACGTCGGGCCGCAGAACGAGGGAAGCGTGCCCCAGCCGAACGTCGGCACCTTCTGCTTCTGCAGGAAGTCCGCCCCGGAGAACGTCACGGAACTCATCGGCGAGATCGCGAACACCTTGTCCTGCTGGACGAGTTTGCGGGCCGCCGCGAGGTTCTTCGCCGGGTCCTGGCCGTCGTCCTCCGCGCCCAGGTAGTCGATCGTGCGGCCGTTCACGCCGCCCTCGGCGTTGGCCCGGTCGAAACGGGCCTTCGCGCCGAGGTCGGTGTCCTTCTTGCTGTATCCGCTCGACGTCGTCATGGAGACGATGCCGCCCACCTTGATGCGGTCGTCGCTCACGCCACGGACCGAACTCCCCTGTCCACCGGCGGTGTTGTTGCCGCTGTTGGCGGTGGAGTTGCAGGCGGTGGCGAGTAGTAGTGCTGCCACGGTGGTGGTGATGGCGCGGATCGGTCGCGACACGGTCGGTCCCCCTCCGTCGGAGTGAGGGTGATTCTGTGGGGGACCTGATGAACCGTCAATAACCGGGACGCCAATATTTGACGACCCGTCAGCCCACTCAAGCCCCTCCGGCGATTGAGGAGCGGGGTCCGGGGCGGAGCCCCGAGAGCGCAACGCTGACGGGGCTGAGGTTGCGGGGCTCTGCCCCGGACCCCGCCGCTCAATCGCCGCGGGGGCTTGAATTGGCCCCGCCGCCCAATCGCCGCGGAGGCTTAATTTGGGCCCGCCGCTCGATCGCCGCGGGGCTCGAATTGGTTACAGCGTGCCGTACAACGCGTCGACCTCCGCCGAGTACGCCTGCTCGATCGCCTTGCGCTTGAGCTTCAGGGACGGCGTGAGCAACCCGTGCTCCTCGGTGAACTGATGCGCGAGGATCCGGAACGTACGGATCGACTCGGCCTGCGAGACGAGGGTGTTGGCGGCCACCACCGCGCGCCGCACCTCCGTCTCCAGGTCCGGATCGCGCACCAGGTCCGCCGGTGACATCGACTGCTTGCCGCGCATGCCGAGCCAGTGGTCGACGGCCTCGGTGTCGAGCGTGACGAGCGCCGCGATGTACGGGCGGTCGTTGCCGACGACCAGGCACTGCGCGATCAGCGGGTGGTCGCGCACCCGCTCCTCCAGCTGCTGCGGCGAGACGCTCTTGCCGCCGGAGGTCACGAGGATCTCCTTCTTGCGGCCGGTGATGGTGAGATAGCCGTCATCGTCGAGCGCGCCCAGGTCACCGGTGGCGAGCCAGCCGTCGTACAGGGAGGAGTCGGTGGCCTTCGGGTCGTTGAGGTAGCCCTGGAAGATGTTGCCGCCGTAGATCCACACCTCGCCGTCGTCGGCGATGTGCACGCTGGACCCGGGTATCGGCTGGCCGACCGTGCCGTAGCGGGTCTGCTCGGGCGGGTTCGCCGTCGCGGCGGCCGTCGACTCGGTGAGGCCGTACCCCTCGAAGATGGTGACGCCGGCGCCCGCGAAGAACAGGCCGAGCTTGCGGTCCATGCCCGAGCCGCCGGACATCGCGTGCCGCACGTGGCCGCCCATCGCGGCGCGCACCTTGGAGTAGACGAGCTTGTCGAAGACGGAGTGCTGCATACGCAGCGAGGCGGAGGGGCCCGGGCCCGTGCCGAATGCCTTCGCCTCCTGTGCGTCCGCGTACTTCACCGCGCACTCGATGGCCTTCTCGAACGGCCCCGACTTGCCGTCGTTCTCCGCCTTCCTGCGGGCCGCGTTGAACACCTTCTCGAAGATGTACGGCACGGCGAGGATGAACGTCGGCTGGAACGACTGGAGGTCGGGCATGAGCACGGACGCGCGCAGCTCCGGCTGGTGGGCCAGCTTCACGCCGCCGCGGATCGTCGCGACCTCCACCATGCGCCCGAAGACGTGGGCGAGCGGCAGGAAGAGGAGCGTCGACGGGGTGCGGTCGCGCTTGGAGGAGAACACCGGCTCCCAGCGCGCGATCATCGTGTCGGCCTCGTACATGAAGTTGCCGTGCGAGATCACGCAGCCCTTGGGGCGGCCCGTGGTGCCGGAGGTGTAGATGATCGTGGCCGTCGACTCGGGGGTGATCGCGCGGCGGTGCCGGTGCACGGTCTCGTCGTCGATGTGGGTGCCGGACGCGGTGATCTCGTCCACGGCGCCGCCGTCGATCTGCCACAGGCGGTGCAGATGGGGGAGTCGCCCGATGACCGTGGCGACGGTCATCGCGTGGTCCTCGTGCTCCACGATCGCCGCCGAGACCTCGGCGTCGTACAGCATCCAGAAGACCTGCTCGGCCGAGGACGTCGGGTAGATCGGGACGACCTGGGCGCCGACGGTCCACAGCGCGAAGTCGAACAGCGTCCACTCGTAGCGGGTGCGCGCCATGATCGCGACGCGGTCGCCGAACCGGATGCCCTGCGCGAGCAGGCCCTTGGCAAGGGCCAGCACTTCGTCGCAGAACTGGGCCGACGTGACTTCCTGCCACTTGTCGTGCCGGTCCTTACGGGCCAGGGCTATATGTCCCGGTGTGTCCAGGGCATGGTCGAACACGGCGTCGGCCAGGCCGCCGACGAGCGGCGCCGACGCCACAGGGGGGTTGGTGAACTCACGCAAAGTTGCTCCTTGTGGCGCTCCGCACAGCGTCGGTGACGGTACCTGACCGGAAGGCTTCGCGGGAGTGCCTGCAACGAGCGGAAGGTGCGCGGAATTTGCACAGGTCAGACGTTTATAACGGGCCACAACGGGTGGAGCTGGGCAGAATACTTACGCCACAGTAAGTTTCGGGAGCGCAATCTCCCGGCCCTCTTCACGAGCCTCCATTGGATCTCTGCAAAGAGGTCACCACCGGCCGCCGCCCGAGTTTTTAGACGGAGCGGTCGGTTCCGGTGGACGCTACCACTGCGCCAACGGGCGCTAACGGGCGCTCCGATGCAGCCGGTCCCCGCCCGCCAGGATCGCCTGCGCGAGCGCCCGCGCGGGCTCGCTCTCGTCCCGTGCCGCGCTGCGCACCACGAAGTCGACCTCGCCAAGCTCCGGAAGGCCCACCCGGTCCGGCACCCGTACGAGGCCCGGCGGGATGAGGCCGCGCGAGTGGGCCATCACGCCGAGCCCGGCCCGCGCCGCCGCGACGAGGCCGTTCAGTGAGCCGCTCGTGCAGGCGATCCGCCACGCACGGCCGTGCCGCTCCAGCGCCTCGAGGGCCAGGGCGCGCGAGATCCCCGGCGGCGGGTAGACGATCAGTGGCACCGGCCGGTCCTGGTCGATGCGGAGCCGCTCGGAGCCGATCCACACCAGCCGGTCGTGCCACACCGACTCGCCGCGCGGATCCTCCGGGCGCCGCTTGGCGAGCACCAGATCCAGCTTCCCCGCGTCCAGCTGCGCGTGCAGTGTCCCCGACAGCTCGACCGTCAACTCCAGGTCCACCTCCGGGTGTTCGGCCCGGAACGACTCCAGGATCTCGGGCAGCCGGGTCACCACGAAGTCCTCGGAGGCCCCGAACCTGAGCCGGCCGCGCAGCCGCGTCCCCGTGAAGAACGACGCCGCCTGCTCGTGCACCTCCAGAATCCGCCGGGCGAATCCGAGCATCGCCTCCCCGTCCTCCGTCAGCTCCACGGAGTGCGTGTCCCGCGTGAAAAGGGTGCGGCCCGTCGCGTCCTCCAGGCGCCGCACATGCTGGCTCACGGTCGATTGCCGCAGGCCCAGGCGGCGCGCGGCCTGCGTGAAGCTCAGCGTCTGCGCGACGGCGAGGAACGTCCTGAGGTGACCGGGCTCGTACATGCCCCGAACCGTACCTCTGCTCATCACGTGACGCGATCACAGTCAGAGCGGTATGCAGGATTCCCGATCAAGGCCTTGAGGAGGACCATGGAGAGGGCACGACATGAACCGAGAGCAAGGAACCAATGAAACGCCTGACCTGGCCGAGCTGGATGCCGATCGACCCGTACATCCTGGCGTTGATCGGAACAGTGGGCCTCGCCGCACTGCTCCCGGCCCGAGGGGCCGCCGCCGATGTCGCGTCCGGTGCCTCCACCGCGGCCGTCGCCTTCCTCTTCTTCCTCTACGGGGCACGCCTGTCGACCCGTGAGGCGATGGACGGGCTGCGCCACTGGCGGCTCCACGTCACCGTCCTCGCCTGCACGTTCATCGTGTTCCCGCTGCTCGGCCTCGCGGCCCGCGGACTGGTCCCTGTACTGCTGCCGCAGAACCTCTTCGAGGGACTCCTCTTCCTCACCCTCGTCCCGTCGACGATCCAGTCGTCGATCGCGTTCACGTCGATCGCGCGCGGCAACGTCCCGGCGGCGATCTGCGCGGGCTCCTTCTCCTCGCTCGCCGGCATCGTCCTCACGCCGCTGCTCGCGGCCGCACTGCTCGGCAACAGCGGCGGCGGCTTCTCCGCCGACTCGCTCGTCAAGATCGTGCTGCAACTGCTCGTGCCGTTCCTCGCGGGCCAGTTGCTGCGCCGCTGGGTCGGCGGCTTCATCGCGCGCCACAAGAAGATCCTCGGCTACGTCGACCGGGGCTCGATCCTGCTCGTCGTCTACACCGCGTTCAGCGAGGGCATGGTGCAGGGCATCTGGCACCAGGTCAGCGCGGTCCGCCTCGCCGGACTCCTGGTCGTGGAGGCGGTGCTGCTCGCGATCATGCTGGCGGTGACCTGGTACGGAGCGAAGGCCCTCGGCTTCAACCGCGGCGACCGCGTCGCCATCCAGTTCGCGGGCTCGAAGAAGTCCCTCGCCTCGGGTCTCCCCATGGCGAGCGTGCTCTTCGGCGCGCACGCCTCCCTCGCGGTGCTGCCGCTCATGCTCTTCCACCAGATGCAGCTGATGGTGTGCGCGGTCATCGCCAAGCGCCGCTCGAAGGACGCCGAGGACACCGAGCACACGGACGGCACGGTGGAGCCGGAGGTCACCGCTCCCGCAGGGGGCCGAGCCGAAGAGACACGAACCGCGGTCGGTACAGGGACACGTTCCGGCTGAGTTCGGCCTGTGCGGCGGCGGGCGCGGCGTCCAGCCAGTTGACGTCATAGCTCAGGACGAGCCGGCCGCCGCCGCTCAGCGCCGGGTGCGTCTGCGGGTTGTACGCCGCCGCGCGCGAGGGCGTCGCCCCGTCGCGGGGGAGCGGCGGCGTGAACGCCTTCGCGGGTCCGTGCCAGGGCCCGGCCGGTGAACAGGCCCAGTACGAGGTGACCTCCGTCAGGCCCTTCGCGCCCGCCGCCGTCGTGAACAGGACGTACGTCTCCGCGTCCCGCACCACCGAGAAGGCGGTCCCCACACCACGGCGCTCGCCGTCGCCCAGGACCGGAGCGGCGCGCGTGCCCCACCGCTCGCCGTCCCAGTACCGCCACGCCCGGACGTCCCCGAGGCGGCCCTGCGGGACCCGTGCCACGTACGCGCGATGCACGGCCTTCTCCCCGTCGTCGGCCCCGAACACGTACGTCCAGCCCTGGTGGTCCACGGCCGTCGTCCCGTACAGCACGCGCCGCGCCGGGTCCCGCACCTGGCGCTGGTCGAGGACCTGGGTGATGCCTTCGAGGCGCAGGTCGGGCAGCGACAGGGTGGCCACCTCGGTCGCGTTCGGCACCCCGAAGACGTACGGTCCCGTGCCCTGGGCCCGCGTCCACAGCAGCACACGTACGACCTTCCTTCCGCCGCTCTCCTCGACGCGCGCCGCGACCGGCCAGCGCCACTCGCCCGCGGCCGTGTCCGGGAACAGCGGCGCCGCGAGCGTCCGGTCGAGGCGACCCGAACGGTCCGTCACCACCGCGGAGTTGCGGACGAAGGGCGCCTCCGCGGTCCGCCAGGGGTGCGGCTGCCCGGCGGGGTTCGGGGGCTGGTTCACGGCGCCCAGGTATGTGTCGGAGAACAGCCACAGCAGCCGACCGTCCGGCAGCCGCACGGAGTGTGTGCCGTCGCCGCCCGTCCAGTCGTCGAGCCGCGCGGCGTCGTCGCCGTAGCGGGCGAACTCGCCGGTGAGCCGCGCGTCCGCGGACCACGAGGCGACACCTCGGGGCCCACACCGCGCACCGCCCTCCCGGCCGGGGAGGGCGACGAGCGCGATCAGCACGAGAGCGAGGGCGGCGAGCAGGGCGAACAACCTCCGCCGGTCTCGCCGCGCCGTCCCCCGCTCCTCACGTCCCCGCATGCGAGGCGAGGCTAGTGCGCCGGCCACCGTTGGTCCACGACGCACCGCCCGCGCACATCAAGCCCCTGCGGCGATTGAGCAGGCCTTTCCAGCCCCGCCGGCGTTTGAGGCGCGGGGTCCGGGGCGGAGCCCCGTGGCGTGCACCCCGTCGGGCCGGGTCACAAGCCCGACCGGATCCGGTCCAGTGGCAGCCACAGCACGTCGCCGCCGCCCGAGGCGACCCGCACCTCGTCGATGGCTCCGGTGAAGTACGCCCGGCTGTCCATGCGCTGCCCGATGTGCACACCGAACGGCGCGTTCCGGCTCACCGATCCGGGCACATCGTCGGCGGCGCCGACCTCCTCGCCGTCGACGGAGAGCGTCAACTTCCCGTCACCGCGCCGAAGTTGGACCCGGTGCCAGTTCCCGTCGTTGTACGCGGACGCGGCCCGCACCGTCACCGTCCTGGGAGCCGCGGCCCCGTCCCGTACGGTGATCAGCCCGGTGATCCGGTTCGCCGCGGGGTCGGCGCTCAGCGTCACCTGAGGCTGCGACGCCCCGGTGCCGCCCAGCGAGAGCAGCGGCTGCTCACCGCTCGTCGCGCTGTACCGGAACCACAGTGACGCCGTGAACTCCCGTGACCCGAGCCGGAGTCGGTCGTCGTACGGCAGCCGCACCGCGTCGTCCGTGCCGTCGAACGACAGCGCCCCGCCGGTCCGCCCGTCCGTCTCCCGGGCGCCGCCGAGCACGGCCGCGGGGTGTGCGCCCGGCGCCCGGTCGTCCGTCGTCGGGTCGGGCCCGCTCCGCCGCTTCAGCCAGTCGAGCGTGAACCGGGCGAAGCGGATCTCGTCGCGCGCGTCCACCGTCCCGCCCTCGTACAGCAGCCCCACGTGGTCGCGGTCGGCCTGCACCAGGTCCGAGTAGCCCGACCAGTCCCGGGTCACGACGGTGCCCCGGTCGAAGCTCTCCCACGTGCGCCCGCCGTCGTACGAGGAGCGGATCATCATGGTCCGCCGCCGGTCGGGGTCGCCCGGGCAGGCGAGCAGCAGCCGGTCGCCGCCCCTGCCGATGGGCAGCGTCGCCCCCTGGACCATGGGCGCGTAGAGATCCGGTAGCGCCGCGAAGGGGCGGGCGAAGGAGTCGCCGCCGTCCCGGCTGACGGTCTGGGTGCGGTGCCCGAGGTCGGTGCCGTCCTGCTCGCGCCCGCTGATGTGGACCGCGCCGTCGGGCAGCTCGGCGAGCGCCAATTCGGAGGGCTTCTGCCGGAACGTGCCGTCGTCGGCGATCGGCCAGGTGTCCCGCGCGCCGACGCGCCAGTGCTCGCCGCCGTCGTCGCTGACCATGAGGGCGGCGTGGTTCGCGGTGACCCGGCTGCCATCCCACGTCTCGGCGTTGACGGCGAACACGAGGCGGCCGCGGTGGTGTCCCCGCGTCAGCTGGATGCCGTGCGAGGGGCCGGTCGCGTACCAGGAGTTGAAGTCGTCTGGCAGCAGCTCGTCACTCAGGTCGCGCGGCCGCGACCACGTGCGGCCGTCGTCGTCACTGTGCTGCATGTACGGGGTGCGATCGCACGGCACGTCGCAGTTCTTGCCGTCCGTGCGGCCCGTGTTGTACGTCTCCGCCAGCAGGACGCGGCCCGTCCGGCGGTCCACGACCGGCGAGGGGTTGCCATGGGTGTCGCCGCCGCCCTCGTTGACGACCTGGAGCGGCGACCAGCTGCGTCCCCCGTCGTGCGAGCGCTTGACGACGATGTCTATGTCACCGGCGTCGGTGCAGTCGTTCTTGCGGCCCTCGGCGAAGGCGAGCAGGGTGCCGCGCGCCGTCTTCACGACGGACGGGATCCGGTAGCAGGCGTATCCGGGGTCCCGGCCGGGCTTGAACAGCACCTGCTGTTCGAAGGAGGGCCGGGGCTTCGGCGTGGCCTGCGCGGTCGCCGTCGCGGGGAGTGCGGCGGCGACCGCGAGCGCGGCCACCAGCACGGATCTCGGACCGGTACGGACGGATCTTCTGTGCATGGAGCGGCCCACCCTTCGGGTCGTCCGGTGCGACCGGACATCCGACGTCCTACGTCTGATGTGTGCATCGCAGACGCTACGTGCGCACCTCCGGGCTCACAAGAACCACGCCGGTTTCCGCATGTCAGGGCACGAGCACGACCTTCCCGGTGTTGGCCCGTCCCTCGATCACGGCATGCGCCCTCGCGGCGTCCTCCAGTGCGAACTCCCCGTGGACCACCGCTTTCAGATCCCCCGTCAGGAACAGCTCCCACAGCTCCGCGCGCCACCGCTCGTACGTCTCCGGCTGCCCGCGCGCAATGAGCCCCAGCTGGAAGCCGGTCACCGACTTCGCGCCCACGAGCAGGTCGTACGCCTCCACGGTGCCGCCGCCCGAGCTGTACGCCACGAGCCTGCCGTGCGGCGCGAGCGCGGCCACGGCGGGCTTCAGGAGCGCGCCGCCGACCGCGTCGAGCGCGTAGTCGACGGGCTCGCCCCAGGACTCGGCGTCGTACGTCACCACGTCGTCGGCCCCGAGCGCGCGCACGAAACCGGCCTTGCCGACGTCCGAGACCGCCGCCACCGCCCGCCGCGCACCCTTCAACTTGGCCAATTGCAGGGCGAGATGGCCCACACCGCTCGCCGCCGCGGTCACCAGGGCGGCCTCGCCCGGCTCGGGCCGCGCGGCGTGCAGTGCCCCGTACGCGACGAGCCCGCTGCGCACGAGTGCCACCGCGTCGACCGCGCTCGCGCCGTCCGGTATCGGGGAGGTCATCGAGGTGTGCAGCGGTGCGTAGTCGGCGTAGCCGTGGCCGAAGACCAGGCCGGTGACCCGGTCCCCGATCGCGTAACCCGTCACTCCCGCGCCGAGCGCGACCACCTCGCCGGCGATCTCGCCGCCGAGCGCGATCGGCTCGCGCGCCTCGCGGACCTTGCGGACGACGGGCAGCGTCACCCCGACCGCCTCGGCGCGGACGAGGAGTTCGCCGAGTCCCGGCTCGGGAACGGGCACCTTCTCCAGGAACAGGACCTCGGGCCCGCCGCTGTGCTCGTACCGGACACGACGCATGGACGTGACCACCTCCGCGTACCGTCAGATTTCATTGGGACTCCCAACGATGATGACGTTACGCGGGTTTCATTGGGAAGGCCAACGTTTATCGGTACGGTGGCCGCATGAGCGCATCGAGCCCACCGCCCACCGCCCCCGGCGTCATCCGTGACCTGCCCAGTTGGCTGCTCGGGCGGGCCGCCGCGCGCGGGCGGGCGCTCGTCGCCGACGCGCTGGCCGAGCAGGGGCTGAAGATGTGGCACCACGTGGTGCTCAGCGCGGTGTCCGAACGGGGGCCCGTCGCCCAGGCCGATCTCGTGCGCGGCGTCGGGCTCGACCCCAAGGACATGGTCGGCGTCCTCAATGACCTACAGGCCGCGGGCCTCGTCGAGCGCGCGCCCGACCCCAGGGACCGGCGCAAGAACGCGGTCACGGTCACGGCCGATGGCGCCCGCCTCGTCGACACGTGCGCGGTGGCGGCGCGCGCCGCGGGCGACGAGCTCCTCGCGCCGCTGTCGGCGGCGGAGCGGGAGCGGTTCATGGACATGCTGCGGCGGGTCGCGGGGGTGTGAGGACAGAGCCCGCCCGGCGTGCCGCGCGCCTTCAGCGAAAGCGGTGAAGTGTCAGCCCTGTGCGACCGCGGCCTCCAGGGCGATCCGGTCCTCACCCGCGTACACGTTCATGGAGCTGCCCCGCAGGAAGCCGACCAGGGTCAGGCCCGTCTCGGCCGCGAGGTCCACCGCGAGGGACGAGGGCGCCGACACCGCCGCGAGCATGGGGATGCCCGCCATCACGGCCTTCTGCACCAGCTCGAACGAGGCGCGGCCCGAGACCATCAGGATCGAGCGGGACAGCGGCAGTTCGCCGTTCTGCAGAGCCCGGCCGACGAGCTTGTCGACCGCGTTGTGCCGCCCCACGTCCTCCCGGATGTCGACGAGCCGCCCCTCCTCGTCGAAGAGCGCCGCCGCGTGCAGCCCCCCGGTCCGGTCGAAGACGCGCTGGGCCTCACGCAGCCGGTCGGGGAGCGAGGCGAGCAGCTCGGGTGTCATCCGGACCGGGGGAGTGTCGGCGATCGGGAACCGGGCCGTGGTGCGCACCGCGTCGAGACTCGCCTTGCCGCACAGGCCGCACGACGAGGTCGTGTAGACGTTGCGCTCCAGAGTGATGTCGGGCAGGACGATGCCGGGTGTGGTCCGCACGTCGACCACGTTGTACGTATTGCTGCCGTCCTCCGTGGCGCCCGCGCAGTACACGATGTTCTGCAGGTCGTCGGCGGTGGCCAGGACACCCTCGCTGACCAGGAAGCCGGCCGCGAGCGGGAAGTCGTCGCCCGGGGTGCGCATGGTGATGGCGAGCGGCTTGCCGTTCAGCCGGATCTCCAGCGGTTCCTCGGCGACAAGGGTGTCCGGCCGTGTGGAGACATGGCCGTCCCGTATCCGGATCACCTTGCGTCGTTCCGTGACTCGTCCCATGGCTCCCATTCTCCTGTACCCATGGTGCGGGGCGGTGCCCGACCCGGCACCAGTCGTGACGGGATATTGCCTACAGTATGGAAGCCGCCGGATTCGTCGACAAGGGCCTGGGCAGTAGGGGCTTCCCAACAGCCCTGTGACTGCCTACGGTTCGGGATCATGAGGCCACCCGTCGCGCCGGCCGGTTGGAGCCGCTGGCTCGTTCCCCCCGCCGCGCTCTCCGTCCATCTCTCCATCGGCCAGGCCTACGCCTGGAGCGTCTTCAAGCCGCCCCTGGAGTCGGCGCTGGGGCTGAGCGGCACGCAGAGCGCGCTGCCGTTCCAGCTCGGCATCGTGATGCTCGGCCTGTCGGCCGCCTTCGGCGGCACGCTCGTCGAACGCAACGGGCCGCGCTGGGCCATGACCGTCGCGCTCGTCTGTTTCTCCTCCGGCTTCCTGCTCTCCTCGCTGGGCGCGTACACGGAGCAGTACTGGCTGATCGTGTTCGGCTACGGCTTCATCGGCGGCATCGGCCTCGGCATCGGGTACATCTCGCCCGTCTCCACGCTGATCAAGTGGTTCCCCGACCGGCCCGGCATGGCCACCGGCATCGCGATCATGGGCTTCGGCGGCGGTGCGCTCATCGCGTCCCCGTGGAGCGCCCAGATGCTGGAGTCCTTCGGTGCGGACAGCGGCGGCATCGCGCTCGCGTTTCTGGTGCACGGACTCGCGTACGCGGTGTTCATGACGCTCGGCGTGCTGCTCATCCGGGTGCCGAGGCCGCAGGTCCAGGAAGGCGGGCGCACCGAGGCGGCCGCCCCCAGCGGCCCGCAGGTCTCCGCGAAGCAGGCGATCCGTACGCCCCAGTTCTGGTGCCTGTGGGTCGTCCTGACCATGAACGTGACCGCGGGCATCGGCATCCTGGAGAAGGCCGCGCCGATGATCATGGATTTCTTCTCCGACACCAGTACCCCGGTGTCCGTATCCGCCTCCGCGGGCTTCGTGGCGCTGCTCTCCGCGGCGAACATGGTGGGCCGCATCGGCTGGTCCTCCACGTCCGACCTCATCGGCCGCAAGAACATCTACCGCGTCTACCTCGGCGTGGGCGCCCTGATGTACCTGCTCATCGTCCTGTGGGGCGACTCCTCGAAGCCCCTCTTCGTACTGTGCGCCCTCGTGATCCTCTCCTTCTACGGAGGCGGCTTCGCGACGATCCCCGCGTACCTGAAGGACCTCTTCGGCACGTACCAGGTCGGCGCCATCCACGGCCGGCTGCTGACCGCCTGGTCCACGGCGGGCGTCCTCGGCCCGCTGATCGTCAACTGGGTCGCCGACAGCCAGGAGAGCGCGGGCAAGCACGGCGCCAATCTGTACGGCCTCTCGCTCATGATCATGATCGGCCTGCTGGTCGTCGGCTTCGTCGCCAATGAACTGGTACGCCCCGTGCACGCCCGCCACCACGTAGTCCCCGCCCCCAGGGAGCCCGCAGATGACATCGACACCGCCGCCGGAGACCGCAAGGAGCGCGCCTGATCGGCGCGGCCTGATCACCCTCGCCTGGCTGTGGGTCGGGCTGCCGCTCGCGTACGGAGTGTATGAACTGGTGCAAAAGGCCACACAGCTGTTCACCGGGTGAATGTGCGTAACCGGCTCGGCGGCTCCAGCAGAAGTCTCCAAGTGAAGCGGCACTTTCCTGTCACTGGACGCCACCGGTTACTCGTGAGTCGCTGACCAGACTGGAGGGTCCGCAGCTCACGAGGGGGCCTCCATGGTCGGTTCGCGCATTGTCGGCATCGGGCACCACCAGCCCGCCAGGATCCTCACCAACGAGGAGCTGGCGGGCATGGTCGACACCAATGACGAGTGGATCCGCAGTCGCGTCGGTATCCGCACCCGGCACATCGCGGGTCCCGACGAGCCCGTCGACGAGCTGGCCGCGCACGCCGCCGCCAAGGCGCTGGCCGCGGCGGGCCTGACCGCGGCCGACATCGACCTGGTCGTCGTCGCGACCTCCACGGCCGTGGACCGCTCCCCGAACACGGCGGCCCGCGTCGCCCACCGCCTGGGCATCCCGTCGCCGGCCGCGCTCGACCTGAACGTGGTGTGTGCGGGCTTCACGCACGCCCTCGCCACCGCCGACCACACGCTGCGCGCCGGGGCCGCGACGCGCGCCCTGGTCATCGGCGCCGACAAGATGTCCGCCGTCACCGACTGGACCGACCGCTCGACGTGCGTCCTGGTCGGGGACGGGGCGGGCGCCGTGGTCGTCGAGCCGTGCGCCGAGGGCGAGGAGCCGGGGATCGGCCCGGTCCTGTGGGGCTCGGTCCCCGAGATGGGTGACGCCGTACGCATCGAGGGCGAACCGGCCCGCTTCGCCCAGGAGGGCCAGTCCGTCTACCGCTGGGCAACCCGCTCTCTGCCGCCGCTGGCCCGCGAGGCCTGCGCGAAGGCCGGGCTCGAACCGGAGGACCTCGCCGCGGTCGTCCTCCACCAGGCCAACCTGCGCATCATCGAGCCCCTCGCGGAGAAGATCGGCGCGGTGAACGCGGTGGTCGCGCGGGACGTCGTCGACTCCGGCAACACCTCGGCCGCGAGCGTGCCGATCGCCCTGTCGAAGCTCGTCGAGCGCGGCGAACTGGTCAGCGGGGCGCCCGCGTTGCTCTTCGGCTTCGGCGGCAACCTCTCGTACGCGGGTCAGGTCGTCCGCTGCCCGTGACCCTGCCGCGCTTCACCGGCATACAGAATGTGACGAGGTCGACTCGCCCTAGCCGTAGCGATTGCGCTCGGTAAACTGTATTCCAAAGCCAATCCGGTAAACGCCGGAGCCGGCCTGCCGGATGCTCGAAGCACAGGAGGGGGACCGCGATGTTGTCCACAGGACTGCCGCAGGGGGCGGTGCCCAAGCTGGAGCGCCCCGGACCGCTGCGCGAGCGGGTCTACGAGGCGCTGCTCGAACTGATCACGACGCGGGCCCTGCAGCCCGGCCAGCACCTGGTCGAGAGCGAGCTCGCGGGCCACCTCGGTGTCTCCCGCCAGCCGGTGCGCGAGGCGTTGCAGCGGCTGAACACCGAGGGCTGGGTGGACCTGCGCCCGGCGCAGGGCGCGTTCGTGCACGAGCCGACGGAGGACGAGGCCGACCAACTCCTCAGCGTCCGTACGCTGTTGGAGGCCGAGGCCGCCCGGCTCGCGGCGGCCAACGCGGGCAAGACCGGTATCGACGAGCTGGAGGCGCTCTGCGCCAAGGGTGAGCGGGCCGTCGCCGACGGGGACGTCGATCTCGTCGTCGCCACCAACGCGGAGTTCCACGCCAAGGTCATGGAACTCGCGGGCAACGTGGTACTCGGCGAACTCGCGGGCCAGGTCGACCGCCGGGTGCGCTGGTACTACCAGCCCGTCGCCCGGCAGCGCGGCGAGCAGTCCTGGATCGAGCACCGTCAGCTGATCGCGGCGATCTCGGCGCGCGACGAGGCGAAGGCCACGGCGGTGATGCGGACGCACACCGAGCACACCCGCGAGACGTACCACCACCGCGACGAGGCCTGACGAGGCCCGACAGGGCCTGGCCAGGTCCGACAGGGCCCGACGGGAGGGCCGTTCCCCGCTCCGGCGGTAGGCTTTGTCCTGTGGCCGGAGAAAGTAGGGGGCAATTCCCGCGCAACTTCTTCCCGCGCCGGGTGGGCGCTGCTACGTTCCCCATCGAAAGACGAACGCGAGCACACGGCACCACCACCCATTGAGGCCCGAAGCGGCGGGGAGGGGCACGTGAGACGCATGACGGCTCGACCCGCCAACGCGCACCAGGCGCGCCTGCTGCGGCTGCTGCGCGACGCAGGCCCCAACTCCCGTGCCCAGCTGGGCGATCAGGTGGAACTCTCCCGGTCGCGGCTCGCCGTCGAGGTGGACCGCCTCCTGGACACCGGACTCGTGGTCGCCGACGGACTCGCCGCCTCGCGCGGCGGCCGCCGCTCCCACAACGTCCGGCTCGCCCCCACGCTCCGCTTCCTCGGCGTGGACATCGGCGCGACCTCGGTCGACGTCGCCGTCACCAACGCCGAGCTGGAGATCCTCGGCCACATCGCCCAGCCCATGGACGTACGCGAGGGTCCCGTCGCGGTCTTCGAGCAAGTCCTCGCCATGGCCGCCAAGTTGCGGGCCTCCGGGCTCGCCGAGGGGTTCGACGGCGCGGGCATCGGGGTACCGGGGCCCGTGCGGTTCCCCGAAGGTGTGCCGGTCGCGCCGCCGATCATGCCCGGCTGGGACGGCTTCCCGGTCCGTGAGGCGCTCAGCCAGGAACTGGGCTGCCCCGTCATGGTCGACAACGACGTGAACCTGATGGCGATGGGGGAGCAGCACGCGGGCGTCGCCCGGCAGGCGCGCGACTTCCTCTGCGTCAAGATCGGCACCGGCATCGGCTGCGGCATCGTCGTCGGCGGCGAGGTCCACCGAGGCACCACCGGGTCGGCCGGCGACATCGGGCACATCCGCGTCGAGCGGGACGGCCGGCAGTGCGCCTGCGGCAACAAGGGCTGCCTGGAAGCACACTTCAGCGGCGCGGCGCTCGCGCGTGACGCGGAGGCCGCCGCCCGCGACGGACGCTCCGCCGAACTCGCCGCACGCCTGGAGAGCGCGGGCCGGCTCACCGCCGCCGACGTCGCGGCGGCCGCCGCGGCCGGCGACACCACCTGTCTCGACCTGATCCGTGAGGGCGGCAACCGCACCGGGCAGGTCATCGCGTCCCTCGTCAGCTTCTTCAACCCGGGGCTCGTCGTCATCGGCGGCGGTGTCACCGGGCTCGGTCACACCTTGCTGGCCGCCCTGCGTACCCAGGTCTACCGCCAGTCGCTCCCCCTGGCGACCGGCAATCTCCCCATTGTTCTAGGGGAGTTGGGGCCCATCGCCGGAGTGACCGGCGGCGCCCGACTGATCAGCGATCACCTGTTCTCACCCGCGTAAGCCCAGCCGCTCCACGCTGCTCCACGCACACCCTGTTTCACGCACACCCTGTTTCACGCACACCCTGTACGGCGCTCAGCTCTGCCCTGCCTGTTTTGCCCTGAAACCGGTCCGCACCCGCCCCGAGGGGAAGCGTCATGGGACCCGATACGGCCTCCGCACCACCGCTGCTCACCATGTCCGGCATCACCAAGTCGTTCCCCGGCGTGCGCGCCCTGGACGGCGTCGACCTGGAGGTCCAGGCCGGGGAGGTGCACTGTCTGCTCGGTCAGAACGGGGCCGGAAAGTCGACCCTGATCAAGGTCCTGGCCGGGGCGCACCAGCCCGACGGCGGCGTCATCACCTGGCGCGGCGAACAGGTCGCGCTGCGCTCGCCGATCGCCGCGATGCGCCTCGGTATCGCCACCATCTACCAGGAACTCGACCTGGTAGAGGCCCTGTCCGTGGCCGAGAACGTGTTCCTCGGGCACGAGCCGACCTCCGGCGGGTTCGTCGTGCGCGGACGCGCGGCCCGAACCGAAACGGCCGCGCTGCTGCGGCGGCTCGGCCACCCGGAGATCGACCCCGAGCGCCTCGTCGGCGAGCTGTCCGCCGCCCACCAGCAGATCGTCTCGATGGCCCGCGCGCTCTCCCACGACGTACGGCTCATGGTCATGGACGAGCCGTCCGCGGCGCTCGACCCCGACGAGGTCGACAACCTCTTCCGGATCGTCGGGGACCTGACCGCCGAGGGCGTCGCCGTCGTCTACATCTCCCACCGCCTGGAGGAGATCCGCCGCATCGGCGACCGTGTCACCGTCCTCAAGGACGGCCGCGCGGTGGCCGTCGGACTGCCCGCCGAGCGGACCGCGACCCGCGACATCATCTCCCTGATGACGGGCCGCAACGTCGAGTACGTCTTCCCGGACCGGCCCAATACCGGGCCGCGCACGGATCCCGTCCTGAAGGTCCAAGGGCTCACTCGCAGCGGGGAGTTCGCGCCGTTCGACCTGGACATCCGCCCCGGCGAGATCGTCGGGCTCGCCGGGCTCGTGGGCTCCGGGCGCTCCGAGATCCTGGAGACGATCTACGGAGCCCGCAAACCGACGGCCGGTCAGATCCACATCGGTGGCCGCCCGTTGCGCACCGGTAGCGTCCGCGTCGCCGTCCGCGCGGGGCTCGGGCTCGCCCCCGAGGAGCGCAAGGCGCAGGCCCTGCTGATGCTCGAATCGGTCACCCGGAACGTCTCCGTCTCCTCCATGTCCCGCTTCTCGTACGGGGGTTGGCTGGATCGTGGCCGGGAACGCGAGGCCGCGCGCGGCGCCACTCGTGAACTCTCCCTGAGCCCCGACGACCCCTCCGTGCCGGTGCGCACGCTCTCCGGCGGCAACCAGCAGAAGGCCGTGCTCGCGCGCTGGCTGCTGCGCGGCTGCCGGGTGCTGCTGCTCGACGAGCCGACCCGCGGCGTCGACGTCGGGGCCCGCGCCGAGCTGTATGCCGTGATCCGCCGCCTCGCCGACGAGGGCCTCGCCGTCCTCCTCGTATCCAGCGAGGTCCCCGAGGTGCTCGGCCTCGCCGACCGGGTCCTGGTCCTCAGGGAGGGCCGGGTGGTCCACGAGTCCCCGGCGACGGACCTGGACGAACACGCGGTCCTCGACCTGGTCCTGGAGGGCGCGCGATGACATGCGCCGCGGCCCGGACGGCCAGGGAGACGACGAGCACGACGAGCACCACGAGCACGACGAGCACCACGAGGACACCCCGCACAGACCGCACCACCCGCCCCCGAAGGGACCTGGCGTCATGACGCACCCCGCCCCCGCCGCCAGCCCGGCGGCCCCCGAGACCGCTCCGGCCAAGAGCCGTCCCCGCGTCGTCCGGATGGACATCCGTACGCTCTCGCTCCTCGGTGTCCTCGCCGCCCTGGTCGTGATCGGCGGCATCACGCAGCCGGACTCCTTCCTGGACACGGACAACCTCCAACTCGTCCTCACCCAGGGCTCCGTCATCGGCGTCGTCACCGTCGGCATGACCTTCGTGATCATCTCCGGCGGCATCGACCTCTCCGTCGGCGCGATCGTCGCCCTCGCCGGTGTCTGGGCCACCACCGTGGCCACCCAGGAGTACGGCTTCGCCGGCGTCCTGTTCACGGCGATCCTCGTCGGCGTCGGCTGCGGCCTCGTCAACGGGGTGCTGATCGCGTACGGCGGCATGGTCCCGTTCATCGCCACGCTCGCTATGCTCGCCTCGGGCCGCGGACTCGCCCTGCAGATCACCGACGGCAAGACCCAAATGGTCACCGTGCCAGGGGTGTTGAAGCTCGGCGAGCGCGACTCGTACGTCCTCGGGATCCCGCCCCTGGTGCTGGTGTTCGTCGCGGTCACCGTGATCGGCTGGCTGGTCCTCAACCGCACCACCTTCGGCCGCCGCACCGTCGCCGTCGGCGGCAACGCGGAGGCGGCCCGCCTCGCCGGCATCGACGTGCGCCGCCAGCGCCTCTATCTCTACCTGCTCTCCGGCCTGTGCTGCGGCATCGCGGCCTTCATGCTGATCGTGCTCTCCGGCTCCGGCCAGAACACCAACGGCAACCTCTACGAACTCGACGCCATCGCCGCCGCCATCATCGGCGGCACCCTGCTCACGGGCGGGCGCGGCACCATCGTCGGCTCCGTCCTCGGCGTCCTGATCTTCACCACGATCCAGAACATCTTCGCGCTGAACAACCTGCAGAGCGACGTCCAGCAGATCGCCAAGGGCGCCATCATCGTCGTGGCGGTCCTGGTGCAGCGGCGCACGGCCAGCACATCCCATTGAAACGCGGAAAGGGACACGCCATGCCAGAGACAACGAGCCGCCGAGGACTGATCTTCGGCGCGGCCGCGGCCGTCACCGCGGGCGGACTGCTCACCGCCTGCACCAGCAACGAGCCCAGCGACAAGGGCGACGACAAGAAGCCCGCCGACCAGCCGGTCGCCGACGACAAGAAGGGCAAGCAGGTCACCATCGGCTTCGCGGGGCCGCAGGCCGACCACGGCTGGCTCAACGCCATCAACGACAACGCCAAGGAACGCGCGAAGAAGTACGCGGACGTCACCCTGGAGTCCACCGAGGGCTCCAACGACACGGCCGCGCAGATCGGCCAGGTCGAGACCCTCATCAACAAGAAGGTCGACGTCCTCGTCGTGCTGCCGGCCGACGGCAAGGCGCTGACCCAGGTGGGCCTGAAGGCGATGCGCGCCGGCATCCCCGTCGTGAACCTGGACCGCATCTTCAACAGCCCGCAGGCGTACCGCTGCTGGATCGGCGGCGACAACTACGGCATGGGTCTGAGCGCCGGGCACTACATCGGCGAGCAGCTCAAGGACAAGAAGAACGCGAAGGTGGTCGAGCTCGCAGGGCTCGACAACCTCGAACTCACCAAGCAGCGCACCGAGGGCTTCGACGCCGCTCTGAAGAACTACCCCAACATCAAGAAGGTGGCCCGGCAGGCCGCCGAGTTCACGGTCGAGTCAGGACAGGCGAAGATGGCCCAACTCCTGCAGGCGCAGAAGAACTTCGACGCTCTGTGGAACCACGACGACGACCAGGGTGTCGGCGCCCTGCGCGCCATCAAGCAGGCCGGGCGTGACGACTTCCTGATGGTCGGCGGCGCGGGCGCGCTCTCCGCGTTCGAGGAGATCAAGCAGGACCGCGGCGTGCTGAAGGCCACCGTCCTGTACCCGCCGACCATGGCCGCCTCCGCGATCGACCTGGCCCGCGCGCTCGGCCAGGGCAAGGGCATCAGCGGCATGGCCGAGTTCGAGATCCCCGCCCACGTGACCCTGTACTCGGCCGTCGTCGACAAGAAGAACGTCGACCAGTACATGCCCACCGGCTTCAAGTGAGCCCTGCCCGTACGGCGTATCCCCCAACAGCGCGCGGACGAGGAGGACTTCTGTATGGCAGGCAGCAACGGACACGACGGGTCGAGGCCCGCCCTGGGTGTCGGCATGGTCGGGTACGCGTTTATGGGCGCCGCCCACTCGCAGGGCTGGCGCACGGTGGGCCATGTCTTCGACCTGCCGCTGACGCCCGCACTCGCCGCGATCTGCGGCCGCGAGGCCTCGGGGGTGCGTGCCGCGGCCGACCGGCTCGGGTGGGCCGCGGCCGAGACCGACTGGCGGGCGCTGATCGCCCGGGACGATGTCGACCTGGTCGACATCTGCACCCCCGGCGACAGCCATGCCGAGATCGCCGTCGCCGCCCTGGAGGCCGGCAAGCACGTACTGTGCGAGAAGCCCCTCGCCAACTCGGTGGAGGAGGCGGGGGTGATGGCGGCCGCCGCCGAACGGGCGGCCATCAACGGCCAGTTGGCGATGGTCGGCTTCAACTACCGGCGCGTCCCGGCCGTCGCGCTCGCCCGCCGCATGGTCGCCGACGGGCGCATCGGTACCCTGCGCCACGTCCGCGCCCACTACCTCCAGGACTGGCTCGTCGACCCCGCCTTCCCGCTCACCTGGCGGCTGCAGAAGCCGCACGCGGGATCCGGCGCCCTCGGTGACCTCGGCGCGCACGCCGTGGACCTCGCCCAGTACCTCGCGGGCGAACCCGTGACCGGTGTCTCCGCGCTCACCGAGACCTTCGTGCGCGAACGACCGCTCCTGGACGGGGCGTCCTCCGGCCTCTCGGCGGCCGGCGGCGGCGACGCAGGCACCGGGCCCGTCACGGTCGACGACGCGGCCCTGTTCACCGGACGGTTTGCCTCCGGCGCCCTCGCCTCCTTCGAGGCCACCCGGTTCGCGACCGGCCGCAAGAACGCGCTCACCATCGAACTCAACGGCTCCCACGGCACGTTGGCCTTCGACCTGGAGCGCCTCAACGAGCTGTCCTTCCACGACCACACCGAACCCGCCGAGTACGCCGGCTTCCGCCGGATCCTCGCCACCGAGCCGGGTCACCCCTACCTGGAAGCCTGGTGGCCGCCCGGTCACGGCCTCGGCTACGAGCACACGTTCACCCACCAGGCCCGCGACCTCGTCACCGCCATCGCCGAAGGAGCGCAGCCCCGGCCGTCGTTCGCCGACGGACTCCAGGTGCAGCGCGTCCTCGCGGCGGTCGAGGAGAGCGCGGCCAAGAACTCCGTCTACACCCCTGTACCGGCCTGAGAGCCTGCGACCCGAGAGGAGCCACCCATGCCCCGCCCGTTCACCCTCTTCACCGGTCAGTGGGCCGATCTGCCGCTCGAAGACGTGTGCCGCATAGCCCGCGACGCCGGGTACGACGGACTCGAACTCGCCTGCTGGGGCGACCACTTCGAGGTCGACAAGGCCCTCGACGACCCCGGCTATGTCAAGGGGCGGCACGCCCTCCTCGACAAGTACGGCCTCAAGTGCTGGGCCATCTCCAACCACCTCGTCGGGCAGGCCGTCTGCGACGCCATCATCGACGAACGCCACGAGGCGATCCTGCCCTCCCGCATCTGGGGGCACGGCGAGGCCGAGGGGGTCCGCCAGCGGGCCGCCGCCGAGATCAAGGACACCGCCCGCGCGGCCGCCGCCTTCGGCGTCGACACCGTCATCGGCTTCACCGGATCGGCCATCTGGCACCTCGTCGCCATGTTCCCGCCCGTTCCCGAGTCGATGATCGAGCGCGGCTACGAGGACTTCGCCGAGCGCTGGAACCCCATCCTCGACGTGTTCGACGCCGAAGGAGTCCGCTTCGCCCACGAGGTCCACCCGAGCGAGATCGCGTACGACTACTGGACCACGCACAAGGCGCTCGAGGCGGTCGATCACCGCCGGGCCTTCGGCCTGAACTTCGACCCCTCCCACTTCGTGTGGCAGGACCTCGACCCGGTCGGCTTCCTCTACGACTTCCGCGACCGCATCCTGCACGTCGACTGCAAGGAGGCCCGCAAGCGTCTCGACGGCCGCAACGGACGGCTCGGCTCCCACCTCCCGTGGGGAGACCCCCGCCGTGGCTGGGACTTCGTGTCCGCCGGGCACGGCGACGTCCCCTGGGAGGACGTGTTCCGCATGCTCCGCTCCATCGACTACTCCGGGCCGATCTCCGTGGAGTGGGAGGACGCGGGCATGGACCGCCTCCAGGGCGCCCCCGAGGCGCTGACCCGCCTGAAGGCGTTCGACTACGAACCGCCCACGGCGTCCTTCGACGCGGCGTTCAACAGCTGACGCCGGGGCCTCGGCCGCGCGACCGGGTCCGATGGTCGCGCGGCCGGCCGGCCATGCCCGAAAACGGCTTTGTCCTGAAGTAGGAAAAAGTTCAACTCGCTGCTGTACAAGGTCTGTTCGGACGGGACAAACGCGGCTAGCGTCCTCCCCCGAACGTACGCACGGCACACACAAGGCACTCACGGCACAGATCCCCCCGGGGCGACGGCGCGCCCCGGCGTCACGCACGACCCGCCCCTCTGTCCGGAGGAACCCGTGCACAGGAAACGCCTGAGAACCCGCAACGCACTCGCCCTGCTCACCGGCACCCTGCTCGCCGCGGCCTCGCTCACCTTCTCGGCGGCCGCCGCCCCCGCGCCCGTTGCCGGTACGGCCGCGGCCGAGGACTTCCAGCAGGTCACCCTCGCCAAGGGCGCGGAGGAGGTCGGCGAGCCGATGTCGCTGGCCGTCCTGCCGGACCGCAAGGTCCTGCACACCTCGCGCGACGGCGTACTGCGCCTGACCGACGAGAACGGCACCACCAAGGTCGCCGGCAAACTCGACGTCTACAGCCACGACGAAGAGGGCCTCCAAGGCGTCGGCATCGACCCGAACTTCAGCGAGAACCGGGCGATCTACCTCTACTACGCGCCCCCGCTGAACACCCCGGCGGGCGACGCCCCCAACGACGGCACGGCCGCCGACTTCGCCCCCTTCGACGGGTACAACCGGCTCTCCCGCTTCACGCTCAACACCGACGGCACGCTGAACAAGGACTCCGAGAAGAAGGTCCTCGACGTCCAGACCTCGCGCGGCATCTGCTGCCACGTCGGCGGCGACATCGACTTCGACAAGGACGGCAACCTGTACCTGTCGACCGGCGACGACTCCAACCCGTTCGCCTCCGACGGCTACACGCCCATCGACGAGCGCTCCACCCGCAACCCGGCCTACGACGCCCAGCGTTCGGCCGGCAACACCAACGACCTGCGCGGCAAGATCCTGCGCGTCAAGGTCGCGGCCGACGGCTCGTACACCGTCCCTGACGGCAACCTCTTCGCGCCCGGCACCGACAAGACGCGCCCCGAGATCTACGCGATGGGCTTCCGCAATCCGTTCCGGATGAGCGTCGACAAGCCCACCGGCACCGTCTACGTCGGCGACTACGGGCCCGACGCGGGTACCGCGTCGGACACCCGCGGACCGGCAGGACAGGTCGAGTTCGCCCGCGTGACGAAGGCCGGCAATTTCGGCTGGCCGTACTGCACCGGGAACAACGACGCCTACGTGGACTACGACTTCGGGACGCAGGCCTCCGGCGCGAAGTTCGACTGCGCGGCGCCGAAGAACACCTCTCCGCACAACACCGGCCTCACCGACCTGCCGCCCGCGCAGGCCGCGTGGATCCCCTACGACGGCGGCTCCCTCCCGGAGTTCGGCTCCGGCTCCGAGTCCCCGATGGCGGGACCCGTCTACCGGTACGACTCCGCCAACACCTCCCCGGTGAAGTTCCCCGAGGCGTACGACGGCGACTTCTTCGCCGGCGAGTTCGGCCGGCAGTGGATCAAGCGGATCGAGCAGGACGCCGACGGCAAGGTCAGCTCGATCAACCCGTTCCCCTGGACCGGCACCCAGGTGATGGACATGGCCTTCGGCCCCGACGGCGCGCTGTACGTCCTTGACTACGGCCTCTCCTGGTTCGGCGGCGACGAGAACTCCGCCCTGTACCGCATCGAGAACGCCACCGAAGGACACTCGCCGACCATCGACGCCAAGGCCGACAAGACGTCCGGCCAGGCGCCGATGAAGGTGAAGTTCACCTCCACGGCCTCGGACGCCGACGGCGACGCCCTCACGTACTCCTGGAACTTCGGCGACGGCAGCACAGGCACCGGCGCCGCGCCCAGCCACACCTACAAGAAGAACGGCACCTACTCCGCGACCGTGACCGCAAAGGACTCCACGGGCCGCACCGGCAGCGCCGATGTGCACCTCACCGTCGGCAACACCGCGCCCAAGGTGACCCTGCAACTGCCCGCGGACGGCCAGCTGTTCACCTTCGGCGACAAGGTCCCCTTCAAGGTGACGGTCACCGACCCGGAGGACGGGGCCATCGACTGCTCCAAGGTCAAGGTCACCCACATCCTCGGCCATGACAGCCACGGCCACCCGATCACCTCGGCCACCGGCTGCTCCGGCACCATCCAGACCAGCGCCGACAGCGAGCACGACCCGAACGCCAACGTCTTCGGTGTCTTCGACGCCGAGTACACCGACAAGGGCGCAGGCGGCCAGCCGGCCCTGACCACGCACGACCAGCACGTCACCCAGCAGAAGCACCGCCAGGCCGAGCACTACGGCGACTCCAAGGGTGTGTCGGTCGTCAGCCACGACGCGGCCAACGGCGGCAAGGCCGTCGGCACCATCGAGAACGGCGACTGGATCTCCTTCAAGCCGTACGCGATCGGGAACGCCAAGTCCCTGAAGGCGCGCGTCGCCTCCGCCGGCAGCGGCGGCACCCTGGAGATCCGCACCGGCTCGGCCACCGGCCGGCTCGTCGGCAGCGCCAAGGTCGCACCGACCGGCTCCTGGGAGACGTACACGGACGTCACCACGTCCATCAGCAAGCAGCCCACCAAGAGCACCACGCTCTACCTGGTCTTCAAGGGCTCGGGCGGCAAGAACCTCTTCGAGGTCGACGACTTCACCTTCACCACGAGCTGAGAGGAACAGGACAGCATGCGCACCTCTGTACGCATCGGCCTCGCGACGGCCGCCGCCGCCCTGCTCGTCGGTGGGCTCACGGTCCCGGCCACCTCGGCGCCCGAGGGCGCCGGGGCCCGGGACCGGGTCCTGGTGTTCTCCAAGACCGCCGGGTTCCGGCACGACTCCATCCCCGAGGGCATCGCGGCCCTGAAGGAACTCGGCGCCGCCGACAAGCTCACCGTCGACACCACCGAGGACGCGACCGCCTTCACCCCGGGCAACCTCGCCCGGTACAAGGCCGTCGTCTTCCTCTCCACCACCGGCGACGTGCTCGACGAAGCCCAGCAGAAGGCGTTCGAGGGCTACGTCTCCAAGGGCGGCGGCTACCTCGGCGTGCACGCCGCCGCCGACACCGAGTACGACTGGAACTACTACGGCGGCCTCGTCGGCGCCTGGTTCCAAGGGCACCCGGCGATCCAGCCGGCCACGGTCCGCGTCGAGGACCACAAGCATCCGGCGACCCGCGAGCTGCCGGACGCCTGGCAGCGCACCGACGAGTGGTACAACTACCGCTCCAACCCGCGCGACCAGGTACACGTCCTCGCCTCGCTCGACGAGACGACGTACACCGGCGGCACCATGAACGGCGACCATCCGATCGCCTGGTGCCAGAACTACGGCGGCGGCCGCGCCTTCTACACCGGCGGCGGACACACCAAGGAGTCCTACGCCGACCCCGCGTTCCGCGGCCATCTGCGCGGCGGCCTGAAGTACGTCACCGGTCAGGTCGCGGCCAACTGCCGCCCGAACACCGGCTACCGGGACATCTTCAACGGCGAGACGCTCGACGGCTGGAAGCAGGCGGGGCCCGGCGGCTTCACCGTGGACCCGTCGAAGGGAACCCTCAACTCCCAAGGCGGCATGGGCCTGCTCTGGTACCGGGCCAAGGAGCTGCACTCGTACTCCCTGAAGCTCGACTGGAAGATGGCGAGCGCCGACGGGGACGACAACTCGGGTGTCTTCGTGGGCTTCCCGGCCTCCGACGACCCCTGGTCGGCCGTCGACAAGGGCTACGAGATCCAGATCGACGCCACCGACGCACCCGACCGCACCACGGGCGCGGTCTACTCCTTCCAGTCGGCCGACCTCGCGGCCCGCGACAAGGCCCTGAAGCCGCCGGGGGAGTGGAACTCGTACGAGGTCAAGGTGCGGGGCGAGCACCTTGAGCTGTTCCTCAACGGAGTCAAGATCAACGACTTCACCAACAAGGACCCCGAGCGGAGCCTCACCGACGGCTACATCGGTCTGCAGAACCACGGCGACTCCGACCAGGTGTCCTTCCGCAAGATCCGCCTGAAGGAACTCGGCCCCGCGTCCGACACGGGCGCGCTGCCCGGAGCGGACGCACTGCCCGGAACGGGCGACTAGGACGGCGGCGGGCGAGGGACGCCGGACCCCCGCCCGCCGTCTTGCCCGGCCGTGAACGGCTGGGCACCCAGCAGGTGCGCGTGGATGCAGATGCGCACGCATGTCTCCACGCATGGCTTCGCATATGGCTTTACGCATGGCTTCACGACTGGCTTCACGCTCGACTAGGAGGCTGCCCATGTCCGCCGGACCGTCCTGCCCTTCGTCCTCACCCAACCCGCGGTTCGGGGTGTGGCTGGTCGGGGCCCGTGGCTCCGTCGCCACCACGGCGATCGCGGGGTGCGCCGCCATCGGGGCCGGGCTGCATTCGCCCTCCGGGATGGTCACGGAGACCGAGCCGTTCACCACGGCGGGCCTGCCGCTCCTGACGTCCCTCGTCTTCGGGGGCCACGACACCGTCGACTGTCCGCTGCCCAAACGCGCCGAACAGCTCGCCGCGGGGGGAGTGCTGCCGCACGGACTTCCGGGAGCGGTGGGCGCCGAACTCGCCGCCGCCGACGGGGAGATCGCGCCCGGCGGTCCGCTTCCCGGCGACGGCCGCCCCCAGCACGAGCTGATCGCCGCTTTCACCGCCGACATCCAGTCCTTCGTACGACGCCACGCCCTGGCCGGGGCCGTCGTCGTGAACGTCGCCTCCACCGAGGCGCCACCACGCGGTGACGACCTCCCGGCCAGCTCCCTGTACGCCGCGGCGGCCCTGCGCGCCGGTTGCCCATACATCAACTTCACCCCCTCCACGGGACTCCACCACCCCTCTCTTCAGCACGCGGCCCACACCGTGGGCGTCCCCTACGCGGGTCGCGACGGCAAGACCGGGCAGACGCTGCTGCGGTCCGTGCTCGGCCCGATGTTCCGCAGGCGCGCGCTCGACGTGCGCGCCTGGTCCGGTACCAACCTTCTCGGCGGCGGGGACGGCGCGGCCCTCGCCGATCCGGCCGCGGCCGCCGCGAAGAACGCCGGCAAGGAACGCGTCCTCGCCGACACCCTCGGCGCCGTCCCGCAGGGCGAGGTCCACATCGACGACGTCCCGGCGCTCGGCGACTGGAAGACGGCCTGGGACCACATCGCCTTCGACGGTTTCCTCGGCGCGCGGATGACCCTGCAGACCACGTGGCAGGGCTGCGACTCGGCCCTCGCCGCACCCCTCGTCCTCGACCTGGCCCGTCTGTTGCTGCGCGCGGCGCAGTCCGGACTGACCGGCCCCCGCCCGGAGTTGGGCTTCTACTTCAAGGACCCCGACCCCGGGGCATCCTCCGACCTGGACCGCCAGTACGAGTCCCTGCTCTCCTTCGCGGACCGCCTCCGGGACGGCGCGGCGTGAGCGGGGCGGGGGCGGGGACTGCGTCGCGGGGGCAGGGGCAGCGGCGCGGGCCGGGCGAGGAAGGGGCGGGGGAGGACGGGCCGGCGTCGCGGAGCCGGGCCTGGGCCGAACTCCTCCGCCTTCCCGCCCTGTTGACCGTCCCCGGCGACGCCTTGGCCGGGGCGGCCGCTGCGGGGGCCCGCCCGACCCGCGGCACGATCCTGGCCGTCGGCGCCTCCGTCAGCCTGTACGCGGCGGGCATGGCGCTCAACGACTGGGCCGACCGGGACGAGGACGCCCGCGACCGCCCGCACCGCCCGCTGCCCTCCGGCCGCGTCCAACCCGCCCACGCCCTGCTGGCGGCGGGCGCGCTGACCGGCACGGGCGTCGCCCTGGCCTCCCGGGCCGGCCGCACGACGGGCACGCTGGCCACGGCGCTCGCGGCGACGGTCTGGGCGTACGACTTGCGCCTCAAGCACACCGCGGCGGGCCCGGCCGCGATGGGCGCGGCCCGCGGGCTTGACCTGCTGATGGGCGCGGCGGCGTCGCGCCCGGCGGGGGTGCACCCGGTGGGAGCCGGGGCGCGTGGGGACTTGGGGTCGGTTCTCACCGCGGCTGCCGCCCTGGCCGTCCATACGACCGCGGTCACCGCCGTCTCCCGCAGCGAAACCCAGGGAGGCTCCGTCGCCGGCCCCTTGACGGCCCTGGCCACGGGCGCCGCGATCGCCGCCGCGCTCCTGGCCCCGCAGGCGAGAGACCCCCGCCGGGCACGGGGCGACGGCCGGGGCACCCTCACCGTCCCCGTCACGGCGTACGCGACCACCGCCCTGCGCCCCCTCTTCCACGCCGCACTCAACCCCTCACCCCCGCTCACCCAACGCGCCGTCGGCGCCGGCATCCGTGCGCTCGTGCCCCTCCAGTCCGCGCTGGCCGCCCGTTCCGGCGCCCCGGTGACCGCGTTGGCCACTCTCGCCCTCGCCCCGCTCGCCCGCCGCTTCGCGAAGAAGGTGAGCGTCACATGACCGCACCCGCCCCCGAACGAGCCGCGCCCCGCTGGGGTTACGGCACCAACGGCCTCACCGACCTGCGCCTCGACGACGCCCTCGGCCTGCTCGCCGACCTCGGTTACGACGGCGTCGGGCTCACCCTCGACCACATGCACCTCGACCCGCTCGCCCCGGACCTGGCGGCCCGCACCCGCGAGGTGGCCCGCGCCCTGGACCGGCACCGGCTCGCGGTCACCGTGGAGACCGGTGGCCGTTACGTTCTCGACCCACGCCGCAAACACGGCCCCTCCCTCCTCGACCCGGACCCCGACGCCCGGGCCTTGCGTATTCGACTGCTCGTCCGCGCCGTCCAGGTCGCCGCCGACCTGGGCGCCCACGCGGTGCACTGCTTCAGCGGCGTCACCCCCGACGGCACCGACCCGGACCGTGCGTGGAAGCGCCTCGCCGCAGCGCTCACCCCCGTACTGGAAGCCGCCGACTCCGCCGGTGTGCCTCTCGCCATCGAGCCCGAACCCGGTCATCTCCTCGCCACGCTCGCCGACTTCCACCGGCTGCGCCGCGAACTGGGCAGCCCCGAAGGGCTCGGCCTGACCCTCGACATCGGGCACTGCCAGTGCCTGGAGCCGCTGTCTGCCGCCGACTGCGTCCGCGCGGCGGCGCCCTGGCTGCGGCATGTGCAGGTCGAGGACATGCGCCGGGGCGTCCACGAACATCTGCCGTTCGGCGAAGGGGAGATCGACTTCCCGCCCGTGCTCGACGCCCTCGCCGCCACCGGCTACCGCGGCCTGACCGTCGTCGAACTGCCCCGCCACTCCCACGCGGGCCCCCAACTGGCCGCCCAGTCGCTCGACTTCCTGCGCTCCGTGACCCGGCCGGCACCGCGGGGAGGCACCTCATGACGCACGACACCGGCACCGACACCGACACCGGCACCCTTCCGGCTCTCGGCACCGTCCGCGAACGCCTCGACTCCGCGCTGGACGACACCGCCCGCGCCTGGCTGCACGCCGCGCTCGCCGACGCGGCCACGCGCCCAGCCGCTGGAGCACCCGAACACCGCCTCCCCGCATGGGAGTTGCGCTTCGCCGAAGCCGGCCGCCGCACCGGCGAAGAGCACGCGGACGCCGCCCGGCTCCTGCTGCTGCACGCCGCCCGCGCCGACACCGCCACCCTCACCGCGCTGTACACCCAGGGCACCGCAGCCGAACGCCGCGCCGTCCTGCTCGCCCTGCCCCACCTGGTGGCAGGCCCGGACGCCCTCCCTCTGGTCGAGGACGCCCTGCGCGCCAACGACACCCGCCTCGTGGCCGCCGCCGTCGGGCCGTACGCCGCCGCGCACCTGCCCGCCCACGCGTGGCGGCACGCCGTCCTCAAGTGTCTGTTCACCGGGGTGCCGGTGGACGCCGTGGCGCTGCTGGCCGACCGTGCCCGCGGCGACGGCGAACTCGCCCGCATGCTGGGCGACTTCGCCGCCGAACGCACCGCCGCGGGGCGCCCCGTCCCCGACGACCTGCACCGCGTCCTGGCCCGCACCGCGCCCGAGCCCCTGACGAACGGCCGGGTCGATCCCCACGGCAAGGAGTCCTGATGCGCCTCTTCGACCCCCACATCCACATGACCTCGCGCACCACCGACGACTACAAGGCGATGCACGCCGCCGGAGTGCGCGCCCTGGTGGAGCCGGCCTTCTGGCTCGGCCAGCCCCGCACATCGCCCGCCTCGTTCCACGACTACTTCGACTCCCTCCTGGGCTGGGAGCCCTTCCGCGCCGCCCAGTACGGGATCGCGCACCACTGCACGATCGCCCTCAACCCCAAGGAGGCGAACGACCCGCGCTGCACCCCCGTCCTGGACGCGCTGCCCCGCTACCTCGTGAAGGACAACGTCGTCGCCGTCGGCGAGATCGGCTACGACTCCATGACCGCCGCCGAGGACACCGCGCTCGCCGCCCAGCTGCAACTGGCCGCCGACCACGCCCTGCCCGCCCTCGTGCACACGCCGCACCGCGACAAGCTCGCCGGCCTTCGCCGCACCCTCGACGTCGTCCGCGAGTCCGCGCTGCCCGTCGAGCGCGTCCTGATCGACCACCTCAACGAGACCACCGTCAAGGAGGCCAAGGACTCCGGCGCCTGGCTCGGCTTCTCCGTCTACCCGGACACCAAGATGGACGAGGAGCGGATGGTGGAGATCCTGCGCGTCCACGGCCCGGAGAACGTCCTCGTCAACTCCGCGGCCGACTGGGGCAACAGCGACCCGCTCAAGACCCGCAAGGTCGCCGACGCCATGCTCGCCTCGGGCTTCACCGACGACGACGTCGACCGCGTGCTGTGGCGCAACCCGGTCGCCTTCTACGGCCTCAGCGACCGCCTGCGGCTCGACGTCCCGGCGACGGAACCCGCCACCCACGAAGGCAACTCGGTCCTGCGCGGCGGTGAGTGACCCATGCGCTTCCGGCACCCCGACGGTTCCACCGTCCACCTCGCGTACTGCACCAACGTGCACCCCGCCGAGACCCTCGACGGCGTCCTCGCCCAACTGCGCGACCACTGCGAACCCGTGCGCAGACGCCTCGGCAGGGACCGCCTCGGTATCGGCCTGTGGCTCGCGAAGGACGCCGCCCGCGCCCTGGTCACCGACCCCACCGCGCTGCGCGGACTGCGCGCCGAACTCGACCGGCGCGGCCTCGAGGTCGTCACCCTCAACGGCTTCCCCTACGAGGGCTTCGGCGCCGCGGAGGTCAAGTACCGCGTCTACAAACCGGACTGGGCCGACGAGGAGCGCCTCACCCACACCGTCGACCTGGCCCGGCTGCTCGGTGCCCTGCTGCCCGCCGACGCCACCGAGGGCACCGTCTCCACCCTGCCGCTCGCCTGGCGCACGGCCCACGACCCGCTCCGCGCCGAACAGGGCCGCGCCGCCCTGCGCACCCTCGCCGAACGTCTCGACACGATCGAGGAGTTGACCAGTCGCTCGATCCGCATCGGTCTGGAACCCGAACCCGGCTGCACCGTCGAGACCACCGGTGATGCCATCGGCCCCCTCACCGACGTCGCCCGCACCGACCGCATCGGCCTGTGTCTGGACACCTGCCACCTCGCCACCTCCTTCGAACAACCCGATACCGCGCTCGACGCTCTGGGCGCCGCGCGTATCCCCGTCGTGAAGGCGCAGCTCTCCGCCGCCCTCCATGCCGAACACCCCCATCTGCCCGAAGTCCGGGCCGCGCTCGCCGCGTTCGACGAGCCCCGCTTCCTGCACCAGACCCGCGCCGTCGCCGACGGCGCCCTGCATGGCGTCGACGACCTCGGCGAGGCCCTGGCGGGCGGCGGGCGTGGCGGTCTGCCGCAGGGTGTGCCCTGGCGTGCCCACTTCCACGTCCCGCTGCATGCGGCTCCCGCCGCGCCTCTCACCTCCACGCTCGATGTCCTCAAGGACACGTTGGCCCGTCTTGTCGGTGGGGTCCGTCCGCTCACCCGGCACCTGGAGGTGGAGACGTACACCTGGCAGGCGCTGCCGTCGGCCCTGCGGCCGCGTGGGCGCGCGCAGCTCGCCGATGGCATTGCCGCCGAACTAGCCCTGGCCCGTGATCTGTTGACCGATCTCGGCCTCAAGGAGCTGCCATGACCTCCGGTGGTTCGTCGGATGCCTGGGGCGGAGCCGCCCCCACGCCACGGGGCTCCGCCCCGGACCCCGCTCCTCAAACGCCGGAGGGGCTGGAAATGCCCGGCCAGTCGCCCACTGGCCTTCCGGAGGGGCTGGAAATCGGCCGGCCGCCCGCCGGCCTCACGGAGGGGCTGGAAATGCGTACGCGCGCAACTCCCCTTCTCGTCCTCGACGTCGTCGGCCTCACCCCCCGTCTGCTCGAACACATGCCGCGTCTCAAAGAACTCGGCCAGGACGGGGCTCGGGCCCCGCTCGGCACCGTGCTGCCCGCCGTCACCTGTGCCGCCCAGTCCACCTTCCTGACCGGCACGATGCCCGCCGAGCACGGGATCGTCGGTAACGGGTGGTACTTCCGCGCGCTCGGCGACGTGCTGCTGTGGCGGCAGCACAACGGTCTCGTCGCCGGTGACAAGGTGTGGGACGCCGCCCGCCGCGTCCACCCCGGCTACACGGTCGCCAATATCTGCTGGTGGTACGCCATGGGCGCCGACACCGACATCACCGTCACACCCCGTCCCGTCTACTACGCCGACGGCCGCAAGGAACCCGACTGCTACACCCGGCCCCCGGCCCTGCACGACGAACTCACCGAGAAACTCGGCACGTTCCCCCTGTTCCACTTCTGGGGCCCCGGCGCCGACCTCGACTCCAGCCGGTGGATCATCGACGCCACCCGCCATGTCCTGGACACCCGCCACCCCGATCTGATCCTGAGCTACCTCCCGCATCTCGATTACGACCTGCAGCGCTACGGCCCCGACGACCCGCGCTCCCACCGGGCGGCCGCCGACCTCGACGCCGCCCTCGCCCCGCTCCTTGACGACGCCCGCGCCGAAGGCCGCACCGTCGTCGCCCTGTCCGAGTACGGCATCACCCGCGCCGACCGCCCCGTCCACATCAACCGGGCGCTGCGCCGCGCGGGACTGCTCGAGGTGCACACGCAGGACGGCATGGAGTACCTCGACCCGATGGCGTCCCGCGCCTTCGCCGTCGCGGACCACCAGATCGCGCACATCTACGTACGCAGGGCCGAAGACCTCGATGCCACCCGCGACGCGCTCGCCGACGTACCCGGCATCGAGCAACTCCTCGACGACGAGGGCAAGAAGGCGCACGAGCTCGACCACCCGCGCTCCGGTGAACTCGTCGCCATCGCCGAGGCCGACGCCTGGTTCACGTACTACTACTGGCTCGACGACGCCCACGCGCCCGACTTCGCGCAGCTCGTCGAGATCCACCGCAAACCCGGCTACGACCCGGTCGAACTCTTCATGGACCCCCTCGACCCCTATGTGAAGGTCAAGGCGGCCACCGCCCTCGCCCGCAAGAAGCTCGGCATGCGCTACCGCATGGCCGTCGTCCCGCTCGACGCCTCACCTATTCGCGGCAGCCACGGCCGGCTCCCGGCGAGCGACGAAGAAGGTCCGCTCATCCTGTGCTCCACCCCCCACGCGTTCTCAGGCCGCGTCGCGGCCACCGAAGTGAAAGCCCTGCTCCTCCAACTGGCAGCAGGAGGAGCAGTTACAGAGAGTGAAGCACACCCCACTGACAACGACCGGGCCACGAGCCCGGATTCACCCGACCGAAGGAAAACACCGTGACCGAACTCCACCGCACCGTCGACGCCGACACGGCAGCAGGCCCCGACGACGCCCTCAGATCCCGCCTCGGCATCAACCGCCGCCGCTTCCTCAGCACCTGCACCGCGGTCGCCGGCGCCGCCATCGCCGCACCCGTCCTCGGCGCGGCACCCGCACTCGCCCAGCCGGCCACCGGCACCGCCACCGGTTCCGGTGGCGGCCTCGGCACCAGGCTCGTCCCCGCGGACAAGCGAGGCATCATCCTCTACACCGTGCGCGACGCCATCGGCCGCGACCCGCTGAGCAGCGACCTGCCCTCCGGCTTCCGCGAGGTGTTCAAGGAGCTGGCCCGCTACGGGTACAAGCAGGTCGAGTTCGCCGGCTACGGCCAGCACGCCAACGCGCCCGGGGGAGCGAACCTGGAGTCCGTCGCGGGCGCGAAGCTGCTGCGCTCGTGGCTCGACGAGTACGGCCTGCGCGCCCAGGGCAACCACGGCTTCATCCCGTCGTCCTGGCCGCTCACGCAGGCCGACACCGACCAGTTCAAGAAGCACCTGGAGATCGCGAACATCCTCGGGATGGACCACATGGGCACCGGCGGTGACCCCACCGGCAGCTCGTACAAGGCGGACTGGGACATCGCCGCCGACAAGTGGAACGCGCTGGGGCGGATCGCGGACCGCGCGGGCCTCAAGCTCTACACGCACAACCACGACGCGGCGTACGGATTCCTCATCGACGGCGGGCCGCTCGACGATCAGGGAAGGCCCACCCGCAGCTCCGGCATCCGCAAGCTCGAGTACTTCCTGCGGATCAGCGACCCGAAGTCGGTGTGGCTGGAGATGGACATCTTCTGGGCGCACGTGGCCCAGTACAAGTTCCACACCTACACCGCGCACGACGGCTCCACGCGGGAGAAGGTCTTCGACCCGGCCGCCCTCGTCGTCGCCCACAACGCGCGCTACCCGCTCTTCCACGCGAAGGACGGCACCCGCAACGACACCAACGGCATGGGCTACGACATGGTGCCCTTCGGCGAAGGTGTCATCGACTACCGGACGTTCTTCAAGCGGGTCGGCGCCCGCAACTACCGCAACCCCATGGTCGAGCAGGACAACGCGCCCAGCTCCACCGTCCCCGCCCAGTCCCTGACCCACGCCCGGATCGGCTACGACAACCTGGCCGCACTCAGGAAATAGCGCACACCACATGAGTGGGGCCCGGCCGCCGCGGCCGGGCCCCACTCAACTGTTACGGACACGCTTTACGTGATCATGTCAATGACACCGCCTTCTCGTTCCGCCCCGGTTGCCGCAGCAGCAGTGCCACGAGCGCCGACAGCATGGAGATCCCGCCGGCCAGGGCGTACGCCCCGTTGTAGCCCCAGGCGCCGACCACCATCGAGCCGAGTCCGCCGCCGAACAGGCCGCTGATGAGCTTGCCGCTGTACACCAGGCCGTAGTTGGTGGCGTTGTAGTTCTCACCGAAGTAGTCCGGGGTCAGCGCCGCGAACATCGGGTAGAACGCGCCGCCACCGAAGCCGGAGAGGAAGGCGAAGACAAGGAACAGCCACTCGCTGTGCATGTCTCCCGCCCAGATGATGCCGAACTGGGCGAGACCGAGGACGACGATCACGAGGATCAGGCTCGCCTTGCGGCCCCAGATGTCCGACATCCAGCCGACCACGGCACGGCCGACACCGTTGATGACCGCCATGACACCCATCGACGAGGCGGCGACCAGTGGACCGAAGCCGACCTCCTTGGCGAAGTCGACCTGGAAGGAGATGCCGAAGATCGACACACCGGCCGTCAGGACCAGGCTGAGCCACATCAGCGGCAGCTGGCCCGTCTTGATGGCCTCCATGGGGGTGAACTGGCGTACCGCGGGCGGGTTCTTGGCGAGAGCCGCCCCGCTCTTGCCCGACTTGACGAGTGGGTCGACGTCCGAGGGCCACCAGTTCTTCGGCGGGTCCCGGAAGAAGAACGCGCACACCAGCACGACGACCAGCACATAGGCGCCGATCATGTCGAGCACCCGGTGGTAGTTCGACGTGTCGAAGGCGTAGTTGAAGATGAAGATGAACGGAAGCGACCCGTAGGCGAAGCCTCCGTTGACGAAACCTGTCCTGCCGCCTTTGCGTTCGGGGTACCACTTGCCGACCATGTTGATGCAGGTCGCGTACACGAAACCGGAGCCGAGCCCGCCGATCACGCCGAATCCGAGGATGGCCAGCCACACGTTGTGCAGGTGTGAAAGGGCCAGGAAGCCGAACAGGCACATGAAGGCGCCCACGTACATGGCGCGCCGGGCCGGCATGATGCCCTTCTCCCGCAGCCAGCCGGCCGGGAACGCCACGCCTGCCTGGAAGAACACCCAAATGCTCAGGATCCAGAAGGTGTTGGACTGCGTCCAGCCGTGTGCGGAGGACAGTGTGTCCTCGGCGGAGCCGTAGGCGTACTCGAAGACACTGATGGCCATCATCGCGGCCCACGGCAGATACACCATGAACTTGCGGGAGTGGCCGAGGATGTCCCGGTCGGTCTCGCCCACGCGATAGATCCGGCCGTGCTCGTCGGTTATTTCTCGGTACCGGCTCCCCGTAGCCGGTGCCGTGTTACTAGCGGAGACAGGTTCCGCCGTCATATCAAGCCATCTCCTCACCAAGGGGGTGTGGGTTGGGGTGGACCTCACGATTCTTGGGCCTACCGGGCGGGGACAGGAAGATCGCCACGAAGCCGGCGAAGAACGAGATGCAGCCGGCCAGGATGAACGCACCCGAGTGCCCCCAGGCCCCGACGACGACGGACCCCATGCCCGCGCCGAGCCCTGAGACGAGCTTTGAGCTGTAGACCATGCCGTAGTTGGTGGCGTTGTTGTTCTCACCGAAGTAGTCCGCGGTCAGGGCCGCGAACATCGGGAAGATCGCGCCGCCACCGAAGCCGGAGATCGCGGAGAAGATCAGGAACATCGCGAGCATCTGCTCCGACGCCGACCAGATGATGCCGAACTGGGCCAGGCCCAGGATCACGCAGACCGCCAGCAGGCACTGCTTGCGCCCGTACCGGTCGGAGAGCCAGCCGATGACACCGCGCCCGGTGCCGTTGACGACCGCCTTGAGGGACATCGCGGTGGCCACGATCCCGCCCGCGAAGCCCGCTTCCTTGCCGATGTCGACCTGGAAGGCGATGCCGAAGATGTTCACGCCCGACGTACAGGCGAGACAGAACCACATCAGCCCCACACGGCCGGTCCTCCATGCCTCCATCGGGCTGTACTGCTTGACGGCCGGCGGGTTCTTCTCCAGGGACCTGCGGGCACGCGGGTCCTCCGGCGGGTTGAGCGGGTCGACATTCGCCGGCCACCAGTTCTTCGGCGGGTCCTTGAAGAAGTACCCGGCCACGGCGACCACCGCGGCGAGCAGGACACCCACCGAGACCAGCACCCAGCGGAAGTTGGTCAGGTCCATGAACCCGGTGAACAGGAACACGAACGGCACGGATCCGTAGGCGAAACCGCCGTTGACGAATCCGGTCTTGCCGCCCCTGCGCTCCGGGTACCACTTGCCGACCATGTTGACGCAGGTCGCGTACACCATGCCCGCGCCCATACCGCTGAACATGCCGAAGCCGATGTACGCCACGATGACGTGCGGCGCGAAGGCCAGCGAGAGATAGCCGAGCAGCGTGCCGAGCGCGCCGAGCATCATCGCCCAGCGGGCCGCCAGTTTGCCGCTCTCCCGCAGCCTGCCCGCGGGCATGGCCACGGCGGCCTGGAAGAAGATCCAGACGGTCATCATCCAGAAGATGTGTCCGCTGTTCCAGTGGTGTGCGGTGTGCAGCGTGTCCTCGGCGGACGCGAACGCGTACTCCGCTGACGAGATGCCCATCATGCCCACCCAGGGCAGGATGACCATCCACTTGCGCCCGCGACCCATGATGTCGATGTCGCTCTCGCCAACCCGGTACATCCGGCCGTTGGCGTCCGTCACCTCCCTGTAGGGGACGGAACTAGGAAGATCGGTTGTTGTCATGTCGATCGTTTCCCTTGCGTCGAAAGATCTGGGCAGCGCCCCCTGTCCAAATTTCTTCCGTGTGCGCACGGGTCCTGGGTCCGGTCGGCGCACACCGCCGACCGGACCCGCCGGTCGCCTACGTCATCGACCGCCCCCCAACTTCCCTGCCGCGCGGGCCCACTTGTACTTCGCGCCGAGCACCGCGACGGGCTTCTCGGTCGTGTACGGGTACGCGACGACACCCCGATCGAAGAGGTACTGGCACGCCTCCTCGACCTCGACGTCGCCGGCCAGCGAGGCCACCACGGGCTTCTCGATGCCGCGCTCCCGGAACTCCTGGACGACGCGCGCCGTCACCTCCGCGAACACCATGGGAGGGGTGACGATGGTGTGCCAGTAGCCGAGCACCAGCGAATGGATACGCGGATCCTCCAGGCCCAGCCGGATCGTCGCCTCGTACGTCGACGGGGGCTCGCCGCCCGTGATGTCGACGGGGTTGCCCGCGGCGCCGAAGGGCGGGATGAACGCGCGGAACGCGGCGTCCAAGTCATCCGGGATCTCCATGAGTTGGAGCCCGTTGTCCATCACCGCGTCCGAAAGCAGCACACCCGAACCGCCGGCCCCGGTGATGATCACGACGTTGTCGCCCTTGGGTGTCGGAAGCACCGGCAGCGCCCGCGCGTACTCCAGCATGTCGTTCAGGCCCGGCGCCCGGATGACACCGGCCTGCTTGAGGATGTCGTCGTACACGGCGTCGTCGCCCGCGAGCGCGCCCGTGTGCGATCCGGCCGCCTTGGCGCCCGCCGCCGTACGCCCCGCCTTCAGGACGACGACCGGCTTCTTCGGCACGGTCTCGCGCGCGGCTTCCACGAAGGCCCGCCCGTCCTTGAGGTCCTCCAAGTGCATCGCGATGCAGTCGGTGTTGGGGTCCTCGCCGAACCAGGTGAGCAGGTCGTCCTCGTCGAGGTCCGACTTGTTGCCGAGTCCGACGATCGCCGAGACACCCGTCTTCGTGGTGCGCGCGAAGCCCAGGATGGCCATGCCGATGCCACCGGACTGACTGGTGAGGGCGACGCCGCCCTTCACGTCGTACGGCGTGCAGAACGTGGCGCACAGGTCCTGCCACGTCGAGTAGTAGCCGTAGATGTTCGGGCCGAGGAGGCGGGTGCCGTAGCGCTCGGCGATGGCCACGATCTCGTCCTGGAGCTCCTGTTCGCCGGTCTCTGCGAACCCCGAGGGGATGAGGACCGCGTTGGGAATGCCCTTGCGGCCGACCTCCTCCAGGGCCGAGGCCACGAACTTCGCGGGGATCGCGAAGACCGCCACGTCCACGTCGCCGGGGACGTCCGTGACGCTCTTGTACGCCTTGCGGCCCAGGATGTCGTCGGCCTTCGGGTTCACCGGGTGGATCTCGCCGGAGAAGCCGCCGTCGATGAGGTTGCGCATTACCGAGTTGCCGATCTTGCCCTGCTCGTTCGAGGCGCCGATCACGGTGACGGAGCGCGGCTCCATCAGCCGTCGCATCGTGCCCAGGATCTCCTCCCGGGTGTACGTGCGCCGCCGCTTCGGCTCGCCCTCGGCGAGGATGACGCGGATGTCGGCGGCGAGCGCGCCCTTCGGGGTCGCGATCACCGGGTTGAGGTCGACCTCGGCTATCTCCGGGAACTCCGAGACCAGTTGGGACACACGGCGGATCTGCTCCGCCAGCGCTTCCCGGTCGACGCCCTTGGCGCCGCGCACCCCGCGCAGCACCTCCGCGGCCTTGATCGAGTCGAGCATGTCGAGGGACTCGTCCACCGACACCGGCGCGAGCCGGAAGGTGACGTCCTTGAGCACCTCGACGAGTACGCCGCCGAGTCCGAAGGCGACGACCTTGCCGAAGGTCGGGTCGGTGACGGACCCGACGATGACCTCCTGGGTGTCGGGCCCGGTGGGCAGCAGTTCCTGCACCTGAATGCCGGTGATGTGGGCATCGACCGCGTAGGCGTGCGCGTTGTCGACGATCCGCTGGTACGCCTCCCGTACGGCGGCCTCGCCCTCCACACCGACGACGACGCCGCCGGCGTCGGTCTTGTGCAGGATGTCGGGCGACACGATCTTCAGCACCACGGGTCCGCCGAAGCGGGCCGCGGCCGCCACCGCCTGGTCGGCAGCGGTCGCGAGCTCCTCGCCGGGGACGGCGATCCCGTACGCGTCGGCGATCACCTTTCCCTCGGGCGCGGTGAGCGCTGTACGTCCCTCGGCCCGTACGGCGTCGAGCAGCGCCCGTACCTTGAGCTCACGTTCCTCGGCCATCAATCAGATCACTCCGTTCGACTTGAGCAGAAGCAACTCTTCGTCCCCGAGACCGAGTTCACCGATGAAGACCTCCGCGTTGTGCTCGCCGAGCAGCGGGGAGGAGGTGACGTCGACGGGGGAGTCGGAGAGCTTGAGAGGGGAACCGACGGTCTTGAAGGAGCCGCGTTCCGAGTGCGGCACCTCGACGACCATCTCGTTGGAGACCAGCGACTCGTCCTCGATGATCTCCTTGGTGGAAAGGATCGGGCCGCAGGGGATGTTGTGGGCGTTGAGCTTGTCCAGGACCTCCCACTTGGGGAGCGTCGATGACCACTCCTCGATCAGCTGGAACATCTTGTTCAGCTTGGGAAGGCGTGCCTCGGGCGTGGCCCAGTCGGCGTCCTCGCAGAGTTCGGGCCGCCCGATCAGTTCGGTGAGCGGCTTCCAGCCCACCGGCTGGACGATGACGTAGACGTAGTCGTTGGGCCCGCCGGGGGCGCACTTGACGGCCCAGCCGGGCTGCCCGCCGCCCGACGCGTTGCCGGAACGGGGCACCTCGTCGCCGAAGTCCTCGTTCGGGTACTCCGCCAACGGGCCATGCGTGAGGCGCTGTTGGTCGCGCAGCTTGACGCGGCACAGGTTGAGGACCGCGTGCTGCATGGCTACGTTCACGCGCTGCCCGCGCCCGGTGTTCTCGCGCTGGAACAGGGCGGCGAGGATGCCGGCGACCGTGTGGATGCCGGTGCCGGAGTCGCCGATCTGCGCGCCGGTCGCGAGGGGTGGTCCGTCCTCGAAGCCGGTCGTCGACATCGAGCCGCCCATGGCCTGGGCCACGACCTCGTACGCCTTGAAGTTGGTGTACGGGCCGTCACCGAAGCCCTTGATCGAGGCGTAGATGATGCGGGGGTTGATCTCCTGGATGCGGTCCCAGGTGAAGCCCATCCGGTCCACGGCGCCGGGCCCGAAGTTCTCCACCAACACGTCCGACCTGCGGATGAGTTCGGTGAGCAGCTCCTTGCCGCGCTCTGTCTTGGTGTTCAGGGTGATGCTCCGCTTGTTGCAGTTGAGCATCGTGAAGTAGAGGGAGTCGACGTCCGGGATGTCACGCAGTTGCTTGCGCGTGATGTCACCGGTCGGCGCCTCCAGTTTGACGACGTCCGCACCCAGCCACGCCAGCATCTGCGTGGCGGATGGGCCTGACTGGACATGGGTCATGTCCAGGACGCGCACACCCTCGAGTGCCTTGGTCACGAACGACTCACCTCGCTACTGGTCCACGGTCGGTCCACCGTCGGCTCGTACATTGCATACAGTCGCCGAATACTGTATGAAAACTGGTATCCCGCATTGAGTGGGTGGTGTCCAGGGGGCGTGCAGCACTTTTCCTTTCCGTTAGCCGAATCAGGGGCTGAAGCAGGAACTGAGACAGGAGCCGCAAAATGGACCTGTACGAACACCAAGCGAGGGACCTGTTCGCGGAGCACGGCATCCCCGTCCCGCGGGCCGAGGTCACCGAATCCGCCAAGGAGGCACGCGAGTTCGCGCGCAGGCTCGGCGGCCGCGTCGTCGTCAAGGCGCAGGTCAAGACGGGTGGGCGCGGCAAGGCGGGCGGTGTCAAGCTCGCCGCCGACCCGGCCGCCGCCGAGCTGACGGCGCGCCAGATCCTCGGCATGGACATCAAGGGCCACACCGTACGAAGGGTGATGCTGGCCCAACCCGTCGACATCGAGGCCGAGTTCTACGTCTCGTACGTCCTCGACCGCGCGTCCGGTACCTTCCTCGCCATCGCCTCCGCCGAGGGCGGCATGGAGATCGAGGAGGTTGCCTCCAGCCGGCCGGAGGCCGTGGCCCGGATCCCCATCGACCCGGCCGTCGGTGTCACCTCCGCCGTCGCGGCGCGTATCGCCGAGGTGGCCGGCCTTCCGCCGCAGACCGTCGACGTCCTCGTACGCCTGTGGTCCGTCCTGACCCGCGAGGACGCGCTGCTCGTCGAGGTGAACCCGCTCGTACGCACCGCGCAGGGGCAGATCCTCGCGCTCGACGGAAAGGTCACCCTCGACGACAACGCCCGCTTCCGCAACGCACGTTGGGGCCCCGAGAAGGAGGCGGACCACGAGGAGACCCTGGAGACGCGGGCCGCCGCCAAGGGGCTCAACTACGTCAAGCTCGACGGTGAGGTCGGCATCATCGGCAACGGCGCCGGGCTCGTCATGTCCACCCTCGACGTGGTCGCGGGCTGCGGCGCGAAGCCCGCCAACTTCCTCGACATCGGCGGCGGCGCCTCCGCGCAGATCATGGCGGACGGGCTCGACGTCATCCTCTCCGACCCGGCCGTGAAGTCCGTCTTCGTCAACGTCTTCGGCGGCATCACCGCCTGCGACGCGGTCGCCGACGGCATCGTCCAGGCCCTGGAGCACGTCCAGCTCACCAAGCCGCTCGTCGTCCGCCTCGACGGCAACAACGCCGCGCGTGGCCGGGCCATCCTCGAAGAGCGCGCGCACCCGCTGGTCGAACAGGCCACCACCATGGACGGCGCCGCGCGCCAGGCGGCAGACCTCGCCCTCGCCCCCAACCCACTTTAAGGAGCCCGGACATGGCCATCTATCTGACCCAGGAGAGCAGGGTCCTCGTCCAGGGCATGACCGGATCCGAGGGTATGAAGCACACCCGCCGCATGCTCCAGGCGGGCACGAACGTCGTCGGCGGCGTCAACCCCCGCAAGGCCGGGAGCAGCGTCGACCTCGACGGCCGCGAGATCCCGGTCTTCGGCGGCGTCGCCGAGGGCATGGCCGCCACCGGAGCCGATGTCACCGTCGTCTTCGTACCGCCGGCCTTCGCCAAGGGCGCCGTCATCGAGGCGGCCGACGCGGGCATCCCGCTCGCCGTCGTCATCACGGAGGGCATCCCGGTGCACGACGCCGTGACCTTCCACGCGTACGCGAAGCAGCGCGGCACCCGCGTCATCGGCCCCAACTGCCCGGGACTCATCTCGCCCGGCGCCTCGAACGCGGGCATCATCCCGGCCGACATCACCAAGCCGGGCCGCATCGGACTCGTCTCCAAGTCCGGCACCCTCACGTACCAACTCATGTACGAGCTGCGCGACATCGGCTTCTCGACGTGCGTGGGCATCGGCGGCGACCCCGTCATCGGCACCACCCACATCGACTGCCTCGAAGCGTTCGAGGCCGACCCCGAGACCGAACTCATCGTCCTCATCGGGGAGATCGGCGGCGACGCCGAGGAACGCGCCGCGGGGTACATCCGCGCGCACGTCACCAAACCCGTCGTCGGCTACATCGCCGGATTCACCGCGCCCGAGGGCAAGACGATGGGCCACGCCGGCGCCATCGTCTCCGGCTCATCGGGCACGGCGGCGGCCAAGAAGGAGGCGCTCGAAGCCGTCGGCGTCCGCGTCGGCTCGACACCGACGGAGACGGCGCGGCTCGTCCTGGACCACCTCGCCGACGGGCAGTGACGCTTCTCATAGGAGCCAACTGGCCATCTACGTAAGTCAATTGGCATACGGGAGGTGTCCGCTGGGCACCTCCCGTCCACAGCACCACCAGCCATCAAGTAGCCCCGCCCCGACTGTGCACCGTGAGCGGAGACCAAACATCATGGCAATCACCCTCAAGTCCGGTACGTCCTGGGCCGACGCCTGGCAGCGCTGCCTCGCCGTCGCCCCCGAGGCCTTCCGCGACGACCGCGTCCTGAACCTTTGGAACGGCGCCTGGCAGGCCGACGGCCGCGCCCTGCCCGCCACCAGCCCCGTAGACGGCAGCCCCATCGCGGGCCCGCCCCGCCTCGACGCCGACGTCGCCCACCAGGCCGTGCGCGCCTCCCTCGACCAGCACCGCGCTTGGCGGCACATCCCGCTGCCCGAGCGGCGCGCTCGCGTCGCGGCGACCCTCGACGCCCTCACCCAGCACCGTGAACTCCTCGCCCTGCTCCTGGTCTGGGAGATCGGCAAGCCGTGGCGGCTCGCGCAGGCCGACGTGGACCGCGCCATCGACGGCGTGCGCTGGTACGTCGACGGCATCGACGACATGCTCGGCGACGGCGAGCGCACCCCGCTGGCCGGACCCGTGTCGAACATCGCCAGCTGGAACTACCCGATGAGCGTGCTCGTGCACGCCATGCTGGTCCAGGCCCTGGCCGGCAACGCGGTCATCGCCAAGACACCCACCGACGGCGGCGTCTCGTGTCTCACCCTGGCCTGCGCCCTCGCCGCCCGCGAGGGCATCCCGGTCACCCTGGTCAGCGGCAGCGGCGGGCAGCTGTCCGAGGCGCTCGTGCGGGCGCCGGAGATCGGCTGCGTGTCCTTCGTCGGCGGCCGGGACACCGGCGCCGCCGTTGCCACGGACGTCGCCGACCTCGGCAAGCGGCACATCCTGGAGCAGGAGGGCCTCAACACCTGGGGCATCTGGAACTTCACCGACTGGGACAAGCTGACGGCCGCCCTGCCCAAGCTCTTCGACTACGGGAAGCAGCGCTGCACCGCCTACCCGCGGTTCGTCGTGCAGCGCGAGGCCTTCGACGACTTCCTCGCCGCCTACCTGCCCGCCGTACGCACCCTGCGCGTCGGCCACCCGCTGGCCGTCGAGCACCCCGACGACCCGTACCCGGCACTGGACTTCGGGCCGCTGATCAACGCGGCGAAGGCGAAGGAGCTGCACGACCAGGTCGCGGAGGCGATCGACCGAGGAGCCGTCCCGCTGCACCGCGCCACGGCCGACCCGGCGCTGTTCCTGCCCGGCCAGGACACCAGCGCGTACGTGCATCCGGTGACACTGCTCGGACCGCCGCCGTCCTCGCCGCTGCACCACGCCGAGCCGTTCGGCCCGGTGGACACCATCGTGCTCGTCGACACCGAGGCGGAGCTCCTCGCGGCGATGAACGCGTCCAACGGCGCCCTCGTCGCCACCCTGTCCACCGATGACGAGGCGACGTACGAGCGGCTCGCTCCGCAGGTCCGGGCGTTCAAGGTCGGCCACGGCAAGCCGCGTTCGCGCGGGGACCGTGACGAGCTGTTCGGCGGGTTCGGGGCGTCGTGGCGCGGCGCGTTCGTGGGCGGCGAACTCCTGGTCCGCGCGGTCACCGAAGGGCCGTCGGGGGAGCGGCTGCCGGGCAACTTCCCCGAGTACCAGCTGATGCCCTGACGCAGACGCAGCTGCGGCGGGGTCCCGCGTGGCGCAGGGGGCGCTCCCCGCCGCACGTGGACCCCGCCGCCGTGCCGCGGGGCGAGTTCACGCCCGCCCCGCGCACACGATGTGTCGACGGGATATTGTGTACAGGCTGGAATGACCCTCGGCAAGAACTACGACAATCCCCGTGCGAGAAGCGTGGGTTGAGACACCGTGGACGCTGGACGGAAGGGGCCCCGATGTTGCCGACCGCAGGACTGCCGCAAGGTGCGGTTCCCAAGCTGGACCGGCCGGGGCCGCTGCGTGAGCGGGTCTACGGCGCGCTCCTGGAACTCATCATCACCCGCGTCCTGCCGCCGGGCGCGCACCTCGTCGAGACGGATCTCGCGGCGCAGCTCGGGGTGTCGAGGCAGCCCGTCCGGGAGGCGTTGCAGCGGCTCAGCACTGAGGGCTGGGTCGATCTGCGGCCCGCGCAGGGCGCGTTCGTGCACGAGCCGACCGAGGACGAGGCGGACCAGCTCCTGAGAGTCCGCCAGCTCCTGGAGACCGAGGCGGTACGGCTCGCCGCGGGGAAGGCCGACGCCGTCGCCGTCGCCGCGCTGGAGGAGCTGTGCGAGGCGGGGGAGCGGGCGGTCGCGGCCGACGACGTGGAGGCGGCCGTCGCGCTCAACGCTCAACTGCACGGGGCCGTCATGGAGTTGGCGGCCAACGAGGTCCTCGCGGAGCTGGCCGCACAGGTCGACCGCCGGGTGCGCTGGTACTACACGCCGGTGGCGCGGCAGCGCGGCCATCAGTCCTGGGCGGAGCACCGCCGGCTGATCGCGGCGCTCGCGGACCGGGACGAGGGCCGGGCGGCGGAGGTCATGCGCGCCCACACCGAGCACACGCGCACCTCGTACCACCAGCGGGCGAAGTAGGAGCGGCCCAACTGCCCAGCACACCATCCCGTTCATGCTGTCGCCGAGGATTGCATACAGTCGACGAATACTGTATGAAGAGTGGTATCTGTTCCGACCTTCTAACTCCGAACGCGCAAGCGAAGAGATGGGGTGTCGATCATGGCCAAGGCTCTTGAGGGCGTGCGTGTCCTCGATATGACGCACGTTCAGTCGGGCCCGTCAGCAACGCAGTTGCTGGCGTGGCTGGGTGCGGACGTCGTCAAACTGGAGGCGCCGACCGGTGACATCACGCGCAAGCAGCTGCGTGACATCCCGGACGTCGACTCCCTCTACTTCACGATGCTCAACTCCAATAAGCGGAGCATCACCCTGAACACCAAGAGCGACCGCGGCAAGGAGATCCTCACGGAGCTGATCCGCCGCTCGGACGTCATGGTGGAGAACTTCGGACCGGGCGCGGTGGACCGGATGGGCTTCACCTGGGACCGCATCCAGGAGATCAACCCGCGCATCATCTACGCCTCCATCAAGGGCTTCGGCGACGGCCCGTACACCAACTTCAAGGCCTACGAGGTCGTCGCCCAGGCCATGGGTGGCTCGATGGCCACCACCGGCTTCGAGGGCGGACCGCCGACGGCCACGGGCGCGCAGATCGGTGACTCGGGGACGGGTATCCACACCGTCGCCGGCATCTTGGCGGCGCTCTTCCAGCGTGAGAGCACCGGGCGCGGGCAGCGGGTCAACGTCGCCATGCAGCACGCGGTGCTCAACCTGTGTCGCGTGAAGCTGCGCGACCAACAGCGCCTCACACATGGCCCGTTGGCGGAGTATCCGAACGAGGACTTCGGCGACGAGGTGCCCCGTTCGGGCAACGCGTCGGGCGGTGGGCAGCCCGGCTGGGCCGTCAAGTGCGCCCCCGGCGGACCGAACGACTACGTGTACGTCATCGTCCAGCCCGTCGGCTGGAAGCCGATGGCCGAGCTGATCGGCAGGCCGGAGATGGCGGACGACCCGGAGTGGTCGACGCCGGAGGCGCGGCTTCCGAAGCTGGGCAAGATGTTCCAGCTGATCGAGGAGTGGTCCTCGACGCTCCCCAAGTGGGAAGTCCTGGACAAGCTCAACGCCCACAACATCCCCTGCGGTCCGATCCTCTCCACCAAGGAGATCATCGAGGACGAGTCCCTGGGGGTCAACGAGATGGTCGTCGAGGTCGAGCACCCCCGGCGCGGCTCGTACACGACGGTGGGCAACCCGCTCAAGCTCTCCGACTCACCGACCACCATCTCCGGCTCCCCGCTCCTGGGCGAGCACAACACCGCCATCTATGCCGACGAACTCGGCCTGGATGCAGCTGAGTTGGCGCAGCTCGCCGAGCAGGGCGTCATCTGAGATGGGCGGCACCGTGGTCGACCGCCTCGTCGAGGCGAACGAACGGTACGCCGCCGCGTTCACCGATCCCGGCATGGACGCCCGCCCGGTCCTCGAGGTGGCCGTCGTCGCCTGCATGGACGCCAGGATCGACCTGCACGCCGCGCTCGGCCTGGAACTCGGCGACTGCCACACCGTCCGCAACGCGGGCGGTGTGGTCACCGACGACACCATCCGCTCACTCGCCATCAGCCAACGGGCGCTCGGCACCCGCAGTGTGGTGCTGATCCACCACACCGGGTGCGGCCTCGAGTCGCTGAGTGAGGACTTCCGGCACGAGCTGGAACGCGAGGTCGGCCAGCGGCCGACGTGGGCGGTGGAGGGCTTCACCGACGTCGACCAGGACGTGCGGCAGTCCCTGCGGAAGGTGCGCACGTCGCCCTTCCTGCCGCACACCGACGATGTCCGCGGTTTCGTCTTCGACGTACGGACGGGGCTGCTGCGGGAGATCACCGCGTAGCCCTGTCCTGTCCCACCGACTGTATGCAATTGCCGCGTCGCATCGTGGCAGCTCATGTATCGCTGACGAGGGGGTCGCCCCGTGTCGTACCGCACCGCACTCGATCACGTCCTGACCGGCGCCGTTGCATCCGGCGGCGAACCGGCCCGCACACAAGGAAGATTCCCCCGCTCCGGCGTCACCGCGCTCGGCCGCGCCGGACTGCTCGGCCTCACCGTCGCCCCCGAACTCGGCGGTGGCGGGCGGGGGTTGGCCGAGGCCGCCGACGTCGTGGCGCGCGTCGCACGCGTCTGTCCGGCCGCCGCGACCGTGCTCCGCTCGCACTACGCGGCGGTGGCCGTCGTCGAGGCGTACGGCGGCGCCTGGGTGCGCGCGGAGATCGCCGCCGGGCGCCATCTGTGCTCGCTCGCCCTGGAGGAGGACGGGCCGGAGTTCGCGGCGCGCCGCACCGGCGAGGTCGTCACCCTGCGAGGCCGCAAGCGCCAGGTGGTCGCCGCGGGGGAGGCCGACAGCTACCTGTGGTCGAGCGGGCCGTCCGGGGGCGGGCCGGGCGGGCTGGGTGGGCGGAGCCTGTGGCTGGTCCCCGCCCACGCCCCCGATCTGTACGTGCCGGCCCGGGCGGCAGGGCCGGGGCCGAGCGGCAGCGCGACCTCGACGGTCTGCGCCGACCCCGTGCGCGTACCCGCCTCGGCCCTGCTCGGGGAGGATGGGGGCGGCGAGCGGCTGGTGCGGGAACTCGTGCAGCCGTGGCTGACCGAGTTGGCCGCCGCGACGGGCGTCATGTCGGGCGTCGTGTCGGGTCACGAGCCCGCGCTCGTGGCCTCGTGAACACCGGCCCGGTGTACGGAAGTCGGCCGATCGACTCCGCTCGATTTCGTCCCGCTTCTTTACACCGGGCTTCTGTATACAGAAGTCTGTATGGGGTAGTGCCGGTGTCTCCTGCACCCGCGCCGGAGGCCCGCATGACGGAAGGCGGAGCGATCATGACGACCAGCGGGACGGACGTGTCGGTCGAGAGCGTGGTCAGGAGGGCGGCGTCGGTGCACCGCGGCGAGCGCGGTGCACTGCTGCCCGTACTCCACGCCGTGCAGGCCGAGTTGGGGTGCGTACCGCAGGAGGCGATCCCCGTCCTCGCCGACGAGTTCAACCTCTCGCGGGCCGACGTGCACGGAGTGGTGACCTTCTACCACGACTTCCGCCGCGAGCCCGCGGGCCGCTCCATCGTCCGCATCTGCCGCGCCGAAGCCTGCCAAGCACTGGGCGCAGACCGCCTGTTGAGCCACGTACGGGAGTCGGGCCTGACGCTCGGCGACACGAGCGCCGACGGTGGTGTCACCGTCGAGCAGGTCTTCTGTCTCGGCAACTGCGCGCTCGGCCCCACGGTCGAGGCGAACGGGCGGCTGCACGGGCGCGTGACCCCGGCCCGGCTCGGCGCGATCCTCAACGGGACGGTGTGAGAGGTGACTTCCGACCACGTGACTACAGGCAGCATGACGACCGTGTACGTCCCCCGTGACGCGGCGGCCCGCTCCGTCGGCGCCGACGAGGTGGCGCAGCAACTCCAACTCTCCGCCATCGAGGGCGGGTTCGACCTCGACGTCGTCCGCAACGGCTCGCGCGGACTGCTCTGGCTCGAACCCCTCGTCGAGGTCGTGACCCCCGAGGGCCGCATCGGCTACGGCCCGGTCACCCCCGACGACGTCCCCGGCCTCCTCGCCGCCGGAATGCTCGACGGCGCCGACCACCCGCTGCGGCTCGGCCCGGTCGACCAACTCCCCTGGCTGGCACGGCAGAACCGCGTCACGTTCGCCCGCGTCGGCATCACCGACCCGCTCTCACCCGAGGACTACGAGGCCCACGGCGGCCTCCAAGGGCTGCGCGCGGCCCTGGAGATGACGCCCGCCGACGTCGTCACCGAGGTCACCGACTCCGGGCTCCGCGGTCGCGGTGGCGCCGGCTTCCCGGCGGGCATCAAGTGGAAGACGGTGCTGGACTGCGCCGATGACCTCAAGTTCATCTGCTGCAACGCCGACGAGGGCGACAGCGGCACCTTCGCCGACCGCATGGTCATGGAGGGCGACCCGTTCCTGCTCATCGAGGGCATGACGATCGCCGCCCACGCCGTCGGCGCCCGCGAGGGCTACCTCTACATCCGCTCCGAGTACCCCGACGCCATCGCCACGATGGGCGCAGCGATCGACATCGCGCGCGGGCGCGGCTGGCTCGGCTCCGGCATCCTCGGCTCGTCGCTCGACTTCGACCTGCACATCCGCGTCGGCGCAGGCGCGTACATCTGCGGCGAGGAGACCTCCATGCTGGAGAGTCTGGAGGGCAAGCGCGGCATGGTCCGCGCGAAACCCCCGATCCCCGCGATCGAGGGCCTCTTCGGCAGGCCGACCGTGGTGAACAACGTCCTCACGCTCACCACCGTCCCCGTCGTCCTCGCCGACGGCGCCAAGGCCTACCAGGACCTCGGCGTCGGCCGCTCCCGCGGCACCCAGGTCTTCCAGCTCGCCGGCAACATCAAGCGCGGCGGCATCGTCGAGACCGCCTTCGGCATCACCCTGCGCGAGCTGATCGAGGACTACGGCGGGGGGACCCTGAGCGGCCGCCCCGCGCGGGCCGTGCAGGTGGGAGGGCCGCTCGGCGCGTATCTGCCGGAGGCCCAGTTCGACCTGCCGATGGACTACGAGGCCCTCGCCGAGGCCGGGGCCATGCTCGGGCACGGCGGCGTGGTCGTCTTCGACGACACCGTCGACATGGCGGCGCAGGCCCGCTTCGCGATGGAGTTCTGCGCCGAGGAGTCCTGCGGCAAGTGCACGCCCTGCCGCGTCGGTTCGGTCCGCGGAGTCGAGGTCATCGACCGGATCGTGGCCGGTGAGCAACGGGACGAGAATCTCGCGCTGCTCGAGGACCTGTGCGAGCTGATGACCGATGGTTCACTGTGTGCCATGGGCGGCCTGACGCCGATGCCCGTACGCAGCGCCCTCGCGCACTTCGCCGACGACTTCGTCGACCGCGGCGACCGTCGGCTCCTGGAGATCCACCCCGTACAGCGGGGCACCACTCGAACGGAGGGCCAGGCATGACGCTTCTGAAGGAACCCGACTTCGGCACTCCCGAACGCCCCGGAGCGGCGACGGTCTCGGTGGAGATCGACGGACAACAGGTGACGGTCCCCGAGGGCACGTCCGTGATGCGGGCGGCCGCCGAGGCCGGCATCGAGGTACCGAAGCTGTGCGCCACCGACAGCCTGGAGGCGTTCGGTTCCTGCCGGCTGTGCGTCGTCGAGATCGACGGCCGGCGCGGGACCCCCGCCTCCTGTACGACGCCTTGCTCGGACGGCATGTCGGTGAAGACGCAGACCCCGAAGGTGGAGAAGCTCCGCCAGGGCGTCATGGAGCTGTACATCTCCGACCACCCGCTCGACTGCCTCACCTGCCCCGCCAATGGTGACTGCGAACTCCAGGACATGGCGGGCGTGGTGGGCCTGCGCCAGGTCCGCTACGGCTACGAGGGCGCCAACCACCTTGACGCGGAGAAGGACACCTCCAACCCGTACTTCGACTTCGACCCGTCGAAGTGCATCGCCTGCTCGCGCTGCGTGCGCGCCTGCGACGAGACGCAGGGCACGTTCGCGCTCACCATCGAGGGGCGCGGCTTCGAGTCGAAGGTGTCGGCGGGCGCCGGGGAGTCGTTCATGGACTCCGAATGCGTGTCCTGCGGCTCCTGCGTCCAGGCCTGCCCGACCTCAACTCTCCAAGAGAAGTCGGTGGTCGACCTCGGCATGCCGACCCGGTCCGTGGTCACCACGTGCGCGTACTGCGGTGTCGGATGCTCGTTCAAGGCCGAGCTGCGCGGCGACGAACTCGTCCGCATGGTTCCGCACAAGGACGGCGGCGCCAACGAGGGCCACTCCTGCGTCAAGGGCCGCTTCGCCTTCGGCTACGCCACCCACCCCGACCGCAAGCTCAAGCCCATGGTCCGCGACCGCATCACCGACCCCTGGCGCGAGGTCGAGTGGGACGAGGCGATCGGCACGGTCGCGCGCCGCTTCAAGGAGATCCAGGGCCGCTACGGTTCGGGCTCCATCGGCGCGATCTCCTCCTCCCGCTGCACCAACGAAGAGGTCTACGTCGTCCAGAAGATGGTCCGCGCCGCCTTCGGCAACAACAACATCGACACCTGCGCCCGCGTCTGCCACTCGCCCACCGGCTACGGGCTCAAGCAGACCTTCGGCGAATCGGCCGGCACCCAGGACTTCCGCTCCGTCGCCGAGGCCGACGTCATCATGGTCATCGGCGCCAACCCCACGGACGGACACCCGGTGTTCGCCTCACGGATGAAGCAACGCCTGCGCCAGGGCGCCGAGTTGATCGTTGTCGACCCGCGCCGCATCGACCTCGTCCGCTCCCCGCACATCGAGGCCGCCCACCATCTCCAGCTCAAGCCCAGCACGAACGTCGCCGTGGTCAACGCGATGGCGCACGTCGTCGTCACCGAGAACCTCGTCGACAAGGGCTTCGTCGCGCAGCGTTGCGAAGGCTTCGAGGAGTGGGCCGAGTTCGTGGCCCGCCCCGAGAACAGCCCCGAGGCGACGGAGGAGATCAGCGGGGTCCCGGCGGCCGAACTGCGCGCCGCGGCACGGCTGTACGCGGCCGCGCCCAACGGCGCGATCTACTACGGCCTCGGTGTCACCGAGCACAGCCAGGGCTCGACGATGGTCATGGGAATGGCCAACCTCGCGATGGCCTGCGGGAACATCGGCCGCGACGGCGTCGGCGTGAACCCGCTGCGCGGCCAGAACAACGTGCAGGGCTCCTGCGACATGGGCTCCTTCCCGCACGAGCTGCCCGGCTACCGGCACATCTCGGACGACGCGGTGCGCGGTGTCTTCGAGAAGCTGTGGGGCGGCACGATCCTCGCCGAACCGGGCCTTCGCATCCCCAACATGTTCGACGCCGCGATCGAAGGTGACTTCCGCGGCCTGTTCGTACACGGCGAGGACATCGCCCAGTCGGACCCCAACCTCCAGCACGTGACAGCAGCCCTGGAGTCCATGGACCTCGTCGTGGTCCAGGACCTGTTCCTCAACGAGACGGCGAAGTTCGCCCACGTCTTCCTGCCCGGCGCCTCCTTCCTGGAGAAGGACGGCACGTTCACCAACGCCGAGCGGCGCGTCAACCGAGTGCGGTCGGTGATGCCGCCCAAGGCCGGCAAGCACGAGTGGCAGATCGTGTGCGAGATCGCCACCGCCATGGGCTACACCATGGACTACGACCACCCGTCGCAGATCATGGACGAGATCGCGTCGGTCACCCCGACCTTCGCGGGTGTCTCCTTCGACCTCATCGACAAGCTCGGCAGCATCCAGTGGCCGTGCAACGAGGAGGCCCCCGAGGGCACACCGACCATGCACGTCGACGCGTTCACGCGCGGCAAGGGCAAGTTCGTGGTCACCTCGTACGTCCCGACCAACGAACGCAGCACCCGCCGCTTCCCGCTGGTCCTCACCACGGGCCGCATCCTCAGCCAGTACAACGTCGGCGCGCAGACCCGCCGCACCGGCAACGTCGCCTGGCACCCCGAGGACATCCTGGAGGTGCACCCCCACGACGCGGAGGAGCGCGGCATCACCAACGGCGACCTCGTCACGCTCTCCAGCCGCGTCGGCGCGACGACGCTGCACGCGCAGATCTCCGACCGGATGCCACCGGGCGTCGTCTACACCACCTTCCACCACCCGGTGACGGGCGCGAACGTGGTGACCACGGAGAACTCCGACTGGGCCACCAACTGCCCGGAGTACAAGGTGACAGCCGTGCAGGTCGGGCTCGCGCCGAAGGCCGAGGCCGCTCGCCAGGCGGCGGACGAACTCGTCACGGTGGTGGACTGACATGGCACACACCATCCCGGCGGAACGCCGGATGGCGAACGACATCGCCGCGCACCAGGGCCACCTTCCGGGAGCGGCCGCGGCGGAGGCGATCGCCGGACACCTCACCCGGTTCTGGGACCCGAGGATGCGCAAGCGGCTCTACGCGCTCGTGGACGACGGAGCGGACGGCCTCGACCCGCTCGTGGTCGCGGCCGTGAAGCTCATGCGCTGAGGCCGTCCCAGGGCCTGTCGTTCGGATCGGGCCCTCGGCCACCTTCCCAGCGGCCGCCGCGCGCCAGGGCACGCGCGGCGGCCGCGCCTACTGTCACCCCCTGATTCCCCATGTCGTCCGTTCCGTGTGCTGTGCGGCGCGCGGCCGGTGACATGTGCGTACCTCCACACCCTCGAATCCAGGAGGCACCACGATGAAGATCGCAGTTGTCGGCGCCGGAGCCATCGGCGCGTACGTGGGCGCGGCCCTGCACCGCGGCGGCGCGGATGTGCACCTCGTCGCCCGCAGGGACCATCTGCGCGCCATCCAGGCCGAAGGCGTCCGCGTGCTCAGCCCGCGCGGCGACTTCACCGCCCACCCGCACGCCACCGACGACCCGAACGAGATCGGGCCGGTGGACTACGTGTTCCTCGGCCTCAAGGCCCACTCGTACCCGTCGTGCGGCTCGCTCGTCGCCCCGCTGCTCGGCGAGCACACCGCGCTCGTGGCCGGGCAGAACGGTGTCCCATGGTGGTACTTCCACCGCCTTACGGGCCCGTACGAGGGTCGCCGCATCGAGGCGGTCGACCCGGGCGGCGCGACCAGCAAGGTGCTGCCGCCCGAGCGCGTGATCGGCTGCGTGGTGTATCCGGCCACGGTCATCGAATCCCCGGGGGTGATACGCCACTTGGAAGGAACCCGCTTCTCCATCGGTGAGCCGGACGGCAGTGTCTCGCGACGCTGCACGGAGCTGAGCGAGGCCATGGTCGCGGGCGGCCTCAAGTGCCCTGTCGAGCGGAACCTGCGCGACGACATCTGGATCAAGCTCATGGGGAACGCGGCCTTCAACCCGATCAGCGCGCTGACCCGGGCCACCATGGCCGACATGTGCCGCCACCCACTGACGCGCACGATGGTGGCTCGCGTGATGGAGGAGATCCTCGACATCGCGTCCCGCGTCGGCTCGACCCCCGAGATCTCCATCGAGAAACGGCTGCGCGGCGCCGAGGGCGTAGGAGCCCACAAGACATCCATGCTCCAAGACCTGGAAGCAGGCAAACAGCTGGAACTCGACGCCATCGTGACGGCGGTCGTGGAGATGGCCGACATCACCGGCGCCGAGGCACCCACACTGCGTGCGATCCACGCGGCGACCGACCTATTGGCACGCACCGTGCTGCCGTAGCACGCTACGGATGAAGATCACGTGGCAGAGGAGACGTACATGCTGTTCCGGCAGTTGGAGTACTTCGTGGCGGTGGCCCGCGAGCGCCACTTCGCACGCGCCGCCGAGTCCTGCTACGTCTCCCAGCCCGCGCTCTCCGCGGCGATAGCCAAGCTGGAACGCGAGCTGAACGTCACGCTGATCAACCGCGGCCACAACTACCAGGGCCTCACCCCGGAGGGCGAGCGCCTGGTGGTGTGGGCGAAACGGATCCTCGCGGAACAGGACGCGTTCAAGGCCGAGGTGGCGGCGGTCCAGTCGGGTATCACGGGGACGCTCCGCCTGGGCACGGACCCCACGGCGTCCACGACACTCGCCCTGCCCGTGGGCGCCTTCTGCTCGGCACACCCCCTGGCCAAGGTGCAGGTCCGCTCCCGCCTGTCGACGAAGGAGCTCCACCGCCAGCTCCGCGACTTCGAACTCGACGTCGCCATCGCCCACTTCGACCCGGACGACCAGGAGGGCCTCCAAGTGGTCCCCCTCTACCAGGAGCGCTACCTGCTCCTCGTCCCGGACGACCAGTTCAAGTCCAGTACAGGAAGCCTGACATGGGCGGACGCGGCGCAACTCCCGCTGGCACTCCTCACCCCCGACATGCGCATCCGCCAGATCATCGACAAGGTCTTCGCGAACAAGGGTCTGGAGGTCACCCCACAGGTCGAGACCGACTCCATCGCCTCCCTGTACGCACATGTGGGCGGCGGCGATTGGGCGAGCGTCGTGCCCCACACATGGCTGCGCGCGATGCCGGTGGACGGCCGCACGCGAGCGCTGCCACTGGTCGACCCGGAGGCCGGCGCCCAGGTCTCGGTGGCCATCCACGCGGGAACACCGGGTTCGGTGGCGGCACGGGCGTTCGTGAGCGCGGCGACGGCGCTGAACCTGGACGAGGTGTTTTCAACGGTACGGCTCGGCAAATCAGGCCCCTGCGGCGATTGAGCAGGCGGTGCCGTGGTTGACGCCTCGGGGCTCCGCCCCGGACCCCGCGCCTCAATCGCCGGCGGGGCTGAAAAGATCGCCTCAATCGCCGGCGGGGCTTGATCCCTCAAGCCCCGCCGGCGATCGATAGATCAAGCCACTGCGGCGATTGAGCAGGTCTTTGAAGCCCCTGTGGCGATTGAGCAGCGGGGTCCGGGGCAGCGCCCCGAGACGTCAACTCACCCGTACCGCTCCCGCACGGCCACCCGGTCCAACCCTCCCTGCGCGGTCCGCGGCAACGCGGACACAAAAACGATCCGATCGGGCACCGCGACCGCGGCCAACCGCTCCCGCGAGTACCGCAACACCTCATCCACCTCCACACACTCCTCCTCCCGCACCACAACGGCCGCCCCGATCCGCTCCCCACCCACCGCGAACACCGCCGCCTCCGCCACCGACGGACACCCGGCCAGCACATCCTCCACGTACTCGGGCGAGATCGTCCGCCCACCCCGCACGATGAGGCTCTCGATCCGCCCGGCAAGGGACAGATACCCGTCCTCGTCGAGCGACCCCAGGTCCCCCGTGCGCAACCACCCGTCACCCACCCCACCACTCACGGCGGGCCCCCGCACCCACACCTCACCCCGCACCCCGGCCGGACACACCTTCCCGTCCCGGTCGACGACGCGCAGCCCCACCCCGGTCGCCCGCCCCACCGTGCCGTGCTTGAGCGGCCCCCGCTCCGGCAGCGGCTCACTGGCGATCTGATGTGCCGCCTCCGTCATCCCGTACGCGGACAGCAGCGGCGCGCCGAACATCCGCTCAAGGGCCCGCTGGGACGCGGCGTTGAGCGGCGCGCCACAACTGCGTACGAAACGCAGCGGTGGCGGCGCACCCAGGCCGCCCAGGTCCGAGGCCTCCGACGACCGGTCGAGCAGCGCCTCATGGATCGTCGGCACCGCGGTGAACCAACTCGCCCCCGCCGCCCGCAGATCCGCCCAGAACGTCTCGGCCGAGAACCGCCCGCCCGCGGGCAGCAGCACGCGCCCCCCGCTGGCGAGCGTGGACAGAAGCGAGGCGAAAAGACCGTGCCCGTGGAAGAACGGCATGACCGCCACGGTCGCGTCCTCGGGCCCCAACGCGTAGGTGGCACAGATGGTGTGGACGGACGCCGCCACATTGGCGTGCGTGAGCGGCACCATGCGGGCGCGGCCCGTGGCCCCCGCGGTGAACAGGACGAGCGCGTCCTCCTGCCCCCAGCGCGGCGCCGTGCCGCCGCCGATACCGGCGATCCCGTCGGCGGTGAACACGGCGCCCGCGCCCAACATGCCTGCCCGCGCCCGCAGTTCGGCATCCGGCAGCGCCGGATCCAGAGGACCGGCGACCACCCCCGCACGGGCCGCGCCGAGCAACGCGGCCACGAACTCGACGGTGTTGCCCGCGACGAGACCGAGTACGTCACCGGGGCTCAGCCCCGCCCCGACGAACCGCTCCGCCATCCGGTCCGCGAGCGCGTCCAACGCCTCGTACGACAGGGGTACTCGCTCGTCGCCGACGACGAGCGCCGGGGCGTGGGGCCGCGCACGAGCCTGCCGGTCGAGGAGATCGGCGAGCCCCGTGACGGTCAGGGCCGACGTGGCCATGCCTTCACCTCCCCTCCTCAGCGAGCGTGCGGTCAGCGGCCGCACACGTCCAATACGCACTCACGAACACCCGATAGCAACTGCTTATGAAGCCCGAAAGTCCGCCCCCAGCAGGTGATTTGGCACACGCTTGACTCTCGATAGACGCCATTTATCGCCTGGAAGCCGATGGGTCTTGGACGAGGCGCCGCCACCTGTCGAAGGTGAGAACAGGAGACCCGTCCAAGGAGGAACCCGGATCATGACCGCTGACTCGACCGCTGACCAAAACGCCGAGGCCGCGGCAGGAGCCGACGCGCCGACCGAGCTCACCGACGGCTACCACCTCGTCGTCGACGCCCTGAAGAAGAACGACGTCGACACCATCTACGGACTCGTGGGCATCCCCGTCACCGACCTGGCCCGCCTCGCCCAGGCCGAGGGGATCCGCTACATCGGCTTCCGCCACGAGTCGAACGCCGGCCACGCCGCCGCGATCGCCGGCTACCTCACCAAGAAGCCCGGCATCGCGCTCACGGTCTCGGCCCCCGGCTTCCTCAACGGCCTGGTCGCCCTCGCCAACGCCACCACCAACTGCTTCCCGATGGTGCAGATCTCCGGGTCCAGCGAGCGCCACCTCGTCGACCTCAAGCAGGGCGACTACGAGGAGATGGACCAGCTCGCCGCCGCCCAGCCCTTCGTGAAGGCCGCGTACCGCGTCAGCCGCGTCGAGGACATCGGCCGCGGCATCGCCCGCGCCCTGCGCACGGCGATCTCCGGCCGCCCCGGCGGCGTCTACCTCGACATCCCGGCGGCGGTCCTCGGCGCGGTCATGGACAAGGAAGAAGGGGACCGGACCCTCTCCCGCCTCGTCGACCCGGCGCCGCGCCAGCTGCCGGCCCCCGAGGCCGTGGACCGCGCGATCGACCTCCTGGAGAACGCGGAGCGCCCGCTGATCGTCCTCGGCAAGGGCGCGGCCTACGCCCAGGCGGACGACAAGATCCGCAACCTCATCGAGTCGACGGGCATCCCCTACGTTCCGATGTCGATGGCGAAGGGCCTGCTCCGCGACGACCACCCGCAGTCCGCTGCCACCGCCCGCTCCCTCGCCCTGAAGAAGGCCGACGTCGTCATGCTGGTCGGCGCCCGCCTCAACTGGCTGCTCAACCACGGCGAGCGCGGCTGGAACCCGGACGCCAAGTTCATCCAGGTCGACATCGAGTCCCGGGAGATGGACTCCAACCAGCCGATCGCGGCCCCGCTCGTCGGTGACATCGAGTCGGTCCTCGACCAGCTCGCCGACCGTACGAAGCCGGGCCAGATCGCGGCGCCGACCGCCTGGCGCGAGGAACTGGGCGACCGCTCCGCGCAGAACGTCGCCAAGATGGCCAAGCGCTTGGAGGCCGACCCGCACCCCATGCAGTTCATGGGCGCGCTCAAGGCGGTCCGCGACGTCGTCCACCAGCACCCGGAGACGTACATCGTCAACGAGGGCGCCAACACCCTCGACATCGCCCGCAACGTCATCGACATGCACCACCCGCGGCGCCGCCTCGACTCCGGGACCTGGGGCGTCATGGGCATCGGCATGGGCTACGCGATCGCGGCCGCGGTCGAGAGCGGGGGAGCGCCCGTCGTCGCCATCGAGGGCGACAGCGCCTTCGGCTTCAGCGGCATGGAGCTGGAGACGATCTGCCGCTACAACCTGCCGGTCATCACCGTGATCATGAACAACGGCGGCGTCTACAAGGGCGACGAGACCATCACCGACGCCCCCGCCCCCACCACGCTCATGAGCGCGGCCCGCCACGACCGGATGATCGAGTCCTTCGGCGGCAAGGGCTACCGGGCCACCACCCCCGCCGAGGTCACCGCCGCCCTCTCCGAGGCCATCGCCTCCGGCGGCCCCGCGCTCATCGACTGCGTGATCGACCCGTCGGCCGGCACGGAGAGCGGCCACATCGCCCACCTGAACCCGAAGGGCATCGGCATCAAGAAGTAACTCTCCGTGTCCGGGAGTACACCGATACGCAGGTGAAAGCCACTCCGAAACCTTGGTATTGTTGAGGTGTCGCTGCGGGGAACACCCCGCCATGCGGCGCTCACCTTGTCCGGGTGGCGGAATGGCAGACGCGCTAGCTTGAGGTGCTAGTGCCCTTTATCGGGCGTGGGGGTTCAAGTCCCCCCTCGGACACTTGCGGAGTGCCGGTCGAGATCATCTCGACCGGCACTTTTTTGTTTGCGCTGGTCTGCCGGGGGCAGACGCGACCTTGAGTCATGTGTATGGCTTTTCAACCTTTCACAGGTCAAAGAGAATAGAGGTCGGTGTGTCCTCCAGACTGGTGGCCGAGCACCTTTACATGGTGTTCGGCGGGCGACAACAGAAGGCTGTGGAGAGGCTCCGCGGCGGTGCGGACCGTGAGGAGCTGCGCGCCGAGGGAACCACGGCCGCAGTGATCGACGCGTCGTTCACCGTCGAGCCCGGTCAGATCTTCGTCGTCATGGGCCTGTCGGGATCGGGCAAGTCGACACTGCTCAGGATGCTCAACGGTCTCCTCGAGCCGACGTCGGGACATGTGACGTTCGACGGGCAGGACCTGACCGCCCTGGCCCCGCGCGAGCTGCGCGAGGTCCGCTCTCACAAGATCAGCATGGTGTTCCAGCACTTCGCGCTGTTCCCGCACCGCTCCGTGATGGAGAACGCGGGGTACGGCCTGGAGGTGCAGGGCGTTCCGCGCGCCGAGCGCGAGGAGCGGGCGATCGAGGCGCTGCGCCTGGCCGGCCTGGAGGGGTGGGAGAAGTCCTTCCCCGATGAGCTGTCCGGCGGTATGCAGCAGCGTGTGGGCCTGGCCCGCGCGCTGGCCACGGACGCCGACCTGCTGCTGATGGACGAGTCGTTCAGCGCGCTCGACCCGCTGATCCGGCGTGACATGCAGGACCAGCTTCTTGAGCTGCAGAAGACGCTGAAGAAGACGATCGTCTTCATCACGCACGACCTCAACGAGGCGATGCGGCTGGGCGACAATATCGCGGTCATGCGCGATGGTCGGATCGTCCAGATCGGCTCGGCGGAGGACATCCTCGTCACGCCGGCCAACGATTACGTGGCCTCCTTCACCCAGGACGTCGACCGCTCCCGCGTGCTGAGCGCGGGCGCGATCATGGCGGAGCCGGGGGAGGGCTACGCGGTGGCCGACGCCCCGGCGAAGGTCCACCAGGACACACCGATCGTCGAGTTGTTCGCGCCGTGCGCGACGAGTGAGATACCCGTCGCGGTCGTGGACGACGAGGGTGAGCTCGTCGGTGTGGTGCCGCGCGAGCGGCTGCTGGCCGTGCTCGGTGAGCCGATGAAGACCGTGGAAGTCGACGAAGCGGCCTCCGGCCTGACCGAGGACGAGTCGGCGGAGAAGGTGAATGCCGGTGCCTAGGATTCCCTTCGGCGACTGGGTCAATGACGTCGTCCAGTGGATGCTCGTCCACCTGGACTGGCTGTTCGGGTTCTTCGAGAGCATCTTCAACGGTGTCTACGACGGCCTGACCGAACTCCTCCAGGCCCCCGAGCCGCTCCTGCTGGCGGGCATCTTCGCCGTGATCGCGTTCTGGCTGCGCGGCACACTCGGCGGCGTACTGACCTTCATCGGGCTCTGGTTCATCCAGAACCTGGAGCTGTGGGACAAGGCGATGGAGACCCTGTCGCTCGTCCTCGTGTCGACACTCATCGCGCTCATCATCGGCGTGCCGCTCGGCATCTGGGCGGCCCGCTCCAGCCGGGTCAGCAACCTGTTCCGTCCGGTCCTCGACCTGATGCAGACGCTGCCGGCGATGGTCTACCTGATCCCGGCGATCCTGTTCTTCGGTTCGGGTGCCCCGGCCGGAATCGTCGCGACGCTGATCTTCGCGGTGCCGCCGGGCGTGCGCATGACCGAGCTGGGTATCCGGCAGGTCGACAAGGAGCTGGTGGAGGCCGCCGACGCGTTCGGTACGACGCCGCGCAGCACCCTGTTCCGTGTCCAGCTGCCGCTCGCCCTGCCGACGATCATGGCGGGCGTCAACCAGGTCATCATGCTGGGCCTGTCGATGGCCGCGATCGCGGGCATGGTCGGCACCGGCGGTCTCGGTGGCGCCGTCAACGAGGCCATCGGCCAGCTGAACGTCGGTCTGGGTGCCGAGTCCGGCATCTCGATCGTCATCCTGGCGATCTACCTGGACCGCATGACCAGTTCGCTCGGTCAGCAGGTCTCCCCGCTCGGCCGCCGCGCGCTCAACAAGCTGCGGGCCACGCACGGCCTGAAGATCTGGTCGTACCGTCCCCGTCCGGCCGTCGCCGTGGTCGGAGTCGTCGTCCTCGCGCTCGTCGCGGGCGGCATGGGCATGTTCGGCCAGACCAGCACCGGCGGTTCCCCGACCGCAGCGTCCACGAATGTGGGCCAGGGCAAGAAGATCTCCATCGGCTACATCCCGTGGGACGAGGGCGTCGCCTCCACGTTCCTGTGGAAGGAGATCTTGGAGCAGCGCGGCTTCGACGTCGAGACCAAGCAGTTCGACGCCGGCCCCCTCTACACCTCGCTCGCGGGTGGCACGGTCGACTTCGAGACCGACTCCTGGCTGCCGGTCACGCACGCCGAGTACTGGAAGAAGTACGGGGACAAGCTCGAGGACCTGGGTTCCTGGTACGGGCCCACCTCCCTCGAACTGGCCGTGCCTTCGTACATGAAGGACATCAAGTCCATGGAGGACTTGAAGGGCCAGGCGTCGAAGTTCGACGGCAAGATCACCGGTATTGAGGCCAGCGCCGGTGAGACCGGCCTGCTGAAGAGCAAGGTGCTCAAGGAGTACGGCCTCGACAAGGAGTACAAGGTTGTCGACAGCTCCACGCCGGCGATGCTGGCCGAGCTGAAGCGCGCGTACGCCAAGAAGAAGCCGATCGTCGTTCCGCTGTGGTCGCCGCACTGGGCGTACAACGACTACAAGCTCACCAAGCTCAAGGACCCCAAGGGTGCCTGGGGCAAGGGCGACGGCATCCACTCGCTGGCCCGCAAGGGCTTCGGCAAGGACTTCCCCGAGGTCAACAAGTGGGTCAAGAACTTCAAGCTGAGCGAGAAGCAGCTCACCAGCCTTGAGGCCGAGATCAACAAGTCGGGCAAGGGCAAGCAGCAGGACGCCGTGAAGGCGTGGCTGAAGAAGAACCCGGGCATCGTCGACGAGCTGGCCCCGGTCAAGAAGCAGTCGACCCCCGCCGAGGCCAAGCGCCCGGTGAACGTCGCCTGGTTCCCCTGGGACGAGGACATCGCGGTGACCTACCTCTGGAAGCACGTTCTGGAGAACCGCGGTTACAAGTTCAACCTGAAGCAGATGGACGTCGGCCCGGTCTACACGGGTCTGTCCACCGGTGACCTCGACGTCAACTTCGATGCCTGGCTCCCGTATACGCAGAAGAGCTACTGGGACAAGTACAAGAACAAGGTCGCGACCCTCGGCTCCTGGTACGGGCCCACCTCGCTGGAGATCGCCGTTCCCTCGTACGTGAAGGGCATCAAGTCGGTCGAGGACCTGAAGGGCAAGTCCAAGCTCTTCGACGGCAAGATCGTCGGCATCGAGGGCGGCACCGGCACGATGGACATCCTCAGGAAGGATGTCGTGCCCGGCTACGGCCTCGACAAGGAGTACAAGGTCGTCAACGGCTCCACGCCGGCGATGCTGGCCGAGCTGAAGCGCGCGTACGCCAAGAAGAAGCCGATCGCGGTGCTCCTGTGGACCCCGCACTGGGCCTACAGCAAGTACGACCTGACCAAGCTGAAGGACCCCAAGGGACTCTTCGGCAAGGGCGACACCATCCGCACGGTCACCAGCCAGGCGTTCATCAAGCAGTACCCGCAGCTCACGAAGTGGTTCAAGAAGTTCAAGATGACCGAGGACGAGCTCGGCACCCTGGAGATCGAGATCAACAAGCGGGGCCAGGGCCATGAGCCGGAGGCCGTCGCGGCGTGGCTGAAGAAGCACCCGGAGGTGGAGCGGCGGATGACGGCACCGTAGGGATGCCTGTCCGCTCCGCACCGCATAGGTGCTGGTGAAGGCCGCTCCGAGACCTTGATAAGGTTCTGTCTGCCGCACGGGGCCAACGCCCGCGCGGCAGACACCTTGTCCGGGTGGCGGAATGGCAGACGCGCTAGCTTGAGGTGCTAGTGCCCTTTATCGGGCGTGGGGGTTCAAGTCCCCCCTCGGACACTCGCAACATGTGCAACTTGCGCAGAACAGATCCCCACGGTCTCTCATAGACCGTGGGGATCTGTCGTTGCGGGCTGAGCTCAGGCCCCCGCATCCAGGTCGACGTCCACCGCCAGGTGTTCCGCCTCGTCCCAGAATTCCGGGTCCGCCTTCTGGAGGCGGGTCGCCGCGTGTTTCATGTGGCGGCGGGCCGCCGTGCGGGCCGCCTTCGGGTCGCCGGACTCGATCGCGGTCAGGATCGCCTGGTGCTCGTGGCGGACCGCCTCGAAGAAGTCGTCGCGGCGGGCCTCGTTGGCGCGGGTGACGCGGATGCCGCCGCGGGAGACCTCGCCGAGGTAGTGGACCGTGGAGACGAGGACCGGGTTGCCCGTCGACTCGGCGACGGAGCGGTGGAAGGCGAGGTCCTCGTCCGTGCCGTCGCCCCCCGCCGCGACCGCGGTGTCGATCGCGGCCAGCGCCGCGCGCATCCGCACGATGTCGGCGGGCTGCGCGCGGGTCGCCGCGAGATGGGCGGCCTCGGCCTCCATCGCGCGGCGCACCTCGACGATCTGGAGGACCTTCGCGAGCGTGCCCCCCGACTCCGTGTCGCCCTCCAGGTCCAGTGGACGGATGCGGCGGGGCAGCACGAAGACGCCCCGGCCCTGGCGGGGCTCGACCAGGCCCGCGTTGCGCAGCCGCGAGACCGCCTCACGGATCACCGTGCGGCTCACACCGAGCTGCTTGACGAGCTCCACCTCGGTCGGCAGCTTGTCGCCCGCCGTGAGCCGCCCCGACTCGATCTCCTCGGTGAGCATCGCGGCGACGCGATCGGCGAGCCGCACGGGCCCGTCCACCTTGTTGAACATGGCGTCAGTCTATCGACGTGGCCGCGGACACCTCGGCGGTGACCGCGTCCGGGTGGTCGGCGACGTACTGGCGGACCACCGACGCGAAGTCCGGGTCGGGGGTGAGGCCGAGGGCCGACGCGCGGGCGTTGTCGAAGGATGCGGGCCACGAGCCGACGATCGCCTCCACGGACGCGTCCGGGGCCACCGTCACCAGGTCGGCCACCGCGTCGCCCGCCACCTCGCGGAGCGTCGCGAGCATCTCGGCGACCGTGACCGTCAGGGCCGGGAGGTTCACCGGGACGGTGCCCGTCAACTGGCCTTCGTGCGTGCCGCGTTCGGCCTGCGCCACCCGAAGGATGCCCTCCACCGTGCGGCGCGGGGACGCCAGCGCCACCCGCGTCTCCGGGCTCACCGGGCAGGTCGCCGGGAGGCCCGCGAGGGGTTCGCGGACGACGCCGGACAGGAAGCCGGAGGCGGCGGCGTTCGGCTTGCCGGGGCGCACCGACACCGTCATCAGGCGGGTCACGCGACCGTCCACGTACCCGCGGCGCGTGTACTCGGCGACCAGCTGCTCGCAGATCCGCTTCTGCACGCCGTAGCTGGACTGCGGGGTGGGGAGTGTCGATTCGTCCACCACGGGCGGCAGTGGGAGCGCCGCGTCCGAGCCGTAGACCGCGACGCTGCTGGCCAGGATGAGGCGTACGGTCGGGCCGCCCGTCTCGGACTGGGCGCGGGCCGCCTGGAGGAGCGCGCGGGTCGTGTCCAGGTTCGCCGTCATGCCGAGGTCGAAGTCCGCCTCGCACTCCGCCGACACCGCCGCCGCGAGGTGGACGACCACGTCGACCGGCTCGGCGAACAGCTCCGCCAGACGGTCCGTGAGGTCGCCCTGCACCACGTCCACCAGTGCGTCGGCCTTGAGCGGCGACTCGTCCGGGACGAACTTGTCCGCGAGCGTGAGGCGGTCGATGGGCAGGCCGTCGAACGTGCGGCGTTCCAGCAGGGCCTCGGCGACCTGGCGGCCCAGGAAGCCGAAGCCGCCCGTGATGACGATCCTCATGATGCGTGCTCTCCAGAATTGTCTTGCGTGGTACGGAAGTTGTTCAGCCAGCCGAGGCCCTCGCTCGTGCCGGCCTTCGGGAAGTACTCGCAGCCGATCCAGCCGTCGAAGCCCAACTCGTCCACCACCGAAAGGAGGTGAGTGAGGTTCAGCTCGCCCGCGTCGGGCTCATGGCGGTCGGGCACGCCTGCGATCTGCAGATGGCCCACGCGGCCCGTCGGCAGATCGCGGCGGAGAGTGGTGGTGAGATCGCCCTCGACGATCTGGCAGTGGTACAGGTCGAGTTGGACCTTCAGATTGGCCGCGCCCACCTCCTGGACGACGGCGTGCGCATCGGCCTGCCGGTTCAGGAAGTAGCCCGGCATGTCCCGGGTGTTGATCGGCTCGATCAGGATGTCGACCCCGGCCGGCGCCGCCTGTTCGGCCGCGTACGCCAGGTTGGTCAGGTACGTGTCCCGGCACTCGGCGCGCGACACACCTTCGGGCACGAGGCCCGCCATCATGTGCACGCGCGGGCTGCCGAGCGCGGCCGCGTACTCCAGCGCCCGGCCGACGCCCTCGCGGACCTCGGACTCGCGGCCCGGCAGCGCCGCGATGCCGCGCTCGCCGCCGTCCCAGTCGCCGGGCGGGGCGTTGAACAGGACCTGGCGCAGGCCGTGTTCGTCGAGGCGGGCGCGGAGCTCCCCGGTCCCGTACGCGTACGGGAAGAGGTACTCGACGGCCTCGAAGCCGTCCGCCGAGGCCGCGGCGAAGCGGTCCAGGAAGTCGTGCTCGGGATACAGCGTGGAAAGGTTCGCCGCGAACCTTGGCATGGTGACTCCTATGGAGATGAGAGGTGGGTCGTCAGCGGTTGACGACGTCCTTCTTCGTCGTCAGGACGGCCGCCGCACCGATGACGAGGGCAAGGGCCAGAACGTACATGGGGATCGCCGTCGAACCGGTCGCATCCTTCAGTGCGCCGATCATGTACGGGCTGACGAAGCCGGCGAGGTTGCCGACCGAGTTGATCGCCGCGAGGCCCGCCGCGGCCGCCGTGCCGCCGAGGAACGCGGTCGGCAGCGACCAGAACAGCGGGGCGCAGGTCAGGACGCCGGCCGCCGCGATCGACAGGGCGACGAGGGCCAGCACGGTCGAGCCGGTGAAGCTCGCCGCCATCGAGAAGCCGACGGCGCCCATGAGCGACGGGATCACCAGGTGCCAGCGGCGCTCGCGGCGCTTGTCGGCGGAGAAGCCGAAGAGGTTCATGGCGATCAGCGCGGCCAGGTACGGGACGGCGCTCAGGACGCCGATCGCGAGGCCGCCCTTGACGCCGGTGGACTCCACGAACGTCGGCATCCAGAACGTCAGCGCGTACTGACCCATCACGAAGCAGAAGTAGATGAGGCACATCAACCACACCTTGCCGTTGCGGAAGGCGTCGAGGGCGCGGCCGTGGACGGTGTGGTGGGTGGCGTCGGCGGCGAGGGCCTTCTCGATGACCGTCTTCTCGTCGTCGGTCAGCCACTTGGCGTCGCGCACGCTGTTGTCGAGCCAGAACAGGCAGACGACTCCGATGACGAGGGCGGGGATCGCCTCGACGACGAACAGCCACTGCCAGCCGCTCCAGCCCGCCGCGTCGTCGAAGACGTCCATGATCCAGCCGGAGAGCGGGTTGCCGAAGATGCCCGCGACGGGGATCGCCGACATGAACATCGCGATGACGCGGGCCCGGCGCTGGGACGGGAACCAGTAGGTGCAGTAGAGGATCACGCCGGGGTAGAAGCCGGCCTCGGCGGCGCCGAGCAGGAAGCGGAGCACGTAGAACGTCGTCTCGCTGTTGACGAAGGCGAACGCCGCGGACACCACGCCCCAGCTGATCATGATGCGGGCGATCCAGGTGCGGGCGCCCACCTTCTGCATCAGCAGGTTCGAGGGGACCTCGAAGAAGAAGTAGCCGATGAAGAAGAGGCCGGCTCCGAGCCCGTAGGCCGCCTCGCTGAAGCCGAGGTCCGAGGACATCTGCAGCTTGGCGAAGCCCACGTTCACGCGGTCCAGGTAGGACACCACGTAGCAGAGGATCAGGAAGGGGACGATGCGGCGGATCACCTTCCGGAACACCGCGTTCTCACGCGCGAGTTCGGGGGTGTCGGCCGTGGGGACGGTCGTGGACATGAGTGGCACTTCCTTGTGCGGCTCAGGTGGGGGAATGAGCGGGTGGGATGAGCGGGCGGGGAATTACCAGGCCGCGCCGAACGTGTCTCTCAGTTCGGCGATGGCCGGTTCGGGGAGCGGTGCGGGTTTGCGGTCGGTCGTCAGCCAGAGGCGGGCCGTCTCCTCCAGCTCTTCGAGCACGGCGAGCGCGGAGGCGGCGTCCGGGCCCCAGGCCACGGGACCGAGGCGGTCGAGCAGGACCGCGCGGATCGAAGTTCCTTGCGTGGCACGGGAGTTGATCCGCTCTGTCACCAGATCGGCGACGCGCGGGTCGCCGGGCCGGTGGTAGGGGATGAGCGGGACGTGACCCACCTTCATCACGTAGTACGGGGTGATGGGTGGCAGCACATCGTCCTGCTGCCACACACCGGCGAGGGTGAGCGCGACCAGGTGTGTGGAGTGGGTGTGGATGACGAAGCGGGCCGTGGGGTCGGCCTCGTAGATACGGCGGTGCAGGGTGAGTGTCTTGCTGGCGCGGTCGCCCGCGATCTGCCGGCCGTCGGCGTCGACCTGGGCGATCCGGTCGCCGGAGAGGAAGCCGAGCGCCGCGTCGGTCGGGGTGATGAGGTGGCCCTGGTCGTCGTCCAGTTTGGCGCTGATGTTGCCGGCGCTCGCGTGGACGTAGCCGCGAGCGAAGAGGCTGCTGCCGGCGCGGACGATCTCGGCGCGCGCGGTGTCGGGGGTCATGCCGTCACCTCGCCGAGGCGGGCGAAGGCCGAGGTGAAGAAGTCGGCGCCGCCGAAGTTCCCCGACTTGAGCGCGATGTGGAGGGTGCCACCGTCGACGAGCGGCGCCGCACACCACGGCACACCCGGATCGATCTGCGGGCCGATCCGCAGTCCGGTCAGGCCGAGGGCCTGGACGACCGCGCCGGAGGTCTCGCCGCCGGCGACGACGAGCCGTCGCACCCCGCGCTCGACGAGGCCCTGGGCGACGCGCGCGAGCGTCCGCTCCACCAACTCCCCGGCCTCGGCGGCCCCGAGCCGCCCCTGCACGTCGCGTACGGCGTCGGGGGACCCGGTCGAGTAGATGAGCACCGGGCCGTCGGACGACAGGTGGGCGTCGGCGAAGGCGAGTGCCTCGGCGGCCACGTCGTCGCCCGCCGCGATCCGCAGCGGATCCACGCTGAAGCCGGGGCGGCCGGTGGCGAGGAACTCCCGCACCTGACCGTTCGTCGCGGCGGACACCGAACCGGCGACGACCGCCGAGTGGCCGGTAGCGGCGGGGAGTTCGGCGGCCTCGGGGGACGGCTCGATTCCCCAGTTCGCGGGCAGCCCGATGGCGAGGCCCGAACCGGCGGTGACCAGCGGCAGTCCTGCGACCGCGGCACCCAGACGTACGAGGTCGTCGTTCGACACGGCGTCGACGACCGCGGCGCCGACGCCGTCCCCCCGCAGCTCCTCGATCCGCGCCGCGATGGCCTCGGGACCGGCCGCGACGGCCTTGTGGTCGATGAGCCCGACGGGCCGCCCGGTCTGCGCGCCGAGCACCGACACCAGGTTGGAGTCGGTCATCGGGGTCAGCGGGTGGTGCCGCATACCGCTCTCGCCGAGCAGCACGTCACCGACGAAGAGGTGCCCCTTGAAGACGGTGCGCCCGTTGTCGGGGAACGCGGGCGTCGCGACGGTGAAGTCGGTGCCGAGCGCCTCCATCAGCGCCTCGGTGACCGGGCCGATGTTGCCGGCCGGCGTCGAGTCGAACGTCGAGCAGTACTTGAAGTAGATCTGCTCGGCGCCCGCGGAGCGCAGCCACTCCAGGGCGCGCAGCGAGGAGTCGACGGCCTCGACCGCGGGTACGGTCCGCGACTTGAGCGCGATGACGACGGCGTCGGCGTCGGCCGGGGGCTTGGTGTCTCCCGCTGGTACGTCGATCAGCTGGACCACGCGCATGCCCGCGCGCACCAGGTTGTTGGCGAGGTCGGTGGCGCCGGTGAAGTCGTCGGCGATGCAGCCGAGCCGGATCGGCATGTCAGTGGTCCTCCTTGGACTCGGGCTTCGGTTCGGGCAGCTCGATGCCCGGGAAGATCTTGATGACCGCACTGTCGTCCTCGCCGCCGAGGCCCGACGCGGACGCCTGGAGGAACATCTGGTGGGCGGTCGCGGAGAGCGGCAGCGGGAACTTCTCGGGCCGGGCCGAGTCCAGCACGAGACCGAGGTCCTTGACGAAGATGTCGACCGCGGACAGCGGCGTGTAGTCCCCGTCCAGGACATGCGCCATGCGGTTCTCGAACATCCACGAGTTGCCCGCGCTGTGCGTGATCACCTCGTACAGCGACTCGGCCGGCACACCTGCCTTGATGCCGAGGGCCATCGCCTCCGCGGCGGCGGCGATGTGCACACCCGCGAGCAGCTGGTTCACGATCTTGACCTTGGAGCCGAGCCCCGCGGTGTCGCCGAGCCGGTAGACCGTGGCGCTCATCGCGTCGAGCACGGGGTCGGCGAGCGCGTACGCCTCAGGGGAGCCGGAGGTCATCATCGTCAGCTCGCCGGTCGCGGCGCGGGCGGCGCCGCCGGAGATCGGGGCGTCGAGGAAGCGGACGCCCAACTCGCCGAGCCTGTCCTCCAGTTGGGCGGAGAAGGCCGGGTCGACGGTGGAGCACATGACGTAGACGGAGCCGGGGCGCAGCCGGTGGGCCGCGCCGCCGTCCCCGTCGCCGAACAGGACCGACTCCACCTGCGCCGAGTTGACCACGACGCCGACGAGGACGTCGACGTCGGCCGCCAGGTCGCCCGCCGTGTCGTACGCGGTGCCGCCTTCGCGGGCGAAGTCGGCGGCCACGTCGGCGCGCAGGTCGTGGACCGCCACGTGGAACCCGGCGGCGCGCAGGCTGCGCGCCATGCCGAGCCCCATGGCCCCGAGGCCGACGACGCCTACGGCTGCGCGGGGCGTGGGTGTGGTGGGCGCCGGGTGGTCCGGGTCGTGCATGGGTGTCCGTCCCTGTCTCTGGGCGTGGGCCGTCGAACGCAGGTCATATGATGACCTGACGTCGACGTTGAGTACAGGGTGATGCCGGTCACAGGTGGGTGGCGGTGGTGGAGCGGGCCGGTGGCCGGGCCCAAAGGCCGGGGCTCTGCCCCGGACCCCGCGCCTCAAGCGCCGGCGGGGCTTGAATGCCGGCGGGGCTTGAGGCGATCTTTCAAGCCCCTGCGGCGATTGAGCAGCGGGGTCCGGGGCAGAGCCCCGCCGTGGCCCGCGAGGTTGAGTCACAAGCGGTGCGCAGGGCCTTGCCACCCGCTCCACGGGCGCTCTATTGTCCCGCGCAGAAAGCGCTTTCTCCGCCTTCTGTTACCCCAACACGCCTTCTGGCACCCGTACTTGAAGGGAACCACGATGAAGTTACACAGACCCGTCGCGCTCCGCCTCACCGCCGGGATCGGCGCGCTCGCCCTCGCGGGCGCGGCCGCGATGACGCTGTCGACGTCCGAGGCGTCGGCCGCCGTGACCGGCTCGGCCACCGGCTACGCCACGCAGAACGGCGGCACCACCGGAGGCGCGGGCGGAGCGACCGTACGGGCCACCACCGGGACGCAGATCCACGCGGCCCTGTGCAACCGCGCGAGCGACAGTACCCCGATCACCATCGAGGTCGAGGGCACGATCAACCACGGCAACACCAGCAAGGTGTCGGGCGACAGCTGCAACACGGCCGATGGTGTCATCGAACTCAAGCAGATCAGCAACGTCACGCTCGTGGGTGTCGGCAACGGCGCGGTCTTCGACCAACTCGGCATCCACATCCGCGAGTCGAGCAACATCATCATCCAGAACGTGACGGTCCAGAACGTCAAGAAGTCCGGCTCGCCCACCTCCAACGGCGGCGACGCCATCGGCATGGAGAGCGACGTCCGCAACGTCTGGGTGGACCACGTGAACCTGCTCGCCTCCGGTGGTGAGTCGGAGGGCTACGACGGCCTCTTCGACATGAAGGACAACACCCAGTACGTCACCCTCTCGTACAGCACGCTGCGCAACTCGGGCCGTGGTGGCCTCATCGGCTCCAGCGAGACGGAACTGTCCAACAGCTACATCACGTTCCACCACAACCTGTACGAGAACATCGACTCCCGCGCACCCCTGCTCCGCGGTGGCACGGCGCACATGTACAACAACTACTACGTGAGCCTCAACGAGTCGGGCATCAACTCCCGCGCCGGGGCGAAGGCCAAGGTCGACAACAACTACTTCAAGAACTCGAAGGACGTCCTCGGCACGTTCTACACGGACGCGGCCGGGTACTGGCAGGTCAGCGGCAACACCTTCGACAACGTGACCTGGTCGCCCGCCGGCAGCGAGTACAAGCCGGCCGGACCGAACCCGACGTCCAACACCACGGTCTCGATCCCGTACTCCTTCAAGCTCGACGCCGCGTCCTGTGTGCCGGCCGTCGTGGGCGAGACGGCAGGCGCCAACAAGGGCATGAAGGTGTCGGACGGCAGCTGCTCGACGCAGACACCCACGCCGACCCCGACGCCGACACCCACGGATCCCACGTCGACACCCACCGACCCCACGCCCACGCAGCCCTCCGGCACGAACCTGAGCCTCGGCGCGGGCTCGGACGGCTCCAGCAAGGCGGACGGCACCAGCTACGGCAACGTACGCGACGGCAGCATGGCCACCTACTGGTCGCCGAGCGGCACGACCGGCTCGGTCTCGGTCAAGTGGGGCACGGCCACCGTGGTCTCCAAGGCAAACATCCGGGAGGCGGCGGGAGCCACCGGCCGGATCAAGGCCTGGCGACTCCTCAACGGTGACACGGGCGCGGTGCTGGCCTCGGGCACCGGGGCGGGTGTCACCTCCTTCGCCAAGACCTCGCTGAAGAAGCTCACGCTCGAGATCACCGGCGCGAGCGCGGCGCCCCAGGTGGCGGAGTTCGAGACGTACGCCCAGTAGACGAACGGCACCCCGCCCACCGGGGTCGACACCGGTGGGCGGGGTGCGGTACGAGTCCGGTCAGCTGTGGAACGTGATGTATCCGTTGCCGTCCCGGTCGTTCGCGGCCTTGGTGTACTTGTGGACGTCGGAGCGGGCGCCTGACGGCTTGTACAGGTAGATGGTGTCTCCGCCGTTGTTCCATATGAAGTTGCAGTTGTCGCGGTAGACGACGTTCTTCGCGTCGGAGTCGCTGCCGTTGCCGCCGCGCAGCTTGACGTAGTCGCCGGGCTGCAGGGAGTGGCTCGCGGTGAACTTGAAGCGGTTCCCCGTGGCGTCCTTCACGACGTACCCCTTGAGGTTAACCGTCGCGGTGCGCGAGTAGTTCTTGACGGTCAGGTACTCGTCCTTGGTGTTGCCGCCCGAGCAGCGGTTGGAGTCCCGGCCGGGAGCGTCGTACTGGACGCCCCTCACCTTCAGCGCCGAGTGGTACTCGGCGGCCTGCGCGGGAGCCACGGTCGCGGCGAGCGCGGCAACGGCGGCGGCTGCGGGCAGGGCGTAGCGGTAACGCATGAGGTTCCCCCCTCAGTGGTTCCAGTGGAGCCCCGCGAGCATATGCCACGTGAACGGCGAGTGATGCACATGTGAAGTAAATGTGGGTAGGTCAGGGTGTGTGGATCGACGCCCCTGGCCCCAGCGGTATGTCGAAGCCGTAGAAGATGCCGAGCACCGCCAGCCACGCCACGAGGAACGGCACCACGAACACCGACAACCTCGAGAGCAGGGAGCCGAGTTGGGCCTCCGGCTCGTAGCGTTTGAGAACCGTGAGGAGCAGGAAGACGTAGGGGTTCAGTGGCGTGATCATCTGGGTGGCCGAATCGCCGATGCGGAACGCCGCCTGGGTGACCGCCGGTTCCATGTGGAGCAGCATGAAGGCCGGGACGAAGACCGGAGCCACCAGGGACCACAGCGCCGAGCCCGACGTGATGAACAGGTTCAGTACGCAGACCAGCAGGACGAAGGCCACCAGGCCCAAGTAGCCCGTCAGGCCCACCGATTCGAGCACCGCCGCGCCCTTCACCGCGAGCAGCGTGCCCAGGTTCGTCCAGTCGAAGACGCCGATGACCTGCGCGATGACCAGGATGAGCACGATGTACGCGGACATGCCCGTGATCGCGTCGGCCATCATCCGCGGCACGTCCTCGAAGCGCGTGACCGCCTTGACCGTACGGCCGTAGACCGCGCCGGCCAGGAGGAACGCCACGAAGAGGAGCGGGACGATGCCGTCCAGGACGGGGGAGGGGACCAGTGATCCGCCCTCGCCGCGCAGCGGGGAGCCGGGCAGCAGCCAGCAGGTGATGACCACGGCGGCGTAGGCGAGGACCGAGAGGCCCGCGCGGAGCATCCCCCGGCGCTGGAGGGCAGTGACCTCCGTGGTGACTTCTCCGTCTGCTCGGGAGCCGTCTGCTCGGGAGCCGCCTGCTTGGGCGCCGTCCGCTCGGGAGCCGTCTGCCTGGGAGCCGTCCGCCGTCGGCCAGGGCAGCCGCGGTTCCAGGATCCGTGAGATGAGGAAGCCGCCGATGAGGGCGAGGATGACGCTCGCCGACGCCGTGTAGAAGTAGTTGATCAGGATGTGCGTCGGGGCGTCCGCGCCCTGCGGGAGGACCTGCGCGGCCTGCTGGGTGATGCCCGTGTAGAGGGCGTCGAGCGCGCCGATCGAGAAACCCGCCGCGTACCCGGCGCACACGCAGGCGAAGCCGCCGATCAGGCCCGCGACCGGGTTGCGGCCCGCGTTCTTGAACACCAGCGCGGCCAGCGGCGGGATCACCAGGATCGCCACGTCGCTCATCAGGTGGGCCTGCGCCGCCACGAAGGCGACCAGGTAGGGGAGGAGCCACCGAGGGGCGCGGGAGATCGAGGCACGCACCACCGTTTCCAGCAGACCCGTGCGTTCGGCCACGCCCACCGCGGCCATCATCAGCAGGACCGTGCCGAGCGACGGGAAGCCCGTGAAGTTGGGGATGAAGTTCTCCAGGAGCCAGACCACCCCGTCCCCGGTGAACACCCCCTGCACCGCGACCGTCTTGTCCTCGCCGGGGATCTTCACCGTCGCGCCGGCCGCCGCGAGCGCGGTGGACGCGGCGCCGACGAGGACGAACAGACCGAGGAAGAGGAGGACCGGGTGGGGGAGTTTGTTGCCCACCCGCTCGATGCCGGACATGGCCTTGTCGATGAACCCCGGTCTGGTGGGAGCCTGCTCGGGAGCCGGTGTCTGAGTCGTCATGTCCCGAGCCCGTTCTTACGGAGTGTGCCGCCCTGCGCGACGAGGACGACGTTGGCCGGGTCGGCGAGCAGCGCGATGTCGGCGAGCGGGTCACCCTCGCACAGCACCAGGTCGGCCCGCTTGCCCGGCTCAAGGGTGCCGATCTCGGCGTCCAGGCCGAGGAGTTCGGCGGCGGAGCGGGTACCCGTGGTGATCGCCTGGAGCGGTGTCATGCCGAGGGCGACGAGGTGGGTGAGTTCCCGCAGGTTCCGGCCGTGCGGGACCATCGCCGCGTCCGTGCCCATGGCGATCTTCACACCCTCGGCGATCGCCGCGGAGATGTTCTCCTTGGTGATCCCGGACCAGCGGACCTTCTTCTCGTAGTGGTACGGCTCCATCGTGGCCTTGTCGATGCCGTCGAAGACCGTGGAGAGCGTGGGGACGACGAACGTGCCCCGCTCGCCCGCGAGTTCACGGGCCTGTGCCGACATGCCGTAGCCGTGCTCGACGCTGGTGACACCACCGCGGATGGCGTTGAGGATGCCCGCCGTGCCCTGCGCGTGCGCGGCGACCGGGCGGCCGCCGTGCCGGGCCAACTCCTCGACGACCGTACGGATCTCGTCCTCGGTCAGGCCCTCGTCGTCGGGGTGGTCGTAGGGGCTCGACATACCGCCCGTGGCACACACCTTGATGACATCGGCGCCCGCGCGCAGCAGCTTGCGCACCGCGAGCCGCACCTCGTCCGGGGTGTCGGCGATCTCGCCCATCCCGGAGCTCGGGTCGAAGCCGCACTCGGTGGCGAAGTCGGCGTGGCCGCCGGTGTGGCTGAGGATGCGGACCGCCGTGTGGATGCGCGGTCCCGTGGTCAGACCCTGCGCGACGGCCGTGCGGTAGCCGGCCGGCAGCCCGCCGAGGTCGCGCACCGTGGTGACACCGGCGTCGAGGGTGGCCCGCAGGCGATCCGCCGTGCGGAACACCTCGACCGTGCTGTCCTGCTCGTAGCGGCGCACCATCTGGCGCGCGGACTCGACACCGAGGTGGACGTGGGTGTCGATGAAGCCGGGGAGCAGGGCGCGGCCACCGGCGTTGATGGTGTGTACGCCGGGTTCGGCGGCCGGCGCCGTCGCCGAAGGGCCCGCGTACGCGATGAGGCCCTCGGTGTCGACGACGAGCGTGGCGTTCTCGACGGGCGCGGCGCCGGTGCCGTCGATCAGGCGGGCGTTGGTGACGCGGAGCGAGCGGGGCGAGGAAGGCTGTTGGGAACTCATGAGCGAACACTGTCGGATTCGGCGATGACGAACACGTAAAATCGCAGGAACCTGACCTGGTCCACCTATCTGTGCAGGATTTCGGCCACCGTGAGAACGCAGCATTCAGAACCGTCGGAACCGTCGGAACCGGCTCCGGCGGAGCCCGTCGCCGACCGCACGCGCGTCGACGAGCTCGATCTCGCGCTCGTGCACGCGCTTCAGGTCAACACCCGCGCCCCGTGGACGCTCATCGGTGAGGCCCTCGACATCGACCCCGTCACCGCGGCCCGGCGCTGGGAGCGGCTCGCGCGCAGCGGGGCCGCCTGGGTCGACGGGTATCTCGCGCTCGACCGCGACGAGGGGTCGGTGTACGCGCAGGTCGAGATCGACACCGGTGGGCATCTGCCGGAGTCCGTGCTGACCTCGCTCGCCGCGGACTCCCGGATGCTCAGCCTCAAACAGACCTCCGGCGGGCGCGATCTGCTGGCCATCGTGGGCGCCTCGTCGTTCGACGACCTCGCCCGGTACACGGGGGAGCGGATCTCCCGGCTGCCCGGTGTGCGCGGCACCCGGATCCATGTCATCACGGCGGTGCCCTTCGAGGGGGCGCAGTGGCGGCTGCGGAGCCTCACGCCGGGCCAGCGCGCGGTGCTGCGGCCCGAGTACGCCAGGAACACGGACGCCGAGAGCCCCGTCCCCGACGAGCCGATACGTCCCATCGACCGGCGGATCGCGCACGCGCTGGGCACGGACGGGCGGATGCCGTTGTCCGGCCTGGCCCGCGCCACCGGGGCGAGCACCGCCACGGTCCGGCGCAGGCTGCGGGTGCTGACCGCGGGCGGGCGGCTCTCGCTGCGGTGCACGCTGGCCCGGCCGCTGACGGAATTCCCCGTCTCCGCCGTCTACTTCGGGTCGGTGCCCGCCGAGAACCTGGACCCCGCGGTGCAGGCCCTGCGCACCCTGCCGGGCCTGCGCATGTGCAGCATCACCGCGGGCACCCACAACCTCATCCTGGACATCTGGCTGCGCACGCTCGCCGAGGTGCACACCACGGAGGCCCTCCTCAACCGCCGCCTCGCCGACGTCGGCCTGCGCATCACGGAGCGCGCGGTGGTGCTGCGCACGCTGAAGCACGCCGGCCGACTCCTCGACCGGCGCGGCCACAGCGTGGGCGCGGTCCCCCTCAGGTCGACCGGAGACTGATCAGATCGACCGGAGACTGATCAGATCGATCAGAGGCTGATCAGATCGACCGGAGACTGAGCTCCCGCTCCTCCGCGTCCGCGTCGAAGCCCACCGGCTCCCAGCGCTTGACGAGCAGCGCGATCAGGCCGAGGACGGGCGCGCCGAGAATGACCCAGTACACCCCCGTGCCGAGGCCGGTGCTGAGGATCGGGAAGAAGAACAGGGTGAGCGTCGAACCGAGGCGAAGGACCGCCTGGTTGAAGCCGATGGAGACACCGCGCATCGAGGTGGGGAAGCCCAGCGAGGCGTAGCTCATGATGTGTGCGCCGGGACCGAATCCCTGGGCGAACATAAAGGCTCCCAGCATCAGGATGCCCGCCGTGACGACAGCCGTGCCCGACGGCTGCCCGATGAGCGCGAGCACCGTGATCGCGACGAGCTGGATCGCGAAGCCCAGCGTCATCATCGGCCAGGCACCCTTCGTCGACGCCCAGCGGATGCCAAGCAGCCCGCCGGTCAGCGCGAAGACGAGGTTCAGGGTGAAGGACGACGCGATCGTGGTCAGCGGGCCCTGCGTCATGAGCGTGGCGATGATGATCGGCAGGCCGAACGCGACCGCGTTGTAGCCGAAGGTCTCCGCGAGCCCGACCGCCACCGACTGGATGGTGCGGGTGCGGTACGGGCCCTTGAACAGGCGGGCGTAGGCGGCGAGTCCGGGGCGCTGCGGGCGCTCCGTCTTCCCCTCGACGTCATCGGGGACGTACGCCTCGACACCGTACGACTGCCGCAGGATGCCCGCGGCGCCCTCCAGGTCGCCCTGGTCGGCGGCCCAGGTCGGGGACTCGTTCATGTAGCGGCGGCGCAGGAGGAGGACGATGAGCGCGGGGATCGCGCCGAAACCGACCGTGAAGCGCCACAGCCAGCCCAGGTGGGCGTCGGGCAGCACGAAGTACAGCGTCATGATCACGAGGTAGCAGCCGCTGGTCGCCGCGTACCAGGCGGGCGACCAGGCGGCCGTGCGCGAGCCCTTGCTGCCCTTGCCGCGCAGCCGGGAGAACTCGGCGAGGAACGCGATGGCGACCGGGATGTCCATGCCGACGCCGATGCCCATCACGAAGCGGGCGCCGATCAGCGTCCACGCGTCCTGCGCCACCGCGCACACCAACGCCGTCACGACGAAGAACAGCATGTTGGCCATGAAGACCCGGTAGCGGCCTATTCGGTCCACGAGCCAGCCGCCGACGAGCGCCCCGATCAGCGAGCCGACGCTGATCGAGGCGGTGACGACACCGGCCATCGTGGAGCTGAGACCGAACTGCTTCGTGATGTCGGGGAGCCCGTACGCGAGCGAGCTGAGGTCGTACGCGTCGAGGAAGATGCCGCCGAGCGCGATGATCACGATCATCCGGGAGTGCTTGCCGCGCGCCGTGCCGGAGTTGACCAGGTCGGAGACGTCGGCCGCGGACCGGATCGCGACGGCTCCCGTCCCTGCGGTCGGGGGTGTGGTGGTGCTCACGGGGGCCTTCCGGGGGTGCTGGTGTGCTGCAGGTGCTGTATCGCGGAATCGTATGCAGTCACCGGAAGGCAATCGTCCACTTGTCCGCATGCTGGTCACGGCGGGGCGCCGGCCTCACCACTCCGCGAACGAGCCGTCCTCATGTCGCCACACCGGGTTGTGCCAGCTCGCCGCCGAGTCGTTTGCCGCGCGGACCGACTTCTCGTCGATGCGGACGCCGAGGCCCGGCAGGGTGGGGCGGGTGAAGTGGCCCTCGTGGAAGCGGAAGACCTCGGGGTCCGCCACGTAGTCGAGGAGTTCGGAGCCGCTGTTGTAGTGGATGCCGATGGACTGTTCCTGGATGAGGAAGTTCGGGGTGCAGAACGCGAGTTGGAGGCTCGCCGCCAGGGCGACGGGGCCGAGGGGGCAGTGCGGGGCGACCAGCGCGTCGAAGGTTTCGGCGAGGGAGGCGATGCGCCGCGACTCCGAGATGCCGCCCGCGTGCGAGAGGTCCGGCTGTACGACGGCCACGCCCGCCTGAAGGGCCGGGAGCACCTCGGTGCGGGAGTAGAGGCGCTCGCCCGTCGCGACCGGCGTCGTCGTCGACTCCACCACGCGGCCGATGCGGTGTGTGTACTCGGGGAGGACCGGCTCCTCGACGAACATCGGGCCGTACGGTGCGATGGCCGCCGCCGCGCGGACCGCGCCCGCCACCGTGAAACGGCCGTGGAAGTCGACCGCGAAGTCGCCCTTGGGGCCCAGGACTTCGCGGGCCACCGAGGCGCGGGTCGCCATGGCGTCGAGCTCGGCGAGGGTCGGGAGGCGGTCGACGCGGCCGGCGCCGTTCATCTTCACCGCCGTGAAACCCGCCGCTGTCTGCTCGGCGATCTGGTCGCGCAGCTCGGCCGGTTCGTCGCCGCCCACCCAGCAGTAGGCGCGCACCCGCTCGCGTACCGGACCGCCCAGGAGCTGGTGCACGGGCGCGTCGTACGCCTGGCCCGCGATGTCCCACAGCGCCTGGTCGAGGCCCGCGACGGCGCTGGAGAGAACGGGGCCGCCCCGGTAGAACGAGCCCTTGGTCATCAGCTGCCAGTGGTCCTCGACACGCAGCGGGTCCGCGCCGAGCAGGAACTGGTCGGCGAGTTCATGGACGGCCGCGCGGACGGTGTCGGCGCGGCCCTCCACCACGGGTTCGCCCCAGCCGACGAGACCGTCGTCCGTCTCGATCCGGCACAACAGCCAGCGGGGCGGGACGGCGAAGGTCTCGACTCGGGTGATTTTCAAGCCAGTTGCTCCCTTGCTGGGTGGCGGTGTCCTACTCCTTGACGCTGCCCTCGGTCAGGCCCGTGCGCCAGAAGCGCTGGAGGACGAGCATCGCGACGGCCAGCGGGATGACGGAGACGAAGGCGCCGCCGATGGTGTACTGCGTCAGCTCCGGGACCCGGTCGGCGGCCTGCTGCCAGGTGACCAGGCCGAGCGTGATCGGGTACTTCCGGTCGTCGGAGAGCATCACCAACGGCAGGAAATAGTTGTTCCAGATGTGCACGAACTGGAACAGGAAGACCGTGACGAGGGCCGGCGTCATGATGCGGAGCACCAGCGTCGCGAAGATCCGTTCCTCGCCCGCGCCGTCCACCCGCGCCGCCTCCAGGAGGGAGTCGGGGATGGACGCCTCCGCGTAGATCCGGCAGAGGTACACCCCGAAGGGGCTGACGATGCTGGGGATCAGGACCGCCCAGTACGTGTCCGTGAGGTGCAGCTTGCTGAAGAGCAGGTACAGGGGGAGGGCGAGGGCCGTCGAGGGGAGGAGGACCCCCGCCAGGACGAATTTGAAGACCGCCTCGCGACCCCGGAAGCGGTACTTGGCGAGAGCGAATCCGGCCGCCGCCGAGAACAGTGTGGCGAGCACCGCGCCGACTCCCGCGTACAGCACGGAGTTCAGCGCCCACTGGACATAGATGTGGCTGTCGTAGGAGAAGACGTTGCCCAGGTTGTGCAGCAGCTGCGGGTTGTCGAACCAGAAGCCGAACGAGCCGTAGAGGCTGTCGTTGTTCTTCGTCGTGGCGACGATCAGCCAGTACACGGGGACGAGGAAGTAGATCGCGGCGAGGGTGAGGACCGCGACCAGTACGATCCGGCCCGGTGTGAGGCGCCGTGGCGGCCGGCCGGCCGGTGTGGCGGCGGGCGTCTTGATGTCGTCGACGGCGCTCATCGCTCGCTCCTCTGCTTGCGGGTGACGAGGCTCAGGAAGCCGAAGGACAGGACCATCGCGACCACCGCGAGGATCACGGACTTGGCGGCGGCCACATAGATGTTGGCGTTGGAGAAGGCGTCGAAGTACGCGCTGAGGTTCGGCGTGTAGTCGGGGATGACGGCCGGCGCGATCTTCTTCAGGACCAGCGGCTCCGCGAACAGCTGCATCGTGCCGATGATGGAGAACACGCAGGTGAGGACGAGGGCCGGGCGGACGAGCGGGACCTTGACGCGCAGCGCGATCTGCCAGGGGCCGGCCCCGTCGATCTTCGCGGCCTCGTACAGCTCCTGGGGGATGGATTTCAGCTGGGCGACGATGATCAGCATGTTGTAGCCGGCGAACTCCCAGATCACGATGTTCGCGATGGACCACAGCACGTTGTCGGGGCCGAGGAAGTCCGGCTGGAAGCCCAGGTCGCCGAGCAGCTCGGTGATCGGGCTGATGCCGGGGACGTACAGGAAGCCCCACAGGATCGTCGCGATGACACCGGGGATGCCGTACGGGAGGAAGTACGTCGCCCGCATCAGTCCGGCCCAGCGGTCGGAGATCTGGTCGAGCAGCAGCGCGAGGACGAGCGAGAGCAGCAGCATCACAGGGACCTGCACGATCCCGAAGAGCAGTACCCGGCCGAAGCCCTCCAGGAAGGCGTCCTGCTGGAGCGCGATGGCGTAGTTGTCGAGGCCGCCGAAGACGACCTTCGGGGAGCCGAGCCCGAGCGGTCCCGAACGCTCGACCTTCAGCAGGCTCTGGTAGATCGCGTAGAACACCGGAATGATCATCGCGAACAGATAGACCGCGAGGAACGGGCCGAGGAACATCCACGCCTTGCGGTCGGGCCTCGCGCGGCGGGGGCGCCGACGCCCTGTGGCCTTCGGGGGTGCGGCCGAGTGCCCGGAGCCGTCGGCTCCGGACCGCGCGGACTTCACGGGTGATGTCGTCATCGTGCGCTCCTCGCCTTGAGCCCCTTGGCCTTGAGGTCGTCGACGAACTTGGTCTGCGCGTCCTTCAGCGCGTCCACGAACGTGCCCTTGCCCGCGAGGGCGAGCGCCAGGTTGTCCTGGATGTGCGTGAAGGACTGCGTGGTGGTCGGGGCGTACCGCCAGGAGGTGTCGACGTTGCGGTCGGAGACCTGGAAGACCTCGTTGTAGCGCTGGCCGCCGAAGAACGGGTCGGGTTTACCGAGCGGAGTCCTCGGTAGGTCGATCTTGGCGGCGGGCCAGCCGTACCCGGCCTCGATCAGCAGCTTCATGCTGTCCGGGTTCGTGTTCAGCCAGTGCGCGACCTTCAGCGCCTCGACCGGGTGCTGGGAGCCCTGGAGGACCGCGGTGGAGGAGCCGCCCCAGTTCGAGGAGGCGTGCCCGCCCGCCTCCCACTGCGGCAGTTCGGACACCGCCCATTTCCCCTTGGTGCGCGGGGCGTTGCCGCGGATCAGCGCGTCGTACCACTGCGCGCCCGGCCACGTCGCGAGCTGTCCGGTCTGCAACGCCTTGTAGAAGGCGCTCTGCGCGTCCTGCGTCTGGAGCACGAAGCGGTCGCGGACCAGTCCGTCCCAGTAGTCGGCGACCTCAAGTGACTCCGGGGACGTCAGGTCGACGATCCAGGCGTCGCCCTCGGTGCGCACCCAGTGGGCACCGCGCTGCCAGGGGAACGAGGCGAACCACTGGGCGTTGGAGGGCGGAAAGGCCGTGATGTACGAGCCGTGCTTCTTGGCCTTCTTCGCGGCGGCGCGGTACTCGTCCCAGGTGCGGGGGGCCTCGATGTCCCACTTCTCGAAGAGGTCCTTGCGGTGGAAGAGGCCCATGGGGCCCGAGGCCTGCGGGATCGCGTACGTGCCGCCCGCGAAGACGCCCTGCTTCCACTGCCAGTCGACGTAGTGGTCCTTGAGCTTGTCCGCCCCGTACTCGCTCAGATTCGTCAGGCCGCCCTCGAGCATGAACTCGGGCAGCGCGTAGTACTCGACCTGGGCGAGGTCCGGCGGGTTGCCGGCCTTCACGGCGGCGTGCATCTTCTGGTAGCCGCCGGAGGTGTTGGCGGGGACCATCTGGGCGACGACGTGGATGTCCGGGTTGCGTTTGTTCCACAGGGCGACGGCTTTTTGCAGGGGCACCCAGGTCCAGAGTCTGAGGGTGACCTTCTGGCCCGGTTTGCGGGGGTGGTCCTTCGTTGTGCGGGCGGCGCCGGCGGATTCCCCGCAAGCCGCTACCGCGGGGGTGGCGGCTGTTGCTGCGGCCCACGTGAGGACCGTTCGGCGGGTGGGTGGTTGGGGCATCTGACCTCCTTGTCAGAGTGCGGTTGCGGCCGCACGGCGTTGCGGTCGCGGGGCGCTGCCCCGGACCCCGCTGCTCAATCGCCGCAGGGGCTGAGAATGCACGGGGCTCAGGCCTGAAGGATCGCCACACCTCGGGGCGGGAGCGTGATGTGGGTGGCGGGAGGCGAATCGGCCGCGAGGCGGTTGCGCATGGGCGCCGGCAGGGGGACCGTCGTCTCGGCCTCGCCGTGGTTGAGGAGGAACAGGAAGCGGGCGCCCTCGCCCTCGCGCATCGTGGCTTGCACCTGCTCGGGCAGGTCCGGCAGTACGGGTGTCACCCCGGCCTCCGTCCGCACCCGGTCCAACAGGGCCCGCAGCGATGCCGGTTCGAGGCGGGTGCCGAGGTACCAGGCGGTGCCGGTGCCGTACGTGTGGCGGGTGACGGCGGGGCGGCCCGCGAGGTCGCCGTCCTCGAAGACGGCGACGGCGTTTGCGCCCTCCAGGTCGATGGCCTCCGACCATAGATCGGCCGTCCCGTTCAACTCGCCGCCGATGATGAGTTGTTGGGATTCGGAGAGTGGCCAGAACTCCTCCGTGCGGATGCCGAGCAAGCGCCGCAAGTGGGCCGGGTAGCCGCCGAGTTCGACCCGGTCGCAGTCGTCGACGATGCCGGAGAAGAAGGAGACGACGAGGTGTCCGCCGCTCTCGACGTAGGCCGTGAGCCGCTCGGCGCTCTCCTGGCTGAGCAGGTACAGGTTCGGCACGACGACGAGCTTGTACGAGGAGAGGTCGCGGTCCGGCGGGACGATGTCGCACGGTACGCCCGCGTCGAACAGGGCCCGGTGGTGTGCGAGGTTGATCTCGGTCTGGTTCAGGGCCGTGGAGGGGTGTGAGTCCAGTTCGAGGGCCCACCAGCTGTTCCAGTCGGTGAGGAGTGCGGCGTCGGCGGTCGAGCGGGTCCCCGCGATGTCCGGGACGGAGGCCAACTCGCGTCCGAGGTCGGAGACTTCGCGGAAGATGCGGGTGTCGGTCCCGGCGTGCGGAACCATCGCCGAGTGGTACTTCTCGGCGCCGCCGCGCGACTGGCGCCACTGGAAGTAGAGGACCGCGTCGGCGCCCTGCGCGACGGCCTGCCAGCTCCACAGGCGCATCCGGCCCGGCTGCTTCGGGCTGTTGCGCGGGCGCCAGTTGACCGCGCTGGGCGCCTGCTCCAGGAGCAGCCAGGGCTGCCCGCCGCGCGCCGAGCGCATCAGGTCGAAGTTGTACGCGGCGGTGAGGTGGGGGTCCGGCTCGTACGGGTCCTGGTAGTGGTCGAGCGCCATCACGTCCATGTGCTCTGACCAGGCGAAGGCGTCGACCGGCTTGTGGTTCGGCATCAGGTTCGTGGTGATCGGCACGTCGGGCGTGACACGGCGCAGGACCGCCTGCTCGGCGAGGTAGCACTGGCGCAGCGCGTCGTCGCTGAAGCGCCAATAGTCCAGCTGCTGGGCCGGGTTGGCGAAGGTGGGGGCGAGGCGCGGCGGCAGGACCTCGTCGAAGTCGTCGTAGCGCTGCGACCAGAAGGCCGTGGACCAGGCCTCGTTGAGCGCGTCCACGGTTCCGTAGCGCTCACGCAGCCAGCGGCGGAAGTCGGCGGCGGAGACGTCGCAGTGGCACTGGCGGGTGTGACAGCCGTACTCGTTGCCGATGTGCCAGGTGTCGAGGGCCGGGTGGTCGGCGTAGCGGGTCGCGAGCCGCTCGACGAGGCGGGTGGCGTGCTCCCGGTACACCGGGCTTGAGGGGCAGTAGTGCTGGCGGCCGCCGGGCCACTTGCGCCGGCCGTCCTCGGTCTCCGGGAGTACCTCCGGGTGCAGGTGCGACAGCCAGGGCGGCGGCGATGCGGTCATGGTGGCCAGGCAGACCCGGATCCCCGTGTCGGCGAGGTTGTCCATGACGCGGTCGAACCAGCCGAAGTCGTACGCGCCGGGCCGGGGTTCGACCTTGGCCCAGGAGAAGATCCCGGCCGTGACCATGGTGACCCCGGCCTCCTTCATCAGCCGGGTGTCCTCGGCCCAGACCTCCTCGGGCCACTGCTCGGGGTTGTAGTCGGCGCCGAAGTGGAGCATCGCACCTCACTCGATCCGTTGGGCTGCTCGGTCTTGTTCAATCCATTAATTAGGAATTAACGTGCCGGAATATAGAAGCGGCGCATGAGGGGGTCAACCCCCCTGTACGGCCGAACAGTTGATGATCATGCTCTCGTATCACCGGAACCAGGAGGCAGTCCATGACAGCCCCGCGTGCCACCGACCGCTTTGCCGGACGTACGGCCGTCGTGACCGGCGCCGCCGCGGGGATCGGCGCCGCCACCGCACGCCGGCTCGCGGCGGAGGGCGCCGCTGTCGTACTCGCCGACGTCGACGAGCGAAACGGGGCCGAGGTCGCCGAGGGGATCGGGCGGGACGGCGGCCGCGCCGCGTTCGTGCCCGCGGACGTCGCCCGCGAAGAGGCCTGGCAGGAGGTGTTGACCGCCGCGCACGCCTTCGGGCCGGTCGGTGTCCTTGTCAGCAACGCCGTGAAGATCGAGGTCGCCCCCGCGCACGAGACCTCGCCCGAGTCCTGGAACCGTCAGCTGTCCATCGGGCTCACGGCGGCGTTCCTCGGCGTACGGACCTGCCTGGACGACCTGCGCGAGCAGGACGGGGCGGTGGTCCTGGTCTCGTCCGTGCACGCCCGGCACGGCATCCCCGGCCATCCGGCGTACGCGGCGGCCAAGGGCGGTCTGCTCTCGCTGAGCAGCCAACTCGCCGTGGAATACGGCCCGTCGGTGCGGGTCAACACGGTCCTGCCGGGGCCGATTCTGACCGGGGTGTGGGACCGGGTGCCGGAGGAGGAACGGGCGGCAAGCGTCGCCGGGACCGCGGCCCGCCGCTTCGGCAGCCCCGACGAGGTGGCAGCCGCGATCGCGTTCCTCGCGTCGCCCGAGGCCTCGTACGTGACCGGGACGAGCCTGGTGGTCGACGGTGGGTGGAGCGTGGTGAAGTCGTCGGCGTGAACGCATGCCGTACACGGGGTGAACTCCCGCGGACCCGGAGATACTTGGCGGGCCGAGACGTCGAGAGAACAGCAGGTAGGACATGGCGGGGTACGCGCGCCGCGGAGTGCACGGGCAAACCGTGGAGACCATCGCGCACCGGGTGCTGAGCGGGCGGATCGGGGAGGGGGCGACCCTCGACCTCGGCGCCCTCCAGGACGAACTGGGCGTCAGTCTCACCGCGTTGCGGGAGTCGCTGAAGGTGCTCGCCGCGAAGGGCATGGTCGACGCCCGGCAGAAGCGCGGCACCTTCATACGGCCCCGCGCGGACTGGCATCTGCTCGACGCGGATGTGCTGCGCTGGCAGTTCGAGTCGCTGGACGGGGGCGTCGCGGCGGGTGCGGGGAATCCGCTGCTCGGGGATCTGGACGAGGTGCGCGGCATCGTCGAGCCGGCGGCGGTGCGGCTCGCGGCTTGCCGCCGTACGCGGGACGATCTGGATGCGCTGGACGCTGCGCTGGCGGCGATGGGGGAGGAGGTCGAGGGCGGTGCGGCGCGTGCGGTCGAGGCGGACCTGGCCTTCCACGGTGCGCTGCTGCGGGCCTCGCACAATGAGCTGCTTGAGCGTATGGACCTGGTGATCGCGGCGGGGCTCGCCCACCGCGACCGCCTGGTCCACGGTTCGGGCCGCCATCCCAAGGACCCGGTGCCGAGTCATCGTGCGGTGCTGGATGCGGTGCGGGCGGGGGATGCGGATGCGGCGGAGGTCGCGATGCGGACGTTGCTGGAGCAGGCGGCGCGGGATCTGGACCGGATCACCTCCAGCGGGCCCCCATCGAGCCCCGCCGGCGACTGACGAGCGGGGCCCCATCAAGCCCCGTCGGCGATTGAGGCGCGGGGGCCGGGGCGGAGCCCCGAGGCCGCAACACCGGTGCCGATGCCGACGCCTCGGGGCTCTGCCCCGGACCCCGCTGCTCAATCGCCGCAGGGGCTTAAAAGGCCTGCTCAAACGCCGTAGGGGCTTGGAAGGCCTGCTCAAACGCCGCAGGGGCTTGAAGGGGCTACGCAATCGCCGCAGGGGCTTGAAAGGTTGCTCGATCGCCGTAGGGCGGAAGGTCTGCTCAAGTGCCGGAGGGGGTTGAGGTGGCCGGGTCGAGCAGGGTTGTCAGCTCCGCGAGTTCGGTTTCGGTGAGGTCCGTGAGGGGCGGACGGACCGGGCCCGCCGGGTGACCCGTCGCCGTCATGCCCGCCTTGACGATGCTGACCGCGTAACCCGCCTTGCGGTTGCGGAGCTCCGTGTACGGGATGACGAAGTCGCGCAGGTGCCCCAGGACGGTGGCGTGGTCGCGGCCGCGGATCGCCGCGTAGAAGTCGAGCGCGAACTCCGGCAGGAAGTTGAAGATCGCCGACGAGTAGGTGGTGACACCGAGTTCGAGGTACGGCAGGGCGAACATCTCGGCGGTGGGCAGGCCGCCGATGTAGGTGAGCCGGTCGCCGAGCTTCGTGTAGATGCGGGTCATGGCGTCGATGTCGCCGACGCCGTCCTTGTAGCCGATCAGGTTCGGGCAGGACTCGGCGACGCGCGCCAGGGTGTCCGCGCTGTACTGGGCGTTGGCCCGGCCGTAGGCGATGACACCGAGGTTCGTGGCCTTGCAGACCGCCTCGACGTGCTCGGCGAGACCGTCCTGCGAGGCCTCCGTCAGGTACGGCGGGAAGAGCAACAGGCCGTCGGCGCCCGCGCGTTCGGCTGCCTGCGCGTACTCGATGGCGGTGCGCGTCCCGTACCCCGTGGGGGCGAGGATCGGGGTGCCATCGGGCGCCGCCTGCACGGCCGCGGTCACCACCTGCTCCGTCTCAGCGGCCGTCAGCGAGAAGAACTCGCCGGTGCCGCCCGCCGCGAACAGCCCGCCGACCTCGTACTTCGACAGGCGCTCGATGTTGGCGCGGTAGGCGGTCTCGTCGAACGCGAGGTCATCGGCCTTGAAGTGGGTGACGGGGAAGGAGAGCAGACCAGAGCCGATGCGGGCGCCGAGCTCTGACGGAGTGAAGGACGACATGGCGGGGGCTACTCCTGCTGAGTGGTGGAGGGTGGTGAAGAGTGGGTGTGAGTGTGACATTACGAGGCGTCACTCATGCGCGTCCAACACTGTTTTTGCATCCAGTGATACCCGGCGGGTATGGCGCGGTGGTCCGGACATGGCTCTGGCGCGGGCCCCGCGCTGTCCGTCAGCGGGGCCCGCGCCAGAGGGCTGGGAGGGGTGGGACCCTACGGGCGCGCGCCCACCTCGTGCGTCGCTACCGTCCAGGCGCGGGCCTGCTCGGTCAGGGTGATGCCGAGGCCCGGCCGGGAGGAGACGTGCATCCGGCCGTCACGGGTCTCCAGGCGCTCGTTGAACAGCGGCTCCAGCCAGTCGAAGTGCTCCACCCACGGCTCGATCGGGTAGGCGGCGGCGAGGTGGAGGTGGATCTCCATGGCGAAGTGCGGGGCGAGCTGCAGGTTGTGGTGCTCGGCGAGGGTGGCCAGCTTGAGGAACTGGGTGATGCCGCCGATGCGCGGGGCGTCGGGCTGGATGATGTCGCAGGCGTTCGCCTTGATGAGTTCGACGTGCTCGGCGACGGAGGCGAGCATCTCGCCGGTGGCCACGGGGGTGTCGAGGGAGGCGGCGAGCGCGGCGTGGCCCTGCGCGTCGTACGCGTCGAGCGGCTCCTCGATCCAGACGAGGTTGAACTCCTCCATGGCCCGGCCCATGCGCTGCGCGGTCGGCCGGTCCCACTGCTGGTTGGCGTCGACCATCAACGGCACGTCGTCGCCGATGTGTTCGCGTACGGCCTTCAGGCGGGCGAGGTCGGCCTTGCGGTCCGGGTTGCCGACCTTGATCTTGATGCCGCCGATGCCGCTGGCCAGGGAGGCGGTGGCGTTCTCGAGGACCTGCTCGGTCGGCGTGTGCAGGAAGCCGCCGGAGGTGTTGTAGGTCTGCACCGAATCGCGGTGGGCGCCGAGCAGCTTGGCGAGCGGCAGGTTCGCGCGCTTGGCCTTGAGGTCCCACAGGGCGATGTCGAGCGCGGCGATGGCCTGCGTGGCGACGCCGCTGCGGCCGACGGAGGCGCCGGCCCACACCAGCTTCGTCCAGAGGCGGCCGATGTCGCTGGGGTCCTCGCCGATCAGGTTGTCGGCGATCTCCTTCGCGTGGGCGAACTGGGCGGGGCCGCCGGCGCGCTTGGAGTAGCCGAAACCGATGCCGGAGTGACCCCCGGTGGTCTCGATCTCCGCGAACAGGAAGGCGACCTCGGTCATCGGCTTCTGCCGACCGGTGAGCACCTTGGCGTCGCTGATCGGCGTCGCGAGGGGCAGCGTGACGGAGGAGAGCTTGATCCAGGCGATGGTGTCGAGGGTCGCCTCGCCCTGACGGGAGGCGGCTGAACTGACTGTGGACGTGCTGGTCACCACTGCGAATCCCTGGGGGTGTGAGCCGTTGGTTCCTGTTGACGCTAAGGTCGGCGATTAATCCACGTCAAACATAGTTTTTGGATGATCCAATACCTGGAGGGCATCGTTGTTCACGCTTGCGCAGCTGTCGAGCTTCGTGGCCGTCGCCGAGGAACTGCACTTCACGCGGGCCGCCGAGCGGCTGCGGATGACACAGCCCCCGCTCAGCCGGCAGATCCAGCTCCTTGAGCACGAGCTGGACGTGCAGCTGCTCGACCGCACCAACCGCACCGTCCGGCTCACTCCGGCGGGCCGCGCCTTCCTGAATGAGGCGCGCACGATTCTGCGGCAGGCCGAGGCGGCCACGCTCGCCGCCCGGCAGGTGTCCACGGGTGAGGCGGGGGCGATCGCCGTCGGGTTCACCGCGGCGAGTGCGTACTCCGCGCTCGGGCCGTTGCTCGACGTGGCCCGGTCCTCCATGCCCGGTACGGAGATCGTGCTGCGGGAGAAGGTGACGCGGGACCAGCTCGAAGCGCTCACCGAGGGGTCGCTCGACCTCGGCATGATCCGCCCGTCCAGCACGGGCGCCGACCTGGAGACCCGGTCGACCACTCGCGAGGGGCTGCTCGCCGCGGTGCCGAGCGGGCATCCGCTCGCGGAGGGGGAAGGGCCGTTGCCGATGGGGGAGTTCGACGGCCAGGACGTGCTGATGTACTCGCCGATCGAGGCCCGGTACTTCCACGAGCTGCTGGTCAGCATCTTCCGTGAGGCGCGTGTGCGGCCTCGCTTCACGCAGTACCTCAGTCAGGTGCACAGCTTGCTCGCCATGGTGCATGCGGGGTGGGGGATCGCGTTCGTCCCCGAGTCGGCCGCGCAGATGCGGTTCCCCGGGATCGCGTTCCGTCCGCTGGAACTGTCCGACGCGACGCCTGTCGAGTTGCACCTGGTGTGGCGCAAGGCCAATGACAATCCGGCGCTGGCCGCGCTTCTGCGGTTGCTGTAGACCGGACCCGTTGCGGTCGACCGCCCCCCCCGGTCACGGGGCTCCGCCCCGGACCCCGCGCCTCAAGCGCCGGCGGGGCTGGATTTGGGGCTCTGCCCCGGACCCCGCGCCTCAAACGCCGGCGAGGCTGGAAGGAATCGCCGACCGGGCTGGAAGGGATCGCCGACCGGGCTGGAAAGGGTCGCCGGTGGGGCTGGAAGGCCTGCTCAATCGCCGTAGGGGTTTGATGGGGCCGCCACCGCCTTGGGCAATCTGCCGCCTTGGGCGGCAGGGTGGGCAAGGCGGCGCCCCGGCGCCCCGGTGCCGCGTGACGATGACGACTGGCGCCGGCCACGGCAGAGTAGGAACCCCGGTGCCGCGCACCACTAAGGTCGACCGCGTACACCTCGACGTATCAGGAGGAACCGTGTCCAAGCCCCCGCTGTCCGCCGAAGCCGTCGCCATGCTCGAGCGGGCGAACCCGGCCACCGTCGCCACGCTCCGTTCGGACGGCGCCCCCGTGTCCGCGGCGACCTGGTACCTCTGGGAGGACGGTCGCGTGCTGCTCAACATGGACGAGGGGCGGGTCCGCCTCGGGCACCTGCGCCGCGACCCGCGAGTCACCCTCACCGTCCTCGACAAGGACAGCTGGTACACCCACATCACCCTCATCGGCCGGGCCGTCGAGATCCGCGAGGACAAGGGCCTCGCCGACATCGACCGGATCTCGACCCACTACGCGGGCGGCCCCTACCCGGAGCGGGACCGCGCCCGGTTCACGGCGGTCATGGAGATCGAGCGCTGGCACGGCTGGGGCGAGTTCCGCGACAGCGACCAGGCCACCGTCTGAAGCACCCCGAACCGCCGGAGGCCTACGGCACTCGTGCCGTCCACTCGTCCGTGCCGAACTTGGTGCGGACGAGGTCCTGGGCGCGGGACAGTTCCGCGTCGGTCACCTTGCCCTCGGTGAGGCCGTACCGGCTCCGGAACGAGGCGATCATGCGGGAGATGACCTCCTCGCGGGGCAGCCCGGTCTGGCGGCGCAGCGGGTCGACGCGCTTCTTGGCGCTCTTCGTGCCCTTGTCGGACAGCTTCTCCTTGCCGATGCGCAGCACGTCGACCATCTTGTCGGCGTCGATGTCGTACGACATGGTCACGTGGTGCAGCACCGCGCCCTGCCCGGCCGCGACCCGCTTCTGCGCGGCGCCCGCGACCTTGCCGACGTCCGTAGCGATGTCGTTGAGCGGCTGGTACCAGGCCTTGATGCCCATGTCGGCGAGGGCGCCGAGCACCCAGTCGTCGAGGTAGGCGTAGGAGTCCTGGAAGGAAAGGCCGGAGACCAGGGACTCCGGCACCGCGAGGGAGTACGTGATCGTGGACTTCGGTTCCGCGAACATCGCGCCGCCGCCCGAGATCCGGCGGACCACCGTCACCCCGTGGCGTTCGACGCCCTCCGGGTCGACCTCGTTGCCCAGCGACTGGAAGCTGCCGATGATCACGGCGGGGCGGTCCCACTCCCACACCCGCAGCGTCGGCGGGCGCTGGCCGAGCGCGACCTGCTCCACCATCACCTCGTCGAGCGCCATGTGCAGGACGGGGGACTGGGGCGCGTCGTGGACGAGCTGCCAGTCGTAGTCCCGCCAGTCCGTGGCCTGGGCGAGCGCGCGGCGCACCGCCGTGGCGACGCCCTCCGTGGTGAGGCCGAGCATCACCGTGCCGGCCGGCAGCGCCGCGTCGATCCGGGCGGCGAGGGTCGCGGTGTCGGCGTCGGCCGGGGCGCCTTCGAGCGCGGCGTTGATCGCGAGGAGCGCGTCGTCCGGTTCGAGGAAGAAGTCCCCCGCCACCCGGACCTGGCGCAGCGCGCCGTCCGCCACGTCCACGTCGACGACGACGAGCTTGCCGCCGGGGATCTTGTACTCGCCGTGCACGGTGTGCCGCCTTCCACCAGGTTGTCCGTCCTCGCGGACAACGCTAACCGGAGTCCGGACATTCCGGGGCACGGGCGGGCGCCGTGTGACCCCCGTCAGTATTGACACTTCGTCAGAACTCCCGCATCGTCGCCCCGCGTCCCCGTCGCACCGCCTACCGCACACAGCAGGAGCCGGGCCATGGACCTTGACCTCGACGACACTCCGGTCCCCGACTACGCCGCCCTGCACCGCGTCGAAGGGTGCGTCTTCGTCCTGCTCGGCGCGGGCAACGGCATCGGGCGCCAGACCGCCCACGCCCTCACCGCGGCCGGCGCGCGCGTGCTCTGTGTCGACGCCGACGAGGTGCGCGCGGAGGCCGTCGCGGCGGAGACCGGCGGTGTGCCGTACGTCGCGGACGTGACGCGGCGGCAGGACGTGGGGGACCTTTTCGCGTACGCGCAACGGGAGTTGGGGTCCGTCGGCGGCGTCGTCGACATCGTCGGCATGGCCCGCTACGAGGCCCTGGACGCGCTCGACGACGACGCGTGGCAGTGGCACTTCGACCTGGTCCTGCGGCACGCCTGGCTCGCCGTTCAGTACGGGGGAGCGGCGGTGGCGGCGTCCGGCGGTGGACCGCTGGTGTTCGTCGCGTCGGTCTCCGGGCTCACGGCGGCCCCGCTGCACGGCGCGTACGGAGCCGCCAAGGCGGGCCTGATGTCCCTGGTGCGCACGGCCGCCGTCGAGTACGGGCCGCGCGGGGTGCGGGTCAACGCGGTGGCGCCCGGTGTCGTGTGGACGCCGCGCGTCGCGGGCCTGCTCGGCGAGAAGGGGCGTGCGGCCAACGCGGCGAACGCCCCGCTCGGCCGCGTCGCCCAGCCCGCCGACATCGCCGCCGCGCTCCTCTTCCTGGCCTCGCCGCTCTCCTCGTACGTCACTGGCCAGACACTCGTCGTGGACGGCGGCACGGGGGTCAAGTTTCCGTATCCGACGATCGGCGACACGTGAGGTTTCAGGCGTGCCGCCAACCTCCTTATTCCGTAAGGCTATTGACTAATCCCCACGCGAAGCCACAAGAATCTGTTGACTCACGTTTACTTGTGGCGAGTCATGTTGGCTTTGAGGGGATTTCCGCATGTCTGCTAGCCGTAGATCCGTCAGCCGTAGAACCGTCCTGGCCGCGAGCGCGGCCGCCTCCGCCGTGGGGGCGCTCGCCGCGCCCACAGCGGCCCACGCCGCCGACGTCCGCGCCGGGAGCATCGGCCGCCGGACCGTCGACCTGTCCGACGGCTGGCGCTTCGCGCTCGTCAGCCGCGACGGCGGCGCCGAACCGACCGGTGCGTACGCCGACGCCGAGCAGCCCGGATTCGACGACGGGAACTGGCGGCTGGTCGCCGTCCCGCACGACTGGTCCATCGAGCAGACCCCCACGACCGAGCACGACACGACGAGCGGCACCGGCTTCCTGCCCGGCGGACTCGGCTGGTACCGCAAGAAGTTCACCGTCCCGAAGGCCTACGCGGGCAAGCGGATCTCCGTCGAGTTCGACGGGGTCTACATGGACTCCCACGTGTACGTGAACGGGAAGTCCGTCGGCAGCCACCCCTACGGCTACACCGGTTTCGCCCACGACATCACCGATCTGCTGCACATCGACGGAGCCACCTCCAACGTCCTCGCCGTCGAGGTCCGCAACCAACTGCCCAGCAGCCGCTGGTACTCGGGCAGTGGCATCTACCGCCGGGCGCGTCTCGTCGTCACCGAGCCCGTGCACGTGCGGCGCTGGGGCACGTTCGTGACGACCCCCGACCTGGCCGCCGCCCTCGACAAGGGGTACGCCACCGTCGACGTGCGCACGAGCGTCGCCGACGACTCGGGCGCCGCGCGGGACGTGACGGTCCTCTCCACGATCCGCGATGCGAAAGGCCGCCGCGTGGCGCGCACCGAGTCGACCCTCGCGGGGGTCGACAAGGACGGCAAGACGGATCACGTACAACTCCGGCTCACGAAACCGGAGTTGTGGTCCATCGAGACTCCGGAGAACCGCTACACGCTCGTCACCGACCTGCGCGTCGACGGTCGCACCGTCGACACCTACCGCACCCGCTTCGGCCTGCGGCACGCCACCTTCGACCCCGACCAGGGCCTCTCGCTCAACGGCACGCACACGAAGATCAAGGGCGTCGATCTGCACCACGACCTCGGCGCGCTCGGCGCGGCCGTGCAACCGGACGCCGTGCGCCGCCAGTTGACCATCATGAAGTCCATGGGCGTCAACGCGCTGCGCACCTCGCACAACCCGCCCGCGCCCGAGGTCATCGAGGCCTGCGAGGACCTCGGCCTGATCATGCTCGTCGAAGCCTTCGACTGCTGGCGCAGCGGCAAGAACACCTACGACTACGGGCGGTTCTTCGACGAGCACTCCGACGCCGACATCGCCGAGATGGTGCGCGCCGCCCGCAACTCCCCGGCCGTCCTCATGTGGTCCATCGGCAACGAGATCCCCGACTCCACCCGCACCGAGGGCATCGCCATGGCGGAGCGCCTCATCGCCGACGTCAAGGAACTCGACGGCACCCGCCCGGTCGTCATCGGCTCCGACAAGTACCGCTCGCTGCCCGCCGTGGGCTCGCCCGCCGACAAGATCGTCGCGGGGCTCGACGGCCTCGGCCTCAACTACAACACCGCGGCCTCCGTCGACGCGCTGCACAAGCGCTATCCGCACCTGTTCCTCTTCGAGTCCGAGTCCTCATCCGAGACATCGAGCCGCGGCACGTACCAGGAGCCGCAGCACCTCAACACGGGCGAGAATCACACCCCCGGCAAGCGCGCCACATCCTCGTACGACAACAACCTCGCCTCCTGGACCATGAGCGGCGAGTACGGCCTGAAGAAGGACCGCGACCGGCGCTTCTTCGCCGGCGAGTTCCTGTGGTCGGGCATCGACTACATCGGCGAACCCACCCCGTACGACGTGTTCCCGGTGAAGGCCTCGTTCTTCGGCGCGGTCGACACGGCCGGGTTCCCGAAAGACATGTACCACCTCTTCCGCAGCCAGTGGGCCGACGAGCCGATGGTGCATCTGCTGCCCATGGACTGGACGACGCACGAGGACGGGGACGAGGTGGAGGTGTGGGCGTACGCGAACGTCGCCGAGGTCGAACTCCTCCTCAACGGCAAGTCGTTGGGTGTGCGGCGCTTCGATGCGAAGAAGACCGTCGACGGCCGCCCGTACCTGGAGACCACGGAAGCCACCCACGACGACAAGACCGTCACCTCCGGCCCCTACCCCGGCAGCTACACCTCGCCGAACGGCAGCGCGGGCAAGCTCCACTTGGCGTGGAAGGTGCCCTTCGCGAAGGGGGAGTTGAAGGCCGTCGCGCGGCGCGGCGGGAAGGTGGTCGCCACGGACGTGCTGCGGACGGCGGGCGCCCCGCACGCGGTACGCCTGAGCGCGGACCGGAAGTCGGTGGCCGCCGACGGCCGCGCCCTCGCCTTCGTCACGGCCGAGGTCGTCGACGCGAAGGGCGTCGTCGTCCCGGACGCGGCACGGCTCATCGAATTCGACGTCGACGGCGGCCGGTTGGCGGGTCTCGACAACGGGCAGCAGGAGTCCGCCGAGCGCTACCAGGCGAGCACACGCACCACCTTCCACGGCCTCGCACTCGCCATCGTCCGCGCCGGCACCGAGCCCGGCACGCTCACGGTGACGGCCCGTGCGAAGGGCCTGCGCGCAGGAAGGGCGACACTCCGCGTCACCGGTCCCGCCGGTTCCCCTGTAACCTCGGCCGACCCGTTCACCCCCGACCCGGGCCCTGGAGCCACCAAGTACCCGCACGCCGACGCCAGTTACTCGGGTGCCACGAAGACACTTCCCGCCGCGATGCTCGACGGCGACCCGGCCACCCAGTGGTCCAACGCCTTCGACAAGGCCGCCACCGCCCTGCTGCCCGCCTTCAAGGGCGCACGCCCGGAGGACTGGGTCTCGCTGACCTGGGCGGAGGAGCGGCAGGTGGGCCGCGTCGAGATCGCCTTCACGGTCGACGCCACCCACTCCCTGCCCGCCGCGATCGAGGTCGCCGTCGGCGACGGTGAGACGTACAAGGGCGTCGACGATGTCGACATCGACTGGGCCGACGGCTCCGGCGAGCCCACCGTCCTCACCTTCGACGCGGTACGCGGCCGGTCGCTGCGCCTGCGAATGCGCAGCCGCAAACCCGGGGAGGCCGAGGGCGGCATCGGGATCAGCGCCGTGGACGTGGCGCAGTCCTGAACCCGGGCGGTCACCGGCCCGCACATGATCAACGGGCCGCAAAGAACTGCGGCTTGACCGGCACACTTCGGCCGGCATGTTCTACGGTTTCCGGAAGACGTTCGGAGAATTTTCGGATCCGGATCCGGACGGACATGTCGACGGAGGTGGGGAACGTGGCCGGGGAAGGCGCTCAGCGCAAGGCAGCCAAGCGGAGCCCTGAGGGGCCGGCCAAGGTGACGATCACCGAGATCGCGCGGGAGGCGGGGGTGTCCGTGCCGACCGTCTCGCGGGTCGTCAACGGGCGCTCCGACGTCTCGCCCGGCACCCGGGCCCGCGTCGAGGACCTGCTGCACCGGCACGGGTACCAGCGGCGGGCGCCCGCGCCCGGGGACCGGGCGGCCCTGCTCGACCTGGTCTTCAACGACCTGGACAGTCCGTGGGCCGTGGAGATCATCCGGGGCGTGGAGGAGGTCGCGCACAAGTCGGGCGTGGGGACGGTCGTCTCCGCCATCCACGACCGGGCGGGCGCCGCGCGGGAGTGGATGACCAATGTGCGGGCCCGCGCCTCGGACGGCGTGATCCTGGTGACGTCGGTGCTCGACTCCGGTCTGCGGGACGAACTGCACCGTCTGGGTGTGCCGTTGGTGGTGATCGACCCGGCGGGCTCGCCCGTGACGGACGCGCCGACCATCGGCGCCACCAACTGGGCGGGCGGGATGGCGGCCACCGAGCATCTGCTCGCGCTCGGGCACCGGCGGATCGGCTTCATCCAGGGGCCGCCGCGGCTGCTGTGCTCACGGGCCAGGCTCGACGGGTACCGGGCCGCGCTGGACGTCGCGGGCGTGCCCATCGAGAGCGAACTGATCGTGTCCGGCGACTTCTACCACGCGTCCGGTTTCGCCGGCTGCGACCGGCTGCTCGACCTCGACGAACCGCCCACCGCGATCTTCGCGTCCAGCGACCAGATGGCGCTCGGCGCGATCGAGGCGCTGCGGCGGCGCGGCCTGCGGGTGCCCGAGGATCTGAGCGTCGTCGGTTTCGACGACCTTCCGGAAGTGCGCTGGTCGGCGCCGCCGCTCACGACGGTGCGCCAACCGCTCTCGGACATGGGCAAGTTGGCGGCGCGTACCGCGCTCGACCTGGCCCGTTCCGTGGAACCCGCGGCTCCGCGCGTCGACCTGGCGACGGAACTCGTGGTCAGGGCCAGTACGGCGGCGCCGCGGAACGTGTAACTCCGCCGCAGCCGCCACAGGGGCGTCAACAACCTTTTTTGTAAAGGGCGTTGACGCCCCTCTTGTATGCCCGTAACTTCCCAGGCCATCTACCGATAGTTTTCGGATTCCTTCCGGAAGGTGCGCCATGCCAGTGTTCGACCGAGCCGCTGTGTCCCCGTCCGCCGTCGCCGCGGCCCTGTCCCGCCGGCGGTTTCTGGGGACCGCCTCCGCCGTGGGCCTCGGGGCCGCCGGCCTCTCCGCCTGTTCGGACTCCGAATCCGGGGCCACCGACGGCAAGGGCCGCACGGTCGTCGAGTGGTGGAACATCCAGACCACGGAGCCGTCGAAGACCGTCTGGCCCGAGCGGGCCAAGGCGTTCGAGGCCGAGCACCCCGATGTGCACATCAAGCTCGTCACACTGGAGAACGACGCCTACAAGTCGAAGATGACCGCGCTGACCAGCTCGGGGAAGCTGCCGGACATCTACCACACCTGGGGCGGCGGGGTCCTCCAGCAGCAGATCGACGCGGGCCTCGTCGAGGACCTCACCGACGCCATCGAGCCGCTGTCCGACGCGTTCGTGGGCGTGGCCCCCGACCCGTACAAGTTCGACGGCAAGATGTACGCGATGCCCATGGAGATCGGCGGCGTCGGCTTCTGGTACAACAAGGCGCACTTCAAGAAGGCCGGCGTCACGAGCCCGCCCGCCACCTGGAGCGACTACCTCGACGCCGTCAAGAAGCTGAAGAGCGCCGGGATCACACCCATCGCCCTCGCGGGCAAGGAGAAGTGGCCCGGCATGTACTACTGGGCCTACCTGGCGATGCGCATCGCCGGTGTCGACGGCATGAAGAAGGCCGCCGACGCCAAGGACTTCACCGGCGACGACTTCGTCAAGGCGGGCGAGCGCCTCAAGGAACTCGTCGCCCTGAAGCCGTTCCAGAAGGGCTTCCTCGGCGCCGCGTACTCCACGCCCAACGGCGAGGCCGCCACCATGGGCAACGGCAAGGCCGCGATGGAGCTGATGGGCCAGTGGGCCCCGGTGACCCAGGCCGACGCGGGCAAGGGGGTCGGCAAGGACCTCGGCTTCTTCACGTTCCCGACGGTCGCCGGCGGCAAGGGCGACGGATACGACATCTTCGGCGGAGGCGGCGGCTACGCCGTGCGCAAGGGCGCGCCCAAGGCGGCCGTCGACTTCCTCAAGTTCTTCATGTCGCCCGCGTCCGACAAGCTCCTGGTGAAGAAGGCCAACCTGATGCCGGCCCTCAAGGACGCCATCGGCTCCCTCACCGACCCCAACCTCAAGCTCGTCTCCGCCGCCCTGGACAAGGCGACCGGATTCCAGCTCTATCTCGACCAGGCCTACCCGCCCGCGCTCGGCCAGGAGATCAACGACTCGGTCGCCGCCCTCATCGCGGGCGCCAAGTCGCCCGAGCAGGCCGCCCGTTCCATCACCCAGGTCGCCAAGAGCCAGTAAGCCACCATGACTTCGACTCAGATCAACGACGCGCGGCCCGCTCCCGTCAAGGAGCAGGACGCCCCGGCACCGAACCGGCGCCCGCTGGCGCGCCGGATGCGGGACTGGCTCACCGCCTTCTCCTTCACGGTGCCCGCCCTCCTCCTGTTCGCCCTGCTCGTGCTCACGCCCATCCTCTACGCGCTGTACGTCAGCTTCTTCAACTGGGGCGGCTTCGGGGCGCCATCCGACTTCACCGGCGCCGGCAACTACACCCGCCTCCTCGACGACCCGGTCTTCCTCGGTGACCTGTGGCGCGGACTGCTCCTGGTCCTCGGCTCCGTCGGGCTCCAGCTTCCGTTCGCGCTCGCGATGGCCGTCCTGCTCAACCAGAAGCTGCGCGGCCGCGCCGTCTACCGGATGCTGTTCTTCGCCCCGTACGTCCTGTCCGAGGTCATCACCGGCGTCCTGTTCTCCATGATCTTCGCCCCTGACGAGGGGCTCGCCGACAAGGTGCTCGGCTCCATCGGCCTCGACAGTCTCGGCGGACTCTGGTTCGCCGACCAGGACTGGGTGCTGCCCACCGTCTTCCTCGTCATGATGTGGAAGTACTTCGGCTTCCACATGATGCTGTACCTGGCAGGACTTCAGGGCATCCCCGCCGAGCTCCACGAGGCCGCGCGGATCGACGGGGCGAACGCCTGGCAGCGCTTCCGCAGCGTGACGCTGCCGCTGCTCGGACCGACCATCCGCATCAGCGCCTTCCTGTCCGTCATCGGCGCCATCCAGCTCTTCGACCTGGTATGGGTCACCACGCAGGGCGGCCCCGACCACCACTCCGAGACGATGGCCGTCTCCCTGTTCCAGTTCGGCTTCAAGCGCTACCAGATCGGCTACGCCAGCGCGATCAGCATCGCGATGTTCCTCATCAGCCTCGTCTTCGCCATCGCCTACCAGCGGTACGTGCTGCGCCGGGACACCGAAGGAGCCCTCACCAACATGCGAGCCACCCGATGAGTCACCTGATGGGAGCCCTCAGCCCCAGCGCGCGCCGACGCCTGCGCTCCACACCGCTGTACGTCACCGTGTGGCTGGTCGGCATCGTCATGGTCACCCCGCTCCTGTACGCGCTGGTGTCCGGGTTCAAGTCCACCGACCAGCTGTCCCGGAACGCCTTCGGGCTTCCGTCGCCGTGGGTCGTGTCCAACTACACGGACATCCTGGCCTCCGGCTCGTTCTGGCGGATGCTCGGCTCCTCGACGCTGATCGCGGTCGGCACCACGGTCCTCACCGTCGGCACGGCGGCGCTCGCGGCCTTCGCGCTCGCCCGGTTCGCCTTCAAGGGACGGGAGTTGATGTTCACTCTCTTCACCGTCGGCCTGATGTTCCCCTTCGCCGTGGCGATCCTGCCGCTGTTCATCCTGCTGCGCACCTTCGGACTGCTCGACAGCCCGTGGGGCGTGATCCTGCCGCAGGCCGCGTTCGGGCTGCCCATGACCATCGTCATCCTGCGCGGCTTCTTCCGGGAGATCCCCGGTGAGCTGGAGGAGGCCGCGACCCTCGACGGCTGCTCCCCGTTCGGTTTCTTCTGGCGGATCCTGCTGCCCATGGCGCGCCCCGCGCTCGGCACCGTCTCGGTCCTCGCCATCGTCACGAGCTGGAACAACTTCCTGCTCCCGCTGCTCGTGTTCACCCAGCCCACCTGGTGGACGATCCCCGTCGGCGTCCAGCAGTTCCAGGGCCAGTACGCCACGGACATCGCCCGCGTCTTCGCCTACCTCGTCCTCGCGATGGTGCCGGCGCTCGGCTTCTACGCCGTCGCCGAACGGCAGCTCATCGGCGGCATCACGATGGGCGCCACCAAGGGCTGACCGCCCTGCCAACGACCGCAACGTGTCACGCACTTGAGGAGATCCATGGCTCAGCCCTGGCAGGACACCACCCTTCCCGCCCACGTCCGGGCGGCGGACCTGCTCGCCCGGATGACCGCCGAGGAGAAGACGGCGCAGTTGTCCAGCGTGTGGCTGGGCGCCTCCATCGGCTCCGAATCCGAGGCCGCCGTGGCGCCCGGACAGCACGAGTACGCTGCCGAGAGCGCGGACCTCGACGCCCTCCTGCCGTACGGTCTCGGCCACCTCACCCGCCCCTTCGGCACCGTCCCCGTCGACCCCACCGAAGGCGCCGCCCGGCTCGCCGCCCTGCAAGGCCGCATCCGCGCCGGCAACCGCTTCGGGCTGCCCGCGCTCGCCCACGAGGAGTGCCTGACCGGCTTCGTGGCCTGGCAGGCCACCGTGTTCCCGACCCCGCTCGCCTGGGGCGCCACCTTCGACCCCGCGCTGGTCACGGAGATGGCGCGGGCGATCGGCGCCTCCATGGGCGCGGTCGGCATCCACCAGGGCCTCGCCCCGGTCCTCGACGTCGTACGCGACCCGCGCTGGGGCCGCACCGAGGAGTCGATCGGCGAGGATCCCTACCTCGTCGGCACCATCGGCACCGCCTACGTACGCGGCCTCGAAGCCGCCGGGATCGTCGCCACGCTCAAGCACTTCGCCGGCTACTCGGCCTCGCGCGCCGCCCGCAACCACGCGCCCGCCCCGCTCGGGCCGCGCGAACTGGCGGACGTGATCCTGCCGCCCTTCGAGATGGCGCTGCGCGAGGGCGGCGCCCGCTCCGTGATGGCCGCGTACAACGACATCGACGGCCTGCCCGCCCACGCGCACAGCGAACTGCTCACCCAACTCCTGCGTGACGACTGGGGGTTCGGCGGCACACTCGTCTCCGACTACTTCGGCATCGCGTTCCTGGAGTCCGCCCACCGGGTCGCCGCGTCCGAGGCGGAGGCGGGCAGGATCGCGCTCGCGGCGGGCGTCGACGTCGAACTCCCGGCCGCCCACTGCTTCGCGACGGGCGAGAGCTTCCCGGACGAACACCTCGACCGGGCGGCGCTGCGCGTCCTCACGCAGAAGTGCGAACTGGGGCTGCTCGACCCGGAGGGCGAGCCGGAGCCCTCGGCGGAACCGGTCGACCTGAACCCGCCCCACATGCGGGAGTTGGCGGCCAAGGTCGCGCAGGAGTCCGTGGTCCTCCTCGCCAACGACTCGGGCCTGCTGCCACTCCCGGAGGCGGCCGGCCTGCGCGTCGCCCTCGTCGGCCCCCTCGCCGACGAACAGGCCGCGATGCTCGGCTGCTACACGTTCCCGCGCCACGTCGGCGTCAACCACCCCGAACTGGCCACCGGCGTCGACATCCCGACCTTCGCGCAGGCGCTGCGCGCGGAGCTGCCGGGCGCCGAGTTCGTGGCCGACCCCGCGCGCGCCGACGTCTGCCTGGCCGTGGTGGGAGACCGTTCGGGCCTGTTCGGACGCGGCTCGTCGGGGGAGGGCTGCGACGCCGAAGACCTGGAACTCCCTTATGGGCAAGGGGTGTTGCTCGATGAGGCGTTCGCCTCCGGGGTGCCGACCGTCATCGTCGTCCTCAGTGGGCGCCCCTACGCGCTCGGCCGCTGGGCGGACCGGGCGGCCGCCGTCGTCCAGGCCTTCTTCCCCGGCCAGGAGGGTGGCGCGGCGGTCGCGGGCGTGCTGTCCGGCCGCGTCGAACCGTCGGGACGCCTCCCCATCGGAGTGCCGCGCACCCCCGGCGGCCAGCCCGCGGCCTACCTCGCCCCGCCGCTCGGCCGGCACGGCGGTCCCAGCAATATCGACCCCACCGCGCTCTACCCGTTCGGCCACGGACTCTCGTACACCACGTTCGCCTGGGACGCCCCGCAGTGCGAGGCACCCGAGTTCGGCACCGACGGCGAGGTGGCGTTGAAACTCACCGTGCGCAACACCGGTGAGCGCCCCGGCACCGAGGTCGTCCAGCTCTACCTCCACGACCCGGTCGGCACCGTCGCCCGCCCCGAGGCCCGGCTCGTCGGCTACGCCCGCGTCCCCCTCGACCCCGGCGACTCCGCCGAGGTCCACGCCACGTTCCCGGCCGACCTCGCCTCGTACACCGGCGCCGACGGCCGCCGCGTCGTCGAACCCGGCGCCCTCGAACTCCGCGTCGCAGCGTCCAGCGAGCACGTCCACCACACGGTGCCGCTCACCCTGACGGGGCCGGTCCGCGAGGTGGGTCACGACCGCCGGATGCGCTGCGAGATGCGCGTCAAGTGACGTACTCAACCATCCATGAATGACGACCAGTTGAGGAGACCCGCCATGCGCTCGAACCGCACCAGATCCGCCGCCCTCGCCGTCGCGACGGCCCTGCTCGTCGGAGGCCTCGCCGCCGCCCCGGCGTCCGCATCCGCATCCGCGTCCAACGGCAAGAAGACGGCCACCCTCCACGACCTCGCCCGCGCCCAGGGCCGCTACTTCGGCTCCGCCGTCGACAACCCGGAGCTCGCCGACACCCCGTACGCGAAGCTCCTCGGCACCGAGTTCGGCCAGACCACACCCGGTAACGGCATGAAGTGGTACGCCACCGAACCCCAGCGCGGCGTCTTCGACTTCACCGCGGGCGACGAGATCGTCGACTACGCCCGCGCCAACGGCCTCAAGGTCCGCGGCCACACCCTCCTGTGGCACAGCCAGCTGCCCGACTGGCTGACCTCCGGCACCTGGAGCGCCGACGAGCTCCGCTCGATCCTCCGCAACCACATCACCAAGGTGGTCAAGCACTACCGCGGCAAGGTCTTCGCCTGGGACGTCGCCAACGAGATCATGAACGAGGACGGCACCTACCGGGAGAACATCTTCTACAAGACCCTCGGCCCCAGCTACATCGCCGACGCCCTGCGCTGGGCCCGCGCCGCCGACCCCAAGGTCAAGCTCTACCTCAACGACTACAACGTCGAGGGCACGGGCGCGAAGTCCGACGCGTACTACGCGCTGATCAAGCAGCTCAAGGCCGACCGTGTGCCGATCGACGGCTTCGGCATGCAGGCCCACCTCGCCCTCCAGTACGGCTTCCCGTACCAGATGCGGCAGAACATCCAGCGCTTCGCCGGTCTCGGCGTCGACGTCGCGATCACCGAGCTCGACATCCGCATGCTCCTCCCCGCCGACGCGACCAAGCTGGCCCAACAGGCCGACTGGTACGGCCAGGTGACCGACGCCTGCCTCGCCGTGAAGCGCTGCGTCGGCATCACGCTGTGGGGCTACTCCGACAAGCACTCGTGGATCCCCGCGGTCTTCGACGGCGAGGGCGCCGCCCTGCCCTGGGACGAGAACCTCCGGCACAAGCCGGCCTACGACGCACTCCGCAAGGCCCTGACCGACTGACGGGTTGATGGGCAGACGGTTCAGCCCTCGGCCGCCACGCCCAGGCGCGCCTGCTCCTCCTCGACGATCCGGCGCGCGATCTCCGCGTCGGACACGTCGACGGCGTCCGGCGTCGCCTCGGCCATCGAGCTGCGCCGGGCGTACGCGTCGAACAGCCGGGACTTGTCGGCGAGTATCTTCACGAGGCGCTCGTCGACGCCGCCGGTGGCAAGCAGGCGGTGCACCCGCACCGATCTGACCTGGCCCATGCGGTGCGCCCGCGCCACGGCCTGGTGCTCAAGGGTCGGCTTGATCTGCGGCTCGCACAGGATCACCACGGACGCGGCCTGGATGTTGAGCCCGACGCCACCGGCCTGGATCTGCGACACGAGGACGGCGGGTCCTTCCGTGGCCGCGAACTCGTCGACGAGCTGCTGTCTGCGCGCGGGCGGCACGCTGCCGGTGAGCGGCCCGAACACCGGTCCGCCGACGGGCGGTTCCGTGTCGAGGGCGCCCTGGGCCGCGCGGAGCACATCGCGGAAGTTGGAGAACACGACGACCTTCAGCCCGGCCTCCGCGGCATCCCGGACCAGCTCGCGCAGCCGCTCCAGCTTGGCGGACTCCGCCGGGCGCGCGTACGCGGCCCGGCGCATCGCCATGAAGTTGCCGGACGCGACGGCCTCCCGGTAGGCGGCCCCGTCCGCCTCGCTCAACTCCTCCCACTCGTCCGTGTGCTGGAGGCTGGGCAGTTCGGCCAGTACGTCGTCCTGGTTGCGCCGCAGATAGACGGGGGCGACCGCCGTACGGAAGGCGACGGACCCGGCGAGGCCGTCCTCCTCGTCGAGCCGGTTCGCGAGCGCCGGATCCAGCACGCGCACGAGGTTGCGGAACTCCCCGACGCGGTTCTCCATCGGGGTGCCGGTCATGAACAGCACCCGCTCGCAGTGCTCCGCCCACTCGGCGACGGCCCGCGAGCGCAGCGTCTCCGGGTTCTTCACCGCGTGCGCCTCGTCGACGACGAGCATCCCCAGCTCGCCGCCACCGGGTGCGGGCAGCCCGCGCAGCGCGTCGTACGTCGTGACGGCGACACCGCCCCGGCCCTTCCAGTCGGCGAACGCCTCGCCCCGGTCCGGGCCGTGCACCGGCAGGACGCGCAGCGCGCTGCGGGACTCGATCTCCCGCGTCCAGTTCACGAGGACGCTCGCCGGGCAGACGACCATGAAGTGGCTCTGCCCCTCGGTCGCCAGGTGGGTCAGTGCGGCGATGGCCTGGACCGTCTTGCCGAGCCCCATCTCGTCGCCGAGCAGCGCGCGGCGCCGCGCGAGCGCGAAGCGGGCCCCGAACGCCTGGTAGCCGCGCAGCGACACCCGCAGCCGCGACTCGTCGAGCTGCTGCGTCCGCACCTGTTCGGCGATGTCGGCGGGCAGGAAGCCCTCGGCGGCGTCCTTGTCGGGCGACAGACCGGAGATCTCGCCGAGCACGCTGTAGTACTCGGCGGAGCGCACCTCGAAGTCGACCCAGGCCGCCACGTCCGTCGCGGGCCCGCGCAGCAGGTCGACCGAGGCCTGCGCGAACAGCGGCCCGGTGCCCGCCCGCTCGGCCTCCGCGACGACGGCCCGCACCTGCTCGGCGGCGTCGAGGGCGCGGGTCCGCCGCGCCCGCCCGGTGAACAGCAGCCGCAGCCGCCCCGCCGCGGGCCGCGCCTCGTCGAGCAGCGGTCCGAGCCGCCGGGCGATGCCCCTCGCGGCGTCGACGGCGTGCCGCGCGTCGGGGCCCGCCTCCACCAGCACGTGCAACGCCGTGACCAGCGCGGTCGTCCGGGGCTCGGGCTCGTCCACGTCGAGCGGCACCGCGGCCGTCTGCCGGACGCGCTCGGCGAGCCGGCCCGCGGCGGCCAGCAGCTGCGTCGCGGTCTGCGGGCCCACTCCGTGGATCTGGGTGAGGCGACCGGGCCCCGCGTCGAGGACCTGCCGCACCGTGCGCAGCCCGGCCCGCTCCACGAGCCCGACACGGACCCGCCCGTCCGTGGCCTCCTGGAGCCGCGCCACGGGCATGGTGTCGAGGACGCGGGCGACCGACTCGTCGAGGAGCGGTGCGAGGGCGTCCCGCACGCTCTGGACGGCCCGCGCGTGGTCGTCGAGCAGGCCGCGCACGGCGGCGTGGAGGCGTGAACCGTCGGCGACGGCCTCCCGCTCACTGCGTCCCATCGGGCCCGCCCTTCTCGTGCCGAGTCCGGCTCCGGCCGGTTCCCGCATCTTCGCATCGGGGTGTGACAGCGGGCCTGGCGGTCTCACGGGGTTGCGGTCACGGGGCTCTGCCCCGGACCCCGCTGGCTCTCGTCCAAGAGCGGGGCTTGATATGCACCGGCAACCTTTCCCACCACCCGCGGCGACAGCATTCCGGCACGTGCCACCCGGCACGCGTTCCCCCACCACGTACGGAGTGCATCAGCTGATGAGCGACACCCGTGGCAAGCCCCGGCACCGCAGACCCCGAACCGTCCTCCTCGCGGGCGCCCCGCTCGTCGTCGCCGCCGCGGCCGCCCTCGCCTACGGCGGCGGGTTCCTCGGCGCGGACGGAGCGGATTCGGCGAGCGCCGCGACCGCCGCCGCATGGGCCGACGACACCGCCGACGGCTTCGCGTCCGTCGACGCGCAGGGCCAGGACGGCACGTATGGCGGGCGCGGCGGCGAGACGGTCACCGTGAAGACCCTGGCCGACCTGGAGAAGTACGCGACCGCGAGCAAGCCCTACGTCATCGTGGTCGCGGGCGCGATCACGATGGACCCCGTCGGCAAGGAGATCAAGGTCGCCTCCGACAAGACCATCGTGGGCGCGGGCACCGCCGGGCACATCGTCGGCGGCGGCTTCTTCCTCGGCACCGGCGTGCACAACGTCATCATCCGCAACCTGACGATCCGCGACGCCTACCAGGGGATCTGGAACGACAAGGACCACGACTTCGACGCCGTCCAGATGGACGGCGCGCACCACGTGTGGATCGACCACAACGACCTGCGCAGGATGGCCGACGGGCTGATCGACGTCCGCAAGGACTCGACGAACGTCACCGTCTCCTGGAACAAGCTGAGCAACGACAACAAGGCCTTCGGCATCGGCTGGACCGAGAACGTCGTCACCGACATCACCATCCACCACAACTGGATCCGCGAGACGGAACAGCGCAACCCCTCCACCGACAACGCCGCGCACGCGCACCTCTACAACAACTACCTCCAGGACGACCCGGACACCGACATCACGTCCTCGTACGGGAACTACTCGCGCGGCAGGACGAGGATGGTCCTGGAGAACAGCTACTTCCAGGGCGTGAACAACCCGGTCATCAAGGACGACACCGCCACCCTCGTGCAGCGCGGCAGCGTCTTCTCCGGCACCAGCGGGCGCAACGAGAGCGGCGGCAGCGCCTTCACGCCGTCGGATTTCTACGCCTACACGCTCGACAGGGCGGCGGACGTACCGGGGCTGCTCAAGTCCGGGGTGGGGCCCCGGAGTTCGATCGGCACCACGAGTACGACGACGAAGGCCGCCGCCGCGAGCACACTCATCGTCGCCGCCGACGGCAGCGCCCAGTACAAGACGGTGCAGGCCGCCGTCGACGCCGTGCCCGCGAACAACACCGCGCGCGTGGACATCAAGGTCGCGCCCGGCACGTACCGGGGGACCGTGACCGTCCCGGCGAACAAGCCGCACGTGACGATCGTCGGCACCGGTTCGAGCCGCACGTCCACCGTGCTCGTCGAAGGGCACGCCGCCGGGTCGAAGAAGCCGGACGGATCGACGTACGGCACCTCGGGCAGCGCCACCGTCACCGTCCTCGCCGCCGACACCCAACTGCGCAACCTGAGTGTCAGCAACGACTACGACGAGAGCAAGGACACCTCCATCGCCGCGCAGGCCGTCGCGCTGCGCACCAGCGCCGACAAAGTGTTCCTCGACTCGGTCAGCACCAGCGGCGACCAGGACACGCTGCTGCTCGACGGCGCGGGCAAGCGCGTCTACATGAAGAACTCGTACGTCGTGGGCAACGTCGACTTCATCTTCGGCGGCGCGACCGCCGTCATCGACCAGTCCGTGATCACCCTGAAGAAGCGCTGGGACGGCACGTCGGCCGGGTACGTGATGGCGCCGAGCACCGCGGGCGGCAAGAAGGGCCTGCTCGTCAACCGGACCACCATCGGCGGCGACGTCTCCGCCGGCAGCTTCCACCTCGGCCGCAACTGGCACGCGGGCGGCGACGCCTCCCTCGACCCGCAGGCCACCGTACGCAACTCCACGCTCGGCGCCGCGATCAAGGCGAAGCCGTGGACCGACATGGGCGGCTTCTCGTGGAAGGACGACCGGTTCGCCGAGCACAAGAACACCGGCGCCGGGGCCGGTTCGGCGAGCGCCGACCGGCCGCAGCTGAGCGACGCCCAGGCGGCGCAGCAGGAGGTCGCGGACTGGCTGGGTGACTGGACGCCGACGGCCTCCTGACGGGTGGGAGGTGTACGCGGCGCCGCTCACCGCGCCGCGTACAGCTCCTCGACCTCCTGCGCGTACGTCTCCATGATCGCGGTCCTGCGCAGCTTCAGCGAGGGGGTGAGCAGGCCCTGGGTGGCGCCGAACTCGTGCGGGAGGATACGGAAGGCGCGGATTGACTCGGCGCGCGAGACACGGGAGTTGGCCCGCCGCACGGCACGCTGGATGTGGCCGCGCAGCTCCTCGTCGGTGACCGCCTCCTCGGGGGAGCCCAGGGCGCGGCCCTTGAGGCCCTGCCAGCTGGCGAGGGCCTCCGGGTCGAGGGTGACCAGGGCGGTGACGAAGGGCCTGTTGTCGCCGATCACGACGCATCCCGAGATCAGGGGGTGGGCGCACAGCTCCTGTTCCAGGGTCTGCGGCGAGAGGCTCTTGCCCGCGCTCGTGATGATGATGTCCTTCTTGCGGCCCGTGATGACCAGATGGCCGTCGGGGTCGAGGTGCCCCAGGTCGCCGGTGGCGAGCCAACCGTCGCGCAGCGCCGACTCGTTGGCCTTCGGATTGTTGTGGTAGCCGGCGAAGACGACATCGCCGGCCACCCAGATCTCCTCGTCGTCGGCTATGAACACGGCGTTGCCGGGCAGTGGCTTGCCGACCGTGCCGGGCCGTGGCGCGCCGGGCGGCTGGGCGGTGACCGCCGAGCTCGTCTCGGTGAGGCCGTAGCCGTTGTAGACCGGGAGGCCGCACGCCTCGAAGAACAGGGCGAGGTCGCGGGAGAGCGGCGAGCCGCCCGACACCACGCTGCGCAGCCGGCCGCCGAACACCGCCCGCACCTTCGAGTACACCAGGCGGTCGTAGACCTTGTGCGTCAGACGCAGTCGGGGGCCCGGCCCCGCGCCCACCCCCGCGGCGTGCCGCTCCATCGCCGCCGCGTACCGGATCGCGGACCGCACGGCCCGCTCGAACAGGGCGGTGTGGCCGCTCTCTTGCGCGCTGACACGTGCCTTGGCGAAGACTCGCTCGAAGATGTACGGGACCGCGTACAGGAACGTGGGCCGGAACGCGGCGAGCGCGGGGAGCAGCGCGCCGGGCGAGGCGTCCGGCTGGTGCGCGACCTTGCCGCCGCCGCGGACCGCGGTGACCACCTGGACCAGGCCATAGCAGTGCGAGAGCGGCAAAAAGGCCAGCGTGGACGGCTGTTCACCGGGCGGGCCGAACAGCTCGCCCCAGCCCGTCAGGATGGTGTCCGCCCCGGCGGCGATATTGCGGTGGGTGGTGACGCAGCCCTTGGGGGACCCGGTCGTGCCGGAGGTGTAGCAGATCACCGCGGGGTCCTGCGGGAGCACGCCGGCCCGCAACTGGTGCACCGCGTCGGGGTGCACCGCCGCGCCCGCCTCGATCAGCGCCTGGATCCCGCCCGACTCCAGCTCCCACAGCCGGGTCAGCTCGGTACGGGCGCCGTACGCGGCGGCCACCGTGATCGCGTTGTGCTCGTTCTCGACGACGACCCCGATTGCCTCCGTGTCCTGGAGGATCCACCGCACCTGCTCGGTGGACGACGTGGGGTACACCGGCACCACCGTGGCGCCCAGGCTCCACAGCGCGTACGCGATCAGCGTCCACTCGTAGCGGGTGCGCGACATCACGATCACCCGGTCGCCCATGCCGACCCCGCCGGCGAGGAAGCCGCGGGCCACGGCCGTCACTTCGTCACGGAACCGCGAGGTGCTGACCTCCAGCGCCTGGCCGTCGTCCCGGAGTAGCGAGAACTGCGGGCGCTGCGGGTCCTCCAGCGCGGCGCTGAAGACCGAGTCGGCAAGTCCGCCCGACTCCAACGGAGGCGCCAGGCGGGGCACTGCGAGTTGCCGCATGGGACTGCTCATCGCTCCCTCTGGTAGGCAAACCGTGTTGACGATTCAACCTGAATGCGTCGGAACGGCAAGCTACATCCAAGGGGAACTTTTCGCCCCTGAGTTGCATAACGAATCGACAGCCACCGGCGGGGCGTGGGTGATCGGCCGTGCTGTCGCTTCCGATACGCTGCTCGCTCCCAATGGCATGTACATCTAGAGGAGCGATCTCCGTGAAGCGGCGCCCGACCCTGGCCGGACTGACGATGGTGCTGGTGGTCGCGCTCGCGGCCTGCGGCGGTGGAACGGAGAAGTCGGCCTCGGTGCACGGCGGCGGCGGATCCGCCGGCAGCCAGTCGATCGAGCAGCACGACGACAAGGTGACCGGGGTGCGTGACGGGGTACGGCACATGCCGCGCCGCACGACCCGCGCCACCCGGGCGCACCTGGTGAAGAAGTGCGGGACGGACACCCGCAAGGTCCGGCACACCAAGCGCAGCCACGGCCGCACCAAGACCTACTACACGACGAAGAAGGTCCGCGACTGCCACAAGGTGCGCCGCGGCACCGAGAAGTACACGCGGGTCCTGCGGTCCGAGCGTTGGTGCGTCCGCCTCGACGACGTCAACGGCAAGCGCACCGCCGACGACCGCTGGTACCGGGTCAACTCCACGGTCTACGGCAGGGTGCAGGGGGACGAGGACCGGGCGAAGGTCACCATCGACCCGATCCGCGAGGGCTGCTGAGCCCGCGACGGACCGGGCCGGACCGGCCCGGACCGGCTCACGTGGCGGCGGCCTCCGGGATGCGCTCCTTCACCAGCGTGTAGAGGACGACCGCCACGGCCATCACACCGGCCGCGGTGAACACGCCCGCGGCCCAGCTGCCCGTCGCGTCGCGCAGCACACCGCTGACGACGGGGCTGGCCACCGCGCCGATCTCCGCGACCAGGTTGAACAGGCCGAAGAGCGAACCGCGGTCCTTCTCCGGGGCGAGGTCGCCGAGGATGCTGTGCACGATCGGCTGGAGCGCGTTGAAGAACAGGCCCGAGCAGAACAGGATCAGGCCGAGGAGCAGCAGCGACGGGTCGCCGTTCAGGACGCTGATGCCGAACGCCACCGCGAGCACCGTGTGCACCGCCGCGCACGTCACGGCGAGGGGCTTGCGGCCCTTGCCCGCGCGCACCCGCCGGTCCGCGATCCAGCCGCCGACGGGGAAGCCGATGATGCCCGCGCCCGCGTTGAACGCCGCGGTGAGGGCGGCCGCGCCCAGGCTGCTGTGCGCGGCCTCGGCGACGATCTGCACCGACCAGAACGAGAAGAACCACAGGTTCCACATCACGGCGATGAAGCCGATGTAGATCAACCAGACGTTCCGGTTGAGGAGTTGGGTGCTGCGGCCCGTGCGCACGATGCCGCGGATCACGATCGTCACCATGATGAGGAACAGGACGCCCGAGCCGATCGCGGTCAGCCAGTCCGGCCAGCTGAACTCGTCGGCGAACAGGAACAGGACGAGGATCGCGACGGCCGCGGGGATCGAGTAGCCGATGAGGCGAAGGGCGGGCGGGCCGAGCCGCAGCGGCCGGTCGCCGCGCCCCCGGAAGAACGCCCATGTCGCCCCGGCCACCAGCAGCGACACGACACCGAACACGTACAGCGGCATGCTCCACGCACGGCCGCCCATGCCAAGGGTGCCGCCCCAGTCGATGAGGTGCGGGGTGGCGACGATGCCGACGGTCAGGCCGATGGACAGGCCGGACAGGACGACGCCGAGGCCGATGGTGCGGCGGGCCGCGGGCGTGTGATTGATGACCAGGACACGGTCGTTGGAGTAGAAGACGCCCTCGCCGAGCCCGGTGAGCACACGCGCCACGACGAAGCCGATGAGCCCGCCGGTCAGGCCCGACACGAGGGTGAGCAGGCCCGCCCACAGCAGGGAGACGACGAGCATCTCCCGGTGGCCGTAGCGGTCGCCGAGCCGGCCGCCCGCGTACTGCGTGAGCATGTAGCCGGTGAAGAACATCGAGCCGATGAGCCCGCCCAGCGTCGCCGGGTTGGAGGCGTCACCGATGAAGCCCGCCTTGTTCTCGATCATCCACGCGACGACAGGACCGGTGACGGTGCGGTCCGCGTAGCTGATCAGCCAGCCCGCGAGCAGAAAGCCCCACAGGTGGGTGTAGTGCCCCGAGAAGAGCGCGCGGCCCTTGGTCTCGGTGGTGATGCGTGGTGGAGCGGCTGAATCCGACATGGGGTCCCCTGGGCGCTGAGCGGCGAGAAAGCGCTTGCTAACTTTGCAGAGGCTTGCGCGCAGGTCAACGGGTAGGCCGCCACGTCTTCACCGATTGGCGTCCAGTACGGCCGCGAGGCCTTGCCGCAGGTCCTCGACGAAGTACTCCGGAACCTCCAACGCCGCGAAATGTCCCCCGATTTCGGGCTCGCTCCACCGGACGATCCGCCGGTACCGCTCCTGCGCCCACGGGCGCGGGCACTTCTCGACGTCGCGGGGGTACGCGGTGATGGCGGCGGGGACGTCGACCCGGAGGTCGGGATCGAGCGAGTTGTGGCTCTCGTAGTAAATGCGGGCCGCCGACGCGCCGGTCCGCGTCAGCCAGTACAGGGTGACGTCGTCAAGGATCCGGTCCATGGAGATCGCCTCGAACGGGCTGTCCTCGGTGTCCGTCCACTCGGCGAACTTGTCGAGGATCCAGGCGAGAAGCCCGACCGGTGAGTCGACGAGCGCGTAGCCGATGGTCTGCGGCCGGGTCGCCTGCTGCTTCGCGTACGCCGCGCGGCGCAGCCAGAAGTCGCGGGTCTCCTCGGCCCATTCGCGCTCGACCGCCGTCAGCCCGTCCGTGGTCAGTCCGGGCGGCCCCTCCGCGAACGTGGTGTGGATGCCGAGGACCTGCGCGGGGAACCTGCCGCCGAGGACCGTGGTGATGTTCCCGCCCCAGTCGCCGCCGTGGGCCACGAACGTGCCGTAGCCGAGCCGGCCCATCAGCTCCACCCACGCGGCCGCGATCCTTTCGGTGCCCCACCCGGTGGTGGCCGGCTTGTCGCTGTAGCCGAAGCCCGGCAGCGAGGGCACCACGACGTGGAACGCCGGCGCGTCCGCGTCCTTCGGATCCGCCAGCTCGTCCACGACATCGGTGAACCGGGCGACGCTGTCCGGCCAGCCGTGCGTCATGAGCAGCGGCGCGGCGTCCGCGCGCGGGGACCGGCGGTGCAGGAAGTGGATGCCCAGGCCGTCGATGGTCGTACGGAGCTGGCCGATGCGGTTGAGGCGGTCCTCGAACGCCCGCCAGTCGTACCCGGTGCGCCAGTAGTGCACGACCTCGACGAGGTCGGCGAGCGGAACGCCCTGCTCCCAGCGGCGGGGACCGGGGCCGGAGCGCTGGACCGTCTCGGCCTCCGGCAGCCGCGCCGCCGCCAGTCGCGCGCGCAGATCGTCGAGCTCGGCGTCGCTTGCGTGGGCTTCAAACGCTTGCACATCTGCTTGCACGTCACTGCTCGGGCGGGTCATGAGACCTCCTGGCCTTAGCGGAACCGTCTAAGACGGTTCTAGCAGTTCTCCGATCCACCCTGCAACCGCCTAAGGTGGTTCCATGAGTGCTCGGTTCCCTGAATTCCGCCTCGGCAAGGTGCTGGCGACCAGCTTCACGGCGACCCTGACGGAGCGTCAGGGCGAGTCGGTGGAGCGCATTCCCGTGCCGCAACGGCTCATCGACTGGCTGGCGGTGAACGGCCTCGCCGTGGATTCCTGCTCCCTGGCCCAGCTCGATCTCGCCCGGGAACTGAGGGAGTCGATCCACGCCGCCGCGACGGCGGCCGCGCTCCAGGCCGCTCTCCCCGCGGCCGCTGTCCAGGTCATCAACGACCGCAGCGTTCAGGGCCGGGCCGCGGCCGTCCTGACGCCCGAGGGGGAGCGGCGATGGCGGCTCGGCTCGGACGCCGGCGTGGAGGACGCCCTCAGCGTGATCGCCGCCGACGCGATCGGCATCATCGCGGGCGAGCGGGACGGACGGCTGGCCCTGTGCGCGTCACCCACCTGCCAAGCAGCCTTCTTCGACACCAGCCAGAGCCGCACCCGCAGATGGTGCGACATGAACACGTGCGGGAACCGCCAGAAGAAGGCGCGCTTCCAGGCCGGCCGGCGCAAGAGCCCCGGCTCGGCGGAGTGATCGCCCCCGCCGGCCCGGCGGTTCACGCCTCCAGCTGGCGGGACCGCCCCGCTCCGATGCCCGCGAGTCCCATCGGCACGCACAGCACCGCGAGCATCACCAGTGGCACCGTCCACCCGCCCGTCGCGTCGTGCAGCGCGCCGAGCAGGAACGGGCCCGCGGCGGCGAGCAGATAGCCCACGCTCTGCGCCATGCCGGACATCTCCGCGGCACGTGCCGCGTCGGGGGAGCGCAGCACGATCACGGCGAGCGCCGTACTGATCAGCAGGCCGCAGCCGAAGCCCTGCATCAGCATCCACGCGTACGCCCCGCCGACCGGCGCCACCAGCAGGCCGAGCACGGAGCCGAGGACGAGCACCGAGCCGGTGAGGGAGAGGGCGACCTGGTTCGACGACCTGCCGACGAGCGCCGTGAAGGCAAGGGATCCGGCGATGCCCGCGAGGCTCATCACGGACAGCATCCACCCCGCCTGCGTACCGTCCATGCCCTGGCTGGTGAGCATCGCCGGGATCCATGCGGCACACGCGTAGTACTGCAACGACTGCAGGCCCATCAGGAGCGTGATCTTCCAGGCCAGCGGTGAACGGCGCAGCGGCGTACGGGAGTCGGTGGCACCCGGGGCCGTCGCGGGCGGCGCGTCCGCGCGGCGCAGCTGGGGCACCCACAGGGCGAGCGCGAGCGCGGAGAGCACCGCCCAGACGCCGATCGCCCCGCGCCAGCCGAGCCCGAGCGCGTCCCCGAGCGGCACGGTCACCCCGGCCGCGAGCGCGGCGCCGCAGAACAGGGCCACCGAGTACAGACCCATCATCAGCCCGGTGCGGCGCTCGAAGTTGCGCTTGATGACGCTCGGCACCAGGACGTTCGACAGGGATATCGCCGCACCGATGAGCACGGTTCCCGCGAACAGCGCGGGCAGGCCGGGCGCGAGGCGGAGCGCGATGCCCGCCGTCAGCAGCGCCATCATCGCGCCGAGCGCCCGCGTCATGCCGATGCGACGCGAGAGCTTCGCCGCGAAGGGGGCGAGGAGGCCGAAACAGAGGATCGGCAGCGTGGTGAGCAGCCCCGCGAGTGAGCCGCTGAGCCCGGTGGAGCGGCGGATCGTGTCGAGCTCGGGCGAGACGGACACGACGCCGGGCCGCAGGTTCATGGCGATGAGGAGGACGCCGGCGGCGAGGAGGGCTCCGCCGCGCGTTTTAAGCCCCGCCGTCGGACGAGAGCCAGCGGGGTCCGGGACAGAGCCCCGGGGCGTCACGCCAGGTGCGGGTGTGGATACGGGGGCTGGGTCACTCTGCGGCATACGAACCAACGTAACATCCCATGTTTCTGCCCAGTCGGCCCGCTTGCTATGGGCATAATGGTGTGAAGTAGGCCAGATAGGGCTGGCCACCCTCCCTATACATGGGATATTTTTGATCCCGCCCCCGCACAGCGAGAAAGGTCACCCCGTGTCCGCACCCACCCTGGTCCAGCGCACCATTGGCCGGATCGAGCGGAGCATTGAACGCGGCGAGTGGGCCGTCGGTGACCGGATCCCGGCGGAGGGGCGGCTCGTCGAGGAGTTCGGCGTCGGCCGCAACACCGTGCGGGAGGCCGTCCGCGCCCTGTGCCACACCGGCCTCCTGGAGGCGCGGCGTGGCGACGGGACGTATGTGCGCGCCGCGAGCGACCTCAACGCCGCGCTCCAACGCCGCCTGCGCCGCGCCGAGTTGAAGCACATCCTCCAGGTGCGCCTCGCCATCGAACGGGAGGCGGCGCCCGCCGCCGCGGCGCACCGCGGCGAGGCCGACCTCGCCCGCATCCTGTCCGCCCTGCTCGCGCGGCACCGCGCGGAGGAGGGCGGGGACCCGGCCGCGTACGTCGAGAAGGACGTGGAGTTCCACCGGGCCGTCGTCGCCGCGAGCGGCAATCCGCTGATGATCGAGCTGTACGAGAGCATCGTCGAGTCGGTGCGCGACACCATCGCCTCGCTGCGCCCGAGCTGGACGCCGGAGCTGCCCGGCGCGAGCTCCCACGACGACCTGGCCGACGCGATCGCGCGCAGCGACCCGGGGGCGGCGGCCGAGGCGGCCTGGGCGCACACGCGGACCGTCGAGGCGGCGATGGAACGGATGGCGGCCGACGGCCGGTCGGAGTCGGCGGGCGGAGCGCCGGATTCGGCCGGCGGAAGGTGAACCTCCGTTGCACGAGGGGCAATTGACTGCTCGTCGCCCTCTGTCGGTGCCACCACCGCGCGCTCTACCCTGACGGGAGCCTCAACGGCCTTGAGGGGGAGTCGCATGAGCGATGACAGCGAGCGCGTCCGGGACGACGGGCGCCGTCCCGACCCCCCGGGTTCCGGTGAACGCCTCGCCGACTGGGCGGACGGCCGGCTCGGGATCTACCAACTCGCCAAGTCCCAGATGCGCAAGGTCTTTCCTGACCACTGGTCCTTCATGCTCGGCGAGATCTGTCTCTACAGCTTCCTCATCCTCATCCTCACCGGCGTCTACCTGACCCTCTTCTTCGACCCCAGCACCCGGGAAGTCGTCTACGACGGCTCGTACGTACCGCTCAAGGGCATCACGATGACCCAGGCGTACGAGTCGACGGTGCACATCAGCTTCGATGTGCGCGGCGGGCTGCTGATCCGCCAGATCCACCACTGGGCGGCGCTCGTCTTCGTCGCCGGCATGACCGTGCACATGATGCGCGTCTTCTTCACCGGCGCGTTCCGCAAGCCGCGCGAGCTCAACTGGGTGTTCGGCTGGACCCTGTTGTTCCTCGGCATCATCACCGGCCTGACCGGCTACTCGCTCCCCGACGACCTGCTGTCCGGCACCGGCCTGAAGTTCGCGCAGGGCGCCGTGCTCGCGATGCCGGTCGTGGGCACGTACCTGGCGATGTTCCTGTTCGGCGGGGAGTTCCCCGGCGACGACTTCATCGCCCGGCTCTATCCGATCCACATCCTGCTGCTGCCGGGCATCATGCTGGGCCTGGTGGCGCTCCATCTGATCCTGGTCTTCTACCACAAGCACACCCAGTTCGCGGGGCCGGGACGCAGCGAGAAGAAGGTCATCGGAGCCCCCTTCTTCCCCATTTACGTGGCGAAGGCCGGCGGCTTCTTCTTCCTCGTCTTCGGGGTGCTCGCGGTCCTCGGCGCGGTGGCGACCATCAACCCGGTGTGGGCTTTCGGCCCCTACAGAACGGATCTCGTCACGACGGGCGCGCAGCCCGACTGGTACCTCGGCTTCTCCGAGGGGCTGATCCGCGTGATGCCCGCGTGGGAGATCAACGCCTGGGGCCACACGCTGCAACTGGGCGTCTTCATCCCGTTCACGCTGTTCCCGCTGATCCTGTCGTTCATGGCGGTGTATCCGTTCCTGGAGTCGTGGATCACGGGCGACAAGCGCGAGCATCACGTGGCGGACCGCCCGCGCAACAAGCCGGCCAGGACCGGCATCGGCGTGGCCTGGCTGGCGTTGTACGGGGTGCTGCTGATCGGCGGCGGCAATGACATCGTCGCGACGAAACTGCACCTGTCGATCAACGCCATCACCTGGTTCGTACGCATCAGCGTCTTCGTGGCGCCCGTCCTCGCGTTCAGCGTCACCAAGCGGATCTGCAACGGTCTTCAGCGCCGCGACCGCGAGAAGGCGCTGCACGGCCGCGAGTCCGGCACGATCAGGCGACTGCCGCACGGCGAGTTCATCGAGGTCCACGAGCCGCTCACGCGCGCCGAGCTGTACACCCTCAACCAGCACGAGCAGCCGGCGGCCTACGAGTTGGGCCCGCGGTTCGACGCGAACGGGGTCGAGCGGAAGTTCACCGTCCGGCAGCGGGTGCGGGCGCGGCTCGCCAAGGCGATGTTCGGCCCGGGCACCTATGTGCCGAAGGCGACGACCGAGGAGTACCGGGCGCTGCACTCGGGGTGGCACGAGTCGGAGCGGGTGGACTGAGCGTGTACGAGAGGGGGCCGGCCCACACACATGGGCCGGCCCCCTTCCCGTCAGCCGCTTAGCCGCTCAGCCGCTCAGTCGCACCGTGAACGCCTTGTCCGTGGGCAGTACCGCCGTGCGGACCGTCGTCACATGTGTCTTCTCGTCGTACGACCATGAACTCCCAGGCAGCGGGCGGCCGTTCACGGACACCCGCTCCGGGGCCCCGTCGTCGTGCACGGTGAAGCTGTACGCGCGTGTACCCGCCTTGCCCGCGTAACGCCCCTTGCTGGCGCCGACATTGATGACCGAGTCCTGCTTGCCGGTGTCCACGGTCACCCGCTGCGTGGCCGACGCGCCCTCCTTGAACTTGCGGGTCACCCCGTCGTCCTCGTACAGGGTGTACGCGCTGTGGCCCGGCTCCGACGCGTAGACGTCATAACCGAGTTGACTCTTGTCGCGGCTCTTCCACGACGTCGTGCCCTTGGGCCACATCGGCACGATCGCCCCGGACTTCACGAAGAGCGGAAGCGTGTCGATCGGGGCGTGGTAGCCGTCGAGGGTGGTCGGGCCCTTGTACTGCTTGCCCGTCCAGTAGTCCGTCCACGTCCCCTTCGGCAGGTAGATGCCGTCGCGGGTGTCGGAGTCCTTGTAGACGGGCGCGACGAGGAAGTCGTCGCCCGCCAGGTACTCGTACTTGGCCTGCGCACCAAGGGTGTTGGCGTCCTTCGGGTACTCCAGCCACAGCGGCCGTACGCCGCCGACGCCGGTGTCCGACGCCTGCTTTGCCAGCGTGTAGAGATACGGCATCAGGCGCTCGCGCAGCTGAAGATACTTGCGGTTGATGGAGGTGTACGGCTCGCCGTCCACCCACGGCTGCTGGTTGATCTTCTCGCCGGTGGTGATGTCGCGGGCCCAGCCGTCCATCGTCATGACGGCGGGCAGGAACGTCTTGGCCTGGAGATCACGTGCGTACATCTTCGCGTCGTGCGAGTAGATCGAGCCGATGTCACCGGTGTTGTACGCGATGCCGGACATCGTGGCGCCCGCGTACGTCGGGATCTGCCAGCGGATGAAGTCCCAGGACAGCTTCTGGTCGCCCGACCAGAGCACCGCGCAGCGCTGGGCGCCCGCCCAGGACACCGGCATCCAGACGAAGCCGCGGGCGTCGCTGTTGTCCTCGATGCCGGCCTTCGCCTTGTCGCAGGCGTCGAGCGCCATGCCGTAGCCGTTGCCGACCCAGGCGACGTCCAGCTTGGCGACGCGCTGGCCCGCCTTCACCTGGTCGGCGAGCTTGTCGATACCGTCCTGCGTCCACAGGCCGAGCTCGGCGCCGCGGTCCTGGAGGCCCTTGGCGGTCTCGGCGAGGTTCTCGTAGCCGCAGCCGTACCCGTCGTTGACCAGCATCCAGCCGAGCGGCATCTGGTGGTTCACATATCCGTCGGCGACCTTCAGGGAGTCGAGGGTGTGGCGCTCGCCCTGGTTGGCGTTGTGCAGATAGCAGTCGGCGTCGCCGGGTTCGAGGCCGTAGACCGGCGGCATGAACGGCTTGCCGATCAGGCCCGTGTATGCGCCGATGACCCGCTTGGCGTCGCCGAGGAAGTAGTAGGCGTCCAGGCGGCGTTCCTGCTGGCCGGTGTGGACCGAGGGGCCGAAGTCGTAGACGCCGGGGGCGAAGGTGTTGCGGTAGACGCCGTAACCGGCCGAAGAGAGGTAGAACGGCTGGGAGTTGGGGTAACCGCCCTCGTTCCAGTCGGTGTTGTTGGCGACGTAGACCGTCTTGTCGCGGTGGGAGAAGCTGCCGTTCTGCTCGCCGCCGCCGAAGAACTGCTCGTCGGCTCCGCGCTCCAGGCTCTGCCGCATCCCGCCGGTGGACCAGCGCAGCGGCCTGTCCTCCTGCCAGATCCGGGTCTTGTTGTCCGCCTTGTAGAGGCCGAAGCGCAGGGGCCGCTTGTAGACGCGCAGGACGGCGTCGGCGGACCGGATGCCGTGGTACGCGCCCGCGTCGAAGGATGTCGTGTGCGGGTCGACGGCCGGCTGCTTGCGGACGATCTGCCCGGCGGCCGGGTCGCTGAACTCACCCGACGGATCTGCCTGGAGGTGGAGCCCGCCACCCTTCAGGAACTCGGCCTTCGCCTTCAGCTCCCCTGCGGCGACGGTGTAGCTGCCGTCGTCGCCCTTGAAGGAGGTGAGGTCCCCGGCGTCCGTCGTCTCGGGCAGGTAGGCCTTGCCGACGAAGGAGTTGTCGTGCACGTCGTACGGGACGACCACCACGTGGTACGTGCCGTCCGCCCGCGGGATGACGGTCGCCTCCGGGTCGGCGGTGCCCGCGCTCGACGCCACCTGCTTGCCGGCGCCGTCGTAGACGTACATGTCGAAGTCGTCCTTGGGCTGCTTCGCCCACTCGATCGAGACCGGCACACCGCCCTCGGGGTTGTCGCTCCAATACCCGTCAGGGACCGAGACCTTGAGGTCGAATCGGTCGCAGGTCTTGCCGTCCGGATCGTCCGCGGGCGTCGGACACTTCTTCGGGTCGTCGACCGTGCCGGACGCGTAGGTGGGGCTCTGCCAGGTGACGCTCTTGTGGTCGGTGTCGAGCACGCCGCTGCCCGGGGTGGCCGCGCCCGCCTGGTGCGCCGGGGCGGCCAGGAGCGCGGCCGCGAGGGCCCCCGTGGTCCAGGCGGCCAGGGCGCGGGCTCTTCGATGAGCTTGCCGTTGGTGCAGTCTTCGCATGAGGTGCATCTCCGCTCAGAACGACCAGTCGTTGTTTACTTGTGCGTGAAACTCCTTGCGCGCGTGCAGCATTGCGCAGAGAGTCAGGGTTGAAGATCCCGCTCGCACAGGTTCATGTCAACAGGAGACGCCGCCCCGTGACCGCTCATCAGTCCGCCCGCCGGCCCACCCGCACCGCCCTCGCCGCCCTGCTCCTCCTCGGCGGCGCCGGTCTCGCCGCCCCGCCCGCCTCCGCCGCGCCGCGACCCGGGCCCGACTACGCCGACGTCCTCGACCTGCACGGCACTCCGAAGGCCGCGTTGCCGGGGGACGACGAGGACAACAACCCCATCAGCACCTTCTCGGACCGGGGCGCCTGGCACGCGTACGCGCTGCCGAAGGCCGGGGACCGGGCCGCGTACGGCGGGTTCAGCGGGCCGCTGCATATCGCGCAGGAGTACCCGTGGTGGCTGAGCAAGTCGTTCAGCCGGATGCGGCTCACCGAGGGCGGCCGCACCCTCGATCTCGCCGCCGGGGGCACGCCCCGCTTCACCGCACAGCCCGGTCGACTGCTCCAGTCGTACGACCTCGGGCGCGGGCTCACGCTCGACCTCGAGCTGCGGTTCGCCACCGACCGGACGGCCCTGGTGCGTGCCGAAGTGCGCAACAACGGGGACAGCGCCCGCACGCTCGGCGTCGGCTGGGGCGGCAGCCTGCTGCGGCCGAAGAAGGCGCCCATGCGCGAAGCGCCCTCCCTGAAGTCCACCGAGCGCGGCGTCGGCGTCGACTTCGCCAAGGTGCGCGAGAAGTGGGACTACCTCACCGACGGCACCGAACGCTTCGAGGTCACGCACAAGGACCCCGTGCACACGACCGTCGACGGTGACACGTACCGGACCGAGGCCGCCGCGCCGCTCACCCTCGCCCCCGGCGCCGCGCACCATTTCGACTGGACCGAGTCCTATACGTTCACCGCCGCCGAGCGCACCCGTGAGGCCCGGCGGGCGCGCGCCGTGCTCGCCGCCCCGCAGGCGTACGCCACCGCCGGTGACGCCCGCTGGCGCGGCTACGTCGCCGGGGTCACGCGCGGGGTGCCCGCAGAGCGGCGCCGTACCGCCGTGAAGGCGCTGGAGACGCTGGTCACCAACTGGCGCTCCGCGGCCGGGCAGATCAAGCACGACGGCGTGACGCCCTCCATCTCGTACAAGTGGTTCACCGGCGGGCTGTGGGCCTGGGACAGCTGGAAGCAGGCCGTGGGCACCGCCCGCTTCGACCCGGCGCTGGCCGAGTCGCAGATCCGGTCCATGTTCGACTGGCAGATCACCGCCGACGACAAGGATCGCCCGCAGGACGCCGGGATGGTCCCCGACGCCGTCTTCTACAACGACCCCGCGCGCGGCGGCGGCAACTGGAACGAGCGCAACTCCAAGCCGCCGATGGCCAGTTGGTCCGTGTGGGAGGTGTACCGCAAGAACGGCGACCGGTCCTTCCTGCGGGAGCTGTATCCGAAGCTCGCCGCCTACCAGGCCTGGTGGTACCGCAACCGGGACCACGACCACGACGGCCTCGCCGAGTACGGCGCCACCGTCGACCCCGCCAACGACTCGGCCGAGGAGCGCCGCCTCGCCGCCGCGTGGGAGAGCGGCCTGGACAACGCGCCGCGCTTCGACGCCAAGCTCGGCACCTCCGTCGTCGCCAACCACGCCGCCGACGGCACGCTGCTCGGCTACTCGCTCGACCAGGAGTCTGTCGACCTCAATGCCTATCTCGCCCAGGACCAGGCCTACTTGGCGCGCATCGCCGACGCGATCGGTCGTCCCGGCGAGGCCGCGAAGTGGCGGAAGAAGGCGGACGCCACGAACGCCGCCGTGCGCGCGAAGTTCTACGACCCGGCCGACGGCTGGTTCCACGACATCGCGCTGAAGGACGGCGCGCCGCTCACCGACCGCGGCCGCGGCATCGAGGGAGCCGTCCCGCTGTGGACGGGCGCGGCCGGCAAGGAGCAGGCGGCGCGCGTACGCCAACGCCTGGTCGATCCGGGCGAGTTCGCCACCCACGTGCCGTTCCCGACCGTGTCGAAGGCGTCCCCGTACTTCGAGTCGACGGCCTACTGGCGCGGACCTGTCTGGTTCGACCACGCCTACATCGCGCTGAGCGGCCTGCGCCGCTACGGCTACACGAAGGACGCCGACGCCCTCACCGGCAAGCTCCTCGCGGGCGCCAAGGGGCTGACCGGCGACCGCCCGATCCAGGAGAACTACGACCCGCTGACCGGTGCCCCGCTCAACTCGCCGAACTTCAGCTGGTCGGCGGCGTCCCTGCTGCCGATCCTGTCCGGTGAGCAGTGACCAGGAAGGCGCTCACGATGCCGCGTACGTCCAGAAGTCCCGCATGATCTGCGGCGGTGTCGGCCCGGCCATCCCGAGCTGGGTCATCAGCACCGACACCGTCCCGGTCGCCGGTGTGAGGTGGGCGGCCGTGCCGGTGCCGCCCACCCAGCCGTAGCGGCCCGGCACGTTGTAGGGGTGGGTGCGGGTGACGTCGACGGAGCCGCCGAAGCCCCAGCCCTCGCCCTCCGTGAACAGGCCGCTCGCGGCGCGCTGTTCGGCGGTCAGGTGGTCCGTCGTCATCAGGCGTACCGAGTCGGCGGAGAGGACGGACCCGCCGTCGGCGAGCAGCATCCGGGCGAACGCCAGCCAGTCGTCCGCCGTGGAGGCGAGCCCGCCCGCGCCCGAGGGGAACGCGGGCAGACCGCTCCACTCGCCGTCCGGGGAGTCGACGAGCTCGGCGCCGCCGTCGGGCGTGGGCACGTAGCAACTGGTGAAGCGGTCGCGCTTGGCGGCAGGGACCTCGAAACCGGTGTCCACCATGCCGAGCGGCTCGAAGATCCGCTCGGCGAGGAAGTCGGGCAGCGAGTCGCTCGTCATCCGCGAGATGAGCACGCCCTGGATGTCCGAGCACGCGTTGTAGAGCCAGACCTCGCCGGGCTGGTGCAGCAGCGGCACCCCGGCGAGCGAGGCAAGCCAGGTGTCCGGCTCGGGCACCCGCTGCGGGTGGTGCGGGTCCATCAGGGCGAAGAGCGGCTGTACCGCGGGGAGCGAGAAGTCCGAGGGGAAGCCCCAGCCGGCCCGGAAGGTGAGGAGGTCCTCGACCGTGATCGGGCGGGCCGCCGGGATCACGTCCTCGATCGGGCCCGCCGGATCGCGCACCACGTTCGGCGCGGCGAGTTCGGGAAGCCAGTGCGAGATCGGCGAATCCAGGGCGATGCGGCCCTCCTCGACGAGCGTCATGAGGGCCGCCGCCACGATCGGCTTCGTGATCGACGCGATCCGGAAGATCGAGTCGCGGGCCATCGGCGTCCCGCCCTCGGTGTCGGTGTGGCCGACGGCCGCCACCTCGACCCGGTCGCCGCGGGCCACCAGGCCCACGGCTCCCGGCACGGGCCCCTTCGACACGTGTGGGGTCAGGACTTCGGCCAGGCCGGTGGTCTCGGTCATCGGGCGGTCCTCCAGTGCGTGTGCGATGCGGTGGTGTGTCCGCGTGAGCGTACAGAGGGAAGACCGCCCGGACCGGTTCAACTCATCGGCTCCCCGTCCCAGAGCGTGTCGTGCGCGCGGTGCGCGTCGGTGAGCCCGTTCGTGAAGAAGCGCTCGTAGTACTCGCCCTCCACGTGGTGCGCCTGGAGCCAGACCCCCGGCACATGGATGGCGTCCGTGTGCGCGGGGAAACGGCGGTGCGTGGCCAGGATGTACGTACAGATGTCACGGGCGCACTCGATGACGCGCTCGTCGTACTCGCTGGCCTCGGCGAGATACCGCTGGCCGTAGTCCTCCTTGTAGATACGGGCGAAGACGTCCTTGTCGCCGTACGTGCCACCGGTGCCGAACTTGGCGTCGACGATCGCGTCGACCGCGTCCGACATCGAGGCGTGCGCGGGCGGGCAGGCGGCGGCGATCAGCGGTTCGCCGGTCGCCGGATCGGCCAGGCCCACCGGGTGCGAGCGCAGATTGGCGTACTTGGGCAGCGGGACGTGCCAGCGCCACAGGTCGGCGAGGCGCCAGCGCGGCGTGACGAAGGTGAAGCCGAGCATCCTCCCGTACGTCTTCGAGAACTTGGGGTCGCCGAGGGCGATGGGCGGGTTGAGCGACGCGTGGATCCAGGCGCCGAGGCCCATCGCCTCCGCCGTCAGCATCACCGTCTGGAGGAGCAGGTCCGCCTCGATCTGGGTGCGCATCGGGCCGAGCGCGCCGAGCGGCAGCTTCAGGTCCTTGTTGAGGAACCCGTTGTCGATCCACTTCTTGACGCCCGCCGGACGGTAGAGGTTCCGGTCGTCGACGAGCGTCGGACGCGCCCCGTCCGGCTGCGTGAGCAGGTACATCAGGGCATTGATGTACTGGTGCGAGAGGTCGACGACCGGGAACAGGACGGTCGTCCCCGGCAGGTTGGACAGGAAGCGGTTCGAGTCCAGATAGGCCGGGAAGTCGCGCAGGCCCTCGGCGACGTCCAGGCGGTGGTCGAGGACCTTCACCTTCGACTGCCGGGCCCGCTCCACCAGGGCCTCCGCGGTGAAGGGCTCGTGCGGTGCCGCCGGCAGCCTGCGCAGGAAGTACGTACCGCTGTCGTTGATCAGGAAGAAGTACGTGCCCTGCGCGTTGTCGGGGCTGCCGGCCGTGCGGCCCGTCATGGTCAGGTTCGGCTTGGACATGATGGGCTTGCCGTCGCGCGGATCCTCGAAGGGGCGGTCAGGCATCGTCAGACCCGTCGAACCGGTGACGGCGATGAGCAGCGCCTCCTCCAGCTCGCTCAGCGGCTGCGGCTCGTGCTTCGAGCTGTAGCTCATGGATCCGGCGGGCACCGACGCGCCGCGGGAGACCCGGTGGGTGCGGCGGCGCCAGATCGTCTTCAGGAGCGGGCGCGCGAGCAGGTCGTCGAGTCCTTGGTGCCCCGAGGAGAGACCCTGGTGACCCGAGGAGGTATCAGCCATGCTCGCCACCGTTCTCCGCGGGCGGCACCGGACGCCAGGGCGCGAACGCGCTCGCGTCGCGCGGCAGCAGGCTCGCGAGGTCCGGGCAGTGCCGCAGGATCACGGACTTCATGCCGCCCTTCTCCACCCAGTCCATGCCGAGCGGCGTGTAGATCTCCGGGCGGTAGTCGACGGTGAGGAAGCGGTCGCTCTGCAGCCGTCGCGTCGCCATCAGGATGAAGATGCGGAACGCGGTGTCGGAGAAGCCGAAGCCGGTGGGCGGGTTCTCCGCGAACAGGCCGACGACCGTGTCGATCTCGTCGACGTCCCGGTACACCTCCTTGAGGCGTGCGAGGGTCTCCGGCTCCTGCGTGAGGTCCTCGAAGCGGCGGATGCGCTCCTTGTGCAGGCCTGCGCGGAAGTCGTTGTAGCGAGGCACACCGCGCCTGCGGGTGCGCACCAGGTCGACCACCGACAGGTCGATGATCTCGCCCTCGCGCTGGAAGTGCGTAAGCGACTTCGGGTAGTTGTGCAGCGTGATCGCGCCGGGATGCGCGATGCCGAACGAGTAGAGGGTGTCCGCCAGACCCGTCTTGCGGATCTGGCTCTCGGCGGCCGCGCCCTGGATGTCGTTGAAGCCGAGCGTTTCGAGGCGCTGCCCGAAGCGGTGCTCGCGCAGCTCGTAGTCGTCGGGGATCAGCGGGTGCATCCGGTAGACCGTGACGAAGTCCTCGGTCAGCGAGTACGGGGCGCCGTGGTGGTCCGGCATCGTCTTCGGGATGCCGGTCAGGGAGTGCGATTCGAGCAGCCACAGACCCAGCTGGTTCAGCCAATTCCTGGGTGGCCCTTCCCAGTTGGTGCGCAGGCCGATGTCGATGGCCTTCGTCGCGAGGATCGCCGGCGTCCACTCCACCGTATGGATCTTCGCGATCAGCGCCGAGACCACGAGGCGTGCCGTGTGGTAGATCCGCTCCTCGCTCATCGACGGGTACTCGGCGCGCAGCGCGTCGCACACCGCGTTGTGCTCGCGGGCGAACAGGGTGTGCATCGAGCTGAGCCCCATCCACCAGTTGTCCTTGAACCCGGTGATCGGGATGCCGGTCCGGTCGATGGGGATGTGCCCGCCGTCCAGCAACAGCCGTGCCCCGCCCTCGGGTTCGCGCAGCTGCTTCGCGGTCGGCTCGTCGCCGCCGTACACCTCGGAGCCGTCCCACCAGTGCGATGCGGTGTTCCCGAAGAGGATCGGCGGCTCGTCGCCGGGCAGCTCGATGCCCTCGTTCTCGGCGAACCGCATCATGCTCTCCTCGGGCCCGCCAGGCGTGTTGACCCACGTCCCGCCGCCCGGAGGCAGCGGCACCTCGACCGCCTTGTCGCCCTGCTTGTAGCGGCGGTGGTTGACCCAGTCGTGCACCTGGAACTGGATCCAGGCCGCCGCCAGGATGTTCAGCGACGTCGCCGGGACGAAGCTCTCGCGCGCCAGCAGGCTGCGGCTGACCGTCACCGGGTTCGGGGTGTCGAAGAGGTCGGGCCGGAACACGGGCTTGAGGTTGCGCCCGAACGCGGCGCCCACGGCGCCCATCTTCGGCTCGGACAGGTCGTTGTACGTGCCGTCGTAGGAGCGCTCCGTACGCAGCCGCTCGTCGACCGGAACGGGTACCGGCTCGGCCTTCGGCGGTGCTTCCTGCACATCGGTGCCGATCAGATTCAGCTTGCGCAGCACCTTCCGCAGGAACACCAGGTTGAGCAGGCTCAGGTCCACCGGCAGCCGGTGCCACGGCACATACCGGTTCAGGGCGCGGAAGGCGAGGCCGACGGGCGCCCCCAGGATCCGGTTCCTGAGCGGTTCGTGCGGCGTGAAGCGGGTGCCGTGCCGCTGGGCGCTGCTCGCCTTGTACGCGGACTTGCGGGCCCGATTGAGATTGCCCAGCGGGCGGAAGTCGTCCGTGGTGAACCACGGGTTGAAGGAGAGCTCCTCGATGCGGCGGGCCGCCGAGCGGGCCTCGGCCGTCGTGATGTCCTGGCTCGGTATGGTCAGCCGGGCCACGGGAATCGGCGGAGTGATCGCCTCCTTCCACTCCACGGAGCAGTCCTCGACGGGGGTGCGCCGCTCGTCGACGTAGCGCTGCACGCACAGGTCGAAGGAGACGTCGCCGCGGGCGAGCCGGCGCGCGAGCTCCCGGTGCAGGAAGTTCGGGTCGCGGCGGTCGGGGCGCGGTTCGGGGCCGCCGCCCACGGCGGGCCGCAGCAGGAAGCGGACCGGGCCCGCCTCGCTCCACAGCATCGCGCCGCGGCTCCAATAGGTCTCACGGGCAAGGCTGTTGACGGTGTGTCGGGTCGCGGCCTGGACGTTGCGGCGCATCCGGTTCGCGGTGCCGAGGCCGACGGCGATCGGCAACTTCACGAACAGGCCGAACGCCTTCTGCAACGGATTGCGGGCCCCGGCCAGCGCCTTGGCGAACGCCACGAACTCGCGGGCGTCGCGGGCGTGCGACACCGGGAAACCGGTCGCGAGCAGGTCGTGGCTCTGCTCGGCCGACACTTTTACGCGCACGGCGATCCCGTGCAGGTCTGGCGCTCCGTCGGGGCCGCGCATGCCGCTCGCGTTGGAGAGCCGCACGGTCGCTGGATACTCGGCGCCTGGCTGGGCGAGGCCGCCGCGCAGCGCGGCCGGAAGGTCGTCGTTGAACCGCAGTCGGGCGTTCTCCACGCCGAGCGCGGCCTTCGCGTGGAAGGTGCGCTCGAAGCCCTGGGCGCCACTGGCCCGCCGGTTCGCGACCTGAACCCGCATGATCTCGCGGGCGAGGCGTTCGAACACGAGGCGCTCGGCCTCGGGACTGCCGCCCTGGTAGCGCTCGTACTGTGGCTGACGTTCGTTCTCGGCCATCATTGCCGTCCCTGTCGAAGGTGCGTGGGGAAGGTCCGTTCAGGGGGAGGGGCAGCGACGCTATCGGCGCCCTCGGACCTGCCACAGCGTTCGATCCCGCCATGTACGCGCGCGCGAACTCCCGTACGGCCAGGGGGGTTTGCGCCTGTCAGCGCCCGGTCGGTACCCGGTGGGCCCGCACCGCGCGGCGCCCGCCCCACACCCGCCCCACCCGCAGGTCCCGCACATGGCCGATCGACGACGCCTTGACGTGGCGGTGCGTCGATGGTGTGCTGCACAGCCCCCGCTACGGGAGGTGCCATGCGGCACACGATCGTGCAAGGACCCGCCTTCGCGGACCTGCGCCCCCTCAAGGAGGCCACGTTCGTCGAGCCGGGCAGGGTCACCTTCCCCGTCCATCCCGAACTGCCCCGCCTGCTCCGGGAGGACAAGGAACACCCCGATCCGGCGGGCGTGCTTCCGCACACGATGGCGACCCTGGCGGCGTACGCGTACGCCGGTTACGAGCAGGGCGGCGACGCGCAGACCGTCGCGATGATGGCGACGCGGCTCGGCCTGGAGAACAACCGCGTCAGCGTCTTCGAGCAGCGCGTCGACGCGCTCTACATCGCCTCCGCCGCCTACCTGATCCAGGACGAGGACCGGCGGATCGCGATCCTCTGCTACCGGGGCACCCAGCCCGAGGACATCATCAGCATCCTCACGGACGCCGACGTCCGCCCGGAGACCCTCGCCGTCGACCTGGACGGCGCCGAGTACGCGGTGCACGCGGGCTTCTACCGCAACATGCGCGCCACCCGGTACCTCATCCTCCAGGCCCTGGAACGCGCCGTGCGCGGCGAGTCCGTCGACCCCGACGAGAAGGGCACACGCGGACCGGGCCTCGAAGCGCTCTACATCACCGGGCACAGCCTGGGCGCGGCCATGGCGGCCCTGATGGCGGTCACCCTCGTCCACGAGCCCCGCTACGCGCACATCGCCCGCCGGCTGCGCGCCGTCTACACCTTCGGGCAGCCCATGGTCGGCGGCCCAGGCCTGGCGCGCGCCTGTGCGGACACCGTCGACAGCAACGGCACCCACCTCCTGCGTGACAGGTTCCTGCGCTACATCTACGACCGCGACGTGGTGCCCGCGCTGCCGCCGCGCCCCGTCGGCCCCTACGCCCCGTTCGGCCGCGAGTTCCACTTCCGCAGGCCGCGCAGCGCGGTCGACGCGGTGTTCACGGCCGCGGCCGACGCGGCGGCCGAGGGGGTATCCCTCCCCGGCGACCTCCTCACCGGCACGAACCCCCTGCGACGGCTGCGGCGCATGACGGCGATCCCCGGCCGCGCCCGCGAGGAGGGCTGGGTCGAACGGGTCGAACCCGCCCTGCCCTACCCCCAGATGGACAGCCTCGCGGGCCTCGCGGTCGTGGCCCCCCTCGCCTTCTTCGCGGCCCGCCTGGCCCTGACGCGGACGCTCCCGTTCAAGTACTCCTTCGACGATCACGGTCCGGCGCACTACGTCAACGCGCTTGCTCCGGAAGGGGTGTTGAGCGAGTACGGGGACGTTCGCTAGGCGGCGGCAGGGCTGAGCGGAGGCCACACATCCCGCCACGGCGCCGCCTCCTCGTAGGCCGCGCACGCGTCGAGCAGCGCGCCGTCCGCGAGGTGCCGGCCGATCAGCTGCACGCCGACCGGGAGCCCTTCGGGGGTGCGGCCCGCCGGGAGCGAGGCGGCGGGCTGGCCCGTGAGGTTGGCGATCGGGGTGAAGGACGTCCAGTGGTCCGTGGGCACCAGCCGTCGGTCGATCTGCTCCGGGCCGGGCACTCCGACGGGGAACGCAGGGACGGCGGCGGTCGGCGTGAGGATCAGGTCGTACGTCGACATGAGCCGGGCGACCCGGTTCACGACCGCCTTGCGGACGAGGTTGGCGTCGGTGAACTGCTCGGCGGTCCACGGGGTGCGCAGCAGCGCGGTGAGGTGCGGGGACATGGCGTCGCCGAGCCGGCCGGCCATCGCCCGCATGCCCGTCAGGTCGCTCTCCGCCGCGATAATCGCGCCGAACGCTGCGCTGTAGTCCGGGAGTTGGAGGTCGATCCGGTCGACCTCTGCGCCCAGGTCCTTCTCGAAGACCCGTGCCGCGCCGTCCGCCGCCCGGCGCACCTCGGGGTCGACGGCGACCCGGCCCAGGTCCGGGCTGTAGGCGATGCGCAGCGGCCCGGTCGGACGGCGCACGGTCCAGTCCACGTCCGCGCACGGGATCGAGTGCCGGTCGCGCGGGTCGGGCCCGGCGAGCACCGAGAGCATCAGAGCGGCGTCGGCGACGGTGCGGGTCAGCGGGCCGATGTGCTCCACCGACTCCCAGCCCGACACCCCCGGATACCGCTCGTCGCGACAGCCCGGATACACGGGCACCCGCCCCATCGAGGCCTTGAACCCGAAGATCCCGCACAGCGCCGCCGGTATCCGGACCGAGCCGCCGCCGTCGCTGCCGAGCGCCACGGGGCCGAGCCCGGCCGCGACGGCCGCCGCCGAACCCGCACTGGAACCACCGGGCGTCAGGGCGGGATCCCACGGGTTGCGGGTCACCGGGAACAGCGGGTTGCGCCCGGTCGCGCTGTAGCCGAACTCGCTGGCGTTGGTCTTGCCGAGGACGACGGCACCCGCCGCGACCGACCGCTCCACCACGATGTCGTCCTCGTCCGGCACGAAGTCCGCGTACGCGTGCGACCCCGAGGTCGTACGGATGCCCCTGGTGGAGATCAGGTCCTTGACGCCCAGCGGGACACCGGCCAGCGGGCCCGTGTCGCGGCCCGCGGCGATGTCGTCCGCGATCCGCCGGGCGGTGGCGCGGGCCAGGTCGGGCGTGGGCGTGCAGAACGCGCCCAACTCCTTGTCCACGGCGTCGATCCGGTCGAGCACCGCGTCCGTGACCTCGACGGGGGACAGCTTTCGCGAGCGGATCAGCGCGGCGGTCTCGGTTGCGGACAGGCGGCAGATCTCGCCGGCGTCGGTGGGGTTCACGTGAGGGGCCTCTCAGACGGTGGTGGGGGTGGTGAGACCGGCGGCGGGCTCGGCCGCGGCCCGTGACGGGGTGCGGCGTTCGAGCGGCGCGTACACCACCGCCGCGATCACGATCCCGAACAACGGGTCGATCGAGCCCGGCAGGAGGAAGTGCGCGAGCCCCGCGACGAGCGCCCCGGCCGCCCACGCGCCGAGCGCGCTCCACCGGTAGTCGCGGGTGTCGGCCGCCCATCCCTTGCGGCGGCGCAGGTACTGGTCGGTGATGAGCACGGCGCCGATCGGCGGTACGAAGACGCCCAGCAGGTTCAGCCAGTCGACGAAGTGGCCCCACACGCCGCTGAGCGCGAACAGCAGCCCGAGAACGCCGAGCCCGAGCGCCAGCGGGCGCATCTTCGCCGGGGTGAGCGCGGCCCAGCCGACGGCGCCGTTGTAGAGGCAGTGCGAGGCGACGGACCCGAGGTTGACGAAGACGAACAGCACGGCGAGCGCCGTGAGCAGCGGGCCGTGCCCGGTGAGCAGCGGCAGGAAGCCGCCCCCGTCGGCCGCGGGATCGGCGGACCCGCCGATCGCGACGACGACGCCCCCGAGCGCGTAGGCGACGAAGTTGGCGAACGGGAAGGCGAAGGCCGTGGCGACCACCGCGCTGCGCCCGCTCCTGGACCAGCGGGTGAAGTCGGCCGTCATCGTGCCGGAGTCGGCGAACCCGGCGATGACGATGGCGACGGCGCCGCCGAAGCCGAGGGTGCTGCCCGCCCCCTGGTAGGTGAGGGCGTCGGAGGCGGACGTGTGCCCGGCGCCGTAGCCGATGGCGACGGCCCCGAGGACGACGAACAGGGGAGTGGCGACGGCGCCGACGAGGGCGAGGGCGCGGATCCCGGCGACGGTGAGCAGCGTGTAGAGCGCGCAGCCGAGCAGCGCGCCCCACATGGGGCTCCAGCCGAGCGTGTCCTGAAGGGTCGTCCCGGTGAGGCCGATCTGGAAGCTGAACCAGCCGATCACGACGGTGGCGAGGAGGCCCGCCGCGGCGATCCGGCCGCGGCGCCCGAAGGTGTCGGCGGCCTGGAGCGCGAAGTTCTCGCCGGTGCGGCCCGCGTAGTGGCTGAGGGCGCCGACGTAGCCGAACAGCACGAGGTTGCCGGCGAGGATCGCGAGCAGGCCCTCCACGAGGCCCAGGTTGTAGACGATCACGCCGCCGAAGACGGCGTTGCCGAGGTTCATCGGGAACCCGAACCAGACGGATGCCACCGACGTGAGCGGCTTGCGCGCGGCCTGCGGGACGGGTGTGTGCTCGTACTCTTCTGCGCCGGCCATCTTGTCCTCCACACGGGCCCCTGGAGGCCGTTGGTATACCGTAATGGCGGTGAATTTAAGAGCGTTGTGTTACGGGGGAGGGCGCCGCGTGTTTCCGCTGGGGCGCCCTCGGCCGCGTCCGTGTTAAACGTCAGCGCACGTCGGCGGGGCGCTCCGTGCCGTCGAACGGGAAGCGCCGCCGGAACTCGTCGGCCGCGTCCTCGAGCGTCACGAACGACACGCCGTCGTGCCCGGAGACGTACTCGATGAAGCGCTCCAGCATCAGCAGGACGTTGGGGCGGCCCGAGACGTCCGGGTGGAGGGTGATCGGCAGGACGGCGTAGTCCAACTCGCGGTACACCCAGTCGAATTGGTCCCGCCAGTCCTGTTCGAGGGCGCGCGGCGAGACATAGCCGTGGCTGTTGTGGGAGTGCTTGTTGAACATCATGGGCGGCAGGTCGTCGACATACCAGTTGCCGCAGAACTCGACGAGGTCCACCTCGCTGCCGTGCACGAGCGGCTTCATCCAGTCCTTCGCCGCGCCCGAGTAGTCGATCTTGGTCCAGGCGTCGCCGACGCGGGCGTAGAACGGGGTGAAGTCCCGGTAGTTCTGCGAATGGTCGTACGAGAACCCGTACTTGTGCAGCAGCGCCGCCGTCGACTCCGACATCTCCCACCAGGGCGCGACGTACCCCTTCGGGCCGCGACCGGTGAACTCCTCGATCAGCTCGACCGACTTGGCGAGGACGTCCTCCTCCTGCTGCGGCGACATGTCGATCGGGTTCTCGTGCGAGTAGCCGTGCGCGCCGACCTCGTGGCCCGCCTCCACGACCATCCGGGTCTGCTCGGGGAACGTCTCGATGGAGTGTCCTGGGATGAACCAGGACGTGCGGATGCCGTAGCGCTCGAAGAGCTTCAGCAGGCGCGGGGTGCCGATCTCGCCGGCGAAGACGCCGCGCTGGATGTCGTTGGGGGAGTCCTGGCCTCCGTAGGAGCCGAGCCAGCCGGCGACCGCGTCGACGTCGACACCGAGGGCGATCTGGATGTTCTTGGGCATGAACGGCTCCTAGAGTTGGGAGAGTTGGTCGGTGAGGTCGGCGGTGGCCGCGGCGAGGGCCCGCCGGTCCGCGGACGTCCAGTCGCGCTCGCGGGTGCTGTGCACGGAGATCCAGCCGGTGAGCTCGCCGCCGCTCTGCACGGGCGAGAGCATCTGGGCGCGCACGCCGTACACGTCCTTCAGCGCCTGGGGCGGGTGCGGGGCGTCGCGGAAGTGCGGCTGCACCAGCGCGCGACGTTCGGACTCCAGCCACTCGACCGTGTCGAGGCGACGTTGATCGAGCGAGGCGTCGCGGCGGATGGAGCGGACGCCGGGGGCCAGTGCCTCGCCCGCCGTGAGGTCGACGCGCAGATTGTGCCCCGGCAGGTCGACGCGGAACGTGGTGCGGTCGGCGCCGGTCTCCTCCAGCAGCGTTTCGAGAACCGACTGGATCCCGGCGCGCAGGCTGCCGTCGCGCAGCAGCTGCCCGTGACCGGACCACGACGGGCGCGCCCCGGCCAGGTCGAGCGCCCGCCACAGCGTCGCGCTCACCGAGTCGAACACCGGGAGATCCAGGGCCCGTTCGAGCCGCTCCGCCTCGAAGGCGCCGTACACGTTCGTGCACACCACGGCGACGGCCTGCGCCCCGTCGGTCGCCGCGGCCTCGATCTGGCGGGCCACGTCGGCGGGCGGGATCCGGGCGAAGGCCTCGTTGTCCTGCTCGCCGAAGGGCTCCGCGAGGACGCACTCCAGGCCCTCCTTCGCGTACGTCGACACGATCGCGTCGGCGACGTCGCGGGTGTAGGGCAGGGCGAGGCCGAGTCGGGTGACCCCGTACGCGGCGCAGGCGTCGAGAAGGGCGAGCGTCGACGTGGTCGCCGGGATGCCGGTCTCCGCGGTGAGCGCCGCGGCGAGGGCCCGGTCCCGCTCGATGCCGAGCCACGACCCCGAAGTCCCGTTCCACACAAGGACGTCGACCTTGGCGTCGGCGAGCTGCCGGGCCGCCGCGAGCATCGGCTCGGGGGCGAACTGGGCGTCGCTGCCGGTGTCGAGTGCGATCCGGGTGACGGGTACGCGCGCGAAGTGCGCGGTGGCGAGTGCCGGCCCGGCGCCGTGGAGCAGCCCGTACGTCACGGGTTCGAGGCAGGTGTTGGAGGACGGCGTGAGCATCCCCACGCGCAGTGGACGGTCGGGGGCGACCGGGTTGTCGCTCATCGGACGACGAGCCTCCTCGAGTAGTCGATGACCAGGGACGCGGCGGTGAACAGCAGCGCCGCGCCGACGAAGTACAGCAGCGCCCAGGTGTAGGAGCCGGTGCCGCCGACGATGAAGCCGACGGCGATGGGTGTGACGATCCCCGCGATGTTGCCGGACAGGTTCATGGCGGCGCCGACCACGCCCGCGTTGGCGCGCCCGCCGAGCGTGGAGGGCAGCGCCCAGTACAGGCCCGCCCAGCGCAGGAAGAACAGCACGACGGAGAGCAGCGCGACCGCCGTCATCGCGTCGGGCACGAGGACGACGCCGAGCAGGCCCGCCGTCACGGCCGCGCCCGCGATCCCCATCAGGGTGCGCAGCACGGTGTTGGCGGCAGTACCCCGCGAGCGCCAGTGGTCGGCGAGCCAGCCGCCGATCAGTTCGCCGACGAACCCGGCGCCGAAGATGACGAGCGTGGACCAGCCAATGGACTTGATGTCGAAGCCCTTGGTCTCGGACAGGTAGAGCGGGCCCCAGGTGAGCAGCCCGTAGAAGACGCCGTTGAAGCCCATCCAGCCCAGGCACATGCCCCAGAACGAGCGGTACTTGACGTAGTCGCGCAGCTTCGCGGGCCGGTCCTCGCCGGGCGCTGCCGCGTCCTCCTCCGCGTGCGCCCGCTCGATGTACGCCGCCTCGGCCTCGTTCACGCCCGCGTGCTCGCGCGGGGTGTCGCGCAGGTATCGCAGGGCCAGGAAGCCGACCGCCACCGTCGCCGCGCCCGCGACGACGAAGCTGATCCGCCAACTGCCCGTCCAGGCGATGAGGCCGGAGATGGCGATGCCGCCGAGCGCCGAGCCGAGCGGGGCGCCGCCGTCCATGAGGACCGCGCCGCGCCCGCGTTCCTTCGCGGGCAGCCAGTGCGCGTTGAGCTTGCCGCCGGCCGGCATGACCGGGGCCTCGACCGCGCCGAGCGCCAGCCGGGCCGCGAGCAGCGAGCCGACTCCGGTCGCCGCCGCGGTGGCGCCGGTCGCGAGACCCCAGCCGACGCAGGCGCCGCCGGCCATCCGGCGCGGCCCGAACCGGTCGATCAGCCGTCCGCCGGGGATCTGCATCAGCGCGTACGTCCAGAAGAACGCGCTCAGGACGAAGCCGGTGACCTCCTTCGACAGATGCAGATCGCGCGTGATCAGGGGCAGCGCCACGGACACGGAGCCGCGGTCGATGTAGTTGAGCGTGACGATGCCGAGGAGGAGCAGGAACACCTTCCAGCGGGTGCGACTCGGCGTGGAAGAAGGGGACTTGGTGGTTCTCGCGTCCGTGGCGGTCGCGTCGGCGACCTGTGGCGGATGGGCTGACGGCATGGGCAGACCCTCTGTTGACGGGACCCGTAGGGTCCACGGTCCGGACAGGTGGGCACGCTTGTGACGTGCAGTGCACGAGCTATGGCATACCAAAGAATGCGGACGGGACCGTCGTCCGTCAAGGCGTTGGTATACCGTGAGCGACAATTGACGGGGAGGAAACATGGCGGCACGGGCGGGGTCCGGCGAGGCGGGCTGGCTGCGGGACCAGGTCTGCGAGGGGGTCAGGGACCGGATCATCTCCGGTCAACTCAAGCCGGGGGACCGGCTGTTGGAGCGGGAGGTGGCCGAGGAGTTCGGGGTGTCCCGGATCCCGGTGCGCGAGGCCATCAGGGTGCTGCTCAGCGAGGGCTTCCTGGAGGCGGTCTCCGCCCGCAAGATCGTCGTCAAGCAGCTCTCGTTCCAGGACGTGCTCGACCTCTTCGATCTGCGCGAGGCCCTGGAGGTGCTCGCCGTGCGCCGCGCCACCGAGCGGGCACAGCAGCCGCAGATCGCCGCGCTGGGACGGCTGTTGACCAGCGCGGAGAAGGCCACACGCACGGGGAAGCCGGCCCGTATCTCCCGCGCGAACACGGACTTCCACCACCACATCGTGGAGATCGCCGGCAACACCCTGCTCGCCGGCACCCTCCAGCCGCTGGAGGGCCGGATGCGCTGGCTGTTCCAGCAGGTCGACGACCCGCACGCGGTGTGGGAGGAACACCAGGCCCTGTACGAGGCCATCAGGGCAGGAGACGTAGACCTGGCAGCCGACCGCGCCCTCCACCACGTCCGCCACTACCGCGAGGTGGCGATACGGGTGCTGTTCGCAATTCAAGCCCCTGCGGCGATTGAGCAGGCCTTTCAAGCCTCTGCGGCGATTGAGCAGCGGGGTCCGGGGCAGAGCCCCGATCTTTCAAGCCCGGCCGGCGATTGAGGCCCGGGGTCCGGGGCAGAGCCCCGCAACCTCACGCCATCTGCCGCCTCACCAACTCGTGCAACCGCCCACCCGTATCCGCCAAAAGCTCCTCGGGCGACCCCTGCTGAACCACCCGCCCCGCCGACATCACGACCACCCGATCCGCATCCATGACCGTCGAGAGACGATGCGCGATCACCACCCGCGACGCCCGGAGGGCCTTCGTACTGTCGATGACAATCCGCTGCGTCTCATTGTCCAGCGCACTCGTCGCCTCATCGAAAAACAGAATCCGCGGTCGCCGAATCAGCGCCTGCGCGATCATCAACCGCTGCCGCTGCCCGCCGGAGACCGCACCCCCGCCCGAGATCATCGTGTGCAGGCCCATCGGCATCCGCTTGATGTCCTCCGCGAGGCCCGCCATCTCGGCCGCCGCCATCGCCTCCTCCTGCGTGAAGGCCTCTGCGCCGCAGATGCAGTCGAGGATCGACCCGCTCAGCGGCTGGGCGTTCTGGAGGACGACGCCGCACTGGCGCCGCACCGCCGCCTGGTCGAGCGCCGACAGGTCCTGGCCGTCATACAGGACGCTGCCGGAAGCGGGCGCGTCGAAGCCGATCAACAGCCGAAGCAGCGTGGACTTTCCGCAGCCGCTCTCGCCGACCACCGCCACGAACTCGCCCGGCCGGATGGACACGTTCACGTCGTCGAGGACCAGCGGGCCGTCGTCGGTGTAGCGGAAGGAGACACCGCGGGCCTCAAGCGCGCCCGTCAGCTCGCCCGGCTGCGTCGCCGCCTCGCGGACCTCCGGCTTCTCGTCCAGCACCGGCTTGATCTGCTCGAACATCGGCAGCACCGCGGCCGCCGAGATCAGCGCGCCGGTCAACTGCGTCACCGACGTCAGGAGCATCGTCACCGACGTGTTGAAGGTGAGGAAGGACGCCGCCGACATGGAGCCGCGGGCCGGGCCCGCGAGCAGCATGAACATCACGAGCGAGCACAGCGGGAGATAGACCGAGTTGAGGACCGTCGTCGCGTTCTTGATGCGGCCGGCCCTGCGCTGCAACTCCCGGGTGCGCGCGAACTCCTTCGCCCACGCCGCGTACGCGAAGCTCTCCGCGCCCGCGACCCGCAGTTTCGGCAGCCCGCGCAGCGTCTGGAACGCCTGGTTGTTGAGCTTGTTGCCGAGCTTCACCAGGCGGCGCTGCCAGCGCAGTTCGAGCAGGCCGAGGGTGAGGAAGACGGCCGCGACCAGGACCAGCATGCCGAGCGCCGCCATCGCCAGGGGGACGCTGTAGAGGAGGAGCATCACCAGGTTCATCGCGCCGACCGTCGTCGACTGGACGACGATCGGGCCCACGCCTGACAGCAGGCGCCGGATCGAGCTGATGCCCATCGCCGCGCTCGCCAGCTCGCCCGTCGAACGGGAGGCGAAGAACCGGGTGGGCAGCCGCAGCAGCCGGTCCCAGACGGCCGGTTGCAGTTCGCTCTCCACTCTGCCCTCGATGCGCAGCACCGTGAGGTTCTGCAGCAGCATGAACGCCGCCGTCACGACACTGGTGACCACCACCGCCAACGACACCTGCGTGATGAGGTCCGTCTGCGCGTTGGGGACGTACGTGCCGAGGACCTGGCCGGTCGCGACGGGGACGAGCGCGCCGAGCGCCACCGTGACCAGGCCCGCGAGCAGCAGCCTGCGGATGTCCTTGGTCATCGACTGCATGCTGAAGCGCATCAGCCGCAGCGGGGTCAGATCGCCTTCGGGGAGCGGGCGATAGAGCATGATCGCCCGCTCTTCGAAGTCCTCCGCGTTGTCCTCGTCGACGCGGACGCGCCGGTCCCCCGCCGGGTTCACGGTCTCGTAGCCGCCCCGCCGGTACAGCAGCGCGACCGGGGCGCCGGACGAGGCCCGGTAGCCGACCAGCGGGCCCGCGTCGCGGCGCCACCAGTCCCCGGCGAGGCGTATGGGGCGGGTGCGGAGACGGGAGGCCGTGGCGAGCTGTTCGACCGGGTCGAGGCGGTCACTGACCGCGCCCACGTGGTCGGGGTCGACGAGCCGGATGCCCGCCGCGTCGGCGACCACCTTGCAGGCCGCGTACGTGGCGTCGGCGCCCGCGTCGTGGGAGCCGCGGCGGCCGCGCTTGGTGCCCATGGACGCGAGGAGCGTGCGGTCGGCCTGCTCGCGGACGGCCTCGCCCGCGCGGATGCCGGCCGCCGTGCGGTCCTCGTGCGCGCTCTCCAGGCGTTCGATCCAGCGGTCGAGCGTGGAGAGCAGCCGCCACTGCTGGTTGACCATGCTCTGCCACAGGCCGGTGTCGACCAGCAGATCGGACGCCGCGTCCGCCGCGTAGGCCGACCCGTACTGCACGCTGCCGGGCGCGAGTTGGGGCCAGAGCACGTCGTCGTCGCCGACGAGGGAGTCCTCGACCGTGCGGCTCTCCAACGGCGCCTCGAAGAGGACCTGCTGCCCGCGGCCCACGCCGAGCGCGAAGGCCTCCTCCAGCAGGCTCCACCCGTACGAACCGTCGTAGGCGGGCGGCGCGTACGGCAGCTCGCGCAGCGGGATGCGGCGCACCTGGCAGCCGGACAGCGGCCGCCCGACGAGCGTGTGCTGGGTGCCCTCGACCGGACCGAGCAGCAGCGTGCCCGGCTCCAGGCGGCCGAGGAAGTGCCAGTGGCCCTGCTGCTGGACGTCGACCGCGAACAGGTCGAGCGCGCCGCCGGCGACGAGCCACAGCACGTGCGGGCCCTCAAGGGGCAGGCTGCGCAGATCGGTGCAGTCGACGGGGGCGCCGAGGCCGCCGAAGGCCGCCACCACTTGGTCGGAGGAGGTGAACTCCGCTTGCAGGTCGGTCATCTCAGTGCTCCTTGACCAGGTCGGCGTACGGCCCGCCGGCCCGCACCAGGTGCTCGTGGCGGCCCCGCTCGACGACCTGTCCGTGGTCGAGGACCACGATCTCGTCGCTGTCGCGCACCGTGCTGAGGCGGTGCGCGATGACGACGCAGGCGCAGCCGCGCCGCCGGATGTTGTCCATGACCGTCTGCTCGGTCTCCGCGTCGAGCGCGCTGGTTACCTCGTCGAGCACGAGGATCGAGGGCCGCCGCACAAGGGCTCGCGCGATTTCGAGCCGTTGCCGCTGCCCGCCGGAGAAGTTCCGGCCGTCCTGTTCGACCCGGCCGCGCACACCGCCGGGGCGGCGCGCCACCACGTCGTACAGGCACGCGTCGCGCAGCGCCTCCTCCACGGCCTCGTCGGAGATCGACGGGTCCCACAGTGCGACGTTGTCGCGGACCGTGCCCTCGAAGAGGAACACGTCCTGGTCGACGAAGGAGACGGAGGCGGCGAGGGCGCCGCGCGGGATGTCGTCCAGGCGGCGGTCGTCGATCCGGATGACGCCCTCCCACGGCGCGTACAGGCCGGAGATCAGGCGGGAGACCGTGGACTTTCCGCTGCCCGAGCCGCCGACGAGTGCCACCTGCTGCCCGGGGCCCACCGTCAGGGAGAAGCCGGACAGGAGCGGCTTGTCGAGCGGGCTGTAGCCGAACGTGATGCCGTCCAGTTCGATGTGGCCGCGCAGCCGGCGCGTGCTCTGCACCTGCTCGGGGCGCGCGTACAGCTGGTCGACGGGGAAGTTCTCCACGTCCTTCAGGCGCGCCACGTCGGCGGCGAAGTCCTGGATGCGGCCCGCGACACTGTTCAGCCGCGTCAGCGGCGTGGTGAAGCGGGTCATGAGGGTCTGGAAGGCGACAAGGAGACCCACCGACAAATGACCCTCGACCGCCCGCATGCCGCCGATCCACAGGATCAGCGCGCTGTTGAGGGTCGCGAGGGTCGGCGCGACGATGCCGAGCCACGCGCTCGGCACCCCGAGCTTCTGCTGCTCTTCAAGCGTGGTCGCGTGCTGTCCTGCCCACCGCCGGAAGTAGCCGTTCTCGCCGCCGGTCGCCTTCATCGTCTCGATGAGCTGCAGGCCCGTGTACGAGGTGTTGGTGAGCCGCGCCGTGTCCGCGCGCAGCTTCTGCGTGCCCGTCGCCCGCAGCTTCACGACGACGCGCATCGCCACGACGTTCAGTAGCGCGATCCCGACGCCGACCGCCGTGAGCTGCGGATCGTAGGAGTACAGCAGCGCCGCGTACAGCAGCACCACGATTCCGTCGACGCCCGCCGACGTCAGGTCGCGGGCCAGGGTCTCGGCGACCGCGTCGTTCGACTGGAGGCGCTGCACCAGGTCGGCCGGGCTGCGCTGCGAGAAGAAGGTGACGGGCAGGCGCAGCAGATGCCCGAAGAAGCGGGCGCTGCTGAGCGTCGAGGAGATGATGCGGCCGCGCAGCAGGTTCGTCTGCTGCAGCCACGTCAGGACGGCGGTCAGCGCCACCATCGCGCCCATCGACGCGAACAGCGCGCCAAGCAGCGAGGTCTGGTCGCCGATGAGGAACAGGTCGATGTACGTCTTGCTGAGCGCGGGCACCGCCGCGCCCACGCCGACGAGCAGCAGGCTCGCGAGCAGCGCGATGAGCATCGTGCCGGTGGTGCCGCGCAGCCGTGCGGGCAGCGCCGACATGACGCCCGGCTTGCGCCCGCCCGTACGGAAGTCGTCGCCCGGCTCCAGGACGAGGACGACACCCGTGAAGCTCGTGTCGAAGTCCTCCATCGGCACGAAGCGGCGGCCCTTGTCGGGGTCGTTGATGTGCACGCCGCGGCGCCCGAAGCGGCGGCCCATGCCGTCGTAGACGACGTAGTGGTTGAACTCCCAGAACAGGATCGCCGGGCCCTGCACCTCGGCGAGCGCGGTCGGCTCCATCTGCATGCCCTTGGCGGTCATGCCATAACTGCGCGCCGCCTTGAGCAGGTTGGAGGCGCGCGAGCCGTCCCGCGAGACGCCGCACGCGATGCGCAGCTCCTCCAGCGGGATGTGCCGGCCGTGATACGCGAGGATCATCGCGAGCGCCGCGGCGCCGCACTCGACGGCCTCCATCTGGAGCACCGTGGGCGTGCGCACCCTCTTGCGGCGCTTGGCCGGCGGGGGAGCGGGGCGCGAGCGGCGGCGGTCCGGGCGGTGGCCCGCGGGCGGCAGGGAGGTCGTGGTCACGGCTTCAGCCAATCCATCGGGCGCTGATCGGCGAGGTGCACGGAGCCGGAGGCGAGGGTCATGGAGGCGAGCGGATAGGGCGGTCCGCCGTCGGAGGACCAGGCGTAACCGGACTTGGTGTCCGCTTTCTTGAGTTGCACAAGGACCGGGACCCTGGCTCCGCCCTTCGTGAACCCGCCGGCGAGCGAGCTGTCCCCGATGAAGTCGGTGACCTGCCGCTTCGTCTGGGCCGCGCGGCCGACCGCCTTCACGGTCCCGCGCAGCACGCCGTACTGCTGCGCCTGCGGCACGTTCAGGTCGACCTCGGCGCCCGCGTCCACGGTGCCCGCGCCGGTGGCGGGCACGTACAGCATCGCGAGCAGCGGATCACGCGTCGAGCCGGTCTTCTCCACCGTCGCCACGTCGGAGCCGGTCGTGACGACCGAGCCGATCCGCGCGACGAGCGCCGTGACCCGGCCGGCGTCGATGGCCCGCACGGCCCGGTTGCCCTGCGCCGTCCGCACCTTGAGGATCGGCGCGCCCGCGCGCACCCGCTGGCCCTCCTTCACGTACAGGCCGGTGACCTGCCCGGTGACGGGGGTCTGCAGGACGTAGCTGCCCTGCGCGTACGTGAGGATGCCGTCGGCCTTGAGCGTCGATGACACCGTACCGGTGACGGCCCAGACGCAGGCGGCGACCATCACGACGACGGTGACGGCGAGTACGAGCAGTCCCTGCGGCCGCGCGAGGCGCACCGGCAGATCGAGCTCCTCCGGCGACTGCAGTTTGGACAGGGCCTGTTGGCGGAACTGCACGGGGTCTTTCCCTTACGTTGCTTCATGGCCGAGCACATTTGGCCCGGACGCCCCGAAAGCCCCGGGACCCGAAGGTCCCGAGGCTTGGGGTGCGCCACCCGTCAGGAGGTGGCGCGGAGATCCCGTGGGATCGAATCCGACTCAGAGGCCGGAGGTCAGGCCGCCGGCCAGACCGGTGACGGCGCCGGCGTTGACGCCGGTGAGGCCCTCGACCGTGTTGGTCACGGAGGAGACGGTGCCGGCGACCGGGGCGATGCCCTCGACCGTGCCGGTGACCTGGCCGACGAGGCCGCCGACGAGACCGCCGGAGACGTTGTCGAGGTCGGCGTCCGAGATCTCAACGGTCTCAATGTGGTTGCTCATGGTGAGCCGCCCTTCTCATGGGGGGATGTCCTGGTATTTCAAATACGCGGGGCGCGCTGGAAATCGGTGGCTGCGAATCCCTGCGGCCGTCATGCGATGCGGAGGATCAAAGCATGTTGACGCGTCGCACAGCTAATCCGATCGGGTTCATTCGCAGGGGATCGGCGAGGTCAATTACCTTCGTGTGCCGGGGTGTTCACACTCGGCTGGCATGTCCTTCACATTCTTCACGGAGAGGATTGTGAACGCCCGGTGTCGCAGGACAGCAAAGGGGGACAGGCGGGCATTAACTGCGTGCGGTGCTTGTATAAGCCAATGTTTATTTGCGAAGCTCCGTGACCGCCCTGCGCATTCGGTGTGCAGGTTTCTGGCACGCGACCGCGGCGGCGGTCAGGACGACCGGCGGCGCGAACCCCCACGGCGGGAAAGCGTCCCGAACCGCTACGGCGCAGGCCGCGCCGCCGGCCACGGCCAACAACCGACCGGTCACCCACAGTTGCTCCCGGCCCCGCCCCGACCCGTCGGCCACCCCGGTCACGAGCGTCGTCAACGTCCCCGTGAAATAGGTCGTGGGCGCCGCCCCGGCCCCCGCCGCTAGCATCGCGGCCGACTGCCCGCCCATCGCGAGCGCGGCCACGACGAGCAGCACGGTCCGCCACACCCCGGCCGGGTCCCCGCCGAGCAGGCCTCCCGCCACGGCGACGAAGCCGAGCAGCACGCACTGCGCGGCGAGGCAGGCGACGACGCGGTCCGGCCACCCCGTCTCCCACGCCTCGCGAACGCCCCGGCACACGAGCGCGGTTGTCGCCGCCCCCACCGCGTACCCGCCGAGCGCGTACAGCGGCGCCACATCGTGGCCCGAGCCCTGGCCCGCCGAGATGCCGAGCAGGACGAGGTTGCCGGTCATCACACCGGCGAACACGGTGCCGAGGGCCGTGAACGCGAGGGCGTCCACGGCCCCGGAGGTGCCGGCGAGCAGCACGAGGGACATTTGGGCACGTTTGTTCATGCCTGAGACGGTAGGTGCGGAACCGGTTCCGAAACGTTCAGCCGTCGGCGCGTCGCCCGGGGGCGCTCCCGCCGGACTCCAGGTCCAGGGGTGCGAAGCCGAAGTCCTCCCACAGCAGCCGCGAGGCCTCCTCCGGGTACGAAGCCGTGTGCGAGGGGGCGTCGAGGACCCGGGTCGCCCGCTCGCCGGCGGTGAACGGCGCCCAGCCCGGATCCCCGCCCGTGGCGAACGCGGTCCACGCGTCGCCCATCTCCCGCGACAACTCCACGGCCGCGTCCGGGAGTTCGCCGGGGCCGAGGAAGAGACCGCCGAAGTCGGAGTCGAGCGTGCCGAAGACGAGGGGCACGTCCAGCGCGTGGCAGGCGCCCATCGCGCCGTCCGCTCCGGGCGCCTCCCAGCACAGCTCGTACGCGTACGCGGTCCCGCCGGCCGCCGCGTGGGCCTCGGCCAGGCGCAGCGACGGCATCCGGAACAGCCAGTCGGACATGACGAGTTCGTGCAGCCGGGTCGGATCCGCGGACGGGTACGCCGTCCGGTAGCCGGCCTCGGCGCCGGGTCCCGGGCCGAAGCGGAGCAGCGCCTCGGTCGCCTCCTCCTCGGTCGTCTTCCCGTACCGGCCCGCCATGATGGTGAACAGCCGGTACTCGTCCCGGTTGTGCCCGACGAGCAGCTCGACGTCGCGCGCGGCGCCGCCCGCGAGCGCCTCCCATGGGGTGGCGGGCAGCACCTCGCCGTCGACCACCGGCGAGAACGGGGTCATCGTGTGGGCGACGCGACCCCAGCTGTCCGCGTATTCGGGCAGCGCGCGGATCAGGTCGTCGGTGGCATCGCGCAGCGCCTTCGGCGCGCACGCGGCGAGTTCGGCCGCCCCCGCGCCCGGCACCCCGAGCCGCTCCGCGATCCGCGCGCCGATGTCCCGCGCGAGGCCGAGCGTGAAGAACGTGCCCGGCACGCTCTGTGCGACCGCCCGCCGGAACAGGCCGGCCGCCGACGGCATCGCGAGCAGCGACGCCACCGAGCCCGCGCCCGCGGACTCCCCGAACACGGTCACCCGGCCGGGGTCGCCGCCGAACGCCGCGATGTTCTCCCGCACCCAGCGCAGCGCCGCCACCTGGTCGAGCAGTCCCCGGTTGGCGGGCGCGCCGTCGAAGACACCGAAGCCCTCCGCGCCGACCCGGTAGTTGAGGGTCACGACGACCGCGCCGCGGGCGGCGAGCGCGGAACCGTCGTAGTGCGGCCCGTCCGTGGAGCCGGTGACGTACGCCCCTCCGTACACATAGACAAGCACCGGCAGGCCCGCGGCGCCGAGGTCGGGCGACCACACGTTGACCGTCAGCCAGTCCTCGCCCTCGGGGACCGAGCGGCCCGTGAGCCCGCCCACCAGGGACTGCGGGGGCGGCGGCCCGAAGGCGAACGCGTCGCGCACCCCGTCCCACGGCGGCGTCGGCTCCGGTGCGGCCAAGTGCAGCGCGCCCACCGGGGGTTGGGCGTAGGGGATGCCGCGGAAGACGCTCAGCGCTCCCTGCGTGAGTCCGCGGACGTGGCCCGATGCGGTGCGTATCGGCGCGGTGGGGGTGGCGTCGGTCATACGTGTCCTCCCTGGTGGCTCGCCCTGGTGCCGCACAGGGCGTCGAAGCGCTTCGACGAACTTCTGGACAGGCACCCTGCGCAAATCATAGGGTCGGCATGCCGAACGACGGGCGGCCCCCGCCGACGCCGGCACTGGGCGGGTCGGGGGACCCGTCGACCCCGCCCCCCTCGGCCTCGGCTTCAGGAGAACGACATGGTCACCCTCGCAGAGGTCGCCAGGCACGCCGGAGTCTCCGCGAGCACCGTGAGCTACGTCCTCAGCGGCAAGCGGTCCATCTCGGCGGCCACCCGCGAGCGCGTCGAGACGAGCGTGCGCAAGCTGGGCTACCACCCCAACGCCGGGGCCCGCGCCCTCGCCAGCAGCAAGTCCAACATCATCGCCCTGATGGTGCCGCTGCGCACCGACATGTACGTACCCGTGATCATGGAGATCGCGACGGCGGTCGCCACCGCCGCCCGTGCGCACGGCTACGACATCCTGCTGCTCACCGGCGAGGAGGGCGCCCAGGCCGTGCGCCGCATCGAGGGCAGCGCGCTGGCGGACGCCGTGATCGTCATGGACGTCGAGCTGGACGACGAGCGGCTTCCGCTGCTGCGCACCGCGAGCCGCCCCGCCGTCCTCATCGGCCTGCCCGCCGACACCACGGGGCTCAACTGCGTGGACCTGGACTTCGCCGCCGCGGGCGCGCTGTGCGCCGATCACCTGGCGGGCCTCGGGCACCGCGAGATCGCCGTCATCGGCGAGGCCGCCGCCGTCTACGAGCGCCGCACCGGCTTCGCCGAGCGCACACTGGCGGGCCTGCGCGGGCGCAGCGCCGAACTCGGCCTGCGGCTCCTGCACCGTCCCTGCGAGGGCAGTTACGCCTCGGTGTCGGCGACGTTGTCGCGGATCTTCGACGAGCGCCCCGGCACCAGCGCGTTCGTCGTGCAGAACGAGGCGGCCACCGACCCGCTGCTCGCCCTCCTACGCCAGTCCGGGCGGGCGGTCCCCGAGGACGTGTCGGTCGTCGCGGTCTGCCCCGAGCAGGTCGCGCGGCACGCGTCGGTGCCGCTCACCTCGGTCGCCGTGCCCGCGCAGGAGATGGGGCGGCGCGCGGTGGAGCAGGTCGTGGCGCAGATCGAGGGCCGCGGCTCGGCGGAGGAAGTCGTGCTGCTCGCACCGGAGTTGACCGTGAGGGAAAGCGCGGCACAGGCGCCGCCTGCCGGTTAGGATCGCCACTTCCGGCCCTGAAGCGTCAGAAAAGCCTCGGAAAGTGAGCATGCCTGTGCAGCCGACGTACGTCCTCGTTCATGGAGCGTTCGCCAACTCCTTCTCCTTCGCGCCGCTCCAGGCGGAACTCGGCCTGCTCGGTCACCGCTCGGCCGCCGTCGACCTGCCGGGACACGGCTTCGAGGCGACCTACCCGGCCGCGTACCAGTCCCCGCAGGATCCGGTGGGCCTCGCCTCAACACCCGGCGCCATCAAGGGCGTCACCCTCGCCGACAACGTCGCGTACCTGATCGGTGTCCTGGAACGGGCCAAGGAGAACGGCCCCGTGATCCTCCTCTCGCACAGCCGCGGCGGCCTCACCGCCACGGCCGCCGCCAACCGGCGCCCCGACCTGATCGACCACATCGTCTACGTGGGGTCCTGGTGCCAGGTCGACCTCACCGCGGCCGGCTACCACGCCGAACCGGAGATGGCCTCGGTCGACCCCGCCTCGCTCGGATTCGCGATGGCGGGCGACCCGGCCGAACTCGGGCTGCTGCGCGTCAACTTCCGCACAGCCGACGAGAAGGCGCTCGACGCGTTCCGGGCGGCGTTCCTCGCGGACGGCACCGACGACGAGTTCCGCACCTTCTTCAACACCTTCCAGCCGGACGAGAACCTCGATGTCGGCACCGAGGACGACCGTGCGCAGGCCGCCACGTGGGGCCGCATCCCGAAGACGTACGTACGTCTCCTGCACGACGCGACTCTGCCGCTCGCTCTCCAGGACCGGCTGATCCGCGAGGGCGACGCGTTGACCCCGGACAACCCCTTCACCGTCCGCTCCCTCGACAGCAGTCACCTGAAGTGGCTGGTGGACCCGGGCCCGGCGGCCCGGGTCCTCGCGGACATCGCCGACGGTGTCAGCCGCCCGACACCTTGAACCTGTTGGTCGTGAAGTCCGGGCCGCCGGACGACGACGTGATCTCGTAGCCGCCGAGCGGCCCCACGGCGCCGTTGTGGTTCATCCAGAGCATGACCTCGTGGTCGACGCGGACACCCGGATCGCGGCCGTCGGCCTGCTCGCGGACGAGTGCAAGACGGACTGGTACAGCGGCACCCTCATCCGCCGCTCGACGGGCTGCGGGAGCGGTTCGGCGCGGACCGGGTCGACCGGGTGCGGCTGCGGTGCGCCGAGGGGTGGGTGTGTGTCCCCGACGCGCACGCCGAACTGCCCGCCCTGCTGTGGACCGCGCACGGCGGCCAGGCGGCGGGCCGCGCGCTCGCCCGGGTCCTCGCCGGACGAGGCGGCGGTGGGGGCCACCTTCACCGTCACCAACACCGGCTCGCGCACGGCGGACGCGGTGCCGCAGCTGTATCTGCGCGCGGTGGCCCCCTCCGTGCCGCGCCCGCGCCGCCAGCTCGTCGGGCACCGCCGCGTCACCCTCGGCGCGGGGGAGTCGGAGCGGGTCACCTTCCGCGTGCCGGTCGCCGAGTTCGGCCACTGGGACGCCGTCACCGGCGAGGGGGTCGTGGACGTGGCCGACGGCTGCCGCGTCGAGGTGCCCGCGACCGCCGGAGCGTACGACTACGTCACCGTCGAGGCTCCCTTCACCGCGACGTGAGTGCGCGATCTGCGTGTGCGGTTGAGCGATGGCGTCCGCTTGGCCCGCATCACTTTCGTCTCGCGGGGCACCGGGGTGTGACGACATCGGGGGCGGGGGTGACACCGCATCCAACAGGTGAGTAAGGTGAGCCTTACCTAAGTTTGGAGTGGAGATGGTCAACCCAGTGGCGCACCAGGAGCTCACCCCCGCCGAGCGGGCGCGGACGATCCTCGCCGCGGCCGACACCTTGACCCTGACCCTGACCACCACGACCGAGGCCCGGCTGCGGCTCGACTGCGTGGGGCTCTACGCCGTGGACGCCGCGTCCCGGCTGATCCTGCTCGACCCCGAGGATCCGCGGCTGACCGCGGCGCTCGCCACGGCGCCGCACTCGGGCCTCGCCGCGTACGCGGAGTTCACGGACGTGGCCCCCGTCGTCGTACGCGAGCGGGTGCGGGCCCGCCTCGCGTTCAGCGGACGCCTCGGGGGCGCGGGCCCCGACACCCTGGTGTTCCGTCCGGCGCGGGCCGCCTTCGCCGAGGACGACTCGGTGCGCGTCCTGGACGTGACGGAACTCGCCGCGGCGGCTCCCGACCCGCTGGCCGGGGTCGAGGCGGAACTGCTCTCGCACCTGGACACGGGTCACGCGGACCTCCTCGTCCAACTCGCCGAAACAGTCGGCGAGTTGGATCTGTCCGACGTGGCGGACATCCGGCCCGTACGTCTCGACCGCAGGGGCCTCGTCCTGCGCCTCGAACGCGCCGCCGGGGAGTGCGAGGACGTCCGCATCGCCTTCCCCAGGCACGCGATCGGCCCCCACGAAGTGAGCCACCGCATTCAGGAACTCCTCGACGCCGCGGCCGCCCGCGCGCACCGCTGAACGGAGGCGCACATGCAGCGCGGCAACATCACCGCCACCCGCGTCAAGCCCGAGTCGGCGCAGCCCCTGCGTCTGCACGTCCTGCGCAGCGAACACCTCTCGCCGCACTTCGTCCGCGTCACCCTCGGCGGCGGCGACATCGCGCGGTTCCGGCCGATGGGGTACGACCAGTGGTTCCGCCTCTTCCTCCCGGCGGGACCCGACGCGGACGCCTCGCTCGGCCGGGTCCCGGACCGGCTGACCACAGTCAGTTACCTGAAACTCCTCGGCGGGTCCAAGGAATCCCGTCCCGTCCTGCGCAACTACACGGTCCGCGCCCATCGCGCCGAAGGCCCCCAAGGCCCCGAAATCGACGTCGACTTCGTGCTCCACGGACACGACGACGAGGCCACGGCAGGCCCCGCCGCCGCCTGGGCACGAGCCTGCGGGCCCGGCGACGCGGTCGTCCTCGTCGACGAGGGCACCGGCTTCAACCTGCCCGAGGGAATCCGCCAAGTCGCCCTGGCCGCCGACGAGTCGGGCCTGCCCGCGCTCGCCGGTGTCCTCGCCTCGCTGCCCGCCGACACCACGGGCTGGGCCGTCGCGGAAGTTCCGGCCCCCGAGGACCGCCAGAAACTCACGGCGCCGCCCGGCGCCGAGGTCGTATGGGTCGACCGGGATGACACGGCCACGTCCGTGCCCGGTGCGACCGCTCTCGCTCGCGCCCGTGAACTGCCGCTCCCCGGCGGCCCGTTGTACGGCTGGGCGGTCGGGGAGTCGGGGCTCGCCACCGGGCTGCGCCGGCACTGGGTGGCTCAGGGAGTACCGAAGGACCGCATCATGTTCTGCGGGTACTGGAAACACTGAGCGCCTGCGCCTGCTTGGCGTGTGCGCGCTGCAGCTCCTCCAGGGCCACCGAGACCGGAGCGGGGCCTCGGCCGAACGCGACGAGCCGCCGGTAGCGGTCGCGCAGCGCCTGATACGCGGCGGCGGGGAACAGCCGCCGCAGCACGGGGACCGCCACCTTCGCGACACCGTTCAGCGGGTGCCGGCGGGGTGCGGTGTGCTGCCGCTCGGCCACCGCGGGTGTCCCGGCACCCGGCACGGAGAGTTTCACCCCGGACAGGCGCGGCGAGCTGAGCCAGCCGCCCACGTTCAGGCGCAGGCACACCTGCCAGTCGCCGGTCTCCAGCGGCCCGGACATCTCGTCGACGCCGGTGGGGTCGATGGTGCACTCCGTCGTCCAGTGCATCTCCCACAGGTCCGGGTCCGCCTCGTGCGCGGTGGGCCGCAGCGTGGAGGTACCGGTCGCCACCACGAGCTGGGTGCCACCAGCCTTGTGGTGCACGAGGCCCTGCGCCTTGGCGTACTTGAGCGGCGCGGTGAAGTCGAGCGCGGGGGCGAGCCCGGGAAGCTCGTCGAGGGGAGCGGGCGGCTGCCAGATCCAGCGCACCCGCTTCTTGCCGGTCGGCGTCTCGTGCACCGCGCGGCGGAACAGGAGCGGGGTGCTCTCACCCGTCTCCGGGTCGGTCCGCACCAGAGTCGTGCGCGCGCGGACGTGGAGCACCTCGCCGCGCCAGGATGTCTCCTCGACCTTCGGCAGGTGCCGCACCTCGCTCTCGAACCGTGTGTAGGCCTGGATGCCCTCGTGGTCGCCTGAACGGCACAGGCGGGAGAGCACGCGCAGGCGCTCCGGCAGATGGCGGTCGACGGCAGTGGGCAGGTCGGCGGCGAGGTCGATGACCTGCTGCCGCCAGGCCGCGCGACGCTCCTCCTCCTGCCCGAGGAACCCCTTTCCGGTGAGCCGCTTCAAGGCCTTGCTGCCGTACCAGTTGGCGGTGAACCGGTGCCGCATCTCCTCGTCCGCCACGTGCGTGTCCGGGGCGTGCAGCAGCGCGATGATGCGCCGCACGGAGTCGATGTACGAGGTGGGCTCGATGGGGGTGTAGCTGATGTTGTGCTTGCCGTCGCGGTGCCGCACCCAGTGGTACGTCGTGTAGTCCGCCACGGTGCTGACCTGCTTGGCCAGCAGATAGGCACGCAGCGTGAACAGATGGTCCTCGAGCCGTACCCGGCCCTCCTCGAAGCGCAGCGCGTGGTCGAGGAGGAACTGCCGGCGAAACAGCTTGTGGACGGTCATGCTGCCCAGCAGTACGGGGTTCTCGCGCACGGACCCCCGCTCCAGCGGCCTGGCGAACGGGGCCCGCGGGGCGCCGCGTCCGTGTCCCGCCATCCGCCCGATCACGATGTCGGCGTCGGTCTCCTTGGCGCGCGCGTAGAGCCGCTCGAGCGCCTGCGGGGAGAGCCAGTCGTCGTCGTCGACGAAGTGCACGTACTCGCCGCGTGCGCGGTCGACCCCGGTGTTGCGGGGGCGGCCGGGCCAGCCCGAGTTGGTGGACATCGGGACGACCCACATGTTGTCATCGCCGGCCAATTCCCTTTCCAGGAATTCGACCGTGTCGTCCGATGAACCGTCGTCGACGTAGAGCACTTCGAAGTCCGTGCGGGGCATGGACTGTTTCCGCAGTGCGGTGAGGCCAACCAGGACGTCTTCGCCGGTGTTGTGGGTCGGAATGATAACCGTGACTTTTAGGGAGGTCATGTAGGTCTGTCAATCCGTGCGCTCGGACCAGTTCCGAGTAGAGGGCTCGCAACCTGGCAGCGTTTACATCCTTCACAGGAAACGCACTTCCCATGGTCGCTCGGCCGTACGAATATCGCATGCGGAGCGGGGCATCACTGTTTCGAGTGACGCGGGCCGGGCCATACCGGGGTTTCGGGCCGGGTCTGCGACGGTGTCGGCCATGGCTTCTCTGTACCGGACACTGCTGAACGGCCTCTCTCGGACCGGGGCCCAGATCATCGACCTGGCTCCTGGAGCAGCGGTCCTTGTGCACCGACGGCATGGGAAGTGGACCAGTACCGACCTCGGCGGCGGCGTCCATCTCGTCGTGGACCAGCGGAAGTCGGGCGGGCCGGAGCGTGACTTCCAGAAGGCGGCGTCGGACTATCTCTGCAGCCGCCACGTCGTCGAGATGCTCGACCGGTACGGAGTGAACTGTGTATTCGACGTGGGTGCCAACGTCGGACAGTACGGAAAGCGTCTCAGGCAGTTCGGATACAAAGGGCGCATTGTATCCTTCGAACCCGTTCCGCGCTTCCTGGAGAAACTGCGGAAGCGTGCCGAGGGTGACGCCGACTGGCATATTTTCCCCTGCGGGCTGGGCCGTTCGGACGAACTCCGACCCATGCACGTGGAGTGGAACACCATGAACTCGCTGCTCCCTCCGAGCGACTACGGGAACGCGGCGTACAAGCGGTTCACGAAGGGCCGCACGGAGGAAATCCAGATCTGCCGTCTCGACGGCCTCATGGACCAGGCCCTCGCCGGCATCCCCGACCCCCGCCCGTATCTCAAGATGGACACGCAGGGCTACGACCTCGAGGTCTTCGCCGGGGCGGGGGAGCGCGCAGGCGATCTCGTGGGCCTGCAGTCGGAGGTCGCGCTGCTGCGGCTCTACGAAGGCAGCCCGCGCATGGCGGAGGCCCTTGCCGAGTACGAGGGCCACGGGTTCGAGGTCACCGGCATGTACCCGGTGACCTGCGAGAAGAGCACCGGCCGGGTGCTCGAGTTCGACTGCGTGATGATGCGCGCCGGTGGCTGAACCCGAACCCCCTCAGCGATCGAGTTCCCGGTGCGCGCTCTCCGGGAGCCGCAGGTACACCACCGAGGACACCAGGCACAGCGCGGCGACGTACCAGGGGAAGAAGCCGCTGTGCCCGAGGTCCTTGAACAGCGTGCCCATGTACGGCGCCGTACCGCCGAACAGCGCGACCGTCAGCGAGTAGGGGAACCCGATCCCGGCGGCCCGTACCCGCGCAGGGAACACCTCCGCGTTGACGGCTGCCGAGATCGACGTGAACCCGGTGAGCAGCACCATTCCGGCACACTGCGCGAACAGCAACGAGGCGAAGGACCCGGTCAGCGAGTGCAGCAGCGGCACGCTCAGCAGCGCGAACCCGAGCCCGAAGAACAACAGCAGCGGTTTGCGCCCGAACCGGTCGGAGAGCATCCCGCCGACCGGCTGCAACAGCGCGAAGAACGCCAGCGAGATCGTGCCCGCGGTCAGCGCCTGTGACTTGTCGATGTCCGTGTTCAGCTCCGCGTACGTCGGCAGGTACGAGGTCCACGTGTAGTACGCGAGCGTGCCGCCCGCCGTGATCCCGCAGATGAGCAACGACTGCCGCGGGTACTGCTTGAGCGCGTCGAAGAGCCCCGGCCGCTCGTGCGCCTCGCTCCGCGTCTCCTGCGCGCCCTGCCGGATCCAGAACCCGACGAGGCTGAGCACGGCTCCCGCGAGGAACGGCACCCGCCACCCCCAGCCGTCCATCTGCCCCTCGGCGAGCGTGGCCACGAGCACCGCGGCGACGCCCGAGGCGATCAACTGCCCGATGGACGTGGACACATACTGGAAGGACGAGAACAGCCCGCGCCGCCCCGGCCCCGCCGACTCGACGAGGAACGTCGTCGACGCCGCGAACTCCCCACCCACGGACAGCCCTTGGAGCAGTCGCGCCAGCACGAGCACGACGGGCGCGAGCACCCCCACCGACGCGTACGTCGGCGTGATCCCGACCAGCAGGCTGCTGCCGCCCATCAACAAAATGGTCACGGTCAACGCGGCCCGCCGCCCACGCCGGTCGGCGACGGCGCCCATCAACAGCCCACCCACCGGCCGCATGAAGAACCCGACCGCGAACACCGCGAAGGTGGCGAGCAGTGGTACGAGCGAGTTGTCGGCCCCCTTCGGAAACACCTGGTCGGCGATGTACGTCGCCAGGAACGTATACGCATACCAGTCGTACCACTCGACGGCATTGCCGACGGAGGCGGCGAGCAGCTGGCGGACGGGGTGTGTGGGTGGGGCCGCGGTAGTGATCGTCTCTGTCATGATCCCGACGCTAACCCCACAAACCCCCAGCTCACACGCGGTTTGACGGAGTCGACACATCGCCGTCACCCAGACCGTCCCGGCACGGCCGACCGGCTGCGGCCTTCGAGTGCGTGCACGGTGATGGGTTGTTGGTCGGCTTCGAGCATCGTCTCCTCGCAGCGGGAGGGGGTTACGCGGTGGCCGCGTCCGTGGCCGCGGTGTCGTCGTCGAAGGTCATCTCCGGTGCGGGGCGGCGGAAGCCCTTGGTGAGGGCTGCCAGGTAGACGACGCCGATCGCCAGCCAGACGCCGCCGATCCAGAGTGCGTCGTCGTCGAGCTTCGTGAGCAGGTAGACAGAGACGACGGCGCCGATGGCCGGCATCACCAGGTACGAGAAGAGGTTGAGGGCGCGGCCGTGTCTGCGCTCGCGGACGAGGTGGGCGATCACGCAGAGGTTCACCAGGGTGAAGCCGAGGAAGGCGCCGAAGTTGATGAACGAGGTGGCTGTGGTCAGGTCGAGTTTCATGGCGATGACGCCGGCGGCCGCGGTCAGCAGCAGGTTCGGCACGGGCGTGCCGGTCTTCGCCGACAGTTTGCCGAAGAAGGCCTTGGGCAGTGCGCCGTCGCGTCCCATGACGTACATGAGGCGGGCGGCGGAGGCCTGCAGGGCGATACAGGAGGCGATGGATCCTGCGATGGTGACGAAGTTGATGAGCTCGGCGTACGTCTCGCCGCCGACCTGGACCTTCAGGTGGTACGCGGCCGCGTCGACGTCGGCGAACTGTGCGCCGGGGTGGACCAGTTGCATCACGAAGGACAGCACGATGAAGATCGCTCCGGCGGCGATGACGCAGCCGATGATGCCGCGGCCGATCGTCTTCGCCCCGCCCCTGGCCTCCTCGCCCAACGTGGAGACGGCGTCGAAGCCGAGGAAGGAGTACGCGGCGATGGCGGCGGCCGCCGTGACCATGCCGATCGACGTGCCGGAGTTCCACAGGGCGTCCGTGGCGGGGGCGGAGGAGCCGTTCTTGCCGAGGAAGACGACACACAGGGTGGCGAAGAGGACCAGCGACCCCAGAGCGACGAACATCAGGACCTTGTTGACGCGGTCCGCGAGCTTCATGCCGAAGACGTTGATGGCGGTGGTGATGCCCACCGAGACGATCAGCCAGACCCACTTGGGTACGTCGGGGAACTGGGCGTTGAAGTAGATCGCCGTGATCAGCCAGCCGACCATCGGGATGAAGAAGTAGTCGAGCAGCATCGCCCAGCCGGACAGGAAGCCGATGCGGCTGTCGAGCATCTTGCGGGCGTAGGTGTAGACCGACCCCGCGCCGGGCACGGCGCGCGCCATCTTCGCGTAACTCAGCCCGGTGAGCAGCATCGCGAGGGTGGCGACGGCGAACGCGGTCGGGGCCACGCCGCCGCTGGTGGCGGCGATCACGCCGAAGAGCGTGACGACGATGCCGGGAGAGATGTAGGCCAGGCCGAACAGGACGATGGAGAAGAGGCTCAGGTCGCCCTTCAGTCTCATGGTGTTCCCGGGTGTCTCGCTGCTCATCGTGACGGCTCCTCGGTGGTGTGGGCGGGGTTCCAGGTGGCGGGGTCGATGCGGCCCCCGTAGAGCGGGAGTTCGAGGGCCGGGTCGCCGGGGCGGAACTGGTCCCAGATCCGATTGAGGCCGGCTGTGCCGTAGCAGCGGACGTTGCTGACCTCGTCGAGGTCGATCACGTCGGTGAGGGTGGAGTCGCCGGCATCGACGGTTTCGGCGCGCACCGTGCCCTGGGGATCGATGAGGAGGCTGCGGCCCATCCCGGAGGGGGCGGCGGAATTGACGCTGGCGACGAAGACCTGATTGGTGATGGCGTGGGCGCGGTTGAGGACGACTTCCTGCGCGCGGTCGCTCGTCGACGTACGGACCACGTTGACGATCAACTCCGCGCCCATCCAGGCCAGTTGGCGGGAGATCTCCGGGAACCAGGTGTCGTAGCAGATGGACAGTCCGATGCGGCCGACGCCTGGGAGGTCGACGACCTCGAACCGGGTGCCGGGCGTGGTCGTCTCGTACGGGCGCCACGGGCAGATCTTGCGGTACGCGGCGAGGCGCTCGCCCTGGGGTGAGTAGACCGGTGCCGTGTTGTGGACGTGGTCGTCGGTACATCGTTCGTAGACGCTGCCGGGTACCAGCCAGATGCCCAGGTCCCCCGCGAGCTCGGCGAAGACCGCGTCGCGTTTGCCGTCGAGCGGCTCGGCGGCCTTCTCCGGGGCGGCCGGGACGCCAGGGGCGCTCTCGCCGAGGTGCAGTTCGGGGTAGACGACGAGGGCGCCGGGTGCGCGCAGTCTCACGCGCCGCTCCACGTCGGCGGCAAAGCCCGCGAGGTCGTCGGCCGGGCGGCCGGGTGCCTGGGCGAGGATCAGGGGCAGGGGGCGGGCCATGCGAGGACACCAGCCAATCGAAGGGAGGGTTCTGCGAGGAGAAAGGGAGGGTTCTACGAGGAGAAGTCGACGGACGTTCGGGCGCCGGTAACCAAAAATTCCGGTGAAGCGAGAATGCAGCCGGTCAGTCATAGCTTCAAATACTTGTCAGGGCTGATTACCATGCCTTTGAGGCATGCAAGTGTCATGCCTCCTCCGTCTCCCGAGGGACCACCGCCATGGAACTCCGAGTGCTGCGCTATTTCCTGACCATCGTGGAGACCGGCTCTGTCACCAGGGCCGCCGAGGTGGTCCGTGTCGCCCAGCCCTCGCTGTCACGCCAACTGCGCGGCCTGGAAGGCACCTTGGGGATGACGCTCTTCGACCGCGACAGCAAGCAGATGGTCCTGACGGCGGCCGGCCGGCGCTTCCTTCCCCTGGCCCGCGACCTGGTCGCCCGCGCGGACACCGCCGAGGCCGCGGTCGGCGCGCTGGCCGCCGGCCGTGCCATGCGGATCACCGTGGCGGCGCCGCCCACCACCATCACCGACGTGATCGCGCCGTTCCTGGCCACCTGGGGGCCGGAGGATCCACTCGTCACCGTGCAGGCGGAGAGTCCGGCACACGCGTACCAGGCCCTGACGAGGGGCGCCGACGTAGCCGTCTCCTCGGCACCTCCGAGGCGCCGTTTCGCCGGGCTCCCTGTGGCCCACCTGCCACTGTGGGCCTACGTCCGTGCCGACCACGCCTGGGCGGACCGGGACCGAGTCACCATCGGGGAACTCGCCGCGGAGCCCCTCGTCGTCCTCACCCCGGCGCACGGCACCCGCCGCATCCTCGACCATGCCGTGCAGGACGCGGACGCCTCGTACGACATCGTGCTCGAATGCGACACCCCGCACGTCGCGCAGGCCATGGCGGCTTCGGGCCATGGTGTCGCGGTGGTCTCCGACGACCCCCGCTTCGACCTGCACCCGCTGCTGATCCTCGACAGCACGGGCGAACCACTGCAGATCCACCTGCACGCGGCGTGGGACGCCAGCCACTACGCGCCCCGCAGCATCGAGGCATTCGCCGCCGGGTTGTCACGTTTTTGCGTCGAGAGGTACGGGCCACAGGTCACCGCCCGCCTATGAACCGCGACGACGACAGACCACCGCCCCGACCACGACACGAGACATGAACACACGCCGACCCGACGGCCAACACATCACGAAGAGCTGGGGGTATGCCTGGCAGGCAGCCCGACCAGACCGGGCAGGCATTGGACGGCGGACCCGCTGCGACACACCATGCAGCGGTATTCCGCATCTGCTGCCGGCCCGAGAGGACATCGGACCATGTCGAGACCGTTCCCCACCCGACGGCTACGCCGTGCCACTGCCGTCGCCGCCGTACTGGCGGGGCTGCTCGCCTTCCCGCAACCGACGATGGCGGCACCCGCCGCGAACGCCGCAGCCGCACCCGTACCCGTACCCGTACCCGTACCGGGCGATCCGCTCACCGGAAGCGGCGCGGTGAACCGGACCGAACTCACCGCCGGCCAACTCGCCGGGGGCGGCGCCGAGTCCACCGTGCCCGACAGCGCCTTCGCCCTGCCTGCGGGGGCGGCGCCACCCACCCACAGCTTCGAAGGCACCCTCGCCCTCAACGGCCTCGCCACCGCCGGCGGATTCCGCGCACTGAAAGACCCGGACGGATACGCGGACGCGGCGGCGACCCGGCACCTTCCACCGATCGACATCGCGCTCGTACAGAACGGCAGCCACCTCGTCCCGGCGAAGCGCGGATTGCAGTACACGGGGAACCAGGCCTGGAACCTGGCGGTGGGACCCGGCCGCGCGTGGAACGAGGACGGCGACGGCCAACGCACCCGTGCCTCCCTGCCGTTCGCGCTCGTCGAGCGCAACGCCAACTGCGTGCACAACGGCACCCTGACGTTCCTCTTCGACGACACAAAGGTCTCCGAAGTCCGCTACCAGGTCACCACGGAGACCTGCCAGTACTTCCAGTTCGACATGTGGGGTCAGGTACCGGCCGACTACCGGCCCGGCCCCGTCGACCGCGCCGAGAAGCTGCGCGACGCGTACGCCTCGGAGGTCAAGGACCGGCTCCCGACCAAGCCCATCTCGGCGCTGGCCACCGACTACCCGGACAGTGGCGTGGACGTGAAGAAGTTCAGCTCAGGCATCACGCCGTCCGCGCTGAGCACCTCCGGTCTCTACTTCCACGGAGTCCACTACGTGGGCAACTGTCGTACCCGGCAAGGGAATTACCCGTTCTGCGGCCAGATGCTCCTGCCCTCGTACTCGACCGCGAAGTCGGCGTTCGCGGGAACAGCCATGCTGCGTCTGGCGCAGCGCTACGGTCCTGCCGTGGCCAAGGAGAAGCTCTCCGACCGCATCCCTGAGGCCGCGGGCAACGCCGCCTGGAGCGGTGTCACCCTCGACCACACCCTCGACATGGCCACCGGGAACTACACATCGCCCGGCTACGAGATCGACGAAGCGGGCCGCACCATGGCGGACTTCTTCGCGGCCGAGCCCTACGCCGACAAGATGCGACACGCGCTGTCCTTCCCGCGCAAGGCCGGCCCCGGCAACAAGTGGGTCTACCACACCTCCGACACCTTCCTCGCCACCCGAGCCATGAACAACTACCTGCGGGAGAAGGCGGGTTCGGACGCAGACATCTTCGACATGCTCCGCGACGACGTGCTCAAGCCCATCGGCATCGGGCCCGACTCCCTCGTCTCCGCCCGCACCGACAACAGCCCCGGCGGAGCACCCTTCGGCGGGTACGGCATGTTCTGGACGCAGGACTCCATCGCCAAATTCGCGAAGTTCCTGAACAACGACCACGGCACCGTCAACGGCAAGCAGCTGCTCGACCCGGCACTGCTCGCGGCCACCATGCAACGCACACCGGGGGACCGGGGCATGACCACCACCGGCACGAAGCCGATGAAGTATCAGAACGGCTTCTGGGGCCGGGAGTTCACCTCCGCCGACAACCCCGCCTACACCAGACCCTTCTCTGTGCCTTTCATGTCGGGATTCGGCGGCATCACCGTCGCGATGATGCCGAACGGCGCCACCTACTACTACTTCAGCGACAACAACGAGTTCAGCTGGAACTCCGCTGTCGCCGAGGCCAACAAGCTGGCGCCCATGCCCGGCGCGGCAGTCACGGCGAGGTAGGCCCCGTCGAACTGAACCGCTCCGGAGCGGTTCAGCACTTCGGGTGCGTCAGCGATCCATCAAGGATCACTGACACGAGGATGGTGCACGAGTGAGCCCGCTGTCCGCCCGGAGTCAGACGGGCTGGCCGATCGGACGGATCGTGACCGTGTTGAGGTCGACGCCCGCCGGCTGGTCGAGCACGAAGCCGATCGCCTCGGCCACCGAATCCGGGCTCATCGCGATGGAGGGAGCGGAGCCGTGCCAGAACGCGGTGTCGATCATGCCTGGGTTCACGACCGTGACTCCGATGCCGCGGGTCGTGGCGTGCAGGCGGAGGTTCTCTGCGAAGCCGACCACTGCCCACTTCGTGGCGGAGTAGAGGTTGCCCGGGCTGTTCTTGATTCCGGCCACGCTGCCGATGAGCACCAGCCGGCCGCGGGACCGCTCGAGGTGGGGCAGGGCCGCCTTGGCCAGCAGAGCCGGGCCGAGCACGTTGGTGAGTACCATCGGTGCCCACAGCTCGGGATCGCCGCCGTCGATGACGCCGGCACCGCCCGTCCGGAAGTGATCCGCGGACGCGCCGCCTGCGTTCGCGATTGCCGCGTCGAGCGACCCGAAGCGCTCCACCGTGCTGGTGACCGCGGTGTTCGTGGAGTCCCAGTCGGAGGCGTCTGCTACCAGGCCCAGGACGCGGTCCGTGTGGCCGACTTCGTCGAGGAAGGCCTTGAGCCGACCATGATCGCGCCCGGTGACGGCGACCCGGTGGCCACGCAGGAGCAGGAGCCGAGCGGTCGCGGCGCCGATCCCGCTCGTGCCACCGGTGATCAGGACCGTCTTTTCAGCGACCGGCGAAGCGCCGGAGCCAGTGGGTGTGTCAGTGAGTGTGGTGTTCATGGCGTCCACTCTGTGGCGCGGCGCGGGCCCGCGACAGTTGCTTCCAAAGGTGGGGACGACATCCCCTGGCGCCAACGGCGCCGCCCGGAGAGGCTGTGCCCATGTCGAACACGCGGTACTCCGAGCTCGGTGGCTTCCTGCGTTCGCGACGCGAGCGGATCCGCCCCGAGGAGGTCGGGCTCGCGCCCGGCCCGCGGCGACGCGTCCCCGGTCTGCGTCGCGACGAGGTCGCCGTTCTGGCCGGCGCCTCGGTGGAGTACTACACCGAGCTCGAGCGCGGTGCCGGCTCGCAGCCCTCGGACCAGATGCTCGCCGCGCTCGCCCGCGCCCTGCGCCTCAGTCGCGATGAACGCGACCATCTGTACCGACTGGCGAACCGCTCGATCCCGCACCAGGGCGGGACGGCGTCACACGTCCACCCCGCGATGCTCGACCTGCTGACACGAATCGACGGGACCCCGGCGATGGTGAGCACCGACCTGCACACCGTTCTGGTCCAGAACCCGCTCGCCATCTCCATGCTCGGCGACCTGTCCGCGCACCACGGCCACGCGGCGAGCTTCATCTACCGATGGTTCACCGACTCGGCCTCGCGGCAGATCTACCCGCAGGAGGACCTCGCCCCGCAGTCACGCTCGTTCGTTGCCGATCTACGCGCGGCAGTCGGACGACGCAGCCCAGGCGACGCCGAGGCGACCAAGCTGGTGGACGAGCTGCTGCAACAGTCGCCGGAGTTCCAGGCGCTGTGGGCCGACCAGGACGTGGAGGTGCGCAGAGACGAGCGCAAGCGGATCGTCCACCCCACCGTTGGCATGCTCGACCTCAACTGCCTCAGCCTCTTCAGCGAGGACGGCCGCCAGCGGTTGCTCTGGTTCACCCCACGCGCCGGGACCGACACCGCCGAGAAGCTCGCGCTGCTGACCGTCGTGGGAACCCAGGCGATGCACACCGGACCAGGCCGGTGAACCGATCGAGGAGGTGCGGCTCGAGCGATGGACGCGACCGGCCGAACGGCACCGGCTAGCGCCGCTGGCCTTGGTGCGTGATGCCGCTGTCGGACCGGACGCAGGTGGCTGTCGCCCTCATCGTGATGGGCGGCTCCTGCCGGCGGACCCGGGCGCACGCGATTCCCGAGTCCGCGCGGGCGACCGGTTCCCGGATCAGCGTCCGGTTCCGGCCCCATGGGGTCTGCTGAACTTCGGCGGGCGCAGGGGCTCTTGGCGGGACTCGACCAGCTGTGCGGCGCCGAGTACGAGGTCGTCCCTGTGGTGCGGGCCGATGAGTTGCACGGCGCAGGGCAGGCCGTCCGGGCCGAGCCCGGCAGGGACGCTGACGGCGGGGTGGCCGGTGTCATTGAAGACCGAGGTGTAGGCGATCGGCAGGGTCCGCTCGCGTACCGCCGTGAGCACGTCGAAGCCCTCCGCCGGCCATGCCGTCGTCGCCACGGTCGGCATGAGCAACAGGTCGTAGCGGTCGAAGAGTTCGGCCGCCCAGCGGTCCAGCTGCGAGCGGTGCGTCCAGTAGGCGGCCATCTCCGCCGGTGTCACCTCGCGGCCGCCGTCGAGGAGGTCGGCGAACCACGGTTCGAAGTCGGCGCGCCGGGCGGCGAAGTCGTCGAGTACGCCGAGCAGCCGGCTGTACGCCAGGACTTTCTGGCGCAGTTGGAAGGGGGCCGGGAAGTTGTCGGCACCCGGCAGGGCCGACTCGTCGTCCCGTACGTCGTGGCCCTGTTCGCGCAGCAGCTCCGCCGCGCTGTCGAGCGCGTCCAGCATCTCGGGGCGCGGCGCGGCCACGCCCAGGGTGCGCAGGACTCCCACGCGCAGTGTCGGCAGCGGCTTGTCGAGGCTTTTCAGGTACGAGGCCGTGGGCGCGGGCAATGCGTGCGGGTCGGCCGGGTGGGGGCCGGCGGCCACGTCGAGGTGCAGCGCCGTGTCGCGTACGGTGCGCGCCATGCCCGAGACGCAGCTGTGCTGCGGCCAGTTCGGCATCCGGGAGGGCCCCTGCGGGATGCGGCCGCGCGAGGGCTTGAGTCCGACGAGGCCGCACAGCGCCGCGGGGATGCGCGTGGAGCCACCGCCGTCGCCGCCGGTGCCGAGGGCCACCAGGCCCGCTGCGACTGCCGCGGCGGCGCCACCGCTGGAGCCTCCCGGTGTCCGCTCCAGGTTCCAGGGGTTGCGGGTGATGCCGAAGGCATCGTTGGCGGTGTGCACGCCTGCACCGAGGGGAGGCAGGTTCGTCTTGCCGATGATCAGCGCACCGGCGGCGCGCAGCCGAGCCACATGAATGCTGTCGCGGGCCGCCGCAGGGCTGTCGCGGAAGGCGCTGGTGCCCCTGCTGGTGGTGAACCCTTCCACGTCCTCCAAGTCCTTGACGAGGACGGGCAGTCCGGCGAGCGGGCCCACGTCCTCGCCCCGGGAGATACGCGCGCTCATGGCGTCGGCGTCGGCGAGCGCCCGCTCGGGATCCAGGGCGACGACGGAGTTGAGGTCGGCGTCGACGGTGCGGATCCGGTCGAGCGTGTGGTGCATCAGCTTCTGCGGGGACAGTTCCCCGCTGCGTATGAGGGCGGTGAGCTCGGTCGCGGAGGCGAAGGACAGATCGGTCATGGCCGGAGGGGCTCCTCTGTGGCGCGGACGGAATCGGGATCGGCAGTGGCAGCGGCTTCCAGGCTCACACCGGTCGTACGGGGGCCGTAGGCAACGGCGACACAGCCGCCGATCAGGGAGAGGACTGCGAGGAAAGCGAATACGGCCGTGTAGCCGAGTCCGCCGAAGATGGCCGCGATCAGCATCGGGGCGGCGAAGTTGAAGATCCGGGACAGGGCGTTGGCGGTGCCCGAGCCCAGGGCGCGGATGCGGGTGGGGAAGACTTCGGCCGAATACACCTGGAGGAAGGGCACCGCGGCCTGGAAGAGCACGCTGACCACACAGCCCAGGACGAGGACGGCCGCGGAGGCGCGGACGAGCCCGAAGAGCAGCAGCGCGGCGGCGCTCAGCGCGCCCATGACGAGCTGGGTGCGGCGCCGGTCCCAGCGGTCGATGAGCGGTACGGCGACGAGCGCGCCCAGCGGTGCGGCGGTGGCCAGTACGGCGGACAGCAGCAGGGTGTTGTCGAGGTCGAACCCGTTCTCCGACAGCAGGGTGGGCGTCCAGGTGTTGAACGCGGAGTAGGCGAGCAGACCGGCCACCCACATCGTGGCCACGACGAGGAACGGACGGCGCTGGGCGCCGGTCAGCAGCTCGCCGAGCCGGGGGCGGTCCGGTGCCGGGGCCCTCTCGCCGGGCGCGTCCGGCAACACGGCGGGCGACTCGACCCCACAACTGCGCTCGATGGAGCGGACGACGGTGTCGGCACGCTCGAATTCGCCGCGTGAGGCCAGCCAGCGAGGGCTCTCGGGGACCCAGCGGCGGATCAGCCAGGCGAAGAAGACACCGAACAGGCCGAGACCGAAGACGAGCCGCCACCCCCACGTCCAGTGCGGTACGAGGAAGTAGCCGGCCCAGGCGACGAGCGGAATGCCTAGGGTCCTTCTGACGGATCAGGCTGGATCCGGGGGCTGGTCATGTTCGGTGCCGCGAGCGGGGTCTGGTGCGTGCAGCTGCAAGGCGGAGGAGGGCGTCAACGCGGAGCGTTGGCAACCGACGACAACGCCGCAGATGGGCGTGCCAGGGCCCGCGACTCCAGCAAGATCCGTCAGAAGGGCCCTAGCGATCCCACGGCGACCTTGTACGTCTGCAGCCGGCCGCGGGCGGCTGCGGGCACGAACTCGGTGAGGACCACGATGGCGACGACCGCCATGCCCTGCGCGCCGAAATGCGCGGTGCAGCGGGCCACGATCAGCTGCCAGGGGTTCTGCACGACGATGCACAGTGCGGTGGCCGTGCAGTAGACACTGACGCAGATCAACAGGGTGCGGCGGCGCCCGACGCGGTCGGCGAGGTAGCCGCCGAAGATGCCGCCGGCGAATGCCCCGAGCGAGCTGACGCCCGCCACCACGGCGACGGCCGACAGCGACAGGCCCCACTGGGCGCGCAGGGCGGGCGCGACGAACGCGAAGGCGTAGGTCTCCACCCATTCGAAAAGGATCATCCCGGCCAGGGCGAGGACGAGCCTGCGGTGGAACGGGCTGAGGGGGAGCCGGTCGAGCCGGGCCCCGAGCGCGGCTGCCTGGGACGTGCCGGTCATCAGATGACGCCGTCGGCGCCGAGGGAGGTGAGTTCGTCGGCGCTCAGGCCGAGCACACCCTGGTAGATCTCGCTGTTGTGCGCTCCGAGGACGGGGCCGGTGGTACGGACGCTGCCGGGTGTCTTCGAGAGCCGGGGAAGCGGCGCGACCATGGGCAGTTCGCCGAACTCCGGGTCCTCGACGGTGAGCAGGGTGCCGCGCTCGCGGTAGTGCGGATCGGCGGCGATGTCGGCGATGCTCATCAGCGGGGAGGCCGGAATGTCCGCGTCGACGAGTAGTTTGGTCAGGTCGTCGGCGGTACGCGTGGCCGCCCAGTCGCCGATCGCGGCGTAGAGGGCGTCGGCGTGCTCCGCCCTCGCTGCCCTGGTGGCGTACTCGGGGGCGTCGGCCAGTTGTGGCGCCTCCATCACGCAGGCCAGACGCCGGAAGAGCGCGTCGGTGCCCGCGTGGATCGAGACCCTGCGCCCGTCGGACGCGGTGAAGTCGCTGGCGGGGACGATCTGCGGATTGCGGTTGCCCTGGCGCTCGCGGACCCGGCCGGTGGTCGAGTACGAGGTGAGCGCGTCCTCCGAGGCGCGGAATCCGGCCTCGTACAGCGCCAGGTCGATGACCTGGCCGCCGCCGCCCGACACGGTGCGGTGATACAGCGCGGTGACCACGGAGAAGGCGCCGAGATAGGCGGCCATGTAATCGATGGTGGAGTAGCCGCTGCGCACCGGGGACCGGTCGGCGTCTCCGGTGACGTACGTCAGGCCGGCGTAGGCGCTGGCGATCCGGTCGAAGGAGCCGCGGTCACTGTAGGGGCCGGTCAGTCCGTAGCCCGTCACGTAGACCAGGACGCATTCGGGGGCGAGCGTGCTCAGCGAATCGGGGTCAAGTCCCCATGAACGCAGCGTGGGCGGGCGGTAGTTGGTGATGACGATGTCGAAGTGCGGGATCAGCTCCCGGACGAGGCCCTGGCCCCGCTCGGTGCGCAGGTCCAGTGTCACCGACTTCTTGTTGCGCGCTTCCTGCGCCCAGTAGGGGGAGCGCCCTCCGGGTGTCGTACCGCGCGTGAAGTCGCCGCGTCCGGGTTCCTCGACCTTGACGACCTCGGCGCCGAAGTCGCCCAGGAACGTGGCGGTGACCGGCGCGGCGAGCACGGTGGACAGGTCGAGGACGCGTATGCCCGCCAGCGGGAGTGTTGACATGGGTGCCCCTTCGCACGCAGTTCACGATCCGTTATTAACGTTTCGTTGTTAGTGAGACCATAGGCTGGCCATCGCAGCGCGACAAGGGGCTGCCATGAGAGAGTCATCCGGTCACGGCGGGGAGCAGAGCATGAGCGAGACGAACAAGACGCGCAGGCGGCGGCGCACCCGCGAGGAGACCGAGGCGGACCTCCTGGACGCGGCGCGTCGGCTCCTCGCGCGTGACGGGGTGCTCGCCGGGGTCAATCTCCGGGAGGTCGCCACCGAGGCCGGGGTCAATCACGGCCAGATCTACCAGTACTTCGGCACTCGCCAGGCCCTGCTCCGCGCCGCCGCGGCGGACCTCGTACGAAGCCAGACCGAGGACCGGGACGGCCACTGGGACCTTCCCTTCGCCGAGCGCCGCCAGGCCATGTTCCGCCACCGCCTCCGAGAGCCCGAACTGGTCGGCCTCGAAGCGCTGTTGGCGCTCGACGGCGACGGCGACTTCAGCCCGCTGCCACGGTTCGCGCAGACCCGTCAGAGCATGGAGCGGGACACCGCCGAGGGGGCGTTTCCCGAGGGCGAGGACGCGGTGGCCGCCCATGTGATGACAGCGGCGGCGCAGATGGGATACATCATCTTCCGCGAGGCGTACGCCCGTGACACCGGGATCCCCCTGGCAGAACTCGACGAGCGGGCGGCCGGCGCGTTCGCCCGCATGGTGGCGGGACTCGCCGCCGCCCCACCGGAGGCGACCTAGCGGACGAGTTCTACGGCCCCTATGTGAACGTAGACCAGGTCGACATCTGGGCCGGGACGAACAGCGTCGAGATTGCCGACACCTCGACCCACAGCTCCTGGCTGAACCGGATCGAGGTCCCGTTCTGGAACCGCTGGGTACCGTCGGGACGTGCTTGATCACATGGACGTCGAAGATGATGAGCAGGGGGCCGCGCGGAAGCGTGGTGGCAGGCGCCGGTGGGTGATCGCGAGCGGTGCGGCCGTCGTCGCGGTCGCCGTCGCGGTCGCGGTGGTGCTGGTCCGGTCCGGGGCCGAGGCCATCGCCGCACCCGGCACCTGCCACACCTCGGCTCACGGCACAGCGCCCTCCGGGGCGTCGGCGAAGGGCGCACGGGCACCGGCCGGCACCGCGCCCGCAGCCGACTTCGACGGTGACGGCCACCCCGACCTGGCCATGGGAGCACTGGGCGATGTGGAGAACGCCGACTCCGGCGGGAGCATCGCGGTGGCGTACGGATCGGGTGACGGCACCGGTCTCGCCCGGTGCCAGTACCTCACGCAGAACGACGCCGGGATACCGGGGAAGGCCAACTACGAGGCGTTCTTCGGGTCCTGGGTGGCGGCGCGCGACTTCGACGGGGACGGATACACCGACCTCGCCACCGCCGTCTTCGACGACGAACCGAGCGTGATCATCATGTGGGGGTCGCCGGACGGGCTGCAGAGCGCCGCCCGGGTGCCGGGCACGGACGGCACCCATGTCCCCTGGGTGATCGACCCGATCCTGGAGGAGCAGCTCGTCGCCGGTGACTTCGACGGGGACCGGCATGCCGATCTGGTCTTCGGTCTCGGTTCCGACAAGGGCCTGCTCAAGGGTCCTTTCACCCGCGACGGCGCCCCTGCTGACACCGGCCCGGTGGCCGCGCCGCGCCAGCCGGGAAAGGACATCAGCGCCGCGAACTACCGCGGCCTGGTCGCCGGGGACCTGGACGGCGACGGAGCCGATGAGCTGATGGCCCTGCACCACGAAGCGCCCCTCGGTACCGCCAAGTTCGAGGAACGCTGGCCGGTCAGCTACTTCCACGCCGGCCGCGGCGGCCTCGTACAGGCAGCCGGCATCGACCTTCCCGACGCGGCGGCCGCGGCGGTCGGCGACGTCAACGGCGACGGCCTCGGCGACCTCGTGCTCAGCCCCCGGCGCGGCAGGGTGAGCCACAGCGCGGTGACCGTCGTGTACGGCTCCAAGTCCGGGCCGGGGAAGGGGAAACGGTCCACGACCATCGACCGGGACACCCCGGGCGTACCCGGCGAGGAACCCCAGGACAAGGACGCCGCCTTCGCCTCCCTGGACACCGGCGACGTCAACGGCGACGGTTACGCGGACGTGGTGGCCGGCTCACCCCGGAGCAAGGCGTACGAGAAGACGGGCCCGGAACAGGTGCTGCTCCTGCGCGGTGGGCCCAACGGCCTGAGTGGTGCGGGGGCTCAGGCCGTCGACGCGGGCGACATCGGCGGCAGCAGGAGCGCGCGAGCCGCGTTCGGCATGGCGGTACGCCTCGTCGACATGGACGGCGACCACCGTGCCGACCTGACGGTGGCCGCACCGGAAGCCGAAGGGGCCCGCAGCTTTGCGTGGGTCGTGCCCGGCACGGGCCAGGGGCTGTCGACCGGCGGAGCCACCCGGCTGTACGGCGACACATTCGATCCCGGCGGGAAGCTGCGCCTCTACATGGGAGGCGGCGGAATCGCCCGGTAGGGACCCTCGTTCGGAACGTGAGCGGTGTGCGCGCGACCGAAGCCGACATGACGGCCCAAAGCTGCCGTCGGTCCGTCATGTGGAGGGTGTCACCGTCACCTTGACGTGTTTCATGATCGGCTGGTCGCTCTGCGTGCTGTGGTCGCCGATCGCGCACAGCACGTTCATCTCCGGCATGTACCCGGCCGCGCAGCCGCGCGGGATGTCGTACGGGACGGCCAGATAGCCCTTCAGGCCGCGCTTGCTGCCGTCCCGGGCCGTGCTCGTGATGTCGACCGGGTCGAACTCGGCGATGCCGCGCTCGCGCATGTCGTCCTGGTTCAGGAAGACCAGTGTGCGCAGGTTCTTGATGCCCCGGTAGCGGTCGTTGTCCGAGTAGATGGTGGTGTTCCACTGGTCGTGGGAGCGCATCGTGCCCAGCGCCAGGGTGCCCGGCTCCGGGATCACGTCGGGCAGCGGGGCCGCGGAGAACTCGGCGCGGCCCGAGCCCGTGAGGAAGACCAGCTCCCGTGCGGGCTGCTTGATACGGAAGCCCAGCGGCAGGCGCACCCGGCGGTTGCAGTCCTCGAACCCGTCGATGACCTGCGCCATCGAGTCGCGCACACGGTCGTAGTCCTCGACGTACCACTCCCAGGGGGTGGCGCTGTCGGGCAGCGTGGCGCGCGCCATCCCGGCGATGATCGCCGGCTCGGACAGCAGCTGCTTGGACGCCGGGCGCTTCATACCGACGGACAGGTGCACCATGCTCATCGAGTCCTCGACGGAGGTGGACTGCAGGCCGCCGCGCTGCTGGTCCTTCTCGGTGCGACCCAGGCACGGCAGGATCAACGCCCGGCGGCCGTGCACGAGATGACTCCGGTTGAGCTTGGTGCTCACCTGCACCGTCAGCTCGCAGGTGCGCAACGCCTCGTACGTGTAAGGGGTGTCGGGGGCCGCGAGCGCGAAGTTGCCTCCCATGCCGACGAACACCCTTACGTCGCCGCGCCGCATCGCCTCGATGGTGCCGACCGTGTCGAGTCCGTGCGCGCGCGGCGGGTCGATCTCGCAGGCCTCCGCGAGCCGGTCGAGGAACGTGTCGCTGGGCCGGTGGTCGATGCCGCAGGTCCGGTTGCCCTGCACGTTGCTGTGGCCGCGCACGGGGGACGGGCCCGCGCCCTCGCGGCCCAGATTGCCGCGCAGCAGAAGGACGTTGACGATCTCGCGGACCGTGTCGACGCCGTGCTCGTGCTGGGTCACGCCCAGGCACCAGCTGATGATGCTGCGGTCCGCGTCGCGGTAGACGCGGGCGGCCTTGAGGATGTCGTCGCGGCTCAGTGCCGACTGACGCTCGATCTCGTCCCAGGGCGTCGCCTCGCACAGCTCCCGGTACGCGTCGAAGCCCTCGGTGTGGCGGTCGATGAACTCCCGGTCGAGAGCCTTGGGATCGGACGTCGACTGTTCCAGGACCGCCTTGGCGATGCCGCGTAGGAACGCCATGTCGCCGCCGATGCGCACCTGGAGGTTCAGGGTGCTGGTGCGCGTCGCCTTGTTGAGCGCCATGTCCTTGAAGTCGTGCGGGATGATCGTGCGGGTCGCCGCCGCCTCGACGAGCGGGTTGATGTGTACGACCTGTGCGCCGCGGTCGTAGGCCTCGGCGAGCGCGGTGAGCATCCGCGGCGCGTTGGAGGCGGCGTTGACGCCCATGATGAACAGGGCGTCCGTGCTCTCCCAGTCCGCCAGGTCGCAGGTGCCCTTGCCGGTGCCGAGGGACGCCTGCAGGGCGCGACCGCTCGCCTCGTGACACATGTTGGAGCAGTCGGGCAGGTTGTTCGTGCCGAACTCGCGCGCCCACAGCTGGTAGAGGAACGTGGCCTCGTTGCCGAGCCGCCCGGAGGTGTAGAACGAGGCCTGGTTCGGACTGTCCAGCTCCCGCAGGGTGCGGCCCACCAGCTCGAAGGCCTCCTTCCAGCTGATGGGGACGTAGTGGTCGCTCTCCGGGTCGTAACTCATGGGCTCGGTCAGCCGGCCCTGGTCCTCGAGCGCGAAGTCGCTCCACTGCGACAGCTCGCTCACCGAGTGCCGGGCGAAGAACTCCCTGCCGACCCGCTTGCGCGTCATCTCCCAGGTGACGTGCTTGATCCCGTTCTCGCAGATGTCCAGATGCAGGCCCTTGAGGTCGTCGGGCCAGGCGCAGCCGGGACAGTCGAAGCCGCCCTTCTCGTGATTCATCTTGAGGATCGCCCGGGGGCCGTCGAGCAGTTCGCGCTCGCGCACCATGAACCGGGTGACGCTCTTGGCGGCACCCCAGCCCGCCGCCGGGTGGTGGTACTGGCTGAAGTCCGGCCGGCCCTCGGGCTCCGGGCCGACCCGCGACTCCGGTGTGTCCTGACCGTCCTGGGAGGCGTTCACTGGGCTCATTCCTTGTCGGCGGAGTTCGTGCTCGTACGGATCGTGCAGTGCAGGGTGTCGTTCTGCACGTCGGCGACGATCGTGTCGCCCGGTTCGGCCTCGCCGCCCAGCAGCAGGGACGCGATGCGGTTGTCGAGCTCGGTCTGGATGGTGCGGCGCAGCGGGCGCGCGCCGAACTCCGGCTGGTGGCCGTGCGCGATCAGCAGTTTCTTGGCCGCCTCGGTGACCTCCAGGTTGAGCCCCTGCGCGTGCACCCGGCGCTCGCTCTGGTCCAGCAGGTGGTCGACGATCTCGCCGAGGTCGTTCTCGGTGAGGCTGTGGAAGACGATGATGTCGTCGATGCGGTTGAGGAACTCCGGCAGGAACCGGCCCCGCAACTCCTCCAGCAGCTCGTCCTTGAGTTCGGCGGCGTCGCCCTGGTGGGCGAGGATGCGGTGGGCGCCGATGTTCGACGTCATGATGACCACGCAGTGCCGGAAGTCCACGGTGCGGCCCTGGGAGTCGGTGAGCCGGCCGTCGTCGAGGATCTGCAGCAGCGTGTTGAAGATGTCCGGGTGCGCCTTCTCGACCTCGTCGAACAGGACCACGCTGTAGGGCTGGCGGCGCACCTTCTCGGTGAGCTGGCCCGCTTCGTCGTAGCCGACGTAGCCGGGAGGGGCACCGACCAGACGCGCGACGGTGTGCTTCTCCTGGAACTCGCTCATGTCGAAGCGGACCATGCGGCTCTCGTCGCCGAACAGCAACTCCGCCAGTGTCTTGGCGAGTTCGGTCTTGCCGACGCCGGTCGGGCCGAGGAAGAGGAAGGAACCCACGGGCCGGTTCGGGTCGCCCATGCCCGCGCGGTTGCGGCGCACGGCCTGCGAGACGGCGGTGACGGCCTCGTCCTGCCCGACGATGCGGGCGTGCATCTCCTCCTCCAGCTTCAGCAGCCGCTCCTTCTCGCCCGCCGTCAGCTGGGCGACCGGGATGCCGGTGCGGCGCGAGACGATGTCGGCGATGTCGTCGGCCGTCACGGAGACCACGCCCTCGCGGCGCTCCTCGATCCCGGCGACCTCGCCCTCGGCCTCGGCGATCTGCTTCTTCAGCTCGGAGGCCTTCTCGAAGTCCTCGGAGGCGACGGCCTGGTCCTTCTCACGGGTCAGCTTGGCGATCCGGTCCTCGCGCTCGACGACCTCGGTGGAACGGCTCGCGGAACGCAGCCGCACCCGGGCGCCCGCCTGGTCCATGAGGTCGATGGCCTTGTCGGGCAGGAACCGGTCGCTGATGTAGCGGTCGGACAGCTCGGCCGCGGCGGCCAACGCGCCGTCGGCGAAGCGGACTTGATGGTGCGCCTCGTACGCGTCGCGCAGCCCCTCCAGGATCTGCACGGTCTCCTCGACCGTCGGCTCCGGGATGAGTACGGGCTGGAAGCGGCGCTCAAGCGCGGCGTCCTTCTCGATGTGCTTGCGGTACTCGTCGATGGTGGTGGCCCCGACGACGTGCAACTCCCCCCGGGCAAGGGCCGGTTTGAGCATGTTGCCCGCGTCCATGGAGCCCTCGCCGGTGGCGCCCGCGCCGACGACGGTGTGCAACTCGTCGATGAACAGGATGATGTTGCCGCCCGCGTTCTGGACGTCCTCGATGACCTTCTTCAGACGTTCCTCGAACTGGCCGCGGTACTGCGCCCCCGCCACCATGGCGGACAGGTCGAGGGAGACGACCCGCTTGTCCTTGAGGGTGTCGGGCACCTCGCCCGCGACGATGCGCTGCGCGAGGCCCTCGACGATGGCGGTCTTGCCGACGCCGGGCTCACCGATCAGCACCGGGTTGTTCTTGGAGCGGCGGGAGAGGATCTCGACGGTCTGCTCGATCTCCTCGGCGCGGCCGACCACCGGGTCCAGCTTTCCGGCCCTGGCCTCTTCGGTGAGGTCGCGCCCGAACTCGTCGAGAGTGGTGGACGGCCCGGAGGTCCCGCTGCCGCCGCCCTCGGCCCCGGCCGCCTGCTCCGTGGCGTTCGTCAGCCGGTTCAGGTCGAGGCCGGCCGCGCTCAGCAGGCGCGCGGCCCCCGTCGCCGGGTCGGAGAGGAGGGCGCCGAGGATGTGCTCGGGGCCGATGTAGGAGACGCCCGACGCCTGCGACTGGGCGTGGGCGGCGGCCAGCGAGCGCTTGGCCGCCGGGGTGAGGCCCGGCTCCGCGGACGGCTGGCCGGCCTCCTGCGGCAGGACCTTGGCGATCTCCTCCGCGAGCCGGTCGGGATCGACACCGGCCTGTTCCAGCGCCCGGCGCGACGGCTGCACCTTGGTCGTCGCCCACAGCAGATGTTCGGTGTCCAGATCGGAGGTGCCGTCCTCGTGCGCCTTCTGCGCTGCCAGGTTGAGCAGTTCCTGGGACGACTCGGTGAGCAGCCGCCCAATGGGCACGCGCTGCACCGCAGGCGGAGAACTCGCGGGGGACGTACCGAAGAACCGGTTGAACATTTCACTGAAAGGGTCCGAGGGACCGAACCCGAACGGCGACATCGACATGGTGACTCCAGGTGCGCGATGGGTTTGTCCAAGCCAACCCCCGCCCTTGGCCCCCCGCAAGCTGATCTTTGCAGAACGGGCGCAACGGCCGGGGGCGTGCCGATGATTCTGGAGGCGGTCACAAACTCTGTTGTCGGGCCGCACAACTGGTTGATGATTCCGGTGTGGCGGGGCAATTCGAATGGGCTCTTTGTTTGACTTGCTCGGCGTTTTCCCGGACGGTGAGGAAAAGGTTCCCGGGCCCGTTTGGACAGTTGAGTGAGACACCTGCCGCGTGTGGCCGATCGGGTGCGGCGGGCACTCTCCCCGCGTGGCGCGCTGGCGCTGCACAGCGTCGACGGAACCCTTTCCTTCGGGTTGCGCGCCGCCCTGGCGATGGCCCTCGTCGCCGTTCCGATGGCGCTCGCCGGGCAGGCCGAAGCGGCCGTCTACGCCATGCTGGGTGCGTTCACCACGACGTTCGGCCGCAACTTTCCGTATGCCCGCCGGGCCGCAGTGGTCGCCCTCGTCGGACTCGCCATGACGGTCTGCGTGGGTGCCGGGTCGGCGCTCGGCGTCCGGGCCCGCCCGCAGGACGGGGGAGCGGGCGCGGTCGTGGTCGTCGCCGCCATGGCGGTCGTCGCGGGCGTCGCGAAGTTCGGCTGCGACGCGGCACGGCTGCGGGGGCTCGGTGCGGTCCTGCTGCTGTTCTCGTTCGCGGTGTCCGCCTACGGCGTCCCGGCACCGTCCGACGTCTGGGCGCGCGTCACGTCGGCGGCAATCGGTGCGGTCGTGGCCTGGGGACTGGCGATGGTCGGCAGGCTCGCGCACCCGGAGCGGCCGCAGCGGCTGGCCATGGCCGTCGCATTGCGTGAGCTCGCGGGGTTGCTCGACGCCGCCACCGGCAACGGCGGGGCGGGCCGGCTCGCGCGCCACCAGGCGACCGCCGCCGTCCTTGAGGCACACCGGGCCCTCGGGCTGCCGCCCGCGACCGTGGCCGAATGCGGACGGAGGGGCGGGCCGTGCGTACGCCTGGCCGCCATCTCCTGGACCGTGCTGATCCGCTCCGCGAGCCGGCCACCGGATCTGCCGACGGGCCTGGCCGCGCACCTGCGGGGCCAGGCGGTCATCCTCCTGGGCCGCCGTCGCGGGGAGCCGGAGCTGCTGCCCGAACTTGCGGCGCTGGCCGAGACCGGGAGCGGGAGCGGGAGCGGGAGCAGGACCGAGGCCGGGAGCAGGACCGGGAGTGGGAGCGAGGCCGGGGTCGCGACGGTGACCGGTGTCGTCGAGTGCGGCGTACCTGGCCCGCACCCCGCCGCGCGGGCAACGTCACAAGCTGCGCCGGACCTGGACCTGGAACGACGGGCCTCCGCCCTGACCGTCGGACGCCGCGCCGACGCGGCAGGTCGTGCCGCCCGCCGCGCCGTCCTGTTCGTGCCCGCCCTGCGCATGACGCTGGGCACCGGCCTCGCAGGCGGCGTCGCCCTGCTGCTCGGCCTCGGCCACGGCTACTGGGCGGCGATCTCCGCGGCCGCCGTGCTGCACTCCATCAACGTGCGCACCGCCGCGCAGCGCGCCGTCCAGCGCACCTTGGGCACCGCGGCCGGACTGGCCCTCGCCCTCGCCGTGCTCGCGCTGCACCCCGGGCCCCTGACGCTCGTCCTCGTGATCGTGCTCCTGGAGTTCCTGCTGGAGTACGGGGTGGCCCACAACTACGGCATCGGGGTGGTGTTCCTGACCCCGCTGGCCCTGCTGATGAGCGACCTCGCGACCCCCGTGCCGGCGGAAGACCTCGTCCAGGACCGCGCGTTGGGCAGCGTCGTCGGCATCGTCGTGGCCCTGCTGTGCGCCCTCGTCCTCATCCACGGGCGGGCGGCGGAGCGGGTGCGGCGTGCGCTGACCGCGTGCGGCGCCGCGAGCGAACTCGCAGAGCGGGCCCTCAAGAACCCGGGCGCCGCCGCGCTGCCGGAGCTGCGTTCGCGGCTGGTCGGGGCCGTCGTCGAGCTGCGCGAGGCCGATGACGCGGCGGCCGGTGAACTGTGGCCCGCCGAGCTCGACCCCACTGAGCTCGCCGCCGCCGAACAGCGCGCTCACCGGCTCCTGCGGCGCCTGGAGTGACGGCCCCCGCTGTCAGCCGTCGGCGCCCAGCCGGACGGCGTCCGTCGCGGTCACCAACTCGGCCAGCGAACGCGGGTCGTTGAGCGAGCGGCCGGTCAGTTCGCGGACCCGGTTCAGCCGGTACCGGACGGTGTTGGGGTGGCAGTGCAGCACCCGGCCCGCGTTCTCGGCCGACCCGGCATGATCGACGTAGGCCTGCAGCGTCCGCAGCAGCGCGATCCGGTCCTCCGCCGGCAGGGCGAGCACCGGCCCGAGCACCTCCTTGGCCAGGCGCCGTCCCTCGTCCGGGTCGTAGGCGATCAGGGCGGCCAGCGGGCTGGTGCTGAACTCCCGCACGGCGGGCTTGCCGACGGGGAGGTCGGCGAGCGCCGTCCGGGCGAGATGGAGCATGCGCGGTGTGTCGGCCAACGACTCGTACGCGGTACTCACACCGGTACGGGAGGTGGCGGCCGCGCGCAGCACGCTCAGGGCTTCCTCGCGCTGCCCGTCGCGCAGCGCGATCACACCGGCCTGGAGGACGGGCGTGAGATGCCAGGCCGACACGATGCCGAGCCTGCTCAGCACGCGCTCCACGCCGACCAGGCTCTCCTCGGCGAGGCCGGCCGTCTCCGCGGCCGCCACCATCAGCTTCGTGTCCAGGGGCAGCCCCAGCAGCCTGCCGACCTCCCAGGAACCGGACTCGGGCACCAGCTGACCGGTGAACAGCGCTTCCATGAGGGCCGATCGACGCCGCTGCTGGGCGACCAGCAGCTCCGCGGTCGCCGAGCGGTAGGCCTCCGTGAGGGCCAGCGCGTGTTCGTCGGAGAGCCGCCACAGGGTGCTCGACGTGGAGAGCAGTGCGTCCAGGAAGTCCGGGCGGGCGACGCGCCGGGCGTGCTCGACGAACAGGTCCCAGAGCATGGCGCACGCGATGCGGTAACAGCGCAGTACCTCCGGCAGCGGCGCCTGCTGGTGCGCGCGGCGCCGGCCCGTGTCGGAGGGCGCCGACAGGTCGGGCACGACGTCGGGCTCGGCGAGGCCGGTGAGGATGAACCGGAGGTTGGCCGCGATGGAGGCGCGCACCTCGTCGGCCGGGACGATGCTTTCGTCGCGGTAGAGGTCGATGCGCTCGCGGGTGGCCGCACACACGTCGTCGATCAGTGCGGGCAGGTGCTGCTCCGCCCAGGCGACCAACTCGGTGAGGAGGGGGTTCGGCACCCGGCCGGGTCTGTCCGTGACGTGGTCGGCCATGGGCGGTGCTCCCCCTGTGAGTGCGGGACGGTCGGGCCAGGGCCTCAGAAGTTGCCCCGGCACGTCGCGTGCGTCAAGTCGGGTGCCGGCCGTGTCGGGGCGGCGAGCGGGAGCGAGGTGACGCCGGGCCGCCTAGTGTGACGAGCCATGAGCGCCTGGTTGCCGTCGTCCGCGGTTCCCCGTCTGACCGTCTCCGTGGGGGTGGGGCTGCTGGCCGCACTGGCCGTCGGCATCGCGGCCGGCGCGCCCCTGGGCGTCCTCACGGGCATCGCCGTGACCGAGCTGGTCTTCGTGGTGTCGGGCTGGGCTGTGATGTGGCCGATGGACGCGGATGCCACCCGCCGCGAGGCACGGCGCGAGGACTTCTCGCCCGTCACCGAGGAGTTCGTGGTGGTCGGCACCGCGGTGTTCGCACTGGTGGCCATCGTCGTACTGCTACTCCTCGGCGGTGGCTCCGGGGCCCGGAACGCGGGGGCGGCGGTGGGCCTGGGTGGTGTGTTCCTGGCGTGGGCGGCGCTGCACCTGATGTATGCGGCGCGCTACGCCTACCTGTACCACCAGGGGACCGCGGGCGGTATCGACTTCAACTCCGAGGACCCTCCGGCGTACCGGGACTTCTTCTACTTCAGTTACAACCTCGGCATGACCTACCAGGTTTCCGACACCAATGTCTCCAGTTCGGTGATCCGGTCGGTCGTGCTGCGGCACTCACTGCTCTCGTATCTCTTCGGCACGAGCCTTCTGGCCACCGCCATCAATCTGGTCGCGGGGATGGTCGGCGTCTGACATCCGACCGAATGTTCCCTGCGGCAAGGGGTTTCTTCCGGTCGATGCGCTCCGGGTCGCCGCGGCGCGTCCTACCCCCGCTTGTACGCGATCACGGCCGTCGTCACCAGGCACGGAGCCGGCGGCACCATCTGGACGCGCAGGGTTCCCCGCGCCGCGTCGTAGTCGATGCCCTCGGACTCGAAGGCGCCCTTGCAGACGCTGCGCTGGGGGATCGCGAACGCGGTGGCCACGTGACCGGTGACCGGATTGCCGTCCAGGGGGCGGTCGAGCGTGATGTCGAGGACCTCCTTGGCGGCGGCGTCGGACGAGCACAGGAGGTGGGTGGCGTCGGTGAAGTCGCAGCCCTGGATGTTCGTGACCGGCTTGTCGAGGGATATCCGGCCGGCCTGGGGGAGGTTGGCGCCGGGCTGGGGCGCGGCGGCGTTGAGGACCGGCGTGGGGAAGACCTGGAGGCTGTCCCGCGTGCCCCATTCGCCGGAGACCAGCCACTGCCCGTCGGGCGACACGGACGCGAACGAGTTGTTGAGCAATTCGCCCGGGTCGAGGGCGTGTTCGTAGATGGTGCGCTTCCCGGCCGCCGTGGTCACCGCGAACATCTTCTTCGTCGCGCTGTCGCTGCCCTGGTACGCGTCGAAGGTGTAGCCGCGCGCCACGTCCGGGTCGCCGACATGCGTCCAGCCCGCGACGCGCAGGGGCAGCGGGACCGAACCGAGGCCCCGGTACACGAGCGTGCCGTCCGCGCGGGACGCCAGGCCCTGGCTGCCCGTCAGCGAGTTCACGTGCGAGGTGCCGGTCTCGGTCCAGGTGGGCGCGGCGGACGCGGTGGTCGCGCCGAGCGTCAGGGCGCCCAGGGCGGTGGCGAGGGTCAGCGCGGAGCGTCTCTTGTGCCGCTTCTTGTACCGGGTCATGAGGGCCACCCTGCCCCATGATCGGTGCGTGCAGGGGGCGTTCGGGGAGGGTGGCGGATTGTCGCCGTATGCCCGCGGGCAGAGATGTAAAGGGTTGTAAAGGCAACGTATAGGTGCAGTGACCACAAAGCCCCCTGCAATGCCCTGTCATTACCTGGCTGACGTTGCGTCATCACGCTGAGTGGCGGAATGAACTCCTCAGCGATGTGACGCGTCTTACTCGAAACGGGACGGAGGAATTCGCTGGAGATGTGACGCCGGAGAGTCACCATGCGCTTGACTTGGCGAATCCCCAACTAGGAGGGCCCATGCGACCGTTCGCACTGAACTATGCCCGCCCTGCGCGAGAGGCAGAGGTCAGGGCGCCGTATGTGTACGACGCGACACTGCAGTTGAATGTGCTGGCCGACGGCGCAGTGGCGGCACGCGACTACGCAGTGTTGCGGGAGTTCGCGTCCACCACCTCCACCGCGGGTTCGAAAACCCATTTCGACGACTGAACGGCCGAGCGGAATGACCGTGCTGATCCTGACGAGTGAACAGGATGTGACGGCCGACATGGCCGTCGTCGAATTAAATGCCTATGCAATACCTGTCATGCGGCTCGACCCCGCTGAACTGCCCGGCGGTGTCGGCGTGTCGGGCGAGTTCGCGCACGGCGCGTTCCACGGGCATCTCTCGGTCGGTGGCCGGGTCGTCAGCATGAGCGGCCTGCGCTCCATCTGGGTGCGCCGCCCCGGCGTGCCCGCCGCCCACGCGGAAGCCGCGTCGTCCTGGCTCACCGAGGAGGCCTCACAGGCCCTGTACGGAATGCTGCGGTGCACCGAGGCTCGCTGGATGAACCACCCCGACTCCGCCCGCCAGGCCCGCCACAAGCCGTGGCAGTTATGGCTGGCACGCGCCTGCGGGCTCCCGGTGCCCGCGACGTTGATCACCACATTCCCGCGTGCCGCCCGTGAGTTCGCCGAGCGCTACCCCGACCTGATCGTGAAGCCGGTCTCCGGCAAGCACCCCGACGACGCCGGGCTCGCCGTGCCGACCACGCGCGTGCGCCCGGGTGAGGACTACCGGGACGTCGCGCACGGGCCGACGTTGCTGCAGCGCCGGGTGCGCAGGGCCGCGGACATCCGTCTGACCTGTGTGGGCGACCGGCTGTTCGCGGCGCGCGCGGCGAGCTCGCCGGACGTCGAGGACGCGCGGCACAGTGACGGGGCGACCGTCGACGACGTGCGGTTCGACGCCGCCGCGGGCCCCTGGCGCCCGATACCCGTGCCCCGGCGCGTCGCGGACGCGGTGCGGACCTATCTGACCCGCGCCCAACTGGCTTACGGGGCATTCGACTTCGCCGAGGACGCCGACGGCATCTGGTGGTTCCTGGAGTGCAACCAGTCCGGCCAGTTCGGCTTCATCGAGATCGAGACGGGGCAGCCCATCGGCCGCGCCGTCGCCCAGTGGCTCGCGGGCGAGCCCCTCGGGCCGATATCCGAGGCGGGCGGGGACGGCGAGTACCCCCTCGGCGCGGAGTGTGGCTGACACGACTCCGCGAAGATCTTTACGTGGCGGTGGGCGAGGGGTACGAGAGGAGCATGACCGACGCCATCGCAGTCACCAGGCAGGGAACCCTCCGGGGCCGCACCGAGGACGGGATCGCCTCCTTCCTCGGAGTGCCCTACGCCGCCGCCCCGTTCGGCCCGCACCGCTTCGCCGCGCCCGCGCCCGCCGAGCCGTGGACCGGGAAGCGCGACGCCACGGAGTACGGGCCGACCGCGCCCAAGGCCCCGTACGCCCCGCCGTTCGACGCGCTGATCCCGGAGACGTCCCAGGACGGCCAGGACTGCCTCAACCTGAACGTCTGGACGCCGGAGCCCGGCCCCGGCGCCGGCCTCCCCGTCATGGTGTGGCTGCACGGCGGGTCCTTCTCCAACGGCTCCGCGAACTCCTCCGGCTACCGCGGCGACACCTTCGCCCGCGACGGCGTCGTCTTCGTCGGCGTCAACTACCGCCTCGGCGTGGACGGATTCCTGCACCTGCCGGGGGCGCCCGACAACCGGGGCCTGCTCGACATGATCGCCGCGCTGGAATGGGTGCGCGACAACATCGCGGCGTTCGGCGGGGACCCGGACCGGGTGACCGTGTTCGGCGAATCGGCGGGCGGGGTGGCGATCGGCCGGCTGCTCGTCGAGCCGCGCGCCCGCGGCCTGTTCCGGCGCGCCATCCTGCAGAGCGGGGCCTGTCACCACTTCGTACGGCCCGACACCGCGCGCCGCATCGGGGAGCGGATGGCGGAGCGACTCGGGGTGCCGCACACCGCCGAGGCGTTCGCGGCGGTGCCGCTGCCGGAACTGGTCGCGGCGCAGGGCGCGTTGTCGGACGAGTTCCGGCAGCGGCCCGACCCGGCGGTGTGGGGCGACGCGGCGCTGAACGGGATGGTCTTCGAGCCGGTCGCCGACGAGCGCACGCTGCCGGGACCCGACCTCGGCGTGGACATCCTCGTCGGCAGCAACCGGGAGGAGAACCGGCTCTACATGGTGCCGACGGGGCGCTTCGGCACGATCAGCGAGGGGCGTGTGAAGCGCGGCGCGGAGGCCTTCGGCGCGGACCTCGAGGGGTACCGGGCGAGCCGGCCGGACGCGAGCCCCGGTGAACTCCTGGATGCCATCGTCACGGACTGGTTCTGGCGGATTCCGGCGGTGCGGCTGGCGGAGAGCGTGCCGGGCTCGTACGTGTACGAGTTCGCCTGGCGGTCCCCACAGTTCGGCGGTGAGCTCGGCGCGTGCCACGCCCTGGAGCTCGGCTTCGTCTTCGACCACGTCGACGATCCGGACTACGCGGCGCTCGTGGGCGGGGGCGCCCCGGCGGATCTGGCCCGCGCGATGCACGGGGCGTGGGTCGCGTTCGCCGCGTCCGGGGATCCGGGGTGGGCGGCGTATGACCCGGCGGGGGAGCGGGTGACGAGGGTGTTCGACGCGGGGGCCTGCCGGGTCGAGGGGGATCCGCGGGCGGCGGAGCGGGTCCTTTGGGAGGGCGTGCGCTGAGGGTCCTCGTGGGTTTGCGGGTCTACGGGGTTGCGGTCACGGGGCTCTGCCCCGGGCCCCGCGCCTCAATCGCCGGCGGGGCTTGATTAATCGGAGCCGTTTGATTGGCCGACGTCGCCGGGGCGGGAAGAGTGGACTGGTCGATCTGAGCGTGATGGGTGTGTGTCAGCAGCACCACGCCACCCGTTGCCAGGACCGCGCCCGCCGCCGCGAGGCTCCACCCCGCCGCTCCGCCCTGGAGGTGTTCGCCCAGGAGGGCCAGGCCGATGACCGATGCCGCCACCGGGTTGGACAGGGTCACCATCGCCAGGGGAGCGCCGAGGCCGCCCTGGTAGGCCGTCTGGGAGAGCAGGAGGCCGCCCGCGGCGAAGGCCGCGACCAGGAGGGCGACCGCGATCACCCGGATGTCGAGCAGGGGGCCCGTGCGGTCGGTGGCCGCCACCGTCACGGTCTGCGTGAGTGCGGACGCGACGCCCGAGGCGACGCCGGAGGCGGTGGCGTGCCGCAGGCCCGGCTTCGCGCCGCGCCGTGAGAGCACGCCGATGAGCGCCGCCGTCGCCCCGGCCACGCCGAGCGCCTCGGGCAGCGAGAGGGTGTCGTCGGGGGCGGGGCCCGACGCCGTCACGAGGAGGGCGGCGAGGCCCGCGAGGGTGAGCGCCGTGCCCCGCCACTCGGTCGCCGTCACGTGCCGCCCCGCGACCCGCGCCCCCAACGGCACCGCCGCCACGAGGGTGAGCGCGCCGAGCGGCTGGACGAGGGTGAGCGGCCCGTACTTGAGCGCGGCGACGTGCAGCAGCGCAGCCGATGCGTTCAGCCCGACCGACCACCACCAGGTCCCCGTCCCGAGCAGCCGCAGCACGCCCGCCCCTGATCTGGCGGCGAGCCGTTGCTGGGCCACCGCCGCGGCGGCGTAGGCGACCGCGGAGACGAGGGAGAGCGCGACGGCGACAAGCGTGGCGGTCATCGTGCCGCTCCGGTCGCGAGGCCCGCGGTGGGGGTGGAGGGGGCGCCCGGCGTGGCGATCACCTCGGCCGGTATGTGCGTCGGTGTCGCCGCGAGTACGTCGGCGGCCGTCAGCGCGTCGGGCGGCGTACGGAAAGCGGCCGGAGCCGGTGTCCACGGCGTCGGGGTGCGCCGGGACTCGACCGGGTGCGGCGCGGTCGAGGGTGCCGGCACCGGGAACAGGTGGCGCCAGAAGCCGGTCGCGTCGACCGCGCGCGGCAGCCGGATCACCGCGAGCGCGGCGCCGAGCAGCAGCGTCGCCACGATCGTGTCGAGCCAGTAGTGGTTGGCGGTGCCCACGATCACGACGAGCGTGAACAGCGGGTGCAGCAGCCACAGCAGGCGCCACCGCGAGCGGGTCGCGGCGACGAGGCCGATCGCCACCATCAGGGCCCAGCCGAAGTGCAGCGAGGGCATCGCGGCGAACTGGTTGGCCATCGTGTCCGTGGCGGGCTTCGCGGCGTAGACCGAGGGGCCGTAGACCTGCGCCGTGTCGACGAGGTGCGTGGCGGCAAGCAGCCGCGGCGGCGCCAGCGGGAACGTCAGATGCAGCACGAGCGCCGCCGCGGTGAGCGCCGCGAGCACGCGCCGCGTCCACAGGTAGTGGCGCGGGCGGCGCAGGTAGAGGAAGACGAGCAGCGCGATCGTGGCCGGGAAGTGCACGGACGCGTAATAGGTGTTCGCGATGTGCACCAGGGTGTCGCTGCTCAGCAGCGCGTCCTGCACCACGCCCTCGCCGGGCAGGTGCACGGCACGCTCGAAGCTCCACACGCGGTCGGCGTTGTGGAAGGCCTCGGCGGTGTGGCCGTTGGCCAGCTGCCGCCCGAGCTTGTAGACGAGGAAAAGTCCCACGACCAGCAAGAGCTCGCGTATCAGGGGTGGCCGGGCGGCGTGCTGCCCCGGTTCCCGCAGGTTCCCGTTCATCGATACGCCAGTGTACCGATACGGCGGCGTACCGGTACACTGGCGTATCGATAGGACGGTGTGATCTCATCGACACTGCCGCCGACCGAGGAGTGAGGGCCATGACGACGCGAGAGAAGGCCACCGAGGCCGCACCCACCGCCTCGCGCCGCTCGAAGATCAGTCCCGAGCGGGCCCAGGAGTTCTTCGACGTGGTCCTCGATCAGCTGCGGGAGCAGGGGTACGGGGCGCTCACCATGGAGGGCGTCGCCGCACAGGCCTGTTGCAGCAAGTCCACGCTGTACCGGCAGTGGAAGACGAAGCCGCAGCTCGTGGCCGCGGCGCTGCGGGCCGGACGCTGCGGCAAGTTCTTCGCGGCCGACACGGGTACGCTCGCGGGAGACCTCGTGGCCGCCGCGCGCAACGCGGCGGCGCAGGCCAAGCCGGACACCGTACTCATGCAGGCCCTCGGGCACGCCGCCCTCCAGGACGACGAGCTGAAGGGCGCCCTGCGCGAGGCGCTGATCGAGCCGGAGCTCGCGTCGATCGACGCGATCGTGAAGCGCGCGGTGGCGCGCGGCGAGATCGCCGCGGACCATCCCGCGCTGCCCTACCTGGCCGCGCAGCTCTTCGGAGTCATGCGCAGCCGGCCGATCCTGGAAGGGCGCGACGCCGACGGGGACTATCTGGTCCGCTTTGTCGAGCACGCGCTGGTCCCTGGACTCGGCCTGACCCTGGAGGGTCGGGCCACCTGAACGGGAGGCCGCCGGTCGCAGGGATGACCGACCGGCGGTCTGCCCGCGCCGCACCGTGGGGACGGGGGCGGCGCGCACCCCCGGCCGGGCGGGTTCCTCCTTGAGCGGAGGGGGGCCCGCCCGGCCGTATTCGTATGCGGGCCGTGGCGGTGCTCAGACGTTTTCGCCGGCGTCGCCGTCACCGGTGACCGTGGCCTTCTTGATGCCCTTGAGGATCTTGTCGATCGCCCCGGCGTCGGGGCCCTTCGCCTTGTCCGCGGCGCTCCGCGGGACGTCGACGCCGGCGCGCAGCACGACGAGCTTGCCGGGGTTGGCGGGCGAGGGGAACGCGGCCGACTCCACCCACGCGTCGACGCCGGACTTCGTCTCGACGCTCCAGCGGACCCGGTAGCCCTTCTGCCCGGCGACCGTGACCGCCTTCGCGAACACCTGCTTGTGACCCGTGATCCCCTGATAGGTCTTTCCGCCGTAGGACGACTTCGCGTTCTTGGCGATGTCCTCCTTCGCGGCCGCCTTCGCCGTCTTCGCGTCGAGCTTGAGGCGCTTCGCCGACGAGGTGGACACGCCGCCCTTCACGCAGACGTCGCCCTTGGAGTTGGGGCAGGGGTACGGGCCGACCGTGACACCGGCGACACCCGCGCCGTCGGTTCCGGTCCAGTTCTTGATGACCGGGATCGCGACCCCGTTGCTGACGTCGGTGGCGAACCCCTGGTCGAGCGGCGCCCGCGGGCTCGCGCCCGGCCCGTCGGGGTTCGGGCTCTCGCCCTCGCCGCCGTCGGGAGCGCCGGGCCCCTCGGGATCCGCCTCCTTCGGGCTCTGCGACCGGGAGTCGGCCTTGTCGTTCTTGCCTTCGCCGGTACCGCCCGACGTGAGCGCGTAGACGCCGGTGCCGATCCCCGCGAGCACCACGACCGCGATCCCCGCGGCGATCGCGATCCGGCCCCGGCCGCGCGACTTCGGCGGCAACTGCCCTGGAGGGCCGGGGTGATTCGGGTACGCCGGGCCGGATCCGGGCGCGGCCGGCTGCTGGGCGAACTGCCCCGGGGGCTGCGAAGGCGCCTGGGGCTGTGGCTGTGGCTGTGACTGCGCCTGCGGCGCCGGCGGCGAGGTGGCGGTGGCGGGCCGGGTCTGGTCGGTCCAGCGTGCGCCGTCCCACCAGCGTTCGGTGCGCGGGCCGTTGGGTATCTGCCCCGGGTCGGGGTACCAGCCTGCGGGAGTCTGCGACGTCATGGACGGAACAGTATGAGGCCCGGCTGAAAAGCGGATGAGAGGGTCCGGCCCCAAGCCGTTGCCCGGGCGGCCCGCGGTACCCATCTCCGGCCAAAAGGCACCGGCTGCCGAGACGCCCCACGAAGGCCGGGGGTCGCGGACTAGTGTCGTGAGCAGTACGTCGATCGCCCCATGTGATCGGCTGTGAGCGGGCGCCGGGACGACGCCCGGGGACGACAACGGGAGGCTGCGGGATGACCCAGGGACGGCACGCCGACGCCGCGCCCTCTGGCCCTCACCTGTGGGAGAGAGAGTCCGAACTCGACGTCGCGGCGCGCGCGCTCGACGATCTGTACGGCGGATCCGAGGCCGCGGGCGGCCTCGTCGTCTACAAGGGAGAGGCAGGCATCGGCAAGACCGCGCTGCTCTCCCAGGTGCGCGAGATGGCGGCGGGCCGGGCCACCGTGTGGTCGGCCCGCGGCGGTGAGACCGTCACCTCCGTCCCCTTCAACGTCGTACGGCAACTCCTGCAGCCCGCCTTCGTGGCGCTCTCCGAGGAGGAGGCCCGCGAGTACTTCGGTGACTGGTACGACATCGCGGGCCCCGCCCTCGGTATCGCCGAGCCCACCGGACGGCAGGCCGACCCGCAGGGCGTGCGCGACGGCCTCGTCGTCGCGGCGTCCCGACTGGCCCGTCTGCACTGGCCGTTGGTGCTGCTCATCGACGACGCCCACTGGGCCGACCTGGAGACCCTGGAGTGGCTCGCCGCGTTCGCCGAGCGGCTCGACGGGCTGCCGGTGTTCGTCGTCGTGGCGCAGCGCGAGGCCGCGGACGGGCGCGCCGCCGCCTGCCTGGACGCGGTGGCCGCCGCCGCCCGCCCCGGCGTCTCCCGGCTGAGCGCCCTCACCCCGGACGCCACCGCGGGCCTGACCCGCGCCACGGTCGGCGACCACGCCGACGACCCGTTCTGCCGCGAGGTGTGGGCCGTCACGGGCGGAAACCCGTACGAGACCGTCGAGTTGCTCGCCAAGGTCCAGGACAGTGAGCTGCAGCCCGACGAGCGGGCCGCCGTCGAACTGCGCGCGCTCAACCGCTCGGCCCGCGGCCGCGGCCTGGTCACCCGGCTCGAAGGGCTCGGCACCGACGCGACGCGGTTCGCCTGGGCCGCCGCCATCCTCGGCACCCGCATCGAACCGGGCCTCGCGGCCCTGCTCGCCGGCATGAACCCCGAGCAGGCCGGACGCTGCGCCGAGAACCTGCGCACCGCCCGCATCCTGACCGACACCGGGTCCCCCGGGGCGGGGTACGGCGCCACCGACACCCTGGAGTTCGTCCACCCGCTGATCGCGTCCGCCGTGTACGACGCGATCCCGGCGGCCACCCGCACCGCCATGCACGGCCAGGCCGCCTGGGCGGTCACCGCCTCCGGGCACGGCCCCGCCGCGGCCTCCCGGCACCTCCTCGAGGTGCACCCGGACGACGACCCCGAGCTCGTCGAGCAACTGCGCGCCGCCGCCCGCGAGCACCTCGCCGTCGGTGCTCCCTCGGCGGCCCGGCGCTGCCTGGAGCGCGCCCTTCAGGAACCGCCGCTGCCCGAGATGCGGCCGCACGTGCTCTACGAGCTGGGCTGCGCCACGCTGCTCACCTCGCCGTCCACGACCGTCGCGCACCTGCGCTCCGCTCTCGACTCCGCGCCGGGGCTCTTCGGCGAGGACCGCGTCGACGCGGTCTGCCGCCTCGCCCAGGCCCTCGTCCACACCAACCGCCTGGACGACGCGCTCGCCGCCCTCGACACCGAGACCGGCCAGTTGGAGGAGGGGCACCAGCGGCTGCGCCTGCGGGCCACCCGCCTCTTCTGGCAGTGCATCTACGCGGGTGAGCACGGACCGCAGGACCGTTCCCGCACCCTTGCCGAGCTCGCCGGCCGGGTCACCGGGCGTGACAACCCCGAGCGCGTCCTGCTGATCCTGCGCGCCTTCGACATGATGAACCGCGGGGAGAACGCCGAGGAGGTCGCGGAGTACTGCGACCGCTCCCTGGTCAACGGACGACTCGCCCCCGGCCTCGGCTGGACCGACGCCGAGTGGGGCTTCGAGATCCTGATCGCGCTCGGCCTGTCGTACCTCTTCGCCGACCGGCTCGACCGCGCCGAGAGCCTGTTCACGGAGAGCATGCGGGCCTACGAGACCGCCGGCTGGAGCGGCGGCCACCTCTCGCTCGCGCACGCCTTCGTCGGATACGTCCACCGCAGGCGCGGCCGGCTCAACGACGCGGAGGCGTTCCTGCGCGAGGCGTTGCGCCTGGCCGACCGCGTGGGCCACGGCCTGCCCATGCACTGGGACGCGGCCGCCATGCTCATCGACACGCTGCTCGCCCGGGGCAAGCCCGACGAAGCGCTCCTGATCGCCGACCGCTACGGCTTCGCCGCGCCCTACCCGTCGATGATCCTGCTGCCCGACGCTCACTCGGTACGCGGCCGGCTGCTGCTCGCCGTCGGCCGCACCGAAGAGGGCATCAACGAACTGGAGACCGGCGGCAAGGTCGCCCTGGCCCGCGGCGGGCACAACACCATCGTCGCGCCATGGGCCGGTGACCTCGCCATAGCCCTTGCCGACACCGACCCGCGGCGCGCCGCCGAACTCGTCGTCCAGGCCCGCGTCCAGGCCGAGCGGTTCGGCACGGACACCGCGATCGGTGAGGCGTTGCGATGCGCCGCCGCGCTGGCCACGGGGCGGGAGCAACTCACCCTGTACGCGAAGGCGGTCACGTACCTCGAAGCGTCCCCCTGCGCGTACGAACACGCTCGGGCGCGGGTCGAGTACGGCATCGCCGCGCGGTCGTTGACCGAACTCAACCGCGGTCTGCAACTGGCCCGTTCGTGCGGGGCGGATGCCCTGACGGCGCGGGCGCGGGAGGTGCTGGAGACGGGGCGGGGGCTGCGCTAGGGGGGCCTGTCGTTTCGGATCCGGCCCCCGGCCCCGGCCGGGAGGAGTCGCCCTCCTCGGAGGAGTCGCTCTTCTCCCTCGCGGTACGGTCCTGCCATGTCTCGATCACTCGAAACCGGGCCCGTCCTGTCTCCCGTCACGGCGGACGACGTCGCCCTTGCCGTGCGGCTCGCCGTGGGCGTCCTTCGGGACGCGCCCCCGCAGGGGTGGGACGGCAAGGCGGGTTCGCTGGAGTGGGACTGCTGGGAGACCGTCGAGCACCTCGCCAACGATCTGCTGTACTACTCCGTGCAGTTGGGGCCGCAGAGTCCGCCGCTGGACACCCATGTGCCGTTCGCGCTGACCCAGAAGCGGCCGGACGGGCCCGCGTACTTCCTCTGCGCGGAGCGTGCCGCGGGTCCGGTCGGCCTGGTGCAGGTGCTGGAGGCGTGCGGCGCGCTGCTGGCCGCCATGGTGCGTACGACGCCGCCCCAAGTCCGCGCCCACCATGCCTCCGGGGTGTCGGATCCCGAAGGCTTCGCGGCGATGGGGGTGGTGGAGACGCTGGTGCACACCCACGACGCGGCGGAAGGCCTCGGGCTTGCCTGGGCCCCGCCCTCCGCTCTCTGCTCGCGGGCGCTCACCCGGCTGTTCCCGCAGGCTCCGGGCGGCGCGGATCCCTGGCTCACCCTGCTTTGGGCCACCGGCCGCGCCGACCTGCCGGGGCACCCTCGTCCGGCCATGTGGCGCTGGCACAGCACACCGCGGTCATAGCACCCGCACCAGGGCTCTATGGCCCGTACGGCCCGAGGATGCGGTCGAGTTCGGCGTCGAGGCGGTCCTGGACCTCGCGGTCGTACGTCTCCGCGTGCGCGAGCGTCGGCTGCTCGCCGTCGAAGAACCCCGCGGTGGCCTCGCCGCCCAACTCGCCGACGGCCAGGGCCAGTACACCGGCCGCGCCGTCCTCGACGGTGTTCAGCGGGCCGACGCCGGCCTCCCGGACCATCGCCGTGTCCATGTACGTCGCCGGGTGGATGACGTTGACGTGGATGCCCGTGCCGGACAGCTCGCGGGCGAGGGCGAAGGTGTGGGCGGCGAGGGCGAACTTGGCGCGGCAGTACGCCTCGGTGCCGTTGTAGTCGGTGTTGAACTCCAGGTCGTCGAAGTTCAGCGGGGACTGGCCGAGCGAGCCGCAATTCACCACGCGGGAAGGCGAGTTGTCCCGGAGTGTGGGCAGCAGGGCGCGGGTGAGGGCGACCGGGGCGAGCAGATCGACGGCGAACCGCAGCTCGTGCCCGTCGGCGCTCAGCTCGCGGCCCGAGCCGGGGGCCCCGGAGCCGACGCCGGCGTTGTTGACGAGGACGTCGAGCCCGGGGTGGGCGGCGGCGACGCGGGCGCCGAGGTCGCGGACCTGTTCCAGTGCGGCGAGGTCCGCGACGAAGCCCTCGGCGCGTCCGCCGGTGGCCCGCAGTTCCTCGACGAGGGCGTCCGTACGTTTCTCGTCGCGGCCGTGGACGAGCACGATGTGCCCGCCGCGAACGAGCTCGAAGGCGAGGTACCGGCCGAGGCCGGAGGTGGCACCGGTGATCAGGAGTGTGGCCATGCGTCCAGGCTAGGGGGCCGGTGGTGTGTTGGGAGTGGCCCCCCTGGACGTACGCCTGGCGGGGTCAGGCCAGGCCCTCCTCGGCGAGTACGCGCTGGGCGACGCCGAACGCGGAGTTGGCGGCGGGTACGCCCACGTACACGGCGCACTGCTGCACCACCGCCCCGATCTCGTCCGGGGTGAGGCCGTTGCGCAGGGCGGCGCGGACGTGCATGCCGAACTCGTCGAGGTGGCCGTGGGCGACGAGCGCGGTCATCGTGATCATGCTGCGCTCGCGGCGGCTGAGCGTCGGGTCGGTCCAGATCTCGCCCCACGCGTAGCGCGAGATGAAGTCCTGGAACCGGGCCGTGAACGGCGTCTGCTTTGCCTGCGCCCGGTCGACGTGCGCGTCCCCGAGCACCTCGCGGCGCACATCCATGCCGCGCTTCGCGGCGTGCCCGAGGTGACTGCGCAGCAGTCCGACGACCGCCTCAGGCCGTTCGGCGGGGGCGAGGTGGGACGCCCCCGACAGCTCGGCCAGCTCGGCGTTGGGGACGGCGTCGGCGATCTCGCGCAGGTGGGCGGGCGGGGTGGCGGGGTCCTCGCGGCCGGCGATCAGGAGCGTGGGCACGGTGATGTCGGGGAGCCGGTCCCTCAGGTCGAACGCGGCGAGGGCGTCGCAGCAGGCGGCGTAGCCCGCGGGGTCGGCGTCCCGGTTGTCCTGTACGAGGCGTTCCACGCGGAAGCCGGGGGTGAACCAGCGGGACGGCGCGGTCTCGGCGACGCCCGCCGTGCCCTCCTCGCGGACGAGGGCGGCGCGCTCCTCCCAGTTCTTGGCGCCGCCGAAGTGGGCGGAGGAACAGATGACCGTGAGGCTGGTGAGGCGTTCGGGGTGGTGCACGGCGAGGTGCAGGCCGACGGCGCCGCCGAGGGAGACGCCCGCGTAGGCGAAGCGGTCGATGCCGAGGTCGTCGGCGAGCGCGAGGACGAGGTCGGCGAGGTCTCCGACGGTGGCGCCGGGCTCGATCAGGCCGGCGTCCGATCCGCCGTGGCCGGGGAGGTCCCACCGTACGACGCGGTGGGCGGTGGACAGTTCGGGCGCGACCTGGTCCCACAGGGCGAGGCTCGTCCCGAGGGAGGGCCCGAGGATGAGCGGGGGAGCGGTGGGCGAGCCCTCGGTGTGGTGGTTCAGGTTCGTACGCATGGGTGGGCTCCCGGTGGGTCGGGGTTCGACTTGGGCTGGCGGGGTTGTGGTTGGCGTCGGCTACGGGTCACCCGTGGCTGGGCGCGCAGTTCCCCGCGCCCCTTCAGGGGCGCGGGGAACTGCGCGAGCGCAACCCCGGGGTGGCGTGTCGTCGGGTCGAGGGAGGCAGAGTCGACGTACCCCACCCCCGCCACCTACCAAGCGCCCGCAGGGATTTCGGGAAGGGGCGGGGTGGGGGCATGTCATTGACGCGTGAGCGCCCGATCCACCAGCGCCCCCGCCACCCCGACGTACCGCGACGGATCCGTCAGGTCGGACACGTTCACAGCGGCATCCTTGAGGGACGGCTCCGTCGCCAGAACGTCGGCCAGGGACCGGGACTCCTCCCGGGCCCGCCGCGACGCAGCCGCCAGGAGTTCCTTCGCCGGACCCCGCCCGAGCACCCCGGCCAACTCCACCGACAGCCGCTCCGACACGATCGCCCCACCGGTCGTCGACAGGTGCGCGTGCATCACATCCGCCCGCACCACCAGGCCGGAGACCAGCTCGGAGGCGTCCCGCGCCGCCCCGCCCACCACCCGCAACAACTCCCGCACCGTGGCCCATTCGGCGTGCCACGCCCCCGCAGGGCGCTCGTCCTCCGCGGGCAGCGAGGCGTACAGCGTCGCGGCGAGCGCGGGAGCACGCCGGGCCGCCGCGGCGACGAGCGTGGAGCGGACCGGGTTGGCCTTGTGCGGCATCACGGAGGACCCCCCGCCCGCACCCTCGGCCACCTCGCCGATCTCCGTACGGGACAGCACCAGCACATCCGCCGCGATCTTGCCGAGCGCACCCGCCGTGAAGGCCAGCGCCCCCGCCAGGTCCGCCACCGGCGTACGCAGTACATGCCACGGCAACTCGGGCTCGGCCAGGCCGAGTTCGCGCGCGTACACCGACACCACAGCGACCGGGTCCTCCGCCCCGTACGCCCCGAACGCCGCCAACGTACCCGCCGCACCGCCCAGTTGAACCGGCAGCGCCGCCCGCACGCCCCGCACGCGGTCCCGCGCGTCCAGCACCAGCGAGCGCCAGCCCGCCGCCTTGAGGCCGAACGTCGTCGGCACGGCGTGCTGCGTCAGCGTACGGCCGGGCATCACGGTGTCCCGATGCTCTCGCGCGAGAGACGCCAACACGCCCTCCACACCCACGAGTTCGTCGAGCACCACGTCCAGCGTCCGCGCGGCGACCAGCATCAGCGCCGAGTCCAGGATGTCCTGGCTGGTCGCGCCCCGGTGCACGTAGGGGGAATGTTCGGCGGGCACCGCGGAAGTGAGATCCGCGACCAGCGGGATCACCGGATTACCGCCACCGCGCGCGCGGACCGCGAGGTCCCGCACGTCGAACCGCTCGGCGACGGCCGCCGCGGTGACGGCCTCACCCGCGGCGGCGGGCGCCAGGCCGAGCGAGGACTGGGCCCGTGTCAGGCCCGCCTCCGCGTCCAACAGGGCCTGAAGGAAAGCCTCTTCGGACGTGGTGCGCTCGGTGGGCGCACCCTCGCTGCCGGGGTCGAACAACGTCACGTGAACTCCAGGAAGACCGTCTCGCCCTCGCCCTGAAGGCGGATGTCGAAACGGTACGTGCCGTCCCGCTCCTCCCGCGCGATCAGCGTGTCGCGGCGCGCGTCGCCGACCTGCGCCAGGACGGGATCCGCGGCCAGCGCCTCTTCGGAGGAATCGGCGAAGTAGATCCGCGTGTAAAGGTGGTGGAGCAGGCCACGGGAGAAGATCATCACGGCGAGGTACGGCGCCGACCCGCCTCGCGCTCCCGGGCGCAGCGTGCGCACCGCCCAGTGCCCGTTCGCGTCGGTCTCGATGCGGCCCCAGCCGGTGAACTCCACGCCATTGCGGCCCAGGTACCCGCCGGTGAAGGGCTGGCGGCGCATCGATCCGTCGACGGTGGACGCGTTGCCCTCCGGGTCCGCGCCCCAGATCTCGACGAACGCGTCGGGGACGGGGGCGCCGTTGCCGTCGTACACGTAGCCGTGCACGGCGACCGTGTCCGGGTGGCCGACCGGGGCGATGTCACCGCCGCCCTCGAAGGGCAGCGCGTAGCCGTACCAGGGGCCGACGGTGTGCGAGGGCGTGGGAAGGACGGACTCGGGGTCGTTGATGTCGATCTTCGTCATGGCTGGTCAGCGTCCCTCTTCCATCCAGGTGGCGTGCGGGCCGTCGAGGACGATGTCCCACTGGTAGCCCATCGAGAACTCCGGAACCGACTTCTCGTGCACGTAGGTGGCGATCAGGCGCTGTCGCGCCGCGTCGTCGGTCACCGACTGGAGGATCGGGTCGTACGGGAACAGCGGGTCGTTCGGGAAGTACATCTGCGTCACGAGGCGCTGGGTGAACGCCGGGCCGAAGACGGAGAAGTGGATGTGCGCGGGGCGCCAGGCGTTGGTGTGCTGGGCCCACGGGTACGGGCCCGGCTGGATGGTCGTGAACTTGTACCAGCCGTCGTCGTCGCTGAGCGTGCGGCCGACGCCGGTGAAGTTGGGGTCGACCGGGGCGTCGTGCACCTCCGCCTTGTGCGCGTAGCGGCCGGCCGAGTTCGCCTGCCACAGCTCGATCAGCTGACCGCGCAGCGGCCGCCCGTCGCGGTCGACCAGGCGGCCCTCGACGGTGATGCGCTCGCCGATCGGCTTGCCCGGGTGCTGGATCGTCAGATCGTTGTCGATCTTCGTGATGTCACGCTCGCCGAAGGCGGGAGCGGTGAGCTCGATCAGCTCCGGGTCCTTGGCGACGTCGATGTTGATCGGCGGCTGCTTGGGGTGCCGGAAGGTGGAGGAGCGGTACGGGGCGTAGTCGCGCCGCGGGTGGTGTTCGACGGGTGCGCCCTCGGCGAGGCCCTTGTAATAGGCCTCGCGGTTGGCGGCGATCTCCGCGTCGATGTCGTGCTGGGTGAGAGCCATGGGGGAGGGGACCTTCCTGACCTTCCTGAGGTCTCTAACGTTCCAGGACGAGGGCGAGGCCCTGGCCCACGCCGATGCAGAGCGTGGCGACGCCGACGCCGGAGCCCTCGCGGGCGAGCTGGTGGGCGACCGTGCCGGCGAGCCGGGCGCCGGACGCGCCGAGCGGGTGGCCGAGCGCGATGGCGCCGCCCTGCGGGTTGAGTACGTTGTCGACGTCGAACTCGGGCCACTCGGCGACGCAGCCGAGCACCTGCGCGGCGAACGCCTCGTTCAGCTCCAGAGTCGACAGATCGCCAAATCCCTTGCCAGCCTTGGCGAGCGCCCGGTTCGTCGCCTCGACTGGCGCGAGCCCGAAGTAGTGCGGGTCGATCGCGGAGACACCAGTGGCGGAGATCCGGGCGAGCGGCTCGCGCCCGGTGGCCTTCAGGCCCTCCTCGTCGACGAGGAGCAGCGCGGCGGCGCCGTCGTTCAGCGGCGAGGCGTTGCCCGCCGTGACCGTGCCACCCTCCTTGCGGAACGACGGCCTGAGCTTCGCCATCGCTTCGAGGGTGGTGGTGGCGCGCACGGACTCGTCGGCGGAGACGGCGGACGGGTCGCCCTTGCGCTGCGGGACGGTGACGGGCGCGAGTTCGGCGTCGAACAGGCCGTTCTTCTGCGCCGCGGCGGCCTTCTGGTGGCTGGCGAGGGCGAACTCGTCCTGCTGCTCGCGCGTGATGTGGTGCTTGTCGGCGATGAGTTCGGCCGACTCACCAAGGGACACCGTCCACTGCGGCTCCATCTTCGGGTTGACCATGCGCCAGCCCAGCGTGGTGGAGAACAGTTCGGTGCTCGCGGCCGGGAACGGCTTGTCGTTCTTCGGCAGCACGTAGGGCGCGCGGGTCATCGACTCGACGCCACCGGCGACGGCGATGGACGCGTCGCCGACCGCGATGGCGCGGGCCGCCTGGATCACGGCTTCGAGGCCGGAGGCGCACAGCCGGTTCACGGTCACACCCGGTACGGAGGTGGGCAGCCCGGCGAGCAGGCCCGCCATGCGGGCCACGTTGCGGTTCTCCTCGCCCGCGCCGTTGGCGTTGCCGAAGTACACGTCCTCGATCCGGGAGGGGTCCAACTGCGGGGTGCGGGCGACCAGTTCACGGATCGCGTGCGCGGCGAGGTCGTCCGGGCGGACGGCCGCGAGGGCGCCGTTGTAGCGGCCGATCGGGCTGCGTACGGCATCGACGATGTAGACGTCCTTGACGTTCCTGCTCACTTGGCTGCCTCCTTGGCTGCCTCTGGGACGCGCACCTTCGCGGCGGTCTTCTCGACGACTTCCTCGGCGGTCACGCCCGGCGCCAACTCGACCAGTTCCAGGCCGTCTTCGGTCACGTCGAGCACGGCGAGGTCGGTGATGATCCGGTCGACGCAGCCCTTTCCGGTGAGCGGCAGCGAGCACTCCTCGACGATCTTCGGGGAGCCGTCCTTCGCCGTGTGCGTCATGGTGACCAGGACGGTACGGGCGCCGTGCACCAGGTCCATGGCGCCGCCGATGCCGGTGATCATCTTGCCGGGTACGGCCCAGTTGGCGAGGTCGCCGTTCGCGGAGACCTGCATGGCGCCGAGCACGGCGACGTCGATGTGGCCGCCGCGGATCATCCCGAAGGAGAGCGCGGAGTCGAAGAACGAGGCGCCGGGCAGGACGGTGACCGTCTCCTTGCCCGCGTTGATCAGGTCCGGGTCGACCGCGTCGTCGGTGGGGTACGGGCCGGTGCCCAGGATCCCGTTCTCGGACTCCAGGATCACCTCGACGTCGCCGCCCAGGTAGTTGGGGATCAGCGTCGGCAGGCCGATGCCGAGGTTCACGTACTGGCCGTCGCGCAGCTCGCGGGCGGCGCGGGCGGCCATCTCTTCACGGGTCCAGGACATCAGTTGCTCACCGTCCGCTTCTCGATTCCCTTGTCGACGGCCTGCTCCGGCGTCAGCGCGATGACGCGCTGCACGAAGATGCCCGGCAGGTGGACCTGGTCCGGCTCGATCTCGCCCGGCTCCACCAGCTCCTCCACCTCGGCGATGGTGATCTTTCCGGCCTGCGCGGCAAGGGGGTTGAAGTTCCGCGTGGACTTGTTGAAGACCAGGTTGCCGTGCCGGTCGCCCTTGGCGGCCCGGACGAGCGCGAAGTCGGTGCGGATGCCGCGCTCCAGGACGTACTCGACGCCGTCGAACTCGCGGACCTCCTTGGGAGGCGAGGCCTTGGCGACGCCGCCGGTGCCGTCGTAGCGCCAGGGCAGTCCGCCGTCGGCGACCTGGGTGCCGACGCCGGCCGGGGTGTAGAAGGCGGGGATGCCGGCGCCGCCCGAGCGCAGCCGCTCCGCGAGGGTGCCCTGCGGGATCATCTCGACCTCGATCTCGCCGGCCAGGTACTGCCGGGCGAACTCCTTGTTCCCGCCGATGTACGAGCCCGTGACGCGCGCGATCCGCCCGGCGCTCAGCAGGACGGCGAGGCCGGAGTCCATGGCGCCGCAGTTGTTCGACACCACCGACAGGTTCCCTGTGCCCTGCTCGTACAGCGCCTTGATCAACGTGTTCGGTACGCCGCTCAAGCCGAACCCGCCGACCGCGAGGGACGAACCGTCCCCCACGTCGGCGACGGCCTCGGCGGCCGTGGCGACAACCTTGTCCATCCCTGCCAGCCTCATCTCCGCGAAGTGCTCAGTGGGTGCTCATGACGTTCTCATGAACTGCTCAGCGCACTGAGTATTTTCTGGGTGCCGCTCACGTTGCCACTGGGTGTGTGAACCGTCAATAGTTCCCAGGGAAATGCGTGTATGGACTCGACAAGCGGATACGGGGTGCCGGATCCTTGCTCAGTGCACGGCCGTTTTCAGCGGCGCAACGACTGCAGACGGAGGACCGCCATGGCCGCGGTGGATCTGACCGCCCATCCCGGGCACCTCGCCCGGCGGCTCCAGCAGGCGCACTATCTGCTGTGGAACACGATGGTCTCCGAGGAGATCACGTCGCCGCAGTTCGCGGTCCTCAACGCGTTGGTGGCCGAGCCGGGTCTTGATCAGCGCACCGTGGGGGAGCGGGTGGGGCTCGACCGTTCCACTATCGCCGAGGTTGTCACCCGGCTGACCCGTCGGGAGCTGGTCGACAAGGTGCGTGACCCGCAGGACGGGCGGCGCTGGCTGCTGCGGCTCACGCCCGGGGGGCTGCGCACGCACAAGAAGCTGGCCGTGCGCACGGCCCGGATGAACCAGGTCTTCCTGGCGCCGCTCGATGCGGAGGAGCGGGGGGTGTTCTTCGACGTGATCCAACGGGTGTGCGGTGCGGCGGAGCGCCTTCGGGATCCGGGTGAGGTGGTTGCGGCGGAGGCCTAGGCACCCACCCGGCGTCGCGCTCTCGGGGCTCCGCCCCGGACCCCGCTGCTCAATCGCCGCAGGGGCTTAAAAGACGCGCCTCAATCGCCGGCGGGGCTTGATTGCGCGGGCCTGTGCACATTGGCCGACGGAGGGATCTGCGTTTCAAGCCCCTGCGGCGATTGAGCAGGCCTTTTAAGCCCCGCCGGCGATTGAGGCGCGGGGTCCGGGGCGGAGCCCCGTGGCCGGGTCAGCGGTTGGCCAGCACCAGCCATACCGGCCCCGGTGCGAACGGTAGGGGCGTGCCGGTGTCCGGTGACGTGAACGTCGTGCCGGAAGTGGCCGCCGGACGGCGCCAGCGCGCGTCGTGGGACCGGCCGTCCCGGAGGACGATCGCCCTCCCATCCCCCACCGTGCGCGACCGCGGCGACGTATTGCCCGACCGGTCGTGGAAGCGGGACGGCTCCACGTCGACGTACTGGACGACGACCGTCGGCGCGCCGAGCCGCTTGCCGGAGGCGGTCGTCGCGGCGCGCCCGTCCATACTCACGAGCCAACGGCTCTCCCGCGCCGACCAGTTGAAGGTGAACCGGGCAGCGGGGAAGCGCACCGTGCGCTCCGTCTCGGCCCGCCCACCCTTGGGCACGCGCTCGGCGAACTCGAACCCGGCCGCCTCCCCCGCCCGCACCCCCGCCGCGGGATCGCCCAGTTTCGCGGGCCGCAGATACAGGTTGTGCGGCGCCGGCCTGTCCGAGCCCCGGAAGTACGCGCCACCCGCCTCGCCCGGCGCCGCCGCCCGCAGTGGCGCCGCGTCGATGGAGGGCCGCAGTGCACTCTGCGCCCCGGAGTACGCGAGCGTCGGCCGGTCGAACTGACGCAGTAGCTCAAGATCGGTCTCGCGGGCGCTGCGCACAGGACCGACCACCTCGGGCAGCCGCGAGCCGAATACCGCCATCAGCCGGCTCAGCCCGGCCTCGACCTGCTCCACGTACACGAGGTCGGCCTCGTCGAGCCCGGTCTGCGGCCGCGCCGCCCCCACATTGTCGACCTTCACGGCGAGCAGTGGCGCCCGCGCCGTCGCCGAACTCCCGCCCCCGGGCAGCCGGTTCGCCGTACAAGCCGAGGCGAACACCCCGAGAGCCCCGACCATGACCGCACGCCTGCGCATCTCGTCCACGCACCTTGAATACCCACGGGCGCACGCCCTTCACCCCGCGCTCAGCGCAGCACATCCGCCAGGTCGAACGACACCGGTTCCTCCAACTGCGCGTACGTACAGGTCTCCGGCGTGCGGTCCGGGCGCCAGCGGCGGAAGCGGGCCGTGTGGCGGAAACGGGCGCCGTTCTCCATGTGCTCGTACGCCACCTCGGCCACCAGTTCGGGGCGCAACGGGATCCAGGAGAGGTCCTTCTTGCCGGTCCAGCGGCTGGTCGCGCCCGGCATCCGCCTGCCCTCGTGCGCCGCCTCGTCGGTCCAGGCCGCCCACGGGTGGCCCTCGGCGGGCAGCTCCATGCGCAGCGGTTCCAGCTCGGCCACCAACTCCGTGCGGCGCTTCATCGTGAAGGCGGCGCACACCCCGACGTGCTGAAGAATGCCCTCGTCGTCGTACAGGCCGAGGAGCAGGGAGCCGACGACCGGGCCGCTCTTGTGGACGCGGTACCCGGCGACCACGCAGTCCGCGGTCCGCTCGTGCTTGATCTTGAGCATGACGCGTTCGTCCTGCCGGTAGCGCAGCGTGAGCGGCTTGGCGACGACGCCGTCGAGGCCCGCGCCCTCGTACTGCTCGAACCAGACCTGGGCGAGCTCCGCGTCGGTGGTGGCCGGCGCCAGGTGCAGCGGGGCCGAGGCGTCCGCGAGGGCCTGTTCCAGGAGCGGTCTGCGGTCGGACAGCGGCAGCTCGACCGTGGACTCGGAGCCGAGCGCGAGGACGTCGAAGGCCACGAAGGAGGCGGGCGTGCGCTCGGCGAGGGTCTTCACGCGGGAGGCCGCAGGGTGGATCCGCTCGGTGAGCGCGTCGAAGTCGAGCCGCCCGTCGCGCGCGATCACGATCTCGCCGTCGAGTACGCAGCGCTCCGGGAGCCGCTCGGCGAGCGCCGCGACCAGCTCGGGAAAGTACCTGGTCAACGACTTGGTGGTACGGCTGGTGAGCTCGATCTCGGGACCGTCCCTGAATACGATCGCCCGGAAGCCGTCCCACTTCGCCTCGTAGTGCATCCCGGCGGGGATCTTGGCGGCGGACTTGGCGAGCATCGGCTTGACCGGTGGCATCACGGGAAGATCCATGTACCGATTCTGTCCTCTACGGTGCAATGTCGCCCGGTATTGCCATGTATCGTCCGGTATGCGCGCTACGTCCTTTCGGCCTAGCGTGAGCGCATGGGCGGCAAGGGCGCGGCAGTGGAGCTGGAAGCGGGCGGTCGGACGGTGCGGCTGTCCAGCCCCGACAAGGTGTTCTTCCCCGACGGCGGGAAGGTGACGTACACCAAGCTCGACCTCGCGAACTACTTCCTCGCGGTCGGCGACGGCATTCTGCGCGCCCTGCGTGACCGGCCCACCACCCTTGAGCGCTACCCCGAGGGCGTGACCGGCGAGTCCTTTTACCAGAAGCGCGCGCCGAAGAACCTGCCCGACTGGATCCCCACCGCCACGATCACCTTCCCCTCGGGGCGCACCGCCGACGAGATGTGCCCGACGGAGATCGCCGCGGTGATCTGGGCCGCCCAGTACGGCACCCTCACCTTCCACCCCTGGCCGGTGCGCCGCGACGACCCGGACCGCCCCGACGAGCTGCGCATCGACCTCGACCCGCAGCCCGGCACCGACTACGCGGACGCGGTGCACGCGGCACGCGAACTGCGCGCCGTGCTGCACGACTTCGGCGGCCTGCGCGGCTGGCCCAAGACCTCCGGCGGACGTGGACTGCACGTCTTCGTCCCCATCGAACCGCGCTGGACGTTCACCGAGGTGCGCCGCGCGGCGATCGCCTGCGGCCGCGAACTGGAGCGGCGCATGCCGGAGTTCGTCACCACGGCGTGGTGGAAGGAGGAGCGCGGCGAGCGCATCTTCGTCGACTACAACCAGACGGCCCGCGACCGCACCATCGCCTCCGCGTACTCGGTGCGCGCCCGCCCGCACGCGCCCGTCTCCGCCCCGCTCACCTGGGACGAGCTGGGCGACGCGCTGCCCCGCGACTTCGACATCGTCACCATGCCGAAGCGGTACGCCGAACTCGGCGACGTACACGCCGACATGGACAAGGAGCGGTTCTCCCTCGACGCCCTCCTGGAGCAGGCCGGGCGCGACGAGAAGGACCGCGGCCTCGGCGACCTGCCGTACCCGCCCGAGTATCCGAAGATGCCGGGCGAGCCCAAGCGCGTCCAGCCGAGCCGCGCCAGGCACGAGGAGGGTGAGGGCAGTTGACCACGCCTACACGGCTGCCGCCCGGTGTGTCACCCGGCCACCGAGTACCGTCAACTGCACTGGTACGTCGGGGAGTTCGGTCGCCGGTGCGGCGACCGGATCCACGGCGAACGCCGTGAGGTCGGCCCGGAACCCGACCGCGATCCGCCCCGCGGTCCGCTCCTCACCGGCGGCGTAGGCCGCGTTCACGGTCATCGCCCGCAGCGCCTCCATACCGGTGAGCGCCTGCTCGGGCCCGTGCGGCGGCAGCGCGAGATCCCGGCTCGGGCGACGGTGTCGCGCCCCGGCCAGCACGCTCAGCGGCGGATACGGCGCGATCGGCCAGTCCGAACCGAGCACGACCGTCGCCCCCGTGTCCCACAGATCCCGGCAGCGCCAGGCCCGCCCCGCCCGCTCCTCGCCGAGCCGCCGCGACCAGTTGTCGCTGTGATCGGCCCGCGTGAAGTCGCAGCAGTGCGTGGGCTGCATCGACGCGATCACCCCAAGGTCGGCGAAGCGCCGCACCGTGTCGTCCGGCACCGTCTCGATGTGCTCGACGCGATGCCGTACGTCGCCGGGGGCTCCGGCCCGCGCTTTGGCCACGGAGTCGAGCGTGTGCCGCACCGCCGCGTCACCGATGGCGTGCGTCGCGGTGGGCACACCGGCACGGTGCAGTGCGCCGATGACCTCGGTGTACGCGTCCGGGTCCGGCCAGAACGCGTGCGTCGACTCCCCGTGGCAGTCGGGGTGCTCCAGCCACGCGGTGCCGTTGTCGATGGTGCCGTCCATGAACAGCTTCACGCCGTCCACGCGCCACAACTCGCCGCCCCGTGCCTGAAGTTGAACCAGCCGCTCTACGGCATCGGCGTCCGCGCCCGGCTGACACCACGGCGCGACACGCAGCCGCACGGCCAGCTCGCCGGCCTCGTCCAGCTCCTCGTACAGCTCAAGACTGTCGCCATTGGCGTCCATGGCGTGACCGCCGGTGAGCCCGCTCGCCGACATCTCCCGCAGCGTCCGCGCGAGCCGTTCGCGGCGCTCGGCGCGGGTGGGCTGCGGCGCGGGCCGCTCGACCAGTTCGCAGGCGGCGTCCTCGAGGAGCAGCCCGGTGGGCCTCCCCGCCGCGTCGCAGACGATCTCGGCGGCCTGGTCGAAGGTGCGCGGCCCGTCGACCCCGGCGAGTTCGAGAGCGCGGGGGCTCGCCAACGTCGAGTGCGCGTCGAAGAGTTGGAGCAGTGCAGGGATTCCGTCGAGCACGGGCGACAGCGCGGCCGCTTCCACGGGCCGCTCCCCGAACACATTCGGGTCGAGCCCCCAGGCGTGCAGCCAGGCGCCGGGCGCCAGTTCCCGCGCGGCGCGGGCGAGCGCCACGCGCACGTCCTCCAGGTCGGTGCAACGGGACAGGTCGAGCCCGGCCGTGAGCTCGGTGCCGTGCACGGGGTGCATGTGCCCGTCGACGAGTCCGGGTGTCACGACGGCGCCCTTGAGATCGACGACGACGGTCCGGGCCCCGGCGAGCGCACCCACCTCCCGGTCATCACCGAGCGCGGTGATGACTCCGTCGGTGGCGGCAAGGGCAGTGTGCGGCCCGCTCCCACCATCGACGGGGTCGAGAAACCGGGCGTTGAGGAGTATCAGGTCGGGGTGATGCATGGGGTGGAACTCCAGTTGCGTCGAGAATTGGTGTGCTGAAAGGGAGGGGGCAAGCAGGTCCGGCCACTGTCAAGCCCCGCCGGCGATTGAGGCGCGGGGTCCGGGGCAGAGCCCCGCGCCCGCAACGCCGTCGCGCGTCTACGAATCCAACGCCCCCTCAACAAGCCCCAGTTCACGCTCGGCGACCCGAAACGCCATCCGCGCCACCCCGGCCGGCAGGCCCTCCGTATGGCCTGGATCGGCCCCGAGCCCATCCAGTACCACCAGAATCTGCATCGCCACGACCTCCGGATCCCCCGTCCGGAACTCCCCGCTCGCCACGCCCTCCGCGAGGAGCCCCGTGAGCCGCCCCAGCCAGTCCGTCTCCTGCGCGTCGACGCGCACCCGCAGCGCAGGCCGGTACCGCCGCAAATGACGGGCGTTGAGCCACAGCCGGCTGATGTCGTCCCACGCGGGCCCGGAGGTCCGGGCGAGGAACGTGGCAAGCCGATCCACGGCGGACGTGTCACCGCCCCCCTCGGGGAGCAACGCATTCAGTTCCGCCGTGGCCGCGTCCCCGAACGCCTCCGCCACGAGCTCCTCCACCGAGGGGAAATAGTGGCTCACGAGGCCCGGACGCACCTCCAGATCCTCGCCGATGCGCCGCAGCGTAATGCACTCCAGACCTTCGGAAAGCGCAATCGAAGCCGCCTTCGCAACGATTTCCGCACGTCTGGCGGCCGGAGATTTTCGGATTCGCTTGCGCTCAACGCTTGACGGCATGCCGGTCACGCTATTGAGTGTGCGACCAATAAGCAAGCAGGTGGCACGAGAGACCAGCACCCTGGAGGGCCCGATGGCGTCCACACTTCCCGACCCCTGCCCGGACACCGGCGGAGCGGCAGAGCACACCGCGGGCGGACCACCCGGCGAACCCCCAGCGGCAGCCACCCGCATCGAGGCCCACGGCATCGACCACATCCCCGATTCCGAACGCCACGGAAGGGCCAGCGAGTTGTTCTCGGTCTGGGCCGCGGGGGGCATCAACTACCTGGGCCTGGTGGTCGGCGGCGCCCTGGTTCTGATGGGCCTGAACCTGTGGCAGGCCCTCGCCGTGCTGGTCGTGGGCAACCTGTTCTGGATCCTCACCGGCTGGCTCTCCGTCTCCGGCCCCGCGGCCGGCGCCCCCAGCGAGGTCATCACCCGCGCCCTCTTCGGCGTCATCGGAAACCGCGTGAACAACGCGATCGTCGGCTGGGTGATCTCCGTCTGCTACTTCGCGCTGAACCTGTCGGCCGCCGCCGTCGCCGCGTTCTCGCTGGTCGCGAAGGTCGGCATCCCCGTGAACACGGGGGTGAAGGTCGCCGTCATCGTGGTCATCGCGGCGCTCACCCTGACCATCAGCGTCTATGGCCACGCCCTGATCGTGAAGCTGTACCTGCCGATCACGCTCGTGCTCGCGGTGGTCTTCGCCGTCGTGGCCGTCGTGGTCGTCCAGCACGCCGACTTCGGCTACGTACCCGAGCACCACCTCACCGGGATCGACCTGTGGGCCACGGTGCTCGCCGGTGTCAGCCTCATCGCCGCGGGCCCGCTCTCGTACACCACCAGCGCGGACTTCTCCCGCTATCTGCCCCGCACGACGCCGAAGCGGGCGATCGTCGGCTGGACCGCGCTCGGCGGCTTCGTGCCGGGTGTGCTGGTCTCGCTCCTGGGCGTGCTCGCCGCCACGACCGTCGACATGTCCGACCCGCAGGCAGCCCTGGAGAAGATCCTCCCCGGTTGGTTCACACCGGCCTTCCTGTTCGCCCTCGTCCTCGGCACCATCGCCGTCAACGCCCTGACCGCGTACAGCGCGGGCCTCGCACTCCAGGCCGTCGGGCTGCGCATCCGCCGCTCCGTCAGCGTCCTGTTCGACGGCACGGCCGCCGTCGCGCTGACCCTGTACGGGCTCCTCGTCTCGAACTTCCTCGACACCGTCAACAACGTCCTGCAACTGACCGTCGTGCTGCTCGGCCCGAGCGTGGCGATCTACGCGACCGACATCGTGCTGCGCCGCAACCGCTACGACGGGATCGCCCTCACCGACGAGTCGCGCGGCAGCCCGTTCTGGTACCGAGGAGGCGTCAACTGGGCAGGCGCCCTTTCCCTGTTGGCCGGTGCCGTGACATCCGCCCTCTGCGTGAACACCCTCTACTTCACCGGACCGATCGCCGCCGCCCTCGGCCACGTGGACCTCGCGCTGCCGGTCGGCATGGTGGTGGCGTGCGGCTGTTACGCGCTGACGATGCGGCGCCCGGTGGCACTGCGGAACGTGACCGTGCCGTGACGCGATCCTCGCTCATCCCGCACAACCGGCTCTGGACAGCGCCTACCGGGAAGTAGAGCATCGGTGCCACCTGTACATGGCATTGATCATCGAGGGAGCCGCGTTGAGCAAGGACCGTACGTACGACTACGTCATCGTCGGGGCCGGATCCGCCGGCTGCGTGCTGGCCGGGCGGCTCTCCGAGGACCCTTCCGTCAAGGTCGCCCTCGTCGAGTCGGGGCCGCGCGACCGCAAGACGGAGATCAGGATCCCGGCCGCGTTCCCGAAGCTGTTCAAGACGCCGTACGACTGGAACTACTCGACCACCAAGCAAACCGCCCTGGACGACCGGGAGTTGTACTGGCCGCGCGGTCACACGCTCGGCGGTTCCTCCGCCATCAACGCCATGATGTGGGTGCGCGGCCACCGCGCCGACTACGACGCCTGGGGTGAGGCCGCCGGATCGCCGTGGTCCTACGACGAGTTCGTGCGCTACTTCCAGCGTGCCGAGCGGTGGCAGGGCGACCCGCGCGCGGACGGCGAGCACACGGTGTACGGCACGACGGGGCCGCTGCACATCTCGCCGCCGCGCCACCCGAACCCGACCACGGGTGCGTTCCTCGACGCCTGCCGCGCCCAAGGGCTGCGCGAGCTCGACGAGTTGAACCAGGCCGACCACTCCGGCTTCGCTCTGACCCCGCTCAACCAGTACCGCGGCCGCCGCTGGAGCGCCGCCGACGGCTACCTCAAGTCCGCCGCGCGCCGGCCCAACCTCGACATCTACACCGGTGCCCGCGTCGCCCGCATCGACTTCGACGGCACCCGCGCCGCCGGTGTCGTCGCCTCCGGGATACCCGCGGGCACCCTGCGCGCCACCCGCGAGGTCATCCTCTCCGCGGGTGCCATCAACTCTCCGCAACTGCTGCAACAAGCGGGCATCGGTGACCCGGAGACCCTCGCCGAGGCGGGCATCGACACCTTCGTCGCCTCGCCCGACGTCGGCCGGCACCTCCAGGACCACCTGATGTACGCGCTGAACGTGCGCGCTGCCAAGCCCATCACGCTGACCGGAGCGGACTCGCCCGCCAACATCGCCCGGTTCCTGCTCGGCGGCCGCGGACCGCTCACGTCGAACGTCGGCGAAGCCGTCGCTTTCCTGGCCACCAAGCCCGAACTGGCAGCGCCCGACATCGAGTTGATCTACGCGCCGGTGCCGTTCGTGAACCACGGCCTGGAGGAGCCGACCGAGCACGGCCTGACCCTCGGCGTGATCCTGCTCCAGCCCGAGAGCAGGGGCCGGATCACCCCGACGGGCCGCGACACGCAGCCCCGGATCGACCCGGACTACCTGGCCCACGACGAGGATGTGCGCACGCTCGTCGCCGGTGTGCGCCGCGCCGAGGAGCTGCTCGCCCAGAGTGCTCTCGCCGCGCACCACACCGAGCCGATGGGCGGCTACCCCGGAGTCGTCGACGACGAGGCGCTCACCCGGTCGGTGCGGGCGACGGCCGAGACCCTGTACCACCCGGTCGGCACCTGCCGGATGGGCTCCGACGAGGGCTCGGTCACCGACCCCCGCCTGCGCGTGCGCGGCACCGAGGGCCTGCGCGTCGTGGACGCCTCCGTCATGCCGCGCATCACCCGCGGCCACACGCACGCGCCCACGGTCGCCCTCGCGGAACGGGCGGCCGACCTGATCCGCGAGGACGCCACCAAGTAACTAGCCACAAACGGTAGTTGCCTACGAACCCACGCTCACCGTGAACCGGCGCGGATTGCCGTCGTGCGCCGCGCCGGACACGTCCGGCTGCCCCTCGGCCTGCACGTCGTCGTACGGGAAGGCGTAGCCGATGGGTGAGTTGGCGTGGACGATGCGCGACCAGTGGTTGGTCGTGGCGTCCTGGTAGTAGTCCGCGGACGTCAGGCCGTTGGGCTGCTCGGCGTGTGTGAGCATGACGCTGCGGTTGAACCCGGCGGCGAGGCGGGACAGGATGCCCTTCTTGTCGTCGGAGTCGTCCGGGTTGTTGGCGAAGGGCCCGTGGTTGCAGGTGAAGATGTCCTTCGAGGCGGGCTTGGAGAAGGTGTGCCCGCCGTTGAAGGTGAGGGTGTCGCCGCTGACCCGGCCCGTGAACACGCCGCGCCCGCCCTGCAGGTCGATCTTCAGGTCGGTCGAGGCGTACTTCTCCCACACCTTGTCGACGTAGGCGCCCCACACGTCGCGGAACGGCATCTCGTCCGGCTTGTCGAAGTACGGGGCCATGAGGTTCTGCGGGGAGATCACGCGCAGCACCTTGCCGTCCTCGCCCTTGATGGCGAGCTTGTCCCAGGGCTGTCCGTCCTTGGCGGCCTGCGCCGCGAGATCCGAGGCGATCTTGTCGATGGCGCCGTCGGGGAACGGGGCGACGGTGTGCGTGGCGTCGCCCTCCAGCTTGATCCCGATGGGCAGGGCCGTGATCAGGTCGACGTAGCTGATGTTGGAGTACAACTGCTCGGAGTTGAAGGTGAATTCGGCGAACGCCCAGGTCTTGCCGTAGTTCGCGTCCTCCTTCGTGGCGAAGGCCGGCTCGACGAGCGAGGGGCCGGGGTTGAGGAAGAACTCGAGCTTGTCGTCGCGCACGAAGTAGACGCGGGCGCCGTACATCTGAGGCAGCGTCACGACCTTCGGGGCGGAACCCGCGGCGCCGAGCGGGATGGCGCAGTCGACGGGCAGCGGGGTCTGCGGGGCGCTCGGTGACTCGGGGTGGTAGACGCTGCCGTCGGCGCGCAGCAGCACCCAGTTCCCGGTCCCGTTCTCGTGGCCGGTGACGTACGCGTGCACCGTGCCGCTCAACGACTTGTTCTCCAGGGCCAGTTCACACGTGGCCGGGGCGGCGCCCGCGGTCCATGAGGGGAGGGTGAGTGCTGCGGCCGTCGTGGCGATACCCGCTCCGGCGCCGGCGAGAAATATTCTGCGCGAGATCACGATGCGCACTCCCTGAATGTGGGGGGTGTGTGGGGGAGCCCTACTGTGGCGAGAGAGGCCGGAGGCGTCAAGACTTCGCACAGGGAGCGCTCCCACGTTTTGTTTTGGTTCAACAGTTGAAGGCGGAGCGTTCGGTTCCTTTGGTCTGAACCAGCGCAGGTCAGCGTGGTGCGAGGGCGTTGTCAGTGCCCGGTGCAAGACTCGGCAGTCCGGAAAAAGAAACCCTCGACGAGGAGGGCAAGACCCATGATCACTACGGAGTTCGTGGACGGCGCGCCGAACTGGATGGACCTCAGCACCCCCGACATGGACGGTGCGATCTCCTTCTACGGCGGCCTCTTCGGCTGGACCTTCCAGTCGGCAGGACCGGAGGCCGGCGGGTACGGAATGTTCCAGCTGGAAGGCAGGACGGTGGGCGGTGCCATGACGGTCACCGCGGAGCAGGGCGAGCCCGGCTGGACCGTGTACTTCCAGAGCGCGGACGCGGATGCCACGGCGAAGGCGGTCGAGCAGGCCGGCGGCACCGCGGCCCTGCGGCCGATGGACGTCTTCGACCTGGGCCGCATGGCCGTCTTCGCCGACCCCGCGGGCGCCCACTTCGGCATCTGGCAGCCGGGGAAGAACAAGGGGCTCGAGTACATCAAGGACGACGGCGGGCTGAACTGGGTGGAGTTGTACGTCCCGGATGTGGCCGCCGCGAAGCGGTTCTACGGCTCGGTCTTCAACTGGGGCGCGTTCGACGTCGAGTTCCCCGGCGGCAGCTACACGACGATCAACCCGCCGGGCACGGACGAGAACGCGATGTTCGGTGGCGTGGTCCCGCTGGACGCCGACCCGGCGGAGGCGCCGGCGGGCCCGCACTGGCAGCCGTACGTCCACGTCCCGGACGTGGACGCGACGGCGGACCGCACGCAGGAGCTGGGTGGCACGGTGCGGTCGGAGCCGGTCAGTATCCCCGGCGTCGGGCGGATCGCGAAGCTGACGGATCCGTACGGTGCGGCGTTCGCCGTGCTCAAGGGGGACCCGGAGCAGCGGTGACCGTTGCGTGTCGGCGGTCGGGCGTGGGGTTGCGGGGCTCTGCCCCGGACCCCGCGCCTCAATCGCCGGCGGGGCTTAATAGTGGGGCTTGATTGCGCGTTGATTGAGCGTTGATCAAACGTTTTTCGGGTGGCGGCAGAGTGGCCGGCATGTACGCGAACACGACCCTTACGCCTGCCGGCCCCACCTGGCAGGACCAGGCCCTGTGCGCCCAGACCGGTGCCGAGTTCTTCTTCCCCGAGCCGGGCAGCTCCGTCCGCGAGGCCAAGACGATCTGTGGTCTGTGCCCGATCCGGCAGAGCTGCCTCGAGTACGCCCTCACCCACGACGAGCGGTTCGGGGTGTGGGGCGGCCTCTCGGAGAAGGAACGGCATCGGCTCAGGCGCACCTGACGCTTACGGACGCGGTCAGGCGCCGGCCGCCCGCGCCGCCATCCGTGCCTTGCGGGCCGCCAGCTTCTCGTCGAACTTCGAGGCCTCGGTGTCCAGACCGTTCATGAACAGGCCGAGTTCCTCCTGGGCCTTGAGGCCCTCGGGGCCCAGGCCGTCGATCTCCATGACCTTCAGGAAGCGCAGCACGGGCTGGATCACGTCGTCGTGGTGGATGCGCATGTTGTAGACCTCGCCGATCGCCATCTGCGCGGCGGCCCGCTCGAAGCCGGGGATGCCGTGCCCCGGCATCCGGAAGTTCACGACGACGTCGCGCACGGCCTGCATCGTCAGGTCGGGGGCGAGCTCGAAGGCGGCCTTGAGCAGGTTGCGGTAGAAGACCATGTGCAGGTTCTCGTCCGTGGCGATACGGGCGAGCATGCGGTCGCAGACCGGGTCGCCGGACTGGTGGCCCGTGTTGCGGTGCGAGACGCGGGTGGCCAGCTCCTGGAAGGAGACGTAGGCGACCGAGTGCAGCATCGAGTGCCGGTTGTCCGACTCGAAGCCCTCGCTCATGTGCGACATGCGGAAGGATTCCAGCTTGTCGGGGTCGACGGCGCGCGAGGCGAGCAGGTAGTCGCGCATCACGATGCCGTGCCGCCCCTCCTCCGCCGTCCAGCGGTGCACCCAGGTGCCCCACGCGCCGTCGCGGCCGAACAGCGAGGCGATCTCGTGGTGGTAGCTGGGGAGGTTGTCCTCGGTGAGCAGGTTGACGATGAGGGCGGTGCGGCCGACTTCGGTGACCTTGGACTGTTCCTTGGACCAGGCCTCGCCGTCCTCGAAGAACTCGGGGAAGTTGCGGGCGTCGGACCACGGCACGTAGTCGTGCGGCATCCAGTCCTTGGCGACCTTGAGGTGCCGGTTGAGCTCCTGCTCGACGACTTCTTCCAGCGCGTGGAGCAGGCGGGCGTCGGTCCACGTGGTCGACGAGCCGAGGCGGGGGGAGATGACGGTCACGGAGGCTCCTGGGGGACGGAGGTAATACGAGCGGAGATACCTACGGTGTCGTAGGTTACGTTGCCGTAGGTTAAGCGCCCAATAAAGACGGCGGTTACGCGTGGAGGTCTCGCAGGCGAACTGAGAGGCAGGTCACACACCCCTCCAGCTTCTCGAACTCGGAAATGTCGACCAGAACCGGCTCGTAACCGAGGTCCGCGAGCCGCTCCGCCGACTTCGGCGCGCTCTCCGCCATGAGCAGCCGGTCCTCGCCGAGCAGCACCACGTGCGCCCCCGACTCCTCGGGCACCGGCAGGAAGCGCGGGAACAGCGAGGGGTGCTCGACCAGCGGTGGATGGCCGATGACGGTGCCGTCGGGCAGTGCGGTCACCGCGGTCTTCAGGTGCAGCACCTTGGACAGGGGGACGGCGACCACGCGCGCGCCGAGCGGTTCGAAGACGGCGCGCAATTGCGCCACCCCCGCCGCGTTGGTGCGCCCGCCGCGCCCTACGTAGATCGTGTCACCGACCTTCAGTACGTCGCCTCCGTCCAGGGTGCCCGGCTCCCACACCCAATTGACGGAGCAGCCGAGCCGCGCCACGGCCTCCTCGACGCCCGGCGTCTCCGGGCGCCGCGACTCGGCCCCCGACCGGGTGATCAGTGCCACGTTCCGGAAGACCACCACCGCGTCCTCCACGAACACGGCGTCCGGGCACAGGTCGACCGGCTCCACCAGGAAGGTCTCCCAGCCGTGCGCCTCCAGCGCGGCCACGTACCCCTTCCACTGCTGCTGCGCCTTCGCGGCGTCGACAGGGGTCCGCTCGATGTGGGTGACGAGCCCGTCCGCGATGCGCGGTCCGGGGCGGCGGACGAGGGCCTTCTTGCTGGGCACGACGTACTCCATGACGAAGAGCGAGAGTGACGGTGCGCACATCATGCACAGGGCGACACGTGTCGCGGAATCCCCTGTTACGCGGCCGTCACCTCCCCCTCACCCGTTCCGTCCGCGCCCGCGACGGCTCGCCGCAGGTGCTCCGCCGTGAACGAGCCCTCCGCGCCGAGCAGTTGGGCCGGGGTGCCCTCGAAGAGCACCTCGCCGCCGTGCCGGCCGCCCTCCGGGCCCAGATCGATGATCCAGTCCGCCCGCCGGACCACATCGAGGTTGTGCTCGACGACGACCACGGTGTTGCCCGCGTCGACGAGCCGGTCGAGCAGCGCCACGAGCCCGTCGACGTCCGCCATGTGCAGGCCGGTGGTCGGCTCGTCCAGGACGTACGTCGCGGCGTGGCGGTGCAGCTGCGTGGCCAGCTTGATGCGCTGGCGCTCGCCGCCGGACAGGGTGCTCAGCGGCTGGCCGAGCGTGAGATACGTGAGGCCGACATCGCGCAGGGCGCGCAGCCGGCGGCGTACGCCCTTGTCGTCCAGGTCCGCGAAATAGTCGAGGGCCTGCGCTGCCGTCATGTCGAGCACGTCCGCGACACTGCGACCGCGCACGGTGAGGCCGAGCACCTCTTCCTTGAAACGCCGCCCGCCGCAGGCCTCGCACACCGTGGTCACCGGGTCCATGAACGCCAGATCGCTGAAGATCACGCCGCGTCCCTCGCAGGACTCGCAGGCGCCGCCCGAGTTGAAGCTGAACAGGCCCGGCTCCGTGCCGGTCTCGCGCGCGAACACCTTCCGTACGGTGTCCATGATCCCGAGATACGTCGCCGGGGTGGAGCGCCCCGAGATCCCGATGGACGACTGGTCGACGACCACGGCCTCCGGGTGCGCGGCGCACAACGCTCCGGACACCAGGGAGCTCTTTCCGGACCCGGCGACCCCGGTGACGGCGGTGAGCACCCCGGTCGGCACCCGCACGGTGACGTCCTTGAGGTTGTGGACCCGGGCGCCCTCGACCCGTACATGGCCGCTCGCCGTGCGCGGGTGCTCCTTCACCCCGCCCGTGCGGCGCAGGCACCGTCCCGTGAGCGTGTCCGCGCGCCGCAGCGCGCCCGGCGTGCCCTCGAACACCACGCGCCCGCCGTCGGCGCCGCCCGCCGGACCCATGTCGACGACGTGATCGGCGACGGCGATCACATCGGGATCGTGCTCCACGACGAGGACGGTGTTCCCCTTGTCGCGCAGGCGCAGCAGCAGATCGTTGAGCCGCCCCACGTCGCGCGGGTGCAGGCCCACGCTCGGCTCGTCGAAGATGTACGTCATCCCGGTCAGGCTGGAGCCCAGGTGCCGCACCGTCTTCAGGCGCTGCCCCTCGCCGCCGGACAGCGTCGACGTCTCCCGGTCCAGGCTGAGATAGCCGAGGCCGATCGCCTCGATGCGCTCCAGCGCGGTGACGGCGGCCCCGGCGATCGGCCCGGCCACGGCGCCCTTGATGCGGCGCAGTACCGGGATCAGCTCGCCGACCTCCATGCGCGCGCACTCGGCGATGCTCAGGCCCTCGACGCGGGTGGTGAGCGCGGCGGCGTTCAGGCGCGCCCCGCCGCACGCCGGGCAGGTGCCCTCGGTCAGGTACTGCTTCACCAGGTCGCGCGTTCGCTGGCTGAGCGTCGACAGGTCGCGGTTGAGGTACAGCCGCTCGAAGCGGTCGGCGAGGCCTTCGTAGGAGATGTCGCGGCTGCCGCCCGTGTTGTCCACGTTGACCTTGGTGCCGGTCCCGCGCATCAGGAACTCCCGCTCGGCAGCGGTGAATTGGCCCACGGGCTTGGCGGTGTCGAGGTCGGTGGTGTTCGTGTACGTCTGCCCCTGCCAGGTCCCGGCGGCGAACGGCGGGAACAGCACCGCGCCGCCCGCGAGGGACTTCGACGGGTCGAGGATGCGCTCGTAGTCGGGGCGCACGGCGCGCCCGAGCCCGTCGCACGCCGGGCACATCCCGCTCGGGTCGTTGAACGAGTACGCGGTCGCGCCGCCCGCGCTCGGTGTCCCGTGCCGCGAGAACAGCACGCGGATCACCGAGTACACGTCGGTCATGGTGCCGACCGTGGACCGGGAGTGCCCGCCGATCGGCCGCTGGTCGACGACGATCGCGGGAGTGAGCTCCTCCAGCGCCTCCGCTTGCGGCTTCTCGTGCTTGGGCAGCCGGTTGCGGACGAACCAGGGGTACGTCTCGTTCAGCTGTCGCTGCGACTCCACGGCGATGGTGTCGAAGACGACGGACGACTTGCCCGATCCCGACACTCCGGTGAAGACGGTGAGCCGTTCCTTGGGGATACGCAGGGTGACGTCCCGGAGGTTGTTCTCGCGGGCGCCGACGATGCGGATGTAGGTGCGCTGCATGTCAGCGACGCTAAGCGGGATACCCGACACCTTTTGTCGTGTATCCCGCCCTTTTTCCGTCTACTGGGCTACTGGACTTCGACTACTGGACTACTGGACTACGCGGCCCGCACCTCCTCCAGCGTCGCGTCCCGCAGCGTCCCGTCCATCAGCAGCCACCGGGTCACGCCGATCGACTCAAGGAACGGCAGGTCGTGGCTGGCCACGACGAGCGCGCCCTCGTACGACTCCAGGGCCGACGTCAGCTGGTGCACGGACGCGATGTCCAGGTTGTTCGTCGGCTCGTCCAGCATCAGCAGCTGCGGCGCGGGCTCGGCGAGCATCAGCGCGGCGAGCGCCGCACGGAAGCGCTCGCCGCCCGACAGGGTGGCCGCCGGCTGGTCGGCCTTGGCGCCCTTGAACAGGAAGCGGGCGAGCCGCGCCCGGACCCGGTTGTTCGTGGCATCCGGCGCGAACCGAGCCACGTTCTCGGCGACGCTCAGCTCCTCGTCGAGCACATCGAGCCGCTGCGGCAGGAACCGCAGGGGCACGTGCGCGAGGGTCTCGCCCGCGACCGGGTCGAGCTCGCCCGCGATGGTGCGCAGGAGCGTCGTCTTGCCCGAGCCGTTGCGCCCGACCAGTGCGATGCGTTCGGGGCCGCGCAGCTCCCACTCGCCGTCCACCCGTGCCCCGTAAGCGAGTTGGAGCTCGCGCAGGGTGAGCACGGAGCGGCCCGGCGGCACGGCCGTGTACGGCAGGTCGACGCGGATCTCGTCGTCGTCGCGCACCGCCTCCACGGCCTCGTCGAGCCGCTCCTTCGCCTCGGCGAGCTTCTCCTCGTGCAGGATGCGGTGCTTGCCCGCGGAGACCTGGGCCGACCGTTTGCGCAGCTTCATCACCGCCCTCGGTTCGCGTTTGATGTCGTACATCTTCTGGCCGTACCGCTTGCGCCTGGCCAGCTTGACGTGGGCCTCGGTCAGTTCGTGCTTCTGCTTCTTCAGATCGGACTCGGCGACCCGCACCATCCGCTCCGCCGCCTCCTGCTCGGCGGCGAGCACCTCCTCGTACGCGGAGAAGTTCCCGCCGTACCAGGCGACCTCGCCGTCCCGCAGATCGGCGATCTGGTCGACGCGGTCCAGGAGTTCACGGTCGTGGCTGACCACGATCAGCACTCCGGACCAGGCCTCCACGGCGGCGTACAGACGCTGCCTGGCGCGCAGGTCGAGGTTGTTGGTGGGCTCGTCGAGCAGCAGGACGTCGGGGCGGCGCAGGAGGAGTGCGGCGAGCCGCAGGAGCACGGACTCGCCGCCGGAGACCTCGCCGATCGTGCGGTCGAGGTCGACGTGGCCGAGACCGAGCTCGCCGAGCATGGCTGCCGCCCGCTCCTCGACGTCCCAGTCGTCGCCGACCGCGGTGAAGTGCTCCTCCCGTACGTCGCCGGCCTCGATGGCGTGCAGGGCGGCGCGGGTGCCGGCGATGCCGAGCGCCTGGTCGACGCGGAGCGCCGTGTCGAGGGTGACGTTCTGCGGCAGGTGGCCGACCTCGCCGGACACCCGCACGGTGCCTTCGACCGGATTCAGGTCACCGGCGATCAGCTTCAACAGGGTTGATTTACCCGACCCGTTGAGGCCGATGAGTCCGGTGCGGCCGGGGCCGAAGGAGACCTGGAGGCCGTCGAAGACGCCGGTGCCGTCGGGCCAGGCGAAGTCGAGGGCGGTGCAGGCGACGGAGGCGGGGGCGGAGCCCGGGTGGGTGGAGGGATGTGACATGAGGTGGCCTCGCGGTTGCTCGGTGTGAACGGTGGGATGCAACGCGTTCGAGACACCGCGGGGGCGAGGGCCACAAAAAAGGGCCTGTTCCGGCGGGGAGGACGGCTCGGGGTACCGAGGTCGCACACGCACGACGACATGACGCGACTGCGTCACTTGCGCGGTGTCTCAGGACCTCAGTCGAGCAACGTCCTTCTCCTATCGGCGGCAACAGAACCGTCAACCAAGGTAGAAGGACCTGCCGGAGCCGTCAAAGGATTTAACCGGCGCCGGATTCAATGGGCGCCGGGTTGACTCAGCAGGCGTCCCGCAGCAGCTCCTCCAGGTCGGCGTCCACGTCCACGTGCGACGCCTCCTCGCCGACCGGCACCAGCTCCGTCGTCTCCGCCAGGAAGTGGCGCAGCTCGCCGGTGCGGATGTGCACGATCGCCGTGCCCTCCGTCGCGTGGAACTCCAGGACCGTGCGGTCGTACCCGTACGGCTTCACCCGTACGTCACCCGCCCCCGCCGGGCTGCTCACCCCGCTGGCGAGCAGCTCACGGGCGAAGGTCCAGCTCACGGCGACGCCTTCGAGGGTGGCCGGGGCCGGGAAGGACATGCGCACGGCGAACGGGTCGCGGACGTCGTAACGCAGAGTCGCCGGAATGTGCGCCATGCGCGGCGCGGCGGCGACGAGACGGGCCTCGACGGCTTGCTCGATGACGGACAACGCCTGCTCCCTTGTGACGGCTGGACGGTGGACCACTGCACGGCCTCATATGAATAGACGGCGGAATGAGGGAATCCGTGCGCCTGAAGCCGGTCGAAATTCGAGTGACCTCTGTCACCGGATTCAACCGTGGTGCGGATGTGACCGTCGGCACCCTCCGGGAACAGGGGAGGGGCGCGGCCTTCAGCTCAGCGGCCGCCGGAACCTCTCCGGTTCGGGGGCCGCCCCCGCCGTGTACTGCTCGTCGAGCCAGGCGACACGCGCCGGGAGAAGGACGTCGACGCGATCGGCGGGTGCCGTGTACGTCAATTCCAGTACAAACATGATCGGCAGGTTACTCGCACTCTTGTGGCCGTGGTTGAAGTGTGCATGATCTACTGCTATGGCTACCGCCAAGGAGAGCGCAGCGATCGGGCTGCGGGGGCTGTGCAAGTCGTTCGGTGAAGTGCGCGCCGTCGACGGGCTGGAACTCGACGTCGCCGAGGGCGAGTTCTTCTCGCTGCTCGGCCCTTCCGGATCCGGCAAGACGACCGTGCTGCGGCTCGTCGCCGGTTTCGAGACCCCCTCGGGCGGCACGATCCACCTCGCGGGCGAGGACGTGACCAGGCGCGCGCCCTTCGAACGCGACGTCACCACCGTCTTCCAGGACTACGCCCTGTTCCCCCACATGAACGTCGAGCAGAACGTCGGCTACGGCCTGAAGGTGCGCGGCGTCCCGCGCCGGGAACAGGTCGAGCGGGTCCGCGCCGCCCTCGCGTCCGTACGCCTCGAGGACTTCGGCGGGCGCAGGCCGGGACAGCTCTCCGGCGGACAGCGCCAACGCGTCGCCCTGGCAAGGGCGTTGGTGGTGCGCCCCCGCGTCCTGCTGCTCGACGAGCCCCTCGGCGCCCTCGACCTCAAGCTGCGCGAACAGATGCAGGTCGAGCTGAAGGAGTTGCAGCGCGAGGTCGGCATCACCTTCGTCCTCGTCACCCACGACCAGGCCGAGGCCCTCGCCCTCAGCGACCGCGTCGCCGTCATGAACGCAGGACGCGTCGAACAGGTCGGCACACCAAGGGAGTTGTACGAGAGCCCGGCCTCCGCCTTCGTCGCGTCCTTCGTCGGCACCTCCAACACGCTCACCGGGGCCGCCGCAGAGCTGCTCGTCGGGAGAGCGGGCACGTTCGGTGTCAGGCCCGAGAAGATCCGCGTCCTCGACCCCGGTGCGGAGCACGCCCGCGATGACCACAGCGAGGTGCGCGGCACCGTGGCCGACGCCGTGTACCTGGGGGACAGCACCCGCGTCGTCGTCGACACCGACGCGGGCGTGCGCTTCGTCGTCGTACGCCAGAACACCGGCCCCGCCGACAGCACGGGCGGTACGGGCGGCCCTGACGACACGGCGGACGCGCCCGCGCCGCCCGGCGCCCGCGTCCTGCTGCGCTGGCATCATCGGCACAACGTCCCTCTGCACCAGCCAAGTTGACTCACCCCGACGATCTGGGAGTGTTCACGTGCGCGCAACCCGAACCCTGATGGCCGGCGCCGCGCTCGGCGGCCTCCTGCTCGCCACCGCCTGCGGTTCCTCCGACGACGACGGCGGTGGTGCCAAGAGCGCGCCCGGCGGGCAGGGCTTCACCCCGCCGAAGATGTCCGCCCCGAAGTCCCTCGGCAAGACCGAGGGAAAGATCAACCTCATCGCCTGGGCCGGCTACGCCGAGGACGGCTCCAACGACCCCAAGGTCGACTGGGTGCACCCCTTCGAGAAGCGGACCGGCTGCCAGGTCTCCACGAAGGTCGCCGGCACCTCCGACGAGATGGTCAACCTGATGAAGACGGGCCAGTACGACGCCGTCTCCGCGTCCGGCGACGCCTCGCTGCGCCTGATCGCGTCCGGCGACGCGGCCCCCGTCAACACCGATCTCGTGCCCAACTACCGGGATGTTTTCCCGGGGTTGAAGATGCAGCCCTGGAACTCGGTCAAGAAGGTCGCGTACGGCATCCCGCACGGCCGCGGCGCCAACCTCCTCATGTACCGCACGGACAAGGTGAAACCCGCGCCCGACTCCTGGAAGGCCGTCTTCGACGACGCCGGGCGGCACAAGGGCCGCGTCACCGCGTACGACTCGCCGATCTACATCGCGGATGCCGCCCTCTACCTGATGAAGACCAAGCCGGACCTCGGCATCAAGGACCCCTACGCCCTCGACCAGAAGCAGTTCGACGCGGCGGTCGGCCTGCTGAAGAAGCAGAACGCCGACGTCGGCGAGTACTGGAGCGACTACCTCAAGGAGGTCTCCGCGTTCAAGAGCGGCGACTCCGTCGTCGGCACCAGCTGGCAGGTCATCCTGAACACCGCGCAGGGCGAGAAGACGCCCGTGAAAGCGGTCCTGCCGAAGGAGGGTGCCACCGGCTGGTCCGACACCTGGATGGTGTCCGCCAAGGCCGAGCACCCCAACTGCGCCTACAAATGGCTCGACTGGATCGTCTCACCGAAGGTGAACGCCCAGGTGGCCGAGTACTTCGGCGAGGCCCCCGCCAACGCGAGGGCCTGCGAGGAGACCAGCGACCCCGAGCACTGCGCGACGTATCACGCCGACGACGCCGCGTACTGGAAGAAGGTCCACTTCTGGACCACACCCATCCCGCAGTGCCTCGACGGCCGCACCGACACCAAGTGCGTGCCGTACGCGAAGTGGGTGCAGGCGTGGACGGAGATCAAGGGGTGACGTGTCACTGACCTCGAAGCGGGCCGGCGGGGGCCCGAAGCGGGCCGCCGGAGTCTCGAAGCGCGCCGCCGGGGTGCTGCACCGCAGCCCCCGGCTCCGCCTGTCCCTGCTGCTCGCCGCACCCCTGACCTGGCTGGTCGTCGCCTACCTCGGCTCGCTCGCGGTCCTGTTCCTCTCCGCGCTGTGGACCACGGACCCGTTCACGTCGGACATCGTTCGCACCTGGACACTCGACAACTTCAAGGCACTGTTCACGACCGGCGTGTACCGCCAAGTCGCCCTGCGCAGCGTGGGAGTCGCGCTCGGCGTGACGGCGCTGTGCATCGTCATCGCCTTCCCGATCGCCTTCTACACGGCGCGCGTCGCCAAGCCGCGGTGGCGCCCGCTCCTGGTCGTCGCGATCCTCACACCCCTGTGGGCGAGCTACCTCGTCAAGGCATACGCGTGGCGCGTCATGCTCGCCCAAGGGGGCCTGCTCGACTGGCTGTTGAAGCCCTTCGGTCTCGACGCACCCGGCTACGGGCTCGTCGCGACGGTCCTCGTCCTGACCTACCTCTGGCTCCCGTACATGATCCTGCCGATCCACGCCGGCCTCGAACGCGTCCCCGACAGCATGCTCGACGCCTCCGCCGACCTCGGCGCCCGCCCCTGGCGCACCTTCCGCACGGTGCTGTTCCCGCTCGTCCTGCCGTCGGTGGCGGCCGGCTCGGTCTTCACGTTCTCGCTCAGCCTCGGCGACTACATCGCTGTCCAAATCGTGGGCGGGAAGACGCAGTTGATCGGAAATCTCGTCTACGCGAATATCACGCTCGACCTGCCGCTGGCGGCGGCGCTCGGCACCGTACCGGTCGTGGTGATCGTCTTGTACCTGCTGGCGGTGCGCCGCACGGGCGCGCTCAGCAGCCTCTGAAGGGGGCCAGAGATGCACCTGTCCCGCCCGGCACGCATCGCGCTCCGCGCCGGCGCCGCCCTCGGCTTCGCCGTCATCTACGTCCCGCTGCTCCTGGTCGTCATCAACTCGCTGAACCCCGACCGGAGTTCGGGCTGGCCGCCGCCCGGCCTCACCTTCGACTGGTGGCGCGACGCCTGGCACAGCGCGGGCGCGCGGGACGCGCTGTGGACGTCGGTGAAGGCGGGCATCGGTGCCACGGCGATCGCGCTCGTCCTCGGCACGCTCGTCGCCTTCGCCGTCTCCCGCTACCGGTTCTTCGGCCGCGAGGCGATCTCCTTCGCGGTGGTCCTGCCGATCGCGCTGCCGGGCATCGTCACCGGTGTCGCCCTCAACACGGCCTTCCGTACGGTCCTCGAACCGATCGGCATCGGCCTCGGCCTGTTCACGGTGATCGTCGGTCACGCCACGTTCTGCGTCGTGGTCGTCTTCAACAACGTGGCGGCCCGGCTGCGCCGCCTCGCCTCCTCGTACGAGGAGGCGGCGATGGACCTCGGGGCCGGCCCCTTCCGCACCTTCCGTGACATCACGTTCCCGCTGATGCGCTCGGCGCTGGCGGCGGGCGGCCTCCTCGCGTTCGCGCTGTCCTTCGACGAGATCGTGGTGACGACGTTCACGGCGGGTGCGGGCGTCCAGACCCTCCCCGTCTGGATCTTCTCCAACATGGCCAGGCCCCAGCAGGCCCCCGTGGTCAATGTGGTGGCGGTCGTGCTGGTCCTGTTGTCGGTGATCCCCGTGTACGTGGCGCAGCGGCTGTCGTCGGACACGGCGGCCGGGAGTCGGGTGTGAGCGGGGACTTGTAAGGTGACCCTTAGTTAACGTCGTATAGGGTTCGGGAATCAACCACCCTGACCCAGGAGTCGGCTTGTCGCACGCCCCGCATGCCACGGACACCTACGAAGAGCTGCGCTCCCCGGAGCAACTGCGCGAGATCCTCGGCGAGCCGTGGCCCATCGTGATCGAGAAGGTGCACGGGGAACTCACCGAGAAGGACCGGGGGTTGCTGGCCCGCTCCCCGTTCTGCCTGGTCTCCACGTCGGACGCGGACGGCAACTGCGACACGTCACCGCGCGGCGACGCCCCCGGCTTCGCGCACGTCGTCGACGACCGCACGATCGCCCTGCCGGACCGCCCGGGCAACCGCCGCGGCGACAGCTTCCACAACATCCTCCAGAACCCGCACGCGGGCCTGCTCTTCCTGATACCCGGCGCCACGGACGTCCTGCGCATCAACGGCCGCGCCCGCGTCCTCACCGACGCCCCCTTCTTCCCGGCCATGGCGGTCAAGGGCCAACCCCCGACCCTGGCGCTCCTCCTGCACATCGACGAGATCTACCTCCACTGCCCCCAGTCCCTCCGCCGCGCGGGCCTGTGGCGCCCGGAGACGTGGGAGGGCGGGGCACCGCGAAACACGTGAGGGCGGCGCCCGCCTAGACTTGCCCCGTACGTACACCGGGGAGCGCGGCGCGGGACAGGAGAAGGTCTGTGGTGGCAGGGGCCAGGCGGTTCGAGGATCCGTCCGCCGATGTGCTCGCCGAGGCGGCCGAGGCGTTCGCGCTGCTCGCCTCGCCGGTGCGGCTGCACATGGTGTGGGCCCTGGCGCAGGGCGAGAGCGATGTGAGCGGGCTCGCCGAGCGGGTGGGCGGCGCGCTGCCCGCCGTCAGCCAGCACCTGACCAAGCTGAAGCTCGCCGGCCTCGTACGGTCCCGGCGCGAGGGCCGCCGGCAGGTGTACTACGTCGACGACCCCGAGGTCGTGAGCGTGGTCCACCTCATGATCGGCCAGCTCACCGAGCGCGCCGAGCAGGCCAAGGCGCCGGTGCGCCGCCTGCGTGGCGCGGGAGCCTGAAGGCCTGCCCGTGGGCCTGTCGTCAGACTCCCGTCTGCGTCGCGGCGTCTGGCACGCACGCTCGCGGCGTTACCGAAAAGCCCAGGTAGCTCCGCTACCAGGACTTCCCGGCGCCTTGCGATCGCACGCACCGGACGCCGCGACGCCGCCCTTCGGGCAACGACGGGAGTCTGATGACAGGCCCACGGCTGCTCCCGAACCGGCCGAGCGGACCGGATCGCTGCCGCAGCCGCGTACCGCCCCCGAAGGACCGACCACCCTGCAGACGCTGCGCGCCCTGGACACGAGTCCGCGCGGACTGACCACGGACGAGGCCGAACAGCGCCTGGCCCGGCACGGCGGCAACACGCTGCCCACCGCCCGGCAGCCCTCCTGGCCGCTGCGGATGTGGCGCAGCCTGCGCGACCCGTTCACCACCGTGCTGTTCTGCCTCGGACTCGTCTCCGCGCTCGTCGCCTCCTGGGGCACGGCCTGCGTCATCCTCGCCCTGGTCATCGTCAGCAGCGTGCTGCGCACGCACGGCGAGTACCGGGCCGACCGGGCCGGCGCCGGGCTGCGCGAACTGGTCGCCGGTACCGCGAGCGCGCTGCGCAGGGACGGCCCCGGCGAGGAACCACGGGTGCGCGAGATACCCGTCGACGACCTCGTGCCCGGCGACGTGGTGCGCCTCGCCCCCGGCGCCCTGGTCCCCGCCGACGTACGCCTGCTGAAGGCGCGCGGCCTCACCGTGCACCAGGCCGCCCACACCGGCGAGTCCGCGCCCGTGCCGAAGGAGCCGGCCGACCTGCCGGACGGGGACGGCGAGGGGCACCTGCTGTTCCAGGGCAGCAGCATCGCCTCCGGCAGCGGTACCGCCGTCGTCCTCGCGACCGGCGCCGACACCCGGTTCGCCGCCGTGCACAGCGCGCGCCGCGACCGTCCCGCGAGCGCCTTCGACCGCAGCGTGCACGGCATCTCCTGGGTACTGATCCGCTTCATGCTGCTCACCCCGCCGCTGGTCCTGATGGCGAACGCGGCGGTGCGCGGCCGTGGCCTGGAGACCCTGCCGTTCGCGGTGGCCGTGGCGGTCGGCCTCACCCCGGAGATGCTGCCGGTCATCGTCACCATCTGCCTGGCCCGCGGCGCCTCCCTCCTCGCCCGCTCGCACGGCGTCATCGTGCGCCGCCTCCCCGCCTTGCACGACCTCGGCGCCGTCGACGTGCTGTGCGTCGACAAGACCGGCACCCTCACCCGCGACCAGCCCGCCGTCGACCCCGACCGCACCGACCCCGAGGCCCTGCACTGGGCGGGCGCCTCGGCCTGGTGGACGCTTCAGACCGCCGAACTCACCGACCCCGACCCGCTCGACGAGGCGCTGCTCGCGGCCACGGGACCCGAGGACTGGGACGCGTACGACGGGGTCGACGCCCTGCCCTTCGACCCGGTACGCCGCCTGGCCACCGCCGTCGTCAAGGAACCCGGCACACTGGGCGTGCACGTCCTCGCGGTGAAGGGCGCCGTGGCGGAGGTCCTGGAGCGCTGCGCGCTCGACGAGGACGAGCTGGCCGCGGCGCACAAGCGGGCGGACGACCTCGCCGCGGACGGCGTGCGCCTGCTGGCCGTGGCCACCGCGAGGCGTGCCGCCCGCGCCCGTGGTTACACCCCGGCCGACGAACGCGGCCTGACCTTCCAGGGCTTCGTCGCCTTCCACGACGCCCCGGCCGACACCGCGCACGACGCCGTACGCGCCCTCGGCGAGCGCGGCGTCACCGTCAAGGTGCTCACCGGCGACCACCCGGCCACCGCCACCCGCGTCTGCCGCGACGTGGGCATCGAGCCCGGCGAGGTCGTCGTCGGCGCCGACATCGAGCACCTCGACGACGAGCGGCTGGGGGAGCTCGCTGCCCGCACCACCGTGTTCGCCCGCTGCACCCCCGAGCACAAGGCCCGCGTCATCGCCGCCCTGCGCGGCCGCGGCCACACCGCCGGATTCCTCGGCGACGGCGTCAACGACCTGCCCGCGCTGCGCGCCGCCGACGTCGGCGTCTGCCCCGCCGGGGGCGTCGACGTCGCCCGCGAGAGCGCGCACGTGGTGCTCGCCGACAAGGACCTCACGGCCCTCGAACACGCCGTCGTGGCGGGCCGGCACTCCAGCGCCAACATCGCCTCGTACCTGCGGATCACGCTCTCCTCCAACCTCGGCAACGTGATCGCGATGCTCGCGGCGGGCCTGCTGCTGCCGTTCCTGCCGATGCTTCCGCCGCAGGTCCTCGTCCAGAACCTGTGCTTCGACGTGGCCCAGCTCGCGCTCGCCTTCGACCGGCCACGCACGGCCGCGCTGCGCCGCCCCACCGTGCTGCGGCCCCGGCCCTTCCTGCGCTTCATCACCGGATTCGGCGCCCTGGGCGCGCTCGCGGACATCGCGACCTTCGGCGCGCTCGCCCTGTGCCTGCCCGGCTCCCTCGGCCCCGGCGACCAGCAGGGTTTCCACGCGGGCTGGTTCACGGAGAACCTGCTGACCCAGGCCCTCGTGATGCTGTTGCTGCGCACGGGCCGCCGGACCGCCGAGGGCCGCACGCCGGGCCCCGTGCGCTGGGCGGCGACGGGCCTCGCGGCCGTCGGCGTCCTGCTGCCGCTGACCCCGCTCGGCCCGTGGCTCGGCGTCTCGGGCCTGCCGCCGCTCTACTATCCGCTGCTCGCGGCGATCCTCGTGGCGTACGCGCTGGCGCTGGTCCTGCTGCGGCGCAGGGGCAGCTGGGCGGACCGCCCGTAGGGCACGCGAGTCACCCGTACGACAGGTGCGAGCAGATGTCCTGGTCCGCCGAGCGCGCGGTGTCGGCCACGCCGGAGGGCACCGTCGTCGGGGTCGGCGTCGGCGAGGCCGCGCTGCCCGGCCGGTAGTCCGCGCCGAGGACCACGCCGATGCCAGGGGCCGTGCCCGCGGTCAGCTCGGCGTCGGGGAACAGCCGGGCGACGGCCGAGGCGTGGGCCTTCTCGCCGGGGCCGTAGGTGATGGTCGTGGTGGGGCGGGCCCGGTCGGCGGCGTTGCCCGTCGCCGGAACCGTGAAGCCGCGGCCGGTGAGCGCGGCGGCGGCGTCGGCCGCGAGGCCCGGCGTGGCGGTGCCGTTGTAGACGCTGACGGAGACGCCCTCGCCGGAGACCTCCCCGGTGGCGCTCGCGCTGGGCGAGGCACCGGACTTGGCGCCGGACGTGGCACCGGACTTGGCGCCACCCCCTTCGCCCTTCTTCCCGCTCGCGTCCTTGCCGTCGAGCGTGCGGTCCTCCTTGAGCGCCGCCCACAGCGCGTCCGCGTCCGGGTGCACGACGGCGACGCGATCACCCTCGTACTTCCAGGGGATGGTGACGAACTTGGTGTTGTGCAGGTCGACGTCCTTCAGGGACATCGCGAACGCGAGCAGTCTGTCCGCGGATCCGAGACCGGGGTCGACCGTCATCGACTTCGTGGCGGCGTCGGCGAGCGGCAACAGCTTCGTGGGGGTGAAGCCGTCGGACTTGATCTTCTTGATGAGGCTGGAGACGAAGGACTGCTGGCGCTGGATGCGGCCGATGTCGGAGCCGTCGCCGATGCCGTGCCGAATACGGACGTAGTCGAGCGCCCGCTGCCCGGCGACCGTCTGCTCGCCCTTCTTGAAGAGGCGCTTGCCCTGCGTGGGCCGGTTCGGGTTGAGGTCCTTCTGGTAGACGTCGTTCGGCAGGCAGACCCGGACGCCGCCGACCACGTCGGTGAGCTGCGAGAAGCCCTTGAAGTCGACGACGACGGTGTGGTCCACGCGCAGCCCGGTGAGCCGCTCGACGGTGTTCTGCGTGCAGGCCGGATTGCCCTGGGCGGTCTGGCCCGTCGTATAGGCCGCGTTGAACATCACGTCGGCGCGCGCGGCGCTCCACGTACCGTCGGGCAGCTTGCACGGCGGGATCGTGACCAGGGTGTCGCGGGGGATGGAGACGCCGACGGCGTGCCGGTGGTCGGCGTAGACGTGCAGCAGGAACGCGGTGTCCGAGCGGCCGATGTCGTGTCTGTCGCCGCCGCCGAGGTCGCTGTTCCCGCCGGTGCGCGCGTCGGTGCCGATCACCAGCACGTTCTCGCCCTTGGACGTGTCGGCGGGCCGGTTCCTGGACAGTCCGTCCGAGCCGAACGTGTCGATGTTGCCGTTCAGCTTCAGGTACAGCCACCCGGCGCCTGCCGTGATCAGGACGAGCACCGCGAGGCCCGTCACGAGTGTGACCCGCAGTCGGCTGCGCTTACGCCGTCGCCCCATACCCATGCCCTTGCTGTCGGTCCACCCATTGGTTGTACAGTTGCGCAATGTAGCAAGCGCGGCTGTGAGGGTGGCACGCCCACCCGGCCGCGGTCCGACCACGACAAGAGGTGAACGCCATGTTCCGAAACGCACTGGAGCCCTGGCACCTGTTGGTCCTGGGCGTCGTGATCATCGTGCTCTTCGGATCCAAGAAGCTGCCGGACACCGCACGCTCCCTGGGCAAGTCTTTGCGCATCCTCAAGAGTGAGACGAAGGCCATGAAGGAGAGCGACGAGACCGCGGCACCACTTTAAGCTTTGCGCAAGTGTTGGAAATGATGGAGGTAACAGCTGTGGGAGTTTCCCTGGCCAAGGGCGGCAATGTCTCGCTCAGCAAGGAGGCGCCGGGCCTGACCGCGGTAACGGTCGGCCTGGGCTGGGACGTGCGCACGACGACCGGTACCGATTACGACCTCGACGCGAGCGCCCTGCTGTGCGACGCGGCCGGGAAGGTGGTCTCGGACCGGCACTTCGTCTTCTACAACAACCTCACCAGCCCGGACGGCTCCGTCGAGCACACCGGGGACAACCTCACCGGTGAGGGCGAGGGCGACGACGAGAGCGTCAAGGTGAACCTCGCCGCGGTGCCCGCCGAGGTCGACAAGATCGTCTTCCCGGTGTCGATCCACGACGCCGAGACGCGCGGCCAGAGCTTCGGCCAGGTCCGCAACGCGTTCATGCGCGTCGTGAACCAGGCGGGCGGCGCCGAGATCGCCCGTTACGACCTCTCCGAGGACGCCTCCACCGAGACCGCGATGGTCTTCGGCGAGCTGTACCGGCACGGGGCGGAGTGGAAGTTCCGCGCCGTGGGCCAGGGCTATGCCTCGGGCCTGGCCGGCATCGCGCAGGACTTCGGCGTCAACGTCTGAGGCACGCGCCGCACCGGCGCCGCCCGCTCCGGGGATCCGGGCGGGCGGCGCCGCGTACGCCCCCCCGACCCCCGACCGCCCGATCAGAAAGCATCGCATGTCCGTGAACCTGGCCAAGGGCCAGCAGATCAGTCTCAGCAAGGACACCGGCGACGCCCTCACCCTCGTGCGCATGGGACTCGGCTGGCAGGCCGCGCCCCGTAAGGGCTTCCTCGCCAAGCTGACCGGCACCCGTGAGATCGACCTCGACGCGTCCGCCGTGCTCTTCTCCGGGCAGAGCTACGTCGACGTCGTCTTCTTCCGTCACCTCGTCAGCGAGGACGGCTCGGTGCGGCACAGCGGCGACAACCTCGTGGGCGGCACCGGGCAGGCCGACGACGAGTCCATCGCCGTCGAACTCCCGCGCGTGCCACGGGAGGTGGACCAGATCGTCTTCACCGTGAACTCGTTCACCGGGCAGACCTTCGCCGAAGTGGGCAGCGCGTACTGCCGACTTGTCGACGAGACCACCGGGCAGGAACTCGCCCGCCACACGCTCGAGGGCGGTGGCAGGCACACCGCGCAGATCATGGCAAAGGTCCAACGCGAAGGCGCCGGGTGGCAGTTGAGAGCGATCGGGGAGCCGGCGGCGGGCCGGACCTTCCAGGACCTGATGCCCGCGATCACCCGCCACCTGTGAGCCTGACGGCGGTCCCCGCCGCCCGCACGGAGGTGCGGGCGGCCGGGGGCCGGGACGCCTTCTACGACAACGCCAAGTACCTGGCGATCGTGCTCGTCGCGATGGGGCACGCGTGGGAGCCGCTGCGCGACGACAGCCGTGCGGCGGCCGCGCTCTACACCACGGTCTACGCGTTCCACATGCCCGCGTTCATCGTCATCTCCGGCTACTTCTCGCGTTCCTTCGACGCGAGCCCCGGCCGGCTGAAGCGGCTGATCACGGGCGTGGCCGTGCCGTACGTGGTGTTCGAGGTCGTCTACACCTTCTTCAAGCGGACGGCGGGCGACGACCCCGGCTATCCGATCAGCCTGCTCGACCCCTGGTACCTCACCTGGTTCCTGATCGCGCTCTTCGTGTGGCGGCTGACCACGCCGCTGTGGAAGGTCATCCGTTGGCCGCTGCCGGTGGCGCTGTCCATCGCGGCGCTCGCCTCGGTCTCGCCCAGCATCGGGCGACGACCTGGACCTGCAACGGGTCCTGCAGTTCCTGCCGTTCTTCGTGCTCGGCCTGGTCCTGAGGCCGGAACACTTCCAGCTGGTGCGCCGCAAGGAGGCGCGGATCCTCGCGGTGCCGGTGTTCGCGGCGGCCCTGCTGTTCGCGTACTGGGCGGTGCCGAGGATGAACGCGGCCTGGTTCTACCGGCGGGACAGCGCCCAGGAGTTGGGGGCGCCCGGCTGGACCGGTGTGGCCATGACGCTGGCCATGTTCGGCTGCTCGGCGATCCTCGTCGCGTGCTTCCTCGCGTGGGTGCCGGGGCGCAGGCTCTGGTTCACGGCGCTCGGTGCGGGGACGCTCTACGGCTATCTGCTGCACGGCTTCCTCGCCAAGGGCTCCCGCTTCTGGGACTGGTACGAGGCCGCCTGGGTGCACACCCCGTGGGGCGAGATCGTGGTGACGCTCATCGCGGCGGCCGTGATCACCGTGCTGTGCACACCACCGGTGCAGCGGATGTTCCGGTTCGTGATGGAGCCGAAGATGGAGTGGGCGTTCAGGCGGGAGCCTAAAGGCAGGAGCTAGGGTCGGGCGCATGACGATCACGGGGGTGCCCGAGGGCCGGCCTGCGGATGAGGATGCGGCGCGCGGCGTGCAGGACGCGCTGCGCGATCGTGTCGTACGGGACGAGGCAGGGCCGCCGCCGGGTGTCGGCCCGGTCACCGGGATCGACGTCGCGTACGACGACGAGCGGGGCGTCGTCGCCGCGGCCGCCGTCGTCCTCGACGGGGTGACGCTCGACGTGGTCGAGGAGGCGACGGCCGTCGGTGAGGTCGCCTTCCCTTACGTTCCAGGCCTGTTGGCGTTCCGCGAGATCCCGGCGGTCGTGGGCGCGCTGGAGGCGCTGACCACCGACCCCGGACTCGTGGTCTGCGACGGCTACGGGCTCGCTCACCCGCGCCGCTTCGGCCTGGCGAGTCACCTCGGCGTGCTCACCGGGCTGCCCACCATGGGCGTCGCGAAGAACCCGTTCGTCTTCTCCCACGGCGAGTTGGGCGCGCGGCGGGGGAGCGCGGTGGCGCTGCTCGACGGCGACGAGGAGGTCGGCCGCGCGCTGCGCACCCAGGACGGCGTGAAACCGGTGTACGTGTCCGTGGGCCACCGGATCTCGCTCGACAACGCGTGCGCGCACGCGTTGTCGCTCACGCCGAGGTACCGCGTCCCGGAGACGACCCGCCGGGCCGACCGCCTGTGCCGGGACGCGCTCGCCGAACTCGTCGGCGACACGGTCAGCGTTCGGCCGCGACCCGGAACGTGATGCCGGCCGACCGCAGCCGCTCGATGAGCGCGTCGCCCATCGCCTCCGCGGTCGTCACCTGCCCTGCCGTCTCCGGCAGTTCGTCCCGTACGAGGCACATCGCGGACTCGGCGAGCATCTTCGCGGTCTCGCCGTAGCCGGGGTCGCCGCCGGACACCTCCGTGTAGACGCGGCGCCCGCCGCCCTCACCCACGAACCGCACCGAGAACCGGCTCTTGGCCCGGCGCGCCTCGTCGGGCCCGTCGCCCGGCTTCAGCCGCCCGCTCAACCACCGTCGGACAGGCGGCACTTGGGACGCGGCGAACAGTGTGCCCATGCCCACCACTCCGCCCAGCGCGAACGGCAGCGTCTTCACGGCGGCGTAGTGCCGGTAGCGGAAGTCGGGGCCGTAGCGCTCGACGGCCCGCGCCGAGCGCTGCACCACCTGCGGGTCGATCGTCGGCAGCGGCAGGGCCCACGCGCCGATCTCCTTGGCGTAGTGCGGGGTGCCGGTCGGCGCGTACGCCGTGCGGTCGATCGGGCGGGGCTCGTGGCGGCGCCGCTCCTGCTGGGCGGCGAGCATCTGCCGGGCTCGCGAGAACTGGTTCAGGGCGGACGCGAACGTGCCGCCGGAGAGCGTCGCCTTCGTCCGTACGAAGCCGTCGACACGCAGCGGTACGCCCTCCGGCAGCTGCTTGACGGTGTAGTAGGCGCCCAGGTCGTGCGGGATGGAGTCGAAGCCGCAGGCGTGCACGATGCGGGCGCCGGTGTCGCGTGCGAGGGCGTCGTACCGCACGTACATGAGGTCCACGAACTCCGGCTCACCGGTGAGGTCCACGTAGTCGGTGCCCGCGCTCGCGCACGCGGCGACCAGCCCTTCGCCGTACTCCAGGTACGGGCCCACGGTCGTCGCCACCACGCGCGTGTTGACGGCCAGTTCGCGCAGCGACGCCCGCTCGGCGACGTCCACGCGCACCAGCGGGAGCACCGCGCACTCCGGGTTGATCTCGGTCAGCCGCTCGCGCAGCCGCTCCAGCTTCGTGGTGTCGCGACCGGCGATCGCCCACCGCAGCCCCTCGGGCGCGTGGGCCGCGAGGTACTCGGCGGTGAGCACCCCCACGAACCCCGTCGCCCCGAAAAGCACCACGTCGTACGTCCTGCTCGACTCGTTCATGCCACCCCTCACCCTCGTCGCGCGCCGTTGCCGGTGGCCGAGGCTAGCCCCTGCGCACTGGCGCGCGGCACCGGGGCCGCCTCAATCGCCGGGTCCGGGGCGGAGCCCCGTGACGTGGGACCGGCGGGGCGGGACCGGCAAAATTGGCTAAGCGCTTGCTTGCCGGGGGCTTGTGCTGGGCGGGACGGGTTCATAGCATCACTGGTGTTACATCAGTTGTGTCACAAGCTGGGGGCGTGGCGGGATGGCAGTGGCAGGGACCGAAAGCGATGGCCGGCGCGGCGGGCCGCTCGCCGGGGTGCGCGTGGTGGAGCTGGCCGGGATCGGTCCGGGCCCCTTCGCCGCGATGCTCCTCGCCGACCTCGGGGCCGACGTCGTACGCGTCGACCGGCCCGGTGGCCAGGCGCTCGGGGTTCCCCCGGAGTACGACGTCACGAACCGCAACAAGCGCTCCGTGGTCGTCGACCTGAAGGCCGAGGACGGCGCCGAACGGGTGCTGCACCTCGCCGCGCGCGCCGACGTGCTGATCGAGGGCTACCGGCCCGGTGTCGCCGAGCGGCTCGGCGTCGGCCCCGAGGACTGCCGCCGCCGGAACCCGAAGCTGGTCTACGGCCGGATGACCGGCTGGGGCCAGGAGGGCCCGCTCGCCCAGCGCGCGGGCCACGACATCGGCTACATCGCGCTGACCGGCGCCCTCGGAATGACGGGCGACCCCGACCGGCCGCCGGTGGCCCCCGCGAACCTGCTCGGCGACTACGCGGGCGGCTCCCTCTACCTCGTCGTCGGCATCCTCGCCGCCCTGCACCACGCCCGCGACACCGGTACGGGACAGGTCGTCGACGCCGCGATCGTCGACGGCACCGCCCACCTCGGCACGATGATCCACGGCATGCTCGCGGCCGGCGGCTGGCAGGACCGGCGCGGGGCCAACCTCCTCGACGGCGGCGCCCCGTTCTACGGCACGTACGAGACGGCCGACGGCAAGCACATGGCGGTCGGCGCTCTCGAGCAGCGGTTCTACGGTGAGTTCGCCGAACTTCTGGAACTCGGCGAGGTGGCCGATGCCCGGGGCGACCTGGGGCGCTGGGACGAGCTGCGCACGGCCGTCGCCGCCCGCTTCAAGGAACGTACGCGGGACGAGTGGGCGGCCGTCTTCGAGGGCTCGGACGCCTGCGTCGCGCCCGTGCTCTCCCTCGGCGAGGCCCCGCACCACCCGCACCTCGCCGCCCGCGGCACCTTCGTCGACCACGGCGGCCTCACCCAGCCGGCGCCCGCGCCCCGCTTCTCCGCCACCCCCACCAGCATCCACTCGGGCCCCGCCCAGCCCGGCGCCGACACCTCCGACGTCGCCCGCGACTGGGACGTGCCGACCCTGAACGAGCCCACCACGAAAGGCAGTTGATCGCGAGCATGGAACGACGCCTGTTCACCGCCGAGCACGAGGCGTTCCGCGAGACCGTGCGCACCTTCCTCGCCAAGGAGGTGACGCCGCACTACGAGCAGTGGGAGAAGGACGGCGTCGTCTCCCGCGAGGCCTGGCTCGCCGCCGGGCGCCAGGGCCTGCTCGGGCTCGCCGTGCCCGAGGAGTTCGGGGGCGGCGGCAACGCCGACTTCCGCTACCCCGCCGTGCTCGCCGAGGAGTTCACGCGCGCGGGCGCCTCCGGAATCGCCGTCGGCCTGCACAACGACATCATCGGCCCCTACTTGACCTCGCTCGGCACCGAGGAGCAGAAGCGGCGCTGGCTGCCCGGCTTCTGCGAGGGCTCGATCATCAGCGCCATCGCCATGACCGAACCCGGCGCCGGATCCGACCTCCAGGGCATCCGCACCACCGCCGAGGACAAGGGCGACCACTGGCTGCTCAACGGGTCGAAGACCTTCATCTCCAACGGGATCCTCGCCGACCTCGTCATCGTCGTCGCCAAGACGACCCCCGAGGGCGGCGCGCACGGCCTCTCGCTCCTCGTCGTCGAGCGCGGCATGGAGGGCTTCGAGCGCGGCCGCAACCTCGACAAGATCGGCCAGAAGGCCCAGGACACCGCCGAGCTGTTCTTCAACGACGTCCGCGTCCCGAAGGAGAACCTGCTCGGCGAGCTCAACGGCGCGTTCATCCACCTGATGACGAACCTCGCGCAGGAGCGCATGGGCATCGCCGTCGCCGCGATCGCCGCATCCGAGCACCTCCTGGAGATCACCACCCAGTACGTGAAGGAGCGCGAGGCCTTCGGCCGGCCGCTCGCCACGAAGCAGCACATCCGCTTCGAGATCGCCGAGATGGCCACCGAGTGCGCCGTCACCCGTACGTTCCTGGACCGCTGCATCGAGGACCACTCGGACGGGCGACTCGACGCCGTGCACGCCTCCATGGCCAAGTGGTGGGCGACCGAACTGCAGAAGCGGGTCGCCGACCGGTGCCTCCAACTGCACGGCGGGTACGGGTACATGACCGAGTACCGCGTCGCGAAGGCATTCACCGACGGGCGCATCCAGACCATCTACGGCGGCACGACCGAGATCATGAAGGAGATCATCGGGCGCTCGCTGCTGTCCTGAAGCCCACCCTCACCCCCTGTTCCGCCGCTTCGAAAGGCACCTCCCGTGACCACAGACGCGTACGTATACGACGCGATCCGCACCCCGCGCGGCCGCGGCAAGGCCAACGGCTCCCTGCACGGCACCAAGCCGATCGACCTGGTCGTCGGCCTGATCCACGAGATCCGGAGCCGCTTCCCCGACCTCGACCCGGCCGCCATCGACGACATCGTGCTCGGCGTCGTCGGGCCCATCGGCGACCAGGGCTCCGACATCGCGCGCATCGCCGCCATCGCGGCCGGACTGCCCGACACGGTGGCCGGCGTGCAGGAGAACCGCTTCTGTGCCTCGGGCCTGGAGGCCGTCAACCTGGCGGCGATGAAGGTCCGTTCGGGCTGGGAGGACCTCGTCCTCGCCGGCGGCGTCGAGTCGATGTCGCGCGTCCCGATGGGCTCGGACGGCGGCGCCTGGGCGATGGACCCGATGACCTCGTACGAGACCGGATTCGTGCCGCAGGGCATCGGCGCCGACCTCATCGCGACGATCGAGGGCTTCTCGCGCCGCGACGTCGACGAGTACGCCGCCATGTCGCAGGAGCGGGCGGCCGCCGCCGTGAAGGACGGCCGGTTCACGCGCTCGATCGTGCCGGTCAAGGACCGCAGCGGACTGACCGTGCTCGACCACGACGAGCACCTGCGCCCCGGTACGACGGCCGACTCGCTCGGCAAGCTGAAGCCGTCGTTCAAGGACATCGGCGACCTCGGCGGCTTCGACGCGGTGGCGCTGCAGAAGTACCACTGGGTCGAGAAGATCGACCACGTGCACCACGCGGGCAACTCCTCCGGCATCGTCGACGGCGCCTCGCTGGTCGCCATCGGCTCCCGTGAGGTCGGCGAGCGCTACGACCTGACCCCGCGCGCCCGCATCGTCTCCGTCGCGGTCTCCGGCTCCGAGCCGACGATCATGCTGACCGGTCCCGCGCCCGCCAGCCGCAAGGCGCTCGCCAAGGCGGGCCTGACCATCGACGACATCGACCTCGTCGAGATCAACGAGGCGTTCGCGGCGGTCGTGCTGCGCTTCGTGCGGGACATGGGCCTGTCCCTGGACAAGGTCAACGTCAACGGCGGCGCGATCGCGCTCGGCCACCCGCTGGGCGCGACCGGCGCGATGATCCTCGGCACCCTCGTCGACGAGCTGGAGCGCCAGGACAAGCGGTACGGCCTGGCCACGCTGTGCGTGGGCGGCGGCATGGGCATCGCCACCGTCGTCGAGCGCGTCTGATCCTCGTCCCGAACCCCCTTACGGAGCTACGCAGATGACCCAGAGCACCACCATCCGCTGGGAGCAGGACGACACCGGCATCGTCACGCTCGTCCTCGACGACCCCAACCAGTCCGCGAACACCATGAACCAGGCGTTCAAGGACTCCATCGCCGCGATCGCCGACCGCGCGGAGGCCGAGCTGGCCGCGACCCCGGACTCGATCCGCGGGTTCATCTACACCTCCGCCAAGAAGACCTTCTTCGCGGGCGGTGACCTCAAGGACATGATGAAGGCGGGCCCCGAGGACGCCCGGTCCGTCTTCGAGACCGGCATCGGCATCAAGAACTCGCTGCGCCGCATCGAGACCCTCGGCAAGCCCGTCGTCGCGGCCATCAACGGCGCGGCCCTGGGCGGCGGTTATGAGATCGCGCTGGCCAGCCACCACCGCGTCGCCCTCGACGCGCCGGGCTCGAAGATCGGCCTCCCCGAGGTCACGCTCGGCCTGCTCCCGGCAGGCGGCGGCGTCACCCGCACCGTACGCCTCATGGGCATCGCCGACGCGCTCCTCAAGGTGCTGCTCCAGGGCACGCAGTACGCCCCGAAGCGCGCCCTGGAGAACGGCCTGATCCACGAGGTGGCCGCCACCCGGGAAGAGATGATCGAGAAGGCGCGGGCCTTCATCGACGCCAACCCGGAGTCGCAGCAGCCCTGGGACAAGCCCGGCTACCGCATCCCCGGTGGCACCCCGGCCAGCCCCAAGCTCGCCGCGAACCTGCCCGCCTTCCCGGCCAACCTGAAGAAGCAGCTGAACGGCGCCCCGTACCCGGCCCCGCGCAACATCCTCGCGGCCGCCGTCGAGGGCTCCCAGGTCGACTTCGAGAACGCCCTCGCCATCGAGGCCCGCTACTTCACCGAACTGGTCACCGGGCAGACCGCGAAGAACATGATCCAGGCGTTCTTCTTCGACCTCCAGGCCGTGAACTCGGGCGCCAACCGCCCCAAGGGAATCGAGCCGAAGAAGGTCCGGAAGGTCGCCGTCCTCGGCGCCGGCATGATGGGCGCCGGCATCGCCTACTCCTGCGCCCGCGCCGGCATCGAGGTCGTCCTGAAGGACGTGTCCGCCGAGGCCGCCGCCAAGGGCAAGGCCTACTCCGAGAAGCTGTGCGCCAAGGCCGTCAAGCGCGGCCGCACCAGCCAGGAAAAGGCGGACGCACTGCTCGCCCGCATCACCCCGGCCTCCGACCCGCAGGCCGTGGCCGGCTGCGACGCCGTCATCGAGGCCGTCTTCGAGGATCCGTCGCTCAAGCACAAGGTGTTCCAGGAGATCCAGGACATCGTCGAGCCCGACGCACTGCTCTGCTCCAACACCTCCACGCTGCCGATCACCGCGCTCGCCGAGGGCGTCGAGCGGCAGGGCGACTTCATCGGGCTGCACTTCTTCTCGCCCGTCGACAAGATGCCGCTCGTCGAGATCATCAAGGGCGGGCGCACCGGCGACGAGGCCCTCGGCCGCGCCTTCGACCTCGTACGGCAGATCAACAAGACGCCCATCGTGGTCAACGACTCGCGCGGCTTCTTCACCTCGCGGGTCATCGGGCACTTCATCAACGAGGGCGTCGCCATGGTCGGCGAGGGCGTCGAGCCCGCGTCGGTCGAGCAGGCGGCGGGCCAGGCCGGCTACCCGGCCAAGGTGCTCTCCCTGATGGACGAGCTGACCCTCACGCTGCCCCGCAAGATCCGCGAGGAGACGAAGGCCGCGATCGTCGAGGCAGGCGGCACCTGGGAGACGCACCCGGCCGAGGCCGTCATCGACCGGATGGTCGACGAGTTCGGGCGGCCGGGCCGCAGCGGGGGAGCGGGCTTCTACGAGTACGGCGAGGACGGCAAGCGGGCCGGCCTGTGGCCGGGACTGCGCGAGCACTTCGGCAAGCCCGGCACGGAGATCCCCTTCGAAGACATGAAGGAGCGGATGCTCTTCTCGGAGGCGCTCGACACCGTGCGGCTCATCGAGGAAGGCGTCCTCACGTCCGTCGCCGACGCCAACATCGGCTCCATCTTCGGCATCGGCTTCCCGGGCTGGACCGGCGGCGTCCTCCAGTACATCAACGGCTACGAGGGCGGCCTGCCCGGATTCGTCGCCCGCGCACGGGAGTTGGCGGGCCGCTACGGTGACCGCTTCCTGCCGCCCGCGCTGCTGGTGGAGAAGGCCGAGAAGGGCGAGACCTTCAAGGACTGACGTCCGCGCGGGAGGCGTTCAGCGCTCGGCGCGGAACGCCTCCCGCAGCTCCTCCTTCAGCGAGCGCTGGAACGCCGTCAACAGCGCCTGAACGACCAGTGGTTGCATATGGGCCGACAGCGACTTCACGTCCTGCTCGGCCCTTTGTGACACCTCGTCGCTGAAGAGCCGGGCCAGCTCCTGCGCCGCGCCCCGCGAGTGCTCCACCAGAACCTCGCGCGAGGCCAGGATCGCGTCCAACGACAGGGGTACGTCGAGGAGTTGGACACCGAGCCGCAACTGCCCGGTGTCGCACCGGTACGTGCCGTCGCCCTCCTCGGTCAGCACGTCCATCGCCGCGAGCTGCGCGAGGTTCTCCTCGGTCAGCTCACGGCCCGCGCGCCGATCCAGCTCGCTCCGGGTCAGTGTCTCGACCGCGTCGGGGGCCCAACTCGCCACGACCGCACGGTGGATGGCCAGATCGCTCGCGCTCAGATCGGCAGGCAGCTGCTCCAGATAGCGCTCGATCGCGGCCAGCGTCATGCCCTGGTGCTGCAACTCCTCGATCAGCGCGAGCCGCGCGACGTGGTCAGGGCCGTAGTGCCCCACCCGGCGCGGCCCGATCACGGGCGGCGGCAGCAGGCCCCGCGTGCTGTAGAAGCGGATGGTGCGGACCGTGACCCCCGCGCGTGCCGCCAGTTCGTCGACGGTCAGCGTGTCGTCGTGCTCGATGTCCGTCGTCATGTCCGCCTCTCGGATTCGGGTTCAACAGTATCGCTGAGACACCAGTGGTGTGAAAGCGGTCGGCAGCAGCCAGTGGGCGGCTCCGACGCCCCATACGCCTCATCCGGTTCCACGTCCAGAGGTGTGTCGCCATGTGAGAAGCGCCGCTATGTGATCTACGACACCGCGTCGGGGCGATCTTTGGGGGAAGGTGCCCCTCGGTCCGCACGCCGTCAGGGGCGATGCGGGCCGAAGCACGTTCCGGACCCCGGCGGCCCCCACGCCGCCGGGCACCACAGAGTGGACACCCCCTCGTGAGCAAGGACGCCCTCAACACGGCCACGGACGCATCCCGCACAGATGCCTCCCAGTCGCCCGCCGACGCGGGTGACGCCGGCTACAGCAAGGCCCTCAAGAGCCGCCACATCAACATGATCGCCATCGGTGGCGCGATCGGCACCGGACTCTTCCTCGGCGCCGGCGGGCGGCTGCACGACGCGGGCCCCGCCCTCGTCTTCGCCTATCTGATCTGCGGGATCTTCGCGTACTTCGTGGTGCGCGCCCTCGGTGAAATGGTCGTCTACCGGCCCTCGTCCGGTTCCTTCGTGTCGTACGCGCGTGAGTTCCTCGGCGAGAAGGGCGCCTACGTCGCCGGCTGGATGTACTTCCTGAACTGGTCGATGACGGGCATCGCCGACATCACGGCGGTCGCCCTCTATACCCAGTACTGGAGCGCCTTCACGAGCATCCCCCAGTGGGTGCTCGCGCTGATCGCGCTCGCGGTCGTGCTGGCGGTGAACCTCGTCTCGGTGAAGTACTTCGGCGAGATGGAGTTCTGGTTCTCGATCATCAAGGTGGCCACCCTGGTGGCCTTCCTGTTCGTGGGCATCTTCCTGGTGGCGACGCAGCACCCGGTCGACGGCCACACGCCAGGCCTGCACATGATCACGGACAACGGCGGCTGGATGCCGAGCGGCACCATGGCCGTGGTCCTCGTGATGCAAGGCGTCGTCTTCGCGTACGCGGCCCTCGAACTGGTCGGCGTCGCGGCGGGCGAGACCGCCGAGCCGCAGAAGGTCGTCCCGCGCGCGGTGAACTCGATCATGTGGCGCGTCGGCCTGTTCTACTGCGGTTCGGTGCTGCTGCTCGCGCTGCTGCTGCCGTCCACCTCGTACACCTCGGGCGAGAGCCCGTTCGTGACGCTGTTCTCGAAGCTGGGCGTCGGCGGCGTGGGCGACATCATGAACATGGTGGTCCTCACCGCCGCGATGTCCTCGCTGAACTCGGGGCTCTACTCCACGGGCCGCATCCTGCGCTCCATGGCCATGTCGGGCTCCGCGCCGAAGTTCACCGCCAAGATGAACAAGAGCCAGGTGCCGTTCGGCGGCATCCTGCTCACCGCGGGCGTCGGCGTGCTCGGTGTCGGCCTGAACTACCTGCTTCCGGCCGAGGCCTTCGAGATCGTCATCGAGGTCTCCTCGATCGGCATCATCGGCACCTGGGTCATGATCATGGTGGCCCACCTGGCCTTCGTCCGCCGAGCGAAGCAGGGACTGGTGGAACGCCCGAAGTTCCGCCTCCCGTTCTCCCCGGTCACGGAGATCGTCACGATCGTCTTCCTGCTGTCGGTCCTCGTCCTCATGTGGAACGACGAGGAGACCGGCCGCAAGACGCTCATGCTGATCCCGGTCGTCGGTGTGCTGCTCTTCATCGGCTGGTTCCGGGTGCGGCGCAACGTCGACCGCATCGCGTCGGACGAGCTGACGAAGGTGGCCGACGGCAACTGACCCTGCCCGCCTTCCGCCACGGGGCCCCGACGCACACGGTGCGTTGGGGCCCCGTGCCGTGCGGGTAGGACACAGGCATGCCGCTGGTTCCGTGGGACGTACAAGTCAAGATCGGGCAGCTGGCCGCACTCGCCGCGGCCCTGGCGACGGCACTGCTCACCTCCGCCCGCCGACACCGCCCGGCCCCGGCCCCACCGAACCCACCCCCACCCCCGAGCCCGGCCCCCCTCCCGGCCCACATCGTCCCCTGCCGCCCGGCCCCGTCCCCGGCCGCCGACACGGACCTGTGCACCTGCGTCTCAGAGCTGGCCTCGGACCTGGCGAAGCGGTACGGGGACGACGGCCGCCGGCCACCAGGACCGGACGCGCATACTTGATCAGAGACAGGACCCGCAGGCTCCGGACGCACCACGAGGAGCGGCATCCCCATGAAGCAGCACGACCCCGACCCGCCCCCACCCCCACCCGGCGGCATCCTCTGGGAGACCGCGGGCGACATCCGCGCCCTGCTCGCCCTGCCCGCCGCGTTCGTGCTCCAGGTCGCGCACCCGGCCGTCGGCGCGGGTGTCGACGAGCACTCGGTGTTCCGCACCGACCCCTGGGGCCGCGGCGAGCGCTCGCTGACCTCGGTCATGCTCTGGGTCTACGGGGGTGAGGCCGCGGCCGAGGAGGGCCGCCGGCTGCGCCGGCTCCACCGCACCATCCAGGGCACCGACCCGCACGGTCGCCGCTACCACGCCCTCACCCCGGCCTACTACGCGTGGGTGCACGCCACCGGCTTCCCCGTCTCCCGCTACGCGCGCCGCTACTTCGCCACGCCGTTCACGCCGGAGGAGGAGCGACAGTTCTACGCGGAGTGGCTGATGGTCGGCCGCATCCTCGGCATCCACGACCGGGACATGCCGCAGACGGTCGAGGAGTTCTGGCCGTACTACCGCAAGACGCTCGCGCAGGAGGTCGAGCGCAACGCGGTGGTGACCGAACTGACGGCGGCCGACCGGGCACTCCCCGCCCCGCCGGGCCACCACTCGTCGTTCACCAAACTGCTCTGGCCCCTCCTGCGCCCGGCTCTGACCCGCACGATGCGCTTCCTGTCGATCGGCCTGCTCCCACCAGAGGCACGGGAGGCAATCGGCCTCCCCTGGACCCCGAAACAGGAACGCCGCCTACGCCACTTCGCAGCACTGGTAAGGCTCCTGGCGCCGCATCTCCCGGAACGCTTCCGGTACCTGCCTCTGGCACGCCGGGCACGGGCATCGAGATCAAGCAGCCGGGGATCCTCAAGCCCCGCACTTTGAACGAGAGCCGGCGGGGCCCGGGGCAGAGCCCCGCGACCGCACCCCCGTCGCAGCGCATCGACACGCCGGGATCAGGCCCCCGCCTGAAGCCGCAACCCCGCCAACGTCAGGTCCAGCGCCGCCAGGAACTGCTCCCGGTCGTCGTGCCCGGCGAACTCGTCGGCGATCCCCTGCACGAACGGAAACTCCTCCGCATCGAGCTGCCGCCACGTCTCGGCGAACTGGTCGAGGTACGCGTCCCTGTCCACCTCCCCGTCCAGCAGCCGCTGGGGAATCTCCATCCCCAGATCGGCCGCCGTGCCGACCACCACACCAGTGATCGCCGAAACGGCGTGGAACCGCTGACGCGTCGTGAGATCGAGCCGCAGCGTCTGCCGGCCGAGCCGGTCGTACAGCCGCAGTGAGTTGCCCTGCACGTCGGTGTTGCGCATGAAGTACCGGGACAGCCACGGCCGGTCCACGATCGCGTCGAACAGGGCGACGGCCATCGCCCGCAGGTCGGCGATGGGGTCGTCGCTGTCGGGCAGCTCCTCCACGGCGGCCAGCACGCCGCCGATCGCGTGGTCGGTGGCGCGGTCGAGGAGCTCGTCCTTGTTCTGGACGTACCAGTAGATCGTGCCGACGCCCGTGCCGAGCCGGGCGGCGAGGGTGCGGAACGTCAGCGCGGGCCCACCGGCCTCGCCGGCCTCGTCGAGCACGGCAACGGCCGCGTTGAGCACGGCCTCCATCGAGTGCGAAGCGCGCCGGCGCCCCCGGGGGGTCGCTGCGGCGGCGGAGCGGGTCGGCGGGGGTGTCATGACATCCATCCAAGCACAACTTGCCTCTCATCGAACATGGTTCTATGGTGGAACCACGTTCGAACATCGAACTATGTTCTATGAACGAATGCCGTTCGATGCTCGACGGTGTTCTCCGCTGAGAAAGGAGGCCAGGTCATGACTGCCACCACCGAAACCGGGCCCGTTCCCACCACCCGTACCTACGGATCACTGCGGGCGGCGTGGATCCCGCTGGCCGCGCTCTGCCTGGCCTTCTTCGTCGAGATGGTCGACAACACGCTGCTCTCGATCGCGCTGCCCACCATCGGCCGCGACCTCGGCAGCGGCACGACCGCGCTGCAGTGGGTCACCGGCGCCTACTCGCTGACGTTCGGCGGCCTGCTGCTCACGGCGGGGTCCATGGCCGACCGCCTCGGGCGCCGTCGCGTCCTGCTGGTCGGCCTCGCCGCCTTCGGCGTGTTGAGCCTGGCCGTCGTCGCCGTCGACTCCACCGGGCAGCTCATCGCCCTGCGGGCCGGACTCGGCGTCGCCGCCGCGGCCATGGCCCCCATCACCAACTCGCTCGTCTTCCGGCTCTTCGACGACCAGGCGCTGCGGATGCGCGCGATGACCCTGATGATCGTCGTCGGCATGTCCGGGTTCATCCTCGGCCCGCTGCTCGGCGGCACCGCGCTCGCCCACGTGAGCTGGCAGTGGCTGCTGCTGATCAACGCTCCGATCGCGCTGATCGCGGCCATCGGCGTGCGGCTCGGCGTCGCGCCCGACCGGCGCGAGGACCTCACCGGCGACAAGCTCGACCTGCCGGGCGCCGTCCTGAGCGTGCTCGCCATCGGCCTGGCCTGCTACTCCCTGACCAGCGGCGTCGAGCACGGCTGGGGCTCCGCGGCCACGCTCGGCTCGGTCCTGGGTGCCGTGGTCGCGGGCCTCGCGTTCGTGCGGCACGAGCGCCGCAGCAAGGCCCCCATGCTGGACCTCAAGATCTTCTCGAACGGCACCGTGCGCGGCGCGGCCCTCGCCCAGATCGGCACGTCCGTCGCGATGGCCGGCGTGATGTTCGGGCTGATCCTGCACTTCCAGTACGCCTACGGGTGGAGCCCCGTGCGGGCCGGCCTCGCGAACCTGCCGCTCATCCTGACCATGATCGCGGCGACCCCGCTCTCGGAGTGGCTGGCCAAGCGGTTCGGCCACCGCGTGGCCTGCCTCGTCGGCGCGGCCTGTCTGGCCGTCTCGCTGGCCGGACTCTCCTGGGGTGTCGAGCACGGGTACGCCGTCATCGCGCTCTGCATGGTCGTGATGACCATCGGGCTGCGCACGGTCATGACCATCTGCGCGATCGCCCTGGTCGAGGCGATGCCGGCCAATCGCACCTCGATCGGCACCGCGCTCAACGACACCGCCCAGGAGGTCGGCACCAGCGTCGGCACCGCCGTCGTCGGCACCCTGATCGCCGCACTGGTCACCACCCAGCTGCCTGCGGGCGTCTGGAGCAGCGACCTGGTGCAGTCCTTCTTCCACGGCGAGCGCATCACCTACGCCGTGCTCGCCGTGCTGGTCGGCCTCATCGCGGTGGGCGGCGCGCTCACCCTCACCGACTCGCACGCCACGGAGGAGCCGGCCTGAGGTGCCCGGTGCGGGTGAGCGCTGACCCGTGGCCGGTCAGTGCTCGCCGTGCACCTCGTTCGTGGCGGCGATCCGCTTCCACGACTTGGGCCGAACCGGCGCCGAAACCGTGGACGCGGACGCGGCCGGCTTCGACGGCTGGTACAGCCACGTGTCGAACAGCCCGCCCAGCCGCTCCCCGGAGACCTTCTCCGCGTACGCCTGGAAGTCGGAGACGCTCGCGTTGCCGTACGCGTGCTCCTGCGGCCACCCCTTCAGGATCGCGAAGAAGTCCTTCTCGCCGACCTTGTTGCGCAGCGCCTGCACCGCCATCGCCCCGCGGTCGTAGACGGCCCCGTCGAACTGATTCTCCGGTCCGGGGTCGCCCGGCTTCACCGTCCAGAACGCGTCGTCCGCGGGGTGCTGCGCGTACGTGTAGTCGGCGAGCTCCTGGGCCGTGCCCTCGCCCTCCTTCTCCGACCACAGCCACTGCGCGTACCGGGCGAAGCCCTCGTTGATCCAGATGTCCTTCCAGCCCCGCACGGAGACACTGTCGCCGTACCACTGGTGCGCCAACTCGTGAACGACGACAGACACGTTGGACCCGTTGGCGAACTGCTTCGGAGAGTAGAACGGCCGCGTCTGCGTCTCCAGGGCAAAGCTCGACGGCACGTTCGGTACATACCCGCCGAGCGCCTCGAACGGATACTTCCCGTAGACCGACTCCAGCCACTCGGCGACCTCGGTCGTCCGCTCCACGCTCGCCTTCGCCGCGCCCTCGTTCGCGCCGAGGTCCTTGCTGTACGCGTTGATGACGGGCAGCCCGTCGGCGGTCTTGTCGGTGGTGATGTCGAACTTGCCCACCGCCAACGTGGCCAGATACGTGGCCTGCGGGTGCGCCGAACGCCAGTTGAACCGCGTCCACCCCAGCTTCGAACTCTGCGACTGCAATGTCCCGTTGGAGATCGCCTGCGTACCGTCCGGTACCGCCACGGACACGTCGTACGTGGCCTTGTCGAGCGGGTGGTCGTTGGAGGGGAACCACCAGGCCGCCGCCTCCGGCTCGTTGGCCGCGACGCCGCCGTCCGGGGTGCGCTGCCAGGATGTGAAGCCCCACAGCTTCACATCGGACGGCTTGCCCGCGTACTTGACCACAATGGTGAACGGCGTCCCCTTCGGCAGCCCTGCCGCCGGAGTCACCTCCAGCTCCTGCACGTCGGACCTGGCGAACTTCGCCTTCTTGCCGTTCACCCGGACCTCGCTCGCCGTGAGCCCGAAGTCGAGGTCGAAGCGTGACAGGTCCTGCGTGGAGGAGGCGAGGATGGTCGCCGTGCCCTCCAACTGGTCCGTCTTCGGCTGGTACTTGAGGCGCAGGTCGTAGTGGGAGACGTCGTAGCCGCCGTTCCCGTACGCGGGGTAGTAGGGGTCACCGATGCCCGACGCCCCCGGTTCGAAGTCCGCGGCCGATGCCGGGATCGCCAGCAGCAGAGAGGCCGCGAGTGCGCCGGGGGCGATAAGTCTGCGGTACACGGAAACTCCAAGTCGTAGACGCCGAGATCCAGTTGGCCGACCCCGTACGGATCACGTCCGTGGCCGACACAGCGACCCTATTCAGCACCCCGTGCCCCGGTCATGTCCATGGCCGCACCAGCCACACGATCGTCATCTGGCCGACATGTGCCTTTCGGCCCCATGCGCCTGTCCGCCATGTCTGCGGCCCTCTGTCGCAAGCCAGTTCACCGGTGTACCTTCCGCGCCATGCCGATACATGACAGACGCAGCCACCGCCGCTGGAGAACCCTGGCGGCGGTGGTCATCGCCGCTCTGCTGTCCGTACTCGTCGTGCCCGTCGCCACCACCGCGGGGGCGGCCGCCCGGCCGACCGAGTCCAAGCCCGTCTACTCCTACGCCGACGCCGTCCGCGAGTCCGTCTGGGTCGACACCCGGCTCGACGGGGACGACAACGGGAAGACCGACCGGGTCGCCGTCGACATCGTCCGCCCGCGCGAACCCGCCGCCCAGGGCCGCAAGATCCCCGTGATCATGGACGCCAGCCCGTACTACTCCTGCTGCGGGCGCGGAAACGAGAGCCAGAAGAAGACGTACGACGCGGACGGAAACGTCGTACAGATGCCGCTCTTCTACGACAACTACTTCGTGCCCCGCGGCTACGCGTTCGTCGGCGTCGACCTGCTCGGCACCAACCGCTCCGACGGCTGTGCCGACGTCGGCGGGGCCTACGACATCGGCTCCGCGAAGGCCGTCGTCGACTGGCTGAACGGCCGCGCCAAGGGCTACACCACCCGCACCGGCGGCGAACGGGCCCGCGCCGACTGGACCAACGGCCGCACCGGAATGATCGGCAAGAGCTACGACGGCACCGTCGCCAACGGCGTCGCCGCGACCGGCGTCGAGGGTCTGGAGACCATCGTGCCGATCGGCGGGATCTCCTCCTGGTACGACTACTACTTCCAACAGGGCGCCCCGCTCTACGACTCGGGCCCCGAGTGGCTGTCCGACTACGTCGAGAGTCCTGCGGCCCGTGAGCGCTGCGCCGCCGTACAGAAACGACTTGTCGACGAAGCGCCCCGCACCGGCGACATCACGCGACTGTGGCAGGAGCGCGACTACGTCAAGAACGCCGACAAGGTGCGCGCCAGCGTCTTCGTCGTGCACGGCATGCAGGACCTGAACGTCCGCGCCAAGCACTTCGGCCAGTGGTGGGACGCGCTCGCCAAGAACGGGGTGGACCGCAAGATCTGGCTGGCGCAGACCGGCCACGTCGACCCCTTCGACTCCCGCCGCGGCGCCTGGGTCGACACCCTGCACCGCTGGTTCGACCACGAACTCCTCGGCTACGCCAACGGAATCGACCGCGAGCCGATGGCCGACATCGAGCGCGCCCCCGACCGCTGGACCACCGACAAGGTGTGGCCGCCGCGCGCCACCGAAACCGCCGCGCTGCGCCCCGCCAAGGGCGACAAGGACGGCGTCGGCACCCTGGGCCTGAAGACCGGATCCGGCCGCGAGGCCTTCACCGACAACCCGGCGCTCGGCGAACTCGACTGGGCCGACCACATCCAGCAGCCGACCGCGGAGAAGGCCGGGTTCCTCAGCCGCCCGCTGGCCAAGGACCTGCGCCTGTCCGGCTCCTCGAAGGTCACGGTCACCGCGACCCCGACGACGTCCAGCGCCCACCTGAGCGCCGTCCTCGTCGACGTCGGTCCCGCCACGATCCGCGACTACGCGGGCGCGGGCGAAGGCATCACCACCGGCACCGACCGCAGCTGCTGGGGGCCGAGCAGTGCCAGCGACAGCTCCTGCTACCTGACCACGGCGGCCGCGACCACCGACGTCAACTCGACGGTCTTCAGCCGCGGTTGGGCCGACCTCGGCACCGCCACGAACCCGGAGCACGGCACCGCGCTCACGCCCGGCAAGCCCTATACCCTGACGATCGACCTCGCCGCGAGCGACCACGTCGTACCGAAGGGGCACCGGCTCGCCCTCATCGTGGCCGGCACCGACAAGGACCTGATCGACCCTCCGGCCACCAAGCCGACTCTCTCCGTCGACCTCGCCCGCACCGCGGCCCGCGTCCCCGTCGTCGGCGGCGCCGCCGCCTTCGCGGCCGCCACCTCAGGCTCCACCACCGCCACCCCCCAACCGTCCGCGGCCGACGGCGTGAGCCCGTACCGCCTGGACCGCCCCGTACCGGGAGGCAGCACCCGATGACAGCGCACTCGATGACAGCGCACCCGATGAGAGCACGTCCCCGCACCCTCGCCCTGGCCGCCGCCGTCGCCGCGCTCACCGTGCCCCTCGTGGTGGCGGCCCCGGCCGGCGCGAGCGCCGCCGCCACCGGGCCCCGCACCGGCTTCGAGGAGACCGACGGCGCCCGCTGGACCACCCAGCCCGAGGAGAAGCAGCTCCTCGCCACCGTCGACAAGGCCTCCGACCAGGTCTCCGTCTCCCGCATCGGCGAGACGAAGCAGGGCCGCCCGCTGAACCTCGTCCGGGTCGGGGCGCACCGCACGGCCAACACCGTGCTGCTGATCTGCTCCCAGCACGGCGACGAACCCTCGGGCCGCGAGGCCTGCCTGACGAAGATCCGCGACCTCGCCTACGCCAAGGACCGGGCGACGCAGCGCTTCCTGTCCCGTACGACGCTCCTCGTCGTGCCCACCGCCAACCCCGACGGCAACGCCGCCGACACCCGCGGCAACTCGGACGGCATCGACATCAACCGCGACCACATCGCACTCAAGACCGCCGAGGCGCGGGCGATGGCCGCCGTCATCCGCGACCGGCGGCCCGATGTCATCTACGACCTGCACGAGTACGGGGCCACCCCCAAGTACTACGACAAGGATCTGTTCGACCTCTGGCCCCGCAACCTCAACACCGACTCCGCCGTGCACGACCAGGCCGAGTCCCTGTCGCTCGACCACGTGCGGCCCGCCGCGGGTGACGCCGGGTACTCCACGGGCACGTACGGCATCTGGACCGACCCGGAGACCGGCGAGCCGGTCAAGCAGACCGCGGGGGACGGGCAGGAGCGGATCCTGCGCAACGTCTCCGGCGTCAAGAACTCCGTCGGGCTGCTCATCGAGAGCCGCGTCGACCCCGGCACGCCCGCGGAGGAGGAGGACCTGGCGCTGGTCAATCAGCGGCGCCGCGACTCCCAACTCGCCGCGCTGGGCGGTCTGTTCCGGTACACGTCCGAGAACCGGGGAGCCATCGAGGCCGCCACCACGGCCGCCCGCGCCAAGGGCTTCGCCGACCGCGGGCCGATCTATACCGGTGGCGCCGACAACGACCCCGCCGAAGCCGCGGAGGTCATCAAGGATCCGCCGTGCGGGTACCGGCTGAGCGGGACGCAATACGCCGAATTCAAAGACAAATTGGCGCTGCACGGCATCACCGTCCAGAAGTCGGGCAGCGGGGCCTTCGTACCCCTTCGGCAGTCCGAACGGGCCCTGGTCGCGCTGCTCCTCGACGCGCGCGCGACCTACCACCTGACGGAAGGGGAGCCCGACACACACTGCTGATCGGGTTACGGGAGTGTCAGGTGTGGTAGGTCGTAGTGGGTGACAAGCCCTCAGAAACCAACCAGCGATACTCCCGTCCCCGAGGAGGGAGCGACCGCAACGACCGCGGAGGAGCGCCCCACCACCGACCGGATCGTGTTCGGCGTCACCGCCGTGCTCACTCTGGCCTTCGTGGTCTGGGGCGCCACCGCCACGGACAACCTCGAGAGCGTCTCCGAATCGCTTCTCGGCGGCCTGATGCACAACGGCGGCTGGGCGTTCGTGCTCACCGCGACCGGCTTCGTGGTCTTCGCCCTGTGGCTCGCCATGAGTCGCTACGGGAAGATCCCCCTCGGCAAGGAGGGCGAGGAGCCGGAGTTTCGCACGGTCTCCTGGATCGCCATGATGTTCAGCGCGGGCATGGGCATCGGGCTCATGTTCTACGGGGTGAGCGAGCCGCTCGCGCACTTCACGACGCCGCCGCCGGGCACCGACCCGGCCGACTCCGCCGAGGCCATGGAGACCGCCATGGCCACCACGCTGTTCCACTGGACCCTGCACCCGTGGGCGATCTACGCGGTCGTCGGACTCGCCATCGCCTACAGCACGTTCCGGCGCCGCAGGCGGCAGACCATCTCCTCGGTCTTCGTCCCGCTCATCGGCGAGAAGCACGCGCACGGCGCGTGGGGTCGCGTGATCGACATCCTCGCGATCTTCGCGACGCTGTTCGGCTCGGCCGCCTCCCTCGGACTCGGCGCCCTGCAGATCGGGGCCGGGTTCAAGGCGGCCAACTGGATGGACGACGTGAGCACCGGGCTGCTCGTGTCGATCATCGCGGTGCTGACCGTCGCGTTCGTCTTCTCCGCCGTCTCCGGTGTGGAGAAGGGCGTCCAGTGGCTGTCGAACATCAACATGGTGCTCGCGCTGCTCCTGGTGGTCTTCGTGTTCATCGCAGGCCCGACGATCATGAACTTGGACCTGCTGCCGACCTCCCTCGGTGCGTACATGGACAACTTCCCGCAACTCATCGGCCGCACCGAGGCGTCCAGCGGTAAGGGCGTCGCCGACTGGCTGAGCAGCTGGACGGTCTTCTACTGGGCCTGGTGGATCTCCTGGTCGCCGTTCGTCGGCATGTTCATCGCGCGCATCAGCAAGGGCCGGACGATCCGTCAGTTCGTCGGCGGTGTCATCCTCGTGCCCTCGACCGTCAGCCTGATCTGGTTCGCGGTCTTCGGCGGTTCGGCGATCAGCCTCAAGGAGGGGGGCGCCCTCAAGGGCGCCGACACTCAGGAGGCCCAGCTCTTCGGCGTGCTCCAGGAGTACCCGATCGCCTCCGTGACGAGCCTGCTCGTGATGATCCTCGTCGGCATCTTCTTCGTGTCCGGCGCGGACGCGGCGTCGATCGTCATGGGCACCCTCTCGCAGAAGGGCGCGCTGGAGCCCGGCAAGTTCGTCGTCGTCTTCTGGGGCGTCGTGACCGGCGCGGTCGGCGCGATCATGCTGATGATCGGCAACGGTTCCGGGGACGCGCTCACCGGTCTGCAGAACCTGACGATCCTGGTGGCGGCACCCTTCGTCCTGGTCATGATCGGCATGTGCGTGTCGCTCCTGCGCGACCTGCGGCAGGACCCGCTCATGGTCCGCGGTGAGATGGGCATCGAGGTCGTCGAGCAGGCGGTCGTCGCAGGACACGAGAAGTACGGCGGCGAGTTCGAGATCCGCATCGGCCCCGGCAGCAGCCTGGAGACCGAGGGCGACCCGATCGGCAAGCACCACGAGGACTGAGAAACGGCATGTACGGATGGGGGCGTGGTCCAACACGGACCACGCCCCCACCCGTACACCCGCTCCGGTCCCGCCCTGGCGGCTGTCCGGGTCGGCCCACTTCGGCGGTCGTCCGGGCCGGTCCACCTCGGCGGTCGGCCGGGCTGATCCACTCCGAGGTCTGTCCGGACTGGTCCGCCCCGGCGGCTGTCTGGGCCGGCGCACGCCTCGGCGGCTGTTCGGGCCGGTCCACGCTCCGGCCGCCGTCCGGGCCGGCTTGTCCCGGCCGTCGGCCGGGGTGCTTTATTCGGCCTCGGCCAGTTCGGCTGTCTCCTCGGCGCAGCCCCATGCCACGGTCACTCCGGCGCCGCCGTGCCCGTAGTTGTGCACCAGCACCCGGCCGGCGCCCCTTTCCTCGCGCTCGATGCGCACCGCCGGGCGGGCCGGGCGCAGGCCCACGCGGTGGTCGAGGATCCGCGCGCCCGCGATCTCGGGGCGCACCGCGGCGCAGCGCTTCACGATCTCCTCGGCGGTGGCCGGATCCGGCTCGAGGGACCACGCGTCGTCCTCGGCGGTGCCGCCCAGCAGCAGGCGCCCCGGCTGCGGCAGGAAGTACGTCGTCCCGTCGGAGGCGGGGTCGACGGTGGTGAACCACGTGTCGACGCCCGGGTTCTCCACGATCACCAACTGCCCGCGCACCGGGCGCACGGAGTCGTCCGGCACCAGTTCGCGGGCCGCGAGCCCGGTGCAGTTCACGACGGTCGGCGCGGCGTCGAGGGCCTCGTCGAGGGAGGCCACCGTGCGCGCCTCGACGGTGATGCCGGTGCGCGCCAACTGCTCGCGCAGCCACGCCAGATGGACCGGCATGTCGATCACCGGCAGCCGCGCCGCGAGGCCCCGCGGGGTGTCGTGCAGGCCCGCGACCTCCGCGGCCCACGCGCCGAGACCGGCCAGACGCGAGTCCCCGTGCACGCCGTCGACGAGGCGCACCCCGGTCTCCTGGGGACGCGCCGCCCACTCCTCGTACCGCCTCAGCGAGCGCAGCGACCACGCGCCCACCTTGGCTATCGGGTCGATCCGGTACGGCCACCACAGCCCGCCCGCGACCGCCGACGTCGTCCGCTCGGCGACGTCCCGCGACCACACGCGCACCGGGCGCCCGCGCCGCGCGAGTTCCAGGGCGGTGGTCATGCCGATGACCCCGCCGCCGACCACGATCACTTCACTGCCGCTGTCCCTGATCATCCATGGACGCTAACGGGAAGCAGGCGGAATACGTCATACCGCGCTCACGGCGGGTACAGGTGGGAATACTCGCACCATGGCTGCTGCCGACAACTGCGCGACCTTCGGCCTGGCACCGGCGATGCGCGCCGGGGGAGTCCTCGCGGGCGGGGACTACCAGGTCCACCGGGACTTCGTGGACTTCATCGTCGACGGCCGCCCGCTGCTCTTCCAGCTCTCCGACCTCGACGCCGTGTCCCCGCTCGCCGCCGACATCCCGCCCGCGATCTTCGCGCACCACGTGAAGCGGCTGCTCCTGGAGGCGGAGGCACCACTGCCCGGCGGGCGCTGCGTGATCTACGGGTGCCCGGAGTGCGAGGGAATCGAGTGCGGGGCGGTGACGGCGGTGATCGAGCGGGACGGGGCCGGTGGTTCGGATTACGTGTGGCGGGACTTCGCCTGGCAGACCGACGAGCGGGTCGACCTGGAGCTGAACGGTTACCACGGCATCGGCCCGTTCCGCTTCCGCGCCGCCGAGTACCGGGCGGCGCTGGGGCAGTTGCTGGACGGGGCGGGCGCGCCGGGGCCCCGCCGCAAGGTCCTGCTGATCGGGGCCCGCGTCGCCGTCCTCGCCCGGCTCGCGGCGGCGCTGCGCACCATCGGCGTCGGCGCGGACATCACGCAGGACGCGTCCGGCGTACCACCCGAGGAGCTGCGTACGTACGGGGTGGTGGCCTTCGGGCGGGCGGTGGAGGAGGGCCAACGGTCGTTGGTACGGCGGGAGTTCGAGCGGGCCGGGGCGGACGTCGCGTACGTGGACGGGCTCGCGCCGATCATCCCCCTCCTGGTCGCCCAGATCGAGAGCGCCCTGGACCGCGTCCCGTTGGCGCGGCGCCGGCTGACGCGGCTGGTCGCCGCCGACGGCGAGGCGGGCGTGGAGGTCACCTCCACGTGCCGCGTCCGCATCACGGCCTACCGCCTCGACCGCTTCCACCGAGAGCACACGCACGACGTCTTCGACGCGGTCCTGGAACCGGGCCGGCACCGCATGTCCCTCGACACGAAGGCGACGAAGGGCCAGTCCTTCCTCGTGGCCCGCACAACGGGGAGCGTGCTGGTGACGCGAATGGAACGCTGACCGTCCCGGCCCCGGCGCGGCCGAGCCGCCTACGGCCCCGCCCCCGCGCCCCGACTAGGATCACCCTCCTGATGACTGCAACGCTCGTAGCCAAGAACCTCGTCGCGGGACACGGTGACCGCACCCTCTTCTCCGGTCTCGACCTCGTCGTCGCCCCCGGTGACGTAATCGGGCTCGTCGGCGCCAACGGAGCCGGAAAGTCCACGCTCCTGCGCCTCCTCGCCGGCCTCACCACCCCCGAAGGGGGAGACGTACGGCTCTCCCCGCCGACCGCCACCGTCGGCCACCTCCCGCAGGAGCCCGACCGCCGCCCCGGCGAAACGATCCGCGAGTTCCTGGCCCGCCGCACCGGCGTGACCGAGGCGCAGCGCACCATGGACGAGGCCACGCAGGGACTCGTCGACGGCACCCCCGGCGCCGACGACGCGTACGCCACGAGCCTGGAGCGGTGGCTGAACCTGGGCGGCGCCGACCTCGACGAGCGCGCCGAGGAGGTCGCGGAACAGCTCGGCCTGGACGTCGGCCTCGACCAGGCGATGACGTCCCTGTCCGGCGGCCAGGCGGCCCGCGCGGGACTCGCCTCCCTCCTCCTCTCCCGCTACGACGTCTTCCTCCTCGACGAGCCGACCAACGACCTCGACCTGGACGGCCTGGACCGCCTGGAGACGTTCGTACGCGGCCTGCGCGCCGGCACCGTCGTCGTCAGCCACGACCGCGAGTTCCTCACCCGTACCGTCACCAAGGTCCTCGAACTCGACCTGGCCCAGCAGGAGATCAACCTCTACGGAGGCGGTTACGCCGCCTACTTGGAGGAGCGCGAGGTCGCGCGCCGTCACGCGCGCGAGGAGTACGAAGAGTTCGCGGACAAGAAGTCGGCCCTGGAGGGCCGCGCCCAGATGCAGCGCACCTGGATGGACAAGGGTGTCAAGAACGCCCGGCGCAAGGCCACCGACAGCGACAAGCTGGGCCGCAAGTTCCGCAGCGAGGCGAGCGAGAAGCAGGCCGCGAAGGCCCGGCAGACGCAGAAGATGATCGAGCGCCTCGACGTCGTGGACGAGCCCCGCAAGGAGTGGGAGCTGCGCATGGAGATCGCGGCGGCCCCCCGCTCGGGGGCGGTCGTGGCGTCACTGCGCGATGCCCAACTGCGGCGCGGCGACTTCGAGTTCGGTCCCGTGACGCTCCAGGTCGACTGGGCGGACCGCATCGCCATCACCGGCGCCAACGGCTCCGGCAAGTCGACCCTGCTCGCCGCGCTCCTCGGCCGCCTTCCGGTCGACTCGGGCCACGCGACGCTCGGTTCGGGCGTCGTGGTCGGCGAGGTCGACCAGGCCCGAGCGCTCTTCTACGGACAGGAGACGCTGCTCGACGCGTTCGGTGCGGCGGTCCCCGACACCGAACCGGCCGAAGTCCGCACGCTGCTCGCCAAGTTCGGCCTGAAGGCGGACCATGTGCTGCGCCCCGCCGCCACTCTCTCCCCGGGCGAACGCACCCGCGCGGCCCTCGCCCTCCTCCAGGGCCGGGGCGTCAACCTCCTGGTCCTGGACGAGCCGACGAACCACCTCGACCTCCCGGCGATCGAGCAACTGGAGTCGGCCCTGGCGACCTACGAGGGCACTCTCCTTCTGGTCACGCACGACCGCAGGATGCTGGACGCGGTCCGCACGACGCGGCGCCTGGAAATGACCTCCGGAAAGCTGACGGAGGCCTGAGGCCTTCAGGGGCGCGGGGAACTGCGCGCCCAGCCACGAACGGCCGCACAGTCCCCGCTGCCCTCAACCCCGGGGTGCCTAGGCCAACCCCGCCTTGCGCAACGCGTCGGCCATCGCCGAATTGTCCGGTGCGGGCGCGGGCCGCCCCTTACCGCCACCCTTGCCTGCGGAGGCGCCGGCCCCGCCCCGGCCACCCTGCCGGGACTTCTGCTGCGGCGGACGCCGATCGCCGCCCCGCCCGCCACGGTCAGCGCCGGAGGCCTTCGCCTTCTCGTCGTCGAGCCGCAGCGTCAGCGAGATCCGCTTGCGCGGCACGTCGACGTCGAGGACCTTCACCTTGACGATGTCGCCGGGCTTCACGACGTCCCGCGGGTCCTTGACGAACGTACGGGAGAGCGCCGAGACGTGCGCGAGCCCGTCCTGGTGCACGCCGACGTCGATGAACGCCCCGAAGGCGGCCACGTTGGTGACCACGCCCTCCAGGACCATCCCCGACTCCAGGTCGCCGATCTTCTCGACGCCCTCCTTGAAGGTGGCCGTCTTGAACGCGGGCCGCGGGTCGCGCCCCGGCTTCTCCAGCTCCTTCAGGATGTCGCTGACGGTCGGCAGACCGAACGTGTCGTCCACGTAGTCGGCCGGCTTGAGCGAGCGCAGCGCCCCCGCGTCACCGACGAGCGAGGCGACCTCGCCGCCCGTCGACTTCGCCATCCGGCGCACCACCGGGTACGCCTCCGGGTGCACGGAGGACGCGTCCAGCGGGTCGTCGCCGCCACGGATCCGCAGGAAGCCCGCGCACTGCTCGTACGCCTTCGGGCCGAGGCGCGCCACGTCCTTGAGGCCCTTGCGGTTGGTGAACGGACCGTTGGAGTCGCGGTGCGTCACGATGTTCTCCGCGAGCCCCGCGCCGATGCCGGACACGCGCGCGAGGAGCGGCGCGGAGGCGGTGTTCACGTCCACCCCGACACCGTTCACACAGTCCTCGACCACGGCGTCCAGCGAGCGCGACAGCTTCACTTCGCTCAGGTCGTGCTGGTACTGGCCGACGCCGATCGACTTCGGGTCGATCTTCACGAGCTCGGCGAGGGGGTCCTGCAACCGCCGCGCGATCGACACGGCGCCGCGCAGCGACACGTCCATGTCGGGCAGCTCCTGCGAGGCGAAGGCGGAGGCCGAGTACACCGAGGCGCCCGCCTCGCTCACCATCACCTTGGTGAGCTTCAACTCCGGGTGCTTGGTGATGAGTTCACCGGCGAGCTTGTCGGTCTCGCGGGACGCCGTCCCGTTGCCGATCGCGATCAGGTCGACCGCGTGCTCCTTGGAGAGCTTCGCCAGCTTGGCGATCGCCTCGTCCCAGCGGTTCGCCGGGACGTGCGGGTGGATGACGTCGGTGGCGACGACCTTGCCCGTGTCGTCGACGACCGCGACCTTCACACCCGTACGGAAACCGGGGTCGAGCCCCAGCGTCGCGCGCGTGCCCGCGGGGGCGGCGAGCAGCAGGTCGCGCAGGTTCGACGCGAACACCTTGACCGCCTCGTCCTCGGCGGCCGTGCGCAGCCGGGTGCGCAGGTCGAGGCCGAGGTGCACCAGGATGCGCGTGCGCCAGGCCCAACGAACCGTGTCCTGGAGCCACTTGTCGCCGGGACGGCCCTGGTTGGTGACCCCGAAGCGGTCGGCGATGATCGGCTCGTACGAGGACGAGGCCGCCGCTGCCGGGGCGTCGGCGTCGGCGGCCGGCTCCTCCGGCTCCAGGACGAGCTCCAGCACGTCCTCCTTCTCGCCGCGCAGCATCGCGAGGACGCGGTGCGAGGGCAGCTCGGTGAAGGGCTCCGCGAAGTCGAAGTAGTCGGCGAACTTGGCGCCCGCCTCCTCCTTGCCGGACTTCACCTTCGCCGCGAGCCGGCCGCGCCCCCACATGCGCTCGCGCAGCTCGCCGATCAGGTCGGCGTCCTCGCCGAAGCGCTCGGTGAGGATCGCGCGGGCCCCGTCGAGCGCGGCCTGGGCGTCGGCGACGCCCTTCTCGGCGTCCACGAAGGCGGCAGCGGCGGCCTGCGGCTCCACCGACGGGTCGCCGAGCAGCCCCTCCGCCAGCGGCTCGAGCCCCGCCTCACGCGCGATCTGTGCCTTCGTGCGGCGCTTGGGCTTGAAGGGCAGGTAGATGTCCTCCAGGCGCGCCTTGGTGTCGGCGGCGCGGATCTGCGCCTCCAGCTCCGCGGTCAGCTTGCCCTGCTCGCGCACCGAGTCGAGGACGGCGGTGCGCCGCTCCTCCAGCTCGCGCAGATACCGCAGCCGCTCTTCCAGGGTGCGCAGCTGGGCATCGTCGAGGGACTCCGTCGCCTCCTTGCGGTAGCGGGCGATGAAGGGCACGGTCGAGCCGCCGTCGAGCAGCTCGACCGCGGACTTCACCTGCCGCTCCCGTACGCCTAGTTCCTCGGCAATCCTGCTCTCGATGGATCCGAACCCGGATCCAGCAGTGGTGCCAACTGTGGGTGTCGCCACGATCCCGTACCGCCTATGTCGACTGAGGTTGCGCGGCAATTGTGGCAGGTGGCACCGACACTCGGGGATCAGGGAGGTCAGACACGGTGCGCGCGGCCGGACCGGGAGGCGCCGCCGAACAGCCGGGCGAGTGCCCGGAACGGCAAGGTCACGACGGTGGCGATGGCACCGGCGATCTGGCGCAGAATGTCGGCGATGGCGCGGAACATGCGGGTTCTCCTCTCGTGTGTCCCGGCCGTGCAAGACGGCCGGGACACACGAGTACCTCGCAGCGCGCCAGTCAGACCTCAGGCGCCATTGCCCATTTCAAGCCCCTGCAGGGGGCACCTCCCAGCGTTAGCTGGGGGAGATTGAGCAGCGGGGTCCGGGGCGGAGCCCCGAGGCGCGGACTACGCCGCCTTGCCGATCAGGTCCGCCGGGAAGGCGCCGTTGCCGAGGGCCGCGCCGACGAACTTCGTCGCCAGCTCGGTGAGCCGGGCCACGCCCGTCTCGCCGAGGTGCTCGTAGGGGGCGCGGTCGAGCGCGTCGGTGCGGTGCTCGATCTCGGCGCGCAGCGTCACGCCCTGCTCGGTGAGCGTCAACTCCTCGTCGGCGGTGAGCAGTCCACGCGCGCGAAGCCGCTCGGCGGCCGCGTCGTACTCGGACCTGTCCCAGCCGCGGGTGGCGAGCAGCCACTTCGGGGCCATGCCCTTGCCGGTCGCGACATGGCTCACGAGGGCCTCGACCGGGTCGAGTTCGGCGCCGATCAGCGCCGCGATGTGCCCGTCGCCGCGGTGCTCGCGCAACAGCGTCGTGGCGTGCCAGTACGCCAGGTGAGGCGCCTCCGGCACGTCAAGGTCGGCGTGGGCGGCGTACAGGGGGCGGGCGTGCCGGGTACACGCCTCCGTGGCGCGCAGGGCCAGCTCGGCGGCCTCGGCCATCTCCGGGGAGGCGAGCGCCTCCTCGCCGAGCAGACGGCGCAGCGTCGAGTCGACGGCACGCGCGCGTGCGGCGAGCACCGCCTGCGGGGACGCGGCCTCCCACACCGCCGGCACGTGCTTGGCCACCAGCTCGTGCTTGAAGTTGTAGAACGTGGCGGTCACGGTCCCGGCCCCGACGGCCCCCATGGGTGCGGAACGCGCCGCGAAGTAGGCGGCGCGGGAGTCGCTCACGCCGATGGCGGCCAGCTCCTTGCCGAGGTCGGGCGAGAAGTAGTGCGTCGAGTGGAACGGGTTGAGCACGTTGTGGCAGTGGCGGGCGGCGCGCAGGCGGGGGTCCGAAGTCATACGGCTACGTTACCGACCAGTCGGTACGGATGGCAGTACCGGGCGCCCGCCCATGGCAGGAAAGGTGGGCAATTCGTCGTTGCGGTCATGCGGCGAGCCCCGAAGAATCGGCCGCATGCCGCCCCGTAGCGCTCCGACCGTGCTGGTCCTCCTCTTCGACAACGTACAGAGCCTCGACGTCACAGGGCCGGTGGAGGTCTTCTGCGGTGCGGGCGACGCCTACCGGGTGCGCACCGCATCGCCCGACGGCGCCCCGGTCCGCACATCGAGCGGCCTGACCCTGACGCCGGACCACGCCCTCGCCGACGCGCCGTCCGCGGACACGCTCCTGGTCCCCGGCGGCGAGGGCACCCGCGATCCGGACCCGCGCCTGGTCGCCTGGCTGCGGGAGCGCGCCCCGCACGCCCGCCGCACCGTCTCGGTGTGCACCGGCGCGTTCCTGCTGGCGCGGGCGGGGCTCCTGGACGGCCGCCGGGCCACGACGCACTGGGCGTTCTGCGACACCCTCGCCCGCCAGTACCCCGAGGTGGCCGTGGACCCCGACCCCGTCTACGTACGCGACGGCGGTGTGTCGACGTCGGCGGGGGTGACCGCGGGCATCGACCTCGCGCTCGCCCTGGTCGAGGAGGACCACGGCAGGGATGTGGCGCTGCGGATCGCCCGGGCCCTCGTCGTGTTCCTCCGACGCCCGGGGAACCAGGCCCAGTTCAGCACGCAGCTCGCGGCCCAGACGGCCCGCAGGGAACCGCTCGGTGAGGTGCAGCGGTGGATCGCCGAGCATCCCGGAGCCGACCTCTGCGTCGAGACGCTCGCGGCCCGCGCCCGGCTCTCCTCGCGCCACTTCGCCCGCGCCTTCCGTACGGAGACGGGCCTGACTCCCGGCCGGTACGTCGAGCGCGTCCGCGTGGAGCACGCCCGCCGCCTCCTGGAGGACACGAAGGGCGGCGTCGAGGAGATCTCCCGGTCGAGTGGCTACGGCACCCCGGAGGCGATGCGCCGCGCCTTCCTCAAGACCCTCGGCACCTCGCCCGCCGAGTACCGGCGCCGATTCCACGCACCCCTGGGCTGAGCGCTCTCCTGGGCTGAGCACCGCCCGTCCGACGCATCAGACCCGTCCGACACATCAGACCCGCCCGACACGTCAGAAAGGCCTGCCATGCAGATAGCCATCGCCCTCTACGAGCGCTTCACCGCCCTCGACGCCATCGGCCCGTACCAGACCCTCGGCGGCATCCCGGACGCCGACGTCGTCTTCGTGGCCGAGCGGACCGGACCGGTGCGGGACGACTCGGGGCGGCTCGCGCTCGTCGCGGACAAGACCTTCGCCGAGGTGCGCTCCCCGGACGTGGTCGTCGTGCCGGGCGGTCCCGAACAGAGCGACCAGACGGGCAACGCGCCGCTCCTGGAGTGGCTGCGCGCCGTCGACGCCACCACTACCTGGACGACGTCCGTGTGCACGGGCTCCCTCGCGCTCGCCGCCGCGGGCCTGCTCAAGGGGCGCGAGGCCACCTCGCACTGGCTGGCCCTCGAGGAACTGGACCGGCTGGGCGCCACGTCGACCGGGCGGCGCGTGGTCTTCGACGGCAAGTACGTCACTGCGGCCGGCGTCTCGTCCGGCATCGACATGGGCCTCGCCCTCGCGGGCCGGATCGCGGGCGACGAGACCGCTCAGGCCATCCAGCTGATGACCGAGTACGACCCGCAGCCACCCTACGACGCCGGTTCCCCGGACAAGGCCCCCGCGCACATCGTGGCGATGTTCCGGCCGGTCGGCTGAGCCTCAGGCTCCCACCGTCCACCCGAACCGCGGCGCGCGCCGCTCCAGGAACGCCGCGACGCCCTCCGCGGTCTCGCCCCCGGCGCGCGCCTGCTCGGCCCAGTGCGCGTCCCGGTCCGTGCGACCGGTCACGAACTCCTTCGCCGCGGCCTGCGTCAGCTGCGAGCGGGCGGCGAGGGTGCCGGTGAACTCGGCTACCCGGCCGCCCAGTTCGGCCGGGGGCAGCACCTCGTCCACGAACCCCGTGCGCAGCGCCCGCTCGGCCCCGATCAACTCGCCCGAGAACAGCAGGTACTTGGCGCTGGCTGGTCCCACGAGCGCCGCGAGGCGCCGCGTGGAGGAGGCCGGGTAGACGATCCCGAGCTTGGCCGGGGTCACCCCGAACCGCGCGTCGTCGGCGGCGAAACGCAGATCGCAGGCCGCCGCCAACTGGCTGCCGCCGCCCACGCAGAACCCGCGCACCACGGCGAGCGTCGGCTTGGGAAAAGCGGCGAGCGCGTCCTCCGCAGCGACCGCGAGCCCCTGCGCCGCCCCCTCACCGAGAGTCGATATGTCGGCCCCGGCGCAGAACGTGTCCCCGGCGCCGGTGAGGACGAGGACCCGTACCTCCGGATCGGCCGCGAGCCGGTCGAGGAGCGGCGGCAGGGACGCCCACATGGCGTCGGTCATGGCGTTGCGCTTGGCCGGATGGTCGATCACGACGGTCGCGACGCCCTCGGCGACGGCGTGCGTGAGCTGCGGCGGGGACACGGAAGACATGGGCGGATGCTAGCCGGGCCGATCGTGAGGGCGGCGTGTCGGGCAGCTCGTAGAACAAGCTTAAGAAGGTGTAAGTCGGACATAATCAGGTCAGGAACGAGCATCTTCCCGGCTTGCTCGGCCGTCAATGATCAAATGCCGTCGATACTGGCTGACTTCTGGTCAGTTCCGCGGCCTGGCGCAGGTGATTCCCAACACTCGAAGAGTGGTGACAATCGAGCGCAAGGGCGGCGACCTGACAATGAGCGACCACGGGTGGGGATCCCATCCACGTCCTCAGGGCAGCGGGGGAGCGCCCCCTGATCGTCCCGCGGACGGGCCGCTCCCGTACGAGGGAGTGTGGCGGTTCACGACGCAGGCGGTCGACGCCTCCGTGCCGCAGGCCCGGCGCGCGGTGCGGGAGTTGCTCACCCGGCAGGGCGTGCCCGCCCCGGACGACCTGGTGCACGGGCTGCTCGTGATCGTCTCCGAACTCGTCACGAACGCGGTGAAGCACGCCGCCGTCGTCTCGCCGATGCTCGCCGTGGAGGTCGCCGTCGGGCCCGAGTGGGTGCGGGTGTCCGTGGAGGACGAACACCCCTACAAACCCACGGCACTCGAGGCCACCAGCGGTCAGACCGGCGGCCGCGGCCTGCTGCTCGTCCGCGAGATCACCGCGGAGGCGGGCGGCGTCTGCGATGTCGCGAGCACCGCGAGCGGGGGCAAGGTGATCTGGGCCGCCCTGCCCCTCAAGCCCGAGACGGCTACCAGCCCGCCGACTGGCCTGTCAGCTCTCTGACCGCGGGCCGTGCCGCGTCGAGGACCGTCATGAACCACGCGGAGAACGGGTCCTTGGCGTGCCGCTCGGCCAGCTCGTCGGCCGTCACGAACGCCGTCGCCCCGACCTCCTCCGGGTCGGGGTTCATCGACGCCTGCACGAGGCCCACGAAGAGGTGGTTGTACTCCTGCTCCACCAGGCCCGACTCCGGGTCCGGGTGGTTGTAGCGCACCGTGCCCGCCTCGGCCATCAGGGACGGCGAGACGCCGAGCTCCTCGAAGGTGCGGCGCGCGGCCGCCGCGAACGGGGCCTCGCCGGGGTAGGGGTGGCCGCAGCAGGTGTTCGACCAGACGCCGGGGGAGTGGTACTTGCCGAGCGCCCGCTGCTGCAGCAGCAGCCGGCCCTGCTCGTCGAAGAGGAACACGGAGAACGCTCTGTGCAGCTGCCCGGGCGGCTGGTGCGCCGCGAGCTTCTCCGCCGTGCCGATCGTCCTGCCGTCCTCGTCGACGAGTTCCAGCAAGATCGCTTCCGCGGTGCCGTTCGACGAGCTGTTCGTCGTGGGGGCAGGTGTGATCGGCATACCTATCCTTCGTTTCGGTCCTCGAACCAAGTCTGCCGTACGGGACTGACAACCCCCGCGCTGTCCGTGTCCCGCAAGTCCCGCCCGACCGCGAGGCCGGGCGGGACAACCGTAGGCGCCGATGAGACGCCGAACGCGGCCGGGTAGGTGATCGTGCCCCGCGAAAGCTGCCCGGAATCGTCCCCTTCATCCAGAACGAGGGCCGTCATCTGGGCGAAAGGGCCCGCTCAGTGGCACAGCCGCACCTCGTGCTCGGCGTGCCCGGTGGGCTCCAGTTGGAACGTGCAGTGCTCCACGTCGAAGTGGTCGCCCAGGCAGCCCTGGAGTTCGTGGAGCATCTTCTCGTGGCCGATCGAACCCAGCATTTCCGTGCTGACGACGACGTGCGCCGAGAGCACCGGCATCCCCGAGGTGATCGTCCAGGCGTGCAGGTCGTGCACGTCCTCGACGCCGGGCAGCGCCAGTATGTGGGCCCTGACCTCCGCCATGTCGACGCCCTTGGGGGCCGATTCGAGCAGCACGTTCAGCGTCTCGCGCAGCAGCTTCACCGTACGCGGGACGATCATGAGGCCGATGACGAGCGAGGCGATCGGGTCGGCGGGCTGCCAGCCCGTGGTCAGGATGACCGCGGCGGAGATCAGCACCGCGAGGGAACCGAGCGCGTCGGCGGCCACCTCCAGGAAGGCGCCGCGCACGTTCAGGCTCTCCTGCTGGCCCTTCACCAGGAGGGACAGCGAAATCATGTTCGCGACCAGGCCGATCAGGCCGAAGACGATGGTCTGCCCGCCCGCCGTCTCGGCCGGTTCCATGAACCGCTGGATCGCCTCGTACAGGACGTAGCCGCCGACGCCGAGCAGCAGCAGACAGTTGGCGAGCGCGGCGAGGATCTCGGCGCGCGCGTAGCCGAAGGTGCGCTGGTCGCTCGCGGGGCGGTTGGCGAAGTGGATCGCGATCAGGGCCATCGCGAGGCCGAGCGCGTCCGTTGCCATGTGGGCGGCGTCGGCGATCAGGGCCAGCGAGTCGGCGACGATGCCGCCGATGATCTCCACCACCATCACGGCCATCGTGATCGACAGCGCGACGCGCAGCCGTCCGCGGTGTGCGGCGGCGGCCGTCCCGGTCGTCGGCCCGTGACTGTGTCCGTGGTCGTGATCGTGCCCGAGGCCCATCGAAAACCCCCTACGTATCGATCCGGCGCGTTGCCCTGGTCGGGGGCGACGATCACAGTGAACTACGGGTAGGGGGTATCCGCAAACATGGCGGTGAACACCGTTGTCATGTGCCCTGACCTGCGTAAACGATGTAACGCGTGTACGCAGGTCAGGACGCCACAGTGATCACTTACCGGTCGCCTCGGGGTGTCGCAGACACCAGCCGGCCCAGGCCGACTCGACCATCTCGCGCACGTCGCGGCGCGCGCTCCAGCCGAGCTCCTTCTCGGCGAGCGCGGAGGAGCCGACCGCGCGCGGGGCGTCGCCCGGGCGGCGCGGTTCGACGATCGCGGGGGTGCCGTTTCCGGACACCTCCGCGATCAGGTCGATCAGCTCACGCACGGAGGCGCCCTGCCCGGTGCCGATGTTGAGCGTCAGATCGCCGCCCGCGTCGGGTTCGGACAGTCGGCGGGCCGCCGCCAGGTGTGCCTCGGCGAGGTCGGCGACGTGAATGTAGTCACGTACGCAGGTGCCGTCCTGGGTCGGGTAGTCGTCGCCGAAGATCCGCGGAGCCTCGCCGCGCGTCAGACGGTCGAAGACCATCGGGATCACGTTGTAGACGCCGATGTCCGCGAGCTCCGGCGCCGCGGCGCCCGCCACGTTGAAGTAGCGCAGGCAGGCCGTCGCCATGCCGTGCGCGTGCCCGGCCGCCCGCACCAGCCACTCGCCCGCGAGCTTCGTCTCGCCGTACGGGTTCACGGGCGCGGTGGCCGTGGACTCGGTGATGAGGCCCACATCCGGGTTGCCGTAGACGGCCGCCGACGAGGAGAACACGAAGCGCCGCACCCCGGCCGCCGCGACCGTCTCCAGGAGCGCGGCGAGCCCGCCCACGTTGTCCCGGTAGTACAGCTCCGGCTTCTCCACCGACTCGCCGACCTGCTTGTGCGCGGCGAGATGGACGACGCCCGTCACCTCGTGCTCCGCGCACACCCGGGCCACCAACTCGGTGTCCAGCGCCGAGCCGCGCACCAGCGGGATCGCCTCGGGAAGCCGCGAGGGCACCCCCGAGGTCACGTTGTCGAGGACGACGACCCGCTCGCCCGCTTCCGTCATAGCCCGCGCCACATGGGCCCCGATGTATCCGGCTCCGCCGGTGATCAGCCACGTCATGGCGCACCACCCTATGACCGAACCGGGCTCGTCCCGGTTTGTCGATGCCGGCTACCGCCGGTTACGGACCCGGACCGCCCCTGGTTTGTGGCCCGAGTGCTTGATCGTCAATGATGAGCGCGCGGTCGGCCAGGTCCTGTCTCACACGACAGCACCTCGCGGACCGCATGAGACAGGGGCCAATCGGTCGGTAAACGGGCAGCGAACACCCGGTTGCGCCATCCGATAGCCTCTGCCGACATGCCGCCCGGCCGCGTCCCAGGGACTGCGCCGGGTGACCCGCCTGCGTCGCGACGCCTGGCACGCGCGCTCGCTTTGTTGCCGAAAGGCCCGAGTAGCTCCGCTACTGGGACCTTCCGGTGCCTTGCGATCGCACGTACCAGACGCCGCGACGCCCGCCCTCCGGGCGGACGACGGGCCACCCGGCGCAGCCCCTGGGCGCCGGGCGCCCCACCATGCATGAGCCCGGCGCGCTCTCGCGTCGGCACCCAAGGAGTGAGTTCGTCTGTCGACCGCCATCGTCACCGGATCGCCGGTCCCCGGATCGTCCCTGGAGGGAGATCTGCGGGCGCTCGGCTTCGACGTGCGGCTCGCCCCGGACCCCGCGGCCGCCGAAGAGGCGCTCGCGGCCGTCCCCGGCGAGCAGCGGGTCGCGGTCGTCGACGCGGGCTTCGTGGGCCATGTCCACGCCCTGCGCCTCGGCCTGACCGACCCGCGCTTTCCCGCGTCGGCGATCCCCGGCGCGCTCACCGCGCAGCCCGCCGCCCGCCAGGCGCTGACCCGCGCGGTCGCGCGGACCGGCGTCGACCCGGACGTCGTGGCCAAGAGCCTGGAGGCGGACGGCACCGACGTGCACCGTCCCGAGCTCGGTGAGCTCGTCGCCGCGGTGCCCGCCGACCCGCAGGCCCGCAACGAGGCGCGGCAGGCCCTCGCCTCCGTCGACGACGAGGCGATCCGGCTGCGTACGGCGGTCAAGGCGCGCGACGGCTTCTTCACCACCTACTGCATCAGCCCGTACTCCCGTTACATCGCGCGCTGGTGCGCACGCCGGGGCCTGACGCCGAATCAGGTCACCAGCGCGTCGCTGCTCGTCGCGCTGATCGCGGCCGCCTGCGCGGCCACCGGCACCCGCGGCGGCTTCGTCGCGGCGGGCGTCCTGCTGCTCGCCTCCTTCGTCCTGGACTGCACCGACGGGCAGCTCGCCCGCTACTCGCTGCAGTACTCGACGATGGGCGCCTGGCTGGACGCGACGTTCGACCGGGCCAAGGAGTACGCCTACTACGCGGGCCTCGCGCTCGGCGCGGCCAACGCGAGCGGTGACGATGTCTGGGCGCTCGCGCTCGGCGCGATGGTGCTTCAGACCGGCCGGCACGTGATCGACTTCTCGTTCAACGAGGCGAACCACGATGCCGAGGCGCTGGGTGAATTGGCGGGGGCCAGTCCCACCGCATCCCTGTCCGGCAAGCTCGACTCCGTCGGCTGGACCGTCTGGGCCCGCCGCATGATCGTGCTGCCGATCGGTGAACGCTGGGCGCTGATCGCCCTGTTCACCGCTCTGACCACGCCGCGCATCACTTTCTACATGCTGCTCATCGGCTGCGCGCTCGCCGCCTGCTACACGACCGCGGGCCGCGTCCTGCGCTCGCTGACCCGCAGGGCGCGACGTACCGACCGGGCCGCGCAGGCGCTGCGCGACCTCGCCGACTCCGGCCCGATCGCCGAGCTGATCGGCAAGGCCCTCAAGGCGAAGGCGGCCCCGGTCGTCGCCGCCGTCGGAGCCGTCGCCGTCGTCGCCGTGAGCGGACTCACGGGCTTCGGCAGCGTCTGGCCGATCGTGGCCGCCGTCGTGTACTGCGTCACGTCGGGCCTCGCCGTCGCCCGCCCCCTGAAGGGCGCCCTCGACTGGCTCGTGCCCCCGGTCTTCCGGGCCGCCGAGTACCTCACGATCCTCGTCCTCGCCGCCCGCGCGGACGTACAGGGCGCCCTGCCCGCGGCTTTCGGGCTTGTGTCGGCGGTCGCCTACCATCATTACGACACGGTGTACCGCATTCGCGGCAACGCCGGGGCACCTCCGCACTGGCTGGTGCGGACGATCGGCGGGCACGAAGGCCGGACCCTGGTGGTCACGGTCCTCGCGGCGCTGCTCACCCCCACAGATTTCGCCACTGCGCTCACGGCGTTCGCCGTGGCCGTGGCACTTGTGGTGCTCGTCGAGAGCATCCGCTTCTGGGTCCTCTCCGCTCGTCGCGGAGAGCCCGCCGTTCACGATGAAGGAGAACCCGCATGATCGGCCTCGTCCTGGCCGCCGGCGCCGGCAGCCGGCTCCGTCCCTACACCGAGACGCTTCCCAAGGCGCTCGTGCCCGTCGTGGGCGAGGGGACCGAGAACGAGCTCTCCGTACTCGACCTCACGCTGAAGAACTTCGCGGAGATCGGTCTCACCGAGGTCGGCATCATCGTCGGCTACCGCAAGGAGGTCGTCTACGAGCGCCAGGCCGCGCTCGAGGCGAAGTACGGCCTGAAGCTCACGCTCATCGAGAACGACGTGGCCGAGAAGTGGAACAACGCCTACTCCCTGTGGTGCGGCCGTGACGCCATGAAGCACACGGTGATCCTGGCCAACGGCGACACCGTGCACCCGGTCTCCGTCGAGAAGACGCTGCTCGCCGCCCGCGGCGACGGCAAGAAGATCATCCTCGCGCTCGACACGGTCAAGGACCTGGGCGACGAGGAGATGAAGGTCGTCGTGGACCCCGACAAGGGCGTCCAGAAGATCACGAAGCTGATGGACCCGTCCGAGGCCACCGGCGAGTACATCGGTGTCACCCTCATCGAGGGCGAGGCCGCCGACGAGCTGGCCGACGCCCTGAAGGCCACGTACGAGCGTGACCCGCAGCTGTACTACGAGGACGGCTACCAGGAGCTCGTGAACCGCGGCTTCAAGGTCGACGTCGCGCCCATCGGCGACGTCCCGTGGGTCGAGATCGACAACCACGACGACCTGGCCAAGGGGCGGGAGATCGCGTGCCAGTACTGACGAGACTCATTCCCTCGCCGGTCGTCGTCGACATTCGGCCGGGGGCGCTCGACGACCTGGCCAAGGTCCTCGCCGACCAGAGGATCTCGTCGTCCACGGGGCGCCTGGCCATCGCGATCAGCGGTGGTTCGGGCGCCGCCCTGCGGGCTCGCCTCGAGCCCTCGCTGCCCCGCGCCGAGTGGTTCGAGGTCGGCGGCGGCACCATCGACGACGCGATCAAGCTCGCCGACGACGTCAAGAAGGCCGGGCGCTACGACGCCCTGGTCGGCCTCGGCGGCGGCAAGATCATCGACTGTGCCAAGTTCGCGGCCGCGCGCGTCGGCGTGCCGCTGGTCGCCGTCGCGACGAACCTGTCGCACGACGGCCTGTGCTCGCCCGTCGCGACCCTCGACAACGACGCGGGCCGCGGCTCGTACGGTGTGCCGAACCCCATCGGCGTCGTCATCGACCTCGACGTGATCCGCGAGGCCCCGGTGCGTTTCGTGCGCTCCGGCATCGGTGACGCCCTCTCCAACATCTCCGCGGTCGCGGACTGGGAGCTGGGCGCCCGCGAGCGCGGCGAGGACATCGACGGCCTGGCCGCCGCCATGGCCCGCCAGGCGGGCGAGGCGGTCCTGCGGCACCCCGGCGGCGTCGGCGACGACGACTTCCTGCAGGTGCTCGCGGAGGGCCTGGTCCTCACCGGTATCGCCATGTCGGTCTCCGGTGACTCGCGGCCCGCCTCCGGCGCCTGCCACGAGATCAACCACGCCTTCGACCTCCTCTACCCCAAGCGCGCCGCCAGCCACGGCGAGCAGTGCGGCCTGGGCGCGGCGTTCGCGATGCACCTGCGCGGTGCCCGCGAGCAGTCCGTGTACATGGTCGAGGTGCTGCGCCGGCACGGGCTGCCCGTGCTGCCCGAGGAGATCGGCTTCACCGTGGACGAGTTCGTGAAGGTCGTGGAGTTCGCTCCGCAGACCCGTCCGGGCCGCTTCACGATCCTCGAGCACCTCGACCTCTCCACCGATCAGATCAGGGACGCCTACGCCGACTATGCAAAAGCCATCGGTAGCTGAACTCCGCCCGGTAGTTCACCCCGTAGGGGTGAAGGACCGCAGGAGCGGTGAGCACTGGATGGGCCGGCTCTACATGCGCGAGGTCTCGCTGCGTGTCGACCGCCACCTGGTGAACACCAAGGTCTCGCCCAACCAGCTGACCTACCTGATGACCGTCTGCGGTGTCCTCGCGGCCCCGGCGCTCCTGGTGCCGGGGATCTGGGGCGCGGTCCTCGGCGTCGTCGCGGTGCAGCTGTACTTGCTGCTCGACTGCGTCGACGGCGAGATCGCGCGCTGGCGCAAGCAGTACTCGCTGACCGGCGTGTGGATGGACCGGGTCGGTGCGTACCTCACCGACGCCGCCGTCCTGGTCGGCTTCGGGCTGCGCGCGGCCGACGTGTTCGGCTCGGGGCGGATCGACTGGCTGTGGGCCTTCCTCGGCACGCTCGCCGCGCTCGGCGCCATCCTGATCAAGGCCGAGACGGACCTCGTGGGCCTGGCCCGCGCGGCCGGCGGCAAGGAGCAGGTCAAGGAGTCCGCGTCCGAGATGCGCTCCTCCGGCATGGCCCTGGCCCGCAAGGCCGCGGCCGCGCTGCAGTTCCACCGGCTCATCCTGGGCATCGAGGCGACGCTCCTCATCGTGGTCCTCGCGGTCGTGGACCAGATCCGCGGCGACCTGTTCTTCACGCGCCTGGGCGTGGCCGTCCTGGCGGGCATCGCGCTCCTCCAGACCCTGCTCCACCTCGTGTCCATCCTCGCTTCGAGCAGGCTCAAGTGAGCGGCGGCACACAGCAGTTGAAGGTCGGCGCGGTTGTCATCACCATGGGCAACCGGCCGGCCGAGCTGCGCGCCCTCCTCGACTCGGTCGCCAAGCAGGACGGCGACCCGGTCGAGGTGGTCGTGGTCGGCAACGGCTCCCCGGTCCCGGACGTCCCCGAGGGCGTACGGACCATCGAGCTGCCCGAGAACCTCGGCATCCCCGGCGGGCGCAACGTGGGCATCGAGGCCTTCGGCCCCTCCGGTTCCGACGTCGACATCCTGATGTTCCTGGACGACGACGGGCTGCTGCCGCTCACCGACACGGCCGAGAAGTGCCGCGCCGCCTTCACCGCCGACCCGAAGCTCGGCATCGTCAGCTTCCGCATCGCGGACCCGGACACCGGCGAGACCCAGCGCCGGCACGTGCCGCGGCTGCGCGCCGCCGACCCGATGCGCTCCTCGCGCGTGACGACCTTCCTCGGCGGCGCCAACGCCGTACGTACGCGGGTCATCGCCGAGGCCGGACCGCTGCCCGCGGAGTTCTTCTACGCCCACGAGGAGACCGACCTCGCCTGGCGGGCCCTCGACGCGGGCTGGATGATCGACTACCGCGCCGACATGGTGCTGCACCACCCCACCACGGCCCCGTCGAGGCACGCGGTCTACCACCGCATGGTGGCCCGCAACCGGGTCTGGCTGGCCCGCCGCAATCTGCCCGCGCTCCTGGTGCCCGTGTACCTCGGCGTCTGGCTGCTGCTCACCCTGGCCCGCCGGCCATCGGGCCCGGCACTGAAGGCCTGGCTCGGCGGCTTCAAGGAAGGCTGGACGACCCCCTGCGGGCCGAGGCGCCCCATGAAGTGGCGTACCGTGTGGCGGCTGACCCGACTGGGCCGACCCCCTGTCATCTGACAAGCTCGTGCCTGACGGCAGGCCGTGCATTTGAAGACGAAAGTTCCTCTTGTGAGTGAGACAACGCATGACGCCGGTGTCGCGGTGAGCGCGCCCCCGTCGCCCGACGACGGGCTCTCCGGGCGCGAACTCGCCGCCAAGTACGGCTTGACCGTCAGCGGGGCCCGCCCGGGTCTTTTCGAGTACGCGCGGCAGCTGTGGGGCCGGCGCCACTTCATCCTCGCCTTCTCGCAGGCGAAGCTGACCGCCCAGTACAGCCAGGCCAAGCTCGGCCAGCTGTGGCAGGTGGTGACTCCGCTGCTGAACGCGGCGGTCTACTACTTGATCTTCGGTCTCATCCTGGGCGCCAACCGGGGCATGGACCACGACGTCTACATCCCGTTCCTGGTGACCGGCGTGTTCGTCTTCCACTTCACCCAGAACTCGGTGATGTCGGGCGTCCGCGCGATCTCCGGCAACCTCGGCCTGGTGCGCGCGCTGCACTTCCCGCGCGCCTCGCTGCCCATCTCGTTCGCGCTGCAGCAGCTTCAGCAGCTGCTGTTCTCGATGATCGTGGTGTTCGTCGTCACGTGCGCGTTCGGCAACTACCCGAGCCTGTCCTGGCTGCTGATCGTTCCGGCGCTCGCGCTCCAGTTCCTGTTCAACACCGGACTCTCGCTGATCATGGCGCGGGCGGGTTCGAAGACCCCGGACCTCGCGCAGCTGATGCCGTTCGTCATGCGTACGTGGATGTACGCGTCCGGCGTCATGTTCTCCATCCCGATCATGCTGAAGGACAAGCCGGCGTGGATCGCCGATGTACTCCAGTGGAACCCGGTCGCGGTCTACATGGACCTGATGCGCTTCGCGCTCATCGACGGCTACGGCAGGGACAACCTGCCGCCGCACGTGTGGGCCCTCGCCCTTGGCTGGGCCGTGCTCGTCGCGGTGCTCGGCTTCGTCTACTTCTGGAAGTCAGAGGAGCGGTACGGCCGTGGCTGATCTCGACAAGACCACCGATGCGCCCGTCCCCACGGTCATCGCCGACGAGCTGCACATCGTGTACCGCGTCAACGGCGCCAAGACCGGCAAGGGCAGCGCCACCTCCGCGCTGAGCCGGATCATCAAGCGCGGCGAGGAGCGCGGCGTGCGCAAGGTGCACGCCGTCAGAGGCGTCTCCTTCACCTCGTACCGCGGCGAGGCCATCGGCCTCATCGGGTCGAACGGCTCCGGCAAGTCGACCCTGCTGCGGGCCATCGCGGGCCTGCTGCCGGCGGAGAAGGGCAAGGTCTACACGAACGGCCAGCCCTCGCTGCTCGGTGTGAACGCGGCCCTGATGAACGACCTCACGGGCGAGCGCAACGTCATCCTCGGCGGTCTCGCCATGGGTATGTCCCGCGAGGAGATCAAGGAGCGCTACCAGCAGATCGTCGACTTCTCCGGCATCAACGAGAAGGGCGACTTCATCACGCTGCCGATGCGGACGTATTCGTCCGGCATGGCCGCGCGTCTGCGCTTCTCCATCGCGGCCGCCAAGGACCACGATGTGCTGATGATCGACGAGGCGCTGGCCACGGGTGACCGCAAGTTCCAGAAGCGGTCCGAGGCCCGCATCCGCGAGCTGCGCAAGGAGGCCGGCACGGTCTTCCTGGTGAGTCACAACAACAAGTCCATCCGCGACACCTGTGAACGTGTCCTGTGGCTGGAGCGCGGGGAACTGCGTATGGACGGTCCGACGGCCGAGGTACTCAAGGAGTACGAGAAGTTCACGGGCAAGTAACCGCCCGCCTCTGGACCACGTCATATGAGGCCCTACCGGCTTCCGTCCGGTGGGGCCTCTGATATGCCTGTAGGTACCAAGTAATTGGCGATCACGGTCAAGGGCAGGTCAACTTCCTTGCCCTGAAGGAATCTTGGCGTCAATCGGTGTGTTGTTGTGATGTGCAGAACACCCCGACGCGAGGGCGGGCGTTGTACAACGTAAGCTGTACCGGCCTCAATCGCGGCATGTGGGGCGATAAGACGCGACATCCCGACCCCTGCGGGGCTGGGCGGCCGCACGGTCGGCCAAGCGGCGTGTCCGAAATGAGATGCATTGGGTCCGCAGTGTAGAACGGGAGTTGTGACGGCAATGGCTATGGAAACTCTCCAGCTCCACGGGGCTTTCGCCGTCCTCGGGGAAGTGGGCCGCACCCGGTGAGCGCACACGCCCGAGTGCGCCCCGAGAGCCCTGACGACACAGCGAGCCCGGTGAGCGCCACCCTCGACAAGGCCGCCGAGGAGAACTTCCCGGTCGCCCCCTTCTTCCTGCCGCGCGCCTGGCGCGACGACCTGATGGCCGTATACGGGTTCGCACGCCTCGTCGACGACATCGGCGACGGCGACCTCGCCCCCGGCGGCGCGGACGCCCGCTTCCTGGGCGTGTCACCCGATCGGGCGCACGACCGCCTCGCGATGCTGGACGCCTTCGAGGCCGACCTGCGGAAGGTCTTCGACGGGGCACCCCGGCATCCGCTCCTGAAGGCGCTGCAGCCCACCGTCCGCCGCCGCTCGCTGACCCCCGAGCCGTTCCTCGGCCTCATCGCCGCGAACCGCCAGGACCAGCTGGTCACGCGCTACGAGACGTACGACGACCTGCTCGCCTACTGCGAGCTGTCCGCCAACCCCGTGGGCCGCCTCGTCCTCGCCATCACCGGCACCGCGACCCCCGAGCGCATCCGCCTCTCGGACGCGGTCTGCACCGCGCTCCAGATCGTCGAGCACCTCCAGGACGTGGCCGAGGACCTGGACCGCGACCGGATCTACCTGCCGGCCGAAGACCTGAAGAAGTTCCACGTCGACGAGAGCGATCTCGCCGCGCCGACCGCCGGCGCATCGGTGCGCGCGCTGGTCGCGTACGAGGCCGAACGCGCCCTGAAGCTGCTGAATGAAGGCACCCCCTTGGTGGGTAGCGTCCACGGCAGGCTGAAGCTGCTGCTGGCAGGGTTCGTCGGAGGGGGGAAGGCGGCGGTCCACGCGATCACCGCCGTTTCGTACGACGTGCTTCCGGGACCACCCAAACCCACCAAGGCGCGATTGCTGCGCGAGGTGGGAGCGACTCTGCGAGGAGAGGGGTGAGCAAGACCGTGGAGTCAGACCAGACCGTGTCGGCGCCGGTGCTCGCCGCATACAGCTACTGCGAGACCGTCACCGGCCAGCAGGCCCGCAACTTCGCCTACGGGATCCGGCTGCTGCCGACCTCGAAGCGGCGCGCCATGTCGGCCCTGTACGCGTTCTCGCGCCGCGTGGACGACATCGGCGACGGCGGCCTCGAACCCGACATCAAGGCGCACCGGCTCGACGAGACCAGGACGCTGCTCGCCCGGGTCCAGGACGGCAAGGTCGAGGAGGACGACACCGACCCGGTGGCCGTCGCCCTGGCCGACGCCGCGAGCCGCTTCCCGATCCCGCTGGACGGGCTCGACGAGCTGATCGACGGTGTCCTGATGGACCTGCGCGGCGAGACCTATGAGACCTGGGACGACCTGAAGGTCTACTGCCGGTGCGTCGCGGGCGCCATCGGGCGGGTCTCGCTGGGCGTGTTCGGCACGGAACCGGGGGCGCGCGGCGTCGAGCGGGCGCCGGAGCTCGCCGACACGCTCGGCCTCGCGCTGCAACTCACCAACATCCTGCGCGATGTGCGCGAGGACGCCGAGGACGGGCGCACCTATCTGCCCGCCGACGACCTCGCGAAGTTCGGCTGCTCGGCCGGGTTCCACGGACCCGTGCCCCCGGCAGGCTCGGACTTCGCCGGACTCGTGCACTTCGAAGTGCGGCGCGCCCGCGCCCTGTTCGCCGAGGGCTACCGCCTCCTTCCCATGCTCGACCGGCGCTCCGGCGCCTGCGTCGCCGCCATGGCCGGCATCTACCGCCGACTGCTCGACCGCATCGAGCGCGACCCCGAGGCCGTGCTGCGCGGCCGGGTCTCGCTGCCCGGACACGAGAAGGCGTACGTCGCCGTGCGCGGCCTGTCGGGCCTTGACACCCGCACCGTCGTGCGCGGCGCCACCCGCGGCACCGCCAGGAGGCGCGCCTGATGGACACCGCGGGCCAGGGTGACATGGCGAGAACCAAGCGGCGGGCAACCCTCCGCCGCGGCGCCGCGTCCCTGCATGCAACGGTCGGTCGCGTGTTCGCCACACCCGTCGAACCCGGCCCCACGCAGGCCGTACGCACCACCGAAGGCACCACCCAGGGGGAGGGCGCATGAGCGAGGGGAGCACGGCTGACGACGTGCGCGAGGCGGACTCCGCCGGGGGCCGCGCCCGGCCCACCGCGGTGGTCGTCGGCGGTGGGCTCGCGGGGATCACCTCCGCGCTCGCCCTCGCCGACGGCGGCATGGACGTCACTCTCCTCGAAGGGCGCCCCCGGCTCGGCGGCCTCGCGTTCTCCTTCAAGCGCGGCGACCTCACCGTCGACAACGGCCAGCACGTGTACCTGCGCTGCTGCACCGCCTACCGCTGGTTCCTCGACCGCGTCGACGCCACCTCGCTCGCGCCCCTGCAGGAACGACTCGACGTGCCCGTACTGGACGCCGAGAAGAACCGCCTCGGCAGACTGCGGCGCACCGCGCTGCCCGTGCCGCTGCACCTGGCCAAGAGCCTCGCCACGTACCCGCACCTGTCGCTCGCCGAGCGCGCCGCCGTCGGCCGGGCCGCGCTCGCCCTCAAGGGCCTCGACCCCGCCGATCCGGCGCTCGACAAGCGGGACTTCGGCTCCTGGCTGGCCGAGCACGGTCAGTCGCAGCGGGCCATCGAGGCGCTGTGGGACCTCGTCGGCGTCGCGACGCTGAACGCGGTGGCGGGCGAGTCCTCGCTGGGCCTTGCCGCCATGGTCTTCAAGACCGGGCTGCTGTCCGAGCCCGGCGCCGCCGACATCGGGTGGGCCAAAGTGCCCCTCGGTGAACTCCACGACACTCTCGCCCGCAAGGCGCTCGACTCCGCGGGCGTACGCACCGGACTCCGTACACGCGTCACCTCCATCTCCCGTACGGACAACGGCCGTTGGGCCGTCGAGGTTCCCGAAGGGCCGGATACTTCCGGCCGGATTCTCGCCGCCGACACCGTCGTGCTCGCCGTGCCCCAGCGCGAGGCGCACGACCTGCTGCCCGACCAGGCGCTCGACGACAAGAAGCGGCTGCTCGACATCGGCACCGCGCCGATCCTCAACCTGCACGTCGTCTACGGCCGCAAGGTCCTCAAGCAGCCCTTCTTCACCGCGCTCGGCTCACCCGTCCAGTGGGTCTTCGACCGCACGGACGCCTCAGGCCTGGCCCGTACGCTGCCGGGCGCCCAGTACCTCGCCGTCTCCCAGTCGGCCGCGCGGGACGACATCGACGCGCCGGTCGCCACCCTGCGCGAGCGGTACCTGCCGGAGCTGGAGCGGCTGCTGCCCGCCGCGCGCGGTGCCACCATCCACGACTTCTTCGTCACCCGGGAACGGACGGCGACCTTCGCGCCGACCCCCGGGGTCGGCGAACTGCGGCCCACGGCCCTCACCAATGCCCCCGGCCTGTACCTGGCCGGCGCGTGGACCGCCACCGGGTGGCCCGCGACCATGGAAGGCGCTGTCCGCAGCGGCACCAGTGCCGCCGACGCGGCGCTCGCCGCGCTCGGCCGCCCCCGCGGCCACCTGTACCGGGAGGCGGCGTGACGTACGAACTTCCCACGGTCGACGTGACCAGCGAACTTCCGTCGGTGGAGATGCCGACAACACCGACAACGGTGAATCCGGTAAATCAAGGAGAGACTGTGCCACCTGTGCCCTCGGCCCCAGAGGCTGCCGACGCGGTGGACGTGACCGCGCTTTTGGAGCGCGGCCGAACCCTGGCCACCCCCGTGCTGAAGGCGGCGGTGGACCGCCTGGCGGCACCGATGGACACCGTCGCCGCCTACCACTTCGGCTGGATCGACGCCGAGGGCAACCCGGCCGACGGTGACGGCGGCAAGGCCGTGCGCCCCGCCCTGGCCGTGCTGTCCGCGCAGGCCGCGGGCGCCGACCCGGAGGTCGGCGTGCCGGGCGCCGTCGCGGTCGAGCTCGTCCACAACTTCTCGCTGCTGCACGACGACCTGATGGACGGCGACGAGCAGCGCCGCCACCGCGACACCGTGTGGAAGGTGCACGGCCCCGCCCAGGCGATCCTCGTCGGCGACGCCCTCTTCGCGCTGGCCAACGAGGTCATCCTGGAGCTGGAGACCGTCGACGCCGGCCGCGCCACGCGCCGCCTGACCACCGCGACCCGCGCCCTCATCGACGGCCAGGCGCAGGACATCGGCTTCGAGCACCGCGAGCGCGTCAGCGTCGTCGAGTGCCTGGAGATGGAGGGCAACAAGACGGGCGCCCTGCTCGCCTGCGCCTCATCCATCGGCGCGGTCCTCGGCGGCGCCGACGACGCCACCGCCGACGCCCTGGAGAAGTACGGCTACCACCTGGGCCTCGCCTTCCAGGCCGTCGACGACCTGCTCGGCATCTGGGGCGACCCCGAGTCGACCGGCAAGCAGACCTGGAGCGACCTGCGCCAGCGCAAGAAGTCCCTCCCGGTCGTCGCCGCCCTCGGCGCCGGAGGCCCGGCCTCCGAGCAGCTCGGCGAGCTCCTCGCCGCCGATGCCAAGGACGTTGACTTCGACACCTTCACCGAGGCGGACTTCGCCGCCCGCGCCGCCCTCATCGAGGAGGCCGGCGGGCGCGAGTGGACCGCGGAAGAAGCGCGGCGCCAGTACGCCGTCGCCCTCGAAGCCCTGGACTCCGTCCAGATGTCAGCCACGGTGCGCGCCCAGTTCGTGGCGCTCGCCGACTTCGTCGTCGTACGAAAGAGATGATCACTATCGGCCGCATATGACTCGCAGTCGCCGGCCGGTGTCCCGCCAGGGCTCCGGCCGACGGTTACCCAGCATCAGAACCACTGCATGAAGGGATAGCCATGACAGCGACGACCGACGGAAGCTCCGGAGCCACGGCACCGCAGACGACCTCGGCCACCACTGCCCAACTGACCGACACGACCCCCGGGGCGGCCGGGACCCAAGCCGCCGCAGGACGAGCCATACAGCGTGCCACGGACTTCCTGCTCGCGCGGCAGGACGACCGGGGCTGGTGGAAGGGCGACCTCGACACCAACGTGACGATGGATGCCGAAGACCTGCTGCTGCGCCAGTTCCTCGGCATCAGGGACAAGGCCACCACCGACGCCGCCGCGCTGTTCATCCGCGGCGAGCAGCGCGAGGACGGCACCTGGGCCACCTTCTACGGCGGGCCCGGCGAACTGTCCACCACCATCGAGGCGTACGTCGCGCTGCGCCTGGCCGGTGACTCCCCGGACGACGCGCACATGGCCAGGGCCTCGGCGTGGATCCGCGAGCGCGGCGGCATCGCCGAGTCCCGCGTGTTCACCCGGATCTGGCTGGCCCTGTTCGGCTGGTGGAAGTGGGACGACCTCCCCGAACTCCCGCCGGAGCTCATCTACTTCCCCAAATGGATGCCGCTCAACATCTACGACTTCGGCTGCTGGGCCCGGCAGACGATCGTGCCGCTCACGGTGGTGTCCTCGAAGCGCCCGGTGCGTCCCGCGCCGTTCCCGCTGGACGAGCTGCACACCGACCCGAGCGACCCGAACCCGGCCAAACCCCTTGCCCCGGTGGCCAGTTGGGACGGCGCGTTCCAGCGGCTCGACAAGATCATGCACGGCTACCAGAAGGTGGCCCTGAAGCGGCTGCGCAAGGCGGCCGTCAACTCCGCGGCCCGCTGGATCATCGAGCGACAGGAGAACGACGGCTGCTGGGGCGGCATCCAGCCGCCCGCCGTCTACTCCGTCATCGCGCTCCACCTGCTCGGCTACGACATCGAACACCCGGTTCTCAAGGCCGGGTTGGCGTCCCTCGACCGGTTCGTCGTGTGGCGCGAGGACGGGGCCCGGATGATCGAGGCCTGCCAGTCGCCGGTGTGGGACACGTGCCTGGCGACCATCGCGCTCGCCGACGCGGGCCTGCCCGCCGACCATCCGGCGCTCGTCAGGGCGGCCGAGTGGATGATCACCGAGCAGATCGACCGGCCCGGTGACTGGTCCGTGCGCAAGCCCCAACTGGAGCCGGGCGGTTGGGCGTTCGAGTTCGACAACGACAACTACCCCGACATCGACGACACCGCCGAGGTCGTCCTCGCGCTGCGCCGGGTGAAACACCCCGACAAGGCGCGCGTCGAGAGGGCCATCGAGCGCGGCATGCGCTGGACCCTCGGGATGCAGTCGAAGAACGGCGCCTGGGGCGCCTTCGACGTCGACAACACCAGCCCGTTCCCCAACCGGCTGCCGTTCTGCGACTTCGGCGAGGTCATCGACCCGCCGTCCGCCGACGTCACCGGGCACGTCGTCGAGATGCTCGCCGTCGAGGGGCACACGCGCGACCCGCGCACCCGGCGCGGCATCGAGTGGCTGCTCGCCGAACAGGAGGCGAACGGCGCCTGGTTCGGCCGCTGGGGCGTCAACTACGTCTACGGCACAGGCTCTGTGGTGCCCGCGCTGATCGCGGCCGGGCTGCCCGCCTCGCACCCCGCGGTCAGACGGGCCGTCAGCTGGCTGGAGTCGGTCCAGAACGAGGACGGCGGCTGGGGCGAGGACCTGCGCTCGTACCGCTACGAGGACTGGAAGGGGCACGGCGCCTCGACCGCCTCACAGACCGGCTGGGCGCTGCTCGCGCTGCTCGCGGCGGGGGAGCGGGAGTCGAAGGCCGTCGAGCGCGGCGTCACGTATCTCGCCGACACCCAGACCGAGGACGGCACCTGGGACGAGCCGTACTTCACCGGGACCGGCTTCCCCTGGGACTTCTCGATCAACTACCACCTGTACCGGCAGGTGTTCCCGCTGACCGCGCTCGGCCGGTACGTCAACGGCGAGCCCTTCAGTGACAAGGTCGCCGCCGCCAAGGGGAGCTGATGACCGCATCGCCGACGGACCGGCCCCCGCAGGCCGCGCCGCTGCTGGTCGCCTGTGCGCTCGGCATCGAGCACCTCGCGCTGCGCAGCGGCAACCGGGCCGGGGCCACGAGCCCCGTGACCGTGCTGCGTACGGGCATGGGGCCCAAGGCCGCCGAGCACGCGGTGACCCGCGCTCTCGGTGACGCCGTGCTGCGCGACGCCGCCGTCGTGGCCACCGGGTTCTGCGCCGGGCTCGCGCCCGGCATGCACCCCGGTGACCTGGTCGTGGCCGAGGAGACCCGTGACACGCACGGCGCCACGCCGTGCGCGGGCACGGACCTCCTCGTCAAGGAGCTGGTCAGGGCCGTGCCCGGCAGGACCGTACACACCGGTCCGCTGACCGGCTCGGACCACGTGGTGCGCGGTCACGAGCGCGCCGACCTGCTCGCGACCGGCGCGATCGCCGTCGACATGGAGTCGGCCGCGACCCTTCGTACGGCGTGCACGGCGCGCGAGCGCCCGGTTGCGGCCGTCCGGGTGATCGTGGACGCTCCCGAACATGAACTCGTCCGGATCGGCACCGTTCGCGGTGGACTATCGGCTTTCCGTGTCCTTCGTGCCGTCCTACCCGCCTTTTTTGAATGGCACCGTTCTTTGCTGCTCCCTCGGAGGTGAGCCCAGATGGCCATGCCGCTTCGTCAATCCATCAAGGTCGCGACATATCTCGCTGAACAGAAGATCCGCCGGCGGGACAAGTTTCCGCTCATCGTCGAATTGGAGCCGCTGTACGCCTGCAACCTGGCGTGCGAGGGATGCGGAAAGATCCAGCACCCGGCCGGTGTGCTGAAGCAGCGCATGCCCGTCGCGCAGGCCGTCGGCGCCGTCCTCGAATCGGGTGCCCCGATGGTGTCCATCGCCGGTGGTGAACCGCTGATGCACCCTCAGATCGATGAGATCGTGCGGCAGTTGGTGGCCAAGAAGAAGTACGTCTTCCTGTGCACCAACGCGCTGCTGATGCGCAAGAAGATGGACAAGTTCAAGCCGTCCCCGTTCTTCGCCTTCACCGTGCACATCGACGGCATGCGGGAGCGGCACGACGAGTCCGTCGCCAAGGAAGGCGTCTTCGACGAGGCGATCGAGGCGATCAAGGAGGCCAAGCGGCGCGGCTTCCGTGTCACCACGAACTCGACGTTCTTCAACACGGACACCCCGCAGAACATCATCGAGGTGCTCAACTACCTCAACGACGACCTCGCGGTCGACGAGATGATGATCTCGCCCGCGTACGCCTACGAGAAGGCGCCCGACCAGGACCACTTCCTCGGCGTCACGCAGACCCGCGAGCTGTTCAAGAAGGCCTTCGCGGGCGGCAACCGGCGCCGGTGGCGGCTCAACCACTCGCCCCTGTTCCTCGACTTCCTCGAGGGCAAGGTCGACTTCCCGTGCACCGCGTGGGCCATCCCCAACTACTCGCTCTTCGGGTGGCAGAGGCCCTGCTATCTGATGGCCGACGGGTACGTGACGACGTACAAGAAGCTCATCGAGGAGACCGACTGGGACGCCTACGGCCGCGGCAAGGACCCGCGCTGCGACAACTGCATGGCGCACTGCGGCTACGAGCCGACCGCCGTGCTCGCCACGATGGGGTCGCTGAAGGAGTCCATTCGCGCCATGTCCGAGACCGTCGCCGGGAACCGTGGGTGAGCGCGTCATGAACGGAGAGCCTGTTTCATTGGGCCTCCCCGAGGTGCCGGTCCGACCCATCGCTGAACGGCGAGTCAGCCGTCAGATCCAGGTCGGACCGGTGGCCGTGGGAGCCGGGGCGCCCGTTTCCGTGCAGTCGATGACCACGACCCGCACGTCCGACATCGGCGCGACGCTGCAGCAGATCGCCGAACTGACCGCCTCCGGCTGCCAGATCGTGCGCGTGGCCTGCCCCACGCAGGACGACGCGGACGCGCTCGCGACCATCGCGCGCAAATCGCAGATCCCCGTGATCGCGGACATCCACTTCCAGCCGAAGTACGTGTTCGCCGCCATCGACGCGGGGTGCGCTGCGGTGCGCGTGAACCCGGGCAACATCAAGCAGTTCGACGACAAGGTCAAGCAGATCGCGCGGGCGGCGTCGGACGCCGGCACACCGATCCGCATCGGGGTCAACGCCGGCTCGCTGGACCGGCGGCTGCTCCAGAAGTACGGCAAGGCGACACCGGAAGCCCTGGTGGAGAGCGCTCTGTGGGAGGCCTCGCTCTTCGAGGAACACGGCTTCCGGGACATCAAGATCTCGGTGAAGCACAACGACCCGGTGGTGATGGTCAACGCGTACCGGCAGCTCGCCGCCGCGTGCGACTACCCGCTGCACCTTGGTGTCACCGAGGCAGGTCCCGCGTTCCAGGGGACCATCAAGTCCGCCGTGGCCTTCGGAGCGCTGCTCTCCGAGGGCATCGGTGACACCATCCGGGTCTCGCTGTCCGCGCCGCCCGCCGAGGAGTGCAAGGTCGGCATCCAGATCCTGGAGTCGCTCGGCCTCAGGGAGCGGCGCCTGGAGATCGTGTCGTGCCCGTCCTGCGGGCGCGCACAGGTGGACGTCTACAAGCTCGCCGACGAGGTGACCGCCGGGCTCGACGGCATGGAAGTGCCGCTTCGGGTGGCCGTCATGGGGTGTGTGGTCAACGGTCCCGGCGAGGCGCGCGAGGCCGACCTCGGTGTCGCGTCCGGCAACGGCAAGGGCCAGATCTTCGTCAAGGGCGAGGTCATCAAGACCGTCCCCGAGTCGAAGATCGTGGAGACGCTGATCGAAGAGGCGATGAAGATCGCCGAACAGATGGAGAAGGACGGCGCCGCGTCGGGAGCTCCCGACGTCACCGTGAGCTGATTTCTTACGTACGGAGGGGAAGGGGGCTCGAGCGTGACGATTCTGGAAAGCATCCGGGGGCCGCGCGACCTGAAGGCACTGAGCGAGGAGGAGGTCGCCGAACTGGCCCATGAGGTCAGGGAGTTCCTGATTCACGCGGTCGCGAGGACGGGGGGCCACCTCGGGCCGAACCTGGGCGTGGTGGAACTGTCCATCGCGCTGCACCGGGTCTTCGAATCGCCGGTCGACCGCCTCGTGTGGGACACCGGCCACCAGAGCTATGTGCACAAGCTTCTGACGGGCCGCCAGGACTTCTCCAAGCTGCGCGGCAAGGGCGGTCTGTCCGGCTACCCCTCGCGCGAGGAGTCCGAGCACGACGTCGTGGAGAACTCGCACGCCTCCACGGCGCTCGGCTGGGCCGACGGACTCGCCAAGGCGCGCCAGGTGCAGCGGGAGAGCGGGCACGTCGTCGCCGTCATCGGTGACGGCGCGCTGACCGGCGGCATGGCCTGGGAGGCCCTGAACAACATCGCGGCCGCGAAGGACCGGCCGCTGATCATCGTCGTCAACGACAACGAACGCTCCTACGCACCCACCATCGGTGGCCTCGCCAACCATCTGGCGACGCTGCGCACCACCGACTCGTACGAGAAGGTGCTGGCCTGGGGCAAGGACGTGCTCCTGAAGACCCCCGTGGTCGGGCACACGGTCTACGAGTCGCTGCACGGCGCGAAGAAGGGCTTCAAGGACGCGTTCGCGCCGCAGGGCATGTTCGAGGACCTGGGCCTGAAGTACGTGGGTCCCATCGACGGCCATGACGTGGGCGCCGTCGAATCCGCGCTGCGGCGGGCAAAGCGCTTCCACGGCCCGGTACTTGTGCACTGTCTCACCGAGAAGGGGCGCGGCTACGAGCCCGCGCTCGCCGACGAGGCCGACCGTTTTCATACGGTCGGCGTGATGGATCCGCTCACCTGTGAACCGCTCGCACCCTCCAACGGGCCTTCCTGGACGTCAGTGTTCGGGGACGAGATCGCGGCGATCGGGCGCGAGCGCGAGGACGTCGTCGCGATCACCGCGGCGATGCTGCACCCGGTGGGGCTCACCAAGTTCGCGGAGCAGTTCCCCGAGCGGGTGTGGGACGTCGGGATCGCCGAACAGCACGCCGCCGTCTCGGCCGCCGGACTCGCAACGGGCGGACTGCATCCGGTGGTTGCGGTGTACGCGACCTTCCTCAACCGGGCCTTCGACCAGCTGTTGATGGACGTCGCACTGCACAAGTGCGGGGTGACGTTCGTGCTCGACCGGGCCGGGGTCACCGGCGCCGACGGGCCCTCCCACAACGGTATGTGGGACATGTCCGTGCTCCAGGTCGTGCCGGGCCTGCGGATCGCCGCGCCGCGCGACGCCGACCAACTCCGCTTGCAGCTGCGGGAAGCGGTCGCCGTGGACGACGCGCCGACCATGCTGCGGTTCCCCAAGGAGTCGGTGGGCGCGCCGATCGCCGCGGTCGACCGGGTCGGCGGCATCGACGTACTGCACCGGACCGAGGAGCCGCGGGTGCTTCTCGTGTCGGTCGGCGTCATGGCGCCGGTGTGCCTGCAGACCGCCGATCTGCTCGAGGCACGCGGCATCAACTGCACGGTCGTCGACCCGCGTTGGGTCAAACCCGTCGACCCCGATCTCGCGCCGCTGGCCGCCGCGCACGAGCTGGTCGCCGTCGTCGAGGACAACAGCAAGGCGGCGGGCGTCGGCTCGGCCGTCGCGCTCGCGCTCGGCGAGGCCGAAGTCGACGTGCCCGTACGGAGGTTCGGCATTCCCGAGCAGTTCCTGGAGCACGCCAAACGGGGCGAGGTGCTCGCCGACATCGGCCTGACACCCGTGGAGATCGCGGGCCGGATCAGCACCAGCTTGAATCTCATCGCGGGTAAGGAGAGCAGGGTATGAAGGCCGGTAAGGAGAGCAAGGTATGAGCAAGGAGTTCGACCTCGGCACGCTGCTCGCCGAGCGCGGCGCCGAACGGTACGAGCTGCACGCCAAGTACCTCAACCATCAGCTGCCGAAGATGCTCCACACCATCGGCTTCGACAAGGTCTACGAGCGGGCCGAGGGCGCGCACTTCTGGGACGCGGACGGCAACGACTACCTGGACATGCTCGCCGGATTCGGCGTCATGGGCCTCGGCCGGCACCACCCCGTCGTACGCAAGGCGCTGCACGACGTCCTCGACGCCTCGCTCGCCGACCTGACCCGCTTCGACTGCCAGCCGCTGCCGGGCCTGCTCGCCGAGAAGCTGCTGGCGCACAGTCCGCACCTGGACCGGGTGTTCTTCGGCAACAGCGGTACGGAGGCGGTCGAGACAGCGCTGAAGTTCGCGCGGTACGCGACCGGCAAGCCGCGGATCCTGTACTGCGCGCACGCATTCCACGGCCTGACGACGGGATCGTTGTCGGTGAACGGGGAGGACGGGTTCCGCGACGGCTTCGCGCCGCTGCTGCCCGACACCCCGGTGCCGCTCGGCGATCTCGACGCGCTGGCAAGGGAGTTGAAGAAGGGCGACGTCGCCGGACTCATCGTCGAACCGATCCAGGGCAAGGGTGTGCACGAGGCGCCGCCCGGCTATCTGCGGTCCGCGCAGGAGCTGCTGCGGGCGCACAAGGCGCTGCTGATCGCGGACGAGGTGCAGACCGGCCTCGGCCGCACCGGCGACTTCTACGCCTACCAGCACGAGGAGGGCGTCGAACCCGACCTGGTGTGCGTGGCGAAGGCACTGTCGGGCGGGTATGTGCCGGTCGGCGCGACGCTCGGCAAGGACTGGATCTTCAAGAAGGTCTACTCATCCATGGACCGGGTCCTCGTCCACTCGGCGAGCTTCGGCTCCAACGCGCAGGCGATGGCGGCGGGCCTCGCCGTCCTGTCCGTCATGGAGGACGAGGAGACCGTCGCGAACGCGCGCGTGATGGGCGAGCTGCTGAAGGCCCGGCTCGGTGCGCTGGTGGACCGCTACGAGCTGCTGAGCGACGTACGTGGCCGCGGCCTGATGATCGGCATCGAGTTCGGCCGCCCCAAGTCCCTCAAGTTGCGCGGCCGTTGGACGATGCTGCAGGCCGCGCGGAAGGGTCTGTTCGCGCAGATGGTCGTGGTGCCGCTGCTCCAGAAGCACCGGATCCTGACGCAGGTGTCCGGAGACCACCTCGAAGTCATCAAACTGATCCCGCCGCTGGTGGTGAACGAGGACGACGTCGAACGGTTCGTCGAGGCGTTCACGGCGGTCATGGACGACGCGCACAGTGGGGGCGGGCTGATGTGGGACTTCAGCAAGACGTTGATCAAGCAGGCGGTGGCGAACCGCTGAGGGCGCTGCGGCTTCGGCCGGCGTCGGGTGGTGGCGGGGGCTGCTGCCTCCGCCACTGCCCTCGCGTCGGCCTTTGCCTCTGAGGCAAGAAAGTTGCCGGAGGGGCACGGCTCTGGCTGAATCGACAGCATGAGCCCTGCCCTCTCGCCGGACGAGGCGGACGGTGCGGAGGTTCCGGAACCCCCGGAACTTCCCGCCGTCGCACCCCAGCTCCGCGAACTGCGCCGCCGCGCGGCCCTCACCCTGGAGGCCGCCGCCGGATCCGCCGGTCTGTCACCGGCGCACCTCTCACGCCTGGAGACCGGACAGCGCCAGCCCTCGCTCCCGATGCTGCTCTCACTGGCCCGCATCTACGGTACGACCGTATCCGAACTCCTTGGCGAGACCCCCGCCGACCGTGACGCGGTCGTGCGCGGCGGCACGATGGAGGCCACCGAGGCCGGGGGCTGGACGTACCGGCAGGCCGGGTCGCCGGGCCGCGGCATGCAGGCGTTGCAGGTCCACGCGCCGTACGGGTCCCAGGGCGATGTCGTCCGCGTGCATCCGGGGGAGGAGTGGCTGTACGTCCTGTCGGGCCGCCTGCGGCTGCGGCTCGGGGACACGTCCTACCGGCTCGATCCGGGCGACAGCTCCCACTTCGACTCGCTCACGCCGCACCGTATCGCCGCCGTCGACGAGGGCGGCGTCGACTTCCTCTTCGTCCACACCTTGCTGCAGAGTCCGACGGCCGCGTTGTGCCTCGGGCCGTCGGCGGGATCGGTAAAGGAGACCCGTCATGGCTGACACGTCCGATGCGGCCGAGCCGACCCCGACCCCGGCCCGCCGCGACATAGAGGACAAGCTCCCGCGCGGCATTCTCGTTCGGGTCCTCGTGTACGTCTTCGCGGGGCATGCGCTGGCCGGGTTCATCTACTTGCTGTTCACGCTGGGCGGGAATCAGTGAGGCGGTACTCCGCGTGAGGCGGGACCCCCTACTGCGGTAGCACCTCCATGTTGGCTCCTGGGTATGACGCCAGGTACCCGGCCGTTCTCGCACACTCCTCTCCGTCAGAGCGAGGAAGAGTGCGAGAGGGCGCGACAGGGCCATGAGGCTACGCAGGGGCAAGCAGCGGACGATCGAGGACAACCGGCCGGAGGCACGGGCCGGCACGCCGGGTCTCGCTGTCGAACTGCGCGGTGTGCGGCGGCAGTACGGGCGCGGTGCCGGTGCGGTGCACGCCCTCGCGGGCGTCGATCTCGCTCTGCCGCGCGGCACGTTCACGGCCGTGATGGGGCCGTCCGGGTCCGGCAAGTCCACCTTCCTACAGTGCGCCGCCGGGCTCGACCGGCTGTCGGCGGGATCCGTGCGCCTCGGCGGCACGGAGATCACCGGCATGAGCGAGAACAGCCTCACCGAGCTGCGCCGCAGCCGCCTCGGCTTCGTCTTCCAGGCGTTCAATCTGCTGCCGTCGCTGACGGTGGAGCAGAACGTCCTGTTGCCCATGCGTCTGGCCGGGCGCCGCCAGGACCGGGGCCGGGCGGCCGCGATGCTCGCGCAGGTCGGGCTCGCGGACAAGGCGCGGCGCCGGCCGGGCGAGCTCTCCGGTGGCCAGCAGCAGCGGGTGGCCGTCGCCCGCGCCCTCGTCACGAGCCCCGACGTGGTGTTCGCCGACGAGCCCACCGGCGCCCTCGACACCGGCACCGCCGCCGAGGTCCTTGGCCTGCTCCGCAACGCCGTCGACCACCTCGGCGCCACCGTCGTCATGGTTACGCACGACCCTGCCGCGGCCGCCTGGGCCGACCGCGTGCTGTTCCTCGCCGACGGCGCCTTCGCCGACAGCCTGGAGCGCGGCTCGGCGGAGCAGATCGCGGCGCGGATGGCGACGCTCGCCGCCCGTACCTCCCGCGCGGGCGCGATGGCGGGAGCGGCGGCATGATGAGCCTCGCTCCCAACGGCCTCGCGCGAGCGGCCGTACGCTTCAAACCCGCCTCGTTCGCGGGCACCTTCGTCGCGCTGCTGATGTCGGCGCTGATCGTCGCGGCCTGCGGCACGCTGCTGGAGTCAGGGGTGCGCGCTTCGGTTCCGGCGGAGCGATACGCGAAGGTGCCGGTCGTGGCGGCGGCCGACCAGTCCGCGCGGATCGTCGCCGACACCGTCGACGGCCCCGAGGAATCCGCGTACCCGCTCCCGGACACCGCGCGCGTGGATGCCGGGCTCGCGGCGAAGGCGGCCCACGCGCCGGGCGCCGAGGCCGCGGTGGCGGACTTCACCTTCCCGGTGCGGCAGGGGAGCGGCGCGCTCACCGGCCACGGCTGGGGCTCGCACGCCTTCACCGGAACCGCGCTGTCCGCGGGCGCCGCGCCGCACACGGGAGAAGCGGTGCTCGACGCCGCAGCGGCCCGAACGGCGAAGGCCCAGGTAGGCGACACCGTCGCGCTCGAAACGGCGGCGGGACGCGCGGAGTTCCGGGTGTCCGGTATCGCCAGGTCCGGGGCCGGGGACACCACGTCGGCAGGCACAGCGACCGGAAGCAGCGCCACGGCCTGGTTCGCCGACGCGGAGGCCCCCGCGCTGTCCGGGCACCCCGGCAAGGCCGACGCCATCGCGGTACTGGCCAAGGGAGGAGCCGACACCGGGGCTCTCGCCACGGCCGTCGAGAAGGCGCTGGCCGGCTCCGGCGCGCAGGTGCTCACCGGCGACGACCGTGGCGAGGTCGAGGATCACGGCCTGGCTTACGCCAAGGAGACCCTCACCGCGCTCGGCGGCTCCTTCGGGGGGATCGCCACGCTGGTGGCCGTGTTCACCGCGGCCGGCACGGTAGCCCTCTCCGTCGGCCAGCGCAGCCGGGAGTTCGCGCTGCTGCGTGCTGTCGGCGCCACCCCGCGGCAGATCCGCCGGGCGGTCGCGGCGGAGGCGCTGCTCGTCGCGCCGCTCGCCGGGGTGCTCGGGTGCCTGCCGGGCATCGGGCTCGCGCATTGGTGGTTCGGGCAGCTGAAGGATCGTGGGGCCGTCCCGCAGGCGGTCGAGCTGCACGTGTCGTGGATCCCGCTGGTCGCCGCCGTCGGGACCGGGCTGCTCACTGCGCTCGGCGCGGGCTGGATCGCCGGGCGCAGGCCCGCGAAGATCAAGCCGGGTCAGGCGCTCGCCGAGGCCTCGGTGGAGCGGCTGCGGCCGGGTGTCGTCCGTACCGTGCTCGGCATCGCGGCGCTCGGCGGCGGCTCGGTGCTCGCCGGTGTCGCGGCCTCCACCGCAGGCGCCGACGCGGCGAACGCCTCGCTCGGCGTCGTCATGCTCTTCATGCTCGCCGTCGCCCTGCTCGGCCCGCTGCTGGCCCGGCTGTGCGCGGCGACCTTCGGCCTGCTGCTGCGCGGCGGCGGGGCCTCGGCCTCGCTGGCGGCCGCCAACTCCCGGACGAATTCCCGCCGGTCGGCCTCCGCGATCACGCCGATCGTGCTGGCGATGGCCTTCGCCTCGACGCTGGTCTTCATGCACACGAGCGAGAGCAAGGTCTCCGCGGACCAGCTGCGCGCGGGCATCACGGCGGACCACGCCGTCACCGATCCGGCAGGCCTGCCGGCGGGCGCCGCCGACCGGGCGGCCCGCGCTCCCGGTGTCGACGCGGCCGTGAGCCTGCTCGACACGCAGGTGCTCGTACCGGTCGACTTGGGAGGGGAGACCTCGCTGCAGGCGACCGCGGCCCAGGGCATCTCGGGCTCGGGCGGCGAGCTCGCCAAGGTGCAGGACCTGGATGTGCGCCGCGGCAGCCTGGACCGCGTGGGCGCGGGTCGCATCGCCATCGACAAGACCCTCGCGACGGCGGCGAAGGTGAAGGTGAAGGTGGGCGACAGGCTGCCGCTCCGTCTCCCCGACGGCACGAAGGCCCGCCCGCAGGTCGCCGCGGTATACGGCCGGGGCCTTGGCCTGGCGGCGGTGACGATGGACCGCGCCTCCCTCGCCGGACATGTCACATCGGGCTTCGACAGCACGCTGCTGGTGCGCGGCGGCGACGCCGGGCCGCTCACCGCACTCGGCAAGGTCACCGACGCCTCGGGCTACGCCGTCGCGCGGAGCGTGGACAGCGAAATGGGCGCCTGGTCCAACTACACGATGGCCGCGGTCCTGGGTGGCTTCGCCGCCGTCGCGGCGGTCAACACGCTGGTGATGACGGTCCTGGACCGCCGTCGCGAACTGACCGTGCTCCGCCTCGTCGGTTCCACGCGTCGCCAGGTGCTGCGGATGCTCCGCTGGGAGAGCCTGCTGGTGTCGGCGGCGGGGGTGCTGCTCGGCACCGCCATCGCGATGATCACGCTGACCCCGATGATGCGCGGCATGACGGGAGAATCCCCGTACATACCGCCGCTGCTGTACGGCACGTTCGCCGCGAGCGCGGTGTGTCTCGGTCTGCTCGCCGTGACCCTCCCCGCCCGCGCGGCACTTCGCGACAGGGAGGGGTGACGGCGGACCTCGGAGAGGTGCGCGGCAACGGGCGCCATGTGACGCCCGGCGCCGCCCGGCACCAGGGGACGGCGCTCGGCGGTCAGTCGAGAAGGCGCTCGCGCAGCCGCTCGCGCGTCGCCGCGGTGAGCTTCAGGCCCTCTTCGAGGTAGCGGTCCGTGCCGCCCCAGTGCTCGTCGATGGTCTCGAGGCCCGCGTTGAGGTACTCGATGCGGGCGTCGAAGAGCGGGCTGAGCAGCTCCATGATCTCGGGGGAGTAGGCATCCTTCGCGGTGGCGGTGCGGCGCACGTTGTAGCGGCGGTGCTTCTCGTTGGACTTGAGGTAGTCCGCCTCGATGGCGTCGCGCTCCACGCCCACAGCGAGCAGCGTCACCGCGATCGACAGACCCGCGCGGTCCTTGCCGGCCGCGCAGTGCATCAGCGCGGGGAGGCTGTCCTCGGCGAGGGAGTGCAGCACGCGGCTGTGCTCGGCGGTGCGCTCCTTGATCATGGTGCGGTAGGAATCGACGAGCCGGTTCGCCGCGCGGCCCTCGGAGAGGATCTGGCGCAGCTGATTGATGTCGCCGTCGCGGACCATGGCCCAGAATTCGGCGCCGTCGGCCGGGTCGTTGAGCGGCAGGTTCAGATTGCGCACGCCGGGCAGCGCGACGTCCGCGCCCTCCAGCTTCTGGTCCGCGCTGTTGCGGAAGTCGAAGACCGTGTGCAGGCCGAGGGAGGAGAGGAAGGTCGAGTCCTCGGCCGTGGCGTGGGCGAGGTGGCCGCTGCGGAACAGTACGCCCTGGCGCACGCGCCGGCCGTCCACGGTGGGCAGGCCGCCCACGTCTCGGAAGTTGCGCACTCCGGTCAGCTCGGGCTCGGTGGACGGTGCGTGCTGCGTCACAGGGGCTCCTCCCAATCGGTGCACCGGCGTTGGGTCGCCGGTGGGCGCGCTCCTGACGATACGACATCGGTTCCCCAGGCAACCATCTGTCCGATTCGCCCCGTTCTGTGTCAACTGTGCATGGATCGGAGGGGCTTGTGGGCCTGTGCGTGACCGGCTTCATGTTCGTGACGCTGCGTGCCGGGTGGCCCGGATTGCCTCCCCAGTAATCCCCGAAGGTATGGCGTTGGTAAAGCGAAGAAGGTCGACGCAGGGTTACGCAGGGCCGCCTCAGAAATCCAAGGAATTGCCGCCGCAGGTGAATTCGGGGTTTGTCGTAGCCATTGCGGTTCGCCTACGGTCACCAATCAATCCGGTCGGAACGCCTAGTCCTGCCGCCGTCCGGATTCCTTTCGACTACCCGTCACGGCAGGAGCGGGGGACCCACACGCAGTACGCCGCGCAGGGATTTCCCGAAGCGGCTAGGGGTGAAGCCGCGCCCGCACCCCGGGCACGGCCGGGCATCTCCAGCCCGAACCCGACAGCTCACCTCGTAGGCGACGGAGAGGAAATTCAGCATGCCCGCAAAGGGAAAGCACCGCCTTTCGACCTCCCAGCGCATCGCCCGTGTCGCCGCCGTCGCCTCCGCCGGTGGAGTCGCCGTGGCGCTCCCGCTGATGGGCGCCACCGGCGCGCAGGCCGCGACGTCCGGCGGTACCGCCGACACCACGACGTACACCGTCAAGGCCGGTGACACGCTCTCGAAGATCGCCAAGGCGCAGGACGTCGACGGCGGCTGGAAGAAGCTGTACGAGGACAACAAGGACGCCGTCGGCTCCAACGCGGACCACCTCAAGATCGGCGTCAAGCTCGACCTCGGCGGCGCGGCCGAGGGCGACTCCGGCTCCGAGGGCGGCGCCGCCGCCGCGCAGACGAGCGCCAAGACCCCCGCCTCCGGCGACTACACGGCGCCGGTCGACGGCGCCAAGGGCACCGGCTACGGCAACTCCGGCTCCATGTGGTCCAGCGGCAGCCACACCGGCGCCGACTACTCGATCCCCACCGGCACCTCCGTGAAGTCGGTCGCCGACGGCACCGTCGTCTCGACCGGCTCGGGCGGCGCGTACGGCAACGAGGTCGTCATCGAGCACGCCGACGGCCACTTCTCCCAGTACGGCCATCTGTCCTCGATCGGTGTCGCCCAGGGCGACACGGTGACGGTCGGCCAGGAGATCGCCAAGTCCGGCGCGACCGGCAACGTCACCGGCCCGCACCTGCACTTCGAGATCCGCACGGGCGCCGACTACGGCTCGGACATCGACCCGATCGCGTACCTGAGCGAGCACGGTGTGAACGCCTGAGACGTGACGTAGGGGCCGCTCGGCGGCCCGCTCGCTTCGGCGCCCGGGGTGTTCCCCGGGCGCCGAAATGCGTTCGTGCGCTTATTCCACGCTTATTCCCCAGGTGGCGAGTGGGTTATCTCACCACACGTCAACCCCTGGCTACGGTCGCGTAGGTCACAGCCGAGGGTGAAAGATGTGTGGTCGTGGCAAACGAATCGAGAGCACTCACGGACTCACTCAACGGCACGATCCGGTCCTACGCGGCCGTGGGCGACAGCTTCACCGAAGGAGTCGGTGACCCCGGCCCCGACGGCAAGTTCGCGGGCTGGGCCGACCGGCTCGCCGTCCTCCTGGACGACCGTGTCCCCGAGGACACCTTCCAGTACGCGAACCTGGCCGTGCGCGGCAAGCTCCTCGACCAGATCGTCGCGGACCAGGTCCCGAAGGCGGTCGATCTCGCTCCCGACCTGGTGACCCTGGTCGCCGGCGGCAACGACATCATCCGCCCCGGCACCGACCCGGACGACGTGGCCGAACGCTTCGAGAAGGCCGTCGCCAAGCTCGCCGACGCGGCGGGCACCGTCATGGTGGCCACCGGGTTCGACACCCGTGACGTGGCCGTGCTCAAGCACCTGCGCGGCAAGATCGCCACGTACAACATGCATGTGCGGGCGATCGCCGACCGGCACGGCTGCCTGATGCTCGACCTGTGGTCCCTGAAGTCCATCCAGGACCGCAGGGCCTGGGACGGCGACCGTCTCCACCTGTCGCCCGAGGGGCACACGCGGGTGGCGCTGCGCGCCGCCCAGGCGCTCGGCGTCGAGGTGCCGGCCGACCCCGAGCAGGCGTGGCCGCCGCTGCCGCAGCGCGGCACGTTCGAGGTACGGCGCGACGACATCCACTGGGCGCGGGAGTTCCTGGTGCCGTGGATCGGGCGCCGACTGCGCGGCGAGTCCTCCGGCGACCGGGTGCAGGCCAAGGGCTTCGTGGACCCGCACGCGGTGAAGGCGCACCTGGAGGCGGCGTCCTGACGCGTTGATCCCAAGCGGCGCGGTGGTGCTGACGGCCTCCCGTCAGCGCCCCGCCCCGGTCAACTCGGCGCGCTCGAGACCCAGTTCGCGGGCGAGCGCCTCATCCACCCACTCCTGCATGCGGGCCCGCGACACCGCGCCCGGCTTGGCTCGCTTGTCCTCGTACGCCGTCAGCTGCACGGCGAGCCCGTCGAGCAGCGCCGTGAGCCGCAGCGCCGCCGCCATCGGGTCGGGGCAGCCGAACTCGCCCGCCGCCACACCCTCGGCGATCACCTCCGCGAGCGCCGCCTTCCACTGCCGGTCGAGGTCCCGTGTGACCTCCCGCAGTGCGGGCTCGCGCAGCGCCGCCGCCCAGCCCTCGATCCACAGCCGCCACCCCTTGGCCTGACCCGTCGGCGCGTACCAGCGCACCGCGGCGCGCAGCCGCTTCAGTGCCGTCGTGCGCCGGCCGAGCAGCTTGCGCAGATGGGCCAGGTCGCTCTCGGCGGCGTGCGCGAACGCGGCCGCGACGAGCTTCTCCTTCGTCGAGAAGTGGTACAGCACCAGCGCGTTGCTCACGCCGAGCGCCGATGCCACGTCGGCGATGCGCACGGCGGCCACTCCGCGCGCCTCGATCTGCTCGATGGCGGCCCCCAGCAGCTCTTCACGCCGCTCGGCCACGCTCAACCGGACTCTGGTCACGCCGCAACCCTAGTTGTTCCCGCGTGCCGACTCGTTCACGTGCAGGCCCCTTGACGGCTCGCCGTCGCAGGGGTCACAGTCGCGTCACGTTCCACTACTGACTGGCTGTTCAGTCAATAAGTCGGTCGGTCGGGGGTAGGCGCGGCCCGAGCAAGACCCGAAGTGCCGTCAGTGCCGTCCTCTTTCGTTCTCGCTGTTTTCGTTCGTTCTCGCTGTTCTCGCCAGGAGCAATCGTGACCCAAGCGCCATCCCTCTCGCCGACCCCGCCCGCCGGGGACGAGCCCGACCTCTCCGAAGGCTGGGGCGAGCAGCGCTCACGGCTGCGCAAGGATCTGCGCCGGCTGGACGTGCTGTTCTTCCTCATCTGCACGCTGGTCGGCCTGGACACCATCGGATCCGTCGCCGCACAGGGCCCGCAGGGCCTGACCTGGATGGTCATTCTGGCCGTCGTCTTCTTCCTCCCCTACGGGCTGCTCGTCGCGGAACTTGGTTCGTCCTTCCCCGTGCAGGGAGGCCCGTACGTATGGACGCGCCTCGCCTTCGGCCGGCTCGTCGCGGGCGTCAACCAGCTCCTGTACTGGATATCCAATCCGGTCTGGGTGGGCGGCAGCCTGTGCATCATCGCGCTGACCACCTGGGAGGAGTTCTTCACGCCGCTGCCGGGCGTGTGGAAGTACGTCGCCGGGTTCGTGTTCATCTGGGGCGGCGCGCTCGCCGTGGTGCAGTCCGTACGCATCGGCAAGTGGGTGCCCATCGCGGGCGCCGTCGCGCGCGTCGTGCTGCTCGGCTTCTTCCTCGTGTCCGTCGTCGTGTACGCCGCCGAACATGGCGTGCACGCCCTGCCCGCGGGCGAATTCACGCCTACGTATGCGGGCTTCGTCGCGCTCGTCCCGGTGCTCATCTTCAACTACGTAGGCTTCGAACTGCCCAGCTCCGCCGCCGAGGAGATGAAGAACCCGCGCCGCGACATCCCCCTGTCGATCCTGCGCTCCGGCCTCGCCGCCGTGCTCCTCTACGGAGGGCCCATCCTCGGCATCCTGTTCGTTCTGCCCAGCGAGGAGATCGGCAGCCTGGGCGGCTTCATCGACGCCTGCAAGGCCGTCTTCACCGTCTACGGCGGCTCCATCGCGGCCGACGGCACGGTGACGCTGACCGGGCTCGGCTCCGTGTTCGGCGGGGTCGCCGCGGCCGGCCTCATCATCGGCCTGCTCACCTCCGGTGTCACCTGGGCGATGGGCGCCCACCGCGCGCAGGCCGTGGCGTGCGCGGACGGCGCGGGTCCGGCCTGGCTGGGCCGCATCTCCGAGAAGCACGGCACCCCGGTACGGGTCAACATCCTGTCCGCCGTGCTCGGTTCGATCCTGTTCGTCGTCGCCCTCAACCTCACCGGAGGCGACGGCGAGAAGTACTTCGCGGCGGGCCTCGGCCTGACCATCAGCACGACGTTCATCTCCTACGTCATCACGTTCCCGAGCCTCGCCGTGCTGCGCCGCAAGTACCCCGACCAGGAGCGCCCCTACGCCGTGCCGGGCGGCCGGGCGGGCGCCTGGCTCGTGACCGCGCTCTCCACCGGTTTCGTGGCGTTCACCGTGGTCGTGCTCGTCTGGCCCGGCTTCGGGGTCGGGTGGTTCGGCACGGCGGGCAACCCGGCGGACTCCCTCCCCGAGTCGTTCGCAGGACAGCGGCTGCCGTACACGCTCAGCCAGGTGCTGCCGCTGCTGCTCTTCGTCGTGATCGGGTTGGTGTTCTACGCGTGCGGTGCGCCCGCGCGGCGGCGGGCGCGGACCACCGTGGTCGGGTCCGTGGAGGGGCCCGGCCACAGTGGTTGAGGTCTCGGGGCTCTGCCCCGGACCCCGCGCCTCAATCGCCGGCGGGGCTTGACAGGGCTGCGTGCGCGTCCAGGGCGATGGCGCCGCCGGGGTGCACCAGGAGCGGGTTGACCTCCAGGTCGGTCAGCTCCGGGTGGTCCGCTGCGGCCTGCGCCACCGCGCACACCGCCGCCACGGCCGCCTCCAGGTGGACGGCCGGTGCGCCGCGCCACCCTGTCAGGAGCGGCGCGTGCCGCAGCTCAAGGAGCAGGGCACGCGCGCGTGCCGGGGTGAGCGGGGCAAGCGCCAACGCCGTGTCGGCGTGCAGCTCGGCGGTGACACCCCCGGCGCCGACCATGACGACCGGGCCGAACGCCGCGTCCTTGCGTACGCCGACGATGAGTTCGCGCGCGTACGGAGGTGTCGCCATCGCCTCGACCGCGTACCGGGCCGCCCCCGTGGCCTCCCGCATCCGCGCGAACGCGGTCCGCAGGGCGGCCTCGTCGGCGATGTGCAACGCCACACCGCCGGCCTCGGTCTTGTGGGCGAGCCCCATCGCCTTGAGGACCAGGGGGTAGCCCGTGCGGTAGGCGGCCTCCGCCGCCGCGTCCGCGTCCGCCACGAACTCGGCCGTGGGGAACGCGACTCCGTAGGACGCCAGCAGCTCCCGCACCCGCTCGTAGCCGCCGTCCTCGACCTCGTACGCCGCCGGGGGCGCGGTCCGCTCCTGCGGCAGGCGCGGCGTGGCGGAGGCCAGGCGCACGGTGCCCGCGAGTGCCGTCGCCGCCTGCTCGACGCGCTCGTGGACGGGGACGCCGCGTTCCCTGAGAACGGCGAGTGCCGGGGTGTCGCGGGCCATCGTGTGCACGAGAAGGGCCCGCCCCGCGGCGCCGGCGGCGTCGGCGAGGGCGTGCGCGATCTCGCACTCGCGCCCCGCCTGGGCCGGGTTCGCGCTCGCGTAGTCCCCGAAGTAGCCGGTGAGTACGACCGTGTCCGCGTCGCCGCTGTGCAGCAGGGTGGCCGCCACGCGCGCGTAGGCGGCCAGGTCCCGCTCGCCCGCACCGGCCAGGTCGACCGGGTTCGCCCGTCCCGCGCCCGGCGGCAGGTGCGCGGCCAGGGCCTCGACGGTGGCCGGGGAGAGCGCGGGCACATCGAAGCCGCACGCGGCGAACGAATCGGCCGCCAGCGCGCCCTGACCGCCGCTGTCCCCGATCACGGCGATCCGGTGCGGTGGGGCTGGGGTGGCGCTGGCTTGGTCGGGGGTGGGGGCGGGGGTGGTTTCGTGGCGTGGGGGGTGGGGGCGGGAACGTACGAGAGGGAGGGTGGGGGACATCAAGTGGAGGGCTGTGTCGACGAGTTCGCCCGCCGAGTCCAGGAGGAGGGCGCCGGCGTCGCGGCAGACCGCGGCGACCGTGGCGTGCGGGCTGACCAGGGCGCCTGTGTGGGAGGCGGCCGCGCGGCCCGATGCCGCGCTGCGGCCCACCGTGAGGAGCAGGACCGGCTTTCCCGCGGCGTGCGCGGCCGCCAGGACGTCCGCGAGGCGGCGGCCGTCCCGGAAGTCCTCCACGTACGCCGCGATCGCTCTCGTGGGCTCGTGGGCGATCAGGGACTCCAGGGCGTCGGCGGCGTCGATGTCCCGCTGGTTGCCGAGCGAGACGAAGCGCGAGAAGCCGGCGCCCGCACGGCCGAGATGTCTGCCGATCTCCAGGGCCAGGTTGCCGCTCTGCGAGACCAGGCCGAGGGCGCCGGTCGGGAAGTCGCCCCAGCTGAGCCGGAGTTGGCTGCTGGTGTCGACGATGCCCATGCAGTTCGGGCCCAGCAGACGGGCACCGTGCGAGGTGACCAGGTGCGCGAGGGAGTCCTCCTCGGCGGTGCCCGATGTGATCACCGTGAAGCAGCGGGCGCCGGTGTCGAGGCCTTCCTGGACCACGGGGCGCACCTGGTGGGGCGGGACCGCGACCACCACGTGCTCGGGTGGCGCGGCCAGTGCGGAGAGGCCGGGGCGGAACGGTTCGCCCTGGAGGTGGCCGCCCTTGTGGTTGACCAGGTGGACCGCGCGCCGGGCGCGGCCGGTCAGGGCGCCCGCCGCGAGCCAGTAGCCCCACTTCTCCGGGTTGTCGGACGCGCCGACGACCGCGACGGACGCCGGGTCGTACAGCGCGTCCAGGCTTGTTGTCGTCGTCACCTGTACCACCCGAACCTCTCCGCGAGGATCGGCAGGCGGTCGGCGACGATGGCGTGCGCCGCGGCCCTCGGGGTCGTTCCGTCGCCCTCCGCGCGCGCGAGCATCTGGTCGATCAGGGAGCGCATGGAGCGCCGCGTGTAGGCGAAGGCCTCGTCCGCGTCGGCGCCGATGTCGCCGAACAGGGTCCACCACCACCAGGCGTTCGTCCCGGAGTTGACGACCACGTCCGGCAGGACCGTGATGCCGCGCCGGGTCAGGAGCTGCTCGGCGTCCGCGAGGACCGGCATGTTCGCCGCCTCGACGACCCAGCGGGCCGTGATCCGCTCCTGGTTCGCCGCGTCGATCGCGTACGAGACCGCGGCCGGGATCAGTACGTCCGCGTCCGCCGACAGCCAGGCGTCGCCCGGCAGTTCACGGTCCTCCGCGCGCAGCCGCTCACGGTTGACCGTGCCGTAGGCGTCGCGGGCGGCGAGCAGCGCCTCCACGTCGAGGCCCGCGTCGTTGGCGATGGTGCCCTTCAGGTCGGCCACCGCCACGATCGTGAGCCCCGCGCGCGCGAGGAAGCGTGCCGTGGCGCCGCCCATGGTGCCCAGCCCCTGCAGGGACACACGGGTGCCTTCGTAGGAGCGGCCGGCGCGGTCCAGCGCGACCAGGACCGCCTCCGCGACGCCGCAGCCCCCCACCAGTTCGTCGAGACCGATGCCGTCGACGTCCACCGCGAAGGCGTCCGCGAGCCGCTGACGGGCCGTCTCCTCGTCGTCCAGGAGCGGGTACACGGCCTGGATGGACGACACGAGCCCCGCCTCGGCCGCCGCCTTGTCGACCAGGTCCTGCGTGAGGCCCAGGTCCTCGCCCGTCGTCCAGAAGGACTCGATGTACGGGCGCATCGCCTTCAGGTAGCGCACCAGGATGCCGTACGCCTCCGGGTCCTGCGGGTCGCAGTCGATGCCGCCCTTGGCGCCGCCCAGCGGGATGTACCGGCCCTGCGGGTTGTAGTGCAGGGCCTCCTTCATCGTCATGCCGCGTGCGAGCCCCGCCACCTCCGTGAGGGTGCAGCCGGCCCGCATGCGCAGGCCTCCGCTGGAGACGCCGCGGACCAGGCGGTCGATCACCAAGTAGCCGTGGCGGCCGGTGACATGGTCGGTCCAGGTGAGCTGGGTGAGGGGAGCAGTGGTGGTCCCCGCAGTCGTCGAGGCGGTTGAGCCCGTCGGGGGTGTGGCGCTGCCGGCGGGCGTGGGGGCGGTGGTCATGCGGACTCCTCAGGGACGACGATCAGGGTGGGGGCGGGCGTGGTCAGGGCGGTGCTCAGCAGCTTCGCGAGCTCCTCGGGGGAGTGGGCGGTCGCGCCGTGCGCTCCGTAGGCGCGGGCGAGGGCGGGCAGGTCCATGCGCGCGTGGTCGACCGCGAGCGGTGCGTCGCCGCGGGCCTTCATCTCGTCGCGGATCTCGCCGTAGCCCGAGTTGTCGAACACGACGACCGCGAGCGGCTGTTGGAGCGCGGTGGCCGTGGCCAGCTCCTGGATCGAGAACTGCAGACCGCCGTCGCCGCTGAGCGCCACCACCTGGCGGTCCGGGTGGGCGGCCTTCGCGCCGATGGCGGCGGGCAGGGCGTAGCCGAGCGTGCCGAAACCGGTGGGGTGGAGGTAGCGGGCGCGGGGGCCCAGGGTGAGGTGGGGCAGGGCGCCGTAGTAGCAGCACTGGGCGCTGTCCGAGGTGACGACGGCGTCCGGGGCGAGGGTGCCGCGGATCGCCTCCAGGTAGGGCAGCCAGTGGGCGTCGCGGGGGCGGGATTCGGTGTCGCGGGCGGCCTTGAGGGCGGCGGCTTCGGCGTGGGCGTGGGTGGGGTCCGAGGCGGACCGTGCGAGTGCCGTGGTGAGCGCGTCGAGTGTGGCGGCCGCGTCGCCGACCAGGGGGACATCCGCCGGGACGCCCGCGTACATCTGCGCCGGGTCGAGATCCATCCGGATCAACTGGCCCTGGAGGGGGAGGGGTTCGGTGAGCCAGATGTCGGACTCGGCGAGCTCCGTTCCGACGGCCAGGACCATGTCACGGCTCGTGAGCCACTCCTGCACCGCCGGGCTGTGCAGGGACACGCCCAGGGAGAGCGGATGCTCCTCGTCGACGATCGCCTTGCCGTTCGCCGTGGTGGCCACCGGTGCCGCCAACTGCTCGGCCAGGGTGAGGCATTGGGCCGCAGCGCCGCGGGCGCCGCCACCGAGGACGAGGGCCGGGCGCCGCGCGTGGGCGAGAAGCGCGGCGGCCTGCTCGATGTGTGCGGCGTCAGCGACGCGCGGCGCGACCGGGGGAGCGGTGCGGGGCGGGCCCGCGGGCTCCGCCGCCTCCAGGAGGTCGAGCGGGATCTCGATGTGCGCCGGGCGCGGCCGCTCCGAGCGGAACAGCGTGAACGCGCGCGCCACCGCCGCTCCGATTTCAGCCACCGAGGACACCCGGTGGCTGAAGGCGGCCACGTTCCGCAACGCTTCGCTCTGGCTGCGCATTTCGTGCAGCAGTCCCGTCGACTGGCGCGGGTGGCGCAGCGGCATGCCCGGTGAGATCACCAGCAGCGGCACGCTGTCCGAGTACGCCTGGCCGACGGCCGCAGCGATGTTCAGGAGCGCGGGACCCGTGGTGGTGATCGCCACTCCGGGTGTGCCCGTCACGCGCGCGTACGCGTCCGCCGCGTATCCGGCGCCCTGTTCGTGGCGCGGCGCGACGTGTGCGACACCGTAGGCCGTCAAGTGGCGGTAGATCTCCAGGTTGTGGGTGCCGGGGATACCGAAGGCCCGGGTGACGCCGTGGGCGGCCAGGGCGCGGACGAGGGCTTCGCCGCCGGTGAGGTGGTGGCGGTCCGGCGGTGGCGTGGGACTGTGACGGGCAATGGCGGCGGGTTGGTGCTGGGACGTCACAGTGACCTCGCAATGATCAGGCGCATGATGTCGGAGGTGCCCTCTTCGATCTCCTCCAACTTGGCGTCGCGCATCCACTGTTCGACCGGGAACTCGCGCGAGTAGCCCCAGCCGCCGAGCGTCTGCACGGCTGCCCAGGTGCAGTACGCGGCCGTCTCCGAAGCGGTGAGCTTGGCCATGGCCGCCTCCGTGGTGGCGCTCAGGCCCGCGTCCAGGCGGCGGGCCGCGCGCCACGTCATCAGGCGCGACTGCTCGATGCGGGTGCGCATGTCGGCGAGGCGGAACGCGACCGCCTGGTGCTCGATCACGGGCTTGCCGAACTGTTCGCGCGTGCGCGCGTAGTCGCGTGCGTACTCGTAGGCGGCGCGGGCGACACCGGTGGCGGCGGCGCCCAGGACGGCGCGCGAGATGTCGAAGGTGCGCATCAGGCCGATGAAGCCCTGGCCCTCGTCGCCGAGCCGGTTCGCCTCGGGGACGAACGCGTCGGAGAGGAAGATCTCCCGGCAGACGATGGCGCGTTGACCCATCTTGCGCATCGGCTCACCGAAGGTGACACCTTCGGTGTCCTTGCGCAGGAGGAAGGCGCTCACGCCGCGCGAGCGCCGCGTCGGATCCGTTTTGGCGAACACCACGTAGCGGTCGGCCTCGCCCGCGTTCGAGATCCAGGCTTTCTGGCCGTTGAGCAGGTAGCCGCCCTCGGTACGGCGGGCCGTCGTCGTGATCGACGCGGCGTCCGAACCCGCGCCCGGTTCGGTGGTCGCCAGCGACGTCATCGGGGTGTCGGGGCCGGCGAGCGGGGTGAGCCAGGTGCGCCGCTGCTCCTTGGTGCCGAGGGCGAGCACGGGGTCCGCGAAGAAGCCGTTCGAGCAGAGCAGGTTGCCGATGCCCAGGTCGCCGGCGCACAGCTCCTCCTGCACGAGGACCTGCGTGAACACGTCGGTGAAGCCGCCTCCGCCGAACTCCTCGGGAAGCATGAACCCGGTGATGCCGACCTTGGCCGCCTTGTGCCACAGATCCCAGGGAGTCTCGACGTCGGCCTCGTCGACGGCACGCGCGCGTGGCCGGATCTCCTCGGCCGCGAACGTCCGGGCGAGCTCGACGACGGCGTGCTGTTCGGGAGTGAGCGGGACCAGTTCGGTGGGGAGTTCCGACACGGTGCCTCCATACGGCTTCCGGCTTCGCTGGATCCAGTTGGCTTTACTGAATCGTCGGTCAGTATCCGGAGTCGTCGAGAGCGCTGTCAATCGAACTGTTACTGAATGATGGATCAGTTTCTGCCAGGGGTGCGGGGCGGCGGCGAAGGGATGCCGGTCACAAGCCCGGGGACTCGGGCACACAAGAGGCGCCCAGCGCGTTGTCAGTGGTGCCGCACATAATGGGAAACCTGATCGATCAATGGGAGGCGCCGTGTCACGTTCTCTGACTTCCGGGCTGCGCTCGCTCCAGCCCGATGCCTTTGGCGCCGAGCCCGCAGGGGCACGTCTGGACCGCATCCGCCGGTCCCCGAACTTCGCGGACGGGTCCTTCCAGAACCCGGAGGGCGCCCGCGTCCGGCCCGACGGTTCGATGCTCGAGTTCGCGAAGAACTATTTCCGGAAGGACGAGCGCGCCCGCAGGGCCCCCACGGGCACCGTTCCTGTGCACGCCACGACCCTCGCCGACCTGGCGAAGCCGCCGGTCAGCGGCCTGCGGATCACATGGATGGGGCACTCCAGCGTCCTTGCCGAGATGGACGGGGTGCGGGTGCTGTTCGACCCGGTGTGGGGCGAGCGCTGTTCACCGTTCGCCTTCGCGGGGCCCAAGCGGCTGCACCCGGCGCCGCTGCCGCTCGCCGCGCTGGGACCGGTCGACGTGGTGGTGATCTCGCACGATCACTACGACCACCTGGACATGCCCACCATCAAGGCGCTCGCCCACACGGACACCGTGTTCGCCGTGCCGCTCGGCGTCGGTGCACACCTGGAGCGCTGGGGCGTGCCCGCGGACCGGCTGCGCGAGCTGGACTGGCACGAGTCGACGAAGGTCGCCGGGGTGACGCTGACCGCCACCCCCGCCCGGCACTTCTGCGGCCGCGGCCTGCGCAACGCGCAGCACACCCTGTGGGCGTCCTGGGTGGTCGCCGGGCCCGAGCACAGCGTCTTCCACAGCGGCGACACCGGGTACTTCTCGGGCTTCGGCGACATCGGCGCCGAGCACGGACCGTTCGACGTGACGATGATCCAGATCGGCGCCTACTCGGAGTACTGGCCGGACATCCACATGACCCCGGAGGAGGGCATGCGCGCCCACCTCGATCTGCAGGGCGGGCCCGCGGCCGGGCCGATGCTGCCGATCCACTGGGGCACGTTCAACCTGGCGCCGCACGCGTGGACGGAGCCCGGCGAGGGGACCGTGACTGCGGCCCGCCGCTCCGCCGCGCGCATTGCGCTGCCGCGGCCCGGCGAGCCCTTCGAACCGGACGCCGAGGCGCTGCCCACGGAGCACTGGTGGCGGGCGGTCGCGGCCGTGCCGCAGGGCGGGTGGCCGGTGGCAGGGCCCGTGGCCGGGGCGGAGGGGACGGAGATCGTGGTCGCGGGGTAGACGTTGTCGGCGGTCGGCGGTCGGCGGTCGGCGGTCGGCGGTGGCCGGTGGCCGGTGGCCGGTGGCCGGTCGTCGGCTGGGTGCGGTCCGGCGCGTGCCGACCCTCCCGGCTCCGGTTTCCGATTTCCGGTTACGCGATGCGCTGGGCCCGCAGGACCGTGTCCCGGTGGTGGTGTGTGCCGGGCGGGGCCGGGGCGGTGCGCGGGCGGGTCTCGTTGACGTCGATCTTCCAGGCGCGGTCGCCGTTGCCGTCATCGCCGTCCGTTGCGAGCAGTGCGGCGACGTCGTCCGCCCAGTAATAGTCGGCGGGGTTGAACTCCGCGGTCACCGCGTGGTCGTGCGCCAGGTCCGCCAGCGCGTGCGTGACGAACAGCAGCGTGCCGCCGGGCGCGACCGCGTCGACGAGCCCGCGCGCCGCCGCCAGGCCCGCGCTGCGCAGCAGCGGGAAGTACTGGACGGTCACCAGGTCGAAGGCGCCCGCGGGCGGCGGAGTGACGGCCAGGTCGGCCCGCGACCAGGAGACCCGGCCCTCCACATCGGCGCCGGCCGCGGCGGCGCGGCGCAGGGCGACCTCCGAGACGTCGACCGCCGTGACCTGCCAGCCGCGCCGGGCCAGCCAGAGCGCGTCGCCGCCCTCGCCGCAGCCGACGTCGAGCGCCCGGCCGGGCGGCAGCTCGCCGACCTCGGCGACCAGCACACCGTTCGGGTTGCCGCTGAAGAGCTGGTCGGCGGCGCGGTACCGCTCGTCCCACTCCTGAGCGGTGCCGGACCGGGGGCTGTCGTGCTCGGGGACGTCGTACCTGGGGCCGTCGTACTCAGGGGTGTCGTACTGGGTGATGTCGTTGTCCATGGCGTCCGGTCCTGCTCTCTTGTCGACTCGACGGTGACCCCGTCGACGCAAAGGTCGCGCCACGCGTGCGTACGGACAAACTTCTTTGCAGAAAACGCAAAACGCGGGCACGGTGGACGGATGAGCGACGACGTCGACGGGGTGCTGGCCGCGGTCGGGCCGAGGCTGCGCGAGCTGCGTCGGCGCAAGGGCGCCACCCTGACAGCCCTGTCGAAGTCCACCGGAATCCCGATCAGCACGCTGTCCCGCCTCGAGTCCGGTCACCGCAGGCCGGGGCTCGAACTCCTGCTGCCGCTGGCCAGGGCCCACCAGGTGTCGATCGACGAGCTGGTCGGCGCCCCGGCCGACCTCGACCCGCGCGTGCACCCGCAGCCGATGACGCGCAACGGCGTGACGATCGTGCCGCTGACCCGCAAGCCCGGCGGCCTCCAGGCGTTCAAGCAGACTCTTCCCGCGGGCCTCACCGCCGGCCGGGATCCCGAGCCGCGCTCGCACGAGGGGTACCACTGGCTGTACGTCCTCAAGGGCCGGCTGCGCCTCCTGCTCGGCGACCAGGACGTCGTCCTCGCGGAGGGCGAGGCCGCCGAGTTCGACACCCACCTCCCGCACTGGTTCGGCAACGCCGATGAACGCGCCGTGGAATTCCTCAGCATCCTGGGGCCCCAGGGCGAACGCATGCACATCAAGGCCCGCTTCCGCCCGGACGAGAGTTAGGGCCTGATCCAAACGACAGGCCTGGGGTCGCCTCAGGTGTTGACCGCCCCGTACTCCGCAGACTCCCCGGTCGGCTGGGCTCGGGAGTTCACCGGTTGACGGGGTGTTCCGGCGTCTAAGGTGCCGATCATGTTCAGGTCAGGGGTGGGGTTCTTCGCGTTGTTCGGGCTCGGCTGGTGGCTGCTGGCCACGAGCGCCTTCGACGGTCCGGTGCGGTTCGTCGCGATCGTGGTCGGCTGTGTCGTCGCGTTGGGGCTGATGCTCGCGGCGCGCCGTTTCCTCCCGCCCTCGGCGGGAGGCCCGTTCCCGGCCGACAGGCGTCGTCGGTTCGCTCAGATCAATGCCGCGCAGTGGCTGTTGATCGTCGTCATCGCGATGGTGTGCAACCGTGCCGGGGTGCCCGTGATCATTCCCCCGCTGATCGCCATGGTCGTCGGGGTCCACTTCCTCCCGCTCGCGGCGGTGTTCGAGCAATCCCGTCTGCGTGTGCCGGCGGCTTTGCTGATCGTGGCCGGAGTGGCGGGCCTGGCCGTGTGGCTCACGAGCGGCCCGGACGAGACCGTTCGCCTCGTGGTGGGTCTCATCTCCGCGCTGTGCCTGTGGGGCATGGCGCTCTGGACCGTCACGGGGGCGGCCCTTACCGCTGGGCGTGACGTGAGCGCGTGAGGTGCCGAAGGTGCCGAAGGTGCCGAAGGTGCCGAAGGTGCGGGGTCAGGGGTGCCCTGGCGGCGGGATGAGGCAGTAGGTACGACCGCGACAGTCCCCCGCTCAGCTCTCGAAGCCGCCCTGGCGAACGGGCGTGCGGACGCAACGTGGGCACTTATTCGGTCGTAGGTGCGAAGGCTCATACCAGAGCGGGACCTCGGCCGTCAGAGTTTGTCAACTGCCCCTCGCGTATATGCCGTTGGCGACTACCGTGTGTGCTCGTCGTGCGACGCCCGGTCGCACTGCCTGCTGTCTCTTCACGTGCAGAGTTGTCCCCCTGAACTCATAGAGCCTGAACTCATAGAACCGAGGACGAGGTCGCCGTATGTCCCAGCTCCGCCAGCCGGCCGTCCGCGCAGACCGCCGTGAAGGCGGTCGGCACGGCAGGCCGGCCGGGCGGGCCGCGCCACAGCCGACCGAGACCCACATACGTTCCCAACTCCTGCGCATCGCCGTCCTTCCGCCGCTCGCGGTGGCCCTCGGTGCGAGCGCGGCCGTGCTGTTCGTCCTCCAACACACCGGAGTGCGGCCCAGTCCGGCACTGTGGGCGGTGCTCGGCGGGGCCTGCCTGGTGACGGTCGCGGGCATCGTGATCGCCGCCATCGCCGCGCGGCGCACCGCGGCCGTCGTACGCGACCGTGTGCTCGCGCTGCGCCAGGGCGCCGCACACCGCCAGTCCGAACTGCGCGCTCTGGTCGAACAGTTGCGCAAAGGTGAGGCTCCGCCGCCGCGCCGCGCGCCCACCGTCGGCGCGCCCGGAGGCGACGACTTCGACCGGCTCGCCGTCGACCTCGCGCGCGGACACGACATCGCGGTGACGGCCGTCGTCCAGGCCACCCAGCTGTCCAGCCAGGCAGGCAGCCGGCAGAAGGTCGAGGTGTTCGTGAACCTCGCCCGGCGCCTGCAGTCGCTCGTGCACCGGGAGATCAGCCTGCTCGACGAGCTGGAGAACCAGGTCGAGGACCCCGACCTGCTCAAGGGGCTCTTCCACGTCGACCACATGGCCACACGCACCCGTCGGCACGCCGAGAACCTCGCCGTGCTCGGCGGCGCCGTCTCGCGCCGTCAGTGGAGCCACCCCGTGTCCATGACCGAGGTGATGCGCTCCGCGATCGCCGAGGTCGAGCAGTACTCGCGGGTCAAACTCGTGCCGCCGATCGACGGCACGCTGCGCGGGCACGCCGTCGCCGACTGCATCCACCTGCTGGCCGAACTCGTCGAGAACGCCACGGTGTTCTCCGCCCCGCACACCCAAGTCCTGCTCCGCGCCAACCCGGTGACCTCCGGGCTCGCCATCGAGGTGGAGGACCGCGGCCTCGGCATGCCGGTCACCGAGCAGAACAAAATGAACACGCTGCTCACCGACCCCGACCAGGTCAACGTGGCCAGCCTCCTCGCGGACGGCCGCATCGGCCTGTTCGTGGTGTCGCAGCTCGCGCGGCGGCACGGCATCACCGTACGTTTGCAGACCAATATCTACGGGGGAGTGCAGGCGGTCCTCGTGCTGCCCCAGGACCTGCTCGGCGGGGACGGCGACACGGACGGCGCGGGCGTGCGCATCCCGCACGTGCGCAAGGCCGCCGCGGCGGCGACCGCGAACAGCGTGCTCGGCGGTGAGCCGGCGCCGTCGGCGAACGGCCACCGGGCGGGGCCACCGCCGCAGCCCGGCCCCGACACCAACGGCCCGCGGCCCGCGCCGGCGCACCCTTCGCCCGCCCCGCTGCACGGAGCCGTCTCCGTGGTGCCCCGCCAGTCGCACACGGCAACACCTCCGGCGGGCACACCGACTGCCCCCTTCACGCCAACACCTCCTACGGGCATGCCCATGGGAGCACCTCCGACCGACACACCCGTTACGGGAGCGCCTGTCGGCATGCCTCCGGTAGGCACGCCGACGGACACATCCCTTACGGACACACCCCTCTCCAATACGCCCCTGGGCGCGTCTCTAGCCGGCCCTCTGACGGGCACGCCTCCTACGGAAACACCTCCTACGGAAACGCCTTCTACCGGCACGCCTATCGGCACGTCTCCGGCCGTCACGCCGAACGACACACCTTTCAGGGCAACGCCTCCTACCGGCACGCCTCCCGCCGGCCCGCCGACCGACACCCCCCGCACGGGCACCGGGCCCGACGGCGCACCACCCGACACCTCCCGCCCCGGCCCCCACGCCGCCCCCCTCCCGCAGCGCGTCGCCGGTGGCTCCCGCCCCACTCCCGCCGACGCCCTCCCCGGCATCCGCCCCGAGGCCCGCGTGGCCGCTGCGCACGCAGAGGCGCCGGTCGCCCGGCCCGAGGGAGTCGTGCGGGGCACCATGGGCCGCCCCCAACTGCCGCGCCGCAGGGCCCAGGAACACATCGCCCCACAACTGCGTGGCGGGCCGGCGCCACGCCATGAGGACACGGCCCCCTCCGTGCACGACCCCGGTCTCATGGCCGCCTTCCAGCGCGGCATCACGCTCGCCGAGTCGGCCGAACCGCGCGCCCCCGGCGACGAGGGCCCGAACGCGCAGCAGCGGGAACCTGGCCCCGACGACCAAGGCGGCGCCCCTGCATGACCACTCCGACACCGCACACGCGCCCGCCTCCACCCCCGTACACGCACCCGCACGCCACCACGCGCGCGTACGCACCCGACCCGCACCGCAGCCCGCCCCCGCACCGCACCCGCACCGCACCCGCCCCAGCCGATCCCCCACCTCTTCGCACCACACCCAGCAGTCCACCAAGGAGTCGATCCCCCATGGCGAGCGATGTGCCGACGGGTCATGTGTCCGATCTCGACTGGCTGATGAGCGGCCTCGTCCAGCGCGTTCCCCACACCAGCAGCGCCGTGCTGCTGTCCTCCGACGGCCTCGTCAAGTCCGTGCACGGTCTCGACGCCGACAGCGCCGACCATATGGCGGCCCTCGCCTCGGGCCTCTACTCGCTCGGCCGCAGCGCGGGCATCCGGTTCGCCGACGGCGGCGACGTACGGCAGGTGGTGGTGGAGCTCGACTCCGCGCTGCTGTTCGTGTCGACCGCGGGCTCCGGCACCTGCCTCGCGGTCCTCGCCGGGCGCGACGCGGACGCGGCCGTGCTCGGCTATGAGATGGCCATGCTCGTCAAGAGCGTGCGCCCCTACCTGGTCACCGCACCCCGGCAGCCCTCCGCCCAGCCCACGGCGATGAGGAATTGACGGTGGCGGCCCCGCAGGACGGGCCATGGCTGGACGGCGCCGCGGGCCGGCTCGTACGTCCGTACGCGATCAGTAACGGACGCACCCGGCCGAGCACGTCGATGGATCTGCTCACCCATGTGATGGCCACAGGGGCGACCCCCCTCGGCTACCTGGGTCCGGAACACAGCCAGGCGCTCGACCTGTGTGCGCAGCCCACATCGGTCGCGGAGATCGCCGGCCATCTGAAGCTCCCGGCGGGCGTGACCAAGGTGCTCCTCTCCGACCTCGTCGACTGCCAAGCGATCACCACCAAGCCCCCCACGTTCCACGACAACCCCACTGACCGGTCCCTACTGGAGGCAGTGCTCGATGGACTACGACGCCAGCTCTGACCCTTTCCCCACCGCACTGAAGATCTTGGTCGCGGGTGGGTTCGGGGTCGGCAAGACGACCTTCGTCGGGGCCGTCAGCGAGATCGCTCCGCTCAGCACGGAAGAGCTGCTCACCACGGTCAGCGCCGATACCGACAACCTCGACGGCATCGAGAACAAGGTCGAGACGACGGTCGCGATGGACTTCGGGCGGATCACCCTGGACCCCGAGCATGTGCTCTATCTGTTCGGCACGCCGGGCCAGGAGCGCTTCTGGTTCATGTGGGACGAACTGTCCGAGGGCGCCCTCGGAGCGGTCATCCTCGCGGACACGCGCCGCCTGGAAGACTGCTTCGCCGCCGTCGACTTCTTCGAGGAGCGCGGCATGGGCTTCGTCGTGGCGGTCAACGAGTTCGACGGCTCCTACCGTTACGAGGCCGAGGAGGTCCGCGCCGCCATCGACCTGGACCCGGCGGTGCCCGTGGTGCGCTGCGACGCGCGCATCTCGAGCTCCGGCATCCAGACGCTGCTCACCCTCGTACGGCACCTGTTGGCGCACGCGCCCGCGACCACGGGGTTCGGAGCCCACACGTGACGTACGACGCGACCAGGAGGCTGCTGCTGACTCCGCAGGACCAGGAGGGCGTCGAGCGCGCCGGCCGATTGCGCAGGCTCGACCTGGGGCAGCGCGCCGAGCCGGTGTTCGACCACTTCGCGGACCGGCTCGCCGAGGTGACGGGCGCGCCGTACGCCATGGTCAACTTCATTGACGACAACCGGCAGTTCTTCGCCGGACTGCACACCCCCGGCGGGGACCACCGGGGCGGCGAACTGGGCGCAGTGGCCGCCTCGGCCGCCAAGTCGACGTCTACGGAAGGTGAAGTGGCGCGCTACATGGCGCGCGATCACGGTTACTGCCCACATGTAGTGGTGCGGCGCAAAGCACTCGTCCTTGAAGACGTGTGCGACTACCCGCGCTTCGCGGGCAACCCTGTAGTCGACGAAATCGGAATCCGCTCCTACTTGGGCGCGCCTTTGATCGACGAACGCACGGGGCTCGCCCTCGGAACCGTGTGCGCGGTCGCGACCGAGCCCCGCCCGTGGGGACAGGCGGGGCTCGCGACCATCAAGTCGATGGCGGGTGAACTGATGGAACTGGTACGGGGGCGGGGGGATCTGCTGGGCTGAGCCTGCCCTGCCCCGCCCTGCCTCGCACCGGAGCCGTCAGCGGCGGGCGTCCCGCCGCTGCTTGGCGTACCCGCCCGCGGCCAGCGCCACCACCAGGATCGCGGAGACGAACAGTTGGTCGCGGCCGTCGGCTGTGGTGGCCATGACGACGAAGACGCCCGCGATCGCCGCCAGGGCGAGCCAGGTCAGATACGGGAAGCCCCACATCTTCACAGTGAGCAGCTCCGGCGACTCCCGCTCCAGGCGGCGGCGCATCTTCAGCTGCGCGAGGCAGATGAAGACCCAGCCGACGAGGATGGCGACGCCGGTCGTGTTCATCAGCCAGGTGAAGACGGTGTCGGGCCACCAGACGCCGGCGAACACCGCGAAGAAGCCGAAGAGGCAGGACGCGAGCACCGCGGCCACCGGCACGCGGCGGCGCACCCGGCCCAGGAAGCGCGGGCCGAGGCCGCGGGAGACGAGCGAGTAGGCCATGCGGGACGAGCCGTAGATGTTGGCGTTCATCGCCGACAGCAGGGCGACCAGGATGACGGCCTGCATGATGGTGCCGGCCGCCGGGATGCCGAACTCGTCGAGCACGGTGACGTACGGGCCGTCGGCGGCGACGTTCGGGTCGTTCCACGGCACCAGGGCGACGACCAGCGCCATCGACCCTACGTAGAAGAGCGCGATGCGCCACACGGCGGTGCGTACGGCGCGCGCCACGTTCTCGCGCGGCTTGTCGGACTCGGCGGCGGCGATGGACACCGTCTCCAGGCCGCCGTACGCGAAGACGGCGGTGAGCAGTCCGGCGATCAGGCCGGAGGTGCCGGTGGGGAAGAAGCCGCCCTGGCCGGTGAGGTTCGATGCGCCGGGGGCGTCACCGAAGACGCCGCAGATGCCGAGGACGCCCAGGACGAGGAACGCGCAGATCGCGGTGACCTTCAGGGCGGAGAAGAAGAACTCGAACTCGCCGAAGTTGCGCACGGCGGCCAGGTTGCTCAGGCAGAAGAACACCATGAAGACGGCGACCCACCCGTAGGCGGGCAGGAACGGCACCCAGCCGTGCATGATCTGCCCGGCCGCCGTCGCCTCCGCGGCCACGCCGCAGGTCAGCATCACCCAGTACATCCAGCCGGAGGTCGCCCCGGCCCACGCGCCGAGTTCGCGCTCGGCGTGCACGGAGAACGAGCCGGTGGCCGGCCGGGCGGCGGACATCTCGCCGAGCATCCGCATCAGCAGCATGACCACGAATCCGGCGCCCGCGAAGAGCAGGACGACCGCGGGCCCAGCGGCGGCGATCCCGGCCCCCGACCCTACGAAGAGGCCCGCACCGATGACACCGCCGAGGGCGATCATCGAAAGGTGCCGCTGCTTGAGGCCGTGGCCGAGTTCCGTGCCGGTGGAGGCGTCCTCGACGTCGCCCGGCGTGGCGCCGACGTCGGATCCGGCCTGGGGCCGGTCCGTGACGGAGGTCCGTGTCATGGTCGTGCCTGTTCGCTGTCTGAGACGGGTTGAAGTGCGGCGACAGTATGCGACCAAGTGGGATGGGATGCGCCGGGCGTCCGTTATTCGGACACTCTGTTCGTTGAGCGGGCTAACCGGCCTGACGTGCGCCTTCGGTGGATGAGCTCATCAGCGCGGCCGCTTGAACCACCGGCCCGCCGAGCCCTGCGACAGCAGCACGATCAGAGCGATGATCCCGGCGAGCGACAGGATTCCGCTCGCGCCGCCACTCCTGCCCATGCTGCCGAGGAACAACAGGATCTGCAGGCCCGACAGGACGATCACCGTGACGCGCGCGCCGTTGCCCGCCGACCGGAAGCTCAGGGCGAAGCCGCCGATCACCAGGACCAGAATGCTGCTGCCCAGCACCATCCCGGCGGCCTCGGCGCCCAACAGCGCGCCGATGGCGATCGAACCGACGATGCTCAGCCCCACGAGGACGAAGGCGAGTACGCGCGCGACGCGCACGCTTGTCGGCATCTCCAGCATCGGCGGAACACCGGGGCCAGGCCCGTATCCGTAGCCGTATGCCTGGCCGTACGCCTGCGGCTGAGGCTGACCTGGCGGCCCGAACTGCCCGTACTGGCCTTGCTGTTCGTACGGGGGGTGTTGTCCGTACGGGGGCTGCTGTCCGTACGGGCCGGGGTTCTGGGGCGGCGGTGTGGTCATCGAAACTCCGTGAATACGTGGGCGCCGTGAAACCGCAGAGCATAGCGAAAACATGTGCGAGGGCAGCGTGTTGTCCGCGCCGAGCGCGGCGGCGGGCGGGCCTGTAGGAAACCTGGGGCGCCGCTTAAGAAAACCTCGATGGACCGAACGCGCCGCGTACGGAAGAGTCTGCGGTGTCGGCGGACCGCATACGGGACGTATTCGGATGACTGCCGCGGCACACCCCACACCACCCACTCTCCCTCGCACGCGGGCCGGTTCGCCCTGCCCGCGTGCGCGACGACAGGAGTCGAACCCTTGAAGGCACTGGTCAAGGAGAAGGCCGAACCGGGTCTGTGGCTGACGGACGTTCCCGAACCCGGCGTCGGCCCCGGGGACGTACTGATCAAGGTCCTGCGCACGGGGATCTGCGGCACCGATCTGCACATCCGCAGCTGGGACGGCTGGGCGCAGTCGACCATCAGCGCGCCGCTGGTCGTGGGCCACGAGTTCGTCGGCGAGGTCGTCGAAACCGGGCGCGACGTGAGCGACATCGCCGTGGGCGACACGGTCAGCGGCGAGGGCCACCTGGTGTGCGGCAAGTGCCGCAACTGCCTTGCCGGCCGCCGCCACTTGTGCCGGGCTACGGTGGGCCTCGGCGTCGGACGCGACGGCGCGTTCGCCGAGTACGTGGCGCTGCCCGCCTCCAACGTGTGGGTGCACCGCGTCCCCGTCGACCTCGATGTCGCGGCGATCTTCGACCCGTTCGGCAACGCCGTGCACACCGCGCTGTCCTTCCCGCTCGTCGGCGAGGACGTACTGATCACGGGCGCCGGACCCATCGGCCTGATGGCGGCGGCCGTCGCCAAACACGCCGGCGCCCGCAACGTCGTCGTCACCGACGTCAGCGAGGAGCGTCTGGAACTGGCGCGGAAGGTGGGCGTGAGCCTCGCCCTGAACGTGGCGTCCTCGACCGTCGCCGACGGCCAGCGCGAACTCGGCCTGCGCGAGGGCTTCGACGTGGGCCTGGAGATGTCCGGCAACCCCGTCGCGATGCGCGACATGCTCGCGAACATGACCCACGGCGGCAAGATCGCCATGCTCGGCCTGCCGTCCGAGGAGTTCGCCGTCGACTGGGCGCGCATCGTCACCTCGATGATCACCATCAAGGGCATCTACGGCCGCGAGATGTTCGAGACCTGGTACGCGATGTCAGTGCTCCTGGAGGGCGGCCTCGACCTCTCGCCGGTGATAACCGGCCGCTACGCGTACACCGATTTCGACGCGGCGTTCGAGGACGCGGCGAGCGGCAAGGGCGGCAAGGTCCTCCTGGACTGGGGGGCTTCTTTTTAGGGCTCGGTTCGCCTCCGGGGCCCCAAAGCCGGTGTCGAGCGACCGACCGTGCTCGACCCTCCTTCGTCGGGCCTCCGCGCGCTCGGCCACTCGACACCGGCGGGCCCCTTCGGCTCACTCGCCGTCGCCGCACCGTGGAACGCCGCCAACGTCACCCGTATCTGTAAGGAAGTCCCCATGTTCGACAACGTACGCGCCGACATCCAGGCCACCCTCGACGAGATCGCCGCCGCGGGCCTGCACAAGCCCGAGCGGGTCATCGGCACCCCGCAGTCCGCCACCGTCGAGGTCACCGCGGGAGGCCGCCCCGGCGAGGTGCTCAACTTCTGCGCCAACAACTATCTGGGCCTCGCCGACCACCCCGACGTGATCGCGGCGGGCCACGCGGCCCTCGACCGCTGGGGCTACGGCATGGCGTCCGTCCGCTTCATCTGTGGCACGCAGGAGGTCCACAAGGAGTTGGAGGCGCGCCTGTCGGCCTTCCTCGGTCAGGAGGACACGATCCTGTACTCCTCCTGCTTCGACGCCAACGGCGGCGTCTTCGAGACCGTGCTCGGCCCGGAGGACGCGGTGATCTCCGACGCCCTCAACCACGCGTCGATCATCGACGGCATCCGCCTGTCCAAGGCGAAGCGCTTCCGCTACGCCAACCGCGACATGGCCGACCTGGAAGCGCAGTTGAAGGCGGCGTCCGACGCCCGCAGGAAGCTGATCGTCACCGACGGCGTCTTCTCCATGGACGGCTACGTGGCGCCGCTCGCGGACATCTGCGACCTCGCCGAGCGCTACGACGCCATGGTCATGGTCGACGACTCGCACGCGGTCGGCTTCGTAGGACCCGGCGGCCGCGGCACCCCTGAGCTGCACGGCGTCATGGACCGCGTCGACATCATCACCGGCACCCTCGGCAAGGCCCTGGGCGGGGCATCCGGCGGCTACGTCGCCGCGCGCGCGGAGATCGTCGCGCTGCTGCGCCAGCGTTCGCGCCCGTACCTGTTCTCGAACAGCCTCGCCCCGGTGATCGCGGCGGCGTCCCTGAAGGTCCTGGACCTCCTGGAGTCGGCGGGCGACCTGCGCGAGCACCTCGCGGCGAACACCAAGCTGTTCCGTACGCGGATGGCCGAGGAGGGCTTCGACATCCTCCCCGGCGACCACGCGATCGCCCCGGTGATGATCGGTGACGCTTCGGTCGCGGGACGGATGGCCGAACTCCTTCTGGAGCGCGGCGTCTACGTGATCGGCTTCTCGTACCCGGTGGTGCCGCAGGGCCAGGCGCGCATCCGCGTCCAGTTGTCGGCGGCACACTCCACGGAGGACGTGAATCGGGCGGTGGACGCGTTCGTGGCGGCCCGCGCGGAGCTGGGCTGACGTTCCGCGCGGTCCAGGTTCCGTACAGGGCACTGTCAGACCCGTTTGGGAGAATCAGCGCATGATCGAAGCGCGGCGGCTGCACATCCTCCGTGCGGTGGCCGACCACCGCACCGTCACGGCTGCTGCCGCCGCGCTGTACCTGACCCCTTCGGCGGTCTCGCAGCAGCTCACGGCCCTTGAGCAGGAGACGGGCCACAAGCTGGTCGAGCGCGGCGCGCGCGGTGTCCGCCTCACGTCGGCCGGCGAGATCCTCCTCACCCACACCAACGCGGTCCTCGCCCAGCTGGAGAAGGCCGAGGCCGAGCTGGCCGCGTACAGCACGGGTGAGGCGGGCACGGTGACGCTCGCCTCCTTCGCGACGGGCATCGGCCTCGTGGTGGGGCCTGCGCTCGCCCTGCTGTCGAAGACGGCACCCGGCATCCGCGTCCGCGTCCAGGACGCCGAGGGCGACGCCAGCCTGCCGATGCTGCTCGACCGGCGGATCGATGTGGCGGTCGCCGTCGACTACCGGGGCGCGCCGGCCGCCGACGACGACCGGATCACGCGCGTGCCGCTGTACGCGGAGCCGTTCGACGCGGTCCTGCCGGTCACGCACCGCCTCGCGGCGGCGGAGTGGGTGCCGGTCGCCGACCTCGCCAAGGACACCTGGATCGGCCCGTACCCCGGCAACCCCTGCCACGACGTGGTGGTCCTGGCCTGCGAACACGCCGGGTTCGCCCCGCAGTTCGAGCACTCGTCGGACGACTTCCGCGCCGTCGTCGCCCTCGCCTCCGCGGGCGCGGGCGTGGCGCTGGTTCCGCGCTCGGCCCTGCACGGCGTGGACCTGAGCGAGGTGGTGGTCCGGCCGATCGGCGGTGCGGCGCCGACCCGGAAGGTCTTCGCGGCGGTCCGGCACGGGGCGGAGGAGCATCCGCTGATCCGGCCGGTGCTCGAAGCGTTGGGGGAGGCGGCGGAGGGCTGAGGCCTTCTCGTCTGGATCAGGCCCCGGACAGGGGATGGCCGAGGTGTCGCGGGACGAGGGCGCTCCGACCGCGAGTCGAAGGCGGTCCGCCCACGTAACACCGCTGTTTCATATCCGGGATACCGTGCCGTATGTGAGACGCGAGAGTGGTACTCCGCCGAGCGGCACCGACCTGGCACCGGACCCCGTGGACGCCCGCCTCGGCGCCCGGCTGGCCGAGCTGCGGTCCGAACACGGCTGGTCCCTGGGCGAGTTGGCGGAACGCAGTGGGGTGAGCCGGTCCACCCTGTCGCGGGCCGAGCGCGCCGAGATCAGCCCGACCGCCGCCCTCCTCAACCGCCTCTGCGCGGTCTACGGGCGGACCATGTCGCAGCTCCTGAGCGAGGTCGAGTCGGCCCCCGCCCAGGTCGTGCGCGCCGCGGACCAGCCCGTCTGGCGCGACGACGCGACCGGCTTCGCGCGCCGCTCCGTTTCCCCGCCGCAGGCCGGACTGCGCGGCGAGGTGGTGGAGGGCACCCTCGAGCCGTACGCCGACATCGCCTACGACCGCCCGCCCGTCCCCGGCCTCGAACAGCACATCTGGGTGCTCGACGGCCTCCTCGACCTGACCGTCCAGGGCACGACACACCACCTGGAGACGGGGGACTGCCTGCGCTTCCGCCTCTGGGGGCCGACCCACTTCCACTGCCCGGGCCCCGAACCCGTGCGCTACGCGCTGATGGTGGTGCTCCCATGACATTCACCTGCACACGTCTTGCGCCCTCGGAATTCCTCTCCTACGTAGATGAGTTGGGGGCTCTCCTGGCCGACGTCGTACATGGAGGCAGCTCACTCGGTTTCCTCCACGGACTCACACCCTACGAAGCGGCGACCTGGTGGCGCGACTCCGTAGGACCGTCTGTGGAGCGCGGCAGCACGGCCGTGTGGGTGGCGAACGACACGGAGGGCGCGGCCGGGACCCGCTGCGTCGGAACGATCTCGCTCGCCTTCACCGAGAAGCCCAACGGCCGCCACCGCGCCGAAGTGGTCAAGCTGATGGTGCACGGAGACACCCGCGGCACCGGCCTCGGCCGCACCCTGCTGGCGACGGCGGAGCGCGCCGCGGCAGAGGCGGGCGTGACGCTGCTGATCCTCGACACGGAGACCGGCAGTCCGGCCGAGAACTTCTACCGCAAGGCGGGCTGGGACGAGGTCGGCGTCATCCCGGACTACGCGGCCGACCCGGCGGGTGTGCTGCGCCCCACGACCCTGTTCTGCAAGCGCCTCGAACCGTTCGTGCCGGTCGGTGGTCGCCACGCCCGTGCCGGTCGGTGATTGCCAGGAATGAGGGCCTACGGTGCGGGGGAGGTGCAGGCCAGCACGAACCGCACCCGCATCGCCCCCGCCCCGCCCACAGGGCCGTACGGACCGTCCGAGAGGAAGCCGCCAGATGACCGCCACAGATCCGACGTACACGACGAGCGCGCTCAGCACCGGAGACGGCGCCGCCGTGGCCACGTACACCTGGCTGCCCGAAGGCGGCAGGCCCCGCGCCTTCGTCCAGATCGCCCACGGCGCGGCCGAACACGGTCTGCGCTACGACCGCTTCGCCCGCCACCTCGCCTCCCACGGCTACGCGGTCATCGCCTCCGACCACCGCGGCCACGGCGCCACGGCCTCGACCACGGGCGGCTACGGAGTCACGGACGACGGCGACCCCGAGACCGTCGACGCGTGGGTGTCGATCGTCGAGGACCTCAAGGCGATCGGCGACCAGGCACGCGCCCTGCACCCGAACGTCCCGTTCGTACTGCTGGGCCACAGTCTCGGTTCCCTGCTCGCGCGCGAGTACGCGCAGCGGTACGCGGACGACCTGGTGGCCCTGATCCTCTCCGGCACCTTCCGCTCCCTGCCCGGCGCCGACAACGAAGGTGACATCGCGGCCCTGGAGGCCGAGATCGCGTCGGGCGGCCGCGCCGCCACGTCGCCCTATGTGGGCAACCTCTTCTCCTCCTTCAACGACCCGTACGAGCACCGCACCGGCTTCGAATGGCTCTCGCGGGACGAGGCGGAGGTCGACAAGTACGTCGCCGACGAACGCTGCGGCTTCGACTTCTCGGCGGGCCTGTCCCTGGACTGGGTCCGCGCGGTGCGCCGCATCAACGACCCGGCGAACCTCGCCCGCATCCCGGCCGACCTGCCGATCCACGTCGCGGTCGGCACGGAGGACCCGTGCAACCAGCGCATGACGCTGGTCCACGAACTCCTGGAGGACTTCCGCTACTTGGGCGTCACCGACCTCACCTGGAAGGGCTACGAGGGCGCCCGCCACGAAATCCTCAACGAGACCAACCGCGACGAGGTGCAGACGGACCTGGTGGCATGGCTGGACAAGCGGGTGCCGTGAGTGGGTGACCGCGAGGGCGTGTGTTGACGTTGGCGTCAGCGGTGGCGTTGTCAGTGGCGTTGGTTACGGTTCGTAGCATGCTGGACGCCGAGGATGTACGCACCGCAGCCCTGTCCCTGCCGGACACGACCGAGAAGGTCGCCTGGAGCATGCCCACGTTCCGGGTCGCGGGGAAGATGTTCGCCACGTTGCCCGAGGACGAGACGTCGATAGCGGTGCGCTGCCCGAAGGAGGAGCGCGACGAACTCGTCCTGTCCGAGCCGGGCAAGTTCTGGATCGCGGACCACGAGGCGTCCTTTGCGTGGGTCCGGGCGCGCCTCGCGGCCCTGGAGGACACGGCCGAGCTGCGCGACATCCTCGCCGACTCCTGGCGCCAGGCGGCGCCGTCCCGACTCCTGGACGCACACCCGGAGTTGGGCCTTCCGCGGGCGGGATGAAATCAGGTGAGGAGTCGCACGTCCGCATGGCATGATCCGCCCGCGAGGGCGAGCCGTGCACGTTGCGGTGCGCCGCGGGGACGGCGGACGGGGAACGTGGATGGTCGACCATGGGGTCGATGGCGAGAACGCCGAGGTCGCGCCCCGGCGCGGCATCTGGACCCGCGACTTCGGCCTCTTCTTCACCGCGAGGGGTGTGGCCAAGCTCGGCGACAGCATGCTGCCGGTGGCACTCGCTGCAGGCCTCCTGCAGCACGGCTACGGGGCAGGTGCGGTGGGCCTCGCCATGGCCTCGTCGGTGGCCTGCTTCGCCGGCCTGGTCATCTTCGGCGGGGTGCTGGCGGACCGTTTCAACACCCGCCTGCTGATGACGGGCGCCGACCTCGCACGCCTGGTCACACAGTCCCTCGCGGCCGTCATGTTCTTCACCGGCCATGTCGTGCTCTGGCAGATCTGCGTCATCGGCGCGATCAACGGATCGGCCGCGGCGATCTTCCAACCCGGCGTCGCCGGCACGGTGCCCCGCCTGGCGTCCGACGTCCAGGCGGCGAACGGCGCGATCCGCGTGGCGGAGTCCGGCGCACAACTGGCCGGCCCGGCGGTGGCGGGCGTGCTGGTCGCGCTGGCCTCACCGGGCCTGGTCTTCGCGGCCCACGCGGGAACGTACGGCCTGAGCGCCCTGTGCCTGCTCCTCCTGCACCTGCCACCGGTAGTACACGTCACGGGGAAGACACGCACCCGAGGCGCCTTCCGCTCCGAACTGGTAGAGGGCTGGCGGGAGTTCAGATCGAGACGATGGCTCTGGGGAGTGATCTCGATCTGGTGCGTGCTGATGATCGGAGCGTGGGGCCCGGCCGTCCCTCTGGTGGCCGTTCACGTAACGCAGGAGTACGGCTCGGGCGTGTACGGCCTGGTGAACTCGGCGCTCGGCGCGGGCACGGTCATCGGCGGCGTACTGGCCCTGCGCGTGCGCCCGCGCCGGATGCTGCGCGCGGGCGCCCTGGCCCTGTTCGGTTTCGCCCTGTTCCCCGCGACGGCGGGTGCAGGGCTGGGGGTGCCGTGGATGATGGCGGGCTGCGCGGTGGCCGGGGCCTGCATGTCGTTCTGGGGCGTGATGTGGGCGACGAGCGTCCAGACGCAGGTCCCGCGCGAGGTCCTCAACCGCATCCACGCCTACGAGGTGGCCGGTTCCATCGCCATGCAGCCGGTGGGCCAGGCCCTGGCGGGCCCAGCGGCGGCCACGTTCGGCACTCAGCAGGTCCTGCTGGCAGGAGGAGTGGTCACGCTGATGGTGGCGACGACGATGATCTCGGTCCCGGCGATCAGGAGCCTGGTGAGAGCGGATGCGCAACCCCCTCACGCCCCCTTCCCTGTCCCTATGCCGGAGCCCCGGCAGGAGCAACGGCAGAGGGGGCACGGGAGAGCAGAAACCCACTGATCCGCTCCCGCAGCGCACTCGCGTCGAGCCCATGCCCGGCGACGTGCTCCTCGACGCTCCCGTACCGCCGCAGCTCCCGCCGCCCGACACCGAGCCCGAGCACCCGGTGCGGCAGATCGGCGAGCGCGTTGTTGGCGGCGCCGGTGGAGGTCCCGGCGAGGCAGGGCTCGACGATCACGACATCAGCGCTGCCACTCGCATCCACGGCCCGCCGCAGCCCAGCGTCATCAAAAGGCCGAACGGTAGTCGCGTAGAGAACACTGACATCAAGCCCTTCGGTGGCGGCGAGCACGTTGTCCAGCATGGGCCCCACAGCGACAACGACTCCACGGCGCCCTTCCCGCACGGCCAGGAACCGCTCCCCGTCCACAGGCAACGCCTCCCGATTGCTCTGCACCGAGAGCCGCACATACTCCCGCGAGTCACTCACGGCATCGCCACCGGCCCCGACGGCCCGCCGCAGCAGCGTCTCGGCCTCATCGGGATGCCCAGGCACATGCACACGCCACCCGTCGAGGGTGTCGAGCAGCGCCACATCGCCGGGGGCCATGTGCGTAAAGCCCCCGGAAGACACGTCGTACGACGCGCCCGCACTCACGAGCACACCCCCGACCGCCTGATGCCCGAAGTCCAACTTCACCTGCTCAAAAGGCCGTTCAACGAGAAAACTCGCGAAGGTGTGCAGCACGGGCCGCATCCCGGCGAGCGCAAGCCCCGCCCCGGCCCCGACGAGCAACTGCTCCCGGATCCCGACATTGATAACCCGCTCCGGATGCCGCCGAGCGGCGCCCGCAAAGGGCGCGACCCCGATCTCGGCGAGTACGACGGCGACGCGCGGATCCTCGTCGAGGATCCGGCTGAGAACGGGGGCGAAGCGATCACGCATGGTGTCCACGGGGATGTCCTTCCAGTAAGGGAAGCGAGAGGGCGTACCGGTGCAGGGAGTACTAAGGACGTACTCAGGGCGCACCAAGGGAGTACTAGGGGAAAGAGGGGGGGGCTCACTCAAACTTGGGCTCGACACGGGCGACGACGACGTGCGGCCGCCCCGGATGCGGCGCGGTGAACGCCTCGTACAGGGCCCCGTGATCCCGCCCGTCGACGGTCACCGTCGACCACCCGGCAGCCTCGAAGCGGGCGGCGATGCCCCCGGCCCTGCCATAGGTGGCGGACAGGTTGTCGACGACGACGGTGTGCAGCCGCTCCAGCCCGACGGCCCCGGCGAAGGCGATGGCCTCGTGATTGCTGCCCTCGTCGAGCTCGGCGTCACCGACCAGGGTCCAGACGGCCGGCTCGCTCAGCCCCCGGGCCCGCAGCCCGAGCGCGGTCCCGACGGCGATCGGCAACCCGTGCCCCAAGGACCCGCTCCCGATCTCCACGCCCGGCACGAGCACCCGATCGGGATGATGACCGAGCCGCGACTCATACGCCCCGAACCCACTCAGCCACGCCTCGGGCACGTACCCCTTGGCGACGAGCACGGCGTAGTACGCCATGGGCCCGTGCCCCTTGGACAACAGAAACCGATCACGCCCGGCCTCCTCGACACTCTCCGGACCGACCCGCAGAACGCGTTCGTACAGCACCCACAACACATCGAGGGTGGAGGTGGCGGCGGGCCCGTGCTTCTCGTCCCCGGTCATCAGACTCATGAGCCGAGGCAGATCCTCGTATCGATAGCCGGGTAGTCCGTCGGCCCTGTCGGCCCTGTCGGCCCTGTCGGTCCCGTCGGTCCTATCGGCCCCGGCAGATGCGTCGGCTCCGGTCGGATTGGTGGGGATGTCATCCGCTGTGGTTGTCGTCATACACGCACTCTGCAACCTCAACTTTGCTTGAGGTCAACCCCGCTCCCACGGCGTGCTGGACCCCGTCCGCTCACCGGAAGGGATGCGCGACCACGGCTCCGAGTGCGGTATGGTTTCTCTGCGCGTGAGGCCAGGGGGAAACCCCAGGTCAACGAGCACCGGGACGTGGCGCAGCTTGGTAGCGCACTTGACTGGGGGTCAAGGGGTCGCAGGTTCAAATCCTGTCGTCCCGACAAGTTCGAACGATCGAACGTCGCAGGTGAAGGGCCGTTTTCGAACGGCCCTTTTTCTGTTGCTCCCACGCTCCCAGTGGGAGCGACGCGAGTGGGAGCAGGCTCCCACTGTCCCCATGTCTGTTTGCTCCCACTCGGGGCGATGCGCACATATTCGGTTCCTTGCGCGCACGTTCACATCCGTGCCCGGTTTGTGACCCGCCGCTCCCCGTCGTATGGGTGACCTTTCGGTTATGGGCTTCCGCTCTTCCCGCAGCTCATGGGCGCTCCCAGTGGGAGTGGGGTCGGGAGCGGCGAGCCCATATCCGGAATCCGGGTTATGGGGCCGTGCGAAATTTTGACCCCAGTTCCGAATCGGAATGGGTGGTATAGGGGTTTTGGGGTGGTGGATGTTGGGGGCTGCATCGAGATGTTGAACGCGGGTGGGAGCGGTACGCGGTTGGTGGCGGCCGGGAGGGTGGGCGTGGGAGCGGTTGCGGGTTCGGGCGGTGGCGTTGAGAGAGGTTCCGTGCGGTTGACGGAAGTTGGGGGACGCCGCTGATGAGGCGTCGGGCGTCCGGTCTGCCGGATCGGCTGGGAGCGGGTCGGAGTGAAGTGGGGTCGTGGCGGGGGTGTAGGGGTCGTAACGGGGGAAGCCCCGGTGACGGGCGGTCGTCCGTGATGGGCTGCAGGTTCGAGTCCTGGGCGGGTGTCGCCAGATACGGCTGACCGTGCGCACGGCGCTGGCCTGTGAGTTCGAGCGGCGGTCGCGTCGAGGGCGGAGGGCGGCTGGAGTCACTCCGTTGAACGTCGAAGCGGTTGGCGGGAGGGTCTTTCAGGCCGTGCGCGGGGAGCGGTGAGGTCTGCGGCGGGGTGCGCCGGAGCTGGGGCGGCATCGCATGCTCCGGGCGCGTCTGTCCTGCGCGCGAGTGGTGTGAGGGCGCTTCTGTGCGCTGGGGCGAGGGGCTTTGCCAGGGGTGCTTCCGTGCGCGTGCTGTCGCGGCTGGAGTCGATATTGCGTGCGGTCGAGCATGGTTCGCGTTCGAGGCGGGCCCGGTGCCCGTCGCAGTGCGAAGGATGGAGTAGGTCATGGTCGAGGAGGTTGTGCCGCCGGGCTACGGGGAGTCCGAGTGGCGGGAGTACGTGGCTGAGGGGAGGCGGTCCATCGGCAGGATCATGGACGCGAAGTTCTCCCTCGGTGACTTGGTGGACAGGATGCTGAAACGCCGTGGGGAGAGCCGTGTAGACGATGTCCTCGATGAGTTCGGCCGTCAGATCGGAACGACGCGCTCATCGCTGCATGACTATCGCCAGGTTGCGCGGGCGTGGCCCGAGATGGAGCGTCACCCGGAGGCTGCGTGGAACGTGCACAGGATCCTCTGCCCGCACCCGGGTCGTTTCGAGCTGATCCGGACGCTGCCGCTGGACCCGGTGACCGGGAAGCCCACACGCTGGACGACCGATCACGCGTTACGTGCCATGGAAAGCATCCCGCAGACGCCGGTCACCCGTGAGGAAAAGGTGGAGCGGGTACGCCGGGAGTTGCGGAGCGACGACCTGGCCGCCGAGGTCGTCGGAAAGCTGCTGGAGAGGCCGTTGGTGGCCAAGCGTGTCGTGAACACGCGTGGCTCGCGGCGGTCGTTGCGCGATGCCGAGACCGAGCGCCATGAGGAATTGCGCCAAGAGGCCGTGGACGCCCGCGACATGGCGGCGCTGGAGGCACCGCCGGAGAGCGGCACGGACGTGCAGACGGGCGGGGAGGCTGCCCTGGCCGATGTCGCTCCCGGCGATCCCGTGGCGGGGGACGTTCCGCTGTCGCTGGAGGAGGATGTGCCAGAGGCGGCCGAGGTCGAGGCCGCGGGGGTCGACTTCCGTGAGTCGCCCAGTGTCGTTCTCGAAGTCATCGGCCTGGCCACCACTTTCAGTCGCGCGTTGCGTGCCTCGATCCCAGATCTTCAGCAGATCGACGTGAACGAGGCCGGTCAGGCCGCCGTGCGGGAGGTCCTCGACAAGGTCCGCGAGGCCTGTGACTGGTGCGACGAGTCCGTGCAGAGCGGGCGCAGCGGAATGGATCACGCTCTGGCCCGCATGCTCGGTAGTGAGCGGGGTGGGGGCGAATGAGCGCGCGTACAGCGCCCCGGGCCGTGGCCGACATGGGTGAGGAACTCTGGGCACGGATCGAGGCGGCGGAGGACAGCGGGGGTCTGAATACCGAGGAGGCCCGGGGAGATCTGTCCAAGAGTCAGTTCCAGCGGGCCAAGACCTGGATCAAGGACGTCAAGTGCGCGCTCGCGCGCAAGGCGTTTGTCCGGTTCGAGGGGCAATACCTCACCACGGTCGATCCCGATGTCTGCGCCAGTGTGGTGATCAGGGAGTTCAAGGTGATCGAACAGCGGGTCACCCGCATCTACCACGGCATGATCGAGCCGCTTCCGGCCGAGGCTCAGAGCACCGCTGCCATGGGGCTGCTCAAGGCGCAGTGTCTACAGATCATCAGCGGGATGAAGCTTCTCAAGGAGGCCGGCTATTCGTCGGACGCGGCCGTACGGCTCGCGCAGTCCACCAATGGAGGCGGCCAGCGTAAGCGCACACGCAGCTGACCCGACTGACCTCTACGGATTGCCCGGCCCCGTCGTGAGGAGGCGCGGTGGTTCGCTCGTCCGGGGCATCGACGCGAGGAGAATCCTTCATGTGCGTGACATGCCGTCGGCCGGGGCAGCATGCTGATCTTGCCGCGCTGCGGCGGCCTCATGCAGGCAACAGCCGTACGTCTTGCTGGAGATGGTGCGCGTGACCGATCCCGTCCCGCTGCCTCTGGATGCCCCGGACCTGGTCGAGGGGGTCGTGGATCACGTACTGCATGTCAGCTACGACGAGCGCACCGTGCTTCGCCTCACTTCTGCTCTGGAGGAGGACAGCGCCGAGAGCGTCACCGCCTTCGGCACCGCGCTCTTCGGGGTACAGCCGGGCGAGAGCCTGCGCCTGACCGGATCCTGGCGCCACCACCCCCGTTACGGGCGGCAGTTCCGTACCGTGCGGTGCGAGCGCACCCTGCCGGCCGGTGCGCGGGCGATTCGTCTGTATCTGGCGTCGGGCATGATCCGCGGGATCGGGCCTGTGCTGGCCGGGGCGATCGTGGACGCCTTCGCCGAGCAGACGTTGAAGGTTCTGGAGGCGGAGCCGGAGCGCCTGCGTGAGGTGTACGGGATCGGTGAGATGCGGTTGGATCGCATCAAAGCGGCCTGGCGGGAGCAGAGGGCCATCGCCGAGATCATGGTGTTCCTGCAGGGGCTCGGGATCACCCCGGCGCTCGCCGTGAAGATCTACACCACCTACGCCGACACCGACGACGACCCGATGCACATCGTGCGCCGCACGCCCTACCGGCTGTGCCGGGACGTGCACGGCATTGGGTTCCGCAACGCCGACACGATCGCCCTCGCGGTAGGCATCCCGAAACACAGTGACGCCCGAATCCAGGCCGCACTCGTGCACGAACTAGACCAGGCCGGCGCGAGCGGCCACTGCCACCTGCCCGTGCGGGTCCTGCTCGCCCGCACCCGCCACCTGCTGAGCGATGACGACCCGGCCACTGCGGAGATCATCGACGACGCGGTACTGCGCCACGCCATCAACGCCCTGCGCGCGCAGGACGAACTGGTCACCGAGCCACTGCCCGTGCCCGTGCTGGACGGCACCGACGCGTGCGCGGACACCGAGATCGCCATGCTGCCGCACCGTCACCGTGACGAAACCCAACTCGCCTTCCACGTCCGCCGCTTGCTCGCCTCGATGTCCCGCCTGGCCGAGCTGGCGCCGTGGAGCGAGCGCCTGACCGCTCTGCGCGGATCGGAGACGGCCGGGCTGACCGACGAACAGCACCAGGCCATCCGCACCGCGCTGACCCGACCGCTGTCGGTGTTGACCGGCGGACCGGGCTGCGGCAAGACCCACACCCTGCGCACCCTGGTCGAGCTCGCCGACGAAGCGGGCGCCGTCATCGCGCTGGCCGCCCCCACCGGGAAGGCAGCCAAACGCCTTGAGGAGACCTGCGGGCAGGCGGCGACGACGGTGCACCGGCTCATCCGCCCGCCCGAGGGCGACTCGCTCTTCGACCACGCGAGCATCCTGGAGACCGCAGACCTGGTCGTCGTCGACGAGGCGTCGATGCTCGACCTCGCCCTGGCCCGCCGCCTGGCCGCCGCGATCCCGGACGGCTGCCACCTGCTCCTGGTCGGCGACATCAACCAACTGCCCAGCGTCGGCCCGGGCCGGGTGCTGCGCGACCTGCTCGACGTCGACGCGGTCCCGCGCACCCGCCTCACCCAGGTCTTCCGCCAGCACGACGACAGCGCAGCCATCGTCAACAACGCCCACCGCATCCTCCACGGCGGCCTTCCTCAGGACGACCCCAAGGCGTTCTGGAACCGGCCCATGGCGACGGCCGAGGAGATCGCCGAGCGCGTGGTCGACCTCGTCTGCGACCTGATGCCCCGCCACTTCACGGAGGTCCGCCCCGAGGACATCCAGGTCCTGTGCCCGGGCAAGAAGAACACCGCCGGCATGACGGACCTCAACCTGCGCCTCCAGGAACGGCTCAACCCGCCCGCCGACGACAAGCCGCAGCACTACCACGCCGGCATCGCCTACCGGCTCGGCGACCGCGTCCAGCAGATCCGCAACAACCCCCACCGCGGTGCAAACGGCGTTTTCAACGGCACCAGCGGCACCGTCACCGCCCTCGACCCAGAGGCCCACCAGCTGACCGTCACCTTCACCGACGGCGAGACCGCCGCCTACCCCTTCCCCGACCTGGACGAGCTGGTCCACGCCTACGCCCTGACCGTGCACCGCTCCCAGGGCAGCGAATACCCGTACGTCATCGTCCCCATGATCAGTGCGGCCGGGATGCTGCTGCTCCAGCGCAACCTGCTCTATACCGCCGTCACCCGAGCCCGCGACGGCGTCCTGCTCATCGGCCAGACCGAGGCCGTCGAACGCGCCATCGCCAACAACCGCACCCAGCACCGCAACACCGCCCTCACTCACCGCATCACCCATGAGACGCCCATCGTTCCGGCGCCGCGCGCCAAGGCCCCCGTCGGCCAACTCGCCTGGGAATAGCGGCGACACAAGCCACACCGGCCACGTCCCGGCGCCGCCTCCGGGACCGGTAACGTCGGCCGAATGAGCGGTGACTGGAACGGCAGCGAACTCGCCCGGCTGCGCGCGGCGGTGTACACGGCCGACGGGCCCACGCTCGTGGGCCTCCTGACGGCGCACGATCCGCAGCCGGTGCTGCAGTCGGTCGGGGACGCCCTGCGCGTCGCGGTGGTACGGGGAGTGCCCGGGGCCGCGAAGCAGGCGCGGGTGTGCGTGACGCTGCTGCGTTCACGGGACTGGCCGGGGGACGAAACCCTCGCCGACGACCTGGCACGCGCCGGCGACGGCAGACCGCCCGCACCAGGGCTGCGAGCGGTCGCGGTCGACCTGGAAGAGCTGACCGGGCTGCGAGACGGCGACCCGGTGGACGGAGCCGGGTACCTCGACCTGGACAGCGGCGAGTGCTGGCCCGCCGCCGTGCTGGACGACTTCGGAGGTGAGCCCGGTGCGGACGAGGCTCCGGACCGCTGGCTGCCGGTGCCATGTGCGGGATCGCGGGATGCGTACCGCGACATGCACGAGTTCACCGACGGTCTGACCGACGCGCTCCTCGCGCGGCGCCTTGAGGACGCTCTCGCCGGCCGGGGTGCCTTCCGCCGCTTCAAGGACGTACTCACCGACCACCCAGATCTGCGCGAGCAGTACTTCTGGTTCGCCGGAGAGCGGGGTTGTGGGAGGGCGCGGGCCTGGCTCGCGGGCGAAGGAATCCGGGTGGTGCACCGGTTGGAAGAGGCTGCCTGAGTAACTGTCCTTCCCGGTGCGGGTGAGCCAGGTGAGCTTGTGTACGGAACCGGCCCCTCTTGGCCAGCCTCGGGTCGGGCAGCTTCGACCAGTTGTTCGTTCACCAGCTCCGGGAGGGGCAGGAGCGGATCAAGGTGGTCAGGCCGATGGTGACTCGGCCGCTTGACGCACTCCATGGCGCGGTGCGGGATACGGCCGCATTGCCGCACTGGCACACGGCTGGTGCGAAGTGCTCGCGACGGACGTGTCGATCTGACCATGTGAAGGCGGCGGGGCAGGAGGAACGTCGATCTTGTCGTGATCGGTTCATTTACCAGAGTGGAGTGCTGGGGCAGACGTAGGCTGAGTGGACTTGTCACAGGTGAGGGCCGGATGCGGCCTGGTCGAGGAGCGGCAGCGTATGAGCGGGCAGGAACGGCGTCGTGAGCAAGTCCCGGAGCAGCTGAAGGCAGCGGCCCGGAAGTCGCCCAACTTCGGGCGGCTCTACGCGATGCAGCCCCTGCTTGCGATCTACGGTTCCCAGGCCGAGCAGTCGGTCTTCACCAACCCCAACGTCTCGTATGTGGCGTCCGGCCAGTTCGGGGAGGTTCTCGCCGAGGAGCTGGTCCAGCGGGCAGGGGTGCGGGTTGAAGGGGCCCGCCAGATCGACCGGCTCGTCGGGCTCCAGCGGGCCGGTCTGCTGCCGGGCCGCACCCGGGACGCCTTCGACACGCTGCGCCGGGGGCGGAACGACGCCGCGCACAATCACCTCTTCGACACCAGTAAGGCCCTCAAGGCCGTCGAGCTCTGCTTCCAGCTTGGGCAGTTCTTCTCCCGCGCGGTCGACGGCGTCCGCGAGATCTCCGCGTTCGTACCGCCGCGGCTGCCGAGTGACGTGACGGCCGGGCCCGCGGAGCTTGAGGAGCTTCGCGAGGCGCTCGGCCACCACCAGCGCACCCTCGCAGAGTCCCGCACCCGCCTCGGCGAGGTCGGCGACCGCCTGGAGGCCGAGCAGCGCGGCCGGGCGGAGGCGGAGAAGCTGACCGCGGCCGCCGAGCAGGCCCGCGCCGAGTCGGAAGCCCTGGCTGCGAGCTATCGGGAGGAGATCGAGCGACTCAGGAGCGAGCAGCGGGGCCGTTACAACCAGGAGCGTCTCAAGCCCCGCCCGGTTGCTGCCGCCGCCCGCGAGGCGATTGTCGCCCGTGCGCAGCGGCCTGAGCCGCTCAACGAGGTGCAGGCGCGCGTCCGTATCGACGAAATGCTTGCCGTGGCCGGCTGGACTGTCCAGGACAAGGCCGACCTCAACCCGCGCGCCTCCCAGGGCGTCGCGGTCCGCGAGTTCACCCTGGCCACCGGCCGCGCCGACTACGTCCTCTACGTAGACGGCATGATCGTCGGCGTCATCGAGGCCAAGCGCGAGGGCACCGCCCTGGCCGGGGCCCTCGCTCAGAACGAGCGGTACGCGGCCGGTGTCCTCAAGGAGCATTCCCTGGCGGTCTGGCGCGAGCAGGAACCGTTCGTCTTCCGCTATGCCACCACCGGCGCGGAGACGTTCTTCGTCAACCTCCTCGACCCGCATGCCCGTTCCCGTCCGGTCTTCGCCTTCCACCGGCCCGAGACCTTCGCCGCCTGGATGAGGCGGGCCACCGAGCACCCGGACGCTCCCACCTTCCGTGCGGCCCTGCGTACCGGGCTCCCGGTCCTGGAGACCCACGGCCTCCGCGCGGCGCAGGAGGAGGCGGTCACCGGCCTTGAACACTCCCTCGGCCAGGACAAGCCGCGTGCCTTGATCCAGATGGCCACCGGTGCGGGCAAGACCTACACCGCCGTCACCGAGGCCTACCGGCTGCTCAAACACGCGGGCGCGGGCCGCATCCTCTTCCTCGTGGACCGGAACAACCTCGGCCGCCAGGCCAAGGCCGAGTTCGACAAGTACCGTGCCCCGGACGAGAACCGTAAGTTCACCGACCTGTACAACGTCGACACGCTCGGCCGGACCGGACTCCAGGAGACCTCCGCCGTCGTCGTCTCCACGATCCAGCGCATGTACTCCCTCCTCAAGGGGGAGCCGCTGGAGGACACGAGTGAGGCCGAGGACCGCGAGGACTCCTCCACCCTCGACGAGAACTACATGACCGACCGCCCGGTCAGTGTCGAGTACAACGCGGACGTTCCCATCGAGTCCTTCGACGTGATCGTCATCGACGAGTGCCACCGCTCCATCTACGGGCTGTGGCGCGGCGTCCTCGACTACTTCGACGCCCACCTGGTCGGCCTCACCGCCACCCCCACCCGCCAGACCAAGGGCTTCTTCGACAACAACCTGGTCTCCGAGTACACCTACGAGCAGGCTGTCGCCGACGGTGTCAATGTCGACTTCGACGTGGTCACGATGGACACCTCGGTACGGGAAGCGGGCGGAGCAAAGATCGACAAGGGCACGACGGTCCGTATCCGCGACCGCAAGACCCGCGCCCAGCGATACGAGGAACTGGACGAAGACTTCGCGTACACGGTCGGCCAGATCGGCCGCACGGTCATCACCGAGGACGAGATCAGGGCTGTCCTCACCGCCTACAAGAACAACTGGCAGCGCTGGTTCCCCGGCCGAGCCGAACTACCGAAGACCCTTGTCTTCGCGGCAAGCGATGACCACGCCGACGAGGTCCTGAAACAGGTCAAGGAGATCTTCGGACGTGGCGAGGCCTTCGCCAAGAAGATCACCTACCGGTCCCGGGACAAGGGCGACGACCCTGAGCAACTCGTCAACGACCTGCGGAACTCGTCGCCGCTCCGGGTCGCCGTCACCGTCGACATGATCGCCACGGGGACGGACGTCCGCGCCCTGGAGTGCGTGATATTCCTGCGGGCCGTACGCAGCCCCGTTCTCTTCGAACAGATGAAGGGGCGCGGCTCACGCACCATCGACGCCGACGAGCTGAAGGCGGTGACGCCGGAGGCGGCGAACGACCTCGCCAAGGACCGTTTCGTGCTGGTCGACGCGGTGGGTGTCACGGCGTCGCCGCTGGTCGATACCCGGCCGATGCTGCCGCCGGACACTGGGAACCTCAGCACGGACAAGCTCTTGGACAAGGCGGGCAGCCGCTCCATCACGGCCGAACAGGCCGAGACGCTCGGCCGTCGCCTGGCCCGCCTGGACCGCAAGCTCACCGAGGAGGAGCGCGAGCAGATCAAGCAGGTATCGGGCGGCGTCCCACTCGGTGACCTGGTTCGCCAGATCTCGGACGCGGTGGATGTCGACACCCAGGACCGGGCGTACCGTGAGGGCGGCGCGGACCAGGCCCAGCGCCTCGTCCAGGACGCGGTCGAGGTTCTGACCACGCACCCAGAGCTCCGTAAGCTGATCGTCGGCATCAAGCAGCAGCACGACCTGACGTATGACGCGACGACCGAGGTCGGGATACAGCTGAGGGAGGTTCCGCGCGAAGAACGCGCGGAGAAGGAACTCGCCCAGTGGCGCCAGTTGTTGGACAGTCGTCGGCGCGACGAGCAGGCGGCGGAGGCGATCGCACTCCAGGTGATCCTCGGCAGCGGATCCCGGGTCCGCCCGCAGGAGGCACGAGCCCATCTTCGCGAGCTGCTCGCCACCATCAAGGCCACGAACCGGACGTGGACCCCGAAGGTTATTTGGGACCACTACGCCCTGCTCGGTAAGGCGTCGGCATCCCTGTCGAAATCGGCCGGCCTCGGCGACCTCATGAACCTCGTCCGCTACACGCTCGGCGCGGACGACGAACTCCGCCCTTACCGTACGGTGGTCGAGGAGCGCTTCGAGGGCTGGCTGTTGCGGCAGCAGCAGGCGGGCGTCGAATTCACCGAGGACCAGTTGTGGTGGCTGCACCGCATCAAGGACGCCATCGCGGTGGACGTGGGCATGGAACGTGAGGACTTCAGTCATCTTCCCTTCTCGGCCAAGGGTGGCGGCCGCGGCTTCGCGAACGCCTTCGGTGACAAGGACCGGGCGCTGGAACTGCTGGACGAGCTGAATCAGGAACTGGCTTGAGTACGGATATGGGTGGGTTGCCGGAGGGGTGGGTTGCCACTTCCCTGGACCAAGTTTGCGACGTCAACGGAGGAATCCAGAAGCAGTCGAAGCGTCGGCCGGTCGTCAACAAGTTCCCATTTCTGCGGGTGGCGAACGTGGGGCGCGGCACGCTAGACCTCTCCGAAATCCACGAAGTTGAGCTGTTCGAAGGGGAACTCGACCGATTCCGCCTGAAGGCTGGCGACTTGTTGGTCGTGGAAGGGAACGGAAGCCCGGATCAGATTGGGCGTGCCGCGACGTGGAAGGATGTCATTCCTGATGCCGTCCACCAGAATCATCTGATCAGGGTTCGCCCGACACAGGCGATCAACCCAAAGTTCCTGGAGCTCCTCTGGAACTCGCCCGTGGTGAAGAATCAGCTGATGAGTGTGGCCCAGTCCTCAAGCGGCTTGTACACGTTGAGCACAGCGAAACTGAAGCGGGTCCGGCTGAACCTTCCGTCTTTGGCTGAACAGCACCGCATCGTCGAGGCCCTCGAAGAGCAGCTCTCCCGGATCGACGCGGCCGAGCAGACGCTGCGAGAAGCGCGCAAGCGGATCGAGGTTCTACGTAAGTCGGTCTTCACTTCTTTGGTTCCCGAGACGGCCCCCGCCGGTTGGACAGTTACGACTGTCGGTGAGGCTGGAACTTTGGAGCTGGGGCGAGCCCGGCACCCTGACTGGCATCACGGCCCCGAAATGCGCCCCTACTTGCGCGTGGCCAATGTTTTCGAAGACCGGATCGACACCTCCAGCATCATGGAAATGGATTTCTCGGGGATTTTTGAGAAGTACCGGCTCCACAAAGGGGACATCCTCCTGAACGAAGGGCAGAGCCCGCATTTGGTGGGACGTCCAGCCATGTATCGCGGAGTTCCAGAGAATGTCGCGTTTACGAACAGCCTGTTGCGATTCCAGGCAGGTCCGAATGTTCTCCCTGAATGGGCGCTCATGGTGTTCCGGCGGCATTTGCATGCTCGTAGGTTCATGCGCGAGGTGCGTATCACGACGAACATCGCCCACTTGTCGTCAAAGCGATTGAAAGTGGTCGAGTTCCCGATTCCTCCTCTGGAGATCCAGAAGGATCTCGTCCAGCGTTGCGAAGAGTTGCTGTCGGGTACTGAGGCGATTGGCCGTGAAGTTGACCGTGCTACCCGGCGGGCAGACGCTCTGCGGTTGGCCCTGTTCCGTAAGGCCTTCAGCGGCAATCTGGTCCCCCAGAACCCCGCCGACGAACCGGCCGCCACCCTCCTTGCTCGCATCGCCGCCGAGCGCGACGCTGCCAAGCCGGCCCGCAAGCCCAAGCGCACCGCGCGCGCCCGCACAAATGACGCCGCGACCAAGGCGAACGAGTCTGCCGCCCCCGCCCCAACCCCCGCCCCCTCCACCACCGTTCAGCAGGAGCTCTTCCAGTGACCGCCCCCGCCCAAGACGACGCAGCCGCCCCCTCCGCCGAAGGCGTCCCTCTCACCGAGACGCCCAAGTCCAAGAAGGCCGCCGCGCAGACCAACACTCTGGTCGCCAAGCTCTGGAACTACTGCAACGTCCTCCGGGACAACGGCATGTCGACCATCGAGTACGTGGAGCAGCTCTCGTTTCTGCTGTTCCTGAAGATGGTCGACGAGACCGAGAACGACCCGTGGGAGGGTCGCGATCTCAGCGGCATGGTGCCGGCGGACTACAACTGGAAGTCCCTTGTCAGCAAGCGTGGGGAGGAACTCGAAGCCCACTACCGCGCCATCCTGGAGCACTTGGGTCGTAAGCCTCACACCACCATCGGCACGATCTTCGCCGACGCGCAGAACCGGATTACAAAGCCCGCGCTGCTCGAAAAGCTGGTCGTCGAGTTGATCGGGCGCGAGGAGTGGATGGTCACCGGCACCGACCTCAAGGGCGATGCTTACGAGGGGCTGCTCGCCAAGGGGGCGTCCGACACCAAGACCGGCGCCGGCCAGTACTTCACGCCGCGAGCGCTCATCGACGCGATGGTGGACGTGACTCGGCCCGGTCCGGACGACACCATTACCGACCCCGCCTGCGGCACCGGCGGGTTCCTGATCGCCGCGCACACGTACATCACCCGGCACCACGTCAAGGACATGGACGTTGATGCCCGCAAGGCGTACGACAGTGGCCGCAAGATCTGGGGCAATGAGCTGGTCACCGGCACTGCCCGCCTCGCCGCCATGAACATGCTCCTCCACGGCATCGGCAAGAGCGACGGCCCGAGCCTGATCGATGTCGACGACGCGCTCGCCAACCAGCCGAGCGGGCGGCACGCCTCACTCGTCCTCGCCAACCCGCCCTTCGGACGAAAGTCCGCGATCACCGTGATCGGCCAGGACGGCGACCTGGAGAAGGAGGACGTCCAGTATGACCGTGACGACTTCACCGCCACCACGACCAATAAGCAACTCAACTTCCTTCAGCACATCATGTCGCTGACCGCGGTGAACGGCCGGGCGGCCGTTGTCCTCCCGGACAATGTCCTCTTCGAGGGCGGCGCGGGCGAGAAGGTCCGCCGCAAGCTGCTCGACGAGTTCGACCTGCACACGATCTTGCGCCTGCCCACCGGCATCTTCTACGCGGGCGGCGTCAAGGCCAACGTCCTCTTCTTCGACAAGAAGCCCCCGCGCGCCGACGGCAAGCCGCACACCAGCGTCACCTGGGTCTACGACTTCCGTACAGGCCAGCACTTCACCATGAAGCAGCGCCCGCTGACCCGTCCCCACCTCGACGACTTCGTCGCCAAGTACAAGCCGGGACAGGAGCTGACCGCCCGCGTCGCCGACGAGGACGACAACGGCCGCTGGAAGCCGTACACCTACGAGGACTTGATCGGGCGGGACAAGGTCAACCTCGACATCACCTGGATGAAGGACCCCGCCCTGGAGGACGCGGACAGTGACCTGGAGCCGGAGGTCATCGCCGAGGAGGTCGTGCGCGATCTCCAGTCCGCTCTCGCCGAGTTCACCGCCATCGCGAAGTCCCTGGGTGCGGATGTGGACGTACCGGAGGCGGAAGAGGTCTGACGACGGCCGGAAGGTTCGTTTCCCCACGCAGGGATATGGGCACATCCTGCGATGTCAGTCGTCTCCGGCCCGTGCGTATCGCGTAGGGCTCCGCAATCCTGCCGTGCAAGAGCGATGGACGGATCCGGAACCGAACCGATCAGATCAAGCCACATACAGACCATGATCCGCAAAGCCGCTTGACCGGCCTCTGTGCGGTGCAGGGAACATCAGGAGTTCACGTCCCGAGTTCCCCGTCCCCACGCGCCGCACAGAGGTATGGATGACCATCGCGCACCCGCAGACCCGTCAGTTCGAGTCGTTCGTCACGAACCTGTCGTACGCACGTCAGATGGTTCGCGCCGGGCAGGCCTTGGAGGTGCTCAGTCCCAAGGGCATCGACACCGGCGATTTCTACCGGGCCGCCTGGGTACAGTCGACCGCCGCCCTCGAACACTGGGTGCAGGAGGAGGTGTTGCGCCGAGTCGCCGAGGAATCCGCCAAGGACGGCCCGGACATGCCGAAGAAGCTCCGTGACTACCCGTTGCCGCTGCACTGCGTGGAGAGGGTCCAGCGGGGCGAAACGACCATGGCCGAGTTGGTCGCGGAGCGCGTCCGCCAGGACATCGCCCGCCAGACGTTGCAGAACCCGGACGCCATAGCGAAGGTGATGGCGCTCGTCACCGACGTCAAGGTGTGGCGGGACGCGGCGAAGTGGGTCAATCGGTGGAACCAGTACCGCACTTCATACGACGAGAAGCGGCTGCGCGGCCAGTACATCTTGCTGCTCCGCCGCCGCAACCAGATCGCACACGACGCGGACCTGATCGACGGCGACCTCAAGCAGCGCCGCCAGATCGGCGAGGCTGATGTCACGGACGCCCTCAACTGGATTGAGCGGATTGCGCTCGCGCTCGCGTATGCGTTGGAGGGGGACGCGTCCAAGAACTCAGGGCGTCCGGAGAGTGCGTCAGCTTGACCGTGCACTCCCTTCACCCGTGGATGAGCTCATCAAGTGGCGTGAACCGCTCGCATCGATCCAGCGCAGAAAGCGTCGTTATGCCGGCTTCAGATGCTGGGTCAGATACTCCAGGACGGGGTCGATGAACTCGCCGACCTTGGCTGCGACGCCTGCAGTCTTCGCCGCTGCTCCGGCCTCGCCGGCCTTGGAGGCGGCAGCCAGCGGACCGACGCCGAGGGGGAGGCCGTTGAAGACGACCGTCGCCGAGGCGCAGACCGGGTTCTCGTCCCACTGGTTCCAGGCGACGAGACTCTCCAATTCAACAGGACACTGTCGGATCCTGCCGGCTCGTTAGGTCATGCCGATCTGGAGCGGCGCGACGCCGTTCGGCGGGTCGATGATGAAGTCCACGGGCAGAGCTTGGTGGGCGCTCATGTACTCCTCGCGCGGAGCGGTAGTCGTACGTCCATCGGGGACTCAGTACGGTTCAGGCGACGCCTCGCCTATGCCGTTGGGTTGGGTACGTAGCCGGGATCCTCGTCAGGGAAGTCCTCGGGGAAGACGTCGCTCAGCAGATCCCCGCGCAGGACACGCAGCAGGTAGCTCTCAACGGAACCTTCGTAGAGGTCGTACTCCCGGCCACGGCCGATCACGGTAAGTACGAACCAATCCTGTGGATCGGGCTGAGGGACGAGGAAGCACATGTCGGCGTTGTCGGTGCCGCCCCAGCAAACGAGCTGATCTGGCGAAGAGCCGCGTTCCGCAAGGAGTTCCTGGATGTGGGGACGGGTCTTGCGTAGCGTGTCGCGCGACCTGAGTGTGTGTTTGACCAAATCCAGGTGCGGGTTCGAAGCGCCCGCCCGATACACATGCAGGAAGTCGTCGAAGCTCGCACCGCCGAAGGCGTCGAAGAACGCCTTGACGCCAGGTGAGACCGTCACCTTCAGTGTCTGTTCCGCTGTTTGCCAGTCGTTGTGGACCGGTTCCGTCGTGCCGTTCGCATGGAAAGCAGCCAGTTGCTCAAGCTCGTTCACTGGGTATCTCCTGCGACTGCACTCGTGACCGGATGCAGGAGCGGACCGGCTCGCAGCACCTCGGGTACGACCGCTTCTGCTGGGGCCTCGGCCTGGCGAGGATCGTCTGTGGCACTGCCAGTCGCTCAGTGCCCGACCAACTGCTGCACGATTGCGGTGGCTTCGGTGAGTTCTCGGTGTGTGCCGTCATCCGAAGGCGGTCAGAGGGTCACGGCCATGCTCCTCAACGAATCTGGCGCGACCTTCGGCATTCTCCCCGGGCATGACGAGTTCGCAGTAATTCCAGAAGTCGAGCAGGACATCGAGTACCTGGCGCGGGGTGAACTCGCCGTTGACGTGCTCCACGAACTCGTTCTGGACGATGACGGTCTCGGGGTGCGCTTCCGTGGCGTACGCGTTGCCGTCGAGCATTTGGGGTGCTTCGACGCGTCCTGTACTCACTCCGTGGATGACGTCGATCATGTCCAGGACGGAGTGAGGTGACAGCTGCACGTCACTAGTGATCCAGTCGCCCAGTACCTTGAACTCCTCAGGCCCGGAATAGGAGGGGTACCCCCAGGAATCCCGTGAGAAGTATGTGGTCTTCGGAGTCATCCGATCTTTCCGTTCTACTACTTCGGCTCAGGCAGGACTGGGTATGCAGTGATCGCGTCGCCCGTACTCGAGTCGAAATAGCCCTCGATCCTGATTCCCTTGTACATGCCCCGCCACTTATTCATGGAGGCGTCGACGACCTCGGAGTCCTTGAAGGCGGTCTCGATCGCCCGGTTCACTTCCTTCGTCGTCCATGTGTCCGGGAAGAAGGTACTGTCCGCGCGTTTCTTTACCCACTCGCCGTTGCGGGGATTCTTCATCCACACCGGGCCGCGGGTGAGTCCGGTCTTGTTGTCACGGCCGGTGATCTTGGGGACCTTGGTGCCAACCGGGTCCTTGCCGCCCGGGCGGTGGTGGTATCCGGTCGGACGCCCGGTCTTGTTGATCCCGCCCTTGTGTATGTGCTCAAACACGTCGTCGGGGATGTGGCCGCTCGGCTTCCCCTTCATCCACAGCATGCCGGAGGCCGGGAACCCTCCGCCCTCACCCGCCAGCGCCAGACGAGGACCCGCGACGTTGATATCGGGAAGCTTGATGCTGTTGAGGGCGGTCTTGAGGCCGCCCGCGTTGTTGATCGCCGCAGCCCCGCTGCCCGCACCGCCGAGGACACCGCCCAGCAGAGCACCGGCCATCCCGGCCTCCTGGGCGTGGTGGAGGCTGACGCTCTTCTGGTCGCCCGCGGCCACGTGCAGGGGCTGGGCGACGGCCAGGTCGACGGTGATGGATTCGACGGCGCCGAACGCCACGCCGGTCATGGTCGCGCCGATGACGCCCGCGATTTCGGCGGAGACGGTGACGCCGATGCCCGCCGCGGCGGAGATGACGCCTTCGGCTGCGGCGGAGCCTGCGACGGCTCCCGCGCCGCCGGTGACGATGGCCAGCAGGACGCCCGCCCCGAGTGCGGCGGCGGCGATGCCGATCTCGGTCCACAGGTGGCTGATCGCCTTGTCGACGGCGTCGGCGTACTGATCGAGGCCCTTGGCGATCGATCGGGCGGACTCGGCGACGTCGTCGAGCCAGCCGGTCTTCGCCCCCTTGTGATAGCGCGCCCAGAAGTCGTCGAACGCCTCGATGGAGCGGCCCTCGTTGCCGTCGATGACGCTCCGGGCAGCCTTGTGCGTGGCCGCCGTGACGTCGTCGACCTGCTCGGCGAACGCGCGCCAGGCGTCGGCGGCCTCACGCAGCTGGTCGGAGTCCGCGTCGGGCCACCACATACCCAGCTTGAGCAGGGCGTCCTTAAGTATCTCCTCGACATCCACCGGCGGTTCAGCGCTCCTTGCCGGCGGAGTCGAAGACGTCCTTCGTCGCGCGCTCGTTCTCGTCGTGGTTGTCGGCCATCGACTTCAGGGCGTCGCCGATGGACTCCAGGCCAGTGACGAGCGTTTGGGTGGCAGTGTCGATGCCGTCCTTGGCCGGACCGTACTTGGCGTGGAACGAGTGGCCCTGCTCGTCGTCACCCCACGGAACGCCGAGGGCGGCGAGGCGCGAGTGCAGGGCCGCCAGCGCGTCGTGCAGCTGGTTGCTTTGGCGGTGGAAGGTGGGTGCGGCGTCCCGGAGGTCGTCGCTGTCCACCCGCATGCGTTCGCTCACGCCACTCGCTCCCCTCGAGCCCACTCGGTCAAGAGTGCGACCGTATCGCACGCCACTGACACGGCGCCGGGCCTAGGAACCCGTAGGTGCTGGGGCTCACATCAGGCCCGACGCCGCCGCCCGACGCCGCCGCCCGACGCCGCCGCCCGACGCCGCCGCCCGACGCCGCCGTCCGACGTTGCCGCGGGCGGGGCGCGGCTGGTCCACACGGGAAGGCATTCTCGTGTCTCTTGCTTGTCTACGATCGCGGTATGTGTTCCGTGATGTGGGCCTACGCGCTGGCAGAGTCGTTACTGAGCGGTGTGTTGCCCCGTCGGTGGGCGCACACGCAGGGCGTCGGCGCTCGTGCCCGCGGCCTCGCTCCGATCGTCGGCGAGCGGGCGGCACTGCTGGAGTCGGCTGCCGTGCTGCACGACATCGGCTACGCGCCGCGGCTCGCCGCCACCGGCTTCCACCCGCTCGACGGCGCCCGCTATCTGCGCGGCCACACCGCGATCGATGAGCGGATCGTGAGGCTCGTGGCCAACCATTCCTGCGCGCTCCTGGAAGCGGAGGAACGCGGCCTGCGCGACGAGCTGGCCTCCGAGTTTCCGCTGCTCGACGACGCGGTGCTCGTGGACGCGCTGGTGTACTGCGACATGACGACGACACCGGACGGGCGGCGTACCACGTCCGCAGGGCGGGTGGACGAGATCGTCGGCCGGTACGGGGCGGACAGTGTCGTGGGCCGTTTCATCCGGCGGGCAGCGCCCGAGATTCATGCGAGCGTGGCGCGTATCGAGGCCCTGCTGCCCGCGCCGGGCCGCGACCGGGATGGATGACGGTGCTCAGCCGAGGTGGTGACGGCGTTCAGCCGAGGTGGGGGTAGGTGCCCGTGAGGTAGTGGCGGATCTGTTCGTGCATGCTGGCGTGGATGTCCAGGGTGTCGAGGTCGGTTTCGGTGGCCCAACAAACGGCGTCGGCTTCGTCGTTGGTGGTGGGGGTGCCGCCGACGGGGCGGCCGATGTACACCACCTCGTACTGCTGGCGGATCTCGCCGTCGGTGTAGGCGACGATGTGCGCCGGGTTGGAGTAGACGCCGAGGAAGCCGGTGATTTCGGCGATGATGCCGGTTTCTTCGAGGCATTCGCGTACCGCGCACTGGGCGGGGGTTTCGCCGATGTCCATGGCGCCGCCGGGCAGGGCCCATTGGCCGGTGTCGCGGCGGCGTTGCAACAGGATGGCCCCGTCGCTGTCGACGACGAGGAGGTTGCAGGCGGGGATCAGGGTGTTGGCCTTGGGGGCTTTGGGGTCGTGGTAGTACTCGGTGCGGCCCATGGGGTCAGTGCTCCTTGCGCGGGCGGTGGTGGTCGGGGGGCCAGGGGCGGGCGGTCGCCCAGACGGCGTCGAAGCTCGCGGTGTACGGCTCGAACCACTCCGAGGTGGTGGAGTTGCGGAGGCGGAGTATCGGGTTGGCGCTGGCCGGTTGGCCCCAGATGTGCGGGTTGACCAGGAGGTGGTCGTCGTAGCGGAAGAGGGAGTTGTAGAGGGTGGTGTCGTGGAGGCGCATCTCGCAGCCGGGCACACCCGGCAGCTCTCGGTAGTACGTGAGTGAGGCGCGGATCTTGGCGGCGAGGGTGTCGCCGATGCCCTCTTCGTGGCCGCGGGTGACGGCGGCTGTGCCGTCCGGGTCGCCGAAGCAGAGGCGGATTCGGGCGCCGGCTTCGGCGCGTTCGCGGAGCATGCGGGCGATGCGCGGGTTGGTCTGGGCGAAGAAGGTTCCGGAGAAGACGAGGACGTCGATCTGCTGGGTGGCGTCGCGGAGCAGGGAGAGCCAGAGATCCCGGGGGACGCTGGCGCGGTTCGTGTACGTCTCGACGATCTCGGAGGGCGGGGATGGGACGTGCTCGGGCGTGGACGAGGCGGCTCGCTGTTCGGGCCAGAGGTGCGTCTCCTCGACCGCGAGGCAGTTGGCCGCGGCCCACCGGTGGCGGCGGTGCGGGACGCGGCCTGCGACCCAGCGGCCAACCGTCTTGGGATCGACGGAGCAGGCTTCGGCCAGGGCTTCGAACGTCAGGCCGCGTTCGGTGATCGCGGTGCGAAGTCGCTCGTTCACGCTGGTCATCCAACCTGAGGCGATGACTGCGTCGCAAGGAATCCGATCATCTCAGTCGAAAGGGAACGGCGGTGGCCTGTTTAGGGTGGGCGGGTGCCACTCATCGTGCTCTGGGACATCGATCACACGCTCATCGAGAACGGCGGCGTCAGCAAGGAGATCTACGCGTCCGCCTTTGCGATCGCGGCGGGACGGCCCGCTGTTCATCGGGCGCGTACGGAGGGGCGAACGGACCGGCTGATCCTGGCGGGGATGTTCCTTGATCACGGCCTGGAATCGCCCGAGTGGAGTCTGCTGGAGTCGGCCTTGGAGGAGGCCGGATCCGGACGGGAGGCCGAACTCGCCACGCGGGGACGGGCATTGCCCGGCGTGCAGGCGGCGTTGGCGGCGGTGGCCGCTGAACCCCGGATGGTGTCGTCCGTACTGACAGGAAACATCCGGGCCAATGCCCGGGTGAAGCTCGCGCCCTTCGGTCTCGATGGACTCTTGGACCTGGAGTGCGGTGCGTACGGGGCGGACGGAGTGGAACGAGCGGCGCTGGTTGATGTCGCCCGGAGGCGGGTCCAGGACCGGTACGGGCTGGGACTCAAGACGCCGGTGGTGCTCGTCGGGGACACGCCGCGGGACGTGGAGGCGGGGTTGAGTTCCGGCGCGCATGTCGTGGCCGTGGCATCCGGAGAGCACAGTGAAGGCGAACTACGGGACGCGGGGGCCGAGTGGGTCCTGTCTGATCTTCAGGACGTGGCCGGGCTGATGCGACACCTTCGGGCGCTGGACGTCTCGATGCCCTGAGGAAGACGTCCCGGGACGTCCCGGAGAAGTCCCCGCGCGAGGTTCGACGTCCCGGCCCGCGACGACACGCTGTTGCCCGCCGTACTTCCGTCTTCCGCGGATGTCGGCCTGCTCTCGGGCCCGGTCGGGTCCGCCGTGACGGCGCGAGGTGGACGATCTCCATGGAGCCAGTCGAGTACTCCCTCCGGTTCTCGCGACAACCGGTCGCAGCGGGCGAGGCACGGCGACGGGTAGCCGAGATGCTCGGCGTGAGTGACGGCATGGACGGTGGCATAGACGACGAGGCCGTGGTCGACGCGATCCAGGTCGTGGTCAGCGAGCTCGTCACCAACGCGGTACGACACGCCGCCGGCGACGAGATCGACGTTTCGGTGGCCATCGGGTGCGGTGTCGTGCGACTGGAGGTCGGCGATGCGAGTGACGTGGTACCGCGCAGATGCGCGCAGGACACCGGGCAAGAGGGAGGCAGAGGGCTCTTTCTGGTCGAGGCTCTCGCCACCCGCAGCGGGGTGACGGTCCTGCCCGAGGGCGGGAAGCGGTGCTGGGCCGAGATCGAGCTGCCGGACGAGCAGGTGCACGAACGGCAGGCCGTGATCCTGTCGGCCGGCCTCGGGACGCGCATCGCGATCGTTTCGCGCGGGCGGCCGAAGGCGACCGTGACCACCGGTGCCCGGCCTGTACTCGTGTCGCAGCTCAGGCAGTTGTATGCGGCCGGGGTCCGGCACGTAGCCGTCGTTCACGCGCCGGGTGACGACCGGCACGTCCAGGCGCTCGTCGACCAGGTCTTCGCCGGAGCGGATCTACATATCCGCCTGGTGCCGCAGCCGACGCCGCTCGGCCCGTTGGACGCACTGGCGCAGGCCGCGCCGCACCTGATGCCGGGCGGGGACGTGACGCTCATTCTCGGTGACACGCTCATCGGTGATCTGGAGGAACTGCCGGCCGACTCCGTGGCCGTCGGCCGGGCAGGTGCAGCCCGGGACTTCTGCGTCGTCGGGACCGACGCCGACGGCCGCATCCTCGCGTACACCGACAAGCCCGACCAGGACACGGCGACCGAGCGCGCGGTGGTCGGCGTCTACCGTTTCGCAGACTGCCGCCTGCTGCGCACACTCCTGGCCGATCCCGATCCCGATCCCGGCCGCGACACCGAACTGAGCGCGCTGCTGCGCAAGTACGGCGCGCAGAGGTCGCTCACCGCGGTGCCGGTGGACGTGTGGTGGGACCTCGGCTCGTACGACCGCTATGTCGCCGCGAACCGCCTGTCGCTGACCGGCCGGGCCGGGCACAGCTTCGCGGTCACGGACGACGGGACCGTGGTCAAGCGAGGCGACGGTGCACTGATGGCGGCCCAGGCCCGCTGGTACCGATCCCTCCCGGATACCGCGCTTGGGCTCGCGCCGCGGCTCCTGGGGGAGGGCGAGGGCTGGTACCGGATCGAGCTGGTCGACTACCCGAGCCTCGCCGAGTTGCTCCTCTTCGAACCGCTGCCGGAGGCGACTTGGCGCTTGGTGCTCCGTCGGCTGATCGACGTGGTGGAGAGCCGACTGTGGGCGCCGACCCGGCGGGAGGATCCCGGCCTGCGCGCGTGGTGCGAGCGGAAGTACGTCGAGAAGACCGAGCAGCGGCTTGCCTCGTGGAAAGGCTGGACGCGGGTCCGGGACGAGCGGCTCACCGTCAACGGGGTGGAACTCCCGGCATTCGGGGAGGTGTGGCCCGCCGCCGTGGACGCACTGCGCGGACTCGCCGCCACCGCCGGGCACGGCAGCCTGGTGCACGGCGACATGACGTTCTCGAACGTTCTGCTCGCGCGCGGCTACGGCACGTTCAAACTGCTCGACCCCGGGACCACGTTCAGCGACACCGTCGGCGGCGACATTCGGTACGACCTCGCCAAGCTCCGGCAGTCGTACGCGGGCGGGTACGACGCCTTGCGCGAGGACCTGTTCACCTTGCGGCGCCCCAACTCGACGAATTGGGACCTGCGCGTCTTCCCCCGCCCCAGCGCGCTGGCACCGGCGGGTGACGCGGTGGTCACCGAGGCCGGGTTCGCGCTCGACGAGATACGTCTGCTCGAAGCGGTGCAGTTCCTGTCGATGGTTCCGCTCCACCACGAGAACCCCGACCGGCAGTGCGCTCTGTACGCGCGCGGTCTCCAACTCCTCGTATCCGTACTGGAAGGACAAGCCCATGCCGTCCGTGTCTGACGTCCTACGGAAGGCCGCTGTCGGCGCTGTCGCGGCTCACTTGACCTGGGAGGCGGTCACCCTGGCCCGGGCCCGACGCACGGCACGTACGGCCCTGAAGAAGGCGCCGCCGGTCGACGACGCGGGGAACGCCGTGCTCCACCTGCTGGTGCCCGGGCTTCGCGAGCAGCCGTACGTACAGCGGACCGTCGAGGCGTTCGCCGCCGTACGGGACCGTTACCCGTACGCGCACATCTGGTTCGTCACGACCGCACGGGAATTGGGCGAGGGACCGACGACCCGCGAGCTGCTGGAAAAGGAGCTTGCTGCGCGCGACGCCGCGCGGATGGCCGTGATCGAGGACCCGCGCCCGGTGGGGAACAAGGCGTCGCAGCTCAACTGGGCCGTCGAGCACATCGAAGGACAACACATCGCAGGCCAGCGCCAGCGCATTGCAGGACCGCAAGAGGACGGCGATCCGGTGTGGTTCGGGGTCTTCGATTTCGATTCTCAGCCGCCGCCGGAGCTGGCCGCGTGGGTCGCGGCGGAGGCGGCCGGCGAGCGGGAACCGGAGGTCGTACAGGCGGTGCCGCTGGCGACCGGATGCCTTTCGGGGGCGCCCGAGAGGTCGTGGCCGAGGGCGGTGGTGCGGGTTGAGGCGTTGCATCAGGCGGTGCGGAGTCTCGGGGTGGAGCGCTGGAAGCTCGACCGGGCGGCCGAGGGGCGGCTGATGCCGCAGTACCTCGTCGGCGCGGGGCTGTTCGTACGGGCGGACGTGTTGCGCGAGGTCGGGGGCTTCCCGTACGTCGACGATGTCCCGCTGGGGTACAGGCTGTTCCTTCGCCGGGCGAGGTTCTCGACGGTTCCGGTGCTCAATCGCGTCGACCTTCCGGACACGGTGTCCGCGCATCTCGCGTCGCTCAAGTTCATCGCCCGGGGGATCACGACCTGGCCCGAGGTACTGCGTGAGACCAGGGGCGTGCGGGCCGTCGATCGCTGGCGACTGGCCGGGCTCGGCGTCGCGGACACCGCTGAGATCACCGTGTTGCCATGGCTCGCCGCCGCGCTGACCCCGGGAGTGCTCCTGCGGGGGCCGGTGCACGAGCGGGCGTTGTTCACGGCGTGGTGGGCGTTCCCGCTGGTGCAGACCGCGGTGATGCGACGGGTCCTGGCGGACGAGATGAACGCTGAGGAATGGCGGGTGCCGGCCGTCGGCCTGGTGAGTGCGGGCCTCGGGCGTCGATTCTGGCGGACCTTCGGGGCGTGGCGGCTGGGCGCGGATGCGGTGCGGGCTCGGCTCACCGGTGGGCAGGTCGCCTTCGGGAAGGCGGACCGGGCGGTCACCGAGCTTCAGGGGCCGGCGTGACGGGGCTGCACGGCAGTTGGTGCCCCGGACCGTCTGCCGTGCCACACCGATCGATTGGGACACGCGGCGATGGCGAGTACGAGAACCGGATCCTCCCGTCCGGCAGTCCGGATTACCTGGTGAAGCAGTATCAGCGTTGGGAACGGTTCGAGAGCGAGGTGCGTGCGCTGCGGATTCTCGATGCGCATGGCCTGAGCCCACTGCTCAGAGAAGCCTGTGCGGAACATTGCGCAGTCCGCATCGAGCGTGTGGCAGGGAAAACCCTCGCAGGGCCGCTCGTTGTCGGAAGCCCCGGTGAAGAGGGCGTGGGGGAGCGGCTGGGGCGGCTCGTGCGGCGGCTCCATGAGGTGCCGTCACTCGGCGGCGTCGGGCCGCTGAACACGCCGGTGACCGCCTCCTGGCAGGACTTCCTCCTGCCGCATCTCGACCGCCGTATCGAGGCCCTGCACCTTGCGGATCACCGCGCTGACAGGCTGCGGACGTGGTTCGCCGAGCGTATCGGCGACCTGACCGGTCAGGCTCCGGCGCCGCGCCTGCTGCACCACGACCTCAAGCCGGCCAACATCCTTGTACGCCCCGGCGGCAGCGTGATGCTGTGCGACTTCGACCAGGCGCGAGGCGGTGACCCGTTCAGCGACCTGGGAAAGCTGTGGTGGCGCACGTTCGACGCGCGCCCCGGCAGGGCGTGGTCGGCATTCCGGCAGTCGTACGGCGCCGATGCCCGCGAAAACGCCGACGACACCATCCGCTTCTACCTCGTCGTGCACTGCCTCGGTGCCCTGGCCTACTGGCACGACTACGCCCGCCCCCGGTACTTCCGCCACGCGCGGTCCGCCGCGCACCTGATCACCCAACACACGGGCACCCATTGCCCGTTGGAAACCCGGGAGCCGGAGAGGAGTCCGTGGTGAACCAGAACTCACCCCGCACCGTCATCATCGGCGCAAGCAGCGGCTTCGGCGCCGCCCTCGCCGAGCACCTGGCCGCGGCCGACCACCGCGTGCTCGCCGGTTCACGACGCGAGCGCCCCTCGACTACATCGTTACGGCACGTCCGCCTCGACGTCTCCTGCGCGCAGTCCGTCAGCGACTTCGCACAGGCAGCCGACGCCCACCTCGGCGGGCAACTCGACGGCCTGGTCTTCTGCGCATCCGACTCCGGAGCCGTGGCCCGAGCCTGGGAGGTGAACACGGAGGACGCTGCCCGCCTCCTCGATATCTCGCTCCTCGGCTTCGTACGGATCGTCAACGCCTTCGTCCCCACGATGAAGAACTCCGGCCGAGGCAGCATCGTGTGCGTCGGCTCCCAGGCCGCCCGCACATGCCTCGGCCTCCTCTCCGTCTACGGCGCCGCCAAGGCCGGCCTGGAGCACTACACCCGATGCCTCGCCCACGAACTGCACGGCACCGGCGTACGCGCCAACGTCATCGGCATCGCCGCCGAGACCGATCTCGCGCAAACCCACCGAGCGGCGAAAGCCGAGCTCAGAGGCCGCCCGAGTACGCACCCGCCCCTTCCACCGGTGGCGGACAACCTGCCGCTTGCCCGCTGGCTCCTCAGCGACGACGCCGCGCACATCACCGGCCAGACGATCGAGGCCCGCCTCCCGTGACCGCCGGAGCGCCCAGCCGTACAACGCCTCCCCCTTCCCCAGGAGTCCCGAAATGCCCCTGTCCATAGGTGCCATCGGCTTCGGCCGCCACTTCCGCCGCAGCCTCCTGCCCAACCTCCTCGGCTGCGAGCGTTTCGCCCTGTCCGCCGTCGCGGAGAAGGACCTGGCGACTCGCGCAGAGGCCACCGCCTGCTTCCCCCATCTCCCCGTACTGAACGACGCGAAGGAGATCTTCGACAGTGAGGTCGACGCGGTCCTGATCAGCACCCACCCCGCCGGCCACGTCGAACTGACCCGCGCCGCACTGCACGCCGGAAAGCACGTCTTCGTGGAAAAGCCGCTCGGTACAGACCCGCAGGCCGTACGAGAGTTGGGCGTTCTGGCCCGCCGGACCAACAAGGTGGTCGCGGTCGGCACCATGTGGCGGCACGCCCCCGCGCACCGCCTGGTCGACCAGTGGCTCACCGAGCATCAGGCCACCGTCCGCCTCCTGGACATCGCGGTCACGTTCCCCGCCGTGTACGCCCGCGACGGCTGGGACCTCGGCGCGGAGGAACTCGCCTTCTACGACATGTTCATCCACCCCATCGACTGGGCCCGCCATCTCCTCGGCGACGTCGGGCACATCGACGCCGTACGTCTCGCCGCAACCCGGCCCGGCGAAGTCGCCACCTCCCTCCGCCTCCTCAACCCGGCCGGAGACGCCGCCGCGACCATCAACGCAGCCACCGGATCACACGCCTACCAGGTCTCCGCCTGGCTCCACACCACCACCGGCGACCTCATCGAGGTGGACACCAAGGACCGCCTCCGCGTGACCACCGCACCCACCTGGTCCGGCACCGAAGGCTCACTGCGCGACCGCGCAACGCTCGGCTGGGAGGCCGGCCAGCTCTACCGAGGATGGGCGAGGAAGGGGTACGCAGAAGAGCTCGCCGCCTTCGCCGACCGCATCGAGTCGTGCACCGCAACCGGCGACCCCGAGGGCGATGAACTCGAAGGAACCGCACGCACGTTGGAGATAATCGGCCGCTGTCTCGCGCCTTCGGGAGGAGCGGTCGCATGACCATCCTCCCGGCACCAGCCGAAGACCCCTGGGCCGGCATCTCCGCGCTCCTCCTGGACTTCGACGGCGTCATCATCGACACCGAGTACGCCCACTACCTCGCGTGGCGCGAGGTGTTCGGCGAGCACGGCCTGTGGCTCGCCACCGACACCTGGGCCCAACACTGGGCCGCCGGACGCGGACCCGCCGCCGACCCCAAGCCCCCGTTCACGGACGTACTCGCGGCCCGCCTGGGGAGACGACTTGGTCACCCGGCCGCCGTGACCGGCCAAGTACGGGAGCGCTACGTCGCGTTGCGCGACGCCCTGCCCCTTCGGCCGGGAATCGCCGCCTGGATCATGGACGCTGCCCGCCGCGGAGTCCGATGCGCCGTAGTGACCGATGGAGAACAGGCACATGTGACGGCGGTCCTTGGCAAGTTCGGCCTGACGGATGCCGTCACGGACATCGTCGGCCGAAAGCCCGGACGAGCGCCCAAGCCCGCGCCCGACAGCTACCTCGCCGCGCTCGCCGACCTGGCCGTGGACGCTGGGAAGGCCATCGCCATCGAGGACTCCCCGCACGGCATCGCCGCCGCCCGAGCTGCCGGTCTCCGCGTGCTCATCACACCGAACAAGGTCACCTCGACACTCCTCGTCCCCACCCCGGACACCGCGATCGTGAACCCCCAACTCGTCCCCATGAGCCGGGCGCTCGTGCTCCTCGAAACCAGTCCGAGCCCGCGTCCGCCCTCAGTCCCGCCTCCCGCCGTGCCCCGCATCCGGTCCTGCCTCGCCGGTATCGGCCTCGGCGACGCCCTGGGAAAGATCATCGACAAGCGTGCCCGGGATGCACTCGACCCCGAGACGCATCACCTGCTGGACGCCTTCGCCACCGGCGAAGCCCCACCGGCCGCCTTTACCGGCCGCATCACCGATGACACCGTCCTGACCTTGGCCTTCGCCCACTCGATCGCCAAACACGGCCACGCCCACCGCGACGCCCTCGAAGCCGAGCTCCGCCGCCTCAACCCGAACGGAGGCCGCCAGATATACAAACTCCGCGCTTCCGGCGCCCCGTTCCACGTCGCCACAGACGGCGACACCAACGGCTGCGTCCCCCGTGCGGCCGCCATCGCCTGCCTCCACACTCCCGACGAACCCGGCGAACTCTGCTACGACACCATCAAGTCGGCCACCCTCACGCACGCCGCCCCGGACGCCGTCATGGCCGCGCTGCTCTTCGCGCTCGCGGTCAGCCACGCCGTCGTGGGCGAACCACCCGAGGCGGCAACCCACGCCATCCGCACCAACCTGCCGAGCCTGGTCCGCATCGCGGGCGGGGGCCGCAGCGCAGCCGAAGCGGTCCTCGCCCACAGCAACCCGCCTGGTCCGCGCTCCATAGCTGCCCACATCGACAGCCTGGACGACTCCCTCGGATTCGACGTACGAGCCCGCTCCTCGGCGATCGCCGGCATCTGCCTCGGCCTGTCCGGCATCCCGCCGCACGACTTCGTACCCGTACTCCTGCGCCGCCCGCGCGGAGGCGACCTCGACTCGGTCACCGCCATCGCCTGCGGCCTCGCCTACGCCTTCGCACCGCAGAACCTGCCGGAGGCGTGGACCACGCGTGTCGAGCAGTACGCGAACACCTCGTTGGCACAAGTCGCGCTCGCGCTGGACGCTCTTCGGCCCGGGAGGTGAGACGAGATGAGAACGACGGAGGCGGAGATCGAGGACTGGTTCCGTACGAACCTGGAGACAGTACGGGCCACGGGGACGCGGTACGTCCTCGCCACCATGGCGGGCTCGGTGGAAATCCTGTCCGACGTGCAGACCGCGCCGCCGTCCACTTGGCCCGCGGCACGCAGGTGCGCCGGCCCGCCCTTCGCGACCGTGGCGCTTACCAGCAACCCGCCTCCGAGGGCAGCGGACCGCCTCCTCGACGCCCCGTCCGCACAGCGAAGTGACCACAACGGCCGTGGAGCATTCCCCGTGCGATGGTCACCAGGCCGGATCTGGACGGCGCGCTACGCCGACGGTCCATTCGCCGTACGCGAAGGCAACCGCCTGGTCGTCTCATTCACGGACACCACCGAAGCCCGGCGATGGACGGACCGGATCCTGCGTGAGCTCCTCATCCACGGCGGCCGTCGCTACGGCTTCCGCCTGTGCCATGGTGCGGCCCTCGAACTCGGCGACGGCGGACTGCTGATCACCGGCGAGAGCGGAGCAGGCAAGACCGACCTGGCCCTGAAACTGGCCCGCGCCCTCGCCGCCCCGATCGCGACGGTCGACCGCGGAACGATGGGCTACCACCACGGCCGACTCTGCATCGGAACCCTGCCCTTCGGAATGAACATCCACCACGCCACCCTCACCGACCTCGACTGCACTGCCCCCGAGCTCGCCACCCGCTACCCGCCCATCGCGGGTAAGCACTACCTCACCCCACAGGACGCGGAACTCTGGTGCGGCATCACACGCACCCCCTGGACACGGATCACCTGCGTCGTGCAGGTCGTACGGTCGACCACCCGTACCCGCTGGCGCCCCCTGTCGTCGGAGGAAACGTCCGACGCCGCGGCTACTGCCGACACGTCGGCCACCGACCCCGGCTACCAGACGGACTGGCTCGGCCTCTCGCCTCGGACCCCGCCGCCCCCACCAGCCTTCGACGGCCTCAACGCCGGATGGTCCCTCCACTACCGTCCGGACCACCCGCTGCCCCAGGAATGGCTCACCGACCTCAAGCGCGTCATCCTCCCGGCCACCCCGTCGTAGGTGCGCTATGAAAGACCAAGATCCCGGAAGGTGAACCATGACGACCAAATACAGCATCGAGTGCTGGATCATCGCTCCCGACCAGAGCGTCCTCCTGCTCCAGGTTCCTGCCCGGCCGGGCAAACACACAGCGTTCTGGCAGCCGGTGACCGGCGGCATCGAGGCCGGAGAGAGCCCTCAGCAGGCCGTACTCCGCGAAATCTCCGAAGAGACCGGCCTGCGCCTCACCCTCGACGACGTACGCGAGATCACCACTGGCCTCGACGTCGTCATCTCCCCGGACCTGACGGTCAGCAAGACACTCTTCCTCGCCCGGACCCCCACCCTGGACGTCGTCACCAACCCCGACGAGCACCAGGACCACCAGTGGACCGAACCCGCCCTGGTCCCCGAAGCCCTCTACTGGGACAGCAACCGCGAAACCTGGGCCATGATCCAGAAGCACCTCGCCGCCACCGGAACCGGCCATGACGCGTGACCTCCGCGCGCAGATCGGCACCGCCGTCGGCTGCGACCTCGTACCCCTCACCCACGACCAGAAGCACAACAACACCCACTTCCGCGGCGACCGCGACGGCGTCCCGACCCTGTTCATCAAGGTCACCGACAGCCCCCGCAGCTACACCACCGAAGTCGGCGCCCACACGCTCTTGCACACCCGGGACCTCCCCACGCCGACCCTCCACGCGCATGGCGACCTCGGCCTGAACCGACACTGGCTTGCCTACGCCTGGCATGACTTCACCCCCTTCGCCGCGACCCCCGAATCGGTAGAAGAAGCAGGCCGCCTCCTCGGCCGTCTCCACACCGCCACCCGCGGCGAGAGCAGCCCGCATCTGCGCACGCACGACGCGATCCCGAACCTCATCGATGCGAAGATCGCTCTCGTAGCCGAGTTCGATGCCCCGCTCGCCCGACGCATCAGAGCCCTTCGCGACAAACTCCTCAGCACCCCTGCCGCAGCGCACCTCGGCGATGAACGCTGCCTCCTTCACGGCGACATGGGCTGGCGCAACCTCCATCTGGACGCCGACGGCAGCCTCTGGATCTTCGACTTCGAGCACGCGGCCATCGGCCACCCCCTCCTCGACTTCGCCAAGCTGTGGGACCGCGAACTCGACTCCCCGCAGGTCCGGTCACTCTTCCTCGACGGTTACCGCAAAGAGCAGCGAGAGGTCCCGATCGACACCGCTGCCATCGGAGCCGTACGCCTCTGGGCCGCCGCCGGAATCTTCCCGTACGCCCGCCCGCGCGATGACCAAGACTTCGAGCAGCACGCGTACTTGATCCTTGAGCGTCTGGAGCGGGAGGTGAGTGGACGCCCATGAAGGTCCCAAGGCGATGAGCTGGGGCGCTCGCTAACGCGCACAGGCCGTAGCGATCTGGAACATGCATCACAACTGTCGCCGACCCCACGGCGCTGCCGACGGTCGCCCGCCTGCCACTCAACTCGCGACGGGTGTCAGCGCTTCCATCCCGCCCTCGCGCCACTCTCTGCGCCACCTGTCCACCTGGCGCTCCCCGACCTGCAATTCACGCGCGCCGTCCGCGGTCTTCTCCCCGCGCGCGAACCGCTCCGCTGCCTCCAGCCTCAACTGTTCCCGGGCTGCCTGCCGCTTCGGCGTCAGCCCTCCTCCCTGCGAGTGCCTCATGCTTCCGGCATACCGTTGGCGGGGGACGTCCGTGAGCGGAACCGAGCAGCGCACTGCGCCGAACAGGGAGGTGCTCCGGAGAGGTTCACGCACCACTCCGACAATCGCGATCAACTCTCTGACCAGGGCTTCCGCTCTTGCGGTGGTCGATGGCGGGATGGGGGCGGAACCCGTTGACGCGATCATCGGAGGTACTCCGTGTTCCTGTCCCTGCCGCTTACCGGCACCCTGCTGCTCTGCGCCGGTTCGGCCTCTGTCGGCTATCTCACCAGCGCCCTGCACGACACGCTCGCGCCCGGCGGCGGGCGCCACCGCCGTACCCGCCGCATTCTCCCCTGGGGCGGAGCGCGATGAGCGCGCCGCCGCCGGGCACCACCGTGACCCTGCACGCATGGAACGACGGCGACGAGCACGCGCCGGGCGCGGCCCGCCGGGCCCTCCAGGGAGCGCTCGCGGAGCTGCACGTCACGGGGGAGCCCGCGGACGATGTCACCCTGGCTGTAGGCGAGTTGATCGCGAACGCGGTGGAGCATGCCACCGGCCCGTACGTCCTGAACCTGCGTCGCACGGGCCGTGACGTCCTGTGTGAAGTCCACGACACGAGCCGGTCCCTACCGCGACCGGCTGCCACTGAGCCTCTCCATGAACTCTTCGCGCCCTGTGAGGAAGGGCGTGGCGGAGGCCTCGACGCGATCAGCGCGGTGCTGGCCGAGCGCGGGCGAGGTCTGCGGATCGTTGACGAGCTGAGCGGTGGCTGCTGGGGAGCGCGGCAGACGCGCTCCGGGAAGTGCTGCTGGATCGCCATTCCCGCGTCCTTCAGGGGGAGTTGGGGAGTCGCGTAGCGCCGGTGCTGTGCCCCTGTCATCGGGTCGGTAGCTCTTTCGGGGTGGCGGGTGGGGCGGGTGTTGTCCTGTCGGGCGGGGCCTGTAGCTCGTTCGAGCGACAGGTTCCGCTTTCTTCGTACGGCCGGTGCTCAGGCGGAGGACTGTCAAGCCACGGGGCAGATTATTACCCTCCGTGTCGTGGTTGCTGGGTGGAGCGCGGGCTGGTTCCAGAGGCATTCCATGGCGGTACGTCTTGGGTCCGACGCGTGATGTGACTGGGGGGGGGGCGAGTGGGCATGGTTCGTCTGCGGATGAATGCGTTGCTGGCTGGGGTGGGAGTGGCTGCGGCCGGTGTCGCGCTGTTGGGCGGTTGTTCGGACGGTGGGGCAGAGGCGCGGCGCCTGCCGGAGGTGGTGACGGAGTCCCCGGCGTCGACTGGAACTGACAGCAGTGAAAGTCCAGTTCAGGGAGACAAGGCGGTGGCCGCCTACCGGGCCATGTGGCACGACTTGACTGTCGCCTCGGAGACTTCGGATGCCTCCTCTTCGCTGCTCAATGATCACGCGCGCGGTGACGCTGTAGCGCTCATGAAGTTCGGGCTGAAGAAGTCGAAGGCCGAAGGGGTCGTCGGCAAGGGGCGTGTCCGGCTGGCTCCGGAGGTGGTGACGGCCACCGGGGGCAAGGTGACGTTGCGTGACTGCGTGGACAGTAGGCGCTGGTTGCAGTACCGCCTCGACGGCCGGTTGAAGAATGACGTTCCGGGCGGCCACCACAAGGCGGACGCCACTGTCGAGAACGTCGACGGGAGCTGGCGCGTTTCGCGGTTCTACCTGGGCAAGGCGGGGTCGTGTTGACCGCGCGCCGCGTCGCGGGAGGAGTCGTGGTGATGGTTCTCGCGGGGGCGGTGGTGGCCGTTGCGCCGGGAGCTGCGGTTGCGGACGGCGACACCGAATTCTTTGTAGAGGCTCCCTGCGCACAGGGGGAGTGTGCGCCGAAGGCCAAGAGTGTGCGGAAGACGCAGCCGGCTCGGTCGGTGGGGTCTCACGGTTCCCCGAGTGGTTCGGCGGGGGCACGCCAGTCCTCCTCTGGTGGGGGCTACGCGAGGAAGGCGGGGGGTGGGGCTCCTGGTGGGGTGCCGACCGTTGATTCGTCGGGGTGTGAGTACCGGCCTGCCGCAGGACTGTGCGTGTTGCCGCAGTTTGGGGGCGACGACATGGACGCCGAGGCTCCGCCGAAGCGTGCGGGCGAGGGTGACGCGGGCAAGGTCGTCCCCGTGGAGGTTGTTGTTCAACAGGCCGTCGGCAAGCTGAAGTTGCCTCGGCCGGAGATTCGTACCAGCCCGGACGAGGACTTCGTCCAGATCGTTCATGTGCCGACGTGGATGTGGCTGGAGCACAAGCAGTGGAAGCCGGTCAGTGCCTCGGCTTCCGTGCAGGGGCTGACGGTCACGGCGACGGCTCGGCCCCGACGCACGGTGTGGTCGATGGGGGACGGGGCGCGTGTGACGTGTACCGGGCCGGGGACCGCGTACTCGGCTTCGTACGCGCCGAAGTCGCCGTCGCCGGACTGTGGCCACATCTATCGGCGGGCGTCCGTACCGGGTCCGGCGTTCGTGCTGTCCGTGCAGGCCGTCTGGGATGTGACCTGGCACGGGGGCGGTCAGGGCGGGGTCGTGCCGGGGCTCGTCATGGACGCACAGCGGGAGGTGGTCGTGGATGAGGTGCAGGGCGTCGTGACGAGCTGACGCTCCTGGTGTGACGGTGCGGCCCGCGACAGGGCGGGGCGGCCGGTGTTCAGCGGAAACTTCCTTGATCGTGAGGTGAGTTGTGGGTACCCCCATGCCTTCTTCAGTGAAACAGAGTGCTCGATTCGGTGTGCCAAGGGCGCGTGGTGCGGGGCCGGGAAGCCGGCCGGCGACGGGCGGTGGGCGGCGTCGCCTGGGGTGGCTGTGGGCCGGGATCGGGGCGGTGACGGTCTCGGCTGTCGGCTTCGCCCTGGTCGCGTCCGAGGTCGGCGGGCGGACGGAGGTGCTGATGGTCGGGCGGGACGTACCGGCGGGGCACGCGATCAGACCGGCTGATCTACGGGTCGTCGAGGTGGCGGCCGAGACGGGCGTGGTGCCCGTCGCGGACCGGGGCATGGTGCTGGGGCGCCGAGCTCAGATCCCTCTGGTGAAGGGGGCGTTGCTTGCTTCCGGTCAGGTAGGGGCGCGGTCGGAGTTCCCGCCGAAGGGGCTTTCGCAGGTGGCGGTCGCCGTGGAGGCGGGCGGTGCGCCGCCGGGCGTCACGCGCGGGGACAGGGTCGCGCTGGTGGCGGGTCCGGATGCCGCCGGGGCGGCGGACGGCGGGGACGACGCGAAGGGGCCCGACAGTGTGGTGGGCACGGTGGCCGGGGTGCGGGCGGCCGAGTCGGCGGGCGGGCCTCGGGTGGTGAGCGTGCTGGTGGAGACCGCCGCCGCGCTGCGGGCCGCGCAGTTGGAGCATCCGCGGGTGCTGGTCCTTTCGGTTCAGGGGCGTGAGGCGCCGTGAGCCGACGCATCGTGGTGGTCGCCTCGATGGCGGGGGCGCCGGGAGTGACGACGTGCGCGGTGGCGCTCGCGGCGGCGTGGCCGGTGGCGGTGGATGGCGGGGTGCGTCCGGTGGTGGTGGAGGCCGATGTGTCCGGCGGCGATCTCATGATCCGGTTCGGGCTTCCCGACGCGCCGTCGCTGCTGGACGTTGCTTCTTCGGCGGGGCGGGATCAGCCGGGCTCGCTGCTCGGTGCGGTGAGTGAACTCCCTTGCGGCGTACGGGTCGTGGCCTCGGTGCCCGGGCGCGGTGCCTGCCGGGGAGCTGTGCGCCTGCTGGCCGGGGAAAGCGGGCGGCGGGTGCTGCGCGGTGACGACACGGACACGGGCACTGTGCTGCTGGATGTCGGCCGGGCCGGCGACGACACCGAGCCGCTGATACAGGACGCCGACCAGGTCGTGCTCGTGACCCGGGGCGGGCCCGAGGCCCTGACTCAGGTGTCCACGTGCGGCCTTGACCCCCGTGCGTATGCCGGGCGGCTCACCCTGCTCGTCGTCGGGCCCTGCCCGTATCCGGCGGGGGAGATCGCCGACGTTCTGAGGATGCCGCGCGTGGTGGTGTGGCCGTGGGACGCCCGGAGTGTCGCCGCGCTGAGCGGGGCCGGGCGGATGCGGCCGAGGACCGCGGGACCGCGTGCCCGGCCGCTCATGGCTGCCACCGATGAGCTCGTGCGCCGGCTGACGGGTGCACAGGGTCTGGCAGCCCGGGTGGGCGGGCGCGCCCAGGAAGCGCAGGGACGCGGCGGCGGGCCGGGCGAGGCTCACTGGTCGCGAGTCGGGCTCGTCGAGGTCCCCGGAGAAGGGAGCAGCCGGTGAACGGACAGTGGGGGCCCGGTGGTTCGGGTCATGGGGGTACGGAGAGCGCGTTGGCGGCCGTGGTGCGCCAGCGGGTGGTGGCCCGTCTTGAAGCGCACGCGGGTGAACGCGAACAGGCAGGCCTGGAACCCGAGGGCGAAGCCGAGCGGCGCATCACGGTGGAGCGCATGCTGACGGAGGAACTCGACGCGCAGCGCCGCACCGGGCTGGCCCAGCGCGGCAGCGTTCTCGACACGGCGGTGGAGGAGCGGATCGCGCAGGCGGTGACGGATGCGCTGTTCGGCACCGGCGGACTGCAACGGCTCCTGTCCGACGAGTCGTTGGAGAACATCTGCGTCAACGGCTGCGACGTGGTGTGGGTCAAGAACGCCGACGGACGATGGCGCAGGGAAGCCCCGGTGGCCGCCTCGGACGCCGAGCTGGTGGAGCTGGTGCGTACGCTCGCCGCGCATGCGGGCGGCGAGGAGCGGCGCTTCGACCGCGGAATGCCGCGCCTCAACCTGCAACTACCGGACGGTTCACGGCTGTTCGCGGTCATGGCCGTGACCGGGCGGGTCTCCCTGACCATTCGGCGACATCGCTTCCCGGCGACCTCGATGGGCGAGCTGGTCCGCCTGGGCGTGTGCGATCCGGAGATGGCCGGTCTGCTGGGTGCGCTGGTGCGGGCGCGCAAGAACGTCGTTGTCGGCGGCGGTACGAACGTGGGCAAGACCACCGTGCTGCGTGCCCTGGCGAGTGAGATTCCGTCCGTTGAGCGGCTGGTGACGATCGAGGACACCTTCGAACTCGGCCTGGACACGGACGACGTGACGCATCCGAACGTGGTGGCCATGCAGGCCCGCGAGCCGAACATCGAGGGGCAGGGTGGCATCGATCAGGCGGAGCTGGTCCGCTGGGGGCTGCGAATGTCCCCGGACCGGGTGATCGTCGGCGAGATCCGCGGGGCCGAGGTCATCCCGATGTGCAACGCCATGTCGCAAGGCAACGACGGCTCCCTGTCCACCATCCACGCCTCCACCTCACGCGGGGTGTTCACCAAGTTCGCCTCGTACGCGGCCCAGTCACCGGAACGGCTGTCGCTGGAGGCGACGAACCTGCTCGTGGCCTCCGCGGTGCACTTCGTGGTGCACCTGGGCTGGGACACGAAGGGCTGCCGGGTCGTCGACTCGGTGCGCGAGGTGATCGACGCGGACGGGCCGCAGGTCGTCTCCAACGAGGTCTACCGGCCCGGCCCTGACGGGCGCGCGGTCGCGGGCGCTCCGCTGCGCAGCGAGACGGCCACCGACTTGGTGGCGGTCGGCTGGGACGCGCAGGCGGCAGCCGACCGAAGGTGGGGATCGGCATGAGCACACTGATCGGAACCGACTTGCCGCTCACCGGCGTGAGCGTGGGGCTCGGTGTGCTGTGCGGGCTCGGCGCGGTGGCGGTGGTCTACGGAGCGACGCGGCACCACGTGCGCGACAGCCGGGGCGGGGTGCGGCGTACCTTCGCCGAGCGGCTGCCGCGGAGCTGGACGGCCCGACGCGTCGTCATCGCCGTGACCGGCGGGGCACTGGCGGGCACGCTGACAACCTGGCCGGTGGCGGCCGTGCTCACCACCGTCGCCATGCTCACCCTGCCGGGCCTGCTCGGCCCGGACCGGGCGGCGGCCCGGCGCACCGAGCGCATGGAGGCGCTCGCGGCCTGGACGGAGATGCTGCGCGACACCCTCTCCGCCGCCGCGGGCCTGGAACAGGCCGTGCTCGCCACCTCGGACATCGCCCCGGCCGCCCTCGAAGACAATCTGCGGGAACTGGCCGCCGCCGTCCGCGCCGGACGGCCCCTGCCGGCGGCGCTGCGCGACTTCGCCGAGCAGGCCGACGACCCGCTCGCCGACGTGGTGGTCGCCGCGCTGGTGATGGCCGCCGAACAGCAGGCCAGCAAACTCGGACCACTCCTGGGCGAGTTGGCCGACTCCGTTCGCGAACAGGTCGCCATGCGCCAGCGCATCGACGCCGGCCGCGCGAGCATCCGCACCGGCGTACGGGTCACCGTCGGTGTCACCGCGGCCATGGCCGTCGGTCTCGTGGTCTTCAACCGCCCCTACCTCGCCCCGTTCGACACCGTCACCGGGCAGCTAGTCCTGGCCGTGGTGGGGGCGCTGTTCGCCGCCAGCTTCACCTACCTCACCGCCATCAGCCGTATCGAAGAACCCCTACGCCTCATCGCCCCCGCTCCAGCGTCCGCCCCGGCGGGCGCCGGTGACGGGGCAAGCGGCGAGGCGGGGACAGGAGGCACACGATGATCGTCATGCTGCTCGGGGCACTCTTCGGCGCCGGAGCGGTCGCCCTCGCCTACGGGCTGCGGCCGGTGCGGGCCCCGCTCGCCGACGTGGTGGCCGTCACCCGGACACAAGAACCCGTCACGCCGTCCCCTTCGCGGGCCGCCGTCGAGGCGGAGTGGGCTACCCGGCTGGGGCGCCGGGTGGTTCCGCTGGTGCGGGCACTTGGCTTCCCGACCGCCGCGCTGCGCCAGGACCTGGCCGTGTGCGGCCTGGACGAGGAACAGCACCTGGCGGGCAAGGCGGTGTCCGCGATCGCGGGCCTCGCCGCGCCCTGGGCGGTCGTCGTGGTGCTGCGGCTGGGCGCGGGGGTGGGATCGGGCTGGTGGGTGCCGCTGGCCGGCTCGCTCGCCCTGGCCGTGATCCTGTTCTTCGTCCCCGACCTGGACGTCCGCCAGCAGGCGCTGCGTCGACGCCGCGAGATGCGGCACACCCTCAGCCTCGTCCTCGACCTCACCGTGATCGCACTGGCCGGCGGGGCAGGTATCCAGCAGTCCCTGACCCAGGCCATCGAGGCACCCAAGAGCTGGGCGGCCGCCAAACTGCGCCACGCGCTCAGCGTCTCGCGCCTCACCCGGACCAGCCCATGGCCCCATCTCGGGGATTTGGGGAAGCAGTTGGGCGTATCCGACCTGACCGAGCTCGCCTCCACGCTCAACCTCGCGGGCAGCGAAGGAGCCAAGATCCGTGCCTCGCTCGCTGCGAAGGCTCGTGCCATGCGACGGCGCCGCATCTCGGAGGCCGACGGGCAGGCGCAGGCGGCGACCGAGCGGATGTCGCTGCCCGTGGTGGGCCTGTTCGCCGCGTTCCTCCTGCTGATCGGGTATCCGGCGCTCGCCCATGTCACCGCCATCGGATAGCGGATAGCGGACAGCGACCGCTGAAGCCGTCATCGCCGTACCTCCAGACCACACGAAGACACCGAGGAGAACACCGACATGACCCAACTCGACACGCTGGCCCGGATGCTGCGCGCTCACTTCGCCGACCTGCGCCACCAGATCAAGGAACGCGGGGACGCGGGCTACACCACCGAGACGATCATCGTCACCGCGTTGCTGGCGATCCTGGGGCTGACCGTGGTGGGCGTCATCGTCGCCAAGGTCACCGCCAAGGCCAACGGCATCGACCTCGGGCGGTAGACCGTGCGTGCACTGTGGCGCCGGATGCGGGAGGACCGCGGGGCCGCGTCGATGCAACTCGTCCTCGTCACCCCGGCACTCATGCTCACGGCCCTGCTCATCGTGCAGCTCGCCCTGACCTGGCACGCCCGGCACATCGCCGAGTTCGCCGCCCAGCGCGGCCTGGCGGCAGCCCGGGTGGAGGACGGCAGCGCCGGCGACGGCGACGCGCAGGCGAGGCACAGCCTCGACGCACTGGGCAGCCGCGTGCTGAACGGCCCGTCCGTCGCCGTCACCCGCACCTCCGCGCACACCGTGGTGCGGGTGAACGGCACCGTGATGGCGGTGGTACCGGGCCTGCATCTGCACGCATCCGGTACGGCCTCCGGCGCCACCGAGAAGATCACCCTGCCCACCGGAGCCCGGCCATGACCGGGCGGACGCGGCTGGCCGGCAGCGACCGGGGCTCCGCAGCGGTCGAACTCGTGCTGCTCACACCGCTGTTGGTGCTCGTGATGCTGGTCGTGGTGGCCTTCGGGCTGCTCGCCGACGCCCGCCTGGTGGTGAACGACGCCGCTCACCAGGCGGCCCGCGCCGCCTCCCTGGCCCGTACCGAAGGCGCGGCGAGGAGCGACGCCCAGAAAGCGGCGCGCGCCGCATTGCACGCGGCCGGAGCGTCCTGCGCCCACCCACAGGTGCGCGTGCGTACGGGGCATCTCCAGCCCGGTGCCACGGTCACGGCCCACGTGACCTGTACTGCGGATCTGGGCCACCTGAGCGGCACCGGGCTTCCTGGACACGTGCCGGTGGACGGCACCGCGTACTCAGTCATCGACACCTATAGGAGCGCCATCTCATGAACCCTCTTCGGGCCCGGCTGCGTGCAGCCGGTGGCCTGATCGCGGCCGGGGACGACCGGGGACAGGTCACCGCGTTCGTCGTCGGCATCCTCGCGGCGTTGTGGCTGTTCGCCGGGATCGTCGTCGACGGCGGCCTCGCCCTGGCCGGCAAGTCCCAGGCCATGGACGTCGCACAGGAAGCCGCACGCACCGGCGCCCAGCAGCTGGATGTCGGTCGCCTGCGCCGTACCCACGGCGCCGAAGTCCGCCTCCTGCACGGCGAAGCCGCCCACGCGGCCCGATCGCACGTGGCCGCCACCGGCGACTCGGGCACGGCCGCCGTGCACCAGGACGCGGTCACCGTACAGGTCACCCACCGCCAGCCCACCCAGATCCTGTCACTCATCGGCATCGACACCCTCACCGTGCACGCGAGTGCCACCGCGCACGCCGAACGCGCCACCCAGTAAGCCCCGTTCACGACAGCGCGGGTCGCGCTCGGAAGCCCCCAGAAGGGACCACCGAAATGGTCCGCAGCATCGCCAGGCGCATCGCCGCCGCGGTCACCGCGCTCGGCATGACCGCCGTCATGCTCGCCCTGCTCGCCGGCATGCCGTACGTGCTGTGGCGGGCGGCCGGAAACCCATGGCCGGACCGGGTCGCGTCCTGGAGCGAGCTGGGTGAGCGGCTGATGCAACCGATCAGCGACCCGCTGATGATCGCCTTGTTGGCGGTGGTCGGCTGGGTGTGCTGGGCCGCCTTCGCCTGGTCCGTGATCCGGGAAGCCGTCTGGTACGTGGCGCATCTCCCGGAACTGCTGCGTGATCGGCGCGCCCACGAAGTACACATCGCCGCGCTGCCGTTCAAGGCCACCGTGGCCGCGTTCTGTATCGGCACCTTCGTGGTGGCGATGCTGGCCCTGTGGCGGCCGTACACCTCACAGGCCCAACAGTCCTGGGCAGAGGGGGAGATGAGGCCGCAGGTCGCCGCGACGGCCTGCGTGGAGCGGGTTCAGGCGCGTGCTGTCCCGCCGACCGCGCGGACGCTCGGCAGTGGGAGGGCCGGGGCCGGGGACTCCACTGCCGGGCCGGTACGCCCGGTCGCCGCCGGTATGGGCCGCGTACGGCGCATCGAGTACGTCGTCCAGGACGGTGACACCCTGTGGGACATCGCGCGCACGCACCTGGGCGACGGACTGAGATGGCCGCGCATCTACGCCCTCAGCAAGGACCGCACGCAGCCCGGCGGCGGACGGCTCACCGACCCGGACCTGATCAGGCCGGGCTGGCAACTGACCATCCCTGTCCCCGAGGCCGCCGCCCCGCCGTCGACTGCTCCGAACTCTCCGACTGCTCCGCATACCCCGAAGCCGGCCAGGCCGTCACCGTCTCCCGTACCGACCCCGACCGAGACGTCGCCGACACCGCACCAGCAGCCATCGGCCGGACAGGACGCAGGCGGCCACGACAGGTACGGGCGGCAGCCTGATGAAAGGGAAGGCCACCAGGCTCATGCGAGAGGTTTCTCCCCGGGGCGCGGCCCGGCGCAGGTCGACTTCGGCACGGCCGGCCTGATCGGCATCACCGCGGCCACCGGACTGCTCGCCACGCGCCGCGCCTGGCGAACCCACCAAGCCCGCCGACGCCGCGCCGATCAGGAAATCGAGCAAGGGCCGAGCCCGAGCCTCAGCCCGCTGGTGGTCAAGGCCATGCACGCCGGACACGAGGCCTCCCTGCCCGCCGACCGTGACGACCCCGAGGCGCTGATCACCCGACGTACCCCGCCCCGGCCACCACGCGCCCCCGACACGGTGACCGTCGGCCTCGACGAAGACGGCGACGAGGCGCCACTGGACGAACTGGCCGTCCCCGGCGGCATCAGCCTGCAAGGGCCCGGAGCCGAACAGGCCGCTCGCGCCTTGCTGGTGGGCGTACTGACTGCCGCCGAACGATGCCGTCCCGGCCTGCCCAACGCCAGGATGGTCGTCCCACAAGAACTCGCCGAGCGCTTGCTGCCTGGGCTGCCCACCCAGTTCACCGCGCTCACCCAGAGCAGCGGCCTCGGCGAGGCCGTCCGCCTCGCCGAACAGCACCTCATCGCCCACGGCCGTCACCACTACCTCCAGGACACCGATGCCCCGGAGCCTCCACTTGGACCGACTCCATCCACCGGCGGCCGTGCATCGAGTGCTACAGAAGGCGCCGAGGGAGGGATCGCCCCGGGCGCCCTGGTGCTCCTGGTCACGCCCGACGCCGCTCACATGGGACAGTTGCGCGCCCTGGCCGCCCGGAGCCGACCGGGCACCCTGATCGTCCTCACGCTCGATGCCGGGCTGGAGGGTGCGAGCCGATGGCACATCGACCCGGACGGCACCATCAGCCGTCCCACGCCGGCCGGCCAACACCCCGGGTTGGTACGGCTGTTCCGCCTCACGGCCGAGGCAGGAGGCGACATGGTCGACGTCCTCCTCGGCGCCCACGGCCAGAGTCCGCGCCTGCGCGTCGCCTACCGCCGGCCCGCCGCTCCCGTCCCCGTGTCCGCTGTGCCGGAACCGGAGCAGCCGGATCAGGACGACGGCTCGGCTGCGATCCCTGCCACCGACGATGCCGGCGGTGACGGCGGCGGTTCCTTGCGCGTCGCACTGCAGCCGACCGTCGTGCGCCGCCGCGAGCCGCAGCACAAGCCTGTACGCCTGCATGTCCTGGGCCCCATCACCCTGCACGCCCGTGGTAACCCGGAGCCCGTCGGCGCCAACCTGCGCGGCGAAGTCCATGAATTCCTCGCCCTGCTCGCCGCCCACCCGGCCGGACTTCTCGCCTCCGATATCGCCGAGAAGCTGCGCCTGGCAGACGGCGCCACCCACAACGCCCTGAAGAACCTGCGCCGCGCCGTGAGGCGAGCGCTGCGCGGCGCCACCGGAATCGGAGAACAGGAATTCATTCTCCTTCAAGGAGAACTCCATAAACTGCATCCGCAGCTGATGGAAACCGACCTCGCGGACTTCACCGGCCTCATCGAGCGCGCAGGCCGACTCTCCATGGGCGCGGAACACGCCGCCTGCCTGGATGCCGTCCAGCAGGCGCTCGCGCACTACCGCGGCCCGTTCGCCCAGGGGCGCGACTATCTGTGGGCCGACACCATCCGCGAACACCTCACCACTCAGGCCACCGACGCCGTCCTCCGCCTGGCCCACCAGAGGGAACACGCCGGTGAGGCGGGCGACCGTGAGGCGGTGCTCGCGTCGCTGGAACACCTGGGCACGATCCATCCCGACCATGAACAGGTGGCGCAGCACGCCATCCGCCTGTACCAGCAGGCCGGCCGTCACGACGCCGCCCGCCACACCTACGTCCGCCTGGAACGCCACCTCGCCGAACTCGACCTCGAACCGGACCAGGCCACCCAGGCACTCCTCGCCCCGGCGTTGCGTCAGGGCCGGTAAAGGGGCAGGTCGCGGCGCATTCTCACCAGGCGATCACCTGCAGCTGGCTCGCTGTCGTTTGCCCTGTCGTTCGTGGTGTCGTCTCTTACGTCGTTTCTGGTGTCGTCCTTGGAAACGACACCCGAGTCCGGGGTGTAGGGGCAGGTCAGGGCCACTGCGAGCCACGTGCGGGCGCGGGCGACTGTATATCGGTGTAGCAACACATCCCGATCTACTACTGCTCGGCGCCCCGGCCCCCTCGCTTCGCACTCCAACCGGTCACCTCTTCTCTCTCCGCCTCCTCACCTCTCTTTCTCACCTCTCCCCCTTCCCTCTCCCTCCTTCGGCTTCCTTCATCTGCCGGCCGCCCCTTGCCTGGTCTCGCCGAGGAGGCGCCGGAGTCGAGGCGGCGCGAGGCGGAGCCCGGGCCGCCGTGCCGGGCCGGTGGATTCGCACGCCGACTCGAATGATGCGGAGTGCCGGCGTTTTGGTCGCCTCTGGATCGGTCGCGACCGCCGTATTTCACGACCGAAGGCGTCCTGGCGCATTGAATTCTCCTGAATTCCCGTCGCGAATTTCGAGATATTCCAGCATTATCAAGCCGGAGCAGGGCTTCAGGTCACCCCCGGGGCGAGCTATATTTGAACTATTCCCGGAAAGGGCGGGAACGGAAAACTCACCGAAAGGCATTCCTCCTTTAATTCGAATGACGGGAGGAGTGTGTCCGGGGGTGGGGTGAATTCAAATGCGGAAAGTGCGATCGGAAAGGTCCCTGTGATGAGCGGTAGCAGCACACCTGCCTCGATGACCCCGGCCCCGGGGGCGGTACCGCCGCCCGGCGGGGGCGGGAAGGCGCGGCCGGGCGAGCTCCGGGCGCGGATCGCGCAGATCCTCACCGCCAGCCCGGCGGGCGAGTACACCGTCACCGAACTGGCCAGGATCCTCGGGCATTCGGGCGGGGCGGTGGGCAACGCCTGCGAGACCCTGGTTGCCCGGGGCGAGGCCGAACGCTCACAGGACAAGCCCCGTATGTACCGGGCCACCGCCACCACGGGGGCCGCCGCAGCGGGCGGCCCCGGCCCGGCCCCCGTAGTGCCGCCACCCGCACCCGGCCCGCCGCCCACGACGATCACCTCGACGGGCGGGAGCGGGACACCGCAGCCGATCGTGCGGCCGAACGGGCAGGCCTATCACCCGCGCGCGTTGGCGAACCTCCCCGATGTGGAGGCGCTGCGCCGCCTGCGCGCCGCCCATGTCCCCGTATTGCTGTACGGGCCGCCGGGTACGGGCAAGACCTCGCTGATCGAGGCCGCCTTCCCGGACTTGGTCACGGTGGCGGGAGACGGTGACACCACGGTCGGGGACCTGGTCGGCGAGTACACCCAGGATCCTTCGGGCGGCTATGAGTTCGTCTACGGGCCGCTGATCTGCGCCATGACCGGAGGGCGCCCGCTCCTCCTGGACGACGCCACGCTCATCTCGCCGAAGGTGCTGGCCGCCCTGTACCCGGCGATGGACGGCCGCCGCCAGATCCAGGTCAAGGCGCACAAAGGCGAGACGATCACCGCCTTGGACGGCTTCTACGTGATCGCCGGGCACAACCCGGGCGTGCACGGCGCGGTCCTCACCGAGGCCCTCGCGAGCCGGTTCAGCATGCAGATCCAGGTGGGCTCCGACTACGACCTTGCCGCTGCCCTGCACATCAACCCGGCAGCGGTACGCATTGCCCGGAACCTGGCCATCGCCCAGCAGGTCGGAGAGGTCGGCTGGGCCCCGCAGCTGCGCGAACTCCTCGCCTTCCAGAAGATCGCCAGCGTGCTCGGCGCGGATGCCGCCTTCGCCAACCTGGTCGGTGTGGCGCCGCTGGAGGACCGCGATGCGGTCACCGAGATCGTCACCAAGGCCATCGGCCGCCCCGTGACCGCCCTCAGCCTGGGCCGCCAACTCTGAACCACCCCCCGGGGGCGGCCCGCCCGCCCGCGCCGCCCCCGGGCACCCCCACCCCACCCCACCCCACCCCACCCCGCCCCGCCCCGCTTCGTACGCACCCTTTCCTGGAACGGAGTTGATCCGCCATGCCTGCACCCACCACCGCCCCGCTCACCTCCCACGTGCAGCACACCCCGCCCGCCGTCACCGCTACCGAGGCCGACCTGATGCGCTGGGAGGACGACGGCGCCCCGCCCTTCGAGATCCCGCCCGGCCGCCTGGCCCGGCAGTGGCTGCGCGTCTCGGCGGAACTCGCCAGCCGTCTGGCCGAGTTGGCCGGTCGCGACGACGTGATCGTCACCTGTGAACCCGGCACCCGGTCCGGGGCCCCGGCCGCCTTCTTCCCGACCCTGGCCCAACTGGAGATCGACGCCGCCCTGTTCGCGCCGCACCCGCCCGCCACGCTGCGCCCCGCACGCGTGGGCGACGAGGAGCGCTACCCGGCCGCCTGGGGCGCGTTCACCCACGAGGCCGCGCACGCCGCCCACACCCGCTGGACCCTCCCGCCCGCCCTGCGGGGCACCGCCCAGGGGCAGGCCGCCGAGCTGCTGGAGGAGGCCCGGGCGGAAGGCGCCCAACTGCGCCGCCGCCCCGCCGACCGCCGCTACCTGCGGGCCAGCGCACTGGGCATCATCGTGCCCAACTTCCAGCCCTCAACGGTCAACGACCGGTGGGCGGCGGCCACCGCAGCCGCCCTGCTCCTGGCCCGCCGGGACGCCGGAATCCTCGACCCGGACGAGACCGCCGACCTGGAGAAAGTGGTCCGTGCCCGGCTCGGCGACGACCTGTACGAGGACCTCGCCGCCCTCTGGCAGGCCGTACAGCAGGTGGCCGACGACGACGGCCCGCAGATGACGGCCCACGCCGAAGCCTGGTGCCAGGCCCTCGGCACGCAGCCGACCGCCCCTGAACCGCCCCCGATCCCGGTCCCCGGAGGCGGCGGTGGCGGCGGTCTCGCCGAGGCGGTCGGGCGCACCGTGTCGGCGGTATCCGCCCAGGAGGAGCAGATCGCCGCCGCGCAGGCGCATCGCCGAGCCCAGAAGCAAGCCAAGGCGGAGCAGGCCGAACGCGCCCGCCAGGGCGCCGAGTTCGGGAAGAAGGTGTTCGCCGCCCCCGGGCGCCCGCAGCGGGTCAAGCCCGCCCCCGGCCGCCGCCCCCAGTCCAGTCCCGTCACCCGCCGCCGGGCGCCGAGTGGCGTCGAGAAGGCGGCAGCCGCGCGGCTGGCCCGCGCCCTGAAGGCGGCGGCCTACCGTGAACGCACCACGACCGTCACCCGGTCGGCGACCCCGCCGGGACGGCTGAACATGCGCCAGGTGTTGGCCCGGGACGCCCAGCGGGCGGCCGGGGCCACCCCGACCGCGACGCCGTTCACCCGCACCGAACACCGCCCCACCCCGTCCCCGCCCCTGCGGGTGGGCATCGCGGTGGACATCTCCGGGTCGATGTGCGCGGCCACCGCCCCGATCGCCTCGGCCGCCTGGATCCTCGCCCGCGCCACCACGCTCACCGACCCCGACTCGCGCAGCGCGACGCTCGCCTACGACCGCGCGCTCACCGCGATCACCACCCCGGGCCGCGCCCCGGCCCAGGTCACCGAGTTCCAGGCCAACGGCCTGGGCCACCGCCTGGCCGAAGCGGCCGACACCCTCACCGCCGCCCTGGCCCTTGACCGGCCCGGCGCCGCCCGCCTGCTGGTGATCGCCTCCGACGGCCACTACGCGCCCGGCGAAGCCGCCCGCGCCCACCAGCGGATCACCGCGCTGCGCGCGGCCGGGTGCGCGGTGCTGTGGCTCGCCTTCGAGCCCGACGCCATCCCGCTGCCCGGTGTCACCTTCCTCGAACTGGCCGACCCCGCCCAGGCGATCACCGCGATCGCCACCGCCGCCACCCAGGCCCTCGCACACACCACCTGACCACCGACCGGCCCCACCAAGCCGCCCGCCGCACCGCCCGGGCGGCCCCCGGCCCCCGGCCCCCGGACCGCGCGACAGCCGCCACGCGCCGCGCCGTGACAGAAGACCACCCCGAAAACCTCCATTCCCAGTGAACCGCGCGCACATTGCCGACCCTCGCCCCGCCGAAGGGGCCGACCCGAAGGAGTACCCCGCCATGACCGCGACCCCCTCGATCGCCGAACAGGCCCGAACCGCCGCCGAGTTCGTCACCCGCACCCGCGCCACCGACCCCCGGGGCCCCTACCGGGGCGAGGACCACGCCCTGACCATCCTGCGGCTGTCCGCCCTCCTCGGCTTCGACCGCACCCGCATCACCGCCGCACCCGACGGGCTGCGCCGCCACCACCAGCTCGGCGAACCCGTCCGCGCCACCGCCACGTGCCCCACCACCAGCGAGGAGTACGTGTTCCTCAACCCCGACCCGACGTATTCGGACGAACCCCTGCACCTGCTCCGGCCCTGCCCGGCCTGCGGCGGCGAGGTCCCCCTCGTCCAGGTCATCACCCTCGCCGACCTCGGCACCTACCTCACCGACACCCCGGACCTCGTACGTATGCGCCACGTGCTGCACCTGCTCAGCGACCTCTTCGACGAGGACCCCGGCCACCGCTCCGGCTGCACCCGCCACACCAGCACGTAACCGAACGCCGCCCCACCCCCACCGACGCAGACAGATCAACCAGCCGTCACCGAAGGGAAGTTCACCGATGACCGCACCGTACCCCCACCCCGGATACCTGATTGCCCCGCGCTACCTGGCAGGCCCCGATGAGCAGGCCACCCACGCCCTGATGCACGCGCTGCCCGCCATGGGGTGGCACGTCGAGCACCTGCGTCAGGCGTACGCCTTCCACCTGCGCGAGGCCGACGGTCTGCTGGAAGCCGTCTACGTCCCCGCACATCTGCCCGCCGTGCGCGGCACGGGCCCGGGCGTGGGCTGGGAGTTCACCGCCCGCACCGCCCCCGGCACCCCGGCCGCCTGGAAGGTGTGCTTCGCGCCCGCCACTCCGCCGGAACTGATCACCACCCTGGCCACCGCCCTCACCGACCCCGAGCCCGGGCATGAACCCGGCCAGGCACCGCACTATCTGCGGCCTCCCGTCGCGCCCCTGGCGGCGACCGGGCCGTTGGAGGCGGCGGGCTGGATGCGCGATCGGGGCACGGACGAGTCGGCCTGGTACGCACCCGGTCAGCAGGCCGTCGTCGTCACCCCCACCCTGCCCCGCCCCTCGGGCCCCGGCACCACCAACTGGCTGCTCTCCGCCCGCCGCGCCGCCGACGCCCCCTCCCTGTGGCACGCCAGCGCCCACCCGGGCACCCCCACGCACCTCATCCGTGCCCTGTGTGCAGCCCTCACCGACCCGGCACCGGTAGTCCGCCCGACCCGGCCGGGCCCCGACATCGGCGCCGCCACGACCCCCCGCACCTGACCCGCACCCCAGGCCGCCCGCCACGGGCGGCCCGGGGCTCGGGCGCAGCGCCTTCGGGGCCGCGAACATCCCGGCCCCCGCCACGACAACCGCCACGAGGAGCCCGATCATGACCGAACCACACATCAGCCGCATCACGGGCACAGCAGCCCGCGCCAACACCTCCTCCACCCACACCGGTTCGGGCACGCCCCTCGAACCCGACGTGGGGCGGGGCACGCACCAGGCGGTCACGTCCTACGCGCCCGAACAGTGGCTCGGCACCCGCCTGGCCCAAGAAATCCTGCGGCGATCCGACGTGCTCGCCCATATCGAGACCGTGTGCGGCGACGGCACCGTGCTCGCCCCATTCGCACAGCTGATCAAGAACGCCGCCCGCGACCTGGACGACCTCGACCGGGACGCCGAACGACTGCGCGCTCGGCTGGCCGACAGTGCCGCTCACGGCGAGCGCTGTCTCGACGGCCCCTACCGCGACCACGAACACGCCCTCCAGATCGCCGCGCGGCTGGACCGGGCCTGTGCGGAACGCGACCACGCGACCCGTCACCTCACCCGGCTGCTGCACGCCTACCAGTGCGCGGTCACCCGGCAGCCGTAGCCACGCCCCGTGGCGCCCGGGACAGCTGCGTACCCGTCCCGGGTGCCACGGACGCCCGCCACCGCCCGCCGCCACGACCGAGAAAGGGCAGCCGCCATGACCACACCCCTAACCGACCACACCATCCTCGTAGGCCTGCTGACCGGCGAACCGATCGACTCCGGGAGGTGGACCGTGCTCGGACACAGCGCCTACGCCACGCCCAGCCCGGCCGCCGACATCCGCATCGTGATCGGCGTGCACCGCACGGCGCACATGGCCACGGCAACCGGGCTGCGCCTGCGCGCCGTTCACCGTCGACACGGCGAACTCGACAGTACCGTGCTGGACTTCGGGTGGACCGGAACCGACCCGTTCCGCGTCGCCCTGCTCTGCCACACGACGGGCACCGCCCGCCCCGGCCCGGACTTCCCCCGATGGTGGCAACAGGTAGAGAACTACCGCCTGTTGTGGACCGAGGGCCTGGCGGCACGGCGTTAGCGCGTACGAGCAAGAAGAAGCTCGTCGACACCACCACGTCCCGCGCCGCCGCCGAAGTCGACTCCACCGGCTGGCCGGTCACGACGCCACCGTGACGGCCACGGCAACAGCATGAGCACCCGGCCCCCGCCCGGCCACGGCCTGGTGGGGCCTGTCACGCCCACCGCGCCCTCAACCCCCGTGACGCCACCGTGCCCAACTTCAACGTCGGGCAACAAGAGCTGGAGGACGGTGACTTCGGTGCTACACGTGTTGACTCTCTTTAGGATGCAGTTGTGTTCCATACCCCTTTCCGGCGCTCCCTTCATTGGGCAGCCGTTGTTCCGCTCACCGCGCTGGCTGTGACGTCATGCGACATGGAGGGTGATCCGGCGACGGCCTCCGTCGACCGGGTCGTCGGCGACTGGGAGGCGGAGTCCGGTGCGAGGCTCTCCCTCGCCGCCGATCACACGTTCACCTCGGCACGCTTGGCCTCCGGCGGTCTGGCCGGGACGGGGTGCCCGGTTGGCCGGGGCAGCGGGGACTGGGCGTTCTTCGCCCACGACGGCGCGGACTCTTACACCACTTCGAAGAAGGCCAACTCCGGATCGGAGATCGGCCTCATGTTCGGTGCTCCTTCCGAGGCCAGTTGCCATATAGATCTGACGGTCGTCGACCATGGCAAGTCGCTCTGTGCGACGGACGACCCGGACCTGCCCTGCGGCCTGAACACTCGCTTCGAACGCGCGAAGTGACAGGGCCAAGGCCCACTCCATCGATGAGCGGTGCCCAGCCTGGCCCGTCGGTGCCCGTGTCGGTTGCGGGAACGTGCGCCGGTAGGCAGTCGGGGATGTGCCGAGGACGCGGTGGACAGGGGACCTGCCGGCGTGGGATGTCGGGCACGCCCAGGAGAGCCTGCAGATCACTGGCCCGGGCCGAGTGGCAATGCCGGAGCCCCGAGGCCGGGCCCGCCGTGGTGTGGCGGGTCCGGCCTCGGGGCTCCGTGCGGGGGCGGTCACTCCTGCGGGCGTTCGGCGCCCCCGGGGACGATCCGGTAGGTGCGGGGCCGTTCGGTCACCTGCTCAGCGATGCCCAGACCAGCCAGCTTGACCAGGCAATTCGCAATGGCTCCCGAGGACTTCTCCAGAACCCGGCTGACTCCGGTCGCGGTGAACGCTTCCTCCGGGTGGGCCGTGAGATGGGCGAGGACCAGCTGCCGCAGACTGCCCGGCGCCAGCCGTACCGTGGAGCCGACCGGCACGGGCTTCGGCTGCTGCGGTGCAGCGGCAGACAGTGGCGTCGGCTCAGTGGGCTCTTCCGGGGTCGCCGGGGCGCCGGGTGTCGCGTTCGGCGGTGTCATCGCCTCCTCCGGATCGGCCTCGATGCGGCTTTCCTCGGCCCCGGTGATGCAACTCTGCGTCTCCGCCTCCGCCTCCGCCTCCGCCTGCGTCTGCGTCTGCGTCTGCGTCTTCGGCTGGAGCGTGAGGGTCTCGTGCGCCGCGTCGTCCTGGGTGTTCGGGGACTGGGGTGCTGGGTCGGCGGGTTCCGTGGCGTTCTGGGGTGAGAGGTGCGTCGGGGCCGTGGTTGCCTTCGGCGGGGACGCCGGTCCCGAGTCCTGGGCAGGCGCGGGGGCCGGGTGCCAGCGGTCGGGGGTGCGGCGGGGGCCGTCGTGGCCGCCGGGGGTGCGTACGGCCAGCCCGTGTGACTCCAGTGTGGTGAGGGCCTTGCCGGTGGTGGAGCGGCCGAGGCCTGCGGCGAGTGCGAGTTCGGCGACGGTGATCCCGTCGGGGTGCGCGGACAGGTGGGTGTAGGCGGTGGCGGGTGTGCCGCTGAGGTTGCCCAGCGGTTCAGGTGCGGGCACCGGGCGAAGTGCGCGGATCGTGGTGCTGCCGGTGGTGTCGGACATGGTGGGGCCTCGTCTCCGATGGCGTGGTGTTCGGATGGTGGGGGCCCGGCCGGGGCGCGGCGCTACAGTGGCGCCGCGGGGGTCGATCGGGCGTGTGCGCACCACGTTCTTCCCGGTCGGATCCGGATTGTCCGCCCGTGAGTTCACCGATCTGATCGTGGGCGGGGTCGCCGGTTGGGACCATGGACGCCCCAGCTCCGCCGACAAGTCAAGCGGGCGGTGCAGATCGATGGGATCGGCCCCGTCGAGTGGTAACGCCGCTGGTCACGAGAGCGGCTTCGGTTCATCGGGGTTGCGCTGCAGAAGCCGGGCGCGGATCTGTGCGGCACGCTCGGGGCCGATGCGCAGATCGGTGCGCAGCCGCCACACGCTCGCCGGCCGTCCCCGTGCGGCGCGGGCCGCATTGTCCAGGGCGACGGCGCGCGCCCATAGGTCGCCGTCTGCCGGGTCGTCCGCCGCCGGCGGGAACGTGGGGGCATACGACGGCCGCGGGGGCGTGTCGGCGCCGTTAACGGCCGCCGTCGGTACCGGTGTGCGCGGGTCGACGGCGGACGGTGCGTCTCGCCATCCGGCGAGGCTGGGTATTGAGGTGACGGGCGTAACAGCGCCTGGACTGTGGCGAGTTGCGGTGGGCGTGGTGTGCGGTGGGGTCGATCTGGTGTGGTCGGTAGGGGGCCGATCGGTCTCCGGGCCCGGATCGGTGGCGTGGATCTGTTCCAGGAGTGCGCCGATGGTGCGTCGGTAGGCGGCGATCGTTTCTGTCAGCAGGATCAGTAGGAGTGCTGGTGTGAGGTGCAGCAGGACCGCCGCCGGGTCTGCGTGGCGTGGCCAGCCGATCTGTCTGTCCGGCCATAGCGAGGCCCAGCTGTTCATCAGCGCCGCTGTGCAGCCTGCGGACCAGCGGAGAGCGGCCGACCAGGTCGGTGGGCGGATGCCCCAGGAGGCCAGGCGGGAGTCGGCGAGCAGCACCACCGTCAGCGCGGACGCGAGCATGGGGTCGAGCAGGATCGCGATCGGTCCGGGAACGCCGCGCGAGGTGGCGAACAGGGTGACGTTGGTGGTGGTGAAGATCAGGGCGAGAATGCCGACCGCGCACAGCACGCGGGTCATCGTGCGCAGCAGTCGCCGCGCGTCGTGGGCGTCCGGTGTCGTGTTCACCGCGAACTCCCGTTAGCGCGGGGGTGCTTGGTCGGGCGCGTGATACCGAAGAGGTGTCCCTGGGAGGCGAGGGAGTCTTGGCGCACTACGGAGTGGCTGTTGGGGGCGTGGATCATCTGGCCGCCGCCGATGTAGAGGCCGACGTGGTGGAGGTTGTGGCGGGTGCCGAAGAAGACGAGGTCGCCAGGGAGGAGAGGTTGCCCCTGGGGGACCTTGGGTGTTGCCTCGTACTGGGCCTGTGCCACGCGGGGCAGGGCGGTGCCGGCGGTGCGGTAGGCGGCCTGGGTCAGGCCCGAGCAGTCGAATCCGCCCTCGGCCGCTCCGTCGCCTCCCCATACGTACGGGGCGCCGAGCTGGGAGCGTGCGTATGCGACTGCCTTGGCGGCCGCGTCGGTGGGGGCGGGTGTGGCTGCTGCGTACTGGGAGGCGATGTCGAGGACTTGATTCACGTAGGCGTCGCTGTGGTTGTAGTGCCAGATGGAGCGTCTGAGGTTCTTGTTGTTTCGGGCGCCGTTGGCGCACAGCAGGCGGACGGCGGCGTAGACCGCGTCGATGGGGTCCCAGGGGGTGGGCGGTTTCTTCCCGCCGGGCGGCACCGGGTGTGCGTACGCCGGAAACGTGTCCTTCATGAACTGCATCGGCCCCACCGCGCCTGCCGGTGACACCATCGTGGGGTGCCGTCCGTGGTTCGTCTCGACCTTGCCGATCGCCGCGACGATGGTCCAGGACAGGCCCGGGCATTCGGGGGCCGCGCGCTGGTAGAGCGTGAGGTAGGAGGGCGGGATGTCGGCGAGTGCGTGCTTGCTGGGGGCGGCCGAGGTGCCGAAGGGGAGCAGGCTGGACAGCTGTGCGGCGACGGCGAGTACGGCGATCAGGGGGAGCGCGATCAGGGCGCAGCCGGCGCCGGTGGCGGTCTTGGCGAGGGTGCTCATGACGTGGGTTCTTCGGTGGGCGGCAGCGGCGGGACGGGCAGGGTGAGCGCGGTGTCGGCGTCGGTGGGCGCGAGGCCGGCGGCGGGGGTGAGGTCGGCCCAGTGGACGGGGAGGCGGGTGAGGGTGGTGCGGTGGCTGCTCGGTCCGAGCGGGGTCCACCAGGGGCCCCAGGGGGAGTCGGTGGTGAAGTCGGCCGAGGTGGTGGCGACGGGAAGGTTCAACTCGCGGGCCGCAGAGGTGAGTCGGTGGCGGATGGCTTGGTCGCGGGAGTGGGTGCGGGTGTGGATGAGGAGGGCGGGGGTGCTGCCGGTGGCGGTGCGGAAGGCGGCGTAGCCGGTGAGTTTCGCCTCGACGCGGGCGAGGGGCTGGCTGCCGGTGTCGTATTCGAGGAAGAACGGCAGGAGGTGCTCGCCGTCGCGCCAGTGGGCGTAGGCGTCGGGGCGGATGATGTCGCCCCAGCGGCGGGCGCAGGAGCGTTCCGACAGCCACAATTCCAGGTGGATGTCGGGGTGTTCGTGGTGGTGGGCGGCGAGGTGGGTGAGGACGTCGTTGGTGCCGAGGTCGTGGCCGAGCCAGGGGGAGTAGGCGATGCGGCCGGTGGAGGTGGGGCGCCAGCCGGTGGCGGCGAGGTCGAGTCCGGCGTGCGCGGCGAGCAGGGCGGCGCCGGCGGGGCCGAGGGTGTAGTGCTCGGGGGCGGAGCCGGTGGCCGTGAGGGGGCGGAAGGAGTCGACGACGGCGCATCGGTGCAGGGTGCGCAGGCGGCGCTGGGCGGAGCGGCGGCCGGTGTGGAGGAGGCGGGTGATCTGGTCGGTGGTCAGGACCTGGTGTTCGTGGAGCATGCGGGCGAGCCACAGGTCGCGGGGGGTGAGGCGGCGGGTGAGGGCCGCGATGTTCAGGTGGCGTGGGGTGGGGCGTGGGCGGGTGGTGGCGGCGCGGGCGGTGTAGCGGGAGCCGGGGCCGGTTGCGGGACGGGGGAGGGAGGGCATGGCAGGTCACCGCCGGTACGTCAGGGCCGAGTTGAGGTGGGTTCGGGTGGAGGGCAGGAGGTCAGGGGCCGGTGGCCGGGCGGGGGCCGGTGCGCGCGGCCGCGGCGGCGCGCAGGTCGCGGGCGCGGCCGGGCACCGGCGTGGGCAGCGGGCGGGTGGTGAGTGTGAACGCCGCCGACTCGGCGCCGTCGGTGAGGAGGTGGGCGGCGGCCTGGTAGGGGCCGAGGTGGGCGAGGTCGTGCGCGGCCAGGGTGGGCAGGGTGTGGCGTTCCAGGGCGTGCGCGTCTTCGGGGGAGGCGTTGAAGAAGACCTTGTTGCGGGCGTTGGCGGAGATGCCTTCGCGCAGGTCACGGGGGAGCTGGGCGAGGTGCTGGTGCGCGAGGGTCATGGCGAGGCGGTAGCCGCGGGCCTCGGCGAGCATGTCCTCCAGCGGATACGGCAAAGTCAGGAAATTGTGCGCTTCGTCCATATACAGGTTTGCGTCGATGCGGGTGCGTTCGGGGGTGCGGGCGCGGGCGGCGGTGGCCTGCCAGGCTCCGGCGACGATGAACGAGCCGAGCAGCCGGGCCGTCTCCTCGCCCAGCGCGCCCTTGGGGAGGCGGGCGAGCAGGATGCCGCCGTCGAGGACGCCGGTGAGGTCGAAGGTGGAGGGGCCTGCGGCGATGGCGCGGCGGGCGAAGTCCCGTAGCAGGAACGCGCGGAGCTTGTTCATGACGGGGCCGATGACGGCGGCCCGTGAGGGCTCGGACATCGACTCGTACCAGGCCCAGAACCCGCGCAGCACCGGGTCCTTGAGGGCGGGCACGATCCGCAGCCGAAAGGATGTCTCGCCCAGCAGGCGGGGGATGTCGGCGAGGGTGACTTGTTGCCGGGTGGCCTCGCGGTGTTTGAGGAGGGTGAGGCAGGCGGCGCGCATGACGTCGTCGGTGCGCGGTCCCCAGAAGGCGGAGAAGATGCGGCGGAAGATGCCGGTGATGTTGTCGGTGACGACGTCGATGTCGGCGCCGTCCAGGACGTTGAGGCAGGGCGGGGTGTGGCGGTCGTCGGGGTCGATGAGGACGAGGCGGTGGGCGCAGGTGTCGGGGAGCCGGTCGAGGAGGTCGGTGATCAGGTCGCCCTTGGGGTCGATGACGATGACGCCGCGGCGGCTGTGTACGTCGTCCAGGACAAGGTTGGCGATCAGGGTGGATTTGCCGGAGCCGGTGGCGCCCATCAGGTGCAGGTGGTGGCGGGCGTCGGCGGCGGCGAGGCCGACGCCGCGGCGCGCCCCGGTGTCGGAGGATCCCAGCGGTTTCACGCCCGAGCCGGGGGCGGGTTCGGGGATTTGCGGGGGCGGCAGGACGCTGCGGGCGCCGGCCCGTCGCAGACCGGGGGCGTCGGGGTCGAGCGGAAGGTGGGCGAGGGCGGCGAGTTCGGGCACGGACAGCAGGGCGGTGCGGGCGGGCATGCGGCGGTGGGTGAGTGCGGGCTCGGGGTGGGGCAGGCGGGTGCGGGCGAGCCAGTTGCGTTCCGCGTACAGGCCGAACGCGGAGGCGAGGGTGTGGGCGCGGCCGCGTACGACGTCGTTCGCGCGCTCGGTTTTCGGGGTGGTCGTGGCGGCGTAGGTGAGGGCGCACTGCCACTGGGGGCCGGAGAGTTTGGTCGCTGACTGGCGTACGGCGGTGGTGTGTTCGGGGTCCTGTTTGTTGGTGGCCGCCGGTTGGGGGCGGTGGGTGAGCAGGGCGGTGAGGGCGGGGAGCCGGTGGGTGGGGGCTCCGGCTTTGAGGCGGCGGGCGGTGCGGCGGGCTCGGCGCAGCGCGGCTCCGGTGGCGGGCCGGGCCAGGATCTGGACGCAGGCGCTCTCGCCGTCGCTCATGCCGGTGGCGGCCTGGAGGAGGGCGCGCAGCGGGTCGGCGGGGTGCTCGGTGCGTAGCGGCAGTACGGCGGGGCGGGCCGGGTGCAGCCGTCCGGCGCTGGCCAGATGTCCTGACGGCAGGAGCGGGGGCGGTTCGGTGACGCGGGTGTGGGCGCCGGGCCACGCCGCTTCTACGGCCCGGCGCAGCAGGGCGAGGGGGACGGTGGCGGGGACCCACAGGGTGATGCGCAGCCCGGTGTGGTTCCAGGCGTATTCGAAGGCGAGGTGCGGCTGGACGGTGGCCAGTCTGTGCCACCAGGGGCGCAGCAGGCCGGAGAGTTGGGCCCACAGCACTTCGCCGCCGTGCGGGGCGACCATGGGCGGGGCGAGGATCTCCACGCAGCGGGCGCCGTCGGCGAGCCGGTCGTGGCGGGCGCGGTGCACGTAACGGCGCCCCACCGAGGTGGCGAGGGCGAGCAGCAGGCCGGCAGGGGCGAGGACGGGCGCGGCTGCGGTGACCCAGGTCAGGACGTGGCGGCCGAGCGCGCTCCAGAAGGTGCTCGGGTCGGTGAGGAAGTCGACCAGGATTCCGTCGGCGACCGTCAGAGTGGCGGTGGTCATCGAATCCACCCCGCCTCGGGGCCGTCCTCGTCGGAGGATTCGCTGGAGTGGTCATCGGGGTCGTCCGGGTCGGTGGGTTCGTCGTCCAGGGCGTGCTGCTGGGCGGCGAGCTCTCCCGGGTCCGTGGTGATGACGGCGTGCTCTCCCGGCGCCGCCACACTGATCATCGCGACTTTGTGGCGGCGGTCGCCGGTGAGGAGCAGGGCCTCTCCGCGGGCGGCGGAGAGGATGAATTCCCGTTCTCCGTGCGAGAGATGGAACTGTTCGGTGATCTGGTCGATGGCCTGGGGCGCCTGCCGCAGCAGGATCTGGGTGGCGGAGTTGGAGACGATGGCCCGGCCCAGTTCGGAGGCCAGTACGTCGTCGGCGTCCTGGGTGACGACCGCGAGGCCGGTCCAGTGCTTGCGGGCGGCCTTGGCCATGCGGAACAGGAACCGGGCGCCGGCGCCGTCGCGCATCAGCGTCCACGCCTCGTCCACCACGACCAGGTGTCTGCCGGTACGGGCGCGCGAGGCGGTGTGCCGCCAGATGGTGTCCAGGGCGAGCACCATGGCCGGGGCCCGGACTTCCTCGGGCAGACCGCGCAGCGCGAAGACGACGAGATGCCCGGTGGGCGGTGTGGTGGTGGGGCCGTTGAACAGGCCGGCGTGGGAGCCGGTCACGTAGGGCTCCAGGCGGCGGGCAAGATCGAGCGCGGCCGGATCGGTATCGGCTGCCAACACCGCAGCCAGATCGGCAAGTTGGGGCGGGGTGCGGGGCCAGGTTCGCGGGTCGCCGGTGATGCCGGCGGCGTGGTAGGTGGCCAGGATGCCGCGGTCCAGGACCGCCTTCTCGGCTCCCGTCAGGTCCGTGTTGAAGAGCACGGCGAGGAAAGTGTGCAGGAACAGCACCCGGCGGGTGAGCACGTCCTCGCCCGCGTCGGAGGTAGCGGGCAGGTCGAAGGGGTTGAGGCGTACCCCGTCGGTGCCCAGGGCGATGATGTGGCCGCCGACGGTTTCGGTGAGGCGTACGTACTCGTTCTCCGGGTCGATGACGCTCGCGGTGACGCCGGTGAACAGCAGGCGCAGCAGCTCCAGCTTGGTGAGATACGACTTGCCGGCGCCGGAGCGGGCCAGGGTGATGGAGTTGTAGTTGTCCTGCGCGAAGCGGTCCCACAGCACGGGCGCGCCGGAGACGCTGTTGAGCCCGTACAGCACCCCTGTCGGTGTGTCGTCCTGGTCGAGGGTGAGGGGCAGGTCGGGGCTGGTGAAGGGGAAGCAGGCGGCGAGCGCGGCGGTGTCGAAGGTACGGCGGATCTTCAGTGTGTCCAGGCCGAGGGGGAGGGTGGCGAGCCAGCCGGGCAGTGCCCGGTAGGTCGTGGGTGCGACCGAGACGAGTAGGGATTCGGCCACCGCCCGCACGGCGGCGGTCTGTTCGGCGAGTGTGGTCTCGTCGGCGGCGTGCACGGTGAGATACAGGGCGAGTTGGAAGAGTTTTCCTTCGCCGCGGGCGATGCGGTAGGCGAGGTCGGCGGCGTCGGCCGCGGCGGCTTCTACTTCGGGGTCGTCGAGGCGGCCCTTGTCGAAGCCGGTGCGGCGGCCGGACTCCAGGCGGGCGCGCTGTTTCTTCAGGCCGGCCGCCGCGACGGCGTTGGGTACGGGTTCGATGTGCAGGGCGATGTCGAGGTGGCCGGGGAAGTTCAGCAGTGGTGCGAGCCAGCCGGGGGTGACCTCGGCCGGGTAGCCGGTGACGACCAGGGTGGAGGTCAGGTGGGCGCCGACGGTGAGCATGCGGGCGTGGACGGCGACGGACTCCGGGCCGAGGGGCTGGAGTAGTTCGGATGCGGATGCGGATGCGGATGCGGGAACGGGAGCGGGTGTGGGGTGGCGGTGGCGCTTCATGTGGATGCTCCCGGGGGTGTGGGTGCGGATGCCGGTGTGGGGGTGTCGGGGTTGCATGCGGCCTGGATGAGGTGGGTGACGGCCGGTGCGTCGAGGGCGCGGACGGTGACGTCGGCTGGTGCGAGGGTGCGGGCTGCTTCGTTCAGGCGCTGTTCGGCCCGTCCCGCTGCCGCGCCGCTGTGGCGGCGGGCGGTCTGGGCCGGCTTCGGTTCGCGGGCGACCAGCACGATCTGGCGGGCCAACAGGTCGCCGACGGCCGCGAGTTGGGTCAGGAAGGCGGCGTGTGCGCGGGCCGCGTCCTCCAGGGCCGGGTGGGGGAGCGCCGGTGCCTCGTGCTGGAGCTGGTTGGCGAGCGGGGCCAGGTCGATGCGGTGGCAGCGCACCAGCAGTTGGGCCGGTCCGGTCAGTGAGTTGAGCCAGCGGGCGAATGCCGCGGTCAGGGCCTGCTGTTCGGCGCCCGAGCGCAGGTCGAAGTTGACCGTGGAGCACGTGGCCAGCGCCGCGACGCCCTCCGGGCCGAGGTCCAGGACCCCGGCGGGGGTGACCCCGTCGTAGGGCATCCGCATCGCGGTGGGAGGCGGCCCGGCCGACTTGGCCAGTGACCGGTCGACGAGCGCGGGCAGCGGCGGGACGCCCTCGGGAGCGTGGACGCGGCGTTTGGGGGTGCGGGCGTGGGCGAGGGCGGCCAGAGCGAAACGGTCCAGGCCGATGCCCTCCCGGCTGCCCAGGACGATCGCGCCCGCCACCCCGGCGACCGGCGTGATCAGCGCGAGATAGGCGAGCGGCGCCATGAACGGCCGAGATGCCCAGTAGCCGCCGTAGAGGATCAGCGCTACCACGGTGAGCAGGGCGGCCTGGCGGGCCGTCAGGGGGCCGAGGATCTTGTCCGAGCGGCTGATGTCGGAGGGGATCTTGACCGCGGTGACCATGTCGTCGTCGTACGTGTTCATCGCGTGGGCCTCCTGGGGGTAGGGGTGTTACGGGGTGGTTCCAGTGGGAGCCGCAGCGGCATCGGGCGTGCAGGGCGGATCTGTGCGCGCGGGATCGGGGTGCGCGGGAGGCGGCCAGGGGCTGGTGACGGCGGGGCTGGTGGGGCCGGTGGCGTGGCCGTCGCCGCAGTGGACAGGGGCGGTGTGCTTCCGGAGGCGGGTGCCGGTCGCTGCGTGGCGGATGGACGTGTGGTGGTGCGGGGGACACGGCGCGGTGGGGACGGCGTGGCGGGCGCCGGTGGTGGAGTTGGCCGTGGCGGCCTGGGGGCCGGGCCACGGGGCGAGGGCGGGGTGCCGCCCGCGGGTTGGACTCCGGGGCCGGGCCTGGGGTCCGGGCCGCGGGGCCGTCCCGGTCCGGGTGGCGAGGGCGCCGGGCCGCCACCAGGACCAGGACCGGGGCCCGTTCCGGAACCAGCACCGGTCCCAGGCCCAGGCCCAGGCCCAGGCCCGGGACCAGGCCCAGGCGCGGAGCCGGGACCGGGGCCCGGCGGACGCCCTCCCGGCCCGGGCCGCGGGCCACCCCCGCCGCCCCCACCTCGACCGCCGCCTGGCCCGGCCCGCCGGATCAGCCGGTGCAGCCCCGCGCCCCCGCCGCCACCTTGGCCCCGTCCGGCCAGGGCCGCTCCGGCTCCCGGAGCGGCGACGTTCATGAGCTGCCACAGTGCGACGGACCTGACCATCCGCAGCACGCCCCCACCCCGCGGTGGAGTGATCGGCGATGCCCGGAAGATCAGCTGCGTGGTCCAGCCCGGAATCTTGAACAGCACCCAGAACAGGGCCAGTCCGGCCAGCGGCGTCCCCAACGCGCTCGGTCGCGGAAAGCCGAGCACGGTGTTGCCCGGCGCGAAGAACAGCTTCAGCCCGAGGACGAAGACCATCGACTGCGCGACCTGGATCGACAGGCAGCCGGCCAGCGCCCGCCACCACATCCGGGCCAGACCGTCGGTGACCGGATGCGCATGGCACGACAGCACCAACGGCGCCGAGACGGCGAGCAGCGCGATGACCGCGACGCGCACGATGTAGCCCATCAGCACCGCGATCACCATCACGGCCGCCAGACAGTTCAGGAACACCAGATACATGGCGCCGCCGGCCGCCGGGGCCAGGACGTAGCGCAGTGACTGCTCGACCAGGCCGTGTTCGGCGTCCGACAGGTCGGCTCCCATGACGGCGGCGGACAGCGCGTTGGCCAGGCCGATCGCCATGCTGATTACGGTCTTGGAGGTCGCGGCGGCGACCATGCCCACCAGCAGTCGGGGTGCGATCTGCTTGAGCGCGTACCGGTTCTGCACGGTCTCGTAGCCCATGACGGTGACGCCGCCCGCCGTCACGAACAGCACGTAGAAGCCGGCGGCCAGCGCCAGACAGGCGGTCCACAGCCGGGCGACGGCCCGCTGCCCGGTGACGTCGGGCGTGGACAGCAGGGTGTCAGCGAGCAGGTCCCGTACCGGCTTCATGACCTGCTTGACGATGCTCGTCAGGAACGACGAGATCGCGTCCGTGATCATGCCGGTGATGTCGAACAGTCCCGCGCCCTCCCCCGAGCAGTCGCCGCCGTTGGTGACTTCGCAGGCGGGCGGGATCTCGCCGGTGGAGGGTTCGCGCGGCCCGGGCTTCTTCGGCCTCTCCTTCCCGCTGCCCGGCGAGGGGACCGGGCCGGGAGTGGGGGAGGGCTCGGGATCCGGTGCGGGAGCGGGCCCCGGACCGGGCCCCGGACCGGGCCCCGGACCGGGCCCCGGACCGGGGCCCGGGCCGGGAGACGGTTCCGGCCGCGGAACGCTGGGCGCCCTCACCACGTCGGACGCCACGGCAGCAGCCGGAGCCGATGCCGCACCAGCGAACACGGCGACGAGCAGCAGGAATACGAAAACGCGGAGGACGCGGTGAGCGCTGCAGCGACGCCTGCCGGGGCTCACTGTCCACCCCCGGCGCCGACGATGCCCTTCAGCACGGTCACCAGAACCGGAGCGAGGACCGCCAAGCCGTACCCGATCGCGGCCGCCTTCAACGCCCGCTTGGACGCCTCGACTTCACCCGGATCACCCCCGGCCATCAGGTAGCGCAGTCCACCGAAGGTGAGGAACAAGGTGGCGAGGGCGGCGAGGATACCGACCACCCAGTTCCGTACGTTCGCGATCACCTGCGGCACGGTGGCCACCGCCCACACGTGCGGCGGATCCGACACCAGCACGAGGAACGTGACGACGGCGGTGAAGCCGACCCTCAGCAGCCATCGGCAGCACAGCGCGAACGGGAAGGCAGCCGGCCGACGGGGCTCGATGCGCATGACACACCTCCACAACGCGCACAGGGAAACGGACCAAACGAAAGTGAAAGAGAGCGAGCGAGGTCGCTGCTGGCGGAGGTGAGCGGGATCCCGGTCCGGGGCCGCCTCCTTCACGAGGGCGACGGGACGGGGCACTCGGGTGTCAGCACGAGACGGCTGCTCACCCCCGCCAGCGGCGGTGACCGGCCCCCTGCACCCGATGACGAGCGAGCGGAGCCGGCCGCGGCGCCCCGCAGAAGACGGGACCACCGCTACCTGTAATGGAGAACTCGGGACCGCGAATTGACACCCGACGCCGAGGAATTCCCCGAGCTGCGGCGACAAGCCGGCTCACTGACCGTCGAGTTGACGCTGCAGATACGCGGCCAGATGCGATTCGGCGGCGGTGCGGTGCCGGTAGAGCTGGCGCACGCTCACCCGGCGCTCGACGGCCAGGACCTGCATCCTCTCCCCGTCCAGCCGGGTCCGGGCGATCAGCCGAGCCTCGGCCACATCCACCACCCGCGCCTGCACCGCCCGGGCCAGCACGGCATGCTCATCGACCACGTCACTGCTTGCCGGGCACCCCGCTGCCGCCGGCGCGAGCGGGTTGATGCGCCCCAACTGCACCGCGCGGTCGTCGACTTCCACGACGGCACGCCGCCGCGCGGCATACACCAGCCGGTGCACGGCCCGGTCGGCCGCCCTGAACATCTCCAGGTCCGGCCGCACTCCTTGTCGGCCGAGGTCGAGGTCGTGCAGTGCGCCGGTCAGTGCGGCCAGGGCTTCCTGCTCGACCTCCGCACGCTCCAGGTGAGCGGGGCGGGGCAGCCGGGCGAGCATCCGGTGCAGCGCGGGCAGGGCCATGGCCAGTGCCACGACGGTCCACGGTTCGCCGAGCGTCTGCGCCCGCCGGACGACCTCGCCCCAGGTCTGCTCGCGCAGCTCGGGACGGGTGCAGGGGTGGGCGAGCCGGGCCCGGACCCGGTCGACGGGCCAGTCGCCCTCCGCCTCCGGCCCGCCCACCAGGTGTGCGGGCAGGGTGAGCGGAACGGCATCGCGGGCGAGCCCGAGGAACGCCTGCTCCAGAACCTGGAGGGGCGAGGAACCCGCGGTGTGCGTACGGACGGTGCCGGTACGGCGAACAGGGTGACGGTGGTGGCGCATGGCGCTTCTCCCCACAACAGCGGCGGACAACTTCCACCGCCATCACTCCCATCGCCCCGTGCCACCAGCGGCCCACCCGCGTGCCACCACCGAACCCCTCGCGACCTCCTGGACCGGCCTGTGCGATGGCCCGCTACCGGCCCGCCTCACATGGCCAGGGCGACAGCATGCGAGGGGCGACACCGAATCGAACGTAAAGAATCTTGAAGCAACTTCAGGCCCCGGTGAGGCCGCCGCAGCGGGTGGTCCGGCACTGGCTCACCAGTGGCCCGGCACTGGCCCGGGACTGGTTCGTATGCTCTGTGAGCTGCGAAGACCATGTGCCCGTACGAGGGGTGCCACCCCTGCCCACGCTCTCCTTGGCTGCCCGCCGCCCGAGGTCGAACGGCCGCAGGGCGATGACAATTTCGCGCCTGGAGATCTCCATACCTTCCGTCAGCACGCAGACGGCCGGACCCCGCCTCCGGGCGCCACCCGCCAATGTCGACCTCCCCGCCGCGCCACCCGATCACCACCACCGGTACACGCTCACGCCAGGCACTGCCCACCACGCTCTGGACCCCCGGACCCGACGACACCACCACCCAGCCCCAGCCCCCCGAGGTGCTGCCCGCCTGGGCCAGGGACCGCATCCGCACCGAGTTCACGAACTCCCGCGACGGCGATCTGCCCGCGCCCCTGCTGCGCCTCACCCTCACCGACACCGAACCCGGCATGGACGCCCGCACCCGCTGCGCCGCCCACCCCCACGACGACGCCGCCCCGGGCGAGTGGTGCCCCACCCCGGTGATCCTCGCCGAACTCCACCCCGACACCCTCCCCGCCACCTCAGCCGCCACCCCGCGCACCGGCTACGACAGCACCACCCAAGGTGCCCTCGACGACGGCTGGCCCGGCTTCTTCCACCGCGCCCACCGCCTCCTGCGCACCGACGGACTGCTCCTGCTCGCCACCCGCCAGCACCGCGACACCGACCACCTCACCGACCCGCTCGGCCTGCTCATCGCGACCGCCCGCACCGCCGGCTTCCGCTACCTCCAGCACATCGTGATCGTCCACGGCCACCCCGACGGCGACGACATCAGCCCCACCCCGCCCGACCCGGCCACGCCCGAACTCATCCACTCCGACCTCCTCGTCCTGCGCGCGGAAGGACCCCGGCCGTGACCCACCACCTCCCGCCCCGCCTGTCGGTGTGGAACACCGCTCCCACCTCCGCGCCCGCCCAGCGCAAGGGCCGCTACGTCCCCGGCTCCGCCGCCCACCCCGCCAAGATGCTCCCCGCCCTCGCCGCCCACGCCATCCGCACGTATACGAACCCTGGCGACCTGGTCCTGGACCCGATGTGCGGCATCGGCACCACCCTCGTCGAAGCCGTCCACCTCGGCCGCCACGCGCTCGGCGTCGAGTACGAACCCCGCTGGGCCCACCTCGCCGGCCTGAACGCCGCCTCCGCCGTCCATGAAGGCGGCACCACCACCGGCACCGTCTACCTCGGCGACGCCCGCCACCTCACCGGCCTCACCCCCGCCGCCTTCCACAACACCGTCGATCTGGTGCTCACCTCACCCCCGTACGGACCCAGCGTCCACGGACAGGTCCGCTCCACCCGCGAGTCCGGGACCCGCGGTGTCACCAAGACGCACTACCGCTACAGCCACGACCGCGCCAACCTCGCCCACGTCGGCCTCGACGCCCTCATCGAAGCCTTCACCGAGATCCTCACCCAGTGCCGCCAGATGCTGCGCCCCGGCGGCCACGCCGTCATCACCACCCGCCCCTGGCGCGAACGCGGCGAACTCATCGACCTGCCCTCCGCCGCCCTCGCCGCCGGCGAAGCCGCGGGCCTCATCCCCGTCGAACGCAACGTCGCGCTCCTCGCCGGGATCCGCGCCGGCCGCCTCATCGCCCGCCCCTCCTTCTTCCAGATGAAGAACGTGGGCGACGCACGCCGCCAGGGCATCCCCCAACACCTCATCGCCCACGAAGACGTCCTCGTGCTCCGCAAGCTCGCCGACGAATCGAGCCAACCAAGCCGCGCACACACCGGCCACACGTCCCGCCCCGACGCCGGACAGGCCAGGCCGGGCACGGCCTTCTGCTCGCGTACGTGCACCAGGAGGCCCGCCCATGCCCGCCACTGAAACGCTCACGCTGGGCAGCCTGTTCACCGGAGTGGGCGGCCTCGACCTCGCAGTCCTCTCCGTCCTCGGCGGCCGGACCGCCTGGCACGCCGAGACGGACCCGGCCGCGAGCACGGTCCTGGCCCACCACATGCCCGGCATCCCGAACCACGGCGACGTACGCACCATCGACTGGACCCGCGTCGAGCCCGTCGACGTCCTCACGGCCGGCTTCCCCTGCCAGTCGCTGTCCGTCGCAGGCCCCCGCACCGGACTCACCGAGGGCACCCGCTCAAGCCTGTGGCACCACGCCGTCACCGCAATTGACCAGCTACGTCCACCATTGGTGGTGATCGAGAATGTGCACGGTATCCTGTCCACCCGAGCCGGAGCCGACTCCCTTCGCGGTGTGGAACCCTGCCCGCGGTGTCTGGGAGATCCCGGAACGGGTGCTGGAATGCGGGCACTTGGCGCCGTACTCGGATCGCTGGCCGATCTTCGGTACAACACGGCATGGGGGCTCTTCCGTGCAAGCGACGTCGGCGCCCCGCATCAGCGCGCGAGAGTCATCCTCGTCGCGACACCCCACGAAGCCACCGTCCTCCACGAAGCCACCGTTGCTCAAGACGCCGACGGCGAACCTGGGCACCAACGGCGGCTCCCAGCACCCGGACAAACGCAAAGCGGGCGGCCACGGCCCCACCCTCGCCGACGAAGTCGAATTCCTGCTGCCCACCCCGCGGGCCAGCGACGGAGCGAAAGGGTCGCCGAATCAGCGCTACCGCAATGGCGGCCTCACTCTGGCCTCCACGGCTGCCGCCCTGACCGGTGCCGTGCCGCCCGCGGGGCGGCTGCTGCCCACACCGACCACGTCGGACGGCATCGGCGGTGCCGGTACGACCCCGAAACGTCGCGGCGGCATGAACCTGCGAACTGCCGTCACTCACCTACCAGTTGGTGGGGCGAGTACGCCCCGGCCGTCCGCCGCTGGGAACACGTCACCGGCCGCCCCGCCCCCAGCCCCACGATCGAGGGAACCCGGCGCCTGGCAGCCGAGTTCGTGGAGTGGATGATGCTGCCCCAGGGGTGGGTCACCGCTGTCCCCGGCCTCTCCAGGGCCGCCCGCCTCCGCCTGCTGGGCAACAGTGTTGTCCCCGCCCAGGCCGCCCACGCCCTCACCCACCTCCTGCATCCGACCCACGCCCGCGACAGTGTCCCGCAGCCGGCACATCCCACGACCGGGCCGTGCACGCGGACAGTGGTGGCCGGTCCCTCGGACGGGGAGCGGCCATGACACACCCTCACACCACGGTGGCGAGTACCGCAGCGGCGCCGGTCGCGCGCCCGCCGGGACTGGAGGACGTGCTGGCACTGCCGGGCGGCAGCCCCGCGCCGCCCGGCAACATTCCCGCCCGGCCCGGCGGCAGCACGGCCCCGGCCACCGACGACAGCCGCCCCGGCCCGCACCCCACCGCACCCGCCCACCGCGGCCCGGCCACACCGGCCCCCTCCGCACGCCAACCCGCCGCGACACCCGCCGCCGGAATGCCCGCACCCGGCGAGCCCGCCGATCCGGAGGCGCTGCGACTGCTGACCGCCGACCAGGCCGCCGACCTCCTCCAGATCCCGGCGTCCTGGCTGCGCAAGAAGGCCGCCGCCGGCCTCATCCACCACACCCGGATCGGCCGGCATCTGCGCTTCTCCGCATCCGACCTCCAGCACCTCATCCACCACGGCCACCGAGCCGTACGCGACCCGTCCCGGTGACCCTTCGCACACACCATCGCCCTTCCGCTCACCGGCCGCACCGAGCCTGGATGGTCGCCCGGCGGTGGGCGCACATAACCCCGCGCCCACCGCCGGGAGCCCCTGTCCTCCCATGCTGTCCGGCGGCACCCGCCGCCGGACACGAACCTGCACGACTGGAGTGATCCCATGGCCTGGGTCGAACGACGCGGCACCCGCTACCGCGTCCGCTTCTGGAACGACGACGGCAAGGCCGCCTGTGACGGCGTCTTCCCCACCCGGGATGCCGCTCAAGCACACGCCGACACCCTCACCCCGCCCGCCACACCCCACCCCACGGCGCAGCCCCCGCAACCGGCAGCGGAACCGACACCGGCCCCCGCTCCTGCCTCACCCGTACGTGCCTCGCTGCCCCCGCTGTCCGCGACCGCCCCCGCTGCCCTGTTCACCGCTCCCACGGCACCGCCCGCAGCCCCGCCCTTCACCCCCGCAGCCCATCCATCAGACCCCGGGCCCGCACCCGCAACGGCCCCACCCCCGCGACATCCCGAACTGCCCACGCCCGCACCGCTGATGGCGCCCCCGCCCCGCGGCCTGCCTGCCCGCATGACCAGCCACCACCCCACCCTCCCGGCCACGTACACCACCCCGGCCCAGTACCCGGCCCTCGCACCGATCATCGACGTCACCCCGCACCCCGCCCACACCCCACACCTGACTCCCGTGCCCGCCCGCCCCACCCCACCCGCACCTGCCCCCATGCTCGTGCCGCCCGCCCACACGCTCTCCCACCCGCCGGCCCGCGAAGTCCTCCTCACCGACTGGGTCCAACGCTGGTGGCTCACCCTCGACATCGGCCCCAACACCGCCAGCCACTACCGCAGCCTCCTCAAGAACCACATCCTGCCCCGCTGGGGCGCCATGCCCATGCACCTCATCGCCCCCAGCGACATCACCCTCTGGCTCAAATCCCTCAACCAGCACTACGCCCGCGCCACCACCACCTCCATCGGCAAACTCCTCGCCCTCGTCCTCGCCGGAGCCGTCATCGAAGGCCACCTCGCCACCAACCCCGTCCACCTCCCACGCCGCCGCGGCCGCGAACGCGACCACGCAGCCGAAGACCAGATGTGGGCCACCGAACACGAAGTCATCACCCTCGCCCGCCGCATCACCCACCTCGCCGGCCCCACCCAAGGCCTCCTCATCATCACCGCCGCCTACACCGGCATGCGCTGGGGCGAACTCGCCGCCCTACGCCGCACCGCCCACAACCACACCGCCGCCACCCTCACCATCCACCGCGACATGGGCAACCTCCTCGAAGTCGACGGCCACCACTCCTACGGCCCGCCCAAAACCGCCGCCTCCGTCCGCACCGTCACCCTCCCCCCATTCCTCAACACCCTTCTCCAGCAAGACCAGCTGCGCCACACCCACGACCACCTCTTCACCAGCCCCCGCGGCAACAACATCCGCCGCTCCACCTTCTCCCGCCGCCTCTGGGCCCCCGCCACCCGCGGCACCACCCTGCCCGACGCCACCACCTGGCCCCCACTCAAACCTGGCCTCACCTTCCACAACCTCCGCCACACCCACAAAACCTGGCTCATCGAGGACAACATCCCCGACGTCGCCCAGGCCCGCCGCCTCGGCCACACCCTCAAAGGCATCGACGACGTCTACGCCCACGTCGCCGACAGCGTCGACGCCCGCCTCCTCAAGGGCCTCGAAGCGCGCTGGCACCGCTCCCTCACCCAGCACGCCCTGGCCGACAACACCCGCGAAGGCAATGGGTAAGGGGAGCGGGCGGGGTGCAGCCTGTGGCTTCACGCGAGCGGAGTGAACCCGGGTGCGGCTGTGCCTAGTCGGCGAGGTCTGATCCCCGTCGGCGGCCACAGCAGCGGACGGTGCGCCTCCGCTGCCAGCTGCGCAGCACCACATTCTCGTGGCGGAGCACGAGCAGTTCCGCGTCCTTGACGGCGTCCCGACGCAGCAGGGGGGAAGCTGCAGGCCAGAGCCGGAATCACATTTCCGAGCGGGACAGAGTTCCATCGCCTCGGCGGGCGGGTCGCGGCCGACCCGGAGGTTCCGCCGTGGCGCCTCCGGGCCGGGGTGGGCGAGGGCTCGGTCACTGAGCGGTCAGGAGTGTCTCCACGAGCACTGTGCGGACCTCGTCCCACCGATCCGGCAGGTCCCGGCGCTGGTGCAGGACGTCGGAGATGTGCTGTACCCCGAACACCGCGGCGACGACGACGGTGGCCGCGGCGTGAGGGGTGACGCCCGGCCTGAGGTCGCCTGCCTCCTCCGCCTGGGCGAACAGTTGGGTCAGCCGGTTCGTCCAGCCGACGTACGGCTCGGGGAGCCGGGCGTCGATCAGGGAGCGTTCGGCCTGCAGCCGGGATCCCGCCTGGACGATGGCATCGTCCAGGAAGGACTGTACGGTCCGGTCGAGCAAGGTCATGATCGAGGCGGCCGGATCACGGCTCTCCGCAGTGACCTCCTCCGTCAGGGCGCTCCAGATCCGATAGGAGTCCTGCACGACTTCGGCCGCCATCGCGTCCTTGTTCTTGTAGTGGAAGTACACGGCTCCCTTGGTCATGCCGATGTGTTCCGCGATGCCGGTGATGGATGTGTTCGTGTAACCGTGCTCTGCGAACATCTCGGCTGCGGCACGAAGCACATGGCGGCGGGTGCGGTAGGCCCGGTCCTGCTTGAGGGCTCGGGGTTCGCCGGAGCCGGAGGGTGACGAGGGTGACGTGAGAGACATTCGAGAGGTCAAGCCTTTCCGTACATATCGCGCGTGCTGGACGGGCGCTGAGGCGTCGGCTGGTCTGGGCCTTGCTAATACCTTCGCGAAGGTATATTTTCTCACGGTCATAGCACGGAGGCGTACGTGAAGTACGCCTTGAGTGCTGCAATGAGGGGGGTCGGGGGATATGAGCTTCAGTGGAATACCGAGAGCTACCGAGAGAAGCACAGTACATCCTGAGTTGCGCGCACGTAACGTCCAGCGCATGGTCCACAAAGCCGCCTTGTCGGAGGTGTTGCTGACCGATGCGGTGAAGGTCGCGCCCGGCCGATTTCGACTGCGGGTCAAACGGCCGCGGGGGCATGTGCTCTACCACCCTGTTCCTGCTGTTCGGAGCGATCCCGCCTTCTTCATGGAAGTGTTGAGGCAGGCCGCCATCTATCTGACGCACGGGTTCTACGGGACCCCACTCGACCACCCATTTGTCTTCGAGGGGATCGAGCTAAACGTGCGAGCCCCGGGTGCGGTCGGGTCGGGGGTCGACCTCCTCACGCTCGACATCACCCTCACCGAGCGCAGGCCGCAGAGTGCGTCCCGCGTCGTGCTGTCCCTGCGCGGGCGGATCACCGACGGCACTGTCGTCTGCGCCGAGGGCGGCGTCTCCTGGCAGGCGCTGGCCCCGCGGGTATACCGACGTCTGCGTAAGCCGTCGAGCAGGCTGCCCGAACCGGTGCGGGACGTCGTCGGGAGGCCGTTGCACCCTGCACGTGTGGGCAGGATACGGGTCTCGGACGTGCTGCTCTCCGAGGACCCCACGATGGCGTCCATGTTCAGTGACACGCGACTGTGGTGGCTTCGCGTGGACACCTCGCACCCCGTGTTCTTCGACCACCCCAGTGACCACGTGCCGGGCATGCTGCTGCTCGAGGCGTTCCGGCAGGCCGGCCGCGCGGCCGTCGGCCCGGGAACGTGGGCGATGACGAGCGCGGTCGCCGACTTCGTGTCGTACTGCGAATTGGATGCCCCCGTCGCCGTCAGGGCCCAGCGGGTGATCGACCGACAGCCCCGGGGCCACGTCCGGTTCGACGTGTCCGCCGTGCAGGACGGCAGAGTCGCTGCCGCGGGCCATGTCGTCTGGGCACCCGCGCCGGCACCCGCGGCCGTCGAGCGGGTCGCCCTCCGGGCTTCGGACGCGCGATGAGGACGCGGCGGACCGCGGTCCCGGCTGTGGCCCCCGCTCCGCTCGACGTGACGGACGTCGTACGCGCGGCGGAGCGTGGAGCGGCTTACGCCGACAAAGCGGGCAGGCTCGCGCCCGAGGTAGTGTCCGAATTGGTGCGGGCGGGCTTCAGTCGCCACTTCGTTCCCTCCGTCTACGGAGGCTCTTCGGGGAGCTTCGCCTCACTGGTCGCCGCGGTCGAGGAGGTGGGCGCGTCCTGCGCGTCGGCCGCCTGGTGCGGCATGCTGTTCGCCGCGCACGGGCGGCTCGCCGCGTACCTTCCGGAGCGGGCACGGCTGGAGCTTTGGGGCATCTCTCCGGACGTCCTCATCGCGGCGGGCGTGGCGGCCCCGACGCAGGAGGCCGAGTTGCTCGCGGACGGCTACCTGCTGACCGGGCGCTGGCCCAACGTGAGCGCGGTGGAGTACGCGGACTTCGTACTCGTCTCGGCGTGGGTGACGGAGCCGGCGGGTCGGACGGTCCGGATCTTCCTGGTGCCGGCCCGCCACTGCGCCGTGGAGAAGACCTGGGACCCCCTGGGTATGCGGGGCACGGGCAGCAACGCCGTGTCGCTCGACGGGGTATTCGTACCGGAGTATCACTCCGTCACTCAGGGTCGGCTGCTCTCATCCGCGCCCGCAGCGGACGGGGCCCGCTGTCACAGCGTCCCCTTCCCCCTCGTCGCGGCCCTGATGTTCGCTGCTCCGGTGCTCGGCGCGGCGCGCGGCATGCTCGATGCCTGGGCCCAGGACATCGGCACCGCACGGGATCCGGAAGGGGAGGCCCGGATCGAAAGGCCGCAGACGGCCGCGGCTCTCAGCCGGACGTCGGCCGAACTCCGCGCCGCCGGACTGCTGTTGACCGAGGCGTCCCTGCGCGCCGACACCGGCGAGATCGAGCCGCGAGTGACGGCCGAGGTTATCCGGGACGCCGTCGTCGCCACGGAGTGGTGCGTGGCTTCTTCCGACCGGCTGATGGCGGCGGGCGGTTCGCGCGTGCTGCGTGGCGGCGACCCGGTTCAGCGGCGATGGCGGGACATCCGGACCGCCTCGGCGCACGCAATGCTCTGCTTCGACACGGCAGCGGCTGGATATGCCCGAGCGTGGGTACCCGCTCAGCGTCGGGTCCCTGTCGCGCACTGACATCCCTGCCCCGTCTTCATCCACGGCCGCCCATGGGTGGCCGTGTCCACCCGCGCGCCCCGCGCCCTTTCACGTTCAGCCCGAGCGACCGAGACGCTCGTCTTGGGGGCCGGGGCCTACGCGTCCATCGGCCCTGTCCAGGGGTCACGTCCGATGAACATACCTTCGCAAAGGTATGTTCCATGAGAGGAACCGCTCCATGTCACCCCGCCGTGCCGCCTTCTTCGACGTCGACGAGACCCTGATTACGACCAAGAGCATGCTCGACTTCCTGCGCCACTGGCTCAGATCGCAAGGCGACGACGGCTGCGCGTACCGGGCTGAGCGCGCCCGCTTCAGCGCGCTGGCGGCGTCGGGAGTCGACCGCGTGACCCTCAACCGCACGTATTTCGAGCGGTTCGCCGGCGTGCCCCACGCCTACCTGCTGGCCATGGGCCGGACCTGGTGGCGCGACTACCGGCAGCGGTCCGACGCGTTCGTCCCCGCGGTGCGCCGCGCACTCGACCGGCACCGCGCCGCCGGGGACAGCGTGGTACTCGTCTCCGGTTCGTGCGACGCCCTGCTCGAACCGATCGCCCGGGAGGTCGGGGCGGACCGCGTTCTGTCGACCCAACTGGTCGCCGACTCCCGCGGGTCGCTGACCGGCGAAGTGGGGCTTCCGATGATCGGCGCGGCCAAGCGCGCGGGGGTGAGCGAGACCATCCGACGCCTCGGCGTCGAACCCGACGACTGTTTCGCCTACGGGGATCACGAGAGCGACCTGGAGATGCTCGCTCTCGTCGGCCATCCGGTGGTCGTCGGCTCGAGCGCCGTGCTCCTGGCCCACGCAGCCGTTCACGACTGGCCGGTGCTTCCCGGTTCCGGGTCGTCCGCTCCAGCTCTCGTCCGGCGCCCGCCCCTTCGACACTTCACTGAACAGCAACGAGAGGCGGTCACGCAGCGCACGATCACGACCAGCCAGCTTCCCCAGGACCAGCCCGCAGCCGGCGCCGAGCCCCCCGAGTCCTACTGGGTCATCTGCCGGCACTGGGCGGGACCGGAGGAGGGCAGCGAGGACGCCACCGACATCGACCGGGTGCCCGACGCCCTGTCCGCACTCGAAGCGCTGACGAACTGGCAGCGGACGATGTCCGAGTCCGCGCTCGCATGGGTGGTGCGCACCTCCGCCCCCTTCCCCTACGAGGTTCCGGCGTTGTCCGTCGAGGAACTCGTCGCAGCGGCCCGTGCCGACGCAGGTGCCCTCGGCGAAGCCGGTGCCGAACGGCTCGGCCGCGTACTGGAGCGCCTGCACGCCTGACGGACGAGCAGCCCTGAGCGCGGCAGGCCGGCGTACAGCCGGCCTGCCGCGCTCAGCGCTTGTGGGCCGCGACCAGCCGGTCCACCCCTGCCCCGGGTTTTACCCTCCGCGACCAACTGGGGTGGCAGTAGGGGCAAATAAGGGTTGGTGGCCCGTGTCCCGCTTCGTAACGTTCTTCCTGCGAGAAAACGACAGGCCGTGTCCGGGAGACCGAAGAGTCCCCGTTCTTTTGTCGATCCGCCCACCGAAGCGCGGACACACGGCGCCTGCCCTGTCCGCCCGGAGCCGATCGCCGCTCCCTTTGCCCGGCACTTCCGATCACTGAAGGAATGTCATGGACTCATTGGCCGAAGCTCTGCTCAGCGGAGCCACTCCCGAACAGATGGAGCGGACGGAACTCCCCGAGACCTACCTCGCCGCGCACACCCGGATCGAGGACGTGGACATGTTCCGCGGCGTCGAGGACAAGGACGTACGCAAGTCCCTGCGGCTCGGACATGTCCCTATGCCCGAACTGGCTCCGGACGAGGTCCTGGTGGCGGTCATGGCCAGCTCCATCAACTACAACACTGTCTGGTCGGCGACGTTCGAGCCGGTGTCAACCTTCGGCTTCCTGGAGCGCCTGGGCCGGCAGGGCGGCTGGGCGGCACGGCACGACCAGCCATACCACGTGCTCGGCTCCGACGCCTCCGGCGTCATCGTCCGGGTCGGGGCGGGCGTGCGGCGCTGGCAGGTCGGTGACCACGTGGTCACCAGCTGCGTACAGGTCGACGACCAGCAGCCGGCCACCCACGCCGACGGCATGCTCGGCAGCGAGCAGCGGATCTGGGGCTACGAGACCAACTTCGGCGGCCTCGCCCACTACACGGTGGTTCGGGCGAGTCAGCTGCTCTCCAAGCCGACCCATCTGACCTGGGAGGAGTCAGCCAGCACCATGCTGACCGCTGCCACCTCCTATCGGATGCTGATCAGCGACCGCGGCGCCCGGATCAAGCAGGGCGACATCGTGCTCATCTGGGGTGCCACCGGCGGCCTGGGCGGCTTCGCGGTCCAGCTCGTCAAGAACGCGGGCGGCATCCCGATCGGCGTCGTCAGCTCCGATGCCAAGGCCCGGCTGCTGCGAGAACTCGGCTGCGACGTGGTCATCAACCGTGCCGACATCGGCCTCGACAGCAGCGGGCCGCTGACCCCCGAGCGGACCGTGGAGCTGGGCAAGCGCCTGGGCCGCATCATCCGGAAGGAGGTCGGCGAGGACCCGCACGTGGTCTTCGACTTCATCGGCCAGGCGACCTTCGGCATATCCGTGTTCGTGGTCCGCCGCGGCGGCTCCGTGGTCACCTGCGGGTCGAGTACCGGTTACCAGCACCAGTTCGACAACCGCTACCTGTGGATGAACCTCAAGCGGATCATCGGCAGCCACGCGGCCAACCTTCAGGAGCAGTGGGAGTGCAACCGGCTCTTCCAGCTCGGCATGCTCGTCCCGGTGCTCTCCGAGGTCCACCCCCTCGAGGACGTCGCCGAGGCGGCCCGCCTCGTCCAGACCAACCGGCACACCGGCAAGGTCGGCATCCTCGGGCTCGCGCCCAGGAACGGGCTCGGCGTCACCGATCCCGCCCTACGCGAACGCATCGGCGCCCAGCGCCTGAACCCCTTCCGCACCGTCGACGACGCACCCGCACCGGCCCTCGCCGGCTGAGCGGCCACACCAGCGAAGCGAAGGAGCAGACATGGCACAGACCGCCGTCGGCATCCTGGGCACCGGCTCCTACCTGCCCAAGGACGTCATCAGCAACCAAGAGGTCGCACTCCGGGCGGGCGTGACAGCCGAGTGGATCGAGCGCAAGACGCAGATCACCTCCCGGCGGTACGCCGCGCCGGACGAGGCCACCTCGGACCTCGCTGCCCACGCCGCGCGCAGGGCTCTCGACCAGGCCGGCGTGCCACCGGAACGGGTCGACCACCTCATCGTCTCCACCTCCACGGGCGACTACCCCCAGCCGCCCACGTCGGCCCTGGTACAGGACCTGCTGGGCACGTACGACGCCGCCTGCTTCGACGTCAACGTCGTGTGCAGCGGCTTCGTCTTCGCCCTGGAGATGGCCCGGGGCCTGGTCCAGCTGAAGCCCGACGCCATCGTGCTGGTGGTGGCGGCGGACACGTACTCCCGGATTCTCGACCTCGCCGACCGCCGCACCGCCGTGCTGTTCGCGGACGGCGCGGGCGCGGCCGTGGTCGGGCGCGTGCCGCAGCCGTACGGGATCCTGGACACCGAGCTCACGACGCGCGGTGACGCCCACGCCCTCATCCGGGTCGAGGCGGGCGGCAGCCGGCAGCCGGCCTCGGCGGAGACGGTCGCCGGCGGCGGCCACCACTTCAAGATGAACGGCCGCGGCGTACGGGACTTCGTGGCCGACAACGTGCCGGGGGCGCTGCGCGGGCTCGTCGACCGGGTCGGCTTCGAGATGGCCGACGTACACCACTTCGTGCCGCACCAGGCCAACGGGGTCATGCTGACCGACCTGGTCGCGACCACCGGCCTCCAGGGCGCCCACACCCACCGCACCCTGGAGCGGTACGGCAACGTCGGCAGCGCGTCGGTGCCGGTCGCCCTCGACGACGCGAATCGGTCGGGCGCGCTGCGTGACGGCGACCTGGTCCTGATGGCCGGGTTCGGCGGCGGCATGGCGATGGGCACCACCCTGCTGCGTTGGGCGGTCACCGCATGAGCACCGCGACCACGGAGCGCGTGGACGGGGCGGCGGAGGCTGGCGGCGTGGAACGTGTGGGAGTCGTCGGCGCCGGCACCATGGGCGCCGGGATCGGCGAGCTGTGCGCCAGGGCTGGACACGACGTGCGGCTCGCGGTCCGCTCCCAGGACTCCGCCGCCGCTGGGCTCCGGCGGATCACGACCTCGCTCGACCGGGCCCTGGCCAAGGGGAAGATCGACGAGGATGCGCGGGACTCCGCGCTCGCCCGGATCACGTTCACCACGGACCTCGCCGACCTCGCGGACCGGCAGCTGGTGGTGGAGTCCGTCGCCGAGGAGGAGACGGTCAAGCACGAGATATTCAGCACCCTCGACAAGGTCGTCGAGGACCCTGAGGCGATCCTTGCCACCAACACCTCGTCGCTGTCCGTCGCCCGGCTCGCCCGGGTCACCGGACGTCCCGGTCAGGTGCTCGGCATCCACTTCTTCAACCCCGTCCCGGTGCTGCCGTTGGTAGAACTCGTGGGCTCGGTGCTCACCGATGGACGGGCCGTCAGGCGGGCCGAGGCCTTCGTCACGGACGGGCTCGGCAAGCACGTGATCCACACCCCAGACCGGGCCGGTTTCGTCGTCAACGCATTGCTTTTCCCCTATCTGCTCTCCGCCATTCGCATGGTGGACACCGGGACCGCGACGGCCGACGTGGTCGACAGTGGTATGGAGCTGGGCTGTTCGCACCCGCTCGGCCCGCTCAAGCTCGCCGACCTGATCGGCCTCGACACCACGGTCGCCATCGCCAGGGCGATGTACGAGGAGACCAAGGAGCCCCTCTTCGCCCCGCCGCCGCTGTTGCTGCGCATGGTCGAGTGCGGGCTGCTCGGAAAGAAGAGCGGCCGCGGCTTCTACACGTATCGCTAGCCCAGGAATCCGCCCCGCCATGCGTCCACCTTCTCCGCGGTACACGGGGCGCCTTCGGCGCGTCCGTGTACCGGGCTCCGTCGCGTCCCACCATCCAGTCGCGCAACCCACATCCGGAAGGAAGAAAATGCCCATCGAATCCGGGGGCGGAACAGCCGAGCAGCAGGGCGTTCCCGTCGACGGCATAGCCATTGTCGGAATGTCCTGCCGCTTTCCGGGCGCGCCGGACATCGACTCCTTCTGGCAGCTCCTGAAGGAGGGCCGGGAGGCGCTCTCCCAGCCGCCGGGGGAGCGCTCGGACCTCGCCGCGGAGGGCAGGGTGCCGGCCGGGTACCTCAGCCGGGTGGACCGTTTCGACCCTGAGTTTTTCGGGATCTCGCCGCGCGAGGCGGCGGGCATGGACCCGCAGCAGCGGCTCGCACTGGAGCTGGCCTGGGAGGCCCTGGAGGACGCGGGCATCGTCCCGGCCGCGCTGACGGACAGTCGTACCGCCGTCTACCTGGGCGCCATCTGGGACGACTACGCCAAGCTCGCGCACGAGCGGGGCGCGGAGAACATCAACCACTCCAGCATCACGGGACTCAGCCGCGGCATCATCGCCAACCGGATCTCGTACACCCTCGGCCTCCGCGGCCCGAGCGTGGTGGTGGACACGGGCCAGTCCTCGTCGCTCGTCGCCGTGCACAGCGCCTGCGAGAGCCTGCTGAGCGGGCAGGCAACCGTCGCCCTCGCGGGCGGCGTGAGCCTCAATCTCACGCCGGAGGGCTTCACCCTGGCCGAGGAGTTCGGCGCGCTGTCCCCGGACGGCCGGGCGTACACCTTCGACGCACGCGCCAACGGTTACGTACGCGGCGAGGGCGGCGGCCTGGTCGTCCTCAAGCCGCTGGCCCGGGCGATTAACGACGGCGACCGAGTGCACGCTGTCATCCGCGGCGGCGCCGTCAACAACGACGGCGGCGGTCTGACCCTGACGGCGCCGCGCCCCGAGGCGCAGGAGGACGTTCTGCGCCTCGCTTACGCCCGGGCGGACACCGACCCCACCGAGGCCTCCTTCGTCGAGTTGCACGGGACCGGGACGCCGGTCGGCGACCCGGTCGAGGCCAAGGCCCTGGGCACGGTGCTGGGAGCTGGCCGGCCGGCCAGCGAGCCGCTGCGGGTGGGCTCGGTCAAGACCAACATCGGGCACCTCGAAGGCGCTGCGGGCGTCGCCGGACTCATCAAGACGGTACTGTGCCTGCGCGAGGGTGAACTCGTCCCGAGCCTCAACCACGAGACGCCCAACCCGCGGATCCCGTTCGACGAGCTCCGCATCGCCGTCGTCACCGCCCCGACGCCCCTGGACCGCGACGGCTGCACCGTGATCGCCGGCGTGAGCTCCTTCGGCATGGGCGGTACCAACTGCCACGTTGTGCTGTCCAGTTGGCCCGACCCCGACCCGGAGGTCGAGAGTGGAATCCCCACGGGCGAACTGCTGCCGTTCCTCGTCTCCGGCAGGACCGAAGCCGCGTTGCGCGGCCAGGCGGAGCTGCTGCGCATGGCCCTCGCCGAGCCCCTCGTGCCGTCTGTGGCCGACCTCGCCCACTCCCTGGCCGTGAGCCGAACCCACTTCGAGCACCGGGCCGTACTGCTCGCCACCGACCAGGCGGACCTGGAGGCTGGGCTGACCGACCTGGCCGAGGGGCGCCCGGCCAAGCACCTTGTCCGTGGCGTGGCCAGAAAGGTCGGCGCCGGTACCGGAGAGAGGAACGGCAGGCTCGCGTTCCTGTTCACCGGACAAGGCAGCCAGCGACCCGGAATGGGACGTGAACTCCACGCCTCACAACCGGTGTTCGCCGCGGCCTTCGACGAGGTGTGCGCGCAGTTCGATCCGCTGCTCGACCGCTCTCTGCGCGAGCTGGTCCACTCCACCGCCCAGGACGACGCGGGCCTCCTCGATCGCACCGTGTACACACAGCCCGCGCTCTTCGCCCACGAGGTCGCCCTCTTCCGGCTGCTGGAGCACTGGGGCGTCACCCCCGATCTGCTGCTCGGCCACTCCATTGGAGAGCTGGCCGCCGCACATGTCGCCGGGGTGCTGACGCTCCCCGACGCCGCCCGGCTCGTGGCGGCCCGCGGCCGGCTCATGCAGGCGCTGCCCGAGGGCGGCGCGATGGTGTCCGTGCAGGCATCGGAGGAGGAGGTGCGAAGCTCCCTGGGCGACGCCCGGCTCGTCTCCGTGGCCGCCGTCAACGGACCCGCTTCGACCGTCGTGGCCGGAGAGACCGACGCCGTCCTCGCCGTAGCGGAGTACTGGGGGCAGCGGGGCCGGAAGACCAAGCGCCTCCAGGTCAGCCACGCCTTTCACTCGCCGCTCATGGACCCGATGCTCGCCGAGTTCCGCGAGATCGCGGAGAGCATCGGCTACCGGCCGCCCCGCATCCCCCTCGTCTCCAACCTGACCGGCGAGGCCGCCGACCCGGCGCGGATCGCCACGCCCGACCACTGGGTGCGGCACGTCCGTGAGGCGGTCCTCTTCCTGCCCGGCATGCGCGCCTTGGTACGGCTGGGGGCCACCTCCTACCTGGAGATCGGCCCGGACGCCGTACTCACGGCGATGGGCCGCGACTGCCTCATCTCCGACACCCTCCTGGTGCCGGCCGCCCGCCGGAACCGGGAGGAACCGCGCACGCTGCTCGCGGCGGTCGCCGAACTCCACACGGCCGGCGCCGCGACCGTGGCCTGGGAGCGGGTCATCACGGGTCCGGGCGCCGTCGCGCGCCGAGTTCCCCTCCCGACCTACGCCTTCCAACGCGAGCGGTACTGGCTCCGCGAGGCCGGCCGTGTCGGCCGTGCGGACGTGGCTGCGGCCGGACTCGCCGCACTGCACCACCCGCTGCTCGGCGCGGTGGTGGACGACGCCGGCTCCGACCGTGTCCTGCTGACGGGGCGGCTGACGGCTGAGGCCCCCGGCTGGGAGGAGACCGGACTGCTGTCCGCCGCGGCACTCGCCGAACTGGTCCGACAGGCCGGTGCCGCCGTGGGAGCGGGCCGGGTCGGAGAACTGACCGTCGACACCCCGCCGGCGCTGCCGCGGGACAGCGCGTTCCGTGTCCAGGTCGTCGTCGCCGCGCCCGACGAGGCCGGCGCACGCCGGGTCACCGTGCATACCCGTCCCGACGACGAGCTCCCGGGAACCGTCTGGACCCGGCATGCCGACGGCACCCTCGTCGAGGGATCGATTCTTCAGAGTTCCTTTCCGTCGGGCCCATCGGCGAACGACACGGCTGTACCGCTCGACGACGCCCATCGGCTTCCCGCGCCCGACGGCGTCCGTGCGGCCTGGTCGATCGGCGCCGAGTTCCTCGCGGAGATCGAACTCACCGAGCAGGAACACGAGGACGCCGCCCGCTACGCCCTGCACCCCGCCTTCGTCGACCGCGCCCTGCGCCTGGTCGCCCCGACGGGCGAATTGGCAGCCCACTGGCAGGACTTCGAAGTGCGCGCCACCGGTGCGACAGCCCTGCGCGTACGGATCATCCCGGCCGGTGACGCCACCTACGCCCTGACCTTCACCGATGGCGCCGACGAGCCGGTCGCCCGGATCGGCTCCCTCACCTTGCGACCGGTCACCGATCGGCAGGTCCGCGCCGCCCGCACCGCCGCCCGGGACGCGCTGTACCGCCTCGACTGGCACCCCGTCCCCGTCCCGCGGCAGGCCGCACAGAGCAGGGTCGCCCTGGTCGGCCCCGATACCTTCGGCCTCTCGCTGGCGCTGACGATCGGGCACAGCGGCGTCACCCACCTGCCAGACATGCAGAGCCTGCTCAACTGCGTCACCGCCGACGGCCAGGCACCGGACATCGTCCTGCTGACTTGCCCCGACGACACCGGTGACGCCACCGGGGCCGCCGTGGCCGACGCCGTGGCCGCCGCCGCGGCGCGGACGGGCGAAGCGGTGGCCAGCTGGCTCGCCGACGAGCGGTCCTCGGCGGCCCGGCTCGTCGTGGTCACCCGGTCCGCCGTAACCACGGGCGACGACGGACTCCTGCCCGATCCCGTCTCCGGCGCCGTATGCGGCTTGGTGCGCTCGCTCCAGCACGCCCACCCGGGACGGATCGGGCTGCTCGACCTCGGCGCGGCCGGGGACTCCCTCCAGGCCGTGCCGTCGGTCCTCGGCAGCGACGAGGCGGAACTGGCGCTGCGCGGCGGACGGATCGTCGCACCGCGGCTGGTGCGCGCCCTGCCGCCGGCCGCCTCCGTCCCCGTGTGGGAGACCGGCGGCAGCGTCCTGGTCACCGGCTCGGCCGACGGCCGGTCCGCGGCCCTGGCCCGGTACCTCGTGACCGAGCACAAGGTGCGCCACCTGGTCCTCGCCGGTACCTGGAGCGCGGAGACCGTGGACGGTCTCTGCGCACTCGGCGCGCAGGCCGTACCCGCCCCGTGCGACCTCGGGGACCGGCACGCCCTGTCCCGCCTCCTCGCGGAGATCCCGGCGGACCGTCCCCTGACGGCGGTGGTGCATGATGTGGCCGCGGCTGGCCCCGAGGCGGATGTGCGGGCACGCACGGCCGCCGCCGTACACCTCGACGAACTGACCCGGGACCGCTCCCTGTCCGCGTTCGTCCTGCTCACCTCGGCCGATACGGTCCTGGGCGGGCCCGACGGGGCCGACTGCGCCGCCGGCGCGTTCGCCCACGCCCTCGCCACGCGCCGTCAGGCCTCGGGTGGCGCCGCGCAGGCCGTGGTCTGGGGGCCGTGGGAAGGGGACGGCGCCGATGCCCCCGCTGGCGTGCTCCCGCTGCCCGTCGCGGAAGGACTGTCCCTGCTCGACCTTGCCCCGCGCGTCCCCGCCGCCCTAGTGGTGGCAGTGTGCCCGGACCGCGGCGCGCTCTCCGGCGCGCAGAGACCGGAGACCGTCCCGACAGTGCTCCGCGGATTCTCCCCCGTCGCCGAACGGCGCCCCACCCCCCTCTCCGCGTTCCTCCCGGCCGCCCACCGGCCGGCGGTGCGGACCGAGACGTCCGCCGCGGCCTCACTGACGGCCGGTCTGACGGAGGCCGAGGCACTCGCCGCGCTGACGGAGCTGGTCCGCGGTCACGTCGCCGCCGTCTTGGAGTACGGCTCGGCGGCGGGAGTCGACATGGCACGCAGCTTCAAGGACCTGGGCTTCGACTCCCTCATGACCGTGGAGCTGCGCAACCTCCTGGTGACCGGGACCGGTCTCGCCCTGCCGACAACCCTGGTCTACGACCACCCGACCCCGGACGCCGTCGTACGCCACCTGTGGGAGCGTACGGGCAGAGCGCCCGCAGACGACCGGGAGCCGGCCGACCCGGCCTTTCAGCCCCGACAGCTCGCCGATGTCCCGGACGAGGACGACGACCCCATCGCGATCGTGGCGATGAGCTGCCGCTTCCCCGGCGGTGTCGACACCCCCGAGCAGCTGTGGCGAGCCGTCGCGGACGGTGCCGACCTGGTCGGCGCCTTCCCCATCGACCGCGGCTGGGACCTGGAGGAGCTGTACGACCCCGAGGGCAACACCCCGGGCAAGCACTACGTGCGTGAGGGCGGCTTCCTCGACGCGACCGGCTTCGATGCCGAGTTCTTCGGCGTCAATCCGCGCGAGGCGCTGGCGATGGACCCGCAGCAGCGGCTGTTCCTGGAGGCATCGTGGGAGGTCTTCGAGCGGGCCGGGATCGACCCGAAGTCGCTGGCCGGCAGCCGCACCGGCGTGTTCGTCGGCACCACGTTCCAGGACTACGGGCCCCGTCTCGACGAAGGCACGCAGGCCACCGAGGGCTACCTGATGACCGGCAGCACGCCGAGCGTCGCCTCGGGCCGGGTCGCGTACACCTTCGGTCTTGAAGGCCCCGCGATCACCGTCGACACCGCGTGCTCCGCGTCGCTGGTGGCCCTCCACATGGCCTGCCGGTCGATCCGGGAGGGTGAGTGCACGATGGCCGTCGCGGGTGGCGTGACCGTCATGTCGACGCCCGGCATCTTCGTCGAACTCACCCGCCAGCGGGCGCTGTCGGCGGACGGACGCTGCAAGTCCTTCTCCGACGCGGCCGACGGCACAGGCTGGTCGGAGGGCGTCGGCGTGCTGCTCGTCGAGCGGCTCTCGGAGGCCCGCAGGCGCGGCCACCGGGTGCTCGCGGTCGTCCGCGGCTCCGCGATCAACCAGGACGGTGCGAGCAACGGCCTGACCGCTCCCAGCGGTACCGCCCAGCAGCGGGTCATCCAGCAGACGCTGGCCGATGCGGGCCTCGCCGCCGCGGACGTGGACGCCGTCGAGGCGCACGGCACCGGCACCCGGCTCGGCGACCCCATCGAAGCGGGCGCGCTGCTGGCCACGTACGGGCAGAACCGTCCCGAGGGCCGGCCGCTCTGGCTCGGCTCGGTGAAGTCCAACATCGGACACACGCAGTCCGCGGCCGGTGTGGCCGGTGTGATCAAGATGGTCCAGGCGATGCGGCACGGTGTGCTGCCGCGCACCCTGCATGTCGAGGCCCCCTCGACGCACGTGGACTGGTCGGCCGGTGCGGTGGAGTTGCTGACCGAGCAGCGGCCGTGGCCGGAGACCGGCCGGCCGCGCCGGGCCGGTATCTCCTCCTTCGGGATCAGCGGCACCAACGCCCACGTGATCCTCGAACAGGCCCCGGGTGCCGTGGAGTTCGCCGAGACCGACGCGACCGCCGGGCGGGAGGCGTCCACACTGCCCCTGGTGCTGTCCGCGAAGACCGGGCCGGCGTTGCGCGAGCTAGCCGCCCGACTGGCCGCGGCGGTGGACGACGGTCTGCCCTTGGAGGCTGCCGGCCACGCGCTGACGGTGTCACGGGCGGTCTTCGACCACCGTGCGGTGGCCGTGGGGCACGACCCCGTCGAGCTGGCGTCAGCGCTGCGCGCCGTCGCCGACGACAGGTCGGCGCCCGGCGCGGTCACGGGAACGGCGGAACCTTCCGGTCGTCGTGTGTTTGTTTTCCCTGGTCAGGGTTCGCAGTGGGCGGGGATGGCGGTGGAGTTGCTGGACACGGATGGGGTGTTCGCGGG